>JAIBCL010000017.1 GCA_019694165.1 Verrucomicrobiaceae bacterium | reverse complement strand
CAGGAGGAAGTCTTCACGCTGCTGCCTGAACCGCCCTTCGATGAAGATGAGAAGATGGCGCTCGCCGGCAGGGTCTATCAGCACGTCTTCCGGCAGAGCGAAGCGGGAGTTTTTGGGGCGAAGGCCGCGTGACTGCGTTCGCAAAAAAAACGGCGCCCCGGTTGTGCCTTTGCTAGCAACCATCGCCTGTGCGCGTCCCTGGCTGGAAACGAGATGGTGGGCAGGGCTGGATTCGAACCAGCGTAGGCGTAAGCCAGCAGATTTACAGTCTGCCCCCTTTGACCGCTCGGGTACCTACCCTTTCTCCTTCGAGAAATCGTCCCGCAGCCGGGCTGGCTGGCGGGGCGCGGAGTAAAGCCGCCGTGGTTCCATTTGCAAGGGGAAACACGGCCTTGGGTTACGGTGTGTGTGCGCCCGGTGTGTGCGCTTTTTGCGGCTTGTCTCTCGTGCCGGGCACCGCGGAGTCTGAATGCGACACGCACAGGCTGGTGCCGTGCGGGACTACGGAATCACCACACGGTAGAAGCGGCGGGGTTTGGCGGCGGCGTTGAGGTCCGTCCATGTGGTGCTCGATCCCGTGGCGGTGACGATGAGAGGCGTCCACTCGTGCAGGTCGTCGCTGTACTCGATGCGGTAGTCCTTTCCGGAGACAGAAGGGAAGTTGAGAGTGGTGCCGCCCGCGCTGCGGGTGATGCCCGTGCGCGGGAAGTCGGCGGCATCGCTCTCGCTGGTGCCGAACCATTCTTCCTCGTCGGCGTAGATGCCATCGCCGTCGTTGTCCTGCCAGGCAGCCAGGCGATCCACAAAACCGGAGTCAAGGCCGGCGGCGGTGAAGTCGTCCTTCGCGTAGGTCCAAGTGAGGGTGTGGGCGCCGGGTGGCAGGATGAAGCCCGCGCGCGTCCAGCCCGTCTCGCCGCTGATGGCCGCGTGCTCGGTGCCGTCGATGGAGAAGCGCAGGAAGTCGTAGCCTTCCTCGGAGGAGACGCCCCAGTAGAATGTGACTTTGCACGGGCCGGTGACCTGTGTGCTCATGGTGCTCTGCTGGAGGTCGCCGATGGGGCCGCTGCGCGCGGCATCCTCGCCGTCGGAGGCGTAGGTCTGTTGCGGAGTCCAGGAAAGGTCTCCGGAAGATGTGATCGTCTGCGCGGGTGCGTCGATGGCGGCGGCGAGACCTTCGGTGACGGTGCCGACCTGGATGGTGATCGTGGCGGTGCCTGTGCCGAAAGTGTTCGTCGCGTGCACCGTGACGGGATACGTGCCCAGCGCGCTGACGCTGCCGTAGATGAAGCCGGTGGCGGCGTGGAGATGCAATCCGGCGGGCAGATCGTCGGCGGTGTAGCTGGCGGGTGCGTTGGTAGCCTCGACCGTGTGGGTGAAGTACACGCCCTGCGAGGCGTGGACCGTCTCCGCGGTGACGACGGGCGGAGTGTTGATAGGCGTGATGACCATCTGGTCGATCCAGCCTCTGTCCTGGCCTTTCGCCGTGGCGGGATC
This sequence comes from Verrucomicrobiaceae bacterium, assembly GCA_019694165.1. Classification (GTDB taxonomy): domain Bacteria; phylum Verrucomicrobiota; class Verrucomicrobiia; order Verrucomicrobiales; family Verrucomicrobiaceae; genus JAIBCL01. The sequence goes on along the minus strand of JAIBCL010000017.1, from coordinate 152,425 downwards.
CTTCGAGTAGTAAATGTCCACGTTGTGCGGGCCGGGGCCGAAGTCCGCCGTGGAGGTCTTCCAATCGACCTCGCCGCTGATGTAGTCGCGCAGGAATCCGTCTGCGGTGAAGACGAAGTAATCGGCGTTTTTCTCGGAGGACACCTTCCACTGGAACGTGAGGCGCGCGGGGCCGTTCACGGTGAATTCGACGCCGGAGTACTCCTCGTCATCCACCGCGGCGGTGGCAATGGCATCGACGCCATCTTGCGTGACGGTCGATTGGGCAACGGGATCGCCGAAGCCGAAGGGGATGATCTTCGTGCCGAGCGGCTCCTCGACGGCGGCGGTGAGCGATGGATCGGCGGCGAGCACGTAAAAGTACGTGTACTCGCTGCCGGTGCCGCTCGCATTTGTGGCATACTGGTAGCCGTCGGTGAGGCCCGTTTCGGTCGGCGTGCCGGTGATGAGGCCCGTGGACGCATTCAGCGTGAGACCGGCTGGCAGATCACTCGACAAGAAGCGCTGCGTGGCAAAGCTCGTGGGAAAGTTCGACGCGGTCATCTGGTGCTTCACCTCCCAGTCTTCGCGGCCGACGATGATCCAGTTTGATGTGATCACGGGCAAGGGCAGCGCGGCGGGAGCGGGCGTGCCTTGGAAGGTGAGCGTCACCTCGTCGAGCGTGCCGGTGTGGTCGATCATGCGGTCGAAGACTTCGAGCTTCCAGTCGCCGTGCGAGCGCTCTCCCCAGAAGTGCGTGGTCATGAAGGTCCAGTCGAGGTCCGCGCTGTCGTCGGAGTAGCGGGCGCGCGCGAGCCGCACGTTGACTCCGCTGGGAGAGGTGAGGTGCCATTCAAGGTTCCCCGAATACGGATGCGTGGTCTTCACATGCACGGTCACATGCTCGATGCGCAGATTGTCCGCCGGCGGCACGGTGAAGGTGCGCGAAACTCCCGCATCATCGGCATCGGGAATCGGCAAGGCGAGGCTGGTCTGCGCATACGTGCGCGACTGCACGGGCGCCACGTTCGTCCACGTCGAGGCCATCGTGGTGGCGGCCTGCGCGTCCACGAGGCCCGCGCCATAGTGGGAATGAAAGTGAAAGCCCGCGCCGTTCTGCACCCAGTCGCCGTAGAAGTCATTCTTCACCGCCGTGCGCACGAGGATCTCCTGCACGTCGCGGCTGGTGAGATTGGGATTTGCCTGCAGCATGAGCGCCACGACGCCCGCCACCACCGGTGTGGCGGATGAAGTGCCGCTGAAGGTGTTTGTGTAGTCCGTGTCGGAGAGATCCGGGCGCTCGACCAGCCCGCCGTCCTCATTGTAGCCTGCTGCTCCCGTGCGGTCCGTTGTCGTCACGTCTTGCTTCCCGCCGCCCGATGGCGCGCAGACGAGGATGTTCGCACCGGGTTCGCTGTACCACGCGGCGCGGCCCTTGTCGTTGATCGCGCCGACGGCGATGGCATACGGTGAATTTGCCCAGCCGTTGTAGTTCGAGTCGTCGCCGCCGTAGTTGCCGTTGCCCGCGGCCCAGAGAAATACGGTGCCCTTGCCGCCACGGCCGGTCGTGGCCGCATCCTGGATGGCCGCCAGTGCGAGCGGGCCCGGACCGCCCGCTCCGCGCGCGTCGTCGTAGGGTCCCCAACTGTCGCTCTTGATCTGTATGATGTCCTTCTTGAAGGCCATCGCGTCCGCATCCTCGGCATCCGAGGTCGGCGCGGCGATGAACCGGATGCCCACCAGCGTGGCCTCGGGTGCCACGCCCGAGACGCCGATGCCGTTGTTCCCGCGCGCAGCCGCCACGCCCGCGCACGACGTGCCGTGAAAATCCTCGGGGCCGGGCGATGGGTCGTCATCGGCGTCGTTGAAATCGTGGTCGTTCACCAGATCGACATTCGCCACGAGGTCGGGATGCGTCGTCTCGAGGCCGTCGTCCACGATGGCGATGCGTACGCCCGCGCCCCGGTAGCTGTCCCACGCCGACACGACGTTTGCATCGACTCCCAGCTTGGCTCCATTCTGTCCGGTGTTTTGCAAATGCCACTGGTAGCCGGCGTTCGCCGCCGAGTGGCTGAAGAGCGGATCGTTCGGAACGAAGCAGGGAAACCACCGCCGCGCCAGCATCGGCTCGGCCGAGCGCACGCCGGCCGTTTTCCTGAGCGACTCCGCACCTTTCACGGCCGCGTCGGCATCGCCCGCGAAATCGACGACCACGTATCTGCCTCGCGCCTCCGTCTTCGCCACGCCGGCCAGCGATTTCAAGTCTCCCGCCGCCTTCCCCGGCTGCAATTCCACGAGTACACGTTTCGTCAGCCACCGTCGCGACCCCTCATTCTGCGGCGCGCCTTTTTCATACAGCACCCACTCTCCCTTCGTGCCGCTCTCGCCCGCCGACCGGTCATACTTCCGGCCGCCGATCACGATCTGCCCCTCCAGCGCGGCGGTGCTGGCAAAGAACAACATGAGGACGACGGTACGCATTCGGAAGGATGAGGAGACAAGGCGGCCCTCAGAGTGCTCACAAATGCCCCGCCATGCCATGCAAATTGAGATGCTGCCGGGTTTTCGCGTGAAGGGTGGCGAGATGGAAGTGGAGAGACGGGCATCGGGCACGGTACCGCGCATGGACCCGGTGTTCTTCATGATCGGCTGCAAACTCATGGCGGCGTTGCAATGCGCGGACCCGCTCCTATGCTGCCGGCCCGTGTCTCTCCGCGCCGTCTCATGCCCGCTCCGCCGCCACAGCCCCTCGTCCGTGTGATTGATGCGCGGAAGGACTATCCGCTGGGCCACCGCACGGTGCACGCCCTGCGCGGCGTGACGCTCGACATCGCGAGTCACTCGTTTGTCGTGATGCAGGGGCCGTCCGGTTCGGGAAAGACCACGCTGCTGAACTTGATCGGCTGCATCGATCATCCCACCTCCGGCAGCATCATCGTTGCCGGACAGGATACGCGCATGCTGGGCGACACGGCGCTCTCGCGCTTCCGTGCGCGGAAGCTCGGGTTCGTGTTTCAAGACTTCAATCTCATCCCCGTGCTCACCGCCATGGAGAACGTGGAGTACCCGCTGCGCCTCAATGCAGTGCCGCCATCGGAGGCGAGACTGCGCGCGCTGGCGATGCTCGATGCCGTCGGGCTCGCGGGCGAGGCCGGGCAGCGTCCGTCCGAACTCTCCGGCGGCCAGTGCCAGCGTGTGGCCGTGGCGCGTGCACTGGTCACGCAGCCGGAGCTGGTCATCGCTGACGAGCCAACGGCGAACCTCGACTCCGACACGGGCGGGAAGATCATCGAGATCATGCGCGCAATGTGCGGGCGGCAGGGCACCACGTTTCTGATCTCCACCCACGATCCGCACGTCGCCGCGCACGCCATGCGCTGCGTGCATTTGCGCGACGGCCTCATCACCGACGCATGAGCACCTGGAGCCTCGCAGCGCGCAACGTCTGGCGGAATACGCGCCGCACCACCGCCACGCTGCTGGCCATCGCGCTCTCGTGCGCGGGCCTCATGCTTTTCGGCGGGTACATTTCGTGGGCGCATCTCGCCAGCGAGGTCCATGCCGTGGTGCTCTCCGGCCATCTGCAGATTTTCAAACGCGGCTTTCAGGAAAAGGGCTCGGGCAATCCCGCGGGCTGGGCGCTCTCGAACTATGACGAGATCAAAAAGCTGCTGGTCGATGATCCGGTCACCGGCCCGAAGATCGCTCTCGTCACCGGTCTGCTGCGCGTGCAGGGCATCGCCACCTGCGCGGACAAGCAGACCACCGCCACCTTCGCCGGCTTCGGCGCGTTCCCCGGCGAGCTGGAGCGCTTCCTCCGCTACAACCCGCATCACCTCACCGAGGCGCGCGACATTCCGGCGAACAAGCATTTGTTTGCCTCAAAGCCCGAAATCGACGCCGGCGATCCTGACGGCATCACCATCGGCGCCGGCATCGCGCGCGTGCTCGAAGTGCGCGCGGACGAACTCGAAGGCACTGCGCGCCCGACGCTCGAGCTCACCGCACTGCCGCCCGCGGGCGGACTGCCGAACATGGTGTCCGCCACCGTGCGGCAGATCAGCATCCGTGCGATGGAGGAGATCGACAACCATCTCGTCGTCATGCCCGTCCAGATCGCCAGCGAGCTGCTCTTCCCGGGCGAGCCGCTGCACGTCACCTCCGTGCAACTGCTGCTTCACGACACCGCCGACCTGCCCGCCGTGCGGCAGCGCATCGACGAGCTGGCGCGCGAGCACCATCTCGACATCGAGCAGCGCAGCGGGTGGGAGCTGAATCCAAACCACGCGCGCTCGCTGAACATGATCGACACCTTCTTCGCCTTCGCCTTCTGCATCGTGGCCGTGGTGCTCGTCTTCACCATCTACAACACGATGATGATGGGCATCGTCGAGCGCACCCGCGAGATCGGCGCCATGCGCGCGATGGGCGTGACGCGCGGCGGCATCATCACCATGTTCGTGCAGGAAGGCATCGTGCTTGGTCTCGTGGGAGGCATCGCCGGCGTGCTGCTCGGCCTGGCCGCCGCCTGGTGCGTGAATCACTCGATGATTCTCTACACCCCGCCGTTCTTCAATGTGAAGGCCCGGCTGGAGGTGGTGTGCTTCAAGCCTCCAGGCATCATCATCGGCAGTTTCCTGGGCTGCTTCATCGTCGCCGTCATCGGCGCGTTTTTTCCCGCGCGGCGGGCCGGCCGGCTGGAGATCGCCTCGGCTTTGCGGCATTGATTGCGAGGGATCGCATCATTGCGGCAGCGGTGGCAGGTCATCTCCCGGCGCATTCGCCGCGGCCGCCGGCGCCGGCAACACGGGAGGCGGCGCCGCCTGCGCTGGCGGGGGTTGCGCTGCGGGCGGTTGCATGGCGGGGGCCTGGGGCATCTGGTTGGCGGGCGGCAGGAGGGTCCGGGGCGCGGTCATCGCGCGGTTCGGTTGTGGTGCCATCGCGGGCCGGCCCGGGATGGCGGGACCTTGTGTCATGCCGGGGATCGCGTTGCCTGGCTGGCCGGGCATCGCACCGGGCGCGCCTGGTCCACCGGGGCCGCCTTGCACCGCTTGCTCCGCAGGCGGCGCGGCGTCGCTGGCGAAGGTGACCCAGCCGGCTTCCTGGCCTTTCGCCAATTGCAGTCGTGTCTTCTCTGGCGTGGCGCCTGGATTCACCTTCACGATCTTGATGCCGGATTCGTTCTCCGCGCCGATGCGCACTTCCATCACACCTGATGTCGTCTTGTCCAAAAGCACACCGACCACCGCGCCGTCCACTTCATACATGCCGACGAGCGTGAGGCTGTCGGTGAAGATGGGTCCCTTCGGAGCGTCGTCGGGCGGTGGCAGCGCTTTGGTGGTGAACATGGAGTCCGTCCACAGCTTCGCGTAATGCTCCAGCGGCGGGAAAGCGAGCGGCGCATCGTCCGCATGCTCGGCTGGAATGGCGGCGGGCGCGGGAGTGACGGTCACGACCTTGTCCGGCGCGGCGGCCGAAGACAGAAGACTGGAAGACAAGAGAGAAAAGACGAGCAGCCAACGAAGACCGCCAGAGCGCGGCTTTGAGCGCCCAAAGGCACGACGCAGGCCGGCCATCGCGCGGCATCCCACTTCCCGCATCGCGCATCCCGCATCCTGTGTTCTCGGTTTCATCGTCTGTCTCCCTTCAAGTCTTGTGTCTTTTGTCTTCCTGCCTTCCGCCTCTCATTGTGCCTTGGACAGCTTCGTTCCCGCTCCGCCGGCCCGATAGAATTGCGTGACTTCGATCTCGCAATTCACGGTGCGATCCTTTCCCGTTGGCTCCATTTGAAAGCGGGTGATGCCGAGGAATGAGCGCGGCTCCTGCAGTGCAAACATCCACTTGCAGAGCGGTTCCTCCTTCACGCCGTTGAGCGTGAGCTTCACCGAGGCTTTGTCGAAGTAGCCGGCCTGCTCGATCGTGCTGCCGTCGAGCGCGGTAATGGGCTTCGCCTGCTCGATGAATTCCTTGCTGGTGATGGTCACGCTTTCCTTCTGCGCGCACGCCTGCACGACCTCGAGCAGCTTGCCGCGCGCTTCTTCTACGGAGCCGAAGGAGGGCACGTTGTTGTCCGCCCAGTCGCTGCGGCCCTGCCACTCGGCACCCTGGGCGATGTTCCGCGTCATGTCGGCCACGCGCTTGCGCAGCTTCGAGTTTTCCTCGGAGATCGACGTGTAGCTCTTGAGCGACCAAGTGAGCAGCCCGCCTCCGACGATGACGCCAAACATGATCGAAAAGGCGACGAGCAAAATTTTTTCCCTCTTGTTCATGGGCGGGTTCCTTTCAATTCGAAGGTGGCGCTGTCGTCGCTGTGCATCTGCGGCGGCGGCGTCTCCCATGTGTAGGCATTGAGCGATTCCAGACCCTTGATCTCCTGCGTGTATTGCAGCGCGATGGCCGACGACGGTGTGCGGCCGCGCAGCAGCACGCGATCAGCCGACATCTCGAAATGCACGAGCGCCACGTCACCGGATGACTTTGGCTCCATGCAGCGCAGCATGATCTCCATCGGGAACCGCTTCGGATCGACGGCTGAGGCGATCTCCTCCCAGGCCTTCCGATGGTCCTCCACCTTCGAGGCGCGCGGCGTCAGCTCCGCCACCTTGTCGAGCAATGCCGTGCGCTCGCGCGAGGCGAACATGGTGAGCACCGCGATCACGGCGATGGCCAGCGCCACAAAGCCGCCGGCACTGAGCGCCATCATGCGCGTCCGGGCCGCCTTTTGCTGGCGTGCGCGCTCCGTGCTGATGTCCGCGGGCATGAGCGTGGCAAGGCTGCGCGCGGGAAGGTGCGGCGCGGGCTTTTCTTCACGCACGGTGGTGATGCCGGAGACGAGGCGGATGCGGTCCACGTCGCCGTCGTCGCTCCAGATCACGATGCGGTGCACGCTGCCGAGCACGCGCTGGAAGCCGAGCTGGAGGCAGATGTTGTTGATCTCGCTCAATGCGTTGTCATCGAGCTGCGTGGATGACAGCGGGCTGAAGTAAATCATCCGCGCACCCGAGGTGATGGCCAGCACGAGACGGCCGAGTTCGCGCCAGACCACGATCGCATCTTCGGGCAGCGGCAGGCAGTGCGCTGCGCAGGCCGAGTCGTCCGGAAGATTCGTCAGCGACGACAAGGGGGCCGGCTCGTCCTTGAGCGCGATGATGGTGGTGAGATGCGCGGCATCGTCGGAGTCGATGCGGTCGATCTGCATGTCCTGCACCGTGCCGTTCATGCGCACGCCGAGGCGCTCGAGATGCAGCGCGGCCATGTCGCCCAGGTGCTCCGCATCACCCTTCAGCCATGCAGGCAGCACCCAGATGGATGACGCGGGCAGCGCGAGCGTATGACGCTGGCCCTCGCGCGTGAATGCGCCTTCGCCTTCGAAGCCCTGCTCGAGCTCGAGCGGACCTTCTTCGGGGCCGGTCCAGCGCTCCCAGCCTGTGGCGGCCGGCAGCAGGAGTTCACTGCGCTGTTTCTTCGTCTTAGCCATGATTCGGAAGCTCCCCTCTCCAGAGAACCTGGTTGTTTTGCGAGATGATGACCAGCTTGCGGCTCACATCGCCGAGCGAGCCGACGCTCTCGATGCGGCGGATGGGTCCGGCGAATTGCGTCCACTGCGTGAGCTGCTGCACGATCTGCGGCTGGAAGACGCCGAGCATCTGCGCCACCTGGATGGCGCTCGTGAGCCGTGAGTCGTCCTTGGTCCACTTCACGCCGTCCATGCCGAGCCGGTATTGCATGAGCGGACCCACGCGCTCCATCGGCACGTCCGCGAGCACGGCGATTAGCTCGGGCTTCGCGTCGTTCACGTCGATGCGGCCGTCGCCGAAGACGGTGAACCAGTCGCGCCAGCCGGGGTAAAACGCGTTCACCTGCTCCATGCCGCGCACGAAGAGCATCTCATCGAGGTCCTTGAAGGGGCGGTTGAACGGCATGCCTTCGAGTCCTTCCTTTTCATACTCGCGCTTCTCCGCGCCATTGAGCGAGACGAGATCGTCCTGATCGACCCAGTCCTTCAGCGCATCGCTGAGCGCGGAGGCGAACTCGGGCTTCATGTTCCACTTCTGGAAAATGCGGCGCAGCAGGCTGCGGTCGCCGTTCAGAAGCAGGGCGTTGATGTTAAAGCGAGCCTCTTCCGCCACGATGTTCACCGAGTAGCTGCCGCCCATCTCGGATGAGTAGTTCAGCAGCGGATCATCCGGCGTGATGGCGGGATGCTGGCCGACCGCGAGGCCCATCTCGGCGAGGCGCTTGGCGTAAATCCTGCCGCGCGCCTCCTTCGCGTAGTGCGAATCCGTCGCCAGCATCTTCGTGGCTCCAAACACCACCATGCCGAGCACCGCGATCAGCCAGAACACGGCGATCAAGGCGGAGCCTTGGTGGCGCGGGCGGTTGATGGTGGGGCGGAGGTGCATGAGGGGGCGGAGCGAAGTGTTCAGTATTCAGTATTCAGTATTCAGTGTTCAGGTCATGTGCGGGATGGAGGGGCGGCGGGAGCGGGTTGGCCGGGTTGGGCGGGAATCGGCTGGCCGGGGTTTTGCGGCGTGATGAAATCGTTTGCCACCCAGAAGGTGTACTCGAACTCGCGAGGATCGCCGACGAAGGCGAAGTGAAAGCGCATGAAGAGCGGCGGCTGCGGATGCTTCTGCGGGTCCCAGGTGCCGAGCCACTTCTTGTCGGTCGGCTCGTAAAAGGTCCAGTCGATCGCGCGCACGTTTTCCAAGAGAGGGAGCTGGGCCACGAGATCGTATTCGTCAGGCGCCTTGGCCTTCTTCGGCCGCTTCAGATGCCGGACCATGAACGACGAGCCTTCCTCACCCGGTGTGTGATCGAGCGAGAATTGCACGGCATCCGCGCGGCGCACCGCGCGGGTCCAGGCAAAGGGCACGGTGCCGTTTTCGATGAGCAGCTTCCTGTCCTTGGCCGAGAAGCGGATGCCTGGCGGCAATGTCTCGAGGTACTCCCGCCACACGCTGGTGAAACTGCTGACGCGCGTTTCAAAAACGCGCGCACGATTCATCGAGGCACCGAGCGCGACCGATCCGCTGCCGACGCTGTAAACGCCGCCGATGAGAAAGACGATGAGCGCCATCGCGGCAATGACTTCGAGCAGCGTGAAGCCCGCGCGAGAGTGGTGCGATCCTCTGCATCGCAGTCCAAGCCCGCGGTGCGACCCATCGGGTCGCACCACTTTTTGCAACCCTGCGGGTCGCGCCACTGGTTGCACGTTACGCATCGGGACTGTTGGGTGAATAGACATAGGTCTCCATGATGCGCTTCATGAGTTGCTCACGGCCGTCCTGAAACCAGGCTTCGGCGTGGACGAGAAACATGTGGTCGAGCAATTGCTTGTTCCGTGTGTAGAGCTTGATCTTCGCGACGGAGGCCGATGCGCCGATGCGATCGTCGGTGAGCGGAAAGCTGTAGGTCTTCTGCTTCAACTCCGGCTGATGTGACACCTCTGCGAGCACGGATTCCAGCACACGCAGCACCTGTGCCTCCCGCTTTCCGGAGCGGGCGCTGCGCGCCATCTGGTCCAGGGCATTCGTCATGCCAACGGCGACCGTGGCGAAGATGGCGAGGGCGAGAATGACTTCGAGGAGGACGAAGCCCGCGGTGCGGGAATGACGAATGACGAATGACGAATGACGAATGCAGACACAAGTCGCCAGGGAAGCGCTCGCTCCATTCGTCATTCGGCATTCGTCATTCGTCATTTTCATTGCGTCATCCATTCACTACGATGTTTCTTTTCCGCGCGCAGCCGGTGAGCGGATCGAATCCCAGCTCGATGCTGCCCTCTTCGCGCGTGACACGGATCTCGACCGGCTCGCAAACACCGGTGGGACTGAACTCCCAGCTTTCTCCCGGCTTCGGTGCGCGGAACGCCTTTTCGCCGTAGCGTCGCACCTGCACCGCGCCGAATGATCCGAAATCGAGCTGCACTGCATTGTAACCCGAAACCGCTTTCATCAGCGAGTCACGCACCGTCATCTCGATCTGTGTGGCCTCGCGGCGCAACTTGCCCTCATCGTTCACCGCTGTGATCGAAAGCGCGGACACACCGATGAGCAGCATGGCGATGCTGAGCGCGACGATGACTTCGACGAGGGTGAAGCCTGCACGAAGCGCGGAGGAATGATGGAATGCTGGAAAAGTGGAATCGTGGGATTCCACCATCGCGCATCGAACTCTCGAATGGGTTTTCATCCTTCCAGCATTCCAATCTTCCAATGTTCCATCATGCGATGCTCACAGGTCCCAGTTGCCAATGTCATCCGCCGTGTCCGGCTGTTCGTCGGGACCGGAGGAGAAGAGGTCGAAGCCGCCTTTGTCCTTCGAGCCGGGGCGGCGGTAGTTGTAGGGGTGGCCCCACGGATCGAGCATCAACTTCTTGAGCACCGGGCTCCAGCTCTGCGGTGTCCCGCGGCCCGACGGACGCTCGACGAGCGCATTGAGGCCCTGCTCAGTCGTCGGCAGGATCAAGCTCTGCGCTTCATAGCTGCGGAGTGCGGATGTGTAAGTGCTGATGTCTGCCTTGGCGCGGCCTTTTTTGCCCGTGCCCATCACGTCTGTGAACATGACGGCGCCCGCGCCGACGAGCAGCGCGATGATGCCGAGCACGAGCATCATTTCGACGAGCGTGAAGCCGCGACGAGCTGCGTGCTTCATCTGGCGGCGGGATTTATGCAGTGTGTGTTTCATGGTGTTTGTTGGATTGAAGAGATGGATTGGAAATCGCGACCGGCGTCATTTGCCGACGCCCGAGATGGTCTGGAAAATCGTGGACACCATCAGGTAGGCCATGACGCCGACCATGCCGGCCATGAGGCAGATGATGGCGGGCTGGATGATGGCGCTGATCTTGTCCACGGTCTTCTCCAGCTCGCGGTCGAAGCGCTCGGCTGCCTTTGAGAGCGATTCGGCGATCTTGCCGGTCTGCTCGCCAACTGAAACCATGTCGAGCAGCAGCGGCGGAAAATGTCCGCTGCGATCGAGCGCACGGGAAAGTGACACGCCTTCGGAGACCTGGGTCATCACTTCGGTGAGTTCCTGGCGGAGATACGGGTTCTCCGTGGCCTGCTGCGTGAGCTGCAGCGCGTGCGTCATGGGCAGGCCGCTGCCGATGAGATTCGAGAGCGTCTCAAGGAACTGGACATAAAAGCGCGACTTCAAAATCTGGCCGAACAGCGGCACCTTCAGCGTGAAGCGCGCCCACGGAATCTTCGACTCCGGCCGGGCAAGCCATGCCTTGAACGATCCCCAGCCGATGAAGCCGCCGAGCGCGAGCAGCCACCAGACCTTTTTGAAGATGCCGCTGATGAACAAGATGATCGTCGCGCCCATCGGCATCGCGCCGCCCGTCTCGGCGAGGAGTTCAGTCAGCTTCGGGATTAGATAGACGATGAACAGCAGCGTGACCGCGACCGCCGAGACGATGAGAAACGCTGGATAGATCATCGCGAACATCACCTTTCCGCGCAGAGCTTGCAGCGACCGCAAGTAGGCGGCCTGGCGTTTCAGAATCGCCGGCAGCGATCCGCTCGCCTCGCCGGCGGCTGCCAACGCGCAAAAGAGACTGCCGAAGCTCGGCGATGTTGATGCGACGGCTTTGGAAAAGCTCATGCCATCGCGAATCTTCGAGCGCAGAACGGTGGCGAGCGTCTTCACGCCGGAGAGTTCGCGTCGACGCTCCATCGTGCCGAGCGCCGGCTCGAGCTGGATGCCGGCGGCGAGGAGGTCGGAGAGCTCCTCGGTGAACATCACGACCTGCGGGAGCTTGAGTTTGATGGGGCCGGTGGGTGGGGTTGTATCGGCGGGTGCGTCGGACACTTTTGCTTTGCCGGGTCGGACAGGTCCGACGCGTCCGACGGCTTTGGCTGCACTGCCCTGCTCCAGCTTAAAAGGCTGCAGTTTCTTTTTCCCGAGAAGCGCAAATGCCTCGGCGCGGTCAGCGGCGGAGAGTTCTCCGCTGACGATGCCGGCCGGGCCGTGGGCGCTATAGGTGAAGCTGGGCATCGGGGAAGAGATCAGGGGTCAGAAGTCAGAGATCAGGTTCAGGCTGCGACGAGTTGGGGACGAGACTTCGGCGAAGGAGTCGAGGGCGTGTCGTTGAAGTCACGCTCGGCGGCGGTGACGGAGAGGACTTCTTCGATGGTCGTTTCACCGGCGAGTGCCTTTTGGAAGCCGTAGCCGCGCATGGGCACGTAGCCGTCCTTGATGGCCTGCTTGAAGAACTCGGCGGGATGCGCGCGGGAATTGATGAGATGCTGGAGCGCCTGTGTGACGATGACGACTTCGTAAATGGAGAGGCGACCCTGATAGCCGGAGCCTCGGCAGGCTTCACAACCGACGGCGCGCATGAGCTGGCCCGGCGCGCTCATCGGGAAGCCGATGGATTCAAGATAGTCGGTCTCGATGTCTGCGGGAGCACGGCATACGGGGCAGAGCTTGCGCACCAGGCGTTGCGCAAAGAAGGCGCGCACGGCGCTGGAAACCAGGAATGGCTCGACGCCCATATCCACAAGACGTGTGATGCCGCCGATGGCATCGTTCGTGTGCAGCGTGGAGAACACCAGGTGACCCGTGAGCGCGGCGCGCACGGCGATCTCGGTGGTCTCGAGGTCGCGCATTTCGCCGACCATCACGACGTTCGGGTCGCCGCGCAGAATGCTCCGCAGACCGGTGGCGAAGGTGAGGCCGATCTCGGGCTTCACCGCGATTTGCACCGCGCCGGGCAGTTTGTACTCAACCGGATCTTCGATCGTGACGATGCGTCGATGCGTCTGGTTGAGCTGCCCGAGGAATGCGTAGAGCGTGGTGGACTTCCCGGAACCCGTCGGCCCCGTGATGAGGATGATGCCGTTGGGCAGCTTCAAGAGTTCATCGATCACCGGACGAATCGTGTCGGTGAAGCCCAGCGTGCCGAGCGTGACCTGCTGCTGGCCGAGGAGACGGAGGCTGACGCTCTCGCCTTCGACGGATGGAATGGTGGCGACGCGCACGTCGATGGGCGAGCCGTCCATTTCCAAATTGATGCGCCCGTCCTGCGGCAGACGCTTCTCGGCGATGTCGAGGCGCGCCATGATCTTGAGGCGTGCGATGACGGATGCCTGGAGTGATTTGATGTTCTCCGGCACAGGCAGCTCTTCGAGGCGGCCGTCGATGCGGTAGCGGATGCGCAGTCGATCCTGCTGCGGCTCGACGTGAATGTCCGTCGCGCGCTGCTCGAGCCCGCGCCGGATGATCTGGTTCACAAAGCGGACGACGGATGCTTCTTCATCCTCCGGCTCGTCAAGCACAGTGACCTCATCCGTGATGTCTTCTCCGCCCCACTCGGCGCGACCGCGCAGAATCTTCTCGAAGGTGTCGGCACCGAGGCCGTAGAGCTTCTGCAGTCCCTCGACGATCCGGGTGCGCTGGCCGACGTGCCACACGACGGGATGCAACACGCTCGCGGCGACACGCTGACGCGTGACGAGATTCAGGGGATCGCACGTCGCGACGTGCAGAGCGGGCTTCTCGTCGTCGGGCTGTTCGAGCGGTGCCTGCTCGCCAGGCGCGATGGGAGCCTGCTTCTTCTCGTCGATGGCGATGGGCAGCAAACGATGCCGCAGCGCGATCTCCGCCGGAAGATGGCGGCGGAGGGCCGGCTCTGCGAGCTTGTCACCGTTCGGCTCCCACCACGGAAGATTCAGCGCCTTTGCAAGGGCGACGAGGAAATCCCGCTCGCGTACGCCTTCGCAATCCAGCACCGCATCGACGAACGAAGTCTGGTTGTAGCACGCCTCCTCAATGGCCTGTGCGACGGCGGCATTGTCCGCGCATCCGGCTTCACGAAGGACTTGATCGACGAGATTCAACATTGGGGTGGGGAGAGAGGAGTGGTGTGTGGAGGGGGCGATGGATCACTGCGAGCGGAATGGTTCCGCCGGCCCGGCGTGCCGTACGATGACGACACGACCGGTCTGCGCGGATGCGCGGGCCTGATTCGCCAGCAGGCCGACGAGGGACTGAGGCCGTCCGCCGACGAGCGCTTCCTGGTGCTCTTTTTCAAGAGCCTGCGCATACGGCTGGATCGGATGCGCCTGGGGGACTGGCATGTGATGAGTCATAGCGTGCGGGGCGGCGGGTTTATTTTCTTTTGAGCGGAGACGCCGACACGGGCTTGCGTGCCGACGGGTCTTTGAGCGACTGGGAAGGGGGCAGTTGCTTCGGCGCATTGAAGCGGAGCGTCTCCTCGAGCACGCGCGTGCGGCCCATCTCGAAGTCGTTCGGTTTGTCGAGCGGGTCGGCTTGCTTGATGATCTGCGGCTGGATGAAGATGAGCAGTTCTTCGCGGCTGCGGTTCTTGGTCGTGGTGCCGAAGAGACTGCCGATGAGGGGGATTCTGCGCAGGAAAAGGACGCCGTTGCCGTTCTTGCCGTCTTTTTCCGTGATGAGACCGCCGAGCACTACGGTCTGGCCGCTCTTCACGGTGATCTCGGTGTTCAGTTCCTGCGTGCCGATGGTCGGGATTGTGTTGTTCGAGATGATCTGCGTGCCCACGATGTTGTCATTCAGCTGGGAGATTTTGAGCGTGACCTCGTCATCGGAGTTGATGAGCGGTATGACCTCGAGCTTCAGCACCACGTCGCGGTAGTCGATGCTGGCGCTGGTGGAGGCGATGCCGCCGCTGACGCTCGCGCCATTGGAGAGAATGTTGGTGGGCACGGCGATGCGCTGGCCTGAGGAGATGACGGCCTTGGTGTTGTTGCGGGCATAGACACTGGGGCGGGAGAGCACCTTGAAGTTCTTGTCCTGGTCGATCAGGCGCAGGTACTGGCCCAAGTTGCCGATCTGGCCGTAGAGGTTGAGCTGGTTGAAGTTGAACTTGTTGAGATTTAGCGAGGTTTCGAGGACGCCGGCGGTGCCTGCGGTGAGCTGGGTGAGCGGATTGGTCGTGGTGCCGGCGGTCGTTCCGGTCGTGGTGGTGTCCGTGCTCGTGCCGGTGGTGCCGGTGGCCGTGGTGGTGCCGGCGGTCGTGGTGGTGGACGTGGTGCCGCTGCCCGTGGTGGTGGTGCTCGTGGAGGTCGAATCAACGGTGACTTCCTTGACCTGACGCAGGGTGAAGTTGTCGAGCAGCTTGAGGAAGTCGAAGCCGTATTCGTAGTCTGCGCCGAGGTTAAGCTGGCCGATGACCGTGTTGATGTAGATTTGCTGCGGGCGCGTGTCCATCTCATGGATGAGCTTCTGGATGGTGTTGATGTGCTCGGGCGAGCCGGAGACGATGAGGCTGTTTGACTGCGGGTCGGCGATGAGGAGCGTCTTGCCGACGATGACAGAATCCGGCGTGGAGAAGTGGTCGGGATCACTGAGCACGCTGCGCGTCGCGCCGCCGAACATGCCGCCCTGGTTGCCGAAGCTTGTGCTGCCGCCGAACGGAGAGTTGAACGGGGACTGTTGTGCGGTGGTGGAACCGTTGTAGCTGCCGGTATTGCGGGCCTGTGTGCTCGGCGTGCTGGAGCTGCCGCTGAGCTTGGGGCCGCGGCTGCTGCCCGTTGGGCCGCCGCTGTCGGATTGAATGTCGGTGTCCTTGGCGAGCGCCTTGTAGGCGACGGAGAGGAAGTCGCCGACGGGCATGTACTTCAGCTTGGTCTTGAGAAAGGTGGCGTCGTCGGCCTGCTGGTCGAGCTTGGCGACGAGCGCCTTGATGGCGGTGATATCGACGGGCCGGGCGATGACGAGGAGCTGGTTTGTCCGGCGGTAGGGGATGATCTTCACTTTCGCGACGCTCGGGTTGGTGTCCGAAGTGGACACGCCACCGTTGGCACCGCCAGCAGGGCTTCGTGAATTAGGCGCTGCGGGCTGCCCCGGTGTGTTGGGGACGGCCTGGGGATTTTGCTGATTCTGCTGGCGCTGCGAGGTTGTGCTGGTCTTGTCCTTCTCCTTGTCACCGTAGATGTCGTTGAGGATCTCCGCGATGCTCTCGGCGTCGGAGCGCTCGAGCTTGATCATTTCGTTGGCGATGTCGGCCGGAGGCACGTCGATGATCTGCGCGATCTCGAAGATGCTGCGGATGGTGGCGGAGTTCTCCGTGATGATGAGCGCGGCGGCGTTCACCACCGGCGTGATCACGCCATAGGAGTGCAGCTTGATCACGGCCTGAAACGCCTTTGACGCTTCGTCGGGTGAGATGTGCTGGAGAGGCATCACAAAGTGGACGATCTGCTCACCCTCGGGCAGGTCGTTGATGGAATTGAACACCGGCAGATTCTCCGCCCCCGGACTCTTGCCGCCAGAGTGGTGCAGCAGCTTGACGGTGTCCTTGTCCACCGGGATGATCGCGTAACCATTGAGAAGCAGCGAGGCTTCGATGAAGGAGATGGCCTTCTTTTTCGGGAGTGGGTTCAGCGCATTTATGCGCATTGACTCGCCGGTGAGTGCGGAGTCGGTGATGATCTTCTTGCCGGTCAGCCGTTCATAGAGTGGCACAATCGCCTGCACCGGAGTGTTGGTGAAGTTGATCTTGATCATCGCGTTGTCATCCATCGGCCCCGCCAGGGCATCCACGCCACCCACCGGCTGGCCCGGTTTCATCGGCGGCGCTTGGGCGATGCCCGCTTCCGGTCCAAAGACGGTGAGGCAGACCAAGCCGGCGACCAGAGACCGGAGTGGCCGGGCTTCGGAGAGAATAGGAAGAGGCATCATACGCGGATTATTTGGCAATTATTATAATTTTCAGAACTTCAAAGGCAAGGAGATTGTTTTGTTTGCCTAACTTTTACGGAATTTTCCAACCATTGCACAGTTGGTGGGTGCAGACTGCCGGGCTTCCCTCGATTCCAACCAGTCCCAGCCTTCGGGGAGAAGGGTAGTGGACCGGCCGGCCCTAGAACGAGACTTGAGGTGTCCGCCCGGCCCATTTGAGCGACTGCGAGCTTCCGGCGGTGGAGGCGATCTCACCCCTGCCTCTGCCACGGGTGGCTGCCGACCACTTCGAAATCAGCCCGAGCGCGCGAGCGAGCAATTACCGTGGCGTAAAGGCTGCAATTTGGAATCGAACGGCTTCGTAATCTGCCGCGAAACATCACCCAACGAACATGGACCCTAACCTCACCGCCACTTCACGCCGCGATTTTCTGAAAACGACGACCAAAGCCACCGCCGGACTCTCTGCCCTGGCCGGCATTTCGCTGCCGCATGTCCATGCGGAGGGAGACAGCACGATCCGCGTGGCACTGGTGGGTTGTGGCGGGCGCGGAACCGGTGCCGCAAGCAATTCGATGGGCGTCAAGCAGGCCACCAAGCTCGTCGCCATGGCCGATGTGCTGGACAACCGGCAGGAGAGCAGCTTCAACGCCTTGTCCCAGAAGCACCCTGACCGGTTTTCCGTCTCGGCGGACTCGCGGTTCATCGGCTTCGATGCCTACAAGCACGCCATCGATTCCCTGCGCCCCGGCACGGGCGACGTGGTCGTGATCGCCACACCGCCGGCGTTCCGCTGGGTGCATTTCAAGTACGCCATCGAGAAGGGTGTGAACGTCTTCATGGAGAAGCCCATTTGCGTCGATGGCCCGACTGGCAAGCGCATGCTCGAACTTGGTGAGCAGGCCAAGAGAAAGAACATGAAGGTGGCCGTCGGCCTCATGTGCCGCCACTGCCCGAGCCGCAACGAACTCTTCAAGCGCATTCAGGACGGCGAGATCGGTGACATCATTCTGGAGCGCGCCTACCGCATGCAGGGTCCGGTGGGATCCTGCTTCACGAAGCCGCGTGATCCGAAGACGGAACCGAGCGAACTGCTATGGCAGATCAAGAATTTCCACTCCTTCCTCTGGGCCAGCGGCGGCTGCTTCAGCGACTTTTTCATCCACAATATCGACGAAGCCTGCTGGATGAAGAACGACTGGCCGGTCGAAGCCAAAGCCAGCGGCGGTCGCACCGATCGTGGCGACTACATCGACCAAAACTTCGACCACTACTCCGTCGAGTACACCTATCGCGACGGAACGAAGTTCTACCTCGAAGGCCGCAATGCCGTGGGCACGCACAACGAATTCGCCACCTACGTCCACGGCAGCAAAGGCTGGGCCATCGTCTCGACTGCCGGGCACTTCCCCTCGAAGGCCATGACCTTCAAAGGTCAGGCGAAGACGGCCGAAAACGTCATCTGGCGCGCTCCAAAGCAGGAGCCGAATCCGTACGACGTCGAGTGGCAGGACCTCATCAATGCCATCGTCAACGACAAGCCGTACTCCGAAGTCGAGCGCGCCGCGAAGTCGAGTCTCGTCACCTGCATGGGCCGCATGGCCGCGCACACCGGCCAGATCATCACCTATGACCAGATGCTGAACTGCCCGCACGAGTTCGCGCCCGATGTGGACAAGCTCACGCTCGAGAGTCCCGCGCCACTGCGCGCCGATAAGAACGGCAAATATCCCGTTCCGCGCCCCGGAATCACGAAGGAGCGCGAGTACGAACTGGAGGCGTAAGGCTGCGCTGTAAGCGGGGCGGGCATCTGCCTTGCCCCGCCTGCCGGCTGTGCGCCCCGAGGCCAGCACCAAACGAAGAACCGGTCCGTCGTCACGGCGGCAAGACGGGGGACGCAAGGCCGTTCCCTCCTGCATGACTCCGCTTCTTCATTCCCGTCGTGCTTTCCTCGGCCGGACCACGCATGGCCTGGGAGCCGTCGCCCTGGCATCGCTGATGAGCGAGGCGAATGCGGCGACGCGTGGCGTGCTGACATCGTTGCCGCTGCCGCAGAAGGCGAAGCGTGTCATTTGGCTCACGATGGCGGGCGGGCCGTCGCAGTTAGAGTTGTTCGACTACAAGCCGAAGCTCGCTGAGATGGATGGCAAGCCGATGCCGGAGTCGTTCACGAAGGGGCAGCAGTTGGCTCAGCTTCAGGGACAGAAGCTGGTGTGCAAGGGGCCGATGTTTCAGTTTCAGAAGTTCGGCAAGCAGGGCACGGAGTTGTCCGAGTTGCTGCCGCACCTCGGCTCGGTGGTGGACGACCTCACGATCATCAAGTCGATGACCACGGACGCGATCAATCACGATCCGGCGCACATGTTCATGAACACGGGCGCGCAGATCGCGGGTCGGCCAAGCATGGGCGCGTGGGTGACGTATGGGCTGGGCAGCGAGTCGAGTGACTTGCCGGGATTCGTCGTCGCCGTGTCCACGGGCAAAGGCCGCACGCCACAGCCAATCGCGCAGCGGCAGTGGAGCAGCGGGTTTTTGCCATCGCGGTTCCAGGGCGTGCAGCTTCGCTCGCAGGGCGATCCGGTTTTGTATCTGACGAGTCCGAATGGTGTGACGCGCGAGCGTCAAGGCGCTGATGTGGCGGCGATCAATGTGCTCAACAAGCAACGCAACACGCTCGTCGATGATCCCGAGATCGCGACGCGCATCGCTCAGTATGAGATGGCATTTCAGATGCAGATGAGCGTGCCGGAGCTGATGGACATCAAGAAGGAAGGCCAGAACACGCTCGACCTCTACGGGTGCACGCCGGGCGATGGATCGTTCGCCTCGAACTGCCTGCTCGCGCGTCGTCTCGCCGAGCGCGGCACGCGTTTCATCCAGCTCTACCATCGCGATTGGGATCATCACAGCCTGCTGCGCGAAGAACTGCCGCTGCGCGCGAAGGAGATCGACAAGGCGTGCGCGGCGCTGATCACTGATCTGAAGCAGCGCGGCATGTTCGATGACACGCTGATCGTGTGGGCGGGAGAGTTCGGCCGCACTCCGATGGCGCAGGGAAACAAAGGCCCGGTCGGTCGCGACCATCACAACAAGGCCATGACCATCTGGATGGCCGGAGCCGGTGTGAGGCGCGGTTTCGTTTATGGCAGCACCGACGACCTCGGGTACGCCGCTGTTGAGAAGATCACCACGGTTCACGACCTGCATGCCACGATGCTCCACCAGCTCGGCATCAATCACGAGGCGTTCACCTTCAAGTTCCAGGGGCTCGATGCCCGCCTCAGCGGCGTGGAAGGGCCGAAAGTGATCAAGGATATCCTGGCATGATGTGCATTGGGGGACAGCGTCGGCTTGCGACGACGGACATGGCCGTGAAACGATGGCGCGCTCCAGAAGGCGGCCCGGTGTGAGAGCATCTTCGTCCGTCGCGCTTGCCTCCTTTCCTCCCGTGTTGCAATGATGGCGCGCCATGTGTGCATCTTGCTCTCTCGTTTTCTCTGTTTTGGCACCGCTCGCCGCCTTTGCCGTCAGCGCATCCGCCGCGACGGCCATCCCTGCCGGAGGACGCGACGTGCTGGACGCTGACGCTCTGGAGCGTGCCGTGCTCACCGGTGGCAAGGAACGCGTGCGCGGCGAGGTGATCGACACGCCTCACGGCAGGGGCTGGCGCGTGGAGCTGCTCGATGACAAGGCGGGACCGTTTCAAATCCAACTCCGCGCGCCTGTCGTTCGTGAAGTGAAGCAGGGCGACAAGATGCTGCTCACCTTCCAGGCGCGCTGCGTGCCTGGCAGCACGGCCGATGGCAAGGGCGGTGCGCGTGTTGTCGTGGAGATCAAGGATCCGCCGGACTACACGAAGCTGGGCCAGGATGCGTTCGAAGTCGGTGCGGCGTGGGAGACGATGTTCATTCCTTTCCCGGCGAACGCGACATGGAAGGACGGTGCCACGCATGCGATCCTGATGCCCGGAGGCAGAAGGCAGACGCTGGAACTGGCGGCGCTGCGCTTGATCGACTACGGCCCGGACTTTCCGATGGAGAAGCTGCCGCGGCCGTATTTGCACTATCCGGGCCGCGATGATGATGCGCCGTGGCGCAAGGAGGCGCTCGAGCGCATCGAGCGTATCCGCACCACGGACCTTGTCGTCGAGGTGACGGACGCCACCGGCAAGCCCGTGTCCGATGCCAGGGTGGGCGTGGCATTGAAACGGCATCAATTCGGCTTCGGCGCGGCGGTGAAGGCAAAGCTTCTCATGGGCGCTGACGCGCGAGTGGCGAAGTACCGCGAGATGGTGGATGCGAACTTCAGCCGAATCGTGCTCGAGAATGATCTGAAGCCCTTCGGCTGGGAGGCAGGCAGATCGAACTCGGGCATGGAGTTCCGCAATGAGTGGTCCGTCGGCGCGCTGAAGTGGGCGCAGGATCGCGGCATGAGCGTGCGCGGCCACTACCTGTGCTGGGGACCGTGGGAGAAGTGGTCGGAGGAGTTGAAGTCCGATCCGAAAATGATCCGGCGCCGTGTGATGAGTCATCTCGAAGATGTCATCGCCGGCGCCGGCAGGTACGTGAACGAGTGGGATGCGGTGAACCACCCGGTTGGCTGGGAGTCGCCGCGCAACACCGTGGACCGGGTGATCAGCCCGCAATTCTACGCGGACGTGATCAATGCCGCGCGCAAGCGGGTGAAGGTGCCTCTCTTTGTGAACGAGGACCAGGTCTTCCGTGAAGGACGCCAGCAGGACGAGTACTTCCAGGCCATCGAGACGCTCATCCAGCAAGGCGCCAAACCGCACGGCATCGGCAACATGGCGCACTTTCACAGCAGCTTCCTGCCCGCGCCGACGGAGATGCTGCGCATCAGCGACCGCTTCGCCAAACTCGTGTCAAATCTCGAGATCACCGAGTTCGACGTGATCACCAATGGCGACGAGGACTTGCAGGCGGACTGGCTGCGGGACTGCCTCATCATGGCCTACAGCCATCCGGCATACAGCGGCTTCATGCTTTGGGTCTTCTGGGAGGGCGCCGGCTGGAAGCCGGAGGCCGCGCTCTGGCGCAAAGACTGGAGCGAGAAACCCAATGCCAAAGTCTGGCGCGACCTCGTGTGGGACCGCTGGGCCACGAAGACCGGCGGCGCAACCGGTGACAACGGCGCGTGGTCCGCGCGCGGCCACGAGGGGCTGTACGAAATCACCGTGGAAAAGGATGGGAAGCGCGCCACGTCCACGCATCGCTTTTTGAAGAATGGCAAGCCTGCGCGGGTGACGTGGTGAACGGACGGTGAGTCTGGCGTAGAACTAATTCCATGGCGTCATCTTCATCATCCTCCCGTCCGCGCAAGGTTCTGGTCCTCGGCTCCACCGGCTCCATCGGCGCCAGTTCGCTGAAGGTCGCGCGGGACATTCCGGAGCGCATGACGATCACCGGCCTGGCCGCGCAGCGCAGCGTCGATGCGCTCGTCGCCCAGGTCGCCGAGACGCAGGTGAAGCAGGTGGCGCTTACCGACGCAGGCGCGGCCCGGCGCGCGCGCGAACTGCTGCCTCCGGACGTGGAGGTCCACGGCGGCGAGCAGGGCCTCGTCGATCTCGTGCGCGCATCGGACGCCGACATGGTCATCGTCGCCATCGTCGGCACCGCGGGCCTCGCGCCCGCGTTGGCAGCCATCGAGTGCGGAAAGCATCTGGCGGTGGCGAGCAAGGAGATCCTCGTGATGGCTGGCGAAGCCGTGATGAGCGCCGCCGCAAAATACGGCGTGGACATTTTGCCAGTGGACAGCGAGCACAACGCCATCTTCCAGTGCCTCGAAGGCGACCGGCAGAGCGAGATACGTCGCATCCTGCTCACCGCCTCGGGCGGCCCCTTCCGCTCCTTGCCGGCCGAGCAGATCGCGCACGTCACCGTGACGCAGGCGCTCAAGCATCCCACATGGACGATGGGCCGGAAGATCACCATCGACTCAGCCACGCTCTTCAACAAAGGGCTGGAAATGATCGAGGCACGCTGGCTCTTCGGCGTGCCGATGAGCAAGATCGAAGTGGTCGTGCATCCGCAGAGCATCGTGCACAGCATGGTCGAGTTCGTTGACAATTCCGTCATCGCCCAGCTCAGCCACAGCGACATGTGCTTCCCCATCCAGTACGCCGTCACCTGGCCCGAGCGCGTGGCGAATTCGCTGCCGCCGCTCGACTTCGCCAAGCTTGCCGCGCTCCACTTCGAGGCGCCGCGCACCGACGTTTTCCCCGCGCTCGACCTTGCGCGCCAGGCCGGGGAGACCGGCGGGACGCTGCCAGCCGTGCTCAATGCCGCCAACGAAATGGCCGTCGATGCCTTCCTCAACGGGCGCATCTCCTTCCCGCGCATCTGGCAGACTGTCGATACCGTGATGCAGAAGCATGACATCGTGCACCATCCGTCCCTCGACCAGCTCATCGCCGCCGACGCCTGGGCGCGCCGCGCGTGCTCTGACTTGTGACTTCCGGTGATCGACAGGCAAGCCGACCGGGCCGGACCCCGCATGTGGAAGGTTGCGCGCGCACACAGCTCGTGGCGTCAGCGAACAATCCCGTCAACCTGGACCGCGCACCATTGCTTCGCTTCCCGGGTCTTTCAGACGAGCAGCTTCGTGTAAGGCTTCCCTTCGTTCTGATCGATGCGCTCGGGCAGGCCCTTGTGATTGTATGTCAGCTTCGTGTGATCGATGCCGAGCAGGTAGAGCAGCGTCGCGTGAATCGAATGCACATGCAGGCGATCTTCGACCGCATACAAACCAAGCTCATCCGTCATGCCGTAGGTCTGGCCGCCTTTCACGCCGCCGCCGGCCATCCACATGGTGAAACCGGTGGGGTTGTGATCGCGACCGTCACCTTGCTCGGACATGGGAGTGCGACCGAATTCGCCGCCCCAGATGACCAGTGTTTCTTCCAGCAGGCCACGTGACTTCAGATCAGTAAGAAGGCCGGCGATGGGTTTATCGACAGCGTTGCAAAGCTTGGAATGATTCACTTCGATGCCCTTGTGGCTGTCCCACTTACTGCCGGCACCGGA
Source organism: Verrucomicrobiaceae bacterium (assembly GCA_019694165.1). Taxonomy (GTDB): domain Bacteria; phylum Verrucomicrobiota; class Verrucomicrobiia; order Verrucomicrobiales; family Verrucomicrobiaceae; genus JAIBCL01. Next base: position 128,726 of record JAIBCL010000017.1, on the reverse strand, counting down.
GTAGAGCTGCACGAAACGCACGCCGTTTTCGATGAGACGACGCGCGAGCAGGCAGTTGCGGCCATAGACAGCCGTCTTCTCATCGTCCATGCCGTAGAGCGCCTTGGTCGCTTCGGTTTCCTTGCTGAGATCGACGGCTTCAGGGGCCTCGGCCTGCATTTGATAGGCGAGTTCGTAGCCCTTGATGCGCGCGTCGAGTTCGGTGTTGCTCTGGCGTGTCGCGTTATAGTCGCGATTGAGCGCGCCGAGCAGGTCGAGCTTGTCGCGCTGACGTTTGCGATCCACGCCCTTCGGGTTGTCGAGGTATTTGATCGGCGTGCCGTCCGAGGCGAACTCCACGCCTTGATACACGGCAGGCATGAAGCCGTTGCCCCAGTTACGCGCGCCATTCACCACGGTGGCTTCGCTGTCCTTGATCACGACGAAGCCAGGCAGATTCCGGTTCTCACTGCCGAGACCATACTGCGCCCATGCACCAAGCGACGGACGACCGCCGAAGACGGAGCCGGTGTTCATCGAACACACGCCGCCTGCGTGATTGATGCCGCTCGATGCGCACGAATGAATCACTGCGAGATCGTCGGCGTGCTGCGCGACGTTGGTGAACCAATCCGAGACCCACAGACCGCCCTGGCCGTATTGCTTCCAGGTGCGTTTGCATTCGAGCAGCGGCGACTTCGTTTCGCCCATCGCAGTGATCGGCGGCTTAAAGCTGGCCGGCAAGGATTGCCCCGCGAGCTTGTTGAGCAGCGGCTTGTAATCGAACGTGTCGAGATGACTCGGTCCGCCTTCCATGAAGAGGAAGATCACATGCTTCGCCTTCGCGGCACGATGCGCGAGTGTGGCAGCCGCAGCGTTGTTTTCATTCATCAATGCCGCGAGCGCTACCGCGCCAAAGCCACAGCCGGCGGATTGCAGGAAGTCGCGACGCGAGGTCGGTTGGTCGTATCGATGGCAGGGCATGGTGTTAGTGGAGGTAAAAGAATTCGTTCGTGTTGAGCAGCATCTGGCAGAGGTCGTTCATGGCTTGGCGATAGGGGTCATTCGCTTCGGCGACCTTCTTGTCGTTGCCGGACCACTCGAACTGCGAGTTCAAAGGATCGGCGCTGCGCCAAGTGACAAAACCTTCGCTCCAGCGCTCGGGGTTCGCGTTGAGCGACTTGTCGGGCAGCACGCTGCTGGCGATGCGCACGGCCTCGATTTGGCCGTGCCACTGGCTGGCGGATGAGCGCTTGTTCATGCCGCCGATGACGATCTGCGACGCGCCCTGGCTGAGCTTCGAGCGAATATCCATTGGCACGACGGCGGATTGAATCGCAGCGCCGGGTGTTTCGAGATCGCGAATCGAGAAGGTGACGTTCTTGCCCGTGCATGAGACGCGAGCGGCGATGTGGTAGCGACGGCCGAGTTCGATGTGGACATTCGAGGGCACGACTTGATAGCCGATGTTCGAGTTCTCATCGTAGCCGACGACTTGCACGATGACGTTGCGCGGCTTGTAGCGCGACTTTTCGCCAGTGACGCCGAGGCTCCAGCCAAAGGCTTCGAGGCTGTCTTTACCTCCGTTCCAACGTGAAGCGATAGTGCGCACGGAAGCGTTCACATCGATGCTGTCGAGGCTCACGATGGCCTCGACCGTGAACTCATCGCCTTCCTTTTCGCCAGTGTTCACGAGTAGTCGCTCATGCGGCGAGTTCTCCTGGAAGTCAGCGAGCGATTCATCGCTGTCTGCCTTCGGTTGAGTGGGCTTGGCCTTGCCAGCGCGCTTCTTGAGGAAACCCTCGGCCGTCTTACGCTCCTTCTCCGTCGGCGGACGACCGAGCACCGCGAGCCATGCATCATCAATTGACTCGACATGAGCGGCGAGCTTGCGCGAGCGCGATAGCAGCCAGTCGCCATTGATCAATTGCAACGCCTGCGTCGGCGTGGTCGTGCTCTGGCGTTCGGCTACGCTTGCGAAGCCGGCGGGCATATCGAGCGCACGGAGAAGCTCGTTCGGATTGTTGCGCTTCTTCATCGTGTAGATGGAGCGACGCGTGCCATTGCCATCGCCTGCGGGACCGCCAGCTTGCGGATCGAGTTCACCGCTCACCGCGAGCAAGGCATCGCGCACCTGCTCGGCATCGAGACGACGCGGATTGAAGCGCCAGAGATACTTGTTCGACGGATCGACCTTCGCGATCTCCGACGACGGCTCGCGACGCGCCGTCTGGCGATACGTGGCCGAGAGCATGATGTCGCGATGCAGTTGCTTCAAATGCCAGCCGCCTTTGACAAACTTCGTCGTGAGGAAATCGAGCAGCTCAGGATGAGTCGGCGGCTCGCCAAGTTTGCCGAAGTCGCTTGCCGTCGTGACGATGCCGCGACCGAAGTGATACTGCCACACGCGGTTCACGATGACGCGCGTGGAGAGCTGGTTGTCCGGGCGCGTGATCCAGTTTGCGAGCGCCGTGCGACGGCCCGTGGAGTTGCCCTTCGCCTCGATCTTCGGAGCGCTCGTGTCGATCACCGAGAGGAAGCCCGGCTCGATCTCCTGCTCGCCTTTGCGTGTTTTGATCGAAACGGGTGGCGCCTTCGATGCCGCGTCGGTCGCGACGAATGCATCCATCAGTGGCTTCGGCTTCAGCGAGTCGAACTCCTTCAACTGCTTCTCTAGCTCGCCATAGCGCGCCTTCGCCTTCTCGTCCTTCAGCGACTTCACCACATCGGCTTTCTCGTGCTCCATCGTGATCTGACGCTGGCACAACACCATGAGCTGCTTCTCCAGCGGATCGCGCTTGTCGTTGGGTTTGTTGATGATGTCCTGGAGGTCGTCGGCGAACTTCTTCACGGCGGAGTGTGTCTTGCCTTCCATCACCGGCTTCGCCAGCGTCTCCATCTCCGCACGAATGGTGGCGGTCGTGGCCTCCCACTTCGCTTGTTGTTCGGCGAAGGCTTTTTTCTCCTCCTGCGTCGCCAGCTTCATATCATCGCGCCACTGCACGGGCGCGAGGAAGGCGCGCAGACGGTAGTAGTCCTTCTGCAAGATAGGATCGAACTTGTGATTGTGGCAGTGCGCGCATCCCATACTCAGGCCGAGGAACAGCTCGCCCGTCGTGTCCGTCATGTCGGTGAGGATGATGTCCCACTGGCCGCGCACATCGCGCTGGTTCCACTCATAAACCGGATGACGCAGGAACGCAGTGCCGATGAGCACGTTCGGATCGTCCGGCGTGATCTCGTCGCCTGCGAGCTGCTCGCGCACGAAGCGGTCGTAGGGCTTGTCATCGTTGAGCGACTTGATGACGTAGTCGCGATACGGCCACACCGATGGACGATACGCATCCGCATTGTAGCCATCGCTCTCCGCGTAGCGCACGAGGTCGAGCCAATGCTGCGCCCAGCGCTCGCCGTAGCGCGGCGATGCGAGCAACTCATCCACCAGCTTCTCATAAGCGCGCGGGTCCTTGTCGTTCACAAAGGCATCGATCTGATCCTTCGTGGGCGGCAGACCATGCAGATCAAAATACACGCGGCGCACCAGCTCATGGCGGTCCGCCTCCGGTGCCGGATCGAGCTTCATCTCCGTGTGCTTCGCCGCGATGAAACGATCAATGTCGTTCTTCACCCACGCGCTCGTCACTTTCGGCGGTGACACCTTTTGCACCGGCTGGAAGAACCAATACTTCCGCTGCTCCTCCGTGAAGCCGCCTTCCGTCACCTTTGAAGCAGAGTCCTCCGGCCACGGCGCGCCCATCTTCACCCACTTCTCCAGCGCCGCGATTTCTGCGTCCGTCATCTTCCCGCCATTGTTCTTCGGCGGCATCTTGAAGTCATCGTTCTTGTAGCGCACCGCCTCGATCAGCGGCGACTTCTCAGGATCACCCGGCACAATCGCAGGCCCCGTATCGCCACCCGTTTTGAGGTAACCGATATGATCCACGCGCAGCCCACCCTTCTGCTTGGTCTTGCTATGACAGTCGTAGCATTTGTTGACAAAGATCGGACGCACGTCGTTCTCGAAGAACTTCATCGCGGCACGCTGGGCATCATCGTCAGCAGCAAACGCACTGCCCGCCACGAGGCAGGCGGTCAAAACCAAGGAGAAAGGAATGCGGACAAAAGTCATCACGACCCATAAAGGCGCGAAGAGACCTGTTTTAGACAAGGATTTTGGTCATTTTGAGGCGAAAGGCCGGCAGCGGCTACGCTTTGGGGGCTTCCTTTGGCCACAGCCCCTTGGCCGCAAACACCAGACAAATGAATCCAAGGAACACGCTCGGAAAGGCCAGGGAAGAAGCCACTTGTGGGAAATGCTGCATCACCAGCACTCCGAGCCCGAAGCTCATGAACACACGTCCAGCGATGAAGCCCCAAATCTCCCACGGCGTGAGGTTTTGAATCCGTTTCTGATTCTCATTCAAGATGCTCATGCTCGAACGAGAGCAGAGAACGGCGTTTTGCCAAAAACAATGCCTGCGCTCGGGGTCGCATCCTATCGCTTCGTCTGCTTCAAGTCGGCCTGCAGCAGCTCAATCGCATCCGTCACCTCGTGCCGTCCATGGAGAGCGTCGCGGCCTTCGAGAGGTCTCTGCTGTCGAAGACGAATTCATCGTTGCAATGATTTGATCACTCCACTTTCAAAGACACGCGCACCAATTCCGTGCCATTGTGAACGAAGATGTGACCATTCGCATACGAGGGTGGCGGCCAGATGAGATTCCGACCGGCGAACGGATGCACGGGATCGACGACGTGCACTCGGCTCATCTCGTGATAGCCAGCGCGATCGAGGCGCGCGCGGATGAGATTGCCTTGATCGGTGAAGAGAAGCGCAGAGTCTCCGTTCGGCGTGATGTGGATCGCCGGGCCGCCTGCCTTGCTGGTGATCTGGTCGTTGTCCCACAGCACCTTTCCATCGTTCGCGTCGAGACAGACGAGGTGTCCGTTGTTCTTCCCGGTGAAGACGCAGCCATCGTTGAACCACGGGATCGAACACGCGCCGAGCACGACCTTCACCGGCGACTTGCTCTCCGGCCACAAGAACTTCGCTGCTGGCTTCGCGGCATCGAGCTGAAACATCATGCCGCTGAGCACCAGCTTGTCACCCACATGCACGGGCGTGGCGGAGCCGTAGTAGTTCGTGGTATCGACCGGCTCGCGCCACCACACCTTTCCCGTCTCCGGATCGAGCGAGGTCACGGATTTCGGCGTCCACACAATGAACTGTCGCACGCCACCAGCGCTGATGACGAGAGGCGAGCTGTAGGTCCACGGATCATCGAGCGCGCGCCACACTTCTTTGCCCGTGTCTTTGTCGAAGGCGACGACCGTCGGCCCTTTCTCGACTCCGATGGGCTGGATGAGCAGCTTCCCCTCGATGAGCGGCGATGGCGTCCCGCCGGTGAACTCCTTTGTGCCATAGTCCTTCATCAAACTGCGATGCCAGAGCACCGCGCCCGTCATCGCATCGAGGCAAAACAAGTCGCCCATCTGGCCGAGCGTGTGCAGCTTTCCATCCTGCACGATGGGCGTCGCGTTTGGACCGCTGTTCTGCTTTGGATCGAAGGCCCAGTCGGGATATGCCGCGTCATAAGCGTGACGCCACAGTTCCTTGCCCGTTGTTTCATCCAAACAACGCACACACTCGCTCGCCTTCGGTTTCTCCAACGACGAGCCAATGGCAAACACACGTCCATTTGCCACGATAGCGCTCGATAAGCCAGCACCGACCTCCGCCTTCCACGCCGTGCGCAGTCCGTCTTTCGGAAACGTTTCCATGATGCCCGTCTCATTCCACACCGCACTGCGATGCACGCCGCGAAACTGCGGCCAGTCATCGGCCCGCACGAGCGGGCATCCACAGGCGAGGCAAAGAAGGATGACGAATTTCATGGCGACGCAGGACGCACCAGCGCGTTCTCATACGTCACAACGAAGGCGCGCTTTCCTTTGCGACGCACTTCATGACCTTCGGCTTCGAGCCGCTCCGCAATGGCATCGATCCCGCCGGGATATTTCGGATTATTCTCGCCCTTCGCCTTCAAGGTCCGCCAGTACGGCGTGATTCGCGACCTGCCTTCCGCCGCAGCTTCGTCCGCGGCGTGTGCGGAGATCCATGCGAAGATGCCGGTCGTGATCGGGCAGGTGATGGCGAGCTCATGCATCTTGGCGAGCGCGGCGCGCAGTTCGTCGATCGTGGTGACTTTGCCGCTGGGCACACGGCGCATGAGTGCATCGACCTCGCGCGGTGCCGGCACGAGCATCGGCATCGACCGCAGCCCGACCGATGCGCCTTTGCGAGGGAGCACGGTTTTGGGCAGATCCTTGTCGTCCAGGAGCTTCTCACGCCACGATTTCCTGCCGCGCGGCGATCGGAAGGGTGATGCAGAGGATGGTGAACGTGGCTTCCTGGTCATGGCTGAAAAGTCACCGGGCCCGGGAACCCGGCCCGGCACAAGGTTTCTCAGTGATTGGCGATCAATGCCTTCATCAGCGCCTCAGCGATCGCCGCCATGCCCTTGTCGCCCGGGTGATTGGCGACGCCGGCGTTCTTGAACTCACGCTCGGCGCGTCCGTAAAGGCTCTTGTCTTTGCCAATCGTTCCGATGTCCACGTAGATGCCGCCGACTTCGTCACAGGCTTTCTTCAAGGCTGCGTCTTTGGCTTCGTTCGCCCAGAAGCAACTGCGCACGAGAATCGTCGGCTTGCGATCGCCTTTCATGGCATTGAGAAGCTGGACCACGCTGGCTTGCAACTTGGTGGCGTCGTCACCCGGCTTCAGCGCGGGCACATTCTCGCCAATCGCGAGAACAATGAGATCAGCGGCGAAGGTGATCGGCTCTTTCTGCTTGCCCGCGACGTCATAGCCTGCGTATGCGCGCTCGAAGTCGGCGATGTTCTTGATCATCACCTCGGACTTCGCGCCGGTCGTTGCTTCGAGCGCCTTCATCATCACATGCGCGTAGTCCTTGTCCTCCGCGCTCGCCGCCATGCCCCAATTGCCGTGCCAGTCAATGTCGGCCTTCGGTCCGTGCTTGGTAATGCTGTTGCCCAGGAAGAGGACTTTCGGATAGGTCTTCGACGGCTGGGCGTGGAGTGAAGTGGCGATGACGATGGTGGCGATGGCGGCCGCGCGGCTGAAGAAGGACATGTCGAAGTGTGTCACGGGTCATTCACCGTGCAACGGGGCTTGTCACGGCCAGTGCATGAATCGCGCAACCACGCCTGCAAGGGCGTCACCTGAGGTAGATGAACTCGTTTGCGGCCATCAAGGTGTGGCAAAGCAGGGCGAGGGGGCGCTCGCGATCCCTGTTTTCCTGCGTGGTCATGCGTTGCAGGAATGCCACGGCTCGGGCGATTTCCGCATCGGAAGCCTCGCGGCCATAGAGGAGCTGGTAAATGCGGCGGATGAGCTGGGTGCCTGAAGGGTGACCTTCGGCGAGCAGGCGTCTGGCCATCGCCGTGCCGGCATCCATCGCGACGGGAGAATTCAACATGATGAGAGCCTGGGGGGCGACTACGGTGGAGTTCCGGCTGCCAGTGGGCATGGTGGGGTCCGGATAGTCGAACTGCTCGAGCATGTCGTAGAGATGATTGCGAATGATGGGCAGATAGAGGCCGCGGCGCGGGCTTTCGTAGGTCGTGTGATCCTTCGAGGTGTGATTGAAGACGAACTCGCGATTGCGCAGCGGGATGGTTTTGCCGCCGACGGCGGCATCGAGGGTGCCGGCGGAGGCGAGCATGGCGTCGCGAATCTCCTCGGCTTCGAGACGCTGGATATTGAAGCGCGAGAGGAGACGGTTTTCCGGGTCGATGAGCGTGGCGCCGGCGGACTGGGGGGAGGGGGCGGCGGAAGGACCGGCGGTGCCGCCCGCTTCCGGTGCCGTACCGCTGGCCTGCTGATAAACGGCGGAGCGCATGATGAGACGGTGGAGGTCCTTCACGGACCAGCCTTGCTCGACGAAGTCATGCGCGAGCCAGTCGAGCAGAGCGGGATGGGAAGGTTTGTCGCCGAGGAGGCCGAAGTTGTCGGTGGTGGCGACGATGCCTTTGCCGAAGTGCCAGCGCCAGATGCGGTTCACCATGACACGTGCGGTGAGCGGGTGCTCGCCACTGGCGAGCCAGCGTGCGAGTTCCAGCCGGCCGCTCTGCTTTGCGGGGAGCACGGGGCGTGTCAGCGAGACTCGCATGACCTCGGGAAAGCCACGCTCGATTTCCTTGCCGAGCGTGAGGTAGCTGCCGCGGATGTGGATGGGCAGCGTGCGGCTCACATCGCCATCGGCCACTCCCATGATCGCTGCGGGATCGGGCGTTTGATCCTCGAGCTTCATGAGGTCGTCGTTCATGGCCTCGATCCGCGAGAAGGTGGCGGAATCAAAGGCGTGCTCGTTCTTGTCGGGAATGGCAAGGAAGCCGGCGATGTCGTTGAGCGCCTGGTCGGCGGCGGCAAGCGCGGGATCGGAGATGGTGTATCCAGCCGATGGTGTCGCGGCGGGCTTTTCCACGGCGGATTTCGCTGCCTTCGTCGCCGCAGCGGTCTTCGCCGCGGATGTTTTCTGCGAGGCGGCGGCAGCCTTGGCGTCGGCGGCCGCCTTTGCGGCGTCGCCGAAAAGTTTTGCGTAGTACGGCTTCACCGCGGCGGGATGGCCTGCGGCGGCGAGTTCGCGCCACTTCGCAAACACGGGATGCTCGGCGTTCTTCGCGAGATAGTGGCGGCAGGTGAGCAGGTAGCGCGGGCGCAGGCCGCGTTGCGCGGCGAGTTTCTCGACTTCGGCGAAGGGCGTGTCCACGGCGAGCGATGCGGCGGCAGCGAGGTAATCAGCCGCCCCGGACTGCAATTCGGCCTTCAGCTCGGTGCGCGCCTTGGTGGTAAATGCGGTGACTTCGGCACGCTTCTTCGCGACGATGGCTTCGTGCTTTTTCTTCGCCTCGAGTTCCTGCGGCGTGGCGAGCGAGTGTTCGTACCAGTACTTGATCGCGCCGGTGCGCACGTCGGCTAGGCTTCGCGTGCTGCGGAAGATGGCGGCCATGGCGTAGTAGTCGTCCATGCGCACCGGGTCAAACTTGTGATCGTGGCAGCGCACGCAGCCGAAGGTCATGCCGAGGAATGCCTTGCCGAGCGTGTCGATCTGCTCGTCGATGATGTCCATCTCCAGCTTCCGCACATCGGGCTCGGCCAGCACCTTGGCGCCCAGGGACAGGAAGCCGGTGGCGGTGACGGCATCGAGCTTCGCCACGCCTGCTTCGATCGGCAGCAGGTCGCCGGCGATCTGCTCGATGAGGAACTGATCATAGGGTTTGTCCGTGTTGAATGCCTTCACCACGTAATCGCGATACCGCCAGGCGTGGCCGAGAGCGACGTTCTCATCCATTCCGTTCGAGTCGGCGTAGCGTGCGACATCGAGCCAGTGGCGGCCCCAGCGCTCGCCGTACGCGGGCGAGGCGAGCAGGTGCTCCACCACGCGCTGAAAAGCATCCGTGTCCGTGTCGGCGAGAAAAGCCGCCACGTCTTCCGGCGTCGGCGGCAGTCCGGTGAGGTCGAAGGTCGCGCGGCGGATGAGCGTGCGCTTGTCCGCCGGAGGCGCGGGTTTGAGACCCTTTTCTTCCAGCTTCGCGAGGATGAAGGCATCAATCGGCGTCCGGATCCATGCGGTGTCTTTTGTTTTTGGCAGAGCAGGGGACTCCACCGGCCGGAACGACCAAAATTTCCGCCCTTCGGCAATGTCGATGACGCGCGGCGCTTTGGACGCACCCACGGCGGCGACAGCGGCTGTGCGCGGATCGGGTGCGCCAAGCTTCACCCATTGCTCGAGCACCCTCACCTCCGCGGCTGGCATCTGGCCCTTCGGAGGCATCTGAAGATCGCGGTTCGAGTAGCGGACGGCTTCGACAAGCCTGCTCTTCTCCGGATCACCCGGCACCACGGCGGCGCCGGACTCCCCGCCCTTGAGCGTGGCCTCCTTGGTGTCCAGCGCGAGTCCGCCTTTGACCTTCTTCGTCGTCGAGTGGCACTCGTAGCAACGGGTGACGAGCACCGGCCTCACGTTTTTCTCGAAAAACTCCATGCCGTCCGTCGGTGAGGCGGCGGCACGCGCCCACGCCGGAGCGGAGGCGATCACGCAGAGACAAAAGGCGCGTTGAAACATCGAGGTCAGGGGGTGGCAGCGCGATAGTACGCACCGGACCTCGTGCATTTGTCAGCGCCGGCTCGATGGAGGCGCGCGCCGGGCGGCAATGACGACGGAATATCCTGTCAGCGCGTAGCGTACTCACCATCGCCCCCTTGCCATGACCAGAGCCGTCCTTTTTGCCTCACTCGCCGTGATCTCCGTCAACGCCGCGGAGCGACCCGTGCCCGCGAAGATCGAGTTCAACCGCGATGTGCGACCGATCCTCTCGGACAACTGCTTCTACTGCCACGGGCCGGACAAGAATCATCGCAAGGCGAAGCTGCGACTCGACATCCGCAAGGAGGCGCTGGCGAAGGAAGCATTCGTGCCGGGGAAGCCGGGTGAGAGTGAGACGATTAAAAGAGTGATGCTCGCGGCGGATGATGAGGATCTGATGCCGCCGAAGGACTCGAACAAGAAACTGTCGGCGCGCGACAAGGAGGTGCTCAAGAAGTGGATCGCTCAGGGCGCGAACTACCAGCTTCACTGGGCCTACGAGAAGCCGGTGAAGGCGGCGATTCCGGCGGGCAAAAACCCGATCGACCATCTCGTGCAAAAGCGCCTCGGCGAGATCGGACTCAAGCCGTCGCCGCAGGCCGATGCGCGCACGCTGGTGCGGCGGCTCTACTTTGATTTGCTTGGGCTGCCACCAACGCCATCAGAGGTGTCAGACTGGTCCGACCTGCCCGACAAACGCTACGATGAACTGGTCACATCCCTCTTCAAGAACCCGCACTACGGCGAGCGCATGGCGATCAACTGGCTCGATCAGGTGCGCTTCGCAGACACGATCGGCTACCACAGCGACAATCCGCACAACGTCTGGCCGTATCGCGATTACGTCATCAAGTCGTTCAACACGAACAAGCGCTTCGATCGTTTCACTCTGGAGCAAATCGCGGGCGATCTGCTGCCGGATGCGAACCAAGAATCGCGCGTGGGCTCCGCCTTCAATCGCTTGCTGCTCACGACCGAAGAAGGCGGCGCGCAGGCGAAGGACTATGAGCAGCGCATGTTGACCGATCGCGTGCGCGCGGTGGGCAATGCGTGGATGGGCCAGACGACGGGCTGCTGCCAGTGCCACGATCACAAGTTCGATCCGATGACCACACGCGACTTCTACTCGATGGGCGCGTTTTTTGCCGACATCAAGGAGCCGATCCTCGGTCGTCGCGAGCCGGGCATGATGGTGCTGGATGCCGAGGGCGAGAAAAAGCAGGCGGACATCGCGAAGCGGCTCGCAGCCCTTCAGGCGGAGTTTGCCAAGCCGCGTCCTGAGTTTGCAGCGGCGCAGGCGGAGTGGGAGAAGAAGTCGCTCGAAGCCATTGAGTCGAATGGCGCGTGGCAGATGGTGAAGCCGATCACTGCAGCTTCGTCGAAGAAGAACATCGACTTCAAACTCGGCAAAGACGGCATCGCGCGTGGTGCCATCGACAAGAAGCGCAGCGAGCGGAAGCAGAACGACGGCACGGATAGTTATGTGATCACCGCGAAGCTGCCGCAGGGCACGACGGGTTTGCGACTTGATGCGCTGAAGGAAAAGCTGCCAGGCGTCGGACTCGCATCGAATGGCAACTTCGTGCTCAGCGAGGTGGCGCTCGCGAGTGGCTCGAAGAAGCGCAAAGGTCCGATCAAGATTGCCTCGGCGACGGCGACCTATCAGCAGGGCAACTTCCCCGCCGCGAATGCGATCGACGGCATCGCGGACAAGAAAGACAACGGCTGGGGCGTGCTCGGCGGCACGGGTGCGGATCAATCGCTTTACCTCGAACTCGCGGAACCGAGCACTGATGCGGATGCGATGGTGACCCTCACGCTTACCTTTGCCTGGGGCGACAATCACGAGATCGCAAACCTGCGCCTTAACAGCACCACTGCGCCGAAGCCGATTCGTGCGCCGGGCACGTCGCTGCCGGACAAGGAGATCGCCGACATCTTGAAGCTCGCACCCGAGAAGCGCACGGCTCCGCAGAAGCAGAAACTCGCGACGGCTTACAAGCAGATCGCGCCACAGCTCGCCGAACTGCGCACGAAGCTCGCTACGACCGAGAAGGAGAAGGCCGACTTCGAAGCCAACGCACCGAAGTGCATCGTCAGCGTGAGCGACACCAACAAGCGCACGGTGCGCATCTTGCCACGCGGCAACTGGATGGATGAGAGCGGCGAAGTCGTGAAGGCATCGCTGCCCGGCTATCTGCCGAAGCCGAACATCGAAGGCCGCGATCTCACGCGACTCGATCTCGCGCAATGGCTTGTCTCCAAAGACAACCCGCTGACGGCACGCACGGTGATGAACCGCTTGTGGGCGCAGCTCTTCGGCACGGGCATCAGCAAGGTATTGAGCGATCTCGGTGCCCAAGGCGAGCCGCCGGTGAATGGTCCGTTGCTCGACTGGCTGGCGTGCGAGTTCATGGACAGCGGCTGGGATTATCAGCACATGGTGAAGCTCATCGTCACCAGCGCGACCTACAAGCAAGTGTCCACCGCGACGAAGGAACTCGTCGCCGCCGATCCCTACAATCGCGAGTGCGCGCGGCAGAGCCCGTTCCGTCTCGATGCCGAACTCGTGCGCGACAACGCGCTCGCGATCTCCGGCTTGCTCGTGACGAAGGTCGGCGGTCCGAGCGTGAAGCCGTATCAGCCCGAACGCTACTGGGAGAACCTCAACTTCCCCACGCGCGAGTGGCAGAACGACAGCGGCGAAGGCCTGTATCGTCGCGGCCTCTACACCTGGTGGCAGCGCACGTTCACGCATCCATCGATGCTCGCCTTCGATGCCCCGAGCCGCGAAGAATGCACCTCCGAACGCAACCGCTCGAACATTCCCCAGCAGGCGCTCGTGCTGCTCAACGACCCCACGTATGTCGAAGCCGCGCGTGTCTTCGCTGCCCGCATCCTGAGCGAGTGCAAAGGCGACGCCAAGCAACGCATCACCTGGGCCTGGCAGCAGGCGCTGCAACGCGATCCGAGTGCCGAGGAGCTGAAGACGATCTCGTCACTCGTGCAGAAGCATCTCGCCGATTACGCGAAGGACGCTGCCGCTGCCGAGTCGCTGCTGAAGACCGGCGCTGCGCCGGTGGCGAAGGATTTGAACCCAAGCGAACTCGCTGCGTGGACGCATGTGGCGCGCGTGTTGCTGAACCTGCATGAGACGATCACGAGGTCGTGATGGGAGATGGTGGTCCGTCTGCTTTTTCCTCTTTGCCTTCGTCAGAGACTCCAGGCCAGCCTTTGTAGGCATGGTGCTTTGTTTCCGTTGCAATTGCAGGTGGGCACTACGGTGAAGCACTTCCCGCTGCTGGTCCGCGGTACTTTGCCGCCAGCCGGCGGTACATCCGCGCTTTCGGTTCCCCGGTGAAATCGTGCATCTGGTGCACTTCGTCCGGCATCCGGCCACGGCGGGGATATCCGCTTCATCCCTGAACCGGCGATGGCGATTCAGGGAGAATGGGTGCGGTCTGGCGCGCGATCATGCGGCTGATCCGGTGGTTGAGGGACGGCTGGTGCTTCGGGCGGCGGGCTGTTCGGAGCACCGCCAGCGCACTGCATGGAGGGGCCGAATTGCGAACGCGAGTCTTCTTCGTGATTGCGAACGGCGGATACTCGACCAACCATGCCGCTTCATGAGTTTGATCGAAGCCACAGCCATCACCAAGACCTTCGGACGTCTCCGCGCGCTGGATGGATTCAGTGTGTCGATGGCGGCCGGCAGGTCCTTTTCGCTCATCGGGCCGAACGGGTCTGGCAAGACGACACTCATCAAGTGCCTGCTCGGCACCGTGATCCCAGACAGCGGCACGCTCACCCTGGACGGTCGCAGCCTGCTTGGTGATCCCGCCCTCCGCGCGCGCATCGGCTACATGCCGCAGATCGGACGTTACCCGGACAACATGCGCGTGGGCCAGCTCTTCGACATGCTCCAGGAAATCCGCCGCGGCACCAGCGCGCGGCGTGACGAGGAGCTGAAGGACGCGTTCGAGATCGGCAAGATCGCCCACAAGCCCATGCGCACTCTCTCCGGCGGCACGCGCCAGCGCGTGAGCGCGTGCGTGGCATTCCTCTTCGATCCCGATGTGCTCGTGCTCGACGAGCCGACGGCGGGTCTGGATCCCGTCTCCGTCGAGATACTTAAGGAGAAAGTCAAAGCCGAGCAGCGGAAGGGGAAGCTCATTCTCCTTACCTCCCACATCCTCAGTGACCTCGACGAGATCACCACCGACGTGATCTTCATCATGGAAGGCAGGCTGCGCTTCTCCCGCCCCATCGACGAACTCCGTGCCGAGAGCGGCGAGGACAAGCTCGGGAAACTCGTCGCGCGGCTGATGCGTGATCCCGGTGCGATCAGTCCGTGACCGAACGATGGCGGATCAAGTTGCAGACTGAGCACTGAGCACTGAGAAACGCGCACAACCGTCCCTCCACCATCTCCATCCGCATTCCGTGATCCCCCGCATCGTCAAATACGTCCTTCATGACATCTTGCGCAGCCGCATCGCCATCGGATACACGCTTTTTCTCTTCGTGGCTGCGACGGGGTTGTTCAACATTGGAGGTGACGTGAACAAGGGGTTGGTCAGCATTCTCAGCGTGGTGCTCATGCTGGTGCCGCTCATGAGCCTGGTCTTCGCCACCATCCATTTCTACAATTCGTACGAGTTCATCGAACTGCTCTCCTCCCAGCCGCTGAGGCGCACCACGATCCTGCTCGGCGAGTACGTCGGTGTGGCCGCGGCGCTCGGCATGGGCTTCCTCGTCGGCGTGGGGCTGCCTATTGTGCTTTACGATCGCAGCGCCACGGGGCTGCACATCGTCGGCGTGGGGTTGTTGCTGACCTTTGTCTTCGTAGCCATCGCTTTTCTCGGCGCCGTCTGCACGCGCGACAAGGCGCGGGGCATGGGCGTGGCCCTCCTGCTTTGGTTCTTTTTTGCGATCATCTTCGACTGCCTGGTGCTCTACGTTCTCTTCCGCTTTCAGGATTATCCGCTTGAAAAGGCCACCATCGGCATGGTCGCGCTGAATCCCATCGACCTCGCGCGCATCATCGTGCTGTTGCGCATGGATGCCTCCGCCCTCATGGGCCAGACGGGTGCCATCATGCAGGAGTTTCTCGGCTCCGCGCTTGGCATCGGCTACTCCGTCGGCGTGCTGTTGCTCTGGATCGCCGTGCCTCTTGCGCTGGCGCTGCGTGTGTTCCGGAAGAAGGACCTGTAGCGCCTCGCCCCCTTTGTGCCGTCCCTCGTCCTCGGGCGGGTGACGGACGGCTTTGAATGAGGTCCGAGGCGTGGGCCGGCAGCCGCACGCTCCTGGAAATTCGCGAAAATCACGCTTGCGCCAGACGCACTATCCCTGTGGTTAAGAACCGTTCCACGCTCGTATGAACCGCATTCCCATCACCAAGACCCCAAAGTGCTACGTCGGCGGCGCATTCATCCGCTCGGAATCCGGGCGCGTGCAGGCGCTGCACGATGCGTCCGGTGCGTTCTTTGCGAACATTCCCCAATGCACGCGCAAGGACTTGCGAAACGCGGTGGAGGCGGCGGCAAAGGCGGGGCCTGGGTGGGCGAAGAGATCGGGATACAATCGCGGGCAGATCCTCTATCGTCTCGGCGAGATGCTCGAGGCGCGTGCGGCGGAAATGGCGGACGCCATCCTGCTCGGCGGCGGGAACAGTGCGGCTGCGGCGCAAGAGGTGGCGGCAACTGCGGACCGCCTCATTCACTACGCGGGCTGGGCGGACAAGTACGAGCAGATGCTCGGCAACGTAAATCCGGTGGCCAGTCCGCACTTCAATTTCACAGTGACGGAGCCGATGGGCATCATTGGCGTGCTGGCACCGGACGAGGCTCCGCTGCTCGCGTTGGTTTCATTGGTGGCATCCGTAATCGTGAGCGGAAACACGGTCGTCGCCCTGGCGTCGGAATTACAGCCCTATCCGGCGATTCTGCTGGGGGAGATGCTCGCCACGAGCGACCTGCCAGGTGGCGTGGTGAATCTGCTCACCGGCAGGCGCAGCGAACTGGTGTCCTCCTTTGCCTCGCACGCGCATCTGCGCGCGATCAACGGCGTGGCGGGTGCTGACGAGAGAAGGGCCGTCAAGCTTGGGGCGGCGGACAGCGTAAAGCGCGTCCGGCTTTTGAAGTCAGAGGAGCCGCGCGACTGGCGCGATGGAGCGGCGCAGGGGCTTTACGAGATACGCGAGTTCATCGAGTTCAAGACGACCTGGCATCCAATCGGAGCGTGATGCCGGCATGAGAGGTGCATTTTGCCTGAAGCGACGGTGCACTGGCAAAGGACATCAAACCCTTCCAATGCGGGAAAGCCTGTTTCACCACCCGCGCAGCTTCACATGCACCTGGGCGCACTTGCCCATGTAGTGGTCCATTTTGTAGTCGCCGGCGGCTTTGACCATGTGGTCCTTTGCCTTCGCGGTGTCGCCCAGAGCTTCGTAGTAAAGACCGAGATACAGGTGCGCGTAGCAGAGCTGGTTGCGGCGGGCGGATTCATCGCCTGAGCCGGCGGCTTTCATCACATCATCGGCAGTACCTTTGCCGGCGAAGAGGTCGTGCACTTCCTTCATCGGCACGCGTGTGTCACCTTTGATGGGAATGAGATGCTTCCTCGCTTCCTCGATGCCGCTGGCTCTCGCGACGCAGATAAAATGCCAAGCGGCATTCTCCACGTCATTTGGGTTCACGGTCTGATGCACCTCGAATTGATCGCGACCTTCCTTGAACATGCCGGCGTGATAGAGCGCGAGGCCGCGCTGCCAGAGGCCGGGCTTCGCGTCGGGCTGGAGTTTGATGAGGCGGTCGAAGGCGGCCACGGATTCCTTCGGCTTCGCCGCGAAGTAGAGATCGACGGCGCTCTGGAACAGCTCGCGAGGGGTGGCATTTTCGTTTTGCGCTGCGGCGAAGCCGACGAGCAGCCAACCAAAGACTGCGGCGCTGCAGAGGCTGCGGATGGACGCGAGCGGACAGGAATGGACAGTGCCGGGATGCATGGGAGTGGATCGGTGTGAATTCGTTTCCCGTCTCGGTATCTCACTTCTTCTCCTTCGGTGCCGTCTCCGGCGTGTAGAAGCGGCCCATGTGATCGAGAATCTTCGCGCGCAGCTCGTCGCCATCGACCTGACCGGCGTGATGGAAGACGACCTTGCCGCCTGGCGCGACGACGAGGGTGAACGGGATGGCACCTTCCCACCCGGGATCGAGCGCGGCGATGAGCGGCTCGTTGTTCGCCTCGGAGAAGACGTAGGCGTTTCCCTTGCGCCCCTCCTTCGCGAGCGATGGCTTGAGCTTGTCCGGCACGATGGCGTGCTTCTTCTCAAGAAATGCCTTCACCTCGGCGATGGTCTTCGGGTCATCCAGGCTGATGCTGATGAACTCAAAGTTCCGCAGGCCGAACTTGCGCGATGTCTTCACCAGCTCGGGGAATTCCTTCACGCACGGCCCGCACCACGTGGCCCACACGTTGAACATGCGGACCTTGTCCGTGTCGTTTTTCCGCAATGCGGCCACACCTTTGGCATCGATCAGTTCGACCTCGACGGCACCTTTCTCCCACCTCTCATCGTCCTTCGCCACAGCGTCCTGTTTGCTGATCCATTTGGTGGAGCAGCCATGGACCTTCGTTTCAGTGACGGCGACTTCCTTGCCCGCGAGCAGTGCCTCGACGGCGTTCCGTGCGTCGGGCGACCTCACGCTGCTGTCATCGGCGAAACGTGACTCGTCGAACCGTCCTTGGTAGCGAAGCTTCCGCTCTTTGTCGAAAATGAAGACATGAGGCGTGGCGAGGCAGCCATAGGCGTGGGCGGTGGACTGCGTCTCGCCGTCGTAGAGATACGGGAAATTGAAACCCTGCTCCTTCGCGTGGAGCTTCATCTCGTCGAAGCTGTCGTTGTACTTCGAGTAGCCGAGTTCGTCGGGGCGAAGGCCGAGCGGGTTGTTTGGATTGATGGCTACGAGCGCGAAGCTTTTGCCCTTCATATCCTCGACCAGCTTTTTCACCCGCCCCTCAGACGCCTGCGAGTCGGGACAATGATTGCTGAGGAAGGCGACCACGAGCACATCGGCCTTCGAGTAGTCGGCCAGCGTGTGTTGCATGCCGTCGATGCCCGGCAGATTGAAGCCAGGTGCGGCGGTGCCGATCGGCAGGGGCTTCACACTCTCGGCGGCGAGGGTGAGAGAGGCGGAGAGAAAGAGCGGGAACAGTTTTTTCATGTGATCGATCAAGCGGGTTTCAGAGTTTCGCAATTCCAGCACGACTCAAACGAAGACGGGACGGATTCGTTGCACTTCGGACACATCCAGTCTGCACCGGCCACAGGCTCCGCGAGATGGATGTCCTTCAGCAGCGCCAGGGCTTCTTCGTAGCGCCCGTCATCCGTGATGCACAGCGTCGGATAGAATGCGGGGACAACCACTTCTCCACGCGAGGTGTTGTCATTCTGGATGAAGCAAAGGATGCCTGCTTCTTCGAGGATCGACTTGTAGAGGCCGACCTTGCTCGATTCGGGATCGGAGTAGATGACTCGCATGTCGTTTGGCTGTGGAGGTTAGTCTTCAAACTCATCCGCCGGATCGAACGGCGGCATGGGCACGTTGATGATGCGCAGGTTGCCAACGGCACGGTGCTTGCAACCGGGGCGGATCATCACTGCGGTCAGCGGCTTGAGCGGGATGCGCTCGCCGTCGGCTTCGAGCCAGCCTTCGCCTTCGAGCACGATGTAGATCTCCGTCATCTTTTTGTGGTAATGCACGCGGCTGTCCGCAGAGATGTCGGTGAGATGCACGGAGGCGAGCGTATTCCACGGCTGCTGGAACGCACGACGCGCCTCGCCGCACGGACAGGGCACGGGCGTCAATTCATCGAGCTGGGCGACGGCGAAGAGTTTGTCGGGCATGGACTGGACGGATCAGGTGAGTCGGCAAGTGACGGTTCTGTTCGGAAAGATGCCTTCGATTCAGGCCGAAGCCAAAGCCAGAACAGCAACGATAGGGGCCATGCGGTTGAAGCAAAAAGAATCGCCATGAAACCTGACTTTCCCCGCACTTCGGCATCAACGAATACCCAAAACAGCGTCGCTAGATAAACGGGCACGAGCAGCAGGATCAGGCTCCGCGGAATGCCGAGTTCATCGGCACCGATGAGAGCCAGAGAGGAAAACACCCAATTCGAGCAACCCGTCATAGAGCAAGCTTGGGGCTGCAAAGGTGCAAGTGTCCAGAATAATTGTGAAGGTTCTTCACCGAAACCATCCGCGAATCCGATCCAGAAGTGTGCGCTTCTGCGGCGGCCGGGGCGATGAGGTGCCTTGGGCGACGGCGGTGCCGTTCCCATGCACTTCGCAGAAGACGTCGGGCACGAGTTCATACGGGATGTCGTCCTGATACGCGGTCTCCTGCTGGCGGCACGCTTCGTTGGCGAGGCGGCTGCTGACGCGGCAGAGCGAGACGTTGGTGAGCGGGACCTCGTTCGCGCGCGAGGACTGCGGTTTGTAGCCGAGCTTGAGCGAGGCGTTCATCACATCGGCCCAGATGGGTACGGCGAGTTTCCCTGCGTAGCCTTCTTCGATGATCGTCTTCGGCTGGTCGAGTCCGAGCCACACGCCGCACGTCAGTTTGTCGGAGTATCCGCAGAACCATGCATCCTTGTAGTCATTGGTGGTGCCCGTCTTGCCGCCACCGGGTTCCTTGTATTTGAATTCGGAGCGCAGGGTGGCGGCGGTGCCTTTGTCGATCACCTCCGAGAGCATCCGACGCACGAGATGCGATACGCCAGGTGAAACGGCCTCGGTTTCGAGCACGGGCGTGGTGTAGATGATGTGGCCTGAGCGGTCGATGATGCGGTCGATGAGGAAGGGGCGGCGGCGCACGCCTTGATTCGGGTAGATCGAAAATGCGCTGGTGAGCTGCTTGAGGTTCGCGCCGAGATTGCCGATGAAGACCTGTGGCGTGCGCTTCGCACCCTGGCCGATGCCGGCGTCGCCGAGCAATTGCAGCACGCGGTCGAGTCCGGCGTAGTTGCCGATGCGGATGGTCATCGTGTTCCGGCTTTGCACGAGGCCGGTGACCATGGGTTGCCAGCCGATGAACTTGCCGTCTGAGTTGCCGGGATTCCAACCGCTCGCCGCGCCTTCGATTTCGCCGGGGCGCAGCGGCGCGTCTTCGATGAGCGAGCCTGGCAGCAATCCGCGACCGATGGCAGCCGCATAGACAAAAGGTTTCACCGTGGAGCCGATCTGCCGCTCGCCTTGCGCGGCGCGGTTGTATTTGCTCTGCCGGTAGTCGCGTCCGCCAACGATGGCGACGATGCCGCCGGTGTCGTTGTTGATGACGGTGACCGCGCCTTGCAGGTAGTCGGTCGATTTCATCTCGCTGCGGCCGTCCCACTTCGCGTCGATGGCAGCCTTCGTGGGATGCGCGAAGCCGCGCAGCTTCTCGATGCCGCGGATGCGCTTTTCGAGGGCCTCCTCGGCGGTCTTTTGCAGGTCGAGATCGAGCGTGGTGTACACTTGAAGCCCGCCGTCCTCGATCTCCTGCGATTCCAGGATCAAATCGAGGTCGCGCTTTACCAGATCAAGCGCATAGCCGCCCTGCGGAGTGAAAACGGGCTGCGCATGGAGCGCGATGTCCTCGTAGCGCGCGGCGAGCGCCTCCTCTTCGGTGATCACCTTCATCTGCACCATGCGCGAGAGCACCACGTCGCGCTCGTGCAGCGCGCTTTCGAAGTTCTTGAACGGAGAAAACCTCGTGGGTCCCCTGATGATGCCCGCGATCAGCGCGCTCTCGCCAAGCGTGAGCTGCGACGCGTGCTTGCCGAAGTAAACCTGGCTCGCGCGCTGGATGCCGTAGAGGCTGTTGCCGAAGAAGATGCGGTTCACATAGTGATCGAGGATTTGCTCTTTTGTGCTCGTCTTCTCGATGCGTCGCGCGAGCATCATCTCGAGCAGCTTCCGGTGGAAGCTGCGGTCGTCGAGGTCAGGGTAGCTGTTGCGCGCGAGCTGCATGGTGATCGTGCTGGCGCCCTGGACGATGCGTCCGTCCTTGAGGTTCCGCACCATCGCGCGCACGACGCCGACGAAGTCAATCCCGCCGTGCTCATAAAACCTCGCGTCTTCACGCACGAGGAGCGCCTTGACGAACCACGGCGAGACCTGATCAAGCGGAACGACGATGCGATTCTCCCCGTGCATCTGGCCGAGCACCTGGCCCTTCGCGTCATACACGAAGGTGCGTTGCGGCATCTCGCCCAGCTTGTCGAGCGGGTATCCTTTCGCGAGCTGGCTGTAAACGGCGATCACCACAGCTCCGGCGAGGATGCAAAGCACAGGCACGCCGATCACCACGCGCACCAGCACGCGCTTCCACCAGCCCGGTTCCTTCTCGTAGTCGTGTGGAGCCGTGTCGTCCTTCTTCCTTTTCTTTTTCGGCGCGGGCATTCAATGCGGACGGTGAAGCTGTGGCACCAGTGCGAAGCAGGCATTCAGACGGGAGCACGCAGCGCGTGGGACTGCGGCAGCCTGCTGCCGCTTTGTCCAGCCAGCCCTGCTGGCGTCGGACGCCTCGCAGTCTGGCTCAAAAAACAGCACTGCATCCCGAAGGCAGAGTCCGTGGGACTTCGACGGCAGCAGGGCTGCCTGCGGAAAGCGGCAGCAGGGCTGCCGCAGCCCAAGGCGCTGCTCGCGATTCTCCGGCTGACACCACGAACTGCGCTGTCTATGCTGCCGCACCCTCACATGCATCCCTCTACGCTCGCCCTCATCCGCGCCGCCATCGCCGAAGACGTCGGCTGCGGCGATGTCACGTCCGAGTTTTTCATTCCGGCGGAGTCGCGCTCGAAGGCGAACCTCGTCGCGCGCGAGGCCGGCGTGATGTCCGGCAGCGAAGTTGCACGCACGGTTTTTTCCGAGATCGATGCGGCGACCGACGTGCGGGTGCTCGTCGCCGACGGCACGGCATTCGAGAAAGGCGACACGCTGATGGAGATCAGCGGTCCGACTCGTGCGGTGCTCACGGCGGAGCGCACCGCGCTGAATTTCCTCCAGCGCCTCTGCGGTGTGGCGACAATGACGCGGCGCTACGTCGACGCCGTGAAGCCGCATCCGGTGAAGGTGCTCGACACGCGGAAGACCACGCCTGGCTGGCGGCTGCTGGAAAAGGCCGCGGTCAAAGACGGCGGCGGCACCAATCATCGCATCGGCCTCTACGATCAGGTAATGGTGAAGGACAATCACCTCGTCGCCGCAGGTGGCTTCGCGGCATTGCAGGCCGCCATTGATCGTGTCAAAGCCGCGCGTCCCGGTATCAAGGTGCAGATCGAGGCCGACCGGCTGGAGCAGGTGGAAAAATTCCTCGCCTTGCGCGGCGTGGAGATGATCCTGCTCGACAACATGAGTGCCGACACGCTGCGCGCCGCCGTGGAACTCGTCGCGGGCCGCGTTTTTCTCGAAGCCAGCGGCGGCATGACGCTCTCCACCATCGGCACTGTGGCGGCGACAGGTGTGGATGCGATCTCTGTGGGGGCGCTCACTCATTCTGCACGCGCGCTGGATCTCGCGCTGGATTTTGTCTGACCGGGCCACGCCCGGCCTCGTCATCTCGCACCGCGTTCCGCGGTTGAGTGGCGCACTGGCGACGACGCCAGCCGCACGTCCGACGCTTCGGGGCTGGCGCTGGCTGGATAGCGAAACTGCGGCTCGCTGCTCGCTGCAAGCGGTCGGGAGAACGAACGGCGATGAAACGACTTCGTATCGGCGATCCGGCTGCTCGAAAGCAGCGGCGCGGCGGCCAGAGAGAATCCCGAACGACCAGCGCTGTTTCTTTTGTCGGCCTCCTCTGAGTGTGTGGTGAAAAGCGCGATGAAGAAACAAACCACGAAGACCACACCTAAAATCAGTGCTGGGTTGTGGCGCTTGTGATTCATCATTGCAAGGGTGGTCATTTCAGCTTTGTTAAATAATGGAGTTCCCCTGGTTTTCTGTCATCTGGTTTTCTTGAATTTCTTTGGTTCTCCCACTCAGCCTCCGCAAATCTTGATCCTCATCCTCACAGCGGCATTCGGCGACGGGCACAACACGGCGGCCCGCTGCATTGCCGACGCAGCCCGCCGTCTGAGTCCTGGCGAGGAAGTCGCGGTGCATGACATCGTGTGCGAGACACACCCGCAGCTCTCGGATGTGCTGCAGCGTCTTTATCAATTCGCCATCACAAGCTGGCCCGCATCGTGGCTCGCCGTGTATCGCCTGCTGGAAAAGATGAAACCTTCCGCCGGGCCGCCTGCGTGGCAGTTGATGATGCTGAACGCGCTGGCCGGAATGATCGAGACGAAAAAGCCGCGCGTCATCATAAGCACGTATCCGCTTTACGCCGAGCTTGTGGCTCGCGTCGGTGCGCGCACTGCTGTGCCGCCGCTCGTCACCGTGATCACCGACTCGATCTCGGTCCATCCATTCTGGGTCACGGTGCAGAGCGATCTCCACTGCGTCGCAGACGAAGAGACGAAAGCCGTGGTCGGGCGACTCGGCGTCGATGCGCACAAAATTCGCGTCACGGGTTTTCCGGTTAGCCTCGCGTTCATGGAGCCGCCCGCTGCTGAAATATCGTCGGGCAATAAGCGCCTGCTCTATCTGCCATCCACGTCCACCAGATGGGTTGCCCTTACGCTCGAAGCACTCCGGCCGCTGCTGCGCGACGGCGTCCATCTCACGCTCCCGGTGGGCAAGCACGCACCGAGGCTCCATCACACACTGCGGCGGTTTCTCGACTCCATGCCCGGCGCGAGCATTGACGTGATCGGCTGGACGGATCAAATGCCGCGCCTGCTGCAAACCCACGATGTGCTCATCTCGAAGGCTGGTGGCGCGATCCTGCATGAAGTGCTGGCCGCGCGCTGTCCCGTCGTGATCGACTACGTCGTGCCCGGCCAGGAAGAAGGAAACGCCGACCTGCTGCTCTCGAACTCCTGCGCCCTCCGCTCGCGTTCGCCATCCGAAACCGCGGCACATGTGGCGGCACTGCTCGCCGACGACTGCAAGCTGGGCCGCGAGTTCCGCGAAAAGATGATCCCGCTCAGCGTCCCTGATGCGGCGATGCAGGCCGCGCGGCTTGCGCTGGAACTGGCCCGTTGAGAAGACCGCCCGTCGCGGCATCGGGGCGGCTGCACCGCGGCGCTCTTGAATTGGCGTTAGCCAGGGGGCTTCGCCTCCGTATTGGTTCCCCGCATGAACACACCCTCCGTCCACAGCCGTCGTCGTTTCATTCAAGGTGCCGCGAGCGCCGTCTTTGCCGCGCCTTTCGTCACCACCGGTCTTCGCGCCGCGTCGCCGAATGGCAAGCTCCGGCACGCGGCCTTCGGCGCATCGGGGATGTCGGGTGCGGACATGAATGCGATGTCGAACCATCCGATGTGGGAACTGGCTGCCGTGTGCGACGTGGACACACGGAACTTTGACAAGGTGAAGGCAAAGTGGCCGGACGTGCGCTGCTACCAGGACTGGCGCGAGCTGCTCGAAAAGGAGGGCGACAAGATCGACAGCGTGAACGTCTCCGTACCCGACCACATGCATGGCAGCATCGGCCTCGCTGCGATGGCGAAAGGGAAGCACCTTTACGGGCAGAAGCCGCTCGCGCAGAATCTCTTCGAGTGCCGCCAGCTCATGCTGCGTGCCCGCGAGAAAGGCGTGATGACACAGATGGGCATCCAGATTTCCTCCGAGTTCACCGAGCGTCACGCCGTGGCGCTCATCCAGATGGGCGCGATCGGCAAGGTGAAGGAGGCGCACACCTTCTCGAGCAAGAAATGGGGAGACATGGAACCCGTGCCGCAGAAGAGCGACCCGGTGCCCCAGGGCTTCGATTGGCAGACGTGGCTCGGTCCTGCCGAGGACCGCCCGTTCATCGCCGGCTACTACCATCCCGGCCAGTGGCGGAAGCGCCGTGACTTCGGCACCGGCACGCTCGGTGACATGGGCTGCCACATGTTCAGCGGCTGGTTCCGCGCTCTCGATCTCGCCGCACCCATCTCGGTGCAGTCTCGCGGCCTCGTGCCGCCGAACGAGACAAACTGGGCCGTCAACGGCCTGGTCGAATACACATTCAAAGGCACCAAGTACTGCGAGAAGGACACTGTGAAGGTGACGTGGTATGACGGCGACAACAAACCGCCGGCCGAGATCATCGCACAGCTCGTCCCGCCTGCGGGCGTGAAGCCGCCGGTCATCGACCAGGGCACCATCTACGTCGGCACCGAAGGCATCCTCCACGCCTCGCACATGAGCACGCCCATGCTGTATCCGCGCGAGAAGTTCACGGGCTTCAAGTATCCGAAGCTCGAGCCGCGGAATCACTGGTTCGATTTCATCGACTGCTGCCTCAAGGGCGACAAGAAGCCGAGCGCAAACTTCGACTATGCCGCGCCGCTGACCGAGGCCGTTCTGCTCGGCTGTCTGGCAAGTGTGTTTCCGAACGAGTCGCTGACGTGGGACTCCCCGGGCTTGAAGATCCCAAACAACGAAGCGGCCAATGCGATGGTGAAGCGCAAGTACCGCAGCGGCTGGGTGATGGCGTAGCCCGGTGCGAGGTTCAGGTCAGCTTCTTGCGGAAGAAGTTCGTGGTGAGCTTCTGGCCGGTCTCGACTTCAAACGAGTACTGCCGGAGCAAGTCAGGAATGGTGCTGAGCATCCACGGGTAGATGGGCGTGGCGCCATTCTTGGTGAAGACGACATCGTCCGCCAGAAAGACGGCCGAGTGGACGACGTCGCCATCGGGCTTGCCGAGCATCAGAATGTCTCCGTAGCGAGGATCTCCGCTGACGGGATGGTAGGCTGTGCGCAGCTCACTCATCACTTCAGAGCCGATGCCGAATTTGGGATCGGGCGTCTCGTTGAAAAAATTGAAAGCAGTCCAGTGGCAATCCCGGTTGGGAACGGGGCCGCTCAGGGGATTGTCAGGAGTGGGGTAGAAGAACAACTCGGATGAAGGCAATGGAGGCAGCACGCTGAGGATGTCGAGCGATCCACCGGCCGGGCTGGACGCCACGGAGTTGAGAATCGTCTTCACATCCGTGGACCACATCCCCCTGCTCCAGTAGTCGGCGACATCGTCCACGTTTGTATCGGGCCGGAGGACGAGCCGGAGAGTGAGCGTTCGCTGGCGGGTAAGGCCGCGCATGAGAGCCAGCTTCTCGTCATAGGACGGAAGCCGGGACAGCACGGCGGGCAGGCCCACAAAGACGAGGTAGTCTCCATGATCGCAGCAGACCTGCCTTACGAGATTGAACGAACTCTCGCTGAGGCACGAGTTGCCCAGTCGTTCGGCGAGGGTGTCTCGATGGAGGAAGGTGAACTGCGAGGCGTTATCCCGGTTCCCCGCCACTTTGCGATACAGCGCCGGACGTGCGGCGGATGGTATGGCGAAAAAGTCGTCGGCAGAGGGGCGAAGCTCGCATCCGTTTTCCAGTTCGCTGAACCGGGATGAGGAAAGCATCGACTCGCGCAGTGCTCCAGGCAGGTGAATCGACTCGAGGAAGCCGGCCATGTCCCCGCGTCTCATCCGAGGGAAAACCCACCGGACCCCACCTTCTTCCAGTCGGCGAACTGGCAGCAGTTCATCGGGTGCCGACAAGGCAAACGGGGTGGCATACAATTCACCCCATGGACCTTCTCGCAGGGGCGTGCCTGGATCGAAGCCGGTTGGCTCCGCCGCCTTCGGGACCGGTGCCACTGGCCACGTCTGACGGGCAAACCATCCGGCTGCGGTGCCGGCGGCGAAAAGCAAGACACCACGCCTGGAAGCAACGAATGACCGACGGCCCGCTGTGGCCGCAACAGGTTCAGCAGATTTCATTTTTTTGGGGGACGAATGAATACTCGCTGCGATGCAAAGTTCAAACGTCGGCTGCGCACGACGCCACGATGTGCCCGGGCAATTGTGATTGAACCCGATCCCATGCTCGTCCCTGCGGTTGTGCCGCGCGCCCGCATCCTGTGGGGCGGGAATGTTCCGCGTCACAGGTGCCTGTCCTCATCTTGACATGCTCGCGGAACTTCCGGCCTCTGCTGCCGCGCTTGATCGAGATCACACGCAAGACGTCCGGACGGGAGACGGGCAGTCCGGCGGGAAGAGGTGCGGCGCGAGGCGCGCTGCTCGCGCCGGACATGCCCGTCCTACGGTGTCTGGGCTGCGGCTTCGAGCACTCCTTCGAGATCAGCATCCGTCAGGCCGCTCATCAGCGGTGATTCGTCATCGAGCGCGGCTTCGATGAGGCCGCGCTTCTGAGCCTGTAACTTGAGGATTTTTTCTTCGACCGTGCCGCGCGTGACGAGCCGCAGTGCGGTGACAACGCGTTCCTGGCCGAGGCGGTGCGCGCGGTCGATGGCCTGAGATTCGACGGCGGGATTCCACCAGGGGTCCATGAGCATCACATGGTCTGCAGCGGTCAGGTTAAGGCCGTAGCCGCCGGCTTTGAGGCTGATGAGGAAGACGCGTACGTCGGTGTCAGACTGAAAGCGGGCGACCTGCCCGGCGCGGTCGTTGCTCTGGCCGTCGAGGTAGCAGAAGGCGGTCTTGTTGGCGCTCAATTCATCGCGGAGCAGGTGGAGGAACTTCACGAACTGGCTGAACACGATGACCTTGCCGCCGCCGGTGATGATTTCATCGAGCCGGTCACGCCACACGCCGAGTTTGCCGCTGAGTTCCTCCGTGCCCAGACGTGCGAGCACGTCCGCGTTCATGCCGGTCATGCGCAGGTCGCAGCAGACTTGTCGCAGCCGCAGCAGCACGGTGAACATGGTCATCTTTACGCCCTGCTTGCCGCTGCGGCGGCGCGCATCACGGACTTCGGCGAGGCCTTCCTCGAGCACGCGGCGATACACTTCCGATTGCGGTCGTGAAAGGTCGCACCACAACACCTGCTCGATTTTTTCCGGCAGATCCTTGAGCACGTCCTTCTTCGTGCGGCGGAGGAAATACGGGCGCACGAGTTTTTTCAGGCGCTCGGAGACCTTGCGCGCTTCGGGCGTGGTGAGGCCATTGGCGAGCGTCTTCTCAAAGCGGTCTTTGAAACTGTCGCGGCCGCCGAGATAGCCGGGCAGGATGAAATGGAAGATGCTCCAGAGATCGCGCACGCCGTTCTCCACCGGCGTGCCGGTGAGCGCGAAGCGGGCTTCGGCCTTCAGCACACGCAGCGCCTTCGCCGCCTCGGTGTCGGGATTGCGGATGTGGGAGGCTTCATCGAGCACGATGGCGGCGTAGGTTCGCTTCCGGTGCTGAGCGAGGTCGCGCACGACGAGTTGATAGGTGGTGATGATCGCGTCATGTCCGGCGAGCCGCTCGAAGCTCTCCTGCCGGTCCGATCCGTGAATGGCCATCACCTTCAGCGACGGGGCGAAGCGCTCGAACTCTCGCTCCCAGTTTGCGATGAGCGATTTCGGGCAGACGATGAGTGCGGGAGTTGATGGTTGAGAGTTGCTGGTGGACAGCCGGAGAAGACGGATGAGCGCGATGGCTTGCAGCGTCTTGCCCAGCCCCATGTCGTCGGCGAGAAGGCCGGCCCTCGCGCCGCGCGCGGAGGCTTCGAGCCAGCGGATGCCATCGAGCTGATAAGGTCGCAACAGCTCTGCGAGGTCGGGGAGCTGCTCCTTGAGCCACGCCTCGCTCTGCCACGACGCCGCCTGCCGGGCGGCGAAGGTTTCGTCGTCGGTGGCGAAGAGGAACTGCGCCTTGTCCGCGCGCACGCGGACCCCGCCCGTCGTGAGTTCGCCGTCGAGATCGCGAAGGCTCTCCTCGAACTCCTCGCACGCGTCGGCATCGAGCAGGTACTGCTTTCCATCCTTGCCCTTCAGACCGCGACGGCCCGTGCGGATGAGTTGCATCACCTCGCCGCGGGTGATGCGGAAGCCGTCCGGCGCCTCGTAGGCGATGTCGAGCGAGAGCCAGTCGCGGCTTTCGCGCTGCTCATCGGCCTGTGGCTCGGCGACTCTCGGCGTGATGCGCATCACGCCGCGCGTGGCGGTGCGCCAGCGTTGTGATTCGTCGATCTTGAACACGCGTTGGAGGCGCGGCAGGTCACTGGCGTAGAAGCGCGCAACTTTGTCCGGCCCCTGCAGCCGCCATGTGGTGCTGCTCACGGGCTCGAATCCGAGGTCGAAGAGCCTTCCGGTGGCGGCGCGTTCGCGTTCCAAGTTGCGGGCGAAGAAGCGGCCCACATGATCGGCGGCCTCAAGAGGAAAACGTACGTCGTTCACTTCGTCGGCCGTGCCGTCCATGGCGGGCCAGCGCAGGTGATGGAAGACGACGTTCAATCTGGCCTCCACCACCTGCATGGAGCCATCGAGCTGCAATTCGAACTCGCACGGCAGCGGAACGAGGTGAAGGGCGGAAAGATGCACGCCCACCAGGCGCATCTGCAGAGCTTCATCGAGCGCCGCACGGTGTCTGACGAGCCAGGCGAGCGAGCGTGTCGTGCGACGCGACGGCGGCGCTGCCGGAGCCGGGTGGGGGCGGCCGGTAGCAGCAGCACCGCGGTCGTTTGCCACGCTGCCGAAGATGTCGTCGATCAATGCACGGGCCTCGGCGGTGAGAAACGGCGGCGCGAAAAATGCGCGCGTGGCGGAGCAGAAGCACCATTCGCCGGCGATGCGGCGCAACGTGTCGCTGTCCGGCGCGAAGGCGATCTGGTCCCGCTCGTCCTCCACCACCACCGGCAGACGCACCGGCACCTCCGCGACCGTCAGCCGCTGTTCCTCCATCACGGACGACGACGGCTTGCCGGAGAACACGCTGTGGTGCCCTGCCAGTGCGCCGAGGAGTTTCGGCAGTTCCTGGCGCGTGAGCATCAGCGGCGTCGTGGCCGGCTTGAGTCCCTGCGTGCGCAACCATCCGGTGACTCGGCCATCGGATTCCGTGCCATTGCCCGGCTCGTGGCGCATGAACACCGCCGCCTGCCCTTTGAAGGTGCCGTCGAGCAAGTTGTCGGGAAGGAAGAAGGTGAAGCGGCCGGAGGGAGCGGTGGCTGGTGGATGGCAGGAGATGGATGGCGAGGCCGGGGCCGCGGATTGATCGGACGGTGGCGGTGCGGATTCGCCCGCGCGCATGGCGGAAGATCTCGGAGCGATGGTCGAGCGGCGAATCAGCGAGAGCGCCACGGCGATGGAGTGCGCGCAGATCAGGCCGCGGCCGCGCGAAGTCGGACAGGTGCAGAGATTGGTGACATCCGTGCGCGTGCGGATGAGCAGGCCGGACTGGTAGCGCTTCGGCCCCTCCGTCACCACGCCGCGCACGCTTCCGTCGTCACGGCGTGCATCGCTCACGAGGCCGCGCTCGAGGATGCTCTGCGCGGCCTTGAGCACCTGCCAGCCGCCGATGTCGGCGAGCCATCTTTCCGTGAGGTCCATGAGTGCGGTTAGTGCGCGGCGCGCGCCGCGTCAACAGCCGTGTGCATCGTGCCGCCGTCCTGGTGTGCGGAGCCTGCGTCCCGCTCTCTTTCAATGCGCCATCTTCGTCGCCGCGCCGATGCCGGCTCCGACAGCGACGACGATGATCACGAAATACAGCACGATCAGCGCGATGACCATCACGCCGACGAACTTCCAGAACGCGCGCTGCTCGTTGAGCGCCTTTTCCAAATCCACGACCTGCATCGAATTGCACAGGTCGCGGATGCGGTCGGCATACTTCCAGAGCTTCAAGGCCGGATAGATGTAGAGGACCGCCATCAGGCCGTAGATCGCTGCCACGGCCATGCTGAACGCCGTGCCGGAGAGCTTGCCGCCGAAGACGGACGGCCCTTGTTGCATCATCCCCGCTCCGCCGACCACTCCCATCATCAGCGCCGCCAGCAGCATGAAGGCGGCGCCGAGGAACATGATGACGGACATGAACCGCACCCACGGCCCTGTCTTCTTCAGATGAAGCATCACGCCCTGGGAGACTGTGTCGCCGCTCATCGCGGTGCTGCCGCCGAACAAGTTCGACTGCGGGCTGGAGTAGGGATTGCCGGTTTCCATGTGAGTGAGGGCCGATGGTGGGTGTTGTGCGCACTGAATCCAGCGCGGGCAAAGGTTAGAAAAAGATGTCCACGGTTGTCAAAACCATTTCCTCCGGCTTCAATGGCCGCGCTTTCCCACTCACATGACGGCAACGGCTCTCACGGACACTTTGCAGGCGGTGGAACTCGCCGACGGCGTGGAGATCCATCTCCGTGTGGCTGGTCCCGCGGTGCGCAGCGCGGCGTGGCTGATCGATCTGATCGTCTTCATCGGCATCATGATCGGCGGAGGCATGTTGATGGCCTTCGTCTCGGCATGGACGGGTGCGGAGATCGGCCAGGGACTGCACCTGATCTTCCTGTTTCTTTCCACATGGTTCTACAACGTCTTCTTCGAGATGGGCGCGAAGGGCGCATCGCCCGGCCAGCGCACCATGGGGTTGAAGGTCGCCAGCGTGAGCGGCGCGCCAGTGCGGCTGCCGCAGTCCATCATCCGGAATCTCCTGCGCGTCGTGGACTTCATGCCCTTCGGCTACCTGCTCGGCTTCACCTGCTGCCTGTTCACGAAGAAGTTCCAGCGGCTCGGCGATCTCGTGGCCGATACGGTCGTGATCTATGCCGATGACAGGAAGCGCATCACCGCGCCAGTCCGGGTGAACGCCGAGCCAGTCCCGCCGCCGGCGCCGCTGCTGCGGGAGGAGCAGGCCGCGCTGGCCCAGTTCAACGAGCGTGCGCCGCTCTGGTCGGACGCACGCAAGATCGAACTCACCGACATCCTCGAACCCCTCACCCGTGTCCGCGGTTTGAGCGGCTTGGCGAAGACGGCGGGGATGACGTTGTGGCTGCAGGGGCGGAAGTGAGCGGGTTTCAACCGGCCCGGCCATTGATCCGGCCCAGGGATCCGCCGCCACGTCCGCCGGGCCGGTGGTCGATGCCAGGGCTTACGGATGAACCGAAAGCGAAAGCCTCAAATCTATGATTTGCCCCGCAGCAGATTCAGGGTTCCACAGATGGGTTCAGAAGAAGTCCAATCCGTGGTCAGCCTGAATCCGTGGGAATTCACTCAGAAGCAATTCATGGGCAAGCCCTGGGTCGATGTGGACAAATCCAAAGACATCATTGGCACGCGACGGGCACCTGTGTTAGCGGTGGCGTTCCCC
Organism: Verrucomicrobiaceae bacterium; assembly: GCA_019694165.1. Lineage (GTDB taxonomy): Bacteria > Verrucomicrobiota > Verrucomicrobiia > Verrucomicrobiales > Verrucomicrobiaceae > JAIBCL01. The sequence continues at coordinate 96,430 of JAIBCL010000017.1, read as the reverse complement.
CGCTCGCGCGGGCGGGTGAGACCTGTGCAAGATGCCTGAATTGAAGACCGCCATACCCGCGCTCCTCGCGTCGTTCGATCCAAAACTCCGCTTTGAAGCCGAGCGGCTGGTCGAGGACGGCGCGGTGGTGAACCTCGACGAGGTCGAAGGGCAGGTGGATGCGGACGTGATGATGGATGAGAAGCCGGCGCACGCGCGCTGGACGCTGGGTGCCGACGGCTGGGAGGGCAGGACCGATGTCGATGACGACCTGCACGATCTCGCCTTGTGTGCCACGCTGGTGGCACTGCACAAGAATTCCTCGCTGCGCTTCCCGCAGCCCGATCTGCCGGTGGAGCCTTTCCTGGTGACCATCGAAAAGAGCCTCGGCCGCCAGCTCTCGCCCGAGGAACACCAGTACCTGACGAAACTCGAAAAACGCTTCCAGCGCGTGCAATCCACGGGCCAGATATTCGACCACGACATGGTGCGGCTGAATGCGAAGTGGAGCATCGAGTCCATCGAGCCTCTGGAGTTGTGGCCGGAGCAGCCGGAGACGATCCGCGAGTTTTGGGACTACGTGGCTTTTGCGCTCGACGAGAAAGGACTGAGCATCCCGCTTTTCCTGCGCCGTGTGACGGACCTGGCACAGATCCGCGAGCGGCTGCGCGCATGGCGGCAGGCGAGCACCGTGCCGCAATGGAAGGAGCGCATCCGGCGCTTTGCTGCGCTGGCGGAAACAGCCGCGGGGGAACAACGGATGCGCTGCGACTTCCGCCTGCTCATCACAGTGAACGAGGCACGCCTGCAGATGAAGCAGGGGAGCGCGGACGACGCGGATGGCGGTGTGTTTGAGACGGTATCGGCCGCCCGGCTCGTCTCGCTGCGCCGGGAGCACGAGCGCGGCGCGCTGCTCATGGACGGGAGCGCGGAGCTGCTGCTGCTGGCGTGTTTCTGCGTGGTCGCCGAGGAGGCGCCGGACGCTTTCCGACTCGAAGTGGAAAAAAATGCCGGCTGGCTCGGCGCGCTCTTCCATCAGCCCGGGCTTCATTCACGCCTGCTGACGCTCGACGAGACACCGTTCCAGTTCCCTCCCGGGCCGCTGCACTGGTCCTGCGCGGACGCGGCGGATGCGCCGGTCTTCCGCCTGCGCCTGATCGCGGCGGACGGCTCCACGCCGGAGGTGCCCTTGCGCGTTCTGCCGGGTGCGGAGACTCTGTACCTGGGCGCGGACTGCGTTTACCGCGGACCGCGCTGGTTCGGCGATGATACGCGGGTGGAGGCTTTTGTGGACATACCGGCGGCAGCGCTCTCATCCGCGGACGGCGTGGCTTTTCTCGAGACACTGGCGGTGCCGCTGCCGGACTCGATAAAAAAAAAAATCAGGCGTGAGAGCCTGACCGTGCAAATCCGCGCGCACTGCCTGGCCCGCTCGCCCGGGGCCGGGTCGGACTGTGCCACGCTGCACGTCGAGGCGCTCGATGCCGCAGGCGTGTGCCGCGAGAGCCTGCGCGGGCGCGGATGGGAGCGCCGCAGCGAGTCACGGCCGGAAGATGAAGGGGTGATCCTCTGCCACGAGCGGTCGGCGCTGGCGGTCGCGGCCACGGCCCTGGAGAGGCTGAAGGCCGCCTTCGATCCCGAGCAGAATGCCTTCCGTGTGCGCATCACGAAGACGTTCCCCGACTTCTTCCATGACTGGGCGGCCGGCCTGCCGCCGGAGGTGACGCTCACCACCGACGAGACGCTCGGCACCATACTGGCCGATCCGCTCATCGCGCGGGTGCGGGTGGAGGCAGCGCAGACGGAATCCATCGACTGGCTGGACCTGCGGCTGGTCTTTGACATCGAAGGATCGGATCTCAAGCCCGCGGAAATCCGCCGCCTCGTGGCCGCGAAGGGCGGCTTCGTGCGTCTGGCGGACGGCACCTGGCGGCGCGTGCAGATCGAGCTGACCGACGAGCAGCGCGAGATGATCGAGAAGCTCGGCATCGACCTCGACGAACTCGGTGACGAAGCCCACCGCGTGCACATGCGGCATCTCGCGGGGAAGAAGGCGTCGGAATTCATCAATCCCAAGGCGTGGGATCACATCGCGGCCCGTCTGGCGGAGGCGGATGTGGAATCGAAGCCGCCCGTGCCCGATGCGCTGCAGGCCACGCTGCGTCCTTATCAGGTCGAGGGTTTCCATTTCCTCTCCTACCTCACGGCCAATCACATCGGCGGCATCCTGGCCGATGACATGGGCTTGGGCAAGACGCTGCAAAGCATCGCCTGGATTCTTTGGCTGCGCGCACGCGCGGCGGACGATCTGGCCTCGGCGGCGCCGCCGCGCCCCGTGCTCGTGGTGTGCCCGAAGTCGGTGCTCGACGTCTGGGCCACCGAGTTCTCGAAGTGCGCGCCGCTTTTGAGGGTGCTGGTCCTCCACGAGAAGGACCAGCTCGACGTGGAGCGCGTGCGCAGCGATCTCGACGTGCTGGTGCTGAACTACGCGCAGTTGCGCGGCGCCATCGATCAACTGCACACCGTCCAGTGGCTGGCGGTCATCCTCGACGAGGGCCAGCAGATCAAGAACCCCGATTCGAAGGCCGCCAAGGCTGCGCGCCAGCTCCGTGCCGAGAACCGGCTCGTGCTCACCGGCACGCCGTTGGAGAACCGGCTGCTCGACCTGTGGAGCCTCATGACCTTCGCCATGCCGGGCGCGCTCGGGGACCGTGCGTACTTCCACCGGCACTTTGACCGGCGGAGGGACGAGAGCGCCACCGAGCGCCTCTCGGCCCGGCTGCGTCCCTTCATGATCCGCCGCACAAAGGGCCAGGTGGCGCGCGAGCTGCCCGCGCGCAGCGAGGAGACGATGCTCTGCGAGATGGGCAGCGCGCAGGAGCAGGTATATCGCGAGGAATTGTCACGCGCCCAGCACATGCTGCTCACCTCCTCCGGCTTCGATGCGCTGGGCCGCCAGCGATTTGCCATCCTCCAGGCGCTCACACGGCTGCGGCAGATTTGCTGCCACCCCTGCCTGGTGCAGCACGGCGGGACCGACGCCGAGAGCGCGAAGCTCACCGCCACGCTGGAGCTCATCGAGGAGCTTCATGCCGAGGGGCACAAGGTGCTGCTCTTCAGTCAGTTCGTCTCGATGCTCAAAATCATTCGCGCGAGGATCGAGGCCATGGGCCTGCCCTTCCACTGGCTCACCGGTGCCAGCACGAACCGCGCGGAGATCGTGCGCGCATTTCAGGAGGACGAGCGTCCGTCGGTCTTCCTCCTCTCGCTCAAAGCCGGCGGCAGCGGCCTGAACCTCACCGCCGCCAGCTACGTCATCCTTTACGATCCATGGTGGAATCCCGCCGTCGAGGCGCAGGCCATCGACCGTGCTCACCGCATCGGCCAGACCCAGCCCGTGATGGCCTACCGCATGCTCACGAAGGGAACCATCGAGGAGAAGATCATGCTCTTGCAGCAAAAAAAGAACCTCATGGCCTCCACCGTGCTCGGCGGTGAAGAAGGCTTCGCGCGTACGCTCGAGCGCGAGGACTTTGACTTCCTCTTCGATCTGCACGCTTGACGATCACCCGCCCGGCCACATTCTCCGTGCGTATTCATCCACACACCATCCACCAGACGACCATGAGCAGCTACACCTGGCAGACCACCTTCCGTGCCCTTTTCGACCGTTGCGTGAAACAATACCAGTCCGGCAAGACCGATCCCGCCGCCTGGTTCAGCACCGCTGACCGGGATTTCCTGAAGTCCATCGGCTGCCGCGAGCGCGAGTTCTTCGACTTTGTGGAAGACCATGCGAATGCCGGTGGCGGGGAGCCGAGCGTGGAAACCGCGCTGCTCATCGCCGCCGCGCGACGCGACTATTTGAACGCCGTCCAGCACGGCAAGACGAGCGACAAAACGATCCCGCCCTCCGACCTGCCGGCGAAGTCCGCGGAAATGGACGGCATCCCCTGGCTGCCGCGCATCATCGTCAAGGCGCGCGCGAAGCTGCGCGGGGAGATGGACCCCGACACCATGTTCGGCTGCGGCGGCGACCGCGCATTCTGCGAGCGCCATGACATTCATCCCGCGGACTTGCTCCGCGCCGTGTGGGCCGCCGGCGACGATGACCGGCGGATACTCGCCTTCGTCAAGGGCGGAGGGAAGTGGGCCTGACCCGGAGAAGTGCGCGGTGCGCAGCTGGCGCCCGCCGCTTCACTGAAGCTCCGCCGTGATCGCCGCGAGCAGGTCGTCGTACGTCTCGAACGGACGGAACTGCGGGAATTGGGCGGTGACATTCGGCGGCGCGTGGAAGAAGAAGCCGACGTGCGCCTCGCCGAGCATCGTGGTGTCATTGAAGGAGTCGCCGGCGGCGATCAGCTTGTAATGAAGCGACTTCAGCGCGGCCACGGAGTGCTGCTTTTGGTTCGGCTGGCGCAGCTGGTAGTTCACGATGCGGCCCGTGGCATCCACCTCGAGCTGGTGGCAGAAAAGCGTGGGCCAGCCGAGCTGCCGCATCAGCGGCCGGGCGAACTCGGCGAAGGTGTCCGAGAGGATGATGACCTGCGTGCGCTCGCGGAGCCGGTCGAGGAAATCCCGCGCGCCCTCCAGCGGCGCGAGCGTGCCGATGACCTCCTGGATGTCCGGCAGCCGGAGGCCGTGCTCGTCGAGAATGCGCAGGCGTCCGCGCATGAGCACGTCGTAGTCCGGCTCGTCGCGCGTGGTGCGGCGCAGTTCGGGGATGCCGGTCTTCTCCGCAAAGGCGATCCAGATTTCAGGAACGAGAACGCCTTCGAGATCAAGGGTGACGATGGTCTGCTGCATCGCGCTTTCTGGCACAGCAACGGAGGTTTTCAAGCAGCGGCTTCTGCGGATGACAACAGCCGGCGGGCGATCCTGCGAAGGTTCGGCCAGCGGAAGATCGGGTGGACAAACACCGTCGCACAGCCTCTGCGGAACATCCGCCAAAGCGCGATCACGCCTTCGCGTCGGCAGCCTCGTCCTTCACCTTCGGCTTCCAGGTGCTCTGCACGTAAAGCTCGCGGAGCTGCTTGAAGTCCACGTTGGTCGGACTGTCGGTCATCAGGTCGCAGGCCTTGTTGTTCTTCGGGAAGGCGATGACTTCGCGGATGCTGTCCTCGCCGCTCACCAGCATGGCGATGCGGTCGAGACCGAGCGCGAGGCCGCCGTGCGGAGGAGCGCCGAAGCGGAAGGCGTCGAGAATGTGGCCGAATTTGTGGCGCTGTTCCTCGGGGCCGATGCCGAGCACGGAGAACATCTTGGATTGCAGATCGCCCTCGTGGATTCGGATCGACCCGCCGCCGAGTTCGTAGCCATTCAGCACGACGTCATAGGCCTCGGCGCGCGCTTTGCCGTTCTGATCGGTGCCGAGCAGATGCTCGTCTTCGGCTTTCGGACGGGTGAACGGATGATGCACGGCCACCCACCCGTTGGACTCGGCGTCGAATGCGAGCAGCGGGAAGTCCACGACCCAGAGGAAATTCAGCGCGGTGCTGTCCTTGGTGAGCTGCTGCATGTGTGCGATCTCGAGGCGCACGCGGCCGAGGATGTTGCACGCATCTTCCCATTCACCGGCATAGAAGAAGACGATGTCATTTTCCTCGACGCCCAGCTTCTGGACGAGCGCGGCCTTTTCTTCTTCGCCGAAGAACTTCCACAGCGGGCTCTTGTATTCGAGCACACCGTTCGCGTCGCGCTCCACCTTGATGAAGGCGAGTTGCTTCACTTTCATGCCTGCTTCGATGGCGAGTTCGTTCAGACGGATCATCTGACCGGTGGTGATGCCGGCAAAGCCCTTGGCATTGATCGCGCGGACCACGCCGCCGTTGTCGAGCGTGCTCTTGAAGATCTTGAAGCCCGAGTTGGCGAAGACATCGGCCATGTCGTTGATCTCGATGCCGAAGCGTGTGTCCGGTTTGTCGGAGCCGTAGCGGTCCATTGCCTCCTGATAGGTCATGCGCGGGAAGGGCAGGGGAACGTCGATGCCGCGCCCGGCTTTGAACATCGCCGCGAGCAATCCTTCGACCAGCGTGACGATGTCATCGCGCTGGATGAAGCTGGCCTCGATGTCGATCTGCGTGAACTCCGGCTGGCGGTCGGCACGCAGGTCTTCGTCGCGGAAGCAGCGGGCGATCTGGAAGTAGCGCTCCAGGCCGGCCACCATCATGAGCTGCTTGTACTGCTGCGGTGCCTGCGGCAGCGCAAAGAACTTCCCGGGGCTCAGTCGGGCCGGCACGAGGAAGTCGCGCGCGCCTTCGGGCGTCGGGTTCGAGAGAATCGGCGTCTCCACTTCCACGAAGCCAGCGGCGTCGAGGTAGTTGCGCGCGGCGTTCGTGATCTTGTGACGCGTGCGGATGTTGCGGTTCAGTCGCTCGCGACGCAGGTCGAGGTAGCGATACTTCATCCGCAGGTCTTCATTTGAAAGCTCGCGATCGAGCTGGAACGGAAGCACATCGGCCTTGTTCAGGATTTTCATCTCCGTGGCGACGATCTCCACGTCGCCCGTGCCAAGCTTGTCATTCTCCGTGCCCGCAAGACGAGCAGCCACCTTGCCGGTGATCTGCAGCACGTCTTCGTCGCGCAGATCATGACTCTTCGCCGCGAGGTCCGCGTTTTCTTCCGGACGAAACACCACCTGCGTCAGGCCCTCCCGGTCGCGCAGGTCGAGGAATATCACCCCGCCGTGGTCGCGCGCCGAATTCACCCAGCCGCAAAGCGTCACTGTCTGCCCGATGTGGGACTTGCGGACTTCGTTGCAATGTACGGTGCGGTAGGCGTTGGGGATCATGGTCAGGAAAATGGGCGCGCAAAGTCGTGAAGATCACGCCGAACGCAAGGAGCGTTTCCGCCCCGCAGGCCGCGGGAATTTGCGTGGGCGAGGTTTTTTTCATCGACATGGAATAACGGATTTGGTCTGTTCGTCGTAATGGGGATTGCGCCCGCTCCGGTCACCGGTGTGCGGCGCGTCACCACAAACCTAACCACCAAATCCATGAAGCTGACATCCATCCTCACCGTCGTTCTCACCACCCTGGCTCTTGCCGGCGGCGCTCTCGCCGCTGACAAGCAATACAAGGCCGGCAGTTGCTGTGACAAGGCCGCCAAGAAAGGCGAGAAGTGCACACACCCGTGCTGCGTCACCGCCGAGAAAGACGGCAAGGTGTGCGCGAAGTGCAACAAGTAAGCTGCCCGACCCGCGTCGAGCGGTCGAACCAGAGGCCAGCTCCGGGTGCGGAGCTGGCTTCTTCTTTGGTATGAAGAAGGCTCGCCGGCGTCAAGAAATCACTGGCAATGCGCGACGAAGCGGCTACCTGTCCGGCCCCCGATTTCCGCGCGCTTAGCTCAGCGGTAGAGCACTGCCTTCACACGGCAGGGGTCGCAGGTTCGAACCCTGCAGCGCGCACCATCTGACTCTAGATCAATGAAGGAAGGAGTTGGAAAAGCCGCCGGACCTCCGCGTCGCACCTCTGGTGCGCCATTCTACATGCGGGCGGACCCGCCTACGGAAGCCGCCAAGCGGCACGCAGCGCGGCGTAGTCGGCACGGGGCAGCAGCACGTAGTAGGGCGAAGCCGCGGGATCGAGCCAGCGTATCATCGCCTCCAGATTCTCCACGGCCATCGTCGTGCAGCCGGCGCTCGGTTTTGTGGGGCCGCGGCGCACATGGAAGAAGATCGCGCTGCCGAAGCCGGATGCCGCCGGGGTTTGATTGTGGCGGATTTCGAGCATCCATTTGTAGGCAGCATCACCGAGCCGCATTTTCTGCTTTTCAAACCACGGCGGGATGTTCCGCGGATCGACACGGACATGGTGGTTGTAGTGGGGCAGCTTCGGATCGTCGATGTAGGCGTCATATGGTCCCACCTGATGATAGGGCCAGCGCGCTCCGACAGGCGGGCGTTGGGCGTAGCCGAAGAGCGTGCCGAGCTGAAAAACTCCCGCCGGGGCGCGCCAGTCCTTTTCCACCTTCGGCGGGATCCCGTTCTGGGGCGGCGTGAAAGCTCCGCGGCCCCATGCCAGTCCGCTGCGGCCCAGCAGCACCGGGATGCCCTGGGGAAACACCGGCTGCCAAGGCGCGCGGGCCGAGGCGCGCTGAAAGCATTGGAGCGTGGCCGTATTTGAATTCCAGCCCGCCGCCTGTGCCACGATCACCTGCCGCACCTCGCTCCCGAGCTGGGCGTGCGCTATGGAAAATGCCTGTGCCACGAGGGCCAGCGCGATCGCTGCCACCGGGGGCAGCCGGGGCAGGCTGGAAGATTTTTTTGGGGGTGAAGGATTTTGGTATTGCATTGTCTGGCGCATTTTCATTAAATCGAAAAATCAACCCTGCCGGTAAATTGGGTTTCAGGTTTTGGGGGTTTTTTGCCTGAGGTCTGGACCGGCAGGGTTCTTCTTTTTCCGGGACCGTCCAAATCCGCCGGTGGACTCCATTTCACCCCGCCTGCCCGGCCCGATAGTTTTCAGTGATCTCACGCGTCGTCAGCACGCGCGGGTAGATGGCCACCTCGTCGATGGCGCCGGTGAAGAAGTTCTTCTTGTCCCGCGTGCCGATGCGCAGCGGGGCACTTCCGTGCACGGGCATCACACCGTAGGTTTTGTAAAGTGCTCCGGGCGACTTCGCCGGGCCAAGCGCCAGCTTCCCGTCCTTGTAGATCGATACGCCGGCCTTTGGACTCGTTGCGTCGCCGGGATCGAAGGTCGCCACGATGTGGATCCACCGGCCCGGTTTCAGATGCTCCTCGACATAGGCGCCGCTGCCCAGACCCGGTCCCGGATTGAAAATGTAGGCTGAGACGCGGTTCGGCCGCGATGAGTCCTTCGGATAAAACCGCAGCGCCCACTCCTGCCTGCCCGTCTCGCCCTTGCCCAGCCAGTGAATGTAGCCCTCGGACCCCTCGCCGCCGGTGAACTCCAGATCGTCCGGTCGCATCCACGCCTCCACGGTGAAGCCCTGGCCGCTCGTCGGCTGGCTTAGCGAAGGGTGATCCGGAATCTCGATGCAGCCCCCTGCTCGTCCGTCGAACTTTGCCGCCGCGTCCTTCTCCTTGTCGAGCACGCCCTTTTCTCCGAGAGCCACCTCGCCGCTGACGGAGCCGTTCAAGCCGTTGCCCGACGCATCCGCCACGACCGTCGTTCCTGCCATCTCGCCCAGCCGCCAGTAGCCGCACGGCTTCTTCTCCAGCACGCGCCTTCCGTACGCAGACGCCGCCGCGGCGGTTGAGCAGACGGGCAGCAGCAGACCGCTGCCGGCGGCGAGGAAGTGACGGCGGGTGAGGATGCTCATGACAGACGAGGTGTCCGGCGCGGCGGATCAATCCGGCGGCGGTCAGGACCCCGAGTGTAGATACGCGGCCGCAGGTGGCAAACCCGAAGATCAGCACTCGCCGGATCTGCCCAGGGCTTACGCATGAAGACATTTGGAGTGGATTCCCACAAGATTCAGGACTCCACAGATTGAATTCCAGCTTCATTCCATCTGCGGAACCCTGAATCTTGGGGGACAACTCAGAAGCATCAGACTCACAGAGGCATTTCATGCGTAACCCCTGCCATCCAGCGCCCTCCTGACGGGCAGTTGCGCCCGTCAGGCGCCGCCTAGCTGCGCCTTGAGCGCCGCCACCGCTTCTTTCAGGGCCGCGATCTCGGCCTCCATTTTCTCCTTCCATCCGGGGTCGATCACCTCCGCGCCGCTGCTCACGGCGAGTACCGCGTGCGGTGCGGCCACCTCGCCACAGAGCAGATGGGCATAGGTCGCCGATTTGCGTCCGCCACCTGGTGCGAAACAAGTGATCAGAGCGCCGCCGGGATACTCCATCAGCTTGGTCAGCTCCGCCTCGACTGCGGGGATGTCGGGGAAGGGGACCATCCGCTCGCTGCGCTGGCGCAGCTCGCCCACCGTCTGCGGCCCGCGCAGGACGAGCGTGCAGAGCAGCGCCGTCATCGCTTCATCGAGATGGGGGAATCTGCCAGGCACGTTGTGCTTGAACTTCACCGCACGAGCTCCGGCCTGCGAAACCTGGAAGACCAACTGCTTCGATTTCAGCCCCTCGACGGCCACCTGTACGGTGCGCTCGTCGAACGATACCACCGGATCGCGGCTCGTCGTCTGGTTGCATGCCGTGGTCAGCGCATTGAGCGTCATCGGGTAGTAGTCCGGCGTGGTGGACTCTTTTTCGACGAGGCAGCCCAGCACGCGCGCCTCCTCAAAGGACAGTGTTTCAAAATTCGGTGTCGTCGGTTCTTCCATGCGCGGGCGATTCAATCCGGCGCGGCTCACAAAGCAACCCGGCGGCGGCAAATTCTGAATGAACTGTCCCGGCGGGCGTCTATGAAAATCCCACCATGACGACCGAACTGCCCCTGATACGTCTTTCCACTGCCGCGTGCGCCTGCCTGCTCGTCGTATCTTGTGCCGGCGGTCCATACTACGGGTCCGGCGAGGACGATGGCGGCTGTTATGAAGCCGGGGGTGGTTTTGGCGTGCCGCCACCCGCGCCTTTCCATGCGGCACCGGCATACGTCCCGCCGCATCCAGGCTACCGCGAGACTTTCCGCGGCCTGCCACCCGTGCCTGAGGTGCACCGCGGCTTCGACGAGCGTGTCGCGTGGCACCGCTACGATCTGGGGCGCGATCGCGACGATCACAAGGACAAGTCAAAAGCCCGTCATGACCGGGATGATCACCGGCCGGCGTTGCCGCCCATGCATGACGACGGTCCGCGTCGACCTCCCGCCGGGCGGGATGACGACGACGGCCGCCGGCACTCCCACGGCGGCCACAAGTCGAGGGACAAGGATGACGATGATCGCGACAACGATCACAAAGGCATTCACAAGCGCTGAGCCGCTTCCGCCAGCTTCCTGGCCGCTTCTTTGATCCGGGCGAGCACGTAGTAAACCGTCTGGCTGCGCAGCCGCACGAGTTGCTCGCCGATGATGCGGGGCACGAAGTCCGGAGGCACGTCGATCACCTCCTGGAGTGTGGCACCGGCCAGCCCGCGGCAAAGGATCGTCGCCATCGCGCGGGTGAGCGTCTGGACCTTCGGGCCGAGCGAGACGGCGAGGAGAACGCGGCCTTCTCCATCGACGCGGATGAAAACCCCCACGGTGTCGGCGCAGTCCGTGTCCTTGCGCACTTCGGCGAAGTCGAAAGGCGCTCCATCCACCGGCTCGTGGCGCTTTGCTGCCGCCGCCAGATCGATCAGATTCTCCCGGCGCTCCGCCTCGGTCAGCGACTCGAAGAAGGCCACCAATTCGCCCAGTGCTGGAGGACCGGTGCTCATGGTTCGTGCGGCGGATGCGGCTCCAGCCACGTCCTCATGTCCACCGGGAATGGCGCGGTCCAGCGATACGCCTTGGCGTCGATGCGCACACCCAGTTCCCGTGAATGGAGCGCGTGGCGGGGCATGAGCAGGCGCGATTCCAAGTCCGGGGTCCAGCCCGTCTCGATGAAGTCGAGGTAGCAGCGCTCGTCGGCTCCGTAAATCTTGTCGCCCAGGACGGCGTGGCCGAGGTGGGCCAGATGCACGCGGATTTGGTGCATGCGCCCCGTGACGGGCCGTGCCGTCAGGAGTGCGATCCGCCGTCCGCTGCGAGTGTGCCGTCCGGTCACCCGGAATTCCGTGCAGCACTCTGCACCTGCGGGATGCACCATCTGCTGCACCCAGATGGCTGAGGGTGCCACCTCGCCTTTCCGCAGAATCGGGGCACGACAGGTGTATTCGTCCCACTCCGGCCAGCCGTGGACGAGCGCCGCATAGGTCTTCTGAAATGACCGCGCCTGCATCGCCAGCCCGAAACGCCGCGCCGTCGCCGCGTTCTTCGCCACGAGCACCACTCCACTGGTCTCGCGATCCAGCCGGTTGATGATCGATACCTGCCCGCCGTTCGCCATCTCGAAAGCCAGCAGCTCGCGCAGCCCGTCGTACAGCGTGGGCGGCCCGCCCGGCTTCTTCGGATGAATTTGCAAGGGCGCGGGCTTGTCCACGACGATGAAGTCCGCCGTCTCGTCGAGCACGGTGAAGCGCGGGTTGTTGGCGATGGCGGCGGTCATTCCGGCGGGCAGAGCTTGGCGGTGCCAAACAAACCACGATTCATCCGCGAATCCTGGACAATCTGCGTCCGTCCTGGCGCTCGCGAACCGGAAACTTCACCCCACCAGCGCCTTCACCGCAAAGAACAAGACCGACGGCCCCAGCAAACAGCCGATCCCGGTGTGGAAGGTGGCCACCAGCGCGCCATAGGGGACGAGCCTGCGGTCAGTGGCGGCGAGGCCGGCGCTTACACCGCTGACGGTGCCGGCGAGACCGCCGAAGACCATCGCGGAGCGCGGCGTCCTCAGGCGCAGGAATTTCGCAGCGGCAGGCGTGGCGACCATGACGAGGATGGCCTTGATCACGCCGGTGGCGATGCTCAGTGCCATCACGTCTGACTTCGCCTCGATGGCCGCGCCGGTCACCGGTCCGACGATGTAAGTGATGGCGCCCGCACCCAGGGTGGTGAGGCTCACGGCATCGCGATAGCCAAAGCCCCATGCGACCGATACACCCACGACGAATGGCAGCACCGTGCCGAGCATCAAGGCGACGGCGCCCACCCAGCCCGCCCGCCTGGCTTCTTCGGGATGCACCTCAAACGCCGTCGCCACGATGGCGAAGTCGCGCAGCATGTTGCCGCCCATCAAACCGATGCCACTGAAGAAGGCCATGTCCGCCAGGCCTTTGGAGCCACCCGTGCAGCGTCCGCCCGCATACGCCAGCGCAAGCCCGATGAGAATCGCGATGGCCGAGCCCTGCACGCGGCCGAACGTCAGCCTCCGCGAGATGAAACCCGAGAGCACGATCACCAGTCCCACGATGGCGAAGGCGGTGACGAGCCCGTTCTCCTTCGCGGCCTTTTCAAGGATGTCCCACATGGCTCAGCGGGGTTCGTCGTGGCTGCCGGCCCCGGCCTGCTCAGGCTCCATGCGGTTGATGAAGGCGACGAAGCACCCGCACACCACCACGCTGGCCGCGGCTGCGATCAGCGCCATCGGCCCGCCGCTCAAGGCTGCCACCATGTTTTGCTGCATCGCCATCGCGACCACGACCGGGATGTAGATCGCGCCCCAGTAGTGGACGCCGCTCTCCGAGTTCGCGCAGAGTCTTCCGCTCTTGTGCAGGCAGCAGCGCGACGTGATGAGCAGGATCATCGCGATGCCTACGCCGCCGACATTCGTCGTCATGCCGAGCGCGCGTCCGAGCAGGTCGCCTAGCACGATGCCCAGCATGTGGCAGGCGGCGAGGAGGGCAGTTCCGTAGATGGGCATGGCGGGGAAGGAAGTTCGGTTCGGACGGCGGCGGTTCGCGAAGGAATGCGCCGGTCAGCAAATCGCGGGCCGGCATCCCATCCTGGCGGTGCACGTTGATGAGCGGCAACATCCAGTCAGCAAGAGAAATCGTACTGTCCCAGGCACGTCGTGCTTGCGAAAAAGGATCATCACCCGAACATCACCGCCCGCCATGGAGGCCCTCCGCACAGAACCTCAGTACAAGCTGGGCAACGAGAAGCTCATCAAGCTGCTGCCGAACGCATCGGACCGCCTGCTCGGCCTGCTGCGCAAGCAGGGGCGCGCGGAAAACGGCGCGCTGCGCATTGCCGTCGTCGGCGGCGGCTGCTCGGGGCTGCAGTACAAAATGGACCTCGTCGATGGCCCCGCGAATCGCGACATCATGGTGGTCTCCAGCGACGTGCGCGTCGTCATCGACCCGAAGAGCGCCCTCTTCGTGACCGGCTCGGAGCTTGATTACAGTGACGACCTGCAGTCCGGCGGCTTCAAGGTGAAGAACCCGAACGCCGTCGTCACCTGCTCGTGCGGCGAGAGCTTTGCGGCCTGAGCGATCATGGTGACGGATCACTTCGCCACGCTCGGCCTGCCGCGCACAGCGGCGCTCGATGAAGAGACGCTCAAGCGGGCCTACACGAGCCGCACGCGCGACGCGCATCCCGATCAGGCGACGGGCGACGAGCACCAATCGACCGCGCTGAATGCCGCGTTTGAAACTCTCTCCGCGCCGGAAAAGCGGCTGAAGCATCTCATCGCGCTGGAAGCCGACGAAGCGGCGCGCGCGTGGAAGACGATCCCGCTCGACGAGGCGATGATGACGCTCTTCGACAAGATCGCTCCGTTCGTCCACAGCATCGGCGACCACGCGCGGAAAAGGCAGTCCGCCACCAGTGCGCTGGCGAAGGCGCTGCTCTCCGGCGAGGAAATGAAACTGCGCGAGACCGCCGAGGAACGTGCCGCCGAGCTGTCCGCCCTGCGCGAAACACTGGAAAGCCGGCTTCCCGAGATCGACGCCCGCCGCGCCGCCGCCGATGCGGGCGTGATGCGCGACATGCAGATTCTCCAGGCAAAGCTGGCCTATCTCGCGAAGTGGCAGGCGCAGGTGCGCGAGGCGTTCATGGCGCTGGTGTGAGCGCGTTGCCACTTCGTCCGGATCGCGATCGACGGGCGGACAAAACAGTGAAAGACGCCCGGCGGCAGGTCGTTCAAAGCAGCCAGTTTCCGCCCCCTTTCATCCTCATGAAGCCTCACCTGTTCTCCGGCATCTTGTGCGCGACGTTCCTCGCGGCCCTGTTCCATGCTCCGGCTGCCGCCGGCATGGATGCCAGGGCCGTCACCGCGCAGATCGACAAGCTCGTCGATGCGAATCTCGCGAAGCAAAACCTCAAGCCCACCGGGCCGATCTCCGACGAAGTTTTTGTCCGCCGCATCTACCTCGACATCGCGGGGCGCATCCCGTCGATCAAGGAGACGACGGATTTCCTCGCCGACAAATCGGCCGACAAACGGGCGAAGCTCATCGACCACCTGCTGGACTCCGACGGCTACGAGCAGAGCGCCTTCAATTACTGGGCGGACATCCTGCGTCTCAAGAGCCAGAGCGTGGGCGGCGGGAACAGCTCCGCGGCCGGGCACGCCTACATCAAGTGGCTGAAGGACTCTCTCGCCGCGAACAAGCCCTACGACCAGATGGTGCGCGAGCTGCTCACGGCCGACGGCAAGGCGTATGAGAACGGCGCGATCGGCTTCTACATCCGCGACTACAACATGCCGCTGGATAACATGGCGGTCACGACGCAGATCTTCCTCGGCACCAGCATGGTGTGCGCGCAGTGCCACAACCACCCCTTCGACAAGTGGACGCAGCTCGACTACTACCAGATGGCCGCGCACAGCTACGGCATGACGGGCACCAACGGCCTCTCCAATCCGCTCCTCGCCCAGGCACTCTACGGCGGCGGCGCTCCGAAAAGCAAGAAGGCCAAATCCAGCGGCACCGTCTCGAAAATGGAGCTGCCCGAGGGTGTGGAGCGCAAGGACATCGGCAAGGCCATGAGCGAGATCCTGCGCCCGCTGCGCTACACGACGGTGCTCGATGAGACGAAGAAGCGCTCATTGAAGCTTCCGCACGACTACAAATACGAAGATGCAAAGCCGAACCAGGTCATCGAGCCGACGATACCCACCGCCTTCGCGAAGGATGGCAAGATCACGCAGGCCGGCCAGCAACCGATCGACGCCTACGCGAAGTGGCTGACCTCGAAGGACAATCCGCGTTTCACCACCGTGATCGCCAACCGGCTTTGGAAGAAGGTGATGGGCATGGGCCTCATCGAGCCCGTGGATCAGATCACGGACTCCACCGTGCCGAGCAATCCCGCGCTTCTGACCTTCCTCGAAAACACGATGAAGGAGCTGAACTACGACTTGAAGGCCTACCTCGGGCTGCTCTACAAGAGCGCCGCCTACCAGCGCGCTGCATGGACGAAGGACGTGGAACTGGGCGACGTGTTCCATTTCCCCGGCCCCCTGGTGCGCCGCATGAGCGCCGAGCAGATATGGGACAGCATGGTCACGCTTTACAAGCCGAGTCCCGACCAGCCCAGTGTGAACACACGGGTCGATTCCGACATCGCACTCAGGAAGATCGAATGGCTCGACCGCTCGTTGAACGAACTGAGCCCTGATGAATTGAAGGCCGGCGCCATCAAGGTGGCGCAGGTGCAGAAGCAACTGGCCGCCGATGTGCGCAAGGCTCAGGAAAAGCTCACCGAGGCGAACAAGAACCACGACGAAGACGCCATCCGCGCCGCGAAAAAAATCGTGTCGGGCCAGCGCAAGCGCATCGACGAAGCCGTCGAGGACGTGGTCTTCACCATGGGCTTCAAGAAATTTGCCGAGCTGGCCCGTGACGGGAAGCTCAAGGAGCAGATGGACGATCAGGAGTTTGCCCAGGAGATCGCCAGCGTGATCAAAGGCAAGAACGGGGCCGACCTCGACATCGACGACGCGCTCGCCGTCGTGGCCCGCCAGCAGCACGCGCGCATCACCGAGCAGCAGAAGGCCCGCTTCAAGCGCGATGCCGAGCAGCTCAAGGTCGATGACGACAAGGAGCGCGCCTCGCTCAAAGCCTGGGAAAACTACCGTGACAATTTCATGATCCGGGCCGCCGACGTGCGCTCGCCCGCGCCGAACGGTCACTTCCTGCGTGAGTTCGGCCAGAGCGACCGGGAGCTGGTGGAAAATGCCAGCAGCGAAGCGACGGTGGGCCAGGCTCTCATGCTGCTGAACGGCAAGATTTTCGGCAACTTGATGAACCCCTTCACCATGATCTCCCGCGCGCTGCACCGCGCCGAGACGCCGGAGCAGACTGCGGATGCCATCTACCTCGCGCTCATGAGCCGCAAGGCCACCGACGAGGAGAAGGCGCTCCTGCGCCCGGTCATCGAAGGCAAGGGCGTCACCGGCAAAGGTGACGCGTTCTGGGCCGTGCTGAACACGCGGCAGTTCTTCTTCATCGAGTAGGCTGACCTGCGCGCTGCACTGCCGGCCGTGGGTCAGTACGAAAACAGGTCCCGCACCTGCAGCTCGCGCTCCATCGCCGCACCTTTGCGGGCGAGGGCCTTGTTCAGTGCGGCGGCCACCCGCCTGCGCATGTGCGAGGTCAGCTCGCGCCCCTTGCGCGCGCGCTGCACGGCCTTGTGCGTGAGCGGCTCGTCGCTGACGGCGACGAGGTCGTGGTTGCCGAGATGGTGACCGGCCATGATGGCGTCCAGCGGCTGCGTGCCGTGATTGAGGTTCGGTGCTTCAGATGTCGGGGGGTTCATGCAGTGAGTCTGCCCCGGGCGTCGCCACGCGCAAAACAAAACCAGGCACGGGACAGGGCTTGCGCACGAATTGCTTCCGAGTGAATTCCCATGGATTCAGGACGACCACGGATTGGACTTCTTCTGAACCCATCTGTGGGATCCTGAATCTTGCGGGGCAAATCATAGATTTGAGGCTGTCGCTTTCGGTTCATGCGCAAGCCCTGGGCGCGGGATCGAAAAACAAAAAGCCCGGTGGCGGACCACCGGGCTTCAACGCGCGCAAAGGATTGCGCGGCGGGGACTACGATTTGCCGATCTCGGTCACCTTGCCGTGGCTGGCGAGGACCTTGACCTTCTTGCCGACGAGCTTGTCAACGCCTTCGCCGCCCTTCGAGGTCGGGGTCAGCGTGACGTTCACGGTCTTCTTGTCCTTGGTCTCAACGACGGCCACCTTGGTCTCGGCGTTGTAGGACTTGAGCTTGCCTTCCGTGGTGTCGATCTTGCCGCAGCCGGCAAAGGCGCTGCCGGCGGCCAGGGATGCGATGGCGATGAGTGAGAGGATGTTCTTCATGGGTGTGTGGATTGGGTTGGGTTGAAATGCGCAAGGATTGTCGTTGCGCGTCTGGGATACGATTGTTCATAAAGCGTCGTTGCACACAAACACAAAATCATGAAACCGCCCCGTCCCTTCCTTGCCGCCGTCGTGCACGTTGTGCTGGCGCTTGCCGCGTTTCCAGCCGGTGCGCATCCCGAGCCGGACATCCCTGTGCGGACGCAATTCATGAAGGACGGCGCCTGCACGGTGACGATCGAACTGGATCCGCGCTGCTTCGTGGCTGAGGCCGGCACCACGCCCTACACGGTGAAGCGGGCGCTCGAAGCCATGACGCCCGAACGGAAGGACGAATTGCGAAAGCTAGCCCGCGACCTGATCAAGACCAGCATCGAGTTCGTCTTCGAGCCGGGTGGCAAGGTGGAGCCGGAGTTCGGCGTCGAGTTCTCGGGCATTAACGAGGCACCGCTCAAGACCGACGAGGATCCGGTCATGCTCATTTGCACCTGGAAGACAAAGACACCCGCGGGTGCGACAGGCTGGCGGTTGAAGGCGATGAAGGAGGCCAAGTTTGCCGTCATTTTCCGGAACTACCTCGAGGGCGTGGAGCAACCGCGCTTCTCCGTCCTCTTTCCCGGCGAGACGAGTTTTCTGTTCGAGCTGGGGCCGGCAGGGAAATAGACATGTTCTCAAAATGTTTGTCGGATTGGGGTTCGCAAAAAGGACCAGGATCAGGCCAGCGTGACACAACGATGCAGCTTGAGAACCGGCATTCCTCTTCAATGCCCAGCGGGCTTGTGTCATTAGGCCCAAGGGTTCTGCTGCGCGAACCCTTGGGCTGGAAGACAGAAGGCCGTCGGCCTTCGGAACATCGGCTGAGGGCGCAGGCGGGCGTCAGAGACAGTCCCTCGCAAATCGAGACCTCCCGGTGGTGGGTGGGCAAAATGACATTCATTTTGAGAATCGGTATGGACGGCCGCCGCGCGGGCGGCTTCCGGAAGCTACTCGTCTGATTTTGCCGATACCGCACCCTGCTCGTGAAACTCCCTGCGCACATGGGGTGACAAAAGTTTTGCCGTCATGCCGGCGCAAATCGCGACGAACACCAGCGCGTAGAACCAGTAGATGCCGCCTGCCGAGAGCACCGTGGTCCGCACCCCGTCCGGTGAGGTGAAAGCCTCGGTATCCGATGAACTGCGGAGCATCATTCCGACGTTCGATACGATCATGAGGCCGAGCATCACAAGCATGGCGAGCCACGCCCAGCGGTGACGGCGCAGCAGGCCGAAGCCGGTGATGAGAAACGCCGGAGGACCGCACACGACGGTGAGGAATCCGAGCGGATCGGAGTGCCGGGTGCCGGGACTGCCGGCCAGCACCATGAGGAATGACAGGCCCGCAATCGGCAGTGAGAGTCCGCTGACGACCATCACCACCCACGCCAGGACAGTGACGAAACGCGAGCGCGATTCAGGAACCGGAGGCAGGGGTGGAGGGACCGATGTGTTCATGGGCGCCGGGCAATGTGGCGCGGGAAACAACGCGCGCCCGCCGTCAAGTCCACGGCAATCTTGGCGTGCAGCGCCTTGACCTGCGCCCCATCCACCACCAAGCGAGCCGACAAAAAAGGCCGGACCGCTCGCGCGGCCCGGCCCGGGAAGAGTCGTCCGTTCGCTACTTGAGCAGCTCCTTCACCCGGCTCTCGATGGCCTGGGCCCACAGTTCGTAGCCCTTTTCGTTCGGATGCAGGAGATCGGGCATGATGTCCTTTGAGAGCACGCCTTCCGGCGTGAGGAAGGTTCTGCCGATGTCCAGGTAGTGGACCGTGCTGCCGTCGGCCAGCTTCGAGATGAGGGCATTCGTCGCTTCGTTCTGCTGGCGCAGCTTGTCGGCGGCGTCGGGGCCGCGCGGAAAGATGCCGAGGATGAGAATCTTCATGCCGGGGCATTTCTCTTTCAGCGTGCCGACGATCTGCTTCACGCCCGCGGCCGTCTGCTCCGCCGTGCATTGATAGACCGCGCCGTCGAGTTCCTTCTGTGCGCGGCCTTGGTGGCCCGTGTTGTTCGTGCCGATCATCAGGACGGTGAGCTTTGGTTTGAGACCGTCGTAATTGCCATGCTGCAGGCGCCAGAGCACATGCTCCGTCCGGTCGCCGCCGATGCCGAAGTTCGCCGCCTGGAGCGGAGCCCAGTACTTTTCCCACACCGCCCTGCCTTTGGACTCCCAGCCGTGCGTGATCGAGTCGCCGAGGAAGACGAGCTGTGCCTCTCCCTTCTTCGAGATCTCATTGAAGGACTCGTGCCGCTTTTCCGTGCCGGGATGCAAGACGGGCATGACGGCGTAGTTTGGCGGGGCTTCCGCGAAGGCGCTGGAGGCAAGGCCGGTGACGGCCACGGCGAGGATGGAAAAGGCGGTTCGTTTCATTGTGAGGGGCGGATGATGAAACTCCCGCGCCTTCCCGCAAGCGCATTTCCGGCGGACTGAGCCGGCGGAGGCAGGAGCGGCAGCGCGCGCGTTTGTGACGCTACGCCGTCATTTTTGCAACCGCCGCGCGGACGCGTGACGTTTTGCAGAGAAACCGATGTCACACCCGATCATGAAGCGTTTCGTCAAACTTGTCGGCCTCACGCTTGCCAGTGTGCTGGGATCACCGGCACACGCAGGGCAGGGCGAGAAAGTGGATCTGCCCGCGCCACAAGTCGGCGGCACGAACCAGGACGGCAAGATCGTCAGCTTCGCCGATGTGTACGCGAAGGGGCCGACGGTGGTTTTCTTTTATCCGAAGGCGAACACACCAGGCTGCACGCGGCAGGCATGCAGTCTGCGTGATGCCTTTGACGAACTCTCGAAACAGGGCGTGCAGGTGCTCGGCGTATCCGTGGACAGGCCGGATGCGCAGAAGAAATTCATCACGGACCACAAGCTGCCCTTCGACCTGATCGCCGACCCGGACGGCAAGGTGCTTGAGGCGTTCAAAGTGGACCGCATGCCCCTCGTCGGCCTCGCCACGCGCCAGTGCTTCCTCATCAAGAACGGCCGCATCGTCTGGCATGATGCCAAGGCCGCCACCGACCAGCAGGCGGAGGACATCAAGCGTGTGCTCAAGGAGTGATGGTGAGCATGAGGAGGCCGGGGTGGTGAGTCGCGGGGGCATCGCCCGCAGTCCGCAACCCATGGCATGTCTTCCCCGTCTCACTTCAGCTTCTGAAGCCGGTTCTTTGTCCAGTTCAGGCCCTGCTGGATGGCTTCATCTCCGGCGTTGGCTGCGGCGAGTTTTTCCCAGTGGCGGGCGGCGGTGGTGAAGGACGTGCGGGCGAGTTCTTTCTGATTGGCGCTTTCGCTGGAGTGACCAAGCACGCAGTAGAGCTGGGCAAGCTGCATCTCCCACGTCTTGCGCTCCGGTGTCGGCTTCGCTTCAGGGCTGGCCGCGAGGAGCTTTTCCAGGCTCTCGACCGCCTGCTTGACGATGGGCACGGCATCCTTGGCCTTGCCCAGGTCGGCGATCAGCTCGGCATACTCGCCGCGCAGCCGAGCCAGCAGGAAGATGTAGCGGGGGTTGTCCTTGTTGTCGGCGAGTACTTCGTTGATGAACTCGATGGCGTCCTGCTTCTTCTTCTGCGCCTCGGCGGCGTTCCCCGTGTCGCGCTCGAGGCTGGCTATGGCGCCGTAGTTCCGCGCCAGGAGATACTTCACCTCGGCCCATTCAGGATGGAGGCGGTTGAGCTCGAGCAGAATGGGCACGGCCTGATGGTGCGCTTCCTTGGCATCGGCGGTGGCGAAGTGCGTTCCGATGACTTCCGCCGCCTCCGTATAGGCGGCGGCCAATGCCAGGGCCTGATCCTGATTGCGCGGGGCGCTGCCAGTGACGAGCACGCCCATCTCCTGCGCGGCATCGAGCATCGTGGCCACGGACTCCTCAAACTTGCTGGAGTCCCGCTCGGTCAGCCCGCGCTGGAATTTCGCGCGGGCGATGAGAAAGCGCTCCTCGTCCAGCAGCTCTGAGCCGACCACCTTCACGTCGAGCACGGCGGACACCTTCGCCAGAGCGGAGAGCGCCTCGGCCGTGTCGCCATTCTCGCGGGAGCGGATGCCGAACTCGAGCCAGGCGCGCGCGCACTCGAAGCGGCCGAGGCGGTTTCCTTTGTCGGCCTCCAGACCGGCTTCGAGATTCGAGGTGGCCTCCTTGAGCAACGCGAGGGATTCCGGTCCCTTGCCCTGGGACGAGCGGATGTCGGAGAGCATGAGGCAGTACTGACCCAGCCACTGGTGGTAGAGCGCCGCGTGAGGGCTGGCGCTGTTTTGCTCGATCAACTGCGCCGCCTGGTTGCGCGCGTTTTCCAGGTAGTTCGCCGCCTGCTCCGTCTGGTGCATGTGCAAATGGATGCGGCCGATGTTCCCATAGGCACGCACGCGCTCCGGCCCGAGCTGGGGAGACTTTTCAAGCGCGGGCAGGCTCTGCTGGACGAAGGTCAGCGCCTCTTCGAGCTGCTTGCGGGAGAATTCGACCTCCATCTCGTTGCCGGTGGGTGTTTCGAGCAGTTGTGTCAAAAACTCGTCCACCGCCCGCTGCGAGTGCTGGAGATTCGCGTCGGCCTGCGACTTGGCGTCTCGCGCTTGCGCGAGGTCGGTGCTGAGGCCGGAAATCTTCTGCTCGCGCGCATCGATCTGCTTCGCGTACTCGGCCGAGTTCGCAGTGATGGTCCCTTCCGCCTTTCTAGCCCGGAGGAGCGTGCTGACGAACAGGGCCGCGGCCACGCCGAGGCCGGCGAGCAGCCCTGCGCTCGCGAGCTGCAGCCTCCGCACGCGGGCGGCCTGCTTCGTTTTCTCCTGCTCGATGCGCGCGCGCGCATCCTCCAGCAGGTATTCCGCTTCCATCTGTTCGAATTCACGCACCACCTCGCGCATGTCCTTCCAGCGCACCGCGGGGTCGAGATCGAGCGCGCGGTGGACGATGTCGCGCCGGCGCTGCTCCCACTTGGAGGCCGCCTGCGAGGGCCAGGCCACCTGCACGTCGTGCCGGACGGCGGCCAGGAGTGCGCCGCCGTTCAGATCGTAAGGCAGGCCGGAGGCGGCCTTCTTTGCCGCGATCTGCTGCTGCTCCAGCCACACCGGCTCGCCGCGCGGCAGCCTGCCCGTCAGGAGGCGGTAGGCCAGCACGCCAAAGCTGTACACATCCCATGAACAGCCCTGGCCGCCGTTCACGCCGTCGGGATCCTCGATGTGGTCCGGACACAGGTGCATCCAGTGGTCGCCGAGCTGGAAGTGGTGGATGCCGCCCACCCAGCCCTGGCCGGCATCGGTGAGGCGGGTGGCCGAGCCAGGGTCGTCCTCGATGAGCACGTTCGCGGGCCGCAGGTTTCCATGAGGGATGCCGTGCTTGTGCAGCCAGGCGAGCGCGTCGGCGATCTCGTAGATGTAGCTCCAGGCCTTCTCCTGCGGCACGCGGCCGCACAGCGGCTCCAGCGTGGGCGTCTGCCACAGCCGGCGCCCTTGCTCGTCCTTCGTCATCACTCCGACCAGAGGTGTCACCACAAAATAGGGGCTCTGGTCAAAGCTGTACGAGTGGACTGGCTGCACGCCCTGATGCGCCGGGATGTGCTGCAGATGACGCACGGTGGCGGCCAGCGCACGGCGGTTGATGGACATCGCGCTGAATACCTTCACCGCACACGCCCGCCCTCCCGTCGCCACCGCGCGATACACGGCCCCGCAATTCCCGCTGCCGATCAAGTCCTGCAATTCATGTCCCGCGATTTCCGGCAAACTCATGCGATGATCTCCTGCAACGGCTTTCCCTGATGTGTGTCTGTCGATTCAGTCTCCGTCGTGCCGGCGCAGTGCGGGAGACTCGCGACGGCACGAAGGGCGTTCATGATGTGCCAAGCCATGCGGTGAATCAAGAAGCTTGTCCCCGTCCCCGATGAACTCACCCGTCATGCGCGCAGTAACGACGCACTTTTGCGCAGCCGAGGGGCGGAGGAGTGACGGACGCCGAGGCCGCGCCGTTCGTGAATGGTGCCCTGGTCGCAATCCCGTCCCTCAGAGCCTGTCCGGCAAATGCGCTGAATCATCATAGCCAGGCAAACGAAAGCGTGGGAGCAAACAGAAACTTCCCCCCACCCCAGCCCTCTCCCACAGGGAGAGGGAGCAAAACAGGCTGCCGCTCGAATGACAAAACACGATTCTCGTTGTGGCGTGGGGGTGCCCTCGTCTCCCGCTCCCCTGGGGAACCGAGCGACAGCGAGATGGCTGGAGAAGATGCTTCAAAAGAAGTCCAGCAAAGGGCTGGGGTGAGGGGGTGGAGTTCTCGTGGTTCGAGTGAATTACCGGACCGGCTCTCAGCGCCAAGACTCATCGAAAAAGCCGGCCGCCTGGGGCTCGCCGGTCGCAACGTTCATCACCGACCAGTCGCCCATCCGCGGGAAGAGGAGATAGTTGAAGGCGGCGAACTCGGCCTCGTGAAAGGTGTGACCGCTGTTGATGACGATGTAGCGATTCGCAGCCAGCGGGCTTGCACAGATGAAGGCAGGCGCGTGATCAGCAGCCGATTGCAACTGGTTGCCGAGCCGAAGTTCCTCGCGCGTCCAACTCACCGGCAGCTTCGGCAGCGCTTTGGTGATCCATGAGTTGCTGCCGGGATCACCGAAAAGGATGAGGTGCTTGTCACGCACGTCCGCCTCAGTCACATCGGTGTCGTTCTTCACCGGCAGATCGCCCCGCATGTAGCGCGCCCACTCGTATTCGACGCGTTTGAGGTTCTCCTGGGCCCAAGCGTCCACTTTGGCATTCCACGGCCTGCCGGTGCCACGCACGCAAAGGAATGGCGTGGCAAAGGCATCGTCGATGGGGCCTTGAAGGCCGGGTTGCCTGCCGGTGAGCGTGATTTCATCCCGCAAGCCATCGCAGCGCCAGATGTCGCCGTATTTGGAAAACACGAGGGCTTTGACGTCGGGCGGCTTTGGAAGCACAACTTCGGTTCCGCCGATCCGCAGTTTTGAAACTGGCCGATGCAGCGCGAAGCGCGTGATGTTCCGCACCTCGCTCACGTCCATCGCATCACCATCACCCACTCTCGCACGAAACTCCGCGCGCTCGTAGTGCTTGCCCAAACCGAGCAGTTCCAGCCAGTGACAGCGGTTGTATTTCAGCGTCCACGTCACGAAGCGCATCTGCTTCGGGTCGTGGTCGAGACCCTTGGTCACGTATTCGCCGATGCGTCGCATCTGCTCGGCGTGCGTCTTTGGATCGATGACGTGGCCGGTGCCAGGCGATATGAGATTCACGAAGGGAATGCCTTCCTTCGCAAAAACCTCGCCCATGTGGACGTGCGACTGGAAGAAGGTGTCCTTGTCGCCGATGCACGCGATCTCGGGCACCATGGCGGCGTTTGCGGCGTAGTCGATGGAGTCGAGCATGTGCAGCCCGATCTCCTGGTGCGGCGGCAGCGGACCGACCTTGATGAAGCCGGGAATCGGCGTCTCGGAGAAGCGATGTGTATCGACGTAGCCGCAATACGGCCCGATGGCGACGAAGCGGTCCGGATGCTTCAAACCGAGATGCCAGGTGCCAGACGCGCCCATGCTCATGCCGCGCAGCACGATGCGGTCGCGATCAATCTTGTAGTTCCGGCAAACCGCTTCGATGGCCTCGAACACATCCGTCTCGCCCGCCCAGCGGTAGCAATTCTCCACGCGACCAAGCGGATGCAGTTCGATGTAGTCCACATCCGGCGCATTGCCTTTGTCATCATCGCCTTCGTCGAAACGGTTGATGAACTTCAGTTCGCTCATGCCCACGGGCTTCGAGCTGCCATGCAGCACGACATCGAGCCGCATCGGCTTCGAGTCGTCGTAGCTTTTGGGAATGATGACACCATACGGCTGCACCGTGCCATCCACCTTCGAGATGAAACCACGCGCAATTTTGCCCTTCTTCGTCGTCCAGGGTTTCAGATTTGAAGCCAGCGCACTTGCACGCTGCGTCAGCCGGTCTTGCGCACGCTTGATCGTCGTGAGGTCGTTCGCTTGCAGCGCTGTGTCATAGCGCAGCGCCCAGGTGATGCCTTTGCCAAAGACTTCCACATCGGCGCGGAGGTCGGAGTTGTCAGACGATGCCTTGGCAGCAGCCGCCTTCGTGAATGAGCCGCGCTCCGCTGCGGTGATGCCGCCTGCCTCTTTCAGCACAAACTCCATCGCCGCCATCGTGTCCTCGTAGTTGGTCGAGTGTCCGCCCTCGTCGCGATGAATGCTGAGCACCTTGTGCTTCGCTTGCTTCAGCTTGTCAGCGAGACGCAGCACGCTCTGCGGAGGAATAGTCGTGTCTTTGCCACCAGTCGTCAGCGCGATCGGCATCGTGAACTTCTCCGGCCGGAATTCGGCGCTGCGTTTCTTGTATTCATCCGGCACTTCCGCCTTCGTGCCGCCAAACGAGGCCGTGCGCGCGTCTTGGAACTTTTCATACTCGACCAGATTCGCCGTGCCGTTGAGGCTGCACACACCGGCGATCAGTTCAGGGTGCAGCGCTGCGAATGTCAGCGCCCCGGTGCCGCCCATCGAGCCGCCGGCGATGAAGACGCGGTTCACATGATGCCGCTTTTTCACCTCGCTGATGATCTGCGCCACATCGGCCTCAGCCTTCGGACCCATCCACGAGGTCTTCGCGCGGTAGTCGGGCGACACGACGATCAGCCCATGATTCGCCGCCGCGTCGCGCACGCCTTTGCACTCGCCGCGGTTGTCCTTGATGAACTGCCAGCGGTCCGATCCATGCCCATGCAGCGCGATCACCACATCATGCGCATGCATCGGCTCGAACGGCTCCGGCAAAAGCTCGACGTAGCGCTGCTCCGTGCCGTCGATGCTGGCGGTGAAGCTGATGTCCTGCGGAGGAGAGCTGCTCGCCGATGCGTGAGCGAGCGCAGCAAGACTCCAGGCGACGGCAAGGGCTGAGGAGCGAGGCAAACTCATGGCGGCGAAAGTTTCAACATGTGAGGTCTCGTGCCGGACGCCGTTCCGGAGCCTGCTCTTTCACGCGCGCAACCGTTCCAGAAACGCGGCCCGCCAGTTCATCGCCCGCCTTTCCAGCCACGGGCCGACAACGGCGAGCACCGCGACGACCGGCAGCAGCAGCATGAGTGACACCAGCAGCGGGCTGCCCGTGCCCTGCGCCGGCAGTCGCGGAATGAGCCAATGGTGAAGCGCGGCGAGAAGCGGCATGTGCAGCACATAGCATGGATAGCTGAACTGGCCGAGCCAGCGCGCGAGCGGCTTGAGCCGCGGATACGCCGCCAGCCTTGCGTGGCGCGCGCCGGCCATGAGCAGCACGAGGCCCGGGATGGAGGTCAGTCCGACGAGGTCGATGGCCGACTGCGGGGGTTCCGTGTGTTTGACGATGGCGAGGATGATCTCCGACACGAGGCAGAGCACCACGGCCCACATCCATCGCCGCGGCGTGATGCACGCCGCCGCGCGCCGCCAGTTTCCGGCGAGCCATGCGCCGCAAAGCCAGACGGGGAAGAGGATGGACACGCTCCAGAGGCCGTTCATCACCGTGCTCGCCTCCAGGCGGTGCAGCACCTTCCAGCACACGCCGATGACCGCGGCGCTCCCGAGCGATGCGACGAGTGCAAAGCGGAATGCCGCATCGAGACGACGGGGAAAGGACACCAACACGAGCGGCCAGACAATGTAGTAAATGACTTCGTTGCTGAGGCTCCACGAGGGGTCGAAGGCTGGGAAGGTGTTGGTGAGTATTTGCAGCGAAAAGAGGCTGGCGACGAGCTGCCTCCACGGCAGCGGCGCCGCACCCGGCAGGTGATCGGTGAACCACCACACGACGACGGCAAGCGCGAGGCCCAGAAGCAGAAGAGGATAAATGCGCGTGATGCGCGCGGCCAGATAGCGGCGCCAGGGGAACGGCGGCTCCGTGGCGCTGCGCGAGATCGACAAGTGGATGCACAGGCCCGAGACGAGGAAGAATCCCCAGACGAGAAAACTGCCGTGCCCGAGCGTCGCGGCCGCCCATTGCCACACGGCGGGCGCACCCGTCAGATCAGATCCGAGCGCGCTGCGGAAGCCGAGATCGCACGCGTGGGTGACGAGCACGCCCAGTGCGGCCAGACCACGGAAGACGTCGATGAAAACTTCGGTGTCCTTGTCCAGCGTCGATGGTGCTGCAGCTGCGGCCGGTGGTGTGCTCTCGCGGACTCGAGTCCGGGCGGCGGCCGGGGGCATGGAATCAAGCACGGGCATGATGGCGCTGCTGCGGGGATTGAGGCTCGTGTCTTGTTCCTGCGGGCAGTCGTGTTCACATTTGATCCGCACGAGCGCGCCCACGGCGTGATCAGGGGACGCCCGCGGCGGTCTGCGGCTCCTCCTGTTTGTGATCGGGCACGAGGCGCTTGAAACCACGCAGTGAGCGGAAGATGCGCGCGCGCAGGCTGAGAGGATTGAACGCCTCGATGTCGAGCACATGGCGCACGTCCTTGCAAAGGTGAGTCTTGTAGTCGAACTCGCCGGGCATCATGTCGTAAACGCACAGCCCGCGTGCGATGGCGTGCTGGATGGATGCGTGCATGGCAAGCCGTCCGATGGAGAGCCGTGAGTAGGCCGGATCCCATCCGTGCTGAAACTGGAAGAACTCGCCGCGCTCGACGAAGCCCATCACCACTGCGGCGGCCCTGCCGTCGATGGCCACGGTGAGGAGCACCATGCGGCCCTCGGGCACCCAGCGCTCCGCGAGACGCTGATGGAAGCTCCAGGCCTCCGGCCGGGTGAAAAGGCTGGTGTGGCAAGGCCAGTTCAGCTCATGCAGATCGTGCAGGCCGTGCATGGCGTCCGTCGGAAGCACGTCCGTGCCGGCGAGGCCGACCACGGCGTGGTGCTCGTTTACCATCGATTTCCAGCGGCGGCGGAATTTGCTGCGCCATGCGCCGGACATGCCCATTTCGTATTCCTCCCACGAGGCGGGCAGGTGCATGAAACGGCACGGGTGACGGTTCAGGACACCGGCGTCGTCGGCGCAATTGCCAAGCGCGAAGAGGATGTGCGGCAGGTTTGGGGATTCCTCGGGCACCTTGGCCAGGTGCACTGCATCCCACTCGGAGCGCATCGTGCGGAAGGCCGAGCAGAGCAGCGGCGCCAGCTCTGCCTCCCGCCCGCGTGGCACGATGAAGTCCATCCTCTCGCCCTGGGCGTGCCCGAGTCCTCCGAGGAAGCCAAGCACTCGCAGATGCTCGCGCCCGCGCGTGCCGCGCCCCAGCATGAGCGGCGCGATGGCCTGCGGCTCGCCGAGCCCGTCCTTCAAGACGACGACACAGGGAGAGTATTCGGCGCGGAACTCGTGAGACCACAGGCGCATCCACTCGAAGCGCATGAAGGGCGCCACCGTCGCGCTGCGCTCCACCAGCCCGTCCCAATATGGCCGCAGGGACTCGATGCCCGCCTCATCGCGCACCACTTCCATCTCCAAGGGGATGGACGTGCGCGCCTCGACTGCGCGTGCCACCGCATCGGCGAAGGCAGGCTCCCACATGGAGGCGATGCCGCTCATGCGAAGTTCCTCCAGAAGAAGATGCTCCTCGCGGATGGTGGTGTGGGGCGGGCCGGCATGTCGGAAACAACAAAGAAAACGCCGGTACTGTCCTTCATCTGCATGGGCGGGCAAGACATTTGACAATTCGCCGGGGTGAAAGCCATGGCTGCCATCCCCGGGCTGCGGCAGGCCATTCTTACCGGCCCGGCTTCGCTTCGGGCTTCACATCGGGCCTGGCACCGGGCTTCGCATCCAGTTTCGCATCGGGTCTTGCATCGGGTTTGGTGGAAGGCTTTGCATCGCTCCTGCCGCCGATTCCAAAAGGCAGGATCCGCTTCAGGCGAGAGGGCAGGCTCTTGTCGCTTTCGAGGGCCGGTTTGCCGGGATCCTTCGTCTTGTCGTTCTCCATTTCCTGGTCGTTCTCTTTCGAGTCTTCGGCCTGGGGCGCGTGGCGCTGGCCTTCTTTTCTGCCGCCAGCGATGCCAAAGGGATTGAGCCGCCACTGCGGCTTGCCCACGGTGCCGGAGCCCTTGTATTCGAGCAGCTCGGACACCGGGCGGAAGACGATGCCGGTGAGACCGCGCACGCGTACCTGGGCCTCGAAGTTGATGTCGTCCTTGATGAAGTCGATGTCGCCCTTCGACACGATTTTGAAGGCCGAGGTGAGAGCCTCAAAATTATCTGTGACAATGAAACCGTCGGCCACGGTGTAGGTGCAGTTTGCTTCCTTCGCCACGTTGTACCCTTTGATCGGCGAGGGGAAGATGGCGGTGAGCAGCGAGGTGAGCGGTCCGATGATGGGGATGGCGTAGAGATTGCCGTTCACGATGATGGCCACGCCGTTGCCCTTCAGCTTGCGCCAGTCATTCTCCACGCCGGTGAATTTGAACCAGCCGGTGAGATCGCCCTCGGTGTCGTAGCCAGGCGAGTAGGTCTGCGCAAACTGGC
Source organism: Verrucomicrobiaceae bacterium (assembly GCA_019694165.1). GTDB lineage: Bacteria > Verrucomicrobiota > Verrucomicrobiia > Verrucomicrobiales > Verrucomicrobiaceae > JAIBCL01. The sequence continues at coordinate 66,283 of JAIBCL010000017.1, read as the reverse complement.
GGAAGCTCGCCGCATCGACCTTCAGCTCGCCCTGGTAATGCGCGGGTTTGCGCGCGGTGTCCATCGATCCCGCCAGGGTGAGGCTGCCGCCGAAAACCTTCGCGCCGATGTCGAAGGCCACCGTGTTCTTTTCCGCCGCCACACCCACAGTCACGTCGCCGAAGGGCAGGTCCTTGCCGACCACGGGATACGGCAGGCTGCCGGCCTTCAGGCTCACGGTGTAGTCCGTCGCGCCCGGTGCGAGATCGACCTTGCCTTTCACCGACATGGGCTTGCCGAACAGGCCGCCCCTGACGTCGTAGGTGAGCATCCCCTTCTTCCAGGTGATCTCGCCCTCGGGCCTGGAGATTTTGTAGTCCCGCCCCCAGAGGGAATAGACGCCGGTGCCGTCGTCATCGGCGAAGCTCGCCTTCAAGTCATCGTGCGCATTGTCACGCCAGCCGACGGTGCCCGCGATAGCCACGCGCGTGGCGTTCGAGAGGCGGTAGCGGGCGATGTGCTCCGCCACCTTGGGCGCGAAGCAGCCGGTCATCACGGCAGGATCGAGCCTGCCGGCCACGCCCGTGAGGCGCACCCAGTGCCCGTTGTTGTCCACGAAGACTTCACGCGCCTCTACAGTCTCTCCCCGGCGGCGGGCGTTGATGTTCCGGAAAACCTGCACCGGACCGCGCACCTCGATGTCGCCGTCCGCTGCGTCAAACTCGACACCCTTGTATGAGAAACCGCGCAGCTCGGCATGACCCGTGGTGACGATGGACGCGGCATCGTGCCCGTCTCCGCTCCCGTCCACCCGAACGAAGATGCTGGAGTCCTCCTTGAAGCCGAAGCGCCGCACCACCTCCCGTGCGCTCTCGCTGTTCACGAACGGCAGGAACACGCCCGGGTCCATCTTCAGCGTGGCGCGGTACTTCAGCCCTTTTGTATCGTGCTGCATCGCCTGGAAGGCGAGCGTGCCGCTCTTGTGGCGCAGCAGGCCGTCGCGCAGATAAAAGCCGGCTGCATCCAGGCCGAAATTCATGCCGACGCCCTCGAAAATCTCGCCCCGGCTGTTGAAGCGTCCGCACTGCAGCCGGCCGAGCACGTTCACCGGACGCGCGGCCTTTGACTTCGGCCCGCCGACGAACCAGACGCCATCCACCGACAGATTCGGCGGCTCGTAAAAGACCAGCTCCTTGAGCAGATCACTGTCGAAGAAGGCCGAGGCGAGGCCGTGCAGGTCCGCGCTCGTGCTCAGGCGGAAGCGCACGTCATTGCCGCCGGCCTGCCAGCCGCCGCTCGCGTCCAGCGTGCCCAGCCGGTCGCGGATGAAAATGCGCGTCAGATCAAAGAAGCCCGCATTGTACTCCGCCTGCGCCTCGATCTCCTGGCACACGTAGCCGCTGTAGCCGAGGCCGCGCGCAGAGATCGTCACGCGCGCGTCCATCTCGTGGATTTTCTCCGTCGCGCCGTTCACCTCGAAGTGCACCCGCGGCTTTTGCGCGAACTCGAAGCGCTCCAGCCACTGCAGCGCCTTCTGAATCTGCTGCCTGTTTTCGCGGATGAATTTCAATCGCTTCGCCGCATTCTCCTCCCGCGCCATCTTCCGCTCGTCCTCGCTCTCCACCGGCGGCGAGAGGACGAGCGCGCCCGTGACGCTCACATGGATGCCTGCCAGGTCACCCTCGGCGCGGCGGATGTCCAGCCGGTTGTCGATCAGATAGATGCGTGCGCTCACATCCCGCACGTTCACCACCGTCAGCTCCGGCTGGTCCGGATCCACGGGCAGCGACAGGTTCGTCTCGGCCAGGTCCATCGCCTCCACCGACACGTCTCCGCGCAGCAGTCTGCCGAGATCGAAGTCCAGAATCACGCGGTCCACGGCCGCCACGAGCTGCTTCCGGTGCTCGTCATTGAAGACTTCGACATCCCGTGCCACCAGGCCGCGGAAAGGGTCCACCGTCAGCCGCGCAAACTGCAGGTACACGCCGCGCTCCGCCATCCGATCGATCACGAAGGTGCGCCATTGCCGTCCGAAGGCAGCCGAGGAAAGGAACACGCCCGCCCACACGATCCCGCACAGGATCGCCAGCCAGAGCAGGCGTTTGAGCAGACGCAGCATGGAGCGCGCGCAGTGTAGATTCACCCCGTCGCGGCACAAGAGGGGATGTGCCCCGGCCCACCGATCCGCACTTGAACGCGCGCGCGGTCTGATGAACCACTCCGCACCTCATGAACACACCATCGCCAGATTCCCTCCACGCCCGCCTCCACCGCACCGGTGTCATCGCCGTGCTCGTGATCGATGACGCAGCCGACGCCGTGCCCGTGGCGCGCGCCCTGCAGGCCGGCGGCGTCGATAGCATCGAACTCACCCTGCGCACCGATGCTGCGATGGAGTCTCTGCGGCGCATCCGCGGCGAACTGCCGGAGATGCTGGCCGGCGTCGGCACCATCCTCACTCCGAAGCAGGTGAACGACGTGAAGGCTGCCGGTGCGGCCTTCGGCGTGGCACCCGGGATGAATCCGCGCGTCGTGAGCGAGGCGGCGCGCATCGGGCTGCCGTTCTCACCGGGCGTTTGCACACCGACGGACATCGAACTGGCCGTCGAGCAAGGCTGTCGCCTGCTGAAGTTTTTTCCCTCCGAGCCGAGCGGCGGGCTGGCGTATCTGCGCGCCGTCGCCGCGCCATTCGCTCATCTCGGCGTGAAGTACATTCCGCTCGGCGGTGTGGGCGCCGGCAATGCGGAGGATTATCTCCGGGAGCCGCATGTGCTGGCGCTGGGAGGTTCGTGGCTCGGCCCGCGCGATGCGATCAAACAGAAAGACTGGAGCGCCATCACCCGGCTCGCGTCCGCGGCCACGGCCATCGTCAATCGCGTGCGCGGAGGGGCCGCATGAGCCGCATCGTCACCTTCGGCGAGATCATGGCGCGGCTGGCGGCGCCGGGTTTCAAGCGCTTTCAGCAGGCCATGCCCGGCTCGCTCGATGTGACCTTCGCCGGAGCGGAGGCATCCATTGCCGCCTCCATCGCTTACCTTGGAGGCAGCGCGGCTTTCGTCACCGCTCTGCCAAACCACGCGCTCGCTGATGCCTGTGTCGCCGACCTGAAATCCTTGGGCGTCGATACCCGGCACATCGTGCGCACTGATCGTGGACGGCTCGGCCTCTACTTCCTTGAGACCGGCGCCAATCAACGCCCCGGCAACGTGATCTATGATCGGGAAGGCTCCGCCGCCGCGGTCACGCCCGGCGGCGACTACGACTGGCCGGTGATCTTCGAGGGTGCCGAATGGTTCGTCATCTCCGGCATCACGCCCGCCATCTCGCGCAACGCCGCCGAGGTCTCGCTGACCGCCGTCAAAGAAGCCTCCGCACGCGGCGTGAAAGTGGCCTGCGACATGAACTACCGCGGCAAACTCTGGCAATGGGATCCGCCGATTCAGCCGCGCGACCTCGCCACCCGCACCATGCGCGGGCTGATGCCCTTCGTCGATCTCTTCATCGGCGGTCGTGAGGATGCCGCCGAGATGCTCGGCATCCCCGACGCCGGCGCGTCGCCGGATGCTCTCGTCACCACCGCACGACAGATCACATCGCAGTTCCCGCGCATTCAGCGCGTCGCCATGACGCGCCGCGAAGGCATTTCCGCCACGCACAACAACTTCGGCGGCATGCTTTACGACGCAGCCGCGGATTCAGCGTGTTTCGCTCCGATGAAATCGGGCGCACCGTCGTTCTATGGAATCACCGACATCGTGGACCGGCTCGGAGCCGGGGACGCATTCACAGCGGCGCTGCTCTTTGCACTCACCACTCCAGAACTTGGCGAACAGGAAGCCACCGTCTCCTTCGCCACCGCCGCCGGCTGCCTTGCGCACTCGATTGAAGGCGACTTCAATTACGTCACACGCGACGAGATCGAGTCCCTCATGCGCGGCGATGCCTCGGGGCGGGTAAAGCGGTAGAGTGCCGCCGGCAATGAACCAAGATCCCTTGGCCGGCTCTGACTGGTGACACGGAAATCGGCGGATGGATTGCGTGTCTGTTGACTGACTGGTTGCGTAGTCGCGTTGTCCTGGTCCAGTGCCCTTCCTGACCCCAGCTCACCATGATCCGACTCGCACTGATCTGTATCTCCTGCGCCACCGCCGCCTGTGCCCAGAGCCTCCTGCCTGCGCGCTGGGACCCTGCGCTCGCGGGCGACGTCGTGATGCGCCGGCTCGTGAACATCTCCGCGCCGCGCGTGAAGGGCGCGCATGATGCGGAGTTCGCATGCGTGGGGCGGCGTGCGTATGTCGTCTCCGAAGCCAATGATGTGAAGGCGGGCGAGAGCGCGGGATGGCCCTTCGTTTACGCCACGGTGTCCATCGTGGACTTGGAGACGCTGACGGTGGAGAAGGTCATCGACTTCGCGCAGGGCGGGCAGGTCTTTGAAAACGAAACGCTGCCTCCCGGCGCGTGCTTTGTGCCGCGCATCATCCAAAAGGATGCCGGCACCCTGCGCTGTTATTTCACCAGCGAAGATCCGGGCAAACGACAATCGCAGATGTGGTATCGCGACTTTGATCTGAACAGCGGCGGGTTTGTGAGGACGATCCACAGGGCGAAGCTCAAGACCGCGGCGGGCACCTTCGACTTCCAGCCGCGGCATTTCCACGCCGACGCAGCCGCGCAGGGCTTCATGCGCAAACCCAGCGACTCTTCCTTCTTCATCTTCGATTCGTTCAAGCGGTTCGACGGCAGGCTCTACGTCGCCTTGAACAACTTCAGCGGGAAGCAAAACGCGCTCGCGCTCGTGCATGATGACCTGGTGACCTTCGAGGTGCTCGGTCACTTCAACGAGCCGCAGAGCGAGCAGTTCAGTGAGTCCGCCGTGAACCGTCTGCCCGACGGCACATGGATGGCCATCTGCCGCAACGACAAGGGCAACTACCACTTTGCCACCAGTGCGGACGGCAGGAGCTGGAGCGCCGGCAAGGAAATGCCAAGCGTGCCCAATGGCACGAACTCGAAGCCCACCTTCGACCGGTTCGGCGGCGTCTATTACCTCGGCTGGCAGGAGTCAGCGCGCATCCAGGGAGTGAGCCGCAGCGTGTTCAATGTGGACATCTCGCGTGACGGCAGGTTGTGGCAGCGGAAGTTCCGCTTTGAGACACCGAAGTCCTTCCAGTACCCGGCCTTCCACGAGCACGCGGGCACGGTCTGGCTCACCGTGACGCAGGGCGACAAGGATCCCAGCCGCAAGGAGCGCATCATGTTTGGCAAACTGGAACCGGCGGGCAAGTTCGAGCCGCAGAGCGGCCAGAAGCGCCTCGACTGGCCCGCTCCCCCGCCTGCGCCTTGAAGGGGGGCCGCGGTCACTTCTCCCACCCGGCCGGTTGCGTCCATGCCTGCTCGGTCTGCGTGTCCCAGACCGGATTCACCGGCTTCTTCGTCGAAGTGATCGTGGCGCGCACGAACAATTCGGCGCCGGTCATCTGATACTCGGGCGTGAGGCTGTCTGATTTTGCGAGCACCTTGCCGACATCGGCCGTGTACTCGAGCCGGACGGGGTGCGGGTCCTTCGGGTCGGCAGGCACTTCCTTCACGGCCCGGTCATAATTCTTCAGCGTGCCGCGGAATTCGGTGCTGTAGCTCACGCCGGACTCGCCCTTGATTTTGATCGAGAGCTTGCGCGTCGTGGCGTCGAATTTCACTTCGTCCAGCGTGACACCGGTGGAGCCGTAAAAGTCGCCGCGCTGCATGGCGGAGACGAGCGCGTCGGCATCGAGTTTCGCGGCGCGGACCATCACCCAGCCGCGGCCCGGCGTGACATCGCCGCCGTGATAGTTGTGCGAGTCGTCGGTGGCCACGCCGTAGAGAATGGGCGCCTTGAGTTCGGCCAGGCGGATCGTGTTCGCCACGTCCCAGATTTTTTCCGTGTTCGAGGTCGCGCGCAGGTCGTCGCCGCGCGTGAAGGTCTTCGGGTGGCCGTTGAAGACCTCGAAGTAGCGGTCCTCGATCACATGTGCGAGATCCTCCGCGGTCAGCGCCCACTGGAAGTTCGGGTGGTTCACATGCGCGATGATGGGCTTGCCGGTCTTCGCCGCCTGCCCGGCAACAAGCTGCAGATTCTGCCGCATCACTTCGCGGATGGAGGTCAGGTCCTTCACAGGCTTGATGGCCTCGTGCAGGTTCACCGCATTGATGTGGATGGGCGCCTTGCCCATGCCGGCGCTGATCTCCTCGGCCTCCACCAGAAGGAATTTTCCCGGCTTCTCGACGAGCCTGCGGTACTCCTCCAGGGGCTTGAGCCGCACCTCCAGCCTGCCTTTGCCGTCCGTGCGCGTTTCCACCCACTTGTCTCCAAATCGCGCGCGGTATTTGTCGAGCACCTTCTTGCCGAGCACGATCTTCTTTTTCTCGATCAGCTCCTCGGTCACCCATTTGTCGCCGCGTGCGAGCAGATTGTGGTCGGACATCGCGAGGAAATCGTAGCCATGGCTGCGATACCATTCGGAGATCATGTCGGGGAAGTCGTTCCCGTCGCTCCAGAGCGAGTGCGTGTGAGTGTTGCCCTTGAACCAGCGGAGTGCTTCGGCAGGGGCGGCGGAGGTGACGGAGAGAAAAGCCAGGGAGTGAAAGATGACGGAGCGGAGCATGGTAGTGGCTCACAAAACGGCCTCCGTGCCCCAACATTTCCTGCCATGCCCGTTCATCTGCCGCCGTTGTCACGCCGCCGCTTCATATGCGGCATCGGAAGTTCCTTGCTGCTCCCCGCGACTGTGCCCGCGGCGGATGCGGGTACGGACGAGTCGCTGCTCGCCATCCTGAACGACGCGCACATCGGCCAGAGGCAGCCGGCGGACTCGCAAAACCCATCACATCTGCGCGAGACGGTGAAGTGGCTGCTTGCGCTCGAGAAGCGTCCGGCGCTTGTCGTGATCAATGGCGACCTCGCGCTCCTGGACGGCCAGCCGGGCGACTACGCCGCCTTCATGGAACTCATCCGTCCGCTTCGCGAGGCAGGGCTGCCGGTTCACCTCACTCTCGGCAACCACGACGACCGTGAAGTCTTCTTCGAGACTGTCCGCAGGGCGGATCCCGCCGCTCCGCTCGATGCATCGAGGCATGTCGGCGTGGTCGAGACGAAGTTCGCCGACTTGTTCCTGCTCGACTCGCTCAAAACGGTGAACAAGGCGCCCGGTGAGCTGGGGGCGCAGCAGATCGCGTGGCTCGCCAAGGAGCTGGATGCCCGTGCGACGAAGCCGGTGATAATCGTCGCCCATCACAATCCTCGTCTCGGCGGTAATCCGCTGCATTTTCCCGGAGGGCTTGAGGACTCGGATGCGCTCTGGCAGACGCTGGTGCCGCGGAGACGTGTGAAAGCCTACGTGCACGGGCACATCCACCACTGGAGCCTCGCCGTGCATCAGGACATCCACATCATCAACACGCCGGCAGTCTCATATGTCGCGAACCCGAAGCTCTCGACCACCGGCTGGACGATGGCGAGGCTGGGCGAACGCGGCATCGAGCTGACGCTCCACACGCACGCTCCGGATCACGAATGGAACCGGCTTGTGACGAAGCTGGAGTGGCGCTCGTGAACGGACGGGGTTTGCGCAGTCTGGTGCGCGGGCGTGTCGAAGGACCGCTCCCTGCTCGTCCGTCCGCCGTGCGGGTGCATCGGGCCGCGCGCTTCGTCGCTCCAGCCCGCGAGTCTCAGTGCTCGCGACGTGCCGCGTCTGCTTCCGTGACGAACAGCGCGTAGGCCAAAACCAGCAGCGCCCCGAAGCCGGCGGTGACGGCATACACTTCGGAGTGCCGCAGCGGATGCAGCAGCCGCCCCGCGATGTCCGAGCCGAGAGCGCGGGGATGAGTGAGCACGTCCCAACTGTTCCAGCGCAGAAAGCGGCCGAGGTAGATGCCGAAGCCCGTGGCGAACATCGACACGATCACCACCAGCCAGCCAGTCAGCGCGCCAAAGCCCCGCGTCACGAGACCATGCACCTGCCGCATCGACACCAGGCCCATGAACAGCGAAAGTCCGCCCGAGGACAGCAGCAGGAGCAGATCGAACCACAGCGGCACGGGTGCCTTCGGTCTCAGGTGAAACAAGTCGGTCAGCACATACGGTGCATTCGGAAAGAGCAGCAGCCAGACGGGAAACACAGGCAGCGCCAGCCAGACGGTGGTGCGGACCATCGCCGTGCTGAGAGCCAGAGGCAGGGCGGCCAGAAACATGTTCCAGATCAGGAAGCCGTACGAAACCTGCCCGAAAACGACATGGCGCGCCGCGAGGAGGGCGACACACCAGAGGAACGACAGGATGAGGAGCAGGGCGCGGGTGCGGTTCATGGCGGCGGAAGCTTTGCCATGCAAAGTCCAGCGCGTCAAGCACCGCGCTCCAACTGTCTGCGCATGGCGCAGGACTCGACGGCAGTCATGCTGGGCTTTCTTCACCGGAGTGCTCCCCGGTCCGCACTACCCCGCCATCTTCACTTTTCCAAACTTCACGCTCACATGTGGTGAGCCCTTCACGAGGAAGCGCCATTTGAAATCGACCGCCTGACTGATGCCCACACGGATGTCGCTCACGACATCGCTTTCTGAAAAACGATCGGTCATGCGCAGACCGCAGCCTGCCGGCCTGCCGCGTCCGGCCATCGGCGTGCCGTGATGCTCGCCGTGGATGTCGAGAGCGAGGGCAAGTTTGCCGGGGCCGGAGCAGAGTTCGTCGAGCCTTTGCTTCTTGCGGCGGAACTTCATCAGCTCGATGCCGCGTGCAGGCTCGAGTGCACGGATGAGGATGAGGCCGTCGCGCGGGCCGCCCTTCACATGAAGGTTGAAGAGCCAGTACATGCCGTAGTTGAAGTACACGTAGGCCGCGCCGGGAGGCATGTGCTTCACAAACTCGCGCGCGCTCGGCCGGTGCGCAGTGTGGCAGGCGGCATCACCAGCGACGGCATACGCCTCGGTCTCGACGATGACTCCCGAGGAACCGCGCCACACCAGCTCCACTCCGACGAGATCGCGGGCCACGGCGAGTACGTCGCGGGAAAAGAAGTCGGTGCCAAGGAAGCGCATGGGGCGGTATTCAGTATTCACCCGCACAGAGATGTTGCGGACTGAACTCCGCGCGCACGGAATTGCCCGACGATCCGCGCCGCCATCAAATTCCGCTCGGGTGATTGATGTACTCCAGTCCGAGTTTGAACTTCTCGGACAGATGCTCGGCCAGCGCGCGAACGCCGGCGGTCTCGGTCCAGTAATGACCGCCGTAGATCGCATTCATGCCGAGTTCCTCCGCGCGGAGGAAGCTCCAGTGCGGTCCCTCGCCGGTGATGAAGGTGTCCACTCCCGCGGCGTGTGCTTCTTCGATGTGCGATCCCGCCGCGCCGGTGCAGATGCCCACGCGGCTGACTTTCATCGGGCCGCCGGTGCCGACGTTCGGATGACTGCCTTCGACCGCGGCCTCGAATTTCGCGACGAGATCAGGCAGCATGATGTCCGCCCTGCATGTGATGCCGATGGGGTGGCCCTTGTAGTCGAGGAAGGTCCCGTCCGGCTCCAGTCCCATGCCTTTGGCCAGCATCGCGTTGTTGCCCCACACCGGATGCACGTCGAGGGGCAAGTGTGCGCTGTAGATCGCCAGCTTGCTCTCGATGGCGAGTTCGATCTTCGCGAAATCCACGCCGGTGAGCGGACGCGCGCCGGACCAGAAAAGGCCGTGATGCACCACGAGGAAGTCCACACCCTGTTTCACCGCCTTGATGATGGTCATCAAGTTTGCATCGACCGCGCAGCCCACGCAGGTGATCTCATCCTTCGAGCTTTCGAGCTGCAGACCGTTGAGGGCGTTCGGGTAATCGGGGATGTCGTTGATGCGCAGTTCGGTGTCGAGGTAGGCTTTGAGATCGGCGAGCTTCATGAGGGGCGGGTGCGAATGGGGCGCGAAGGAATCACCGGGCCTGTGTTGTGCAAGGGAAATGGGGAGTATTTCCGGCCGGTCGTGCCGCCTCGGCCGTGCCGTCATCGACCATGTCCGGATTGTGATCTTTGTCCAAAGACGCTACGGGTGCCCAAACCCCGTCGCAGTTTTTGTTCCAGCTTCGCGCGTTGCCGCACGGCCAGTTCATGCTCCCAGATGCGGATGACTTTCCAGCCCTTGGTTCGGAGCATTCGCGTCACCAGCCGGTCGCGCGCCTGATTGCGCGCCAGCTTCTCGCGCCAGAAGGCTGCATTGCCGCGTGGCTTCGTCGCATGAACCGGGCACGCGTGCCAGAAACAGCCGTCCACGAACAGCGCCACGCGCCCCTGACGAAACACGAAGTCAGGCCGCACGCATTGCCGAGCCTTTGCCGTTGTCTTTGCATGCCGCGCGCCCGGCGTCTTGCGCCCGCCTCCGGCACATTCGACACCTTTACGGATTCCGATCGCCACATGCCTCCGCCAGCCTGTGATCCCCAGCCCGCGCAGGATGCGAGCCATCACCAGTTCCGTGCCGCGATTTCCCCGCGAGCGGATGCTGCGCATCACCTCGCTGCGTTTCTTTTTGGAGAAAACATCGGGCATCGGCGAGGAAGGTTGAAGCGGAGTCTTCGCATTGAAAGCTCGAACGTCCGCCCGTGTGCCCTGCGACGTCAGCGGTCCGTCACCCGCAGCCGAAGATTCGTATCGGTGTGATCTCCGCGCTCTTCCCGCTGCCGTCCACGGTGACCACGCCATCCTGCACCGTGACCTGCAGCGTCATCGCCCTGTCCGCCAATGCGCCGAGCGTCTGCACTTGATCCGGCGGAAACTGCCACACGGTGAGGTTCCGCACCTTCGCCAGCTTGTCCGCCATACCCGCCCACCATGCGCCAGCCGTGCCCGCCGCGCTGCAATTGTAAACCGTCACCTGCCTCGACCGGCCGCAAGCGCGCACCAGCCGCTTTTCCTCCGGCTGGCCGATCTCGATCTCGTGCATCCGCAAGCCCGTAAGGTCATCGCGCACCAGCGATGGCTCGTCAGGCTCCCACATGCCCTTGCCGAACTCCAGCGTCCCGTGATCGTTGGTTTCAGGCGCATTGAGCATCCACGCCACCAGCCGCACCATCATCCGCTCCTCGGTTTCCGAAGGATGCCGGGCCAGCGTCAGTTCGTGGTCGGCATAGATGTTCCGGTCGAGATCGGACAACGAGACGCTGGCTTTGTGAATGATCGCCTTGAGAGCCATGCGCGGAGGTAGAGGAGGGAGACGGCGTGGTCAAGCAGGCCGAAGGACGCTCAACCCCAAACGCCTGGTGGTTTGTCCACGGCGGCACCTGCCTTCCGTGAGTTCATGGTGCGGGGTCCCCCTGATGCCGGATGTCGCGCGCGGAAATGGCATAGACCGAGTCCTCTCCGATGTTCACGGCGTGATCCCCCACGCGCTCGATCATGCGGACGATGAGCACGAGATCGAGGTAACCTTGCGCGTTTACCGCGTCCTCCTCCATGCGGCGCGTGATTCGCTCGATGAATTCGTGCTGCAGCCTGTCCAGTTCCCGGTCGCGTTGTTTTAGCGATTCTCCCAGCTCCTGGTTTTCCTCGGCAAATGCCCGGATGCTGTCCCGCAGCAGGCCGGCGGCGGTGGTGAACAGCGGCTCGAGCATTCGCGTCTCCGGCAGCTCCAGGGAGTGAAGCAGACGCTTTGCCCTGCGCGCGATGCTCACCGCCTGGTCCGACACCCGCTCGAGATCCGTCGCCGCCTTCATCGTCGAAAACACACTCCTGAAGTCATGCGCCACCGGCTGGAAGCGCGTGATGATGGAAATGCCCTCCGCGTCGATCTTCTTCTCGAGTGTGTCCACCTCTTCGTCATCGGCGATCACCCGGTTGCACAGGTCTTCGTCGCGGGTGGCCAGGGCGCGCGCCGCGGTGCTGAAATTCTGCTCGCACAACGATGCCATGCGCAGAAGGTCCGCGCGCAGATCGGTCAGCGCCTGGTCGAAGCGGGAAAGAATGTGTCGGGAATCGGTGGTGGCGGGCATGGTTGTGAAGGGACGCGTTGAAGATGCCGTCCAGCCTATCACAGGTCAGCGCCGCAAGTGTGAACAGAATGTCACATGCGGTTTCACCCGCGCGTTCCCCGACTTGCTTTTCCAGCCGGGGAGGCTTACATAGCGCCCGGTCGCCGGGGAAACACCGGCATCGGATCAAGGAGAGGTGGCTGAGTGGTTGAAGGCACCTGACTCGAAATCAGACGTGGGTGAAAGCTCACCGTGGGTTCGAATCCCACCCTCTCCGCCATCTTGATCCGTGACAGGTCGGTTCGCATGTTGCGTCACCCTGGGGGCACCCCCAACGTACTTCCGCCACCAGTCTTCTCATGCGGGCCCACGGCAGAGGGCGGTCATCGCAGCGCATCTTGCCGAAGCCGAAATGTTTTGCCTTTGCCAGCCGGTCGAACATAATGCGCCCCGCCGCAGGGGATTGGAGTTGGGTGGAACACTTGTCCGATCAGCTTGCGGTGGTTCACGGTGCCTGGCAGCCATGCGTCAGCCGGAGTCAGGCACGGTTCTCGTGTGTGAATCCCTTTGCCGGGTTAGCTCAGTGGTAGAGCAACTGATTTGTAATTGCAAAACGCTGATTTTCAGGGATTTGCACAGTGTTGCAAATTGACGTTGTACGAAGGAGAAATGCGTTTTTCAGGGGCAAAGAAAAATGCGCCGTGTTGCGCTGTTTTGCATGAAAAAATGGCGTGACCGTAGAACGCGACCGTAGAACTGGCGGACTGATTTTAGCTCAGTTCCGCCTCTCAAGCCGCTTGTCGGACCGTAGAACGCTCACTCTTGACCGTAGAATCCGTGAGTCTTGAGCCAAAGGGCCAATGCCTCGGCAACGATGTCCTGCTGAGTGAAGGGGCTGAGGCGCTGGATTTTCCTTTCCATCGAAGCCCGCAAAAGAGCGGTGCTGATGTGCGGCTCGATTCGCACGTTGAGAGACACCACACCCGGCATGACTGGCTGAGGAACAGCAACAATGGCAGGAGTTGTGTCAGGAGTTTTGGCGGTTGGTTCAAAGGATGTTTTGTGCTTTGATGAGGCCCTCACCGGTTTTGGTTTTCGTGCAGGAGCCACCTTCGGCTCAACTGCATCTGTTGTGCCTCGCTCAAGGAAAGCCTGCTGTTCCGGAGTCAGCGCGTCGTTGAGCGAGCGTCGTTTAGTCACCTGTGATCTCCTTCATCAGTTGTTGCATTTCGTGGGAGGCGAGAAGTGACGTTGTTCCCATTTGCCACACAACTTTGGCCTGCCCTGCTACGTCTGCGAAGCTCTGGCGAAGTGAAAGACCGGCCAGAACATCAATGCCCAATTTCTTTGCGGCATCCATCATCTCACGGCTCAGGCGTCCTCGCTTCTGGAGCTTGTTTGGAATCAATGCGCCGGTCGGCTTGCCTGCCCTGATCTTTTGCGCTTCGCGCAAGAGCAACACCGCCTTCGATGCGGCTCGGAGGTCGAGAATAGACGGCCCACATGGAAAGAACACGCGGTCAGCTTGCAGCATGATGGCGCGGGTGGTGGCTGAAAGCCCTGCGGGTCCGTCAATGACGATGTCATTCGCGTCATTCGAGAGTTTGGCGACTCGACGAATTATCTCCCCCGATTCGGGAACTTGTTCGAGCTTGATACCTATTGAGAGTTCTTTGATCCACTGTGAAGCGGAGGATTGCGGGTCGGCATCCACGAAGACGACTTTGCGCCCCTTCTTCGCCAGCCATGCGGCTAGATGCACCGCGATTGTGGTTTTTCCGACACCGCCTTTGGAATTCGTCAGCCCGTAGATCATTTTGCTTCCTCGGGCGAAGCATAAAGACTCACGCTGCTGTGTGGTACGAAATGACGTTTTGTGCTTTGTGTTGCGCGAGAATTCTTTGAAGCAGTGGCACACTTGCAACAGAGCAAGCTGGCCTGCTTGCAAGCAAGCTTGCTAGCATTTGGAGGGGTAAAACAGAATACCTCTGCCCTGCTGTTGTAGTTTCGATACACCGCCGTCTGGCAGGCGAGCCATTCACCTGGCTCGCTGCCTGCCAGCGGCGTTTAAGGGTTTAAGAAGGAAAGTTTAAAGTGTTTCAGATTGGGAAATTGGCGCGGGTGGCGGCTTTGAGTGGCAGGTCGGTCGTTGGAACCCCGATAATGGGTCGCTGGCACGACGATACTCTGGTCGCTGCTCCCCCGATACTTGGTCGCCAGTCCCTCGATACGGTCGCTGAAGGCCCGATACTCAAGGTCGCTGGCATGACGATAGCAGGAATGCCACACCTGTTTGGAAAGCGAAAAGTCGCTACTCCCCCGATATTGTCATTAACTGCGAAAGCTGGTATGCCCGACGAAATGGGACGGAAGATCGAGGGCGGAATCAAGGAGCATCAAGACCTGGCGAGGTTCGCAGCGAGTTCGTCTGACATAGCGCCCAAAGACCAGATTGATCTGATGGCTCGCTGCTGGTTCAGCCTCACGCATGGGCGCACGGAACCGATTGAGCATGAATATGTGGATCGCAAAACGAGCATTACTGAGACGGTGCGCATCACGGGCAGTTCTGAGCATGGCATCGCTACGATCTACGACCAGGATTTGCTGATCTTCGCCATCTCGCAATGGATCGATGCGAAGCGGCTTGGGTTGCCAACATCGCGCCGGATTCACTTCACACCATACCAGTTCTTCGGCTGGCTGGGAATTGCCTCTCAAGGCACGGCTTACGCGCGGCTGAAAGAGGCGCTGCACAGGCTCAAAACGACAACGATTGAAACCACGATTCGCGCTGATGCGGGCAAGCGCAGGCGCAACCGTGTAAGGCAATTCTCGTGGATTTCTGAGTGGGAGATTACGGAGGAAGAAGGCGAAGTGCGAGGCGTTGAGGTCGTGCTTGCGGAGTGGCTGTTTGAGAGCATCCAGGACTTCCACGTCCTGACGCTGGACAAGCGCTATTTCGAGATTCACGGCGGCGTTGAGCGTTGGCTTTACCTTTACGCTCGCAAGGCGACAGGCGGCGCGAATGGAGCCTGGAAAGAGACCTTCAAGAGCCTCTACAAAAAATCGGCTTCACAGCAGGCATACAAACACTATGCCAGTGCTCTGCGGAAGCTGGTGGAGAAAAACAGCCTGCCGGGCTTAAGACTGGAGAAGGCCAAGTCCACTTCTGGAGATGACATGCTCCTGATGGAGCGCACAGAGAAGCGCGAAGCAGTGGAAGCGAGGGCAGCGTCATCAGGGCCAAAGATCGAGGCTCAACTTGCGCTCATCGAACTGACTCCGCTTGAAGAAGCATGGGAGAACGTGTTGGAGATGATGCGCGTAGCAGTCGGGCCAGAAACGGTGAAGGCTTGGCTGGAGAAGCTGGCCCCGCTTGGCATTGAGGAAAGCGCCCTCACCTTCCGCTCACCAACCAAATTCATCTCAGAATGGGTTGAATCGCACTTTGGCCCAAAACTCAAAGAGTGCTGGGGGTCGCTTGGCTACTCCGTTACGGAGCTTCGTTTTGAAACGGCAGGGAAAAAGGCGGCTTAGCTCTGGCTTTGCCGCGCTTTATGACGCTCGATCGCTTCGTCGAAGAGTCGCTGTTCGATGTGGAAGTTGGTTGTTCGGAGCTTCTTCATCGCTTGCTCAAAATCAACTAGCCCCTCAATGTCCGCCAACTCCAACACCGTCACTGTGCCGATTGGCACGATAGCCCGGTCCTTTGCCGCAAGCCATGCTTGACGATCATCCACCAACATTGACTGGATGTTCAGTTCTACAGCGAGCGAAATGGCCTCTGTTTCGCCAGGATCGAGCAAAAGAGAGTTGTCCAGTCGTGAAGGTGTCGCGACACTGGCCCATGCAGGAAGATTTGCCGCCCAGTCATAGACAGACTTGGGAGTCTTGGGATGTTGCAATTCTCTCCAGACTGCGGGTGGGATCAGCACTTCCTCAAACAACTGGGGCAGCAACTCAATTTGCCCGATGAGAACGAGATAGTTGATGGGTGACGTGTCGGAAACAATTGCCGTCATCGGTTCCGCAGTTTTTGAATAGCTTCCAGACTGCTGATGTAGTCCTCTGAAGTCATGCCCGAAGCGGCACCGTTGTCCTTCAAGAACTTCTCGATTTCGTTGAACTCCTCCAGGCCAAGCATCGCACCGACCTGTCCATGCGTCAGTTCACCAGCGTTGTAGCCTTGGATCGCCAATCCTTCAAGGGTGCGCTGGCGACCCTTTGGACCATCAAGGTGCATCCGCTGGGCAACAACATCTGGGACTTCGATCATGAACTGCATGGGTTGATGGTATCAGAACGCAAAGCAGAAATCAATGCCCCCATCTGGGTCATGCAAATTTTCGCCGGAAGTGCTCCAGCGCTTCGTTGAGTGTCGCCGCCCTCTCGTTGCTTTCCTCCGACTGGTCGTTTGCATCGGGGTGGCAATCCTTGATGAGCACACGATAATTCTGCTCGGCTTGCGCCAAGCTGTATGGAGGCAGGAGCCGCAAGGCTTCGGCGAATTTTCGCTCGTCGCCCTCCCCTGCCTCGCCAGCAGCTCGAACGCGTTTGGCGCGAGCCTTGCGGCCTAATGCGCTCGGCGCAGTGGCTCTTGTCATGGTGGGATTCTCTTCGATGGCTTCCTCCGCATCGGCAAAAACGTCTTGCTGCTTCTTCTGCTGCCGCAGGCGATACCAGTGATTGACGAATTCTTTTCCCCACATGGCAAAGGCGATGATTGCCAATCCTTGCGAGAGCCTGCCCTCTCCCATAAACCCGCGAAGCAAGGCGGCAACGAACAGCACGATTGCAGGCTCCACCCAGAGATGAATGGTCGTTGCCAGTCGCTCGGAACTGCGTGAGGTGGAATTGCCAGCCAGTCGCAGCAAGTGCGATGTGCCGACGTAAAAGTCATGCGCTCCTTTGCGGCTCAGCTCGCGCGTGAACGCGGTGAGCAAGTGAACGAGGTAGAGGATAGCCGCGCACGTTCCAAAGCCGCTCACGGCCCAATATTTGGCCCATGCGCCCGGCTCCAGCCACGAGTAAACGGCAAACAAGAGCATCGCCCATGAGAAGGCGATGAACACGCTTTTGGGACTGAGGAAGGAGAAGCCAAAGCTGGAGCGCAGGAACACAATGGCTGGCATGGACAGCCAGTGAAGCAGCGAGCTGAAGACGGGAATCCGCGCCTGCGGTCCTGAAACATGTATCTGCCTATCCTTCATAATTCTGCGGGAAGACGTGGCGGATGAAGTTTTGCGTCACCTCCTTTCCTCTGGCGGTGGCGAGCCATCGCCTGCCGCCCTGGAACAGGATCGCATCAACCAGATGCTCGGCTTCGAGTCCGCCAGTCCGCAACATGGTGAACTCCTGCGGCTGTACGAGGTATTCAAAAACGAGGCTGCCGCCCGCGTTTTGATTGAGGTTGCTTCCGGCCCGCGCCATCGCCTCGGACATGCCGCCGTAAAACTGCGCCTGCCTGGTCTTGCCGATGGAGTCGGCAGCCCAATTGTTCGTCGTGGGATCGCCGTTGGCGTGGAAAATTTTGGTCTGGAGATTGCCGAGAAAACTCTCCGCATCGGAACGGGAATTCGGGCCGCCGAAGGCTGAAAAATAGCTGGGGAGGTTTTGGGTGAGATAGACGGTGCAGGCGCGTGAGCTGCGGGCCGTGCTTTGAAACAGCGCATCGTAGGAATTCACAAAGAATTGGGATTCATCTGCCCACAGGAACACAGGCCGGATGGTGGCCTGAGACTTGGCACGGTCGATTCCGGGCGGGATGCGCCTCTCCACGGCCCTTTGCCACACGAACTTGAAGAGCACCTGGGCGAACTGTCCCAACTCGTTGAACTCTTTGACGGGGAGATTCAGGATGATGATTTTGCCATTGAACGTGTCTTCGGGGGTGAAGGTGACTTCGGTGCAAAACATCTCGCGAAGCAGGCCGCGCAAAAAGCAGTCGGCCATGCTGGTGAAGGTCGAGACGATGACGGAGCGGGTTTCGGTCGCAAGGTTTGGAAACTCCTTCAGCCAGTAGTCGCGAGTCAGCTCAAAGTCCGATTGGCGCTTTTTGGCCTCGGCCTTTTCTTTGGCAATCTCAATCAGGGCAAAGCAGGCCGATTCAGCCTTCCACTCATCGCTGGCAGCTTCCTGAGCGGTGCGCGGGGCGGACGTGATAATGCGGTAAAGAGACGGCAGGTCGATGTCGTCCAGCGACAAGACCGCGAGGTCAATCGAGTTGCGCAAGAGCTGCTTCAAGGTGCGCTGCCAGTAGGCGTCATTCCCGCCGCCCTGCCCCTGCCTCCGCTCGGCGGCTTCGAGGATGCTGCAAAAGAGATTCACGAGATTCTCGGTGTGCCCTGCTCCCGTTCCTGGCCGCTTCAATTCGTAGCGAAGAAAGTTGAAGCGATGCGGTGAGCCTGGCTCAACAATGAGCAAATCCGACTCGCGTCCCGCCTCTTTCGCGTAGCGCTTCCATGACAACACCTCATCGAGCTTGGCGGTCAGCACCAGCCCTCCGAGATTGGACTCAAGGAAGGCTCTGGCGAGCGCCTGACCGCTTCCCGATGATTTGCCCGAACCGGTGCCACCGAGAATCTGGACGCCTTCAAAAGCATCTTTCAGGCACCAGAAATTCTCAGGCTTCGGGTCTCCACTTTGACTCAGTTCCAGGATGGCCTCGTCATCATCAGGCCAATCCCTTCGGACTGGCCTGGCCGCACTACTGGAGTCCGGCGAGGTCTTTGGAGTGATGGAGAAATCGGCCATGGAATTCTGGCCGGAGGCTAGCTGGAGAGCGGCTTTGGGGCGAGCGAAAACCACCCCCTGTGCACTGCACAGGGCAGATGTCTGAATGCAATATTGCTACATTGCTAGCTTGCTAGCACGCTCGCTTGAAAGACTGCTCGCAAGGTCGCAAGTTTGCTCGGAAGCTCGCATGGATGCTAGCCAGCAACCATCATGGCAAGCCTGCAAACAAGCTTGCTTGTCAGCCATCAAAAACAGGTCTGTTTTAGCGCGGCAACGCTTCCAGATGGAGGTGAAGCTTGCGGTCATGGGCCATGTTGCAGGAGAGGGCAACGGCCCGGCGGTAGCTGAGGCACTGATACACCTTGCTCGTTGGAACTCGGTCCTGGCAGGAGATGATGGCAACCTTCCACGCGGGGCGGGAAGTCCTGCCGTTGGTAACGGCTCCAAGATGGGGGCCGGTCATTCTGACGATGTTGTTCATGGCATGTTCTGGATTTGGAGTTTCACGACAAAGCGAATGCGTCGCGTGAAATGATGAGTGCCAAAAGCCGGAGGGCAGAGGTGGCTAGTCACAGGGAGGTTCCGAAGGAGGGTGCCCTTCAGGGACAGCCTTTGGATGCCCTTGACGAGACACCGCCCGATGGCATCAGAGCCGACGAGCGAGGCATCGAGGAGCGGTCGGCGGCCCTGTCGCCGGAAGGCGGTAGAATCGACACGGAAGAGGCTGGCTCGAATTGAGCGGACGGTCAGGCGGCAGCGAATCGAACAGCCTGCTTCTGTGTCCGGTATTGTGGCGGGGAGTGGCGTTGTCTGAATCGGCGCGCCTTGAGTCTTCAAGGCTTGCTGAAGGCGAGACAGACTGCGCCACGCGGCAGGGAATCAGGGGCGGATGGAACCGGATTGTTCAGGGGACGGGCGACGAGAAGGGAGGGCGAAGGCGGGCAAAGTGGGCGCCGTCTCTGATCAAGCCGGTTCTGTTCAAGAGGGAGGTGGGGGAACAAGTTGGCCGTCCGGCAGCGGCGCGAAGGGCTTGCCCGAAGAGCGGTGATGGTGGATGGCGGGCTTGCTCGTGGCGGAGGTGCGGAGCTAGCCCTGAGGGCGTTACGGGACACCTCCCGTTAGAAAGGGTAGCCGCGCACGAGAGTAGCGGCGAGGGAAAGGCGTTTCCCTCACAGACGAAGTAGCGTTTTGGCTGGGCAGCTCGCCTTCGTTCGGAGAAAATTAGACAGTTGCAGCGACATAAATAGCCACATACTTTTTACCACCTATGGACCTCACAACATCACAAAACGAATGGATCCAAGCGCACCTAGAGGAAGTCAGACTTAAAATTGTAAAGCGCGCCCAGGAGATTGGAGAAGACAGTGTCACGGTGGAGGATGTCGCTGTTGCAATCGCTGACGTTTGTCCCATCAAGCATCGGGCAAACTCGCGTGCCGGGGTCATGCGAACGAGCATATTGCTATCGTTTTTCTCGTCGTTGCCTGCCATTGCGTGGGTGTCGGCTGCGCTTGCAGTAGCGTTCGGCGTATTGGGAGTTTTCGGCAAAGGGTTCGGCAATCTGTCACCAACTGAGACGCAAGGATGGCTGGATATTGCGAAAATTTTTGCGGGCGCTGTCGTCGGGGCGTCAGGTACTGCGGTAGCGCGGAAGTGTGAATGAATGTTTGCAAATTAATGCATGAACGATGAAATCAACGATGCTCCTTTGCTGCTGGAAGCACAGAAGAAACTTCTGCTGGAAATCTCGGGCGGACGAATGGCAACCCCGAACGATGGAGAGCTTTATGCGAAGCGAAGAGAGCGCATACGTTCCTTGCTGAGTACTCATGATATCAATGAGCCGATTCCCTTCGATCTCTTCCAGTGGAATGTGCGCTGCAATAACGAACAAGGTCTTTCGTCCGAACAATCTCGCCTGCGATATTTGAATGAACTGATTGAGCCTGTTTTGAAACGAATTGCCTCGCTCGAAAACAAAAGCCAACGGTCCAGTGTTTCTGTTGAAGTAGCGGAGTCGGCAACTTCTCCCACTCTTCGCTCAACCAATCATGCAGCAAGCGATGAGAAGGGTGCATCGAATGCCTCCTCACTGACAACAAAACAACCGGAGACGTTTGAGGAGATGGTAATTGGTTTGATCGGAAAGGGGACGCTTGGGAGAATCGCTGTCGTCGTAGCGCTGACTGCCGTCTTGCTTTTCGCAGTGTGGAGTTCGCTGCCGGATAGCATAAAAGAAAAACTTCTCGCTCCTTTCATCGAGCGAGTGGAGATCAAGAAGGAGACATCTGGAACGCCAACCACAGATACTCCCACGACCTCAGTTCCTGTCCCGGCAACTTCATCTTCCAGGTAGCTCGTCGCTTAGTGGTGATTGAACTGATAAAAGCCACAATCACGACACATGACGGCCATGATAAGCGCGTTCGGATTTCAGACGGCGAGTAGTTGGCGAACGGCACCGAGCGGCATGAACAGCTTCAACGGATCTGTAGCGAAACGCTCGAAACCGAAGTGAAGGTAGAACTGCGCGGCCTTCTCGTCCTTCGCATCAACGATAATGGCAACTCCACCCACAGATTCAGCGGCCTGCGCATACTGCTTGATCGCGGCGAAAAGGAGCGCGGCACCGAGACGCTTCCCCTGTTGTCTGAGGTCGATGGCAAGGCGGCCAAGACGAATGGCGGGAATCAGCGGCGGATACTTTTTTGCGAAACTCGGAGGCAGTTCGCCAGTAACCACCTCGCACAATCCGACGGTGTAGAATCCAAGAATTGGCTTTGGAGCGACGGCGTGTTCATCAACGAGCACAAAGGTCTTTGAAATCTGCTTCTCGATATGCTGCCGGGCGATGTTGCGGAGATAAGAATTGAGGGCATCTGCACCGCAATCAAAACCTTCGCGATCATGATCGCGTGAAAGCAGTTCGATTTTATTCACGAACCAGTTCCCGGTATGCCTTCGAGGCTCTTTTCAGCGCGGCGTTTGGTTTGGCGGGTTTTTCCAGAGCCGCCAGGAACCGTTCGCTGTCGCGCCGAGACAGATGGATTTGCCGTTGTGAATCAAGAACCTCGCGGGCGCGGTCAGCCGCCGCCTCAAGGACGAGGCTGTTGAGCGACACGCCCAGCCACGAAGCGGCTTGCGTCAGCAAGCCATGAAGCTCAGCAGGCGGTCTGATGGTGAGGGCGTTTCGAGCGGGCATTTCGATGTGATTCAAGGGTTTCTCCATTTGCCACATATGGTGGCATATTGATACCATCATATCGAAATCGAGATATGATGTCAATGGTTCTGTGATTGCATCACACACGGAAGAGGCTGGCTCGAATTGAGCGGACGGTCAGGCGGCAGCGAATCGAACAGCCTGCTTCTGTGTCCGGTATTGTGGCGGGGAGTGGCGTTGTCTGAATCGGCGCGCCTTGAGTCTTCAAGGCTTGCTGAAGGCGAGACAGACTGCGCCACGCGGCAGGGAATCAGGGGCGGATGGAACCGGATTGTTCAGGGGACGGGCGACGAGAAGGGAGGGCGAAGGCGGGCAAAGTGGGCGCCGTCTCTGATCAAGCCGGTTCTGTTCAAGAGGGAGGTGGGGGAACAAGTTGGCCGTCCGGCAGCGGCGCGAAGGGCTTGCCCGAAGAGCGGTGATGGTGGATGGCGGGCTTGCTCGTGGCGGAGGTGCGGAGCTAGCCCTGAGGGCGTTACGGGACACCTCCCGTTAGAAAGGGTAGCCGCGCACGAGAGTAGCGGCGAGGGAAAGGCTTTTCCCCTCACAGACGAAGTGGTGCTTTCAATAAAAGAGGAGTGAAGGAAACCCGCCCAAGAACATCTTGGGCGGGCATGGTGCCAGGCTAATATTCGCTTGGCAGCAAGATGATGTTGTCAGCGAAGTAGAAGGCGATTTCTTCGAGAGGAAAGTCCGTGTACTCAATGTGTCTTGAGAAGCGAATCTGCGAGTTGCCGTCATCACAAGTGAGGGTGGCGGAATGGCCGGGATTGACTTTGAGCCTCCAGACTTGGAATGCCTCGGCTGCGACATCGCGGATGGATTGAGCAAACGCGATTTCATCGAGCAGCCAGTAGGCTCCGGCGCTTTCAGCGACGTATTGAGCGCCATCAGTATAGAGCACGTTTCGTGCGATGCCGTGGCGATGCCATTGTTCCGTGCCTGTGAACTGGCTGAGGTCTGCTTTTGTGAGTGTTTTTTGCGTCATAGTTTTCTCCTAGTTTGTGTTTACACCCCACTGCGGGGCGACGGTGCAAAGGCGGAGGCCATGAGGCTGTCAGTCATGCCCCCAACACGGGAGCGCTAGCGAATGGAGCGGGCCGGGGGTTGACGGGCAGACGGCTTCCGCCATAACCGAGCCATCTCCGCAGAGTGGGGTTAAAACTAGGAGCGTCGCAAAATCACGATCTGATGCGGGACAGTGAACGGGACTGAACAATCAGGCAGGCAGAACCCTACAAGCAAGAGATGGCGAGGAGCGCAGTCGAGGGCGTTACGGGACACCTCCCGTTGGAATGGGTAGCCGCCCACATCGTCGCGGCGAGGGAAAGGCTTTTCCCTTGTGAAAGCCTGGAAACCGGGAAACTGATCTGCAAGGCAATCTAAACTGTGAATGAACAGAACTCGAATTTTTGTCAGTTCCACATGCTATGATCTCGGACCGGTGCGCGAAAACCTACGAGAACTGATTCTTTCTCTGGGACACGAACCAGTTCTGAGTGAATACGCATCGTTTCCGGTAAACCCTTCCGAGTCAGCCATCGCAAATTGCAGGCGAAACGTGAAAGAGAAAACCGATGTTCTGGTGCTAATAGTCGGAGGCAGCAGAGGAACGCTTGATGTGCATTCGGGTAAGCCGATTGTGAACCTGGAATTTGAGGAAGCGGTAGCAGCAGGGCTACCAGTTTTTGTTTTTGTGCGGAAGTCGGTCATGACTCTGCTTCCCCACTGGAAGAATAGTGCCAACTGGCAGTTTACGCGGGATGTTGATGGGCCGGAGGTGTTTGAATTTGTCGAGAGGCTGCGAGGCGAAGGAAGGTGGATTTTCGAGTTTGATAGAACAGATGAAATCAAGACCGTGTTGAGTGTTCAACTATCGAACCTGCTTCGCGATCTCCTAGATCGATCAAGTGCGGGAACACTTGATCCTCTTGCGGAGTTTGGCAGCGAGAGCAGGGAAGCAGAACGAATCGCAAGAGAGAAACCCAAATACTGGGAGTTTTTCCTGATAGCAGAGCTTGTCAGGACGAAGCTGAAAAGTGTGAGGTTGAGATATGACAGATTGGCGGGTGGCTTCGTGCATATTCGCGGCGAGCGGATGCGTGGAAAGCAATTCATTGAAGACATCCAAGATTTGTTCGCGGATGTCTTGGCGATCGCTGAGGCGATGCGTAAACAATTCGCAATTTCTCTTCAAGAGAGCATGGGGCCTCTTGGTAAACCGGGAAATGCTTCAGAGATCAAGACGGCGGTGGACGGACTGATCGACCTTTTCAACAATCTGATTGATTGCGAAGAACGGCTTCACGCCATGCGCCCGCCAGAGATCATGGAGGCGGCACGGGACGCGCTGAAAGGAATTGCTGAAGTACCGCTGAAGGAGTTCGAGCAATTTCCAGAGCAGTTTTTGAAGCCGTTTGAAAATGGCAATGATCCGACGGGTGTCTTGAAGCTGACGGTTACATTCGGCGAGCCTGATTTTGAGCGCTTCAAGATGGAGATGGAAAAACTGAATCGTGCGATGGAAACGCATCCCGCACTCTTTCGAGAGATATTGTAGTTGGGCGATGCCCGCTGATTCTTGCTTTTTGTCGAGTCAACAGAGAGAAAACCACGCCAAAGGTGGAACAAGACAGGCCGACTAGGACTTCAATTCGATATTCAAGTGGTAGCGGGTGCTCTTGAGGGTGCCGGTTTGGACAAGCGCCTTTTTCTCCACCAAATCCTGGAGATCTCGGGTGGCGGTGGCACGGGAGGTTCCGGTCAGGCGAATGTATTTCTCAGCGCTCATTCCGCCCTCAAAGCCTTGTGGTCCCTCGCGCATCATTCGTGCGATGACTTTGTCCTGACGCTCGTTCAACTGGCCTCGAATGCGGTCGTAAAACTTGGTTTTGGCGATCAAGAAATCGAGCATTTGCTGCGCGTGTGATTGCGCATCGAGAATGGTCTTGGCAAAATAAACCAGCCATTCGGTGATTTCGTTCTGCTTGTTGCTGCCCTCCAGCATCTCGTAGTAGGCCTTTCGTCCACGATTGATTGTGAGCGAGAGCGAGATCAGAGTGGGTTGTCGCAACCCCTCGGAAATGGTCTTCTCGGCGATGGCGCGGCCGATTCGACCGTTGCCGTCCTCGAAGGGGTGGATGCAGACAAAGTAGAGATGAGCGACGCCGGCACGGGTCAGAATGGGGAGTGGCGAATCGCCATCGGGAGCAGTGCGACTGAACCATTGAATAAAGTGGTTCATCTCTTTGGAAACCACTTTCGATGGAGGCGCTTCAAAGTGAACCTTCGGCGAGTCGAGCCGCCCGGAGACAACCTGCATTGCGTGTTCGTCGGTGCGGTAGCGTCCGATGTCGATCAGGTCGCGTCTGCCGTTCATCAGCATTTCATGCCAGTGAAACAGAAGCTCGTGCGACAGAGGAGTGTCGAACTTGCGGTAGAGTTCCACCATCATCTGGGCGATGCCATGCTCTGCTGGTGGGATTTTTCGATTGTCGGTGGTGAGTCCGAAATTCCGGCGAATGGAAGACTGGAGGCTGTCGCGGTTCAGAATCTCTCCCTCGATCTCGGATGTGTGGAAGGCTTCATCGCTGATGAGTTCAACGATGAGCTGTTGCTGGTCGTCGTTTTCGACATGCTTGATCGCGCCCGAGAACATGCCGGCCTGCCTCAAGAATTCGGCTTCAAGCGGGGCGAGTTTGGTCGCGTCGTAGCGGAAAATCGGCCAGTCTTTCTGCTGCCAATTCCAAGTGATTTCAGTGGGCATGATTCAAAGCTCCATTGTTTATGCCTCACCATTGTATGGAATTGTGAGCAATAAATCCAGTGTTTATTACTCAGTCAAGATGTAGAAAGTTGATTGCGGAGAGAATGCCCGCCATTCACCGCAGCTGATGCGGTGAATGACCGGGCCTGTAGCTCATTTGCAGAACTCTTTAAGTGCCCTCCTGTCGGCATCCCACATCCATGCATGAGCGAGGCTCATGATTTCGAAGAGGCGGGGGATGTCGTTGGCATCGAAGTCGCTTTTTGAATGCGCTTTGGCGCTTCGTGGGCAGCCAGTGCGAGTGAAAACGGCGTAGTGTCGCGGTATTCGGGAGCCGCCATTTCTTTTGGTAATGGTGGCCTTGTAGCCACCAATGATGATTTGATGTGCCGGTTGTTTTTTCATTTGATACTCCTTGTTTTGGTTTCTCCCCGAAGGGGATTGGGAGCGTGAAAAGCAGCCGGAGAAGCGGGGTGTTGTCATGCCCAACACGGGAGCGAAGCGAATGGAGCGGGCCGGGTATTGACTGCCCCGCGCGGATGCTACGTTCCCAAAATCCCGAATGAGAAACGAATCAGGAGTGGATGAAAACGACGAGCCCCGAATGGCTTTAGCGGTTGAGTGAAAGGAAGATGCTAGCGCCTAAATCCGCACACATTTCCTTGGTCTCATTTGCGGAAGAATTTAGTTTCTTCAGGAGGTCCGAACGTGCTAGTAAGGGCGGCACTCCGCCCCAAAGAATACTGTTTTAGCTTCTAAAAATTGTGTTTTCAGAAATCAAAGACTCCATACTCGACCTCTACAAATCCGATCCAAGACCATGGCTTGTGGGCTTCAGTGGCGGGAAGGACTCGACGATGGTGGCGGGGCTGATTTTCGAGGTCGTCAGTGCCATACCATCGGAGCAGCGCATCAAGCCCATCTCCGTCCTCTGTACGGACACCCGTGTTGAAATCCCTGCCATTGTTGGCATGATCGAAGGCACTCTCGAGAAGATGCGCCAGTTTTCACAGCGCGTCGGATTGAACACAGAAGTTCATCTGCTCAAACCGCCTCCTGGCGAATCCTTCTGGGTCAATCTCATCGGACGCGGTTATCCGCCGCCGAATCGTCATTTTCGGTGGTGCACGCAGCGAATGAAAATTGATCCGGTGAATCAGTTCGTCGAGCGGACACTGGGTCGCACTGGTCAGGCCATTCTCCATCTCGGCGCGCGCCGCGCGGAGAGCGCCACGCGCTCACAGACCATGGCAGGCATCGAGCTCAAAAACGGACTTCGGCGTCATCCCGATCTACCGCGTGTGGATGTATCGAACCCCATCGAGCATCTCAGTACTGAACAAGTGTGGGCGTATCTTCTGCAAAACAATCCGCCCTGGGGCGGCAGCAATCAGGAACTCTATAGGCTCTACCGGGATGCGGGCGGCGGCGAGTGTCCCATTCATATTGACACAAGCACCCCGAGTTGCGGCAATTCGCGCTTCGGTTGCTGGACCTGCACTGTCGTTGAGCGAGACAAGGCCAGCGAAGGCCTGATGGCGAATGGAGATGAGCGCATGGAATCGATGCTCGAATTCCGCGAACTTCTGCTGAAGGTACAAGATCCCGACAATGGGTGGCGCGATACCCGACGCATGAATGGCTCGGAAGGCAACGGCCCGATTCTCATGAAGGGGAGGAAAATGCTACTCAAAGAGTTGCTTAAACTTCAGGACTCAGCCAAGATGAAGCTCATAAGCGATGAAGAGCTTCTCCTCATTCAGCAGTATTGGAAATCTGCCCGTGAGCCGGACGATGGCCGCGGTGTCGCTAGAATCGTAAACGCTCACTCAGGACTTCCTATGCACGACCTGCGCAATACCGCCCGTCTCCGCAAGCTCGAAGCTGAGGTCGCTGGCGAGAAGGGACTTTCAGCCGACACGTTGCAACGGCTTGTCTCGAAGGTGGAGGAGTTCAGCGAAAATAACCGGGCGCATGGTCTGCCGGCGGAACTCACCAAGATCCTCCAAGATGACATGAAGGATAGTCCCAACATGGCGATTACCGCATAGGCCATGGCCAACCTGATCTCGATAGACTCGCTGTCGATTACCAACTTTGGTCCGTTTTACGAGACTACGAATTTCGATTTTGTCACACCTGCCGACAGTTCTCCTCATGTTTTGATTGGAGGAAAAAATGGAGCAGGCAAAACACACGTCCTTCGAGCCCTTTATCTAGCGGTGGTGGGTGAAGCGGGTCTTGGCGATCTTCGGAAGGTGGAATCCGGCTCAGATGCAACTCGCTTCAGTTTCGCGAAAGCGCTTAACCGACGTGCCATCCGCGAAGGGGCCGACACATGCAAACTCCGTGTCGCAATCCGTCAGCGCGATGCCGACAGCGGCAAGGAGCAAATTCTGACTCTCCACCGTGAGATTCGTTTCCGAGCGAGTTCCGCACCGGATTGGCGGTCGTGGGCCGAACGCTCAAATGACCGCCAAGTCGAAGAAGACGACAAGATGATCGAGCGGCTTCGTGACGCCTTCCTTCCGAGGCATCTCGCGCGTTTCTTCTTCTTTGATGCCGAGAAAAGCCAGAACGTGAACCTCGGTGAGACGGAGATCGTTCAGGCAATCAGCCGGATCTTGGGCCTTTGGGCTTACGAGCGCCTCGAAGATGAACTGAGAAGCATCTTCCAAAATACGAACCGGCAACTCAACGCTGACGGCGGAAGCGAAGCGACGGAAAAGCTAGCGGAGATCGGGGCGCAAATCCAAAGTCTCGCGGGAAAACTCAAAGCCAACGAACAGAAACGCGCCAGCCAGATCGAGAAAAAGCAGGAAGCGGAGTCGCAGTTGGCCGACATTGAGGACCAACTGAAGACCATCGGCGCGGTTGATCCCAAGAAACTCGAACGAGATCAGTCCCGTCGGGATGAGGTGGCCACTGCAAAGCGTGAAATTGAGAACAAGCTTGAGACCTCTTGGGAAAGCCCAATTCCGGTAACTTTGCTTGCCGGGCTCCGTGTTGCGGTGACGCAGCAACTCGAAGGTGAGGAACGGAAGCGCGAGTGGATGGATCGTAAAGCCGCGATTGAGCCCAAGCTTCCTTCCATCAAGGCGGATGTCTTCGACAACCCGGATGCCGAGCATCGACTCGCTCCTCCTACTCATGCCTACTATTCCGGGCGGCTTGATCACGCCTTGCTCAGCCTTTTCAATCCACCACCGGAAGGCATCGACGGAATTGAGATTTTTCTGTGTGATCGTCCCGAGACGAACTTCGCCGTGCGACAGGCCCTTGCCGCTGCAACGACTGAGGTCTCAAGCCTCGAAGCTGCGTGCCGTAACTTGGAACTTCTACAAGCCGATGTCCGTGACCTCGACTACGACATTCGCCAGCAAACGCAGAACATCGCCGCCATTGGGGCCGGGAAGGAACTTCACGACAAGCGCAATGACCTGAAGGTTGAACTTGAGGTCATTGCTCGTGAGTTGAGCGAACTTGATGTTCAGAAGACTCTTGCGGAAACTGAGATGACGCGTCTGAAAGTGGAAGAGAGCCGCTGGCAGGAGATCGAGAATCAAGCGTCCAGGGGCCGTAGCCTTGCTTCACGCGCTCACGCTTTCCGAGATGCCGCCAGCGTGATGCGCAAGAGAGCTTCCGAGCAGATGCGCAAGCAGATCAATCAGTTGGTCGGCGATCTTTGGCTGGAGATTACTGAGCGCAGCCATGAATTCAAAGGTATGCAGTTCACCGGTGATCTGTGGCAGTGCGAACTCATTCGCCGCAATGGCGAACGAATCCTTTGGGATGATGCGAACCCATCGGCGGGTCAGCGTCAGGTTCGGTTGCTCGCCTTTAATGAAGCCCTTCGCCGCATCGCACAGACGGTGCCGCCTCTCGTAGTGGATACGCCGCTTGGTCGCCTGGACCGCGAGGTGCGCGCCGCCGTTCTGGACAAGCTCTACCTCAGCCACGAAGGCCATCAGTCCATAGTGCTTGCCACAAATGCCGAAATTGACCCTGATGGTGCCCTGTTTGCGAAGGTGCGCGATCAGTTCGGACGTGGCTACACGCTCGTGCCCGAGGGCATCGAAGGAACGGATGATTACCAGGTGCGCCTGGAACCCAAATACTTCGGAAAGAAGCTTTAAGCAGTCTCGATCTCTCCCCGCAACTACGCACACCACTCTTTCCCTCCCTGCTGCATGACCCCGAGCCTGTCCGCCGAGAAGTTCATCGAAGAAGTGTATCCCCGCGTGGGTGCTAAGACCAAGGCGGTGCTGGGGCGTGCTGCCGTGAGTCTCGCGTTGGCCGAAGGTGTGCCCGCTGACTACAAGCCACCCGCTGGCAATGGCAAGGACATCAGTTGGGATGCGTTAGTTGGGCCGCTAGAGGAAGTCTTCCGTGCCTCCATTCGTTTCCGGGCGGGGAAGACGCTCGATGAAACCGCCTTTCAGCGGGAATTCCGACGCATGTTTGAATTCGGCTGCATGAGAATGGCGGACCTATGGGAAGCCAGCGGACGCGATCAGGCCAAGTTTGTGGCCGACTTGCTGCGCGGCGCGCAGAACACGGAGCTTCAAATGCCTGTGAACCTCGTCTCCACTGCCGGCGGCAAAGGTAAGATGCTCACCGTGGTAGATCGCGAGGTAAAGCTCAAGCTCCTCACCGATGCTGAGCCGTGGAGCATGAACGGCCCGAATACGAAGAATGGCCTGCTCATCATCTCCGGCCAACCCGGCTCTGGCAAAAGCCAGCTCGCTCTCGATCTGCTCGCGCAGCTCGCGCGGCAGGGCGTGTCTTTCCTTTTCTTCGACCTCAAAGGCGAGCTTGAAGAAGCCACCGCTGACGACAAGCAAAAGGCTGAGAACCGGAAGAAGTTCTTTGACCTCACGGGTGCCCAGTATCTCCGCCTGATAGACGCACCGTTGCCAGTGAACCCGCTCTACGCAGGCAAGAGCGGCCCCGAGACGGCGAACATCGCTTCCCGCATTGCTTCGCTTGTCCGTGCTTTCGGCCCTCAAATGGGACCGAATCAAGCTGATGAGATTTGTACTGCATACCAATCCCTGCGTCGCCCGGATTTTCCTTCACTGCTCCAGCAACTCGAAGCCAACGGAGCCGAAGGCGTTGCTGTCTCGGTACTGCGCCAGCTTGTAAGCCGAAACATCTTCGCCACCGCTGACAAGGCTCGCCCCTTCGAGGAGTGGATCAGTCGTTCTAACATCATTGATCTCAAACCACTCGACAACGATTCGCGTGTGCTTGTGGTCGCCTTCGTGCTGAACTTCTTCATCGAGCGCCTGAACAAAAACCTGTCCGTTCGCAAAGGCATCCAGCCTCTACAGATGGTGCTTTTCGTTGATGAAGCGCACAACATTCTGCCCAAGGACGGCAAAGCCCAACTGCTGGAAAAGCTGGCGCGTGAAGGGCGCTCCTGGGGCTTTCCCCTCTGGCTCGCCAGCCAGGATGCCGACAAGTTTCTCAGCAGCGGCGTCGATTTTGCCGAACTCGCTTCCGCAGGTGTTCACTTCTCGCCGCAGACTCTCAAGCCCAAAGAGCAGAAGGATATTCTTGGAGTGATGGTAGCGAAGGACTTGGAAAAGGGTGATGCTGTTTTGCGCCTTGGAGGGAAGACAACAACCGGAGCGACACGGCAGTTTTGGAAAAACCAAGGTGAATGACTTATGCCGGAAGAATCGAATCCCAAATGGATAAAGGCCTCGCCAACGAAGGCTTTTTTCATCCACATGCTAACGAGGGATGTCCCTTTAACACGGGCCATTTTGGATCTGATTGATAATTGTATCGACGGAGCGATTCGAGAGCGAGATGGCGGAAAATACGATGGCCTTTGGGTGCGCGTCGAACTCTCTCGGGATGAATTTAGAATCGCTGACAATTGCGGTGGAATTCCGGTTAAGATCGCCCGTGAATACGCCTTTCGATTTGGCCGACCAGAGGATGCGCAGGAGACATCGGGGTCAATTGGGCAATTCGGAGTTGGTATGAAACGCAGCTTTTTCAAGCTGGGTCGCTATTTCTCCGTGGAATCTAAAGCATCAGATTCAAGCTTCACCCTCAATGTGGACGTCGACAAATGGATGCAACACTCTGACGACGAGCGGACAAGCGATTGGCATTTTGAGTTCGATAGTGTTGCCGAGAATTTAACTGATGTACCCTCCGACGCCAAGGGCACAATAATTGAGATAAAGCGCTTGCGGGATGGGGTGGGTGATAATTTTGAAGTGGAGCAATTTTGCACACGGCTTGCCGATGAAATTAGTGCAGCACATTCATTGAGTATGGATCGAGGTCTCGCGATCTCGGTGAACGGCATCCCAATTCGGCACACCCCTCACAATCTGCTTATTTCCACAAATCTGAAACCGGCATTTGTGCAAAAAGAGTACGCACGAACGCTAATTGATGGTGAAGCGACGCCTCCCGTGAAGGTGAAACTGTACGCAGGTGTTTCCGAACGTAGCCTGCATGACGGGGGTTGGTATATTTTTTGTAATGGTCGTCTTGTTCTTCGGGCCGATCAGACTTCTACAACAGTATGGGGTCCGGCTCACAATCTCCGGCAATACCACCCCGATTACGCGTATTTCCGGGGTTTTGCGTATTTTGATTCTGACCACGCAGCTTTGCTTCCTTGGACGACAACGAAAACGGGTGTCGATGTTGATTCAAAAATATACAGGATGGTCCAACAGGAAATGATCGAGATTACACGGCCGGTGCTAGATTTCTTAAATCGATTAGAAAGAGAACGCCGTGACAGAGAGAATGGAGATAGTGTGGACGAACCACTACAAGTGGAAGTGAAGAATGCTGTCGAGACGCGTGCAGAGGGAATCACCATTGCACAAGGCTTTGTAGCACCGGCATCCTTCCCACGGCCAACAGGGCCGCGATACCAAAAGATTCAGTACACGAAGCGTGCTGAGTTAGTCGAAAAAGTAAAAAAGCTCCTTGGAGTCACAACATTCACTGCTGTCGGCGAGAAGACTTTTGACTATTATCTCGAAAACAAAGGCGAAGATTGATCCGCGAGAACTGACTCAAATGACACGTAGCTACGAACGGATAAACTACGCATTAAGGCCAGCCAAAGCGATCGAGAGACGGATGCTTTGTGAGACTTTTGGACGCCTCTATCCATTTCAACCAGTCGATTCATATGGGTATATAGGCTTTGGATCCATTTACTTTAGCGACTTCCAATTGATTCACCGAAACCTTGGAATAAACGACTTGCTGAGCATCGAGCGTGATGAAGACAACGCCAAGCGATTCGAGATGAATTTGCCATATGGATGCATTTCGATGGATTTTCGAGAATCAGGGGTGGTGCTGCCAACTTTGAACTGGAATAAACGTCGGGTCGTGTGGTTGGATTATGACGGGACACTCGACACTGATGTTCTGGCGGATGCCGCAACTCTAGCCTCAAAAGCAACATCCGGAACGATGATTGTGTTTTCGGTAAATGCTCACCCAGTTGCGGAGCCGACTGAAGAAGCGAGGAAAATCACGGAAGCGAAGCAAGGCGCACCATTTCGTTTGGCAGATTACCGACTTTCAAAACTTCAGGAAAACCTCCCAGAGAAGATACCGACAGATGTCACGGGTACGATGTTGGACATGAAGGGCACGCCCCAAGTGCTGCGTAGAGTCCTACTAGGGGAGATCAATGCAAAACTAGCAGTTAGAAACGGCAGTTTGCCCGACGCAGAACAGCTTGCCTTTGTTCAGGTGTTGCACTTCGTATATCAGGATGGCGCTCAGATGCTGACTCTTGGTGGGGTGCTGGTCGCTAAACAGGAGTTGGCAATGTTCGAAGCTTGTCGTTTTGGTGAACTTCCTTTCTATCGACAGGATGATCGTCCCTTTCCGATCAAGGTGCCATGCCTGACTCCCCGCGAAATGCACCAACTAAATTCCTTTCTCCCGAGTGACGATCCCACACAACTCAAGAGAGAAGGCATACCTGATGCGGATGTTAAGCGCTACGCCGAAGTGTATCGCTATTTTCCAAACTACTCCGAGATCGTTTTTGCGTAGCAAGATGCGACCCTTAATAGGGCGCAAGCGACGAAGTCAAGCGCAGTGTATCCATTGAAACCTTTGTCATATCGAACGGACGATCTTCGATTCCCACCGAAAGACGAATGCACTGCCGGGCAGCATTTCCTTCTTTCATAGCAGCAACTACATGGGACGGATCGGGAGAGTCGGCGAGACAGGCGGAGCCGCTGCTGGCGCATATGCCGGCCTGATCTAGGAGAAGGAGCAGCGCCTCGGACTCAATGCCGTGAAAAGTGATATTCGTGGTGTTGGCAAGGCGCTGCGTGGCGTGGCCGTTGAGTTCAGTATTGGGCGTGTTGGAGAGGATGCCGTGCTCCAGAGCATCGCGCATCGGGCGGACGGTGCTGTCGTAGGCGGGCAGTTTCTGTTTTGCAATGGCAGCAGCGGTGCCAAGGCCGACGATGTGCGAAACATTCTCGGTGCCTCCACGCCGCGCACGCTCCTGATGCCCGCCATGCATAAAGGGAACGAACGGGGTCTTCTTCTGAACATAGAGGGCGCCAATGCCTTTTGGTGCGCCGATCTTGTGGCCGGTGATTGATAGGTAATCGAAGGGAATCGCGCGCACGTCGATGGGCAGCTTGCCTGCTGCCTGCACGGCATCGCAATGATAGTGCACTCCGCGATTGCGGCAGAGCTGGGCGATCTGCTCGACGGGGAAAAGGACTCCTGTTTCGTTATTCGCCCACATCAGGGAAACGACGGCGGTGTCGCCGGTGAAAGCGCTCTCCAAATCCGCAATCGACAGGAGCCCCTCGCGATCCACCGGCAAATACGTCACGCGATATCCGTGATGCCTCTCCAGAAATCGACAATAGGTGAGCACAGACGAATGCTCCACCTGCGAGGTGATGATGTGCTTCTTTTCCGGATTCGACATGATGGCCGAATGAATCGCGGTGTTGTTGCTCTCCGTGCCGCCACTCGTGAAAATGATTTCGCGCGGTGTCTTGCCCCCAATCAGATCCGCCACTTGTTCCCGCGCCTCTTCAATTTTCGACTTCAAGTGCGAGCCAAACCGGTAGCTGCTCGACGGATTGCCCCACTCGTCGCCAAAGAACGGGAGCATGGCTTCCTTGACTTCGGGAAGCACCGGCGTGGTGGCGTTGTGGTCGAGGTAAATCACTGATCACCATCGTTGGCGTGGATAGATTATCAACAGGCGTGCAGAGGCAGCCGCGACCGCATTCTGGCCTCGGTCATTCCGCCATTCGCTTGGGCGCTCCGCCACGATGATGTGGTGAACTGCGAAGACATTGAAATCAAACGAGAAGATGAATATCATGGCGCGATGAACTGGCGAAGCGCCCGTGAATGCACCTAAACGAGTATTCATTGTGCTTCGAACCGATGGAGACAGGGAACATGCTCCCGATTGAATGCTTCGAGTGATTTCACACAAAAGCGCTGCGGCAGCCCGCCAATACTACGCGGAGGGCTTGAAGCGTGAGGACTACTACACGGAGAAGCAGGAGGTGGTGGGCAAGTGGAATGGGAAGGCGGCGGTGCAACTGGGGCTTACCGGAAACGTCACACCGGAAGCTTTTGGGGCACTGGTGGAGAACCGTCATCCAGTTGGAGGAGGGCGGTTGACGCCGAACACGAAATCGGGACGCATCGTCGGATACGATCTCAATTTTCATGCGCCCAAGAGCCTGTCGGTTCTCTATGCCATGACTCAAGACGAAGGTGTCTTGAGGGCATTCCGACAGGCTGTTCAAGACACGATGGCGGAGCTGGAGGAGGGGACGGCAACCCGTGTCAGGACGCGAGGTCAATCGAGCGACAGGGTGACGGGAAATCTGGCCTGGGCGGAGTTCGTCCACTTCACTGCCCGTCCGGTCGGGGGCATTCCCGATCCCCATTTGCACGTTCACTGCTTCGCCTTTAACGCGACATTTGATGAAACGGAAGGCAAATGGAAGGCAGCGAAGTTCAGGGACATCAAACGCAATGCGCCATACAGCGAGGCGGCTTTTCATGCGCGACTGACATCGGCGCTTTCAGCGCAGGGCTATCATATCGAGCGCACGAAGAACGGGTGGGAACTGAAAGGAATGCCGGCCAGTGTGATTGCGAAGTTTTCACGGCGCACGGCTCAAATTGAGCGGCTGGCGGCTGAGAAGGGCATCATCGATGCAAAAGAAAAAGAGACGCTGGGTGCGCTCACTCGTGAGGGCAAAAGGCATGGCCTCACTTTTCCTGATCTGATGGCGGCTTGGAGTGTGAGGCTTACCGATGATGAAAAGGTGAGCATTTCCAAAGTCTGCTACGACAAGGGGCAGACGAAAGTGGTGAAGGTCACGGCGGTTGAAGCAGTGGACTTCGCGATCTCCAAGCTCTTTGAACGCCAGTCGGTGGTGGAGCGTGAGCGCATACTGGCGGAGGCGATGCGCTACGGAGTAGGGCATGTTACGCCACAAGCCATCAAAGCAGAATTTGAGCGGAGGGAACTGGTTGGCCGCAAGATCGGTGACGAGCATTTATGCACTTCCGTGGACGTGCTGGCGGAGGAAGTCGCCCTGATCAACTTCGTCCGCAGCGGGCGCAATTCTGCTCCGTCACTTGGGATAAGGGCATCGGTAAGAGGTAATCTCTCCGATGAGCAAGAGCTGGCGGTCGCGCATATTCTCACGAGCCGCGATCAGGTGATTGCGGTTCGTGGCGCGGCTGGTGTGGGCAAGACGACGCTGATGAAGGAAGCGGTGGCAGCCATCGAGGCCAAGGGGACCAAGGTGTTCGCATTCGCGCCTTCGGCATCGGCTTCGCGCGAGACGATGCGGGAGGAGGGGTTTGCAGGCGCGGAAACGGTCGCTCATCTCCTTCACAACACGAAATTGCAAAAGCAGGTTCAGGGGCAGGTCATCTGGATTGACGAGGCCGGACTTCTTGGAGTGCGCGACATGTGGCGCATCATGCAGATAGCGGGGCCGAATACTCGCGTCATACTGACAGGAGACACGGCCCAACATGCACCGGTTGCTCGTGGAGATGCCTTCCGGCTGCTCCAGCAACATGCCGGACTCAGAGTGGCGGAAGTCACGGAAATTCGGAGACAGCAAGTTGAGGATTACAAGGCGGCAATCGCCAGTTTGAGCAAAGGCGATTTGCGCACAGGCTTCCGGCGCTTGGAGAAGCTCGGGGCGCTGGTGGAGATTGAAGATGACGCGGAGCGTTATCGTGAACTCGCTCGGGACTTCGTGGCGCTCGCAAAGCGCGGCGGTGTCCCGTTGGTCGTTTCTCCGACTCATGCCGAAAGCGCGAAGGTGACGAGTGCGATTCGGGCGGAGTTGCGCGAAGCGAAGCGTTTGGGGGCAGGGCGGACATTTCTTCAATTCCACAATTTGCAATGGCAGGAGGCGGAGCGAGGGCGGCCTGAGAATTTCCAAGAGGGGCTGGTGGTTCAGTATCATCAGAACGCAAAAGGAGTGAAGCGCGGCGAACTCTTTCGCGTAGTCGGGCGAGATGATGACGGCTCGGTGAAAGTGAAGAGCGCGAGCGGAGTAGAGCGTGTTCTTTCGATGCGTGATGCCGCCAAGTTCCAGGTCTTTGAAGAAAAGGAACTTTCGCTCGCCAAAGGGGACCGTGTTCGGATCACGCGCAATGGAGTGAGCGAGAACGGAAGGCGGCTCAATAATGGTAATGTCTTTACGGTCGAGAAGATCGACAAAAAGGGGCGTATTGTTTTGAACACGGGAGCAGTGCTAAAGCCCGATCACGGTCATCTCGCCTATGGCTATTGCCAGACTTCGCATTCCTCGCAGAGCAAGAGCGTCAAGGATGTTCTTGTCGCTCAGAGCGAAGCATCGTTTCTTGCCAGTTCGCGGGAGCAGCTTTATGTCTCTTGCAGTCGTGGCAAGGAAACCATTCGCATCTACACGGACAATATTCGCGGCCTCCAGCAAGCGGTGGGCAACAGCTCAACCCGGATGTCTGGTGTAGAGCTGGCGGGATTCAAAACCAAAGATATTTCCTCCCTCATGAGCACCGAGCTAAATGCAACGAAATGGCGCGAGGCGGTGCAGCGGCAGCGCGGTTCTGAGGAAACGAGATCGGCAGTGAAGCGGCTCATTGACCAACGGCGCGAACACACTCGCGGGACTGACAATGTGATTAGCTGGCGCGGCTACATTGAATTGAAGCGGAGCCTGGCCGGCCCGGACGGAAAGAGCCGTTCAAAAGGACATCCCGGCGGAAAACCGAAGTCTGGCACGAAAGAGAAAGGCAAAAGCTGGCCGAAAGCCATTCAGGTTTCGACGCCGGTTCGCGACAAAATGCTGGCTTTGAGTGATGAGAAAAAACAGGGGAAAACGGCGAAGCCACAGGCAGCCAAGAAGGCCGACGGTGGCACGCGCCAAGCCCGCTTCAAGGAGGTGTATCAGGGCGCGGCCAAGTCGTTCGGGAAAATCGCAGACAAGGTGAAAGGCGAAAAGCAGTCGGCCACCGCTGAGCGGAAAATCAGAATGGGCAAAACAGAGGTGAAGCCGTTGCAGAAGAGCAACAGCGGCGCGGCCGTGAAGCACGCGGTGCGGGTCAAAGCAGAAGACGGTGGCAGGAAGCGTGAGCAACAGGCTAAAATGGCGAAGCAGGTCCAGGCTGCGCCACGACCAGCCCCAAGAAAGTGATTTATGGCAGACAAGATCGACGAAATCATCCAGCAACGGAAGAAGCCAATGGGCGAGGCCGAGGGGCCGAGCGATGCGTTTTTCTCGGTGATGGGTGGCGACGGTATGACGGAGTTTTTCCTCGAACTGCGCTTTCAGAACGGCCTGCAAACTTGCTTCAACTACACGGATTTGATGTGGTTCAATCACGATCCTGAAGGCGGCTGCATTGATCTGTCGTTCGGCGATTTCCTTGTGACCATCAAGGGGCGCGGGCTTGCCAATCTCTTTTCCGCGATCAAATCCAAGCGTGTGGCTTGGGTGAAGGAGGCGGATTCGGAGTTTCAGG
Organism: Verrucomicrobiaceae bacterium; assembly: GCA_019694165.1. GTDB lineage: Bacteria > Verrucomicrobiota > Verrucomicrobiia > Verrucomicrobiales > Verrucomicrobiaceae > JAIBCL01. The sequence continues at coordinate 27,570 of JAIBCL010000017.1, read as the reverse complement.
ACAACAAGAGCAATGCCTGCTTCATTTCTGAAATCGCCATCACGCCGCCGAAGGATTTTGCGGCAGAGGAAACCACTTCGGAATGAACATTACTCCATCCGGCCATGTGGCGCTTCGTTCGTCAGTTTCCGAAAATCCTTCTCGTCGCGGTGGTGCTGGCAGGCAGCACGTTTTGGTTTTGGTGGTGGTGGAGTCATCGCGCGGCTTCGGGCCCGCCGGTGCAAGCAGTGGCGCAAACACCAATAGAGGAGAAAGCTCCTGATCTGCCGTCGCGAGTTGGGAGGCTGTTCGTCGCCAACGGAGATCTCTACGACGTGGACGCGGGCGAGATTGTCATCCGCCGCTGGCTCAAAGGTGATTCCCCGCTTCGCCTGTGGTTTGATGCGGCTTCGGGAAAGATCATCGGCACTCAAGGCAACGGATTCGTGCGCTACAATCTTGACGGCACGAATGCCGGCGTGATAGGCGCGAAGTCCGGGCTGGTGGTCAATGAGGCGGCGAAGATCGCGATTTTTGCCAGAGACAGAGACATCTGGCGTTCGGAGATCGACTGGCAGGAATTCAAGCTGGTGAATGAGCGGCGTGTGACCACGCTGGGGCAGTTCATGGAGTCGTTTTTCACGCAGAACATCATTCTGGGTTCCGACAAGGCGTTGATTGTGCGGAACATGAACGCATTGCTTCGCGTCAATCTCGACACGGGCGAGGTAACGCCCGGACGCTTGAATCTCTCGAAGCTCGGCACAGCTCGTTCACCAGATGGGGGGATGCTGGCGGGTGAGGACTGGTCAAATCGCCAGACGAAGCTCATCCTTTACGATGTGGACACCAACGAGATCACCTCACATGCCGTGAAGGGAAACGACCGTCTCATCTCGTTCCTGTGGCTGAACAAGGATCGCTGCGCTTTCCTCGCGGGCCGTGATGCGGTGCAAGTTTTCGAGCGCAAGACCGGCGCGATTCGCCTGGCGGTAAAGTTGCCGACGCCCTGCATGAGCTTGGCAGTAGCCTCGCCGACTGGCCGCTATGTGTTTTGCGCCGGGGGAAGTGCTGCGGTGCTTGCCGATGTCGAGACGGGCAAAACGGAAATCATCCAGATTCCGGGTCAGAACTTCCAGTGGATTGCCGATGACACGTTGCTCATGGCGCGGGAAGTGCCGGATTCGCAGTTGCGCGGAACCTGGGTGAAGCGATTTGGGGAGGCTGAGTTTCGGATTGAAAACGACCCCTTCATTTCTGACCGGAATGGCACGGCAGCCGTTTCACGCCTCGAAGACGAGGGGCTGATTTTGTTCGCCACACGACTGGCGATGTTCAGGATGAAGGGCAGCGAGTTGAAAGCAGAGCGCTTGGCGGAAACGCCAAAGCCGGTGACTCGGTTGCAGTGGATTGAGCGGTGGAAGAATTGAGGATGACTGAGGACGACAAGAAACGCCTGGAGGCGGCGGAATGGCTATGCCGATCTCATCACCTGCTCATGCGAACATGAAAGAACTTTTCGAATTTTGTGTTGCGTTACCGGAGGGTACGACTATTAAATGCGCTATTCCTTTGCCTAAATGCTCCGCCTTCGACCAATATTCAAGAGAATCCAAGGCTCATCTCGGAGTTCGGGTTGGTCGCAACAGTCGCTGAAGAGCCGCAACAAAGGTAATATCGCCTCGTTCAAAGGAATTGCAAGCTCGTTGAGTGCAGAAGCTCCGAAAGTTTAACCCTCCTGAATCTTTTGCGCTTTTATGGAACGGGACACCCCTTCACAAACTGATGAGAGAAGTGGGGGAGGGGGTAAGCCGCAACGGCTTAAATATCAAGGTGCGCAAAACAAATTTGACAGGTAGTTTAATAACTATTATACTTGCCATGCTTGCTGATTGCTATTGGCGGACAAAATGAAAGCCAGAAAAGGATTGCTTATGACCGAGTCTCTTCTCCCGCTAGTTACAGATCCAACGCTTGCATTCGGGAAATGGCAGCAGCGACTGATAGATGCTTGTGATGACATGGAAAATCTTCCCGATACCCCAACCGAAACTTATGTAAGGGCAATGCGTATTTGTGCAGCAGATCGGATGTTGACGCTGGAATTCTATGATGCTTGGAGAGCAGATGCATCTCTACAGCCAGAAGCGAGGAACATCCGTGACATGGTGGCACGCGGACTAGCGTTATTGCGGAAGGCGAAGGAAAAGCGGATTGTTGAAAATCAAGGCGAGGTCAGACGAGGCTCACATTTGGACGAAATGATCGAAAATACTCTGGTGCGATTGGGGGTTCTGGACACCATTTGTAGAGAGGAGAAATCGCGCAACGACCGATGTGGGGAGGTTGAACGGCGGTACAAAGAGTTTAGCCGTCTGGCGAAAGGCCGTGCTGCTTGAGCAGTCGTTGCGTTGTGAAATTACGAATCTCTACAGCGTCAAGTGAACCGCCAAGCATACCTTTCGATCTTATACACTACAGGAGGGTTATATCTCAAAGAAGCTGAAAGAATCGAAGCTGAATTGGCTGCCGACCGGGGTTATCCAATTGCATGTGCGCATGTGGGGCCAAAGCTCGAGATATTAGTCGCGGTTACCAAATTACTTCTTTACGGCAAAGGCGTTTTCTCGGTCGGCATTGATGCCGACATCAGGCGCAGATGCCGAAAATTATTGACAGTGGTGACAGAAGGCGCTGCGCCACTAACTGAACGAATGGCGAAAACGGCCAAGAAGTATTCAGAAGTTGAAAAAGACGACTTTGACGGGCTGCTAAAAAGGGCGCTCGACGATAAGCCACTTCGTGTAGCCATGCGAACAGAGTTTGCCGGTTTTGTTGTCTCAAAGCGTAAGATTCGGCGGCAATTAAGTGCGCTGCTAAAATTGGAACCCAAGCTGGCCAAATTGAAGCTCAACCCAGAATGGGTGCCGACGAAAATGCTGTCTGTGTTAAGTTTCGCTCAGAGTGAATCTCTTGAGAAAACTAAGAAACGATTGAAGTGACTCCTTCTTAGGTTCGGAAGTTAGGAGCGTTTTTATCTGTTTCGCGCTCGCACCAGAGAGCTGTGAAATAATGCTGTCGAAATCTTTTAAGGTGGCAGCTCCGTACTGTTCTTGGAGCATCCTTGTCAGAAGCGCCGTAAGAAGTGCCCACATCTGTTCCTGCCGCTTCGTAGCCTTAGAGCTGAACTGCCATCCAGGATCTTCGAGTTTGAAAGCATCGAGATGCGATACAGCGGGCCCCTTCGTTGCATGATCTATCACGACTGTTGCAGCCTGAGCAGCGAATCGCGGGGAGACATTGCACATAATTTCGGAAACTTCGGCTAATTGCCCAGGCATAACTAGTCCATCTATCTGCGAATCAATTTGTGCAGAAAGGTCAAAAGGAGCACAACGCATCGTGTCCGAGGTAATGGACTGCAAATGCTCCTTTGCCAAAGTACCAAAGTCACTGCTGATGTCAAAAATGAGCTGAGGTCCTGCACTTGCAAACTTATCTTTCAAGTAGAAGCCAACGCAAGCAGAAGCCCCCCCTGTGAAGAGTTGAACGCTCGTAAAGGTATCGTGAAGAAACAATTTAAGTGACGCAGTTTTGCCCTTGTGAGACTGTTCCCATTGTTTTTTTTCCCAGATCAGGTCCTTAAGCGTTTGTTTAATCAGTCCTCGAACTGAGCGAGCGGAAGGAACTTGTGACAGCCTGCGATCAACCAAGATGGAGTTGGGGTGAAGAAGAATGATGGTAACAGTAATTCCGCGAGTAAAAGCGTCCCGCAGAAATGGGGACAATTCATGAGTTCCGACGTGTCCGACCAGCCAATTATCCAAGATAATAAACTCACCGCCGTCAGGGGTGTCCATTATCAGCTTTCCAACAGTTTCAGCGCTCAATTGGGGAAGCACTGAGCGCACACCAAGAGAGCGTGCGGTCGAGTCCGCGCCAATCGCTTTCGACATGAGCAAACCAATCACCTCCGAGTAAGGCACGGATCCGGACGGGGCCTGGTTCGCGGATGATGTAGCGAACGTGGAGATATCAGACGTGAACGCATCAATCTGGTTTCGAGAAACGGTTTTAAGTGCGAAGGCGACGTCCTCAGCCTCAATTAGCAATGGAACGCACCGTAGTGCATCTGCTGCGTTTGGGTCATTCAGATCGATAGCGATTGCGTCGAAATTTTGGGTTTCGGATGGAGTGATGCGCCTGAGGTACTCCCAAGCGTGGTTATAAGCCTCGTGAGCAAGCCTTTGCGGAGTTTCTGTCAAAAACTGTGTGAACTGCGAAGAAGGTCCCAAGCAATTATAAAACGCTAGTTGTGCCCACGCTTGCCCGCTGACGTGACTGTCATGCAAAAAGAGTTCAAACCCAGAAAAGGTGTCATGACAATACACCTGAAGCTGTCCCTCATCGCGGCTTTGCTTGCGAGTGCGATATCTCTCCTGGAGTTTTCGCACGGTGGTGATAACGCGTTCACCAACTGCGAACTTGTCGCGGAAACCGACCTGAATTGAGCGTCGTCGCGCGGAGGGCGAGCGGGGGTGCAACAAAAAAATATAAATGTCGACTCCCCTACTGATCGCATCAAACAATCCGGTCGCAAAATCGGGATCCAAAGCGTCTGTTGAGGAGCAAAGCCAGTTTTTCTGGACTACAAAACGGTCCCCTTTTTTTGCCATGTTCAAACGGCCAATTAGAAGTTGGTAATCTAGGCGAGGGAGAATCGTGATTGAAAGATTAGGATCGCGGGGTGGGTTTTCAGACGAGGACAGCGTGGTCACGCAGCTAGAATCATCGGGATGCTGAATCGATCTCTGAGAACGCTTTTTGGTGAAGTTGGTTTGCAAAAGGCCGATGAGGTATCCGACCCCCACTAGTCCAAAAGCACCTCCTGCGACAAGAAGTCCATGTGCGGCTATGTGTATTCCGATTTCGTGAAGAAACGAGGGTTCAGATGTTACGGCCGATTGGGCTTGACCGCCGCTAGCAGAGGTAGTCGGCACCTGCTGGTGCTCACCAGCGAGTGGTCCAGAGGGGGAAGGAGAGTCCGAATGCTCATGACCTGTAAGTTTATAGATGAGAAATCCTCCCCCGAAAACAACAAGCCCAGAAATGAAGGTAATTAGCTTATTTCTAGAAAATAGTGAGGGGCTTTCGTCTGGTGTCGACATATCTTTATCGGCAGAGGTGTGTTTACAAGATATGGAACTTATTGTTTATCAAAACAAGAGTGCGCTGTAGGAGAGCCTCACTATGAGAGGCGGGAATTGCAGCCGTCAAATCATTGAGTCCAGCAAGCGGAATGCAAACTAAAATGTGTCCGTCACTGGAATCAGGCCCAAATTGAAATTAGACTACATTTGTGCATCTTGCAGATTGTCAAGGAGAATTAAATACGAGAATAGGCGACCATCTTGCGCAGTGCTCAGACGAACGGCTGAAATGCTGAGATGGGTGGTCAATGGTCAATGGACTTCTTGTGCCCGGCTTGAGGGCGCAGGTACGTTGAGAAATGACCATCGTGCCCACTGCCTTTCACTGCTGGTCGATCTTCACTCGGATGAAATTCGGCTGGCCGTTGAGAATGGGGACGGAGGCTCGCCATGTTTCGACGGAACTGTTTGAACTGATCAGTTGGTGAGAAACACCGCTGGCGGTCCAGTGGGTGAGGTCGGATGACACTTCGGCGGACCAGGCGATGCCGACGGCGGACTTTGAGCGGCGATAGTAGCAGCGGAGGGTGTTGCCGCTGATCTCACTCGCTGGCATGAAAGGCACTGCGTTCTGGTTTGGGGCGAGGCCGAAGGCATAGGCCATGAGGTTTGGAATACCGTCGCCATTGGGATCGTCGGACATGCCGCTGCTGCCTGGAGGCAGACCCCATGTCTGCGCCCATTCTGTGAAGGTGCTGGCACCGGCGATGGAGAGGTATGCGGCTGTGCTGACGATGCCGGCATCGTTGCTCACCTGGAGCGCGTAGCTACCAACGTCGGATGCCGACATGGCATTGATGTGATACCTGAGAGAGTTGGCTCCATTGATGATGACCCCGTTTTTCAGCCATTGAAAAGCGAACGGGGCACTGCCATCGACATCGGCATATAGGGTGACACTCTGCCCGAGTGGGACAGCCTGGCTTTCAGGTTCACGGAGAATGAAGGGTGCGCTGGAAGCTGGGACGATTTGAAAGACAATCTGTGAGGTGCTGGAGGTCGCTCCAGACGTGACTGTCACCGACACGGGATAGACACCTGCTGCGGTTGGGCTGCCAGTGATCGCTCCCGTGACAGCGCTGAGAGTCAAGCCAGCGGGCAAGGTGGTTGCGGCGAACGTGGCAGGCACGCGGCTTGAAGTGAGTGTATGCGAAAGCGGAACTCCAACCTTGCCCGCAGGCGCGGGATCGCTGGTTAAGACAGGTGGTCCACTCGCTCCAGCGACTACACTCATAGAGGTAATGTTTCCCGCAGAATCGTACACGAAATGCACCCGATTTCCATCATCTGTTCGCACCTCCGTGAGCCTACCCGTGGAATCATACTGAACCTCACTGGCGTTAAGCAACCCCAGAGTCGAAAGTATTGCAACTGAGCCTGCTGCGAAATAAATGATGCCGAAGATGCGAAAGATTGATCGGCTTAAATTGGGCACTAGTCTAGCCGGCCATGTTTTGTGTCCATATTTTACCATATAGTAAACCATGGACACCCAAACAATAAAGAGTAAATAGTCGAGCATTTGCATAATCATATCAGTTATATATTAATAAGACAAGTAGCGCGACTGCCAGATGCGGCGTGTGTATGTCGAGGAGTAACCAATACCAAGCCCGACACCACTTCCATGCGCACTTCTGCCATTATCTGAATTTGAAGATTGCACAAGGCCGCCATAGCCAGCTGCTACTGTGTTACCCACTCCTTCAATGGTTTCACGGAGTTCTCGATCCGTAACAGGGCCATCGCCGTCTATCCAGTTTTCCGTTACAGCAGCATCGATCCCAAAACCAATTCCGCCGGTTAGATATACATTGCCATTCCTATCAACGGTTATGCCTAATTCGATCACTCCAACTCCACTAGAAAACTCAACATAATCAGGTTTCCTCGCTCGTTTCCAATCAACATAGTCAGACTCGGGGAGCCATTCAAAAACATCATCAAACCAATTCTCGTCTGCATCTTCTGCGGCCAATCCAAATGGATCAATCAGCGAAACCGGATTTCCATTCGCATAAGCAAATCGGTTCAACCCGACGCCGGTTGTGATGTCGCCGAGCAGCACGTCTTGATTGATGAATCGGCGAAGTGTCGGGTGATAATATCTCGCCCGCATTTGGTAAAGCCCGTTGGGGTCGGTCATTACACCATGACGAGCGCAAAACAGGAAGGGAGTTGCCGTGTCGCCAGTCTGCGTTGCCGTCTCACCATACGGCCCGTATTCCACCCTGCCGATGACGCCGCCAGCCGAGCTTGTGAAGGCAACGGCGCTGCCTCGGTAGTCGAAGTGGTAGTATCGCATCGAAGTGTCCGTTTCATCGTAAAGCAGGCCCAAACCATAAACTGCCCGAGTAACGATGCCACTTGGGGCCGTACGCACGAGAACCTGGCTGAGCCGGGCGTTTGGATTGATGACGAATGCAGTGGTGCCAGTGCCATCTGTCCACGAAGTCCGGCGGTTTTCGGAATCGTAGGTGTAGGACACTCCGTTGAAACTGGTCAATCGGTTGCGAGAATCGAAGACGAAGGAACTGCTGGCGGTGCCAGTGAGATTTGGGCCTGTGGTCATGTTGCCATCGGCATCAAAGGCACAGGCGATGCTGCTGAAACTGGCAACCTGATTGGCAAGGTCGTAGGATGCCGTGAATCCAGTTGGTGCGTAAACGGCAGGACTTGGAACCGGGTTCTGAACCGCAATTCTTCCGGCGAGGTCGTAGCTGAACGTAAGCTGAGAAATCACCGAAGCACCGAGAGTGGCCGTGAGTGAAGCAAGCTCTCCCGTTCCGTGCCATGTGCGGGTTTCGACGGTTCCATTGGGACGAGTGGTGGTGTGGAGCCTTCCGTTTGAATCGTACGAGTAGCTCGTGATGCGACCCGCCCAGTCAGTCACGCGGACCATCCGGTTCGCCGAGTCGTAGAGATAGTTCACCTCTTTGTTGTCAGGGTAGGTCAGCTTTCCGAGGTTGCCTGATGCGTCGTACGCATACTTGAGGACGTTGCCTGCGGCATCGGTGAATTGAGTCAGTCTGCCCGCAGCGTCGTAAAATCGACTGATCGTGGCCGCGCCCTCGGTGGTCGTGACGAGCCGATCCGCATTGTCGTATGAGTAGGCAATCGTGCCTTGTGGGTCGGTGGTGCTCGTGAGCCGCCGCGCATCATCGTAGTTCAGCGTGGTCTGCTGGTTTGAGGGCTCAGTGATTGAGGAGGTGAGATTCCGTGAATTGTAGCCAAAGGCAGTCACACGATTTCCTGGTATCGTCTGTGAGGTCATCCGCTCCCCAAGGTCGTAAGCAAACGAAGTGGTTGCGGAGCGTGCATTGGTAATCGAGCTGAGGTTGCCATCCGCATCGAATCCTTGATTCGTCACCTGATTCAGCGGGTCATTCACAGCTACCAGCCTGTCGAGATCGTCATGTGTAAAGCTGACTGATTCACCGAGCGGGTTCGTTGTGCTGGTGAGTCGCCGAAGATTGTCGTAAACCAACGAGGTTACTCGTGATCGCGGGTCTTCGATGCTCGTCAGGAGATTTCGGCTATTGAAGGTCCGGCGCGTCCGAAAGCCTTGGGAATCGCTGTCAGAAGTGGGATTGCCGTTGCCGTCGCTGCGAAACGTGTGAATCACGCCCGTGGGATCAATGGTCGCAATGAAACGACCTGTCGGGTCACGCTGCAATATTGTCTTCCCTCCCCGTGGATCGGTGATGCCAATCAATCGAGATTCTGCATCGTATGAGAAGCCGGTGACATTGCCAAGCGCATCGGTGGAGGACAACAAATCACCGTTGCCGTTGTAACCGCTTGTGATCGTCGCGCCAAGAGCGTCGCTCGCAGTGAGCCTGCGTTTTCGTGAATCGTGAGTGAATGTTCGCGAATGATTCAACGGGTCCGTGACTGAGACAAGATTGTCGTTGGTGTCGTAGGCAAACTGGTAGGTTTTTGAAAGAGGGTCTGTGGTGCTTGTGAGTCTGCCCGCCGCATCGTAGCCGAGATTTGTGGTGAGGTTGTTGGCGTCTTTGACCGAAGTAGGCAGGCCACCTGTGTTTGTGAAAACGGTGACGCCGCCGCGAGGTGCGGTGCGCTGAGTCAGGATGCTGTTGGAATCGAATGTGAAGCCGGTGGTCTGATTGAGCGCGTTGGTGAATGACACGAGATTGTTCTTAGTGTCGTAGGCGAAGAGGGTGTCCCTGTTTGCTGCGTTGCTGATTTTCGTGAGGTTGTTGCGAGAATCATAAAACATCTGGGTAGTCGCTCCAGAAGGATCAGTCGTGCTGATGACGTTGCCGTTTGCATCGTAACCGCGAGATGTTGTGTTCCCTCGCGCATCAGTCGTGCTCAGGCAGTTGAATGCGGCGTCGTAGGTGTGGGAAGTCGTTTCCGAATTCTGATTGGTGAATGAGAGAAGCTGCCCGCTCTGGTCATACCGAAACGAAAGATTGAACCCATTGCGATCCTTGATGGAGGTCACCGTCTGGCCTGCCACACCGCCCGTTGAATAGTTGAATTCGGTGAGGGGAGTCGCTGGTAGCGCGTCGTCTTGAAGAATGACGCGCCCTGTTGAGTCGTAGGTGTTCTGAACGAAGGTGACTCCCTCTGCATCTGTCGCTGTTAGAATTCGTCCGCTGGCATCATGGGTGAAGTCGTTTCGTGCGGCGATGACGTTTGCACTGTCAGATACAGACCACGATGAAAGGTATCCCGAACCTGAGTAGGCTAGATCAAGCTGTCGTCCCAGCGGGTCCGTGATTTTGGTGAGCTGCTTCGAGGCGTTGTAGGTAAGCGAGTATGCGCGGTTGGAAATGGAGTCCTTGATGCTCGTTGGGTGAACCTCCGAGCCGTAAGAGAGAGTGATGTTCTGGCCGTGCTTGTTGGAAACTGTGACGAGCAGTCCTGCCCCGTTGAATTCCAGCTTTGATTGATCCGCCCGGAGCAGAGTATAGGAGCCGTCGGAGTTGCGCGTGAGCACGTCATGATTGACGGATCGCGAGGTCGAAACATAGGTGTTGGTCGAACCGACACGGGTAAAGTAGTTGCGCCGATTGTAGTCCCAATTCAGGAGAATCTGAGTTTCAGACAATTCATCAATCCATGACATGAAATTGTGAGACCAGCCTTTGCCCATCGGTCCTGCCGTTGTGTCTAGCGAGTCGTAATTGAGCATGAAGCTTAGTTCGGTGGGGCAATTTTGAGGGAAGAACGCTCGATGGATGGTGTAGGCTCCGGTCGCTGAGTCCACTGGGTCGGCATAGCCGCGGTCGGGATCCCTTGGTATTGGCGTCTCTGGCGTCAAAGCGGGCACGATTTCAATTTCCAGGCTTGGCAGAAGCGGCTCCAATGGGGTGCCGTCCGAATTGTTGAGGCCGCTCATGGTTGCATTGATGACCGCGACATTTGCTGCGAGCCCATTCAGCTCGATGCCACTAGCGCCGCAGCCAATCGTGAATGATTGCTCGACCATTGTGGTGCCCGAGGGGGTTATTGAGAAGGTGAGCGAGGTCGATACTGAGCCGCCATTGGGCCGACCGGAAAAGAGACCGCTGCTGCTTGTCGTACCACTGGCGTTGACTTGCGCATCACCGGCTGCGCTGGAACTTCCGCAGGACGCTGAAAAATTCACATGCGCGAAGCCACTGTTTCCGCTCGGAGCGCTATTCGAATAATTTGCGCTGACGGCCAAGCGAAGATTGACCTTCGTGTTTCCGGGAAGAAGTAGCGGCTGGAGTTTCGAGGGGTTTTTGAAACGAATGACACCATTGGTGCTGGCGCTACATGACGGGTACCAGATGCCTGTTCCTTTCGCTCTCACACGAGCGGCGACGTGCGTTCCGCCTGCTGCGGAAGCAAAGTATCTACCTCCGGAAGTGCCACTCACGGCAGCCGACCTTCCTCCCGAAGAACTGTTTGAGAGGGAAGTATCGGCCTGCGAGACTCGTCCACTGGCGGTAGAGGTGGGCTGAATCGCATCCGAAATTGAGGGTGCCGAAAGTGAGACGGCCATCAACAACGCTCGGATGTAGAGTGGGGGTTTCATACTTTGGGGTGACACCAATCAGTTCAGCGTGCGATCAATGGTCTCGTTCAGGAGCAGAGCGTTGAATGGAACGTGGTTTTTGCAAAGTTTTCAGGGATCAAAACTCCGTCCCTAGTCTCGTATTGATAATGTATTTTATCATTACCATAACGAAATCCCTCTGGCGTCCTCTCCACAGTTCGACCGTTGCCAGATTGCAACACCTGAGAAAATAATGCATTCACAGGAATGGGAGCGTTTCATGGGTGTGGTGTCGTCCGACCGCAGTTGATTGAGGGGTTGTCATAAAACCGCAACAATTCGCTGCTATGATTCATCAGTAACGGAGGGCTGATGTCGGCTTTGGATAAAATTGAGAGCGACCAACTCAGTGAGCTGATAGGCGTTCTGCAAAAACTCATTTTTGAAGGTGGCGGCAGTCTTGCCGCAACCACAAGCATGCTTGTGGCAAAACTCGCAGAGGCGCAATCGCGGGCTGGGTTCGTCGATGTTGAAGTGAAGGCCACGAAACAGGCGGAAGAGAAAAAGCAGCTCGAACAAATCGCTGGTGTTGTGCGGATGGCTGAGAGAGAAACCGCGCTGTCTCGCGAAGAAAAGCGCGAATACGCCAGCTTCCTCACCGTCGCATATTTCACGCGAGGAGACTTCAATCGACTCGACAAGTTCTATACGCACACCTGGGACAGACTGAGCGAGCAAGGCAAAGATGAAATGAGCCGTCGAGTATGGGAGGGCGTGCATCGTGGAGAATACAAGTTCAGTGAATTGCCCGAGTCCGTGAAAAGCAGAGAATCGGATCGTGTTCACTCTTCCCTGACGCAAGGAACTGGACGTTTGAGCGAAGCGGATGCCATACCGGCCGCAGATCGAACGGAGTTTGTGCAACGGTATAGCAGCGGAGAGAGTGAGGCAGCGTATCGAGTGCTCGATAGACCATGTTTTGCAGATGCCCTGAGCCAAACCGGACCGGTTTTCATCGGTCAGGAATCCACCGCCGGGCGTGATGCCCTCAAGACTTCCATTCGCGAAGCGGTAGGAGGCGAGGCCAGGAACGAGCCTCAGACGAACGGCACTTCGATGGCTTCGCTCGATGTGAACGATGCACTGCTTGAGAGCCTCAGGGCTACTGCTCTGCCCTCCAGCCCAGACAGTAAAGGCCGTGGGCCGAAATAGCGTCCTCATTCGAGACTCCATTCCAGAATGCCTGCTTCCAATTCAGAGTGTGCCATTTCGGCTAGATCAATGAACACACTTTTGAGCGCATCCGCGATGGCTGTTGCCTGTGGTTGCGGCAACTTTGCTGCGAGAACGGATTTCAACCTCTGTAGCCGCCCCAACACTACATCCGCATCACGAATTGCATCGCGTTTGCCGTCGTCCAAACCGCTTGTGTCTATCCTCTTCACGTCCATCTGCAATTCTGAGCGCACGATGGCACAGAGCTTGTCAAACCACCTGGCGGTAGCATCGGAGTTTGCCATTGCATCAATGACTTTGTCTTGATGGGAATTCAGAATAGCGATGACTGGAGTTCCCTTTTCCCATACTCCTCGTATGGCGCTACGGACATCGCTACCGATGCCGCGCGACAGCTCGTCGAGTTGAAGCACAGGCGACAGCTTGTTCCAGTTTGCGATCAGCTTCTCGATGTAGTCCTTCGTCATTCTCGCTGGTCGGCGATCTCCCTTCCCTCGCCCAAGCTTCCGCTCGGCGAGCTTGGCGATCCGCTCATGCTCTGCCAGCATGTGGCGGAAATACGGCTCAGGGCTGCCGTAATGCTCAAGGCTTCCTGCGGCTTGAAGATAAATCTCCGAGAGATTGCGCTGCGCGGGTTTGAAGCCCTTGGCAGGGTCGAAGTATTTGAGGTATTCAGGGGGCTCGGCGGCGTTCGCCACGAGCACCAAGCACAAGGCAAATAGAGCTGAGAGTGTCTTCATGGCAGCGGACCATTGTTCGTAAATCAGAACATTTGTTCCGATTGCCGAACAATGTTCTGAAAACGGAACCGGATCAAGTTCATCTTCGGATAAAAAGTGGCCTCAATGGCTACGGGATTGAGGAATGCAATTGGGCCTCAGCTTGCTCGTCATCGAAACTCGCTTTCGATGTCGCAAGCGGAGTTCGCGGCGCATTGTCAGCGGAATGGCTGGGATCTGTCCCGTGAAACTCTCGCCAAAATCGAAGCGGGGATTCGGTGCGTCACCGACCTTGAACTGTTGGAGATTTCCAAGTCGCTCCGCCTCCCTGTGCCCGCGCTGTTTGCGGCTTCAAAGCAATACATGTTCAAGGAAGTGAAAAAATAGTGATGCCGCCTTCATCGGGGCCACGAGGCGCTGGCTTCAAGACATCGCTTCTGGTATATTGATTTTGCGGTAGCAAACGGAGAGGCTTCTTGTATAACGAGGTCGAGCATGGTGAAGTGGCTGGAATTGCGGTGGAGCAACGCTTGCTCAGTGCGGCTCAGTTTCAGTCTTTGGCGGAGGTGCCTCCCGAAGTCGAATGGTTCGCCAATATCGACAACGCGAATACACGACGGGCATATCGTAGCGATGTTCGCGATTTCACGGCCTTTGCCGGCATTCGCCAGCCAGAAGAATTCCGACTCGTCAAACGCTCTCATCTCATCGCCTGGCGCAAGCAGCTCGAAGCAAGGGAGCTTGAGGCGGCAACAGTACGCCGGAAGCTCTCAGCGGTGGCATCGCTTTTTGATTACTTGTGCGAGTGCAATGCGGTTCCGTTCAATCCGGCAGATGGAGTGAAGCGCCCAAATCAGGGCGCGAATGAAGGGAAATCCCCTGCCTTGGGTGATGCAGAAGCCAAAGCCTTGCTGGAAACACCGCCGTCCGACACGCTCAAAGGGATGCGTGATCGCGCAATCCTTTCTGTTTTGCTGTTTCACGGGCTGCGCCGTGCTGAATTGTGCTCGCTTCGGGTTGGCGATCTGCAATCCCGCCGTGGGGTGATGCATTTCAGGGTGGAGGGTAAAGGTGGCAAAATTCGATTCATTCCGGTGCATCCGCACAGCTCCCAACGAATCAGCGAATACCTGGAGCGCTCAGGTCACGGAGATAGGCCGGACAACGAGCTTTTCAGACCAGTGAAGAATTCAGCGGGAACGCTCGAACGGGCACTCACGGGACATGGAATCTACAAAGACGTTGTGAGGAAGTATGCGCGCATTCTTGGCCTCGATCCGAGTGCCGTTTGTGTGCATGGCCTCCGAGCCACAGCGGCCACAAACGCACTCGATCACGAGGCGGACATCGCCAAGGTTCAGGAATGGCTCGGACATGCCAGCATCGCCACCACAAGGCTCTATGACCGCAGGCGGTCGAAGCCCGAAGACTCGCCGACTTTCAAGGTGAGCTACTGACGGATTCCGGCTCCGATTGAGACAAACCGCTTTCTGGGTAGGCTTTCAGGGTGGGTCAAGCCGCTTACACTCCTGCCGAATTCGCAGCCCTTTTTGGGAAAGAGAGAACATGGGCCTATCGCCAGCTCTACGCTGGCAAAGTCGAGGCGATCACGGAGTTTGGTCGGTTGCTCATTCCGCAAAAGGAAGTCGATAAACTGCTGTCCCAAGCCGGACGCTACGCTGGTCGGAAATCCAAGCCTCGAAAGAAGGCGAGCAAAAAGACAAGGGCGGTCCGCAAAGCTCTCGACGGCAAGAGCTGGGTGGAGGCCATCAAGCAGCGAAGGAAACCTTCTTCGCAGCGGCCAGCGAGTGCTCGTTCCGCAGATGGCCGTAGGTCTTCATAGCGAGCGCTCCGCCGTCCTTGTGCCCAAGCCAGCGCGAAACGGTGGGGATGTCCACGCCGGACTCAATGCAGACAGTGGCGAACAAATGGCGGAGGTCGTGATGCGTGATTCGAGCCATGCCGGTGCGGGCGGCAGCACGGTCAATCGCCTTCTGGCATTCGCGAACCTTGAAGACCGCTTCTGTGGCAGGTTCGTTTTTGCGTTTCTCGCGCATGTGCGCAAAAAGCTCTTTGGCTGTCGGGATTAGCGGCACAAGCCGAATCAATCCGTTCTTGGTGGCTTCTTCGGGGTCGCCGCGCACAACAATTTCACCGTCCATAAAGTCGATGTCTGCCCATGTGAGGTTTGCCGCCTCCCCGATTCTGCATCCAGTGTATGCGAGTCCTTCGGTGAGGTCAGCGCAGTTCTGCGTGTCGCGGCTGTGGGCGGAACGCATCTCCTTGATGAAGGCGTTAAACTTGGCAAGCGACGGCAATTCGAGATGCTTTGCGCGAACGGGCTTCTTCTCGACGCTCGCTGCGGGGTTGGCAAAAATCACCCCTCCCTCAATTCCAATCACAAACACATGGCGGAGAATTGCGATGGTGTTGTTGTAGCTTGAAGGCTCAACCTCTTTTGCAAATGAGGCGGCCCAAGTGCGGCAGGCTTCGGGCGTGATTTTGCGAATTTCGGTGTCCGACAGTTCCTTCCATGAGCGGAAAAGGGCGTCCATACGTTCATGCCAATATTGGCGAGTTCGCTTTTTGATGCTGACCTTTTTGTCGATGCGTTCAAGGTGCAGTTTGGCGGCCTGACCGAAAGTGAGCTTGGAGTCTGAGGGTTCGACCACTTGCGCCTGGGCCTCTTTGTGTCCTTTCCTCAACTCGGCCAGTTTCGCCTGTGCGACAGAGAAACTGTCAGTCTTGAGGGATTTCCAAATCTCTTTGCCATTGAGAAAGAGGCGGGCATAATAGCGGCCTGATATATGGCGGACCAAATTCTGGCGACTCGTCTTTTCCCACCGTTTCACGGGTGCATCTGCTTTCATGGTTGCACCGTAGAACAGGACCGTAGAAAAGCAAGTTTTTCGGCTTTTGGAAACCGCCATCTACGCAGGTAAAACGCCGGGTTAGCTCAGTGGTAGAGCAACTGATTTGTAATCAGTAGGTCGTCGGTTCAAATCCGACACTCGGCTCCATCCTTGCAGTCCTGAACGGACCGCCGGCGGGACCGGACAAGATCGGCTGCTTTCGTGTTCGGTTGGCATTGCACGGCCTCTTCCTGCCCTCCGCAGGAGCATCCCGATTCTTCCTGATGCGGGCGCGCATGCCTGACGGGCCGCTCCAATCGCTTTCCAAGTTCTGCTGGCTCGCCTCAGCGCCTGAAAAAACCACTTGTCCCCCCGGCGGCGCTTGTGATTGCATCTCCTTTATGCGCCCGCCGCTTTTCATTCCGCGCGTCAGTCTGATGTGCGCGTTCTTTTACCTTGTACCCATGTCCCAAGCCCAAGACGATGCCGCCGCCGCAGGCTGGCTTGCGAAAGCGCCGCCAGTTCCTGAATTGAAAATCCCCGCCGCATGGACGGAGTGGGAAAAGCAGAGAAGGGAGATTCGTGCCACGCTTTGGAAGCTGCTCGGTGATCTGCCACCGCGTCCTGACGTCCCGGCAGTCACAGCCCTTTCGCGAGAGGACAAGGGCGATCATTGGCTGGAAAAGTTTACCTTCGACAACGGCGCGGGCGAAGAGGTGCCGGGTTGGTGCTTCGTGCCGAAGACCGCGAGCGCGACCAACAAGGCGCCGGCAATCCTTTACTGCCACTGGCACGGCGGACAGTACGACATCGGCAAGGACGAGATGCTCGGCGTGAACAAGGCGATCCCGCGCGCGCCGGGAGAGACGCTGGCAAAGCGAGGCTACGTCGTGCTCGGCATTGACGCGTGCTGCTTCGGCGAGCGTAATGGCAAGGGTCCCGACGGCCCCGCGCAAAAAGGCTCCGCGGGGGAGATGACGGCGGCGAAGTTCAATCTCTGGCTCGGTCGTACGCTCTGGGGCATGATCGTGCGTGATGATCTCATGGCGCTGGATTGTCTCGCCGCGCGTCCCGAGGTGGACGCCTCGCGCATTGGCGTGACCGGCATCAGCATGGGCAGCACCCGCTCTTGGTGGGTGATGGCACTGGACGACCGCCCGCGCGCCGCCGTGTGTGTGGCATGCATGACGCGCTGCCAGGACCTGATACGCGCCGGCATGTTGAAGGCGCACGGCATCTACTACTTCGTGCCCGGCCTGTTGAAGCACTTCGACACCGAGGCGGTCATCGCTCTCGCTGCTCCGCGGCCGATGCTCTTCATGACGGGCGACCAGGATGGCGGCTCGCCCGTCGAGGGGGTGAAGACCCTCGGCGGAATCGTGGACAAAGTGTACGCGCTGCATGGCGGTGCGGCGGCGGAGAGATTCGAGAGCGTCATCTACCCTGGTGTGGCGCACGTATATCTGCCGGAGATGTGGGAGAAGATGGAGGCGTGGATGGAGAAGTGGGTGAAGAAAGGGCCGCCCCGCTGAGGCCGGTCTCTGCCCCGGCGTCCACAAACACCAGCCCACAGGCATGGATGGCACGAACTACCCGCTCGTATGACTGACGATTTCGATTTTCTCGTCCTCGGTGGCGGCAGCGCGGGCTATGCGGCGGCACGCACGGCGGCGGCTGAGGGCATGCGTGTGGCGGTCGTGGACGGCGCGGAGGAACTCGGCGGCCTGTGCATTCTCCGGGGCTGCATGCCGAGCAAGGCGCTGATCGAGTCGGCGAACCGCAATCTCGCGATCCGCCGCGCGGAGGAGTTTGGTCTGCGCGTGGAATCGCGAGGCGTGGACGTGACGGCTGTCCGCGACCGGAAACGTGCGCTCATCGCCGGCTTCGCCGGCTACCGGCAAGGGCAGCTTCAAGACGGGCGCTTCGTATTGCACCGCGGCCATGCGCGGTTCAAGAACGCGCACGCTGTCGAAATCACGCCGCGCGAGGGGGGCGCGGGTGTTGAAATCCGCGCGAGGACGTTCTGCGTTGCCGCCGGCTCTGTGTCGAACGTGCCTGAGATTCCGGGTCTGCGCGAGGCTGGCTTCTGGACGAGCGATGATGTGCTTGATGCCGGCTCACTCCCGCAAAGCATTGCCGTGCTCGGCGGCGGTGCCATCGCCCTGGAGATGGCGCATTATCTCGAAGGCGTGGGCTGCAAGGTCGCGCTCATCCAGCGCGGGCCGCAGTTCCTCACCGGCCAGGACCGCGCGTGCAGCGAGGTGATCGAGAATGCCTTCACGCATCGCGGCATCGGCTGCCATCTCGACACGAACATTCATCGTGTGAGCCAGGTGCACGGGCGAAGACACATCGAGTTCCGTCAGGGCGGGCACGAGCGCAGCGTCACCGTTGATCAAATCCTTGTCGCGATGGGCCGGCATCCGGCGACGGAGCACCTCGGACTGCAGCATGCGCACGTCGGCCTCGCCGGCAGGAAGATCATCGTGACGCCGACGATGCAGACCACGCAGCCGCACATCTTTGCCGCGGGCGACGTGTGCAGCCCGCTCGATGTCGTCCACGTCGCCATCCAGCAGGGCGAGATCGCCGCGCGCAATGCCCGCCGGATGTTGCGCGGCGAGCCGGTCAGCGAGGAGTTCGACGGCCGGCTCCGGCTCTTCGGTGTTTTCTCCCATCCGCAGGTTGCCGCCGTGGGAGCGGGCGAGGTGGAGCTTCGTGCGGAAGGCGTGCCGTTCGTCTCCGCATCATACCCCTTTGACGACCACGGCAAGTCGATGGTCATGGGCGAGACCGAAGGTTTTGTAAAAATGATCGCGCATCGCGACTCGGGCGAGATTCTCGGCGCGTGCTGCGTCGGGCCCGAGGCCACGGAGATCATCCATGAAGTCGTCGTTGCCATGCACCACCGCTGCACGGTGCGCCAGTTCATGGCGATCCCGCATTACCATCCGACTCTGAGCGAAATCTGGACGTATCCGGCGGAGGAACTCGCGGAGCAGACTGGCAGCGGTGGGTGAGGTGTGGATTCACAGGTCGGTGCGAGAGCGCCGCGGCACAGCACGTTTGGCATTGACTCATGGCTTACGACTTTCCCAAATCCCGCGCCCTTTTCGAGCGCGCCCAGCGCAGCATCGCCGGCGGCGTGAACAGCGGCATCCGCAAGATGGAGCTGCCCGTGCCGCTCTATTTTGATCACGGCAATGGCTCGCGGCTCTTCGATGTCGATGGCAACGAATACATCGACTTCCAGATCGGCCAGGGCGCGATCCTCTACGGCCACGCGCCGCCCGGCATGGCAAATGCGATCGCCGACCAAGCTCGCAAAGGCACGCACTGGGCTGCGCAGTCGGAGCTGGAGATCGATGTGGCCGAGCGGCTGCAAAAGATGATCCCCGGCGCTGAGCGTGTGCGCTTCAACAACTCCGCCACCGAGGTCGTGATGTCCGCGCTGCGGCTCGCGCGTGCTCACACGGGTCGGCCGCTGATTTTGAAATTCGAAGGCCACTATCACGGCTGGTCGGATGAAGGACTCGTCGGTTTTGCGCCGCCCGCTGACAAATGGGGCAGCGATGAGAACCCCGCGCCGTTGCATCCGAGCCAGGGCGTGATTCCCGAGGTGCTTGGCAATTTCGTCGTCGCGCGCTGGAACGATCCCGAGCATCTCCGCCGCCGCGTCGATGAACATCGCGGGCAGATCGCCGCCATCATCTTCGAGCCGGTGCTCTGCAACACCGGCTGCATCGAGCCCGTGCCCGGCCTGATCTCCACCATCCGCGATCTGTGTGATCGCGACGGCATGCTCATGATCGCCGACGAAACGATCACGGGCTTCCGCTTCGGCGCGGGCTGCGCGCAGACGCATCTCGGCTTCGTGCCCGACCTCACCATTCTCGGCAAGGCCGTCGGTGGTGGCACGCCATTCGGTGCGCTTGTTGGCAAGGAGTCGTCCTTCAAAAAGATCATCAGCGGCGAAGTCGTCCACGCCGGCACGCTCAATGCGAATCCGCTTTGCCTCGCCGCCGCGAAGTGGTCCCTCGATCAAGTCATCGCGCTCGGCGACAAACATCCCGGCACGATGATCGGCCTCGGCAACCGCCTCATGGTCGGCCTCACCGAACTCGCTCAGAAGCACGACATCCCGCTGCGTCCGCAAGGTCCCGGACTCGTGTTTCATTGCGCGATGTTGAAGCCCGGAGCCGAAGGTGGCGCGATCCGCGACTACCGCGACTACGTGAAGCGCCACGACGCCCCGCGCTGGGCTCACCTCCGCCGCTGCCTTCTCGAAGAAGGCGTCCGCGCCATCGAACGCGGCCTCTGGTTCATCAGCCTCGCCCACACCGATGCCGACATCGACGAAGCACTCGCAAAAGCCGCGAAGGCCTTCGCACGACATGCGGAGACGTGGAAGGCGTAGCAGCCTCAAGGCGCGGCCACTTCGAAGTAGTCGTCCTCGGCGATGTCGGGAATGCCGACGACGAGCACCCGCATCTGGCCGCGGGCGCCATGTACGACGCCGGGTGGGATGTGGACGAGCGAGCCTTTGCTGACGGGGTGCTCCACGCCGTCCAGGGTGACGGTGCCGCTGCCGTCGAGCACGTAGTAAAGTTCGGTGGAGCGACGGTGATAATGCAGGCGCGCGCCGTCGATGTCCACGGCATGCGCCCATGCGGCGGGATGCAGGGCGGCGTCTTCGCGGCTGATGAGCCGGTCACGCCAGCCGCAGGTGCTGCGTTCGCGCGGTGTGTGTCCTTCATGACGGACAAGGAGGGGGCCGGTGCTGGATGCATTCATCATTGTGCGAAATCCTCGACAATTTGAGCCGTCGGCATCCATCTCTATTCGTCGGTCAAGGTGGCGACCGCCCTTCGGCGCGGACCTTGTCCAGCATCGCCTGCAGCTTCGTCACCACGTCTGCGTGTTGCGCGGCGATGTTGGTCTTCTCGCCGATGTCGGTGTCGAGATCGTAGAGTTGCGGCTGAGCGTCGTTGCCGAGTTCGGTGTTGGTCGGATCGCTTTTCTTCGGGCCTTTCGACGGCTCGATGTATTTCCAGTGGCCCTGTCGGATCGCGAGGCCGCTCGCGTGCTCGATGAGGTGATCGCGGCCGGTTTTCGACTCGCCGAGCAAAGCGGGCAGCACGTTGAAGCTGTCGGGTGCGTCCTGTTGCGCGAGCGATTGTCCCGTGAGCGAGGCGAAGCTCGCACAAAAATCGACCTGACAAACGACGGCCTCGCTCGTGCCGGGCTTCACATGACCGGGCCAGCGGACGATGAAGGGCACGCGCGTGCCGGCTTCAAACTTGCTGTATTTGCCGCCGCGCAGCGGTCCCCAGGGTGTGTGATCGCCGAGACGCTTCACGGCGTCATCTTGATAGCCGTCATCGACGACGGGGCCGTTGTCGCTGCTGAGGATGACGAGCGTGTTGTCGGAGAGCTTCAGCGTGTCCAGTGTCTTGATGATCTCGCCTGCCGCCCAGTCGCCTTGCACGATGGCGTCGCCGCGCGGCCCGAGGTTCGTCTTGCCGACGAAGCGCGGATGCGGCACGCGCGGCACATGCGGATCGTGCAGCGCGAAGTAGAGGAAGAAGGGCTTGTCCTTGCTGCGCTCGATGAACTTCACCGCCTCGCCGGTGAAGGTGTCCGCCATGTCCTCGTCCTTCCACAGTGCCGACGTGCCGCCCTTCATGAAACCGATGCGGCTGATGCCATTGACGATGCTGTTGTCGTGTCCGTGGCTCGGCTTCATGCGCAGCAGCTCGGGATGATCCTTCCCCGTGAGCACGCCGGGGATCGGCTTGCCGTAGCTCACTTCGATCGGGTCCTTCGGATCGAGGCCGACCACGCGTCCGTCGCGCACGAATACACACGGCACGCGGTCACCCGTCGCCGCCATGATGAACGACTCGTCAAAGCCCACCGCATTCGGCCCCGGCTTGATCCCGCCGTTCCAGTCGATGCTCCCTTCGCCGAGACCGAGATGCCATTTGCCGACGACGCATGTGCGATAGCCCGCCTTCTGCATGATCGACGCCATCGTCGTGCGTCCCGGCTTGATGATCAGCGCCGCATTGCCCGGCAAAACACCCGTCCCCTTCTGCCGCCACGCATACTCGCCCGTCATCATCGCATACCGCGAAGGCGTGCACGTCGCCGAAGGCGCATAGCCGCTGGTGAATCGCAAACCTTCGCTCGCAATGCGGTCGATGTTCGGCGTCGCGATGTGCTTCGAGCCGTAGCAACCCGGATCCCCGTAGCCGAGATCATCGAAGTAAATGATCACGATGTTCGGGGAGGTCGAGGCGAAGAGCATGGAGCCTGGAGCCAGGAGGAATGCAGCTAAGAGAGAGCGGAGCATGGTTGGAATCGATGACGTATGAACGCGTATTCCATGCTCGCACGTTCACGAAAACACATTAGACGTCGGCTACTCATGCAGCACCACGACGGTTCTCCGGCAAAATTGGGCGATATCGTTGTGGTTCGATTGCACGAGGCCGTCGAACGGGCGCGAATCGTGATGCTCGGAGACACAAGGGAACATTTGGGACTCGACCAGCGGTTTCTCGATTGGGTGAATCGCGAAGGACTTCTGGGGTCATCACAGGTGATCGTTGAATGGATTGGCCGCAATCCCCTCGCGCATGACAACCCAAGCCTTGCCCCGGCAGGAAACTACCTGTTCACTGGACTGGATTCGTGCGTGATGCCTGCGAACCACAGTTCGAGTCGCCGTTGAGCCGCACCAGATCAGTCAGAACCGACTGGCCGGACTCGTCAGCGCCGGCGTTGGTGAATGGTCGGGGCCATTGCCACCTCGCGGAGCAAGTGGCGCGTAGGATCAAGGCGGCGTTTACGAAGGCACGTTGAGCCTGCTGAGCAGGCCCGCCGCTTCGCAGTGGTGCGGGTGTGCGGTGCGATCAATGTCGGTGTTCCGCCCCGGTCACTTCGCAGGTCCGGCGGCAGCCACTGCGGCCTTCCCGACTCGGGAGCGGCCTTGGAAGGTGGCGCCTTCCTCAAGCTGGAAGGAGGCGGCGGTGATGTCCCCGATGATGGTGGCCGTGGATTTCACCTCGCAGCGACCTTGCACGACGATGTTGCCTTCCACTCTGCCGAAAATCACGGCAGCACCCGTCTTGACCGTGCCCTTCACCAAGGCGCTCTCGCCGATGGTGGCGGTGCCCGCCGAGGCGATGTCTCCCTCGACGGTTCCGTCCAGCATGAGCTGCTGTCCGAAGCTGATGGAGCCTTTGATCACGACGTCTTTGTCCAGTGTGTTCATATCGAGGAGTGGGTGTGCGGTGGATTGAGCGGACTGCATCGTGGCACCGGTTCCCTTTTCTGGCAAGATGTTCTCCTGTCGTACCGCCGCGGCGGTCCTCAAGTTCTTGATGTGCTGCGTTCACCGGCTTTCTTCGGCGCTCATGCGCCCTGTTATCCTCGCCCTCACTGCGTCCGGCATCGCCTCGATCTCCGTTGCGGCGGAGCCTTCGCTCCTCAAGCCGGATGCGCACCAGCTCGCCGTCTTCGATCCGCGCGTGATCCACACGGCACAAAACGCGCGGCTCGTCCCCGGTGTGCCGGTCAAGGCGGCGGAGAATCCGTTGTTCTCAGCCGACAAGCCGTGGGAGAACGCGCTGAACAATCTCTACCCGAACGTGCTGTGGGACGAGAGCGAGAAGGTCTTCAAGCTCTGGTACAAATGCGTGCTGTCCGACAACGAGGCCATCGCAAAGATGGACGGCCCGTCCACGGTGCATGAAGTGGGTTGGTACCTGCTTTACGCCACGTCGAAGGATGGCATCCGCTGGGACAAGCCGAAGCTCGGCCTGCACAAGTTCGACGGCAGCGCGGACACCAACATCGTCGCGCGTGACTGCCCGAACGCCGGCGTCTTGAAGGACGGGCACGAAACCGATCCAGCGCGCCGCTACAAGATGGTCTCCGACGTCGGCCTTGGGAAGCCGCAGGTCCGTTTCTCGCCGGACGGCATTCATTGGGGTGCGGCGGTCGATGTGAAAGGCTTCGGCCCGCAAAACGGCGACACGCACAACAACGCCTTGTGGGACGAGCGCACGGGGAAGTTCCTGTGGTTCACAAAGCTCTACCTCGGCGAGCGGACGATGGCGCGCTTCGAGAGCGATGATTTTCTAAACTGGCGCGGCGGCGGCATGGTGCTGCGCTCGTCTATTGCTGAAGGCCGCGCGACGCAGACGTATTGCATGACGCCGTTTCGCTGGGGAAGAGTGTGGCTGGCCTGGGTGATGATGTACCACCCCGGCGCCGGTCGCACCGTGGACTGCGAGCTGGCCTGGAGTCCCGACTCCATCAAATGGGAGCGCCTCATGCCTGGCACGCCCTTCATCCCGCGCGGTGGGAAAGGCTGCTGCGACAGCGAATGCATTTACGCCATGGCCGGACCGCCGATCGTGCAGGACGGCCAGCACCTCATTTTCTACGGTGGCGACGACTTCCCGCACACCGGCTGGAAGCGCGATTGCGTGCCTTGTCTCGCGCGGCTGCCGCTCGATCACTTTGCCGGCTACGCGCCCGCGGACAAAGCGAAGCCCGCCACGATCTTCACCACAAAGCTTCGTGTGACCGGTGAGCCGTTGCGCATCACGGCCGATGGGGCTGGCGGTCGCATCCGCATCGCCGCTCTCGACGACATTGCCGTGGGCATCGACGAGGCGGAGCCCATCACCGCGGACGTCACCAGCTTCGAGGTGAAATGGAAGGGCCGCGGGCTTGCCGCGCACGGAGGGCGCGACGTTCATCTGCAATTCGAACTGACTAACGCCACGCTCTGGAGCATCAGCGGACTCGATCCCGCGGACGAGACCATGCCGGAGAAGATCAGTCCGCTGAAGAATCCGCACCGACGGGCCGCGCCCGTGGCCGCACGTGCCTTCACATTCGATGCCGATGTGGAGAAGTGGACGGGCGTCGATCAAGTCACGCATCATCCGGACGGCGGAGCGAAAGGGGGGCACGTCACGGTGTCGCGCAAAGGGCGTGCGCTGCCGATTGCGAGTTCGGCCGTGGGCGATGAGAAGATCGCCGGTGACTGGTCGCATCTCTTTGGCGGCAAGGAGGCGACCATTTCCTGCCAGGTGCGCGCCGCCAGGCCGGGCGGCAAGGTTCAGATCGAAATTTTCGCCGGTGACATCGCGCCATGGCACTTCGAGACCGGCATTGCCTTCGATCACGAGTGGCGCGCCGCCACCGCCGAGCTGCGTTACGACTGGAGCGATGAGGAGGCCACGCGGGCCGGCTGGCGCAAGTCGGCCACCGGTTTCTCGTGGGCGGATACGATCCAGCACGTCGGCAAGATCGTCATCGTGCCGACGGCGGCAGGTGCGCTCGACGCCTTCGATCTCGACGAGGTGACCGTGACCGGTGGGGCGGGACGCTGACAGCACTCCGTCGAAATTATGTAAGATGATCACGCAAAAAGCCGATGACAATCGGCCGGTCTCACGCCAGAATCGCTCAATCGTTCGGTCTTCCATCGACAACCATTATTTTCTCCCTTCCTCATGAAAAAGTGCTTCGTCATAATGCCTATCAAGAGCGGGCCAGAGTTTGAGCACTTTCGAGCGGTTTTTGAAAACTTGATCAAGCCGACCGTTGAGAAGCATGGCTATGATGTTAAGCGCGCCGATGATCTCAAGGGCGGAGGATCGATATCAAAGGACATCATCCTTCCATTGGCCCAGGCGGATCTTGTTGTAGCTGATCTGACAGGATTGAATCCCAATGTGTTTTACGAATTGGGCGTCAGACATGCCCTAAGAGGCAAAGGGACGATCATGCTTCTCGACGAGTCGCGAGGCGACCCGATACCATTCGATATCACTACTTATCGTGTCTTACGATTTTGCGCCGACATCAAGGGCATGGGAGCTCTCACGCGTGAAATGGACCAGTACATCAAGGAGATGGAGGGCGGGCATATCGACACGCGGGATAACATGGTCCATGATTGGCTGCCATCACTGCCAATGAATGTTCTCGATAGCAGTCTTGGATCCGAAGAGGGGAAGCTGCGATCAGAACTTCAGACCTGTCGTCGGCGGCTGAAGGACTACGAAGATAGGTATGGGACGACAAACGAAGAGTCGACCATCGATCCCTTGAGCGTGATTTTGGAAGCCCAGAAAGAAGCAAAAGAAGGAAATTTGCCGTCAACACTGGTTGATGAAGCAGAAAAAGCTGCCCAAGGGGGGAATAGCAGCCTATTCCTTGAAAAGATAGCTGCTATTCTACAGCTTCGTGTTGCCAGGCCGACTATGAGGCAGTTGATGCGGTTGTTTCAGAGTGCCGAGATGCTCGATTTGCCGCCGGTAACCGAGGCGCTGCTGGATCATGCACTCAAACTCTTTCCTGAGAACAGGGAGCTCGTGATGCTCCGCCTTCAAACACTCGCACACGCAGACAATCCGAAGCAACGTGCCAAAGCGAGGTCAGAGTTCTTGAGATTTCTAGGGATCGAAGTTGATGGAGCCAGCATCACTTTCCAGCGCCCCCTTTCAAAAACTGACCTGGCGACGCTGGGTGTCATGTTTGACGCATATCATCAGGATGGGATGCATGACGAAGCATTGAGATTGATCGAACCGCTACGCCCACGCGAGTCGAACAGTTGCCTGCTGACGCGAAACTACGCTCGTGTTCTCCAGAAAGCCGGAAAATTTGCCGAAGCCATGACGTTCTTCCGCAAAGCAGCGGTCATGCCGTCATCTGATGATACGTCTGCAATATGGTTCGGAAATGAGCTTCATAATGCCGAACAGCATAGGAATGCAGCTGAGGCGTATCTGGTTGCGTGTATGAGGGATCCGAATGACGGCGCCGGTTTTTCTCATTTTGCCGACGAACTTGCGTGGCTGGTCCGGGAGGCATTGTTGTCGAGAGGCATTTCGAACAGTCCTGTACCATTGGACAGGCTAAAGCAACTTGTTGCAGAAACTTCAGTCATGAGCCTGTCCTGTCGTAATAGATCGGCAGAGACCGTGGATAGATTGCGATCGGCGTGCGAACGCAGTGAAGTGGATTTTGGCGACGTCGCAGCCTTGTTGCAGGAGTCTGACGGCCAAATTTCTACGGCTAATCGTATCGCATTTGCGCGGCAGCAGTTTGACATTTGGAAAACCGAGTTAACGGACCCTTCTTGCGAAAGCTATGTTTTCGATCAGTAGACCGGCTTCGCATCAGGCGGGGTCAATTTGTGGCATCAGTTCGAGTTTTCGACCGACTTAGGGGCTGTGCTCTCCAACATCGTTGATCGGGCCGGCTGGCGCAAGTCGGCCACCGGTTTCTCGTGGGCGGATACGATCCAGCACGTCGGCAAGATCGTCATCGTGGCGACGGCGGCAGGTGCGCTCGACGCCTTCGATCTCAACGAGGTGACCGTGACCGGTGGGGCGGGACGCTGACAGGCTGGAGGGGTGCAGGGTGAGCGTAAGCGTCACCTCAAGCGCCATGTGAACGAGCTATGAAAGGCGATCCCATTGGGTCATAGCAGAGGCTATGACCCACAGTGACAAGACGGAGGCACCCCCGAACATCCTCAAGCGTGGCGC
>JAIBCL010000045.1 GCA_019694165.1 Verrucomicrobiaceae bacterium | reverse complement strand
CAATCGGAGTTTTTTCCCCACTTCACGATGACTTCTCCATCAAGCAGGCCTCTCACCTCATTCCTGCGCACCTCCACCGTCGATCGATGCCGCCGCCCATTCTCGAGAAAGCTCTTTCGGATGGTAGTTCCGTTTGCCCGGCTGGCGATCCCCTGGCCATCGATTCGGTCGAACCCCGCTTTGTTTCCGGAAGCGAGTATCGCATCAAGCATCCATGCAAAGGAGTGCTGTTGAGCCGACACAACCTGTGCGACAAGGTTCGTCCCCGCCTTCGGCGTAAACTCCACCTCGAAGTCGTACTCCTCGGGCGGTTGATACGGCAATTGCAGACGAGGCGTGCCTTGAGGTCCGGTGTTTCCTTGGTTGACCACAAGGTCGTCACCGTCTCGCGCCCACTCGCCAGCGATGGCGTCGCGCTTCACATCAACGAGTGGAAGGAGATCGATGGTCTTGCCGACCGACTTGGATGATGATGGCGAAGAATCACTCTCGCGCACTTTGATCGGTGCCTGCGGCTGCGATGCTGATGACACGATTGCACTGCTGCCGGTCGCGTCGCCGGTTGTTTTTGGTTTGCCGCCGAAAACGAAAAAGCCCGCGACGCCGAGCACCGCGACGATACCGCCGATCGACATCCACATCGCCGCAGGCGATTGCTTCTTCGGCGGTGCTTTGGCCTTCGCGGCAGCGGCTGGTTTCTGCTCGGGAGCTTGTTTCGCAGCGCCTTTGGCTGGCGGCTGATTTTGCGCAGGCGCGTTTTGTTGTCCTGGCCGACGCGGCTGTTTCGCTACGGGCTTCTGCGGCAGTTCGTTTGCGGGCACGACGCCGGTGCCATCACTCTTTGGCTGCGGCGTGGTGAGGATCACGTCGAGATCACGCCGCACGTCCATCGCGCTCTGGTAGCGCTCCTCGCGATCCTGCTCCATCGCCTTGCAGATGATCGCGTCGAAGCGCTCATCGCTGCCGATGCCTTTCTGCGATGGCAGTTTGAACAATCCGCGCGGCACCTCGCCGGTGAGCATCTGGTAAAGCATCACGCCCACTGCATAAATGTCCGCGCGATGATCGGCCACCATGCCGGTGATGAGCACCTCGGGCGCGACGTAATCCGGCGTTCCCATCGCCATGTTCGTCTTTGTCAGCCCGCTGGTCTGCGCGGGATCATTCATCTTTGCCAGGCCGAAGTCCGCCACTTTGATGTGACCCTCCTGATCGATAAGAATGTTCGCCGGCTTGATGTCGCGGTGGATCACGCCGCGCTTGTGCGCATACGAGAGCGCATCACAGACGTGAGCCGTGATCGCCAGCGCATACTCGCCGGTGAGCCGGCCGCTGGCCTGGATCATCTTTTGCACGTCCGTGCCATCCACGAACTCCATGACGAAGTAGAGCAGCCCGTCCGAAGTCTCGCCAAAGTCATACACACTGACGATCGCCGGGTGATTCATCTGCGCCATGGTCTGCGCCTCGTTTTGAAAACGCTCGACGAACTTGAACTCATCATCAGCCATCCCCAGCGGCAAAATCTTGATCGCCACCAGCCGCTTCAGCGACTTCTGCCGCGCCTTGTAAACCGCGCCCATCCCGCCGCGACCGAGAATCTCCAGCACTTCGTATTGCGGCAGCTTCGCTTGAAGCTCTTCAACAGACGGAGCCACCCACACGCCCGGCGGTGAAGAACGCGAAGGATCGGGCGGCCTTGTGGGCACGGTGGGCTGGTCGTCGGGAAGCATCGAGAGCGAACTTCGCCGACGAGTAGAGCAGGATCAAAGCCGGATGGCGAGGAGAATCATCGAACAGTACCCAAGTTCGAGTGGCGAACCCGCTTGCTCGTTTCGAATCAAGGCCGCGTCATCTTCAGCCGCACAAAGCGGCGGCCCGTGGTGCCCGCCGGCACGGTGGCGGTGATTTGCTGGATGCTGTCGTCGTCGCTGATGATCACCTCGGTCACCCCGGTGGTGTGCCAGTCGTTCTCGGCGAGCGTGTCGCTCCACTCGACCTGGAAGATCACATCGGCGAGGGAGAGTTTGTTGCGGCGATAGTTGAAGAGGAAGGTTTCTCCGGTGGGCGGGGCGCTGTTGGTCTCGTCGGTCAACGATGGCGCGAAGGGTGCGCTGCCTGCCGGTGGCGTGATGGAGGTGCCATCGCCGTCGGTGGTGGTGTCCGTGGTGCCAGTGGCGTACGCGGAGAGCAGGCTCTGGCCGCTGCTGAAGCGACTGGGCGCGGTGTCAGCGGTGGCGCTGTCGCCCGTTTCCCCTTGTTTGTAAGTGGTGAAAGGCTCGCTGCCGAGGCCGGTGACGACGATGTTGAAGGGATTCTCGTCGGTGTCGTTGCTGGGGATGCGGAGGATGGCGGTGTGGCGGCCTGTGGTCTTGGGTCGGAAGATCACATTCATTGTCGTGCTCGCGCTGGGGGCGAGCGTGAATGTGGCGGGTCTGACCGGGTCGAACTGGCTGGTGTGATCCACGCCGTCGAAAAGGTCGTTGTCCACCAGCTTGGTGCCGCTCAGTCCGGTGAGCGCGGTGCCGCCGGTGTTTTGAATGGTGAACTGGATCACGACCGACGCGCTGCCGGTGCCAACGACGCCAAAATCACGCAAGGCTCCGGTGAGCACGGGAACGAGGGCTTCCGTCACCGTGATCTCCGGCGGTGTGCCGTAGGCGGCGATGGTCTGCAAACAACTGACCGAGCCGCTGTAGTAGCCGCCCTGGGGATAGGCGCGCGCGCGGATTTGGCCGGCGGCGGGCAAGGTTGCGCCGGTGAGCTGCCAGCCGGGTGTGGAAGGACTCATGCGTGTGCCAGCGCCGAGCGGCGTCCAGGTGGTGCCGCCGTCGCTGCTCACGTCGAAGGTGACAAGGTTCGTCTCCGGTGAAGCACCGCCGCGGAGCCACTCGATGCGCCCGATGTTCGAGTCCGCCGTGAGCGTCTGCGTGGCTGTGTCGTTGCTCAGCCGCTGAAGCAAATTGCCGCTGGGACCGGTGCTGGCGATGACTTTGCCATCGGCCTGCAGGGCGACGCCGCGCACCGAGCCGGTCGAGCCCGGATTGAAAAACGGCTCCAGCGAGCCGCCGGGGTTCAGCATGGCGATACGGTTGCGCGCCTGGCCGCCGACGGTGGCGAAGCCGCCGCTGATGAGGATGCGTCCGTTGGCCTGCAACACGATGCAGGACACCCGCGGTGTGCCCCCATCGGTGACGTTGGGGTTGAAGCCCATGTCCAGCGTTCCATTCGCGTTGAGGCGGCAGATGCTGTTGCGCGGCTGCGGCCCGTCATTCGCCGTTGTAACCCCTGTAAAATTGCCGCCGACGAGGATTTTCCCATCGGGCTGCACGGCCACGCACTCGGGGACCAGGCTGCTGCCCGTGATAGTTGGCCTGGTGAAGCCCGGATCCAGCGAGCCATCCACACCGCTCATGCGCGAGACGGTGATGCCACCGGCACCGTTGCTCCCGGCGGCCACGATCATGCCATCCGCCTGCACCGCCACGCCGCGGCCGCCAAAGCCCGCCGGAACCCAATCGGTGTCGAGGTCGCCATTGGGATGCAGGCGCGCCAAGCTCCGCCCTGACACGCCGCCGACGGTTGACCAACTGCCGGAGATGATGATCTTGCCGTCGCCCTGCAGTGCCATGGCAAAGACACCGCCGCTGGAGGTGGTGATCTGTGCGTTGAAGTCCAGGTCAACCACGCCATTGGGCATGAGCCGCACCAGCCGGTTGCGGGACTCACCATTGACGGTGGAAAACTGGCCGCCCACCAGGATCTTGCCGTCCGGGAGCACGGCGCTGCAGAGCGCGTTGATGGCACCAAAGGCATCCAGCACGGGATTGAAGCTGTCCGCCGTGCCGGTGGTGGCGTCCAGCCGTGCCACATAACGCACCACCTGTCCGCCCGCGCCGTTCACCAAAAAGGCCGAGCCGCCGGGCAATATCTCCCCTTCTGGCTGAATGGAAAGGCTCTGAACAATGCCGTTGTTTCCCGGGTTGAACCCCGCATCCGCCAGCCCCATCGGCGTGCTCGTGCCGGTGAGCGTGATGTCGAAGGGATTCTCGTCCGCGTCGTTGCTGAAGATTTGCAGCGTGGCCGTCAAAGGCGGGCCCGGCTGGCTGACGACGTTGGGAGCGAAGTAAACATAAAAGCCCGTCTCGCCGTTCGGCCCGAGCGTCGGCTGGCTGAAGGAAGCGTGGAAATTCGTGTCGCTGAGACTGACGCTGAGGCCCTTGAGATCGGCGAGATTCGATCCGCCGCTGTTGCGGATGGTGACCCAGATCGGATTCGAGGTGCCGACGCCGAAGGTGCCGCAGTTGATCGCGCCGCCATCCTGGAGTTCCACGCCTTGTGCCTCCACCACGATCTCGGGTGCGGGAACGATGGGGAAACCGGTGAGCACCATGCCGTGATGATCGCCCGCTGCCAATGCCATGATGGTGCGGCCGCCGCTGAGCGCGGCGCTGAAATCCGCCGGCAGGGGCAGTGTCTCGATGACGCCCATGCTGGCGCCTGCGAGCTGATTCACATGGTTCGATCCCCAGACAAAGACCTCGTTCTCGCGCGTGGACGCGACGCTGAAATCGTCTGCGGCGCAAATGCGTGTGACGGTTTTGCCCGTGAGATTGCCTGCCAGTTCCACAGGCAAAGTGACATGGTAGCCTGTACCACTGATGCCAGTGCCGAGCTGGCCGCTGATGCCACCGCCCCAGGCATACACTTTGCCATCCGCGAGCGCGAAGCTGTGCAACCGTCCCGCCGAGACTGCCGTGACGACTTTGCCGGTGAGCACCCCGCCCACGAGCAAGGGCACATTCGAGTCGATGCCCTCACCATGGATGTCCGCGTTGTTGTTGCCGAGTTGGAAGTACTGATTGTCACCCCAGGCGTACACTTGTCCCGTGCTGGTCACAGCCAGGATATGCCCACCGCGCACGGAGATGCTGGAGACGAATACGCCCGCCAGTCCCGTCACCGCCACTGGTGTGCTGCGGCTCACGAAAGTCCCGTCGCCAAGTATGCCCTCGCCATTTCCACCCCAGGCGAAAAGCTCTCCGTCGGAGGTAAGCGCGAAGGAGCAGCTGCTCCCGGCGGCCACCTGGATGACTTTCTTCCCCGTGAGGAGGCCGCCGACCTGCTGCGGCACGGGGTTATTGTCGCCCCAGGAAAAGACCAAGCCGGCATCATCCACCGCCAGGCTGTGAATCTCGCCGGTGGCGATAGAGACAATTTTTTTGCCGGCCATCACGCCGGAGTTGTTCACGGCCGCCGGGAAATCCATCTCGGTGGGCTGCGCGGCCACGTCGAGGCCAAGCTGCCGTTGCGCGTTCGATCCCCAAGCATACACGCGCCCCTCCGTGGTGAGAGCCAGTGTGTGAGTGTAGCCGCCTGCGACCGCCGCGATGATTTTCCCA
This sequence comes from Verrucomicrobiaceae bacterium, assembly GCA_019694165.1. Classification (GTDB taxonomy): domain Bacteria; phylum Verrucomicrobiota; class Verrucomicrobiia; order Verrucomicrobiales; family Verrucomicrobiaceae; genus JAIBCL01. The sequence goes on along the minus strand of JAIBCL010000045.1, from coordinate 43,389 downwards.
TCCAGCACACCGCGAGTGAAGACCGGCACGGGATGGTTTGCGGAATTGAAAACACCGGCGCCGAGCTGGCCGGAGGTGTTGTGGCCCCAGCCGTAGAGCGCGGGAGCGACGGGCGGCGCTGCCACGCCGACACTGAAGACGGTGTTCGCGCTCCTGGACGTGCTGTTGTCGGCGTAGTCGGCGCGCGCCGTGATGAGATACCATCCATCGGGCAGATTAGCACCCGAGGGCAGCGCGCCGTCGTAGCTCCAGGTTTTCTCATCCGTGTGCCGTGTGGCCGTCAGCAGCGTCGAGGCACCCCAAGCACTCCCGGTCCAGCTCAGGTTGTCGCTGTATCGGAGCAATTCCACCCGCACCGTGCTGGCGGCATAGGTGCCCTGACGGTACCTCCCATTGATGACCAGCGGCGGCGTCACCGTCGAGGCTGGGTTAGGTGTCGTAATTTCCACGCTGTAATCGGACGACGAACCACACGCGGCGAAGATGCAAAGAAACCCGGCCATGGCGATGGCTCCGGCGCGGGTGAGGAGGGCTTGCAGGTGCTGTTTCATGGCAAGGGAAGGGTGTGGTTTCCCTTCCTTGCACGGCGGTGCGCCAGTTGTTGCAGATGCGATTAAATTTTTTTTGCCCGCACCAGCAGCGCGACACCTCCCACTATCATGAACAGCGAGAAAAACTGCCCGCGCGTCAGCCCCAGGATCGCCTGCGCGCCGGAGTCAGGCTGGCGGAACTGCTCCACCGCGATGCGCACCACAGCGTAGCCGAGCAGGAAAATCGCCGTCAGCACTCCGTGTGGCAGTTTGGGAAACCGCATCCGCAGCCAGTAGAGCAGCGCGAACATGAGCAACCCCTCGCCCAGCGCCTCGTAAATCTGCGAGGGATGCCGGGGGTGCAGCAGCGCCTCCAGATTCTCCCGGCCACCAGCCTCGCGCTCGAAGAACGCGATTATCTCGGGGCTGCTCCGCGCATCCGATGGCAGCGCGACCGACGCGCCGCCTTGCTGAATGAAGTCCTCGTGCAGCAGCTCGGTCGGAAACTTCACCGCCCACGGAACCGAGGTCACGCGACCGAACAGCTCGCCGTTCACAAAATTCCCCAGCCGTCCGAAGAACACGCCGAGCGGCGCGGAGCACGACACGGCGTCGATCACATTCCAGGCATGGATGCGATGCCAGCGCGCGTAGCACCAGCAATACACACCGATGCCCGCGATGGCTCCATGCGCCGACATGCCGCCGCGCTGCGGTTGCACGATCTCGCTCCAGCTCATCCCGCCCTCCGCCAGCGCATACAGCAGCACATAGCCCAGCCGCCCGCCCACCACGACCGCGAAGAACGCCCCCAGCACCACCCACGCCAGCAGCCCTTCTTCTTTGATCTCGCAAACCCCTCGCCGGATGAACCGCCGCACGATGAAGAACACCAGCACGAAGCCAAGCACATACGACAGCCCATACCACCGCACCGCCAACGAGTCCGACAACCGCAGCGCGACGGGATCGAGATCGTGCAGATAGAAAGCGAGCATGGCGAACGGACGTTGGAAACGGCGCGGATTGGCTGTTGCCTTCCTTTCACAGTGACGGGAGAATTGTTTCAGCCGCGCGTGATCTTTTTTTGATGAGCCAGCCCGACAAAACCAACCTCTCGCCTTTCCCCACCACGAGTTGGACGCTGATCCGCCGCGTGCAAAAGGGCGGCGAGGCGGAGGCAGCGCGGGCGATGGAGGAAATCTGCCGGCAGTACTGGTATCCGATCTATGCCTATTCGCGGCGGCACGGATTTGCGGCGCATGACGCGGAGGATCTGACGCAGACGTTTTTCCAACGTCTGATCGCCGGCGAGACCATCCAGGCAGCCCGGGAGGAGAAAGGGCACATGCGCTCCTTCATGCTGTATCTGCTCAAGCAGGTCATCAGCAATCACGTCCGCAGTGCCGCCGCTGAAAAACGCGGTGGCTCTGCCGCGGCGACGATTTCATTCGACGACTTGGAAGCCGAGGAGCGCTACTCGCACGAACCCGCCGATGTCAACGATCCCGACGCGATCTTCGACCGGGCCTGGGCCTTCGGCGTGCTGAAGACCGCCGAGGAGAAACTGGGGGCCGAGTATTCAAAGGCGAACAACGCCAAAACCTTCGAGGCGCTGCGCGAGTTTCTCCCGCTGGGCGACAACGCCACGCCGTATCCCGCCGTCGCGGCAAGGCTCGACGTGAACGACGCCACACTCCGCCTGCTCATTCACCGCATGAGAAAGCGCTACGGCAAACTCATCGAAGAGGAGATCGCGCAGACGGTGAGTGATCTCGACGATGTCGAAGCCGAGCTGTCGCACCTCATGCGTGTCGTCGGAGGTTAGTTCTCCAGCATCGGCGTGTGCCGATTTCATTTCGCCGGAGCGCCGGACAAAAACTCCGCCGCAGGCGTGTTGTTGATCGTTTGCAGCGTCCGAATCTCGCGGAGGATGTCCCCGTCGCGCTCGGGGACGAAATCACCGATGACGTACTTGAGCGGGAGTCCTCGGATCGGCGAGAAGTCGGTGATTTTTGTTCGATCGACGATCAGTCTGGTCAGCGGCATCCCTTTCACAAACGAGATGTCCTTCACCGGGGTGCTGCTCAAGTCGAGCACTGTGAGCGGCTTGCCTTCCAGCACGGTATAATCAGGGCTCGTGGTGCGCAGCTCCACTTCGGTCAACGGCTGATCGCGCAAGACATCCAGCGCGACTTCTCCACCGTGGATGACGATCTTCTGGAGTTTCAAGCCGCGGACAAAGGAGATGTCGCCCGGATACAAATAGTAGAGCTGGAGTTGTGTGAGACCGCGCAAGGCTGCGATCGGCGAGAGATCGCGAAAATAAGCAGTGGCACCACTGCCGCCCTGTCTCCCAAGATTGAGCCCGGTCACCACGCCGCCCGTGATGGTCGGCTGGGCGGCGAGTTTACCGGGATTGAGCGATTCGATCTTTTGCACGACGAGTTCGACCTGCCGCTCCGCAGGCGCAGCGGCGACTTGTGCGAAGAATGCCGGGTCTGCGGGGTCCGTGATTGCAAGCACGTCAGCGGATAATGCGGGCGGCATGCCCTTGCGTCCAAACGCAAACCATCCGCCGAGTCCGAGCACTGCGACGACTCCGACTGCCATGATCCAACTGGCCCTCGCGGAAGACGCAGGCGCTGGCCGGGTCTTCGATGCGACGGGCACATTTCGTGGTATCGCACTCGCTGAGATGGCGCCCGTGCCGTCGCTCCTGGCGGGTGGTGTGGCGCGAATTTCGTCCAGCGCCCGTCGCACATCCATCGCGCTCTGGTAACGCTCCTCGCGATCCGGCTCCATGGTCCGATGAATGATCTCATCGAAGCGCGGATCACACCCGGAGCCCGTTTGCGACGGCAGCTTGAACATGCCGCGCGGTACCTCCCCGGTGAGCATCTGGTAAAGCATGACGCCTACCGCATAGATGTCCGCGCGATGATCCACCGCCGCACCGTTCTTCAACGTCTCGGGCGCGACGTAATCGGGCGACCCCATCGCCACATTCGAGCGCGTGAGCATTCTCGTCGCGGAGGCATCAACCATCTTCGCCAGACCAAAGTCCGCTACTTTTACATGGCCCTCCTGGTCGATGAGGATGTTCGCTGGCTTGATGTCGCGGTGGATTATCCCGCGCTTATGCGCATACGCCAGCGCGTCGCAGACGTGCGCCGTGATCGCCAGCGCATACTCACCGGTGAGCCGGCCGCTGGCCTGGATCAACTTTTGCACGTCGGTGCCATCGACGAACTCCATCACGAAGTAGAGCAGCTCTTGGTGGGGCGGGCTGTCCTCAGCCCGCCGCGAAGCGCCAGCGGCGGCGCTTGCAGGAGCGAGCGTCCTACCAACATCGACCGCGCCGAAGTCATGCACTCCTACGATCGCCGGATGATTCATCGCCGCCATCGTCTCCGCCTCGTGCCGAAAACGCTCGGCAAACTTCATCTCATCATCCGCCATGCCCAGCGGCAGAATCTTGATCGCGACCAATCGCTTCAGCGACTTCTGCCTCGCCTTGTAAACCGCCCCCATGCCACCGCGCCCGAGAACCTCCAGCACCTCATACTGCGGTAGCTTCGCCTGGAGTTCCTCGACCGAAGGCGCGACCCACCCGCCCGGCGGAGAAGAGCGTGAAGGATCGGGCGGACTCGTCGGCACAGTGAGCTGATAGTCAGGAAGCATCGCGAGGTACTTCGCCGACGAGTAGAGCAGGAGCAAAGCCAAATGGCGAGGGGAAATCTCCAAACAGTCCCCACGTTGCGGACTCGCGCGCCCGTTCTCAATCACGATCGTGTCGCCATGAGCCGCACGAAGCGATGGCCGGCGGAGCCTTTGGGGACGAGGGATCTTACTTCCTGCACGAGGCCGTTATCGCTGAGGATCGTCTCGGTGACGCCAGTGTTTGCCCAGTTGGTCAGGAGGTCGTCGGTCCATTGCACCTGATAGTTCAGCTCGGCCATGGCGAGTTTGTTTCTTGTGTAGAAGAACTCGATGAAGCTGCCGCTTGGCGATGTGACGGAGGCTGGCACGGTGTTGTTGGTGTTGGGAGTTCCAGCGGTGGCAAACTCCATCAAGTTATTGATGCCATCGCCATCCGGGTCGGCGTCGTCAGCGGCATTGCCAGTGTTGCCGGCGGTGCCGAAGTATTGCTGCCGCCATGTGGTGATGGGCACGCCGCCGGAGCCGATGAGTTTGAGGTCGAACGGCTCCTCGTCGGGATCATTGCTGTGGATGTGCAGCCACGCCTCGTGCGCACCTTGGCCTTGGGGGGCAAATGTGATGAAGAACGGTGTGGAGGCACCGATGGCGAGCGTGGACACGCCAGGATAAGAAATGGAAAACGCCGCCGCATTGGCACCATCGAGTGTGACGCCGCCCACTCCAGCAAAGCCGGTGAGGGGCGCGGCGCCGACGTTCTGCAGCGAGAACACGACCGTCGAAGTTCCACCACCCACCAGCAACGTGCCGAAATCGCGCGTGCCGCCGTCGGCATGGGTGAGCGCTCCGGTGGAGGTGACCTGGATGTCCGGGGACAGCGGGGCGATTCGGGCGAAATTGCTTCGCGCCGTGCTGTTGATGAGGGTGAAGGCTCCGCCGAGCAGAATGCCGCCGTTTGGCTGATAAGCGATGGCCCGCACATGGTCATGGAACGCCTCGGCCGGGAAGGAGAAATCAGGGTAGCCATCGGACAACGAGAAGCGCATCACGCGCGCGAATGAAGTCCAGTATCCCCATCCAGGCGACCACACGGAGGTAAAGGATCCGCCAACGATGAATCTGCCGTCGGTGACCACCTCAATGCGGTGGACGGTGTCGTTGCACTGCCCCAGGAAATCGAGATCGGGCGTGCCATTGGGCTGGAGGCGGGCCAGATGTTGGGATGCGTGGCCGCCCACGTTCAGGAACTGCCCGCCGATGAGAATTTTTCCATCCGCAGGCTGGATGGCGATGGCGTTCACGTTGTTGTCGCACTCGGGATTGACGAAGCTCGTGTCGAGCGAACCATTGCCGAGCAATCGGGCGACGCCGTTTCTCGTCGCGCCGCCAATGGTGGTGAAGGTGCCGCCCACGAGGATGCGTCCGCTCGAGTCCTTCACGATCTTGCGCACATTTCCATTGGGTGCCGGGAACGCGACCACGTATCCGGTGCCAGTGTCCGAGAGATCGACCCTCGCCAGTTTGGCGAGAAGCGAACTGCCATTCACCGATGTGAAGGCTCCGCCGATCAAGGCTGTGCTACCGCTTTCAATGGCGATGCTTTGCACAGTCCCGTCCACGCTGGGAAACCAGAAAGCATCCAAGGCACCGCTGTCACCCGAGATGCGGGCCAGCTTGCTCGCAGGTAGCCCATTGACCTGGGTAAACTGGCCGCCGATGAGCAGCTTGCCGTCCGCTTGCACGGCGACGGTCTCGATGATGCCATCCGCCGCCGCGTTGAACAATGGCGTCGATGTGTCGAGCGTCCCGTTGGCGTTCAGCCTCGCGATGCGGCTGCGCGGCTGACCGCCCACGGAGGTGAAGCTGCCGACGATGATGATCTTCCCGTCGGGCAGTGCGGCGATGTCGTACACGATGCCACCTTCCACATTGGGATCGAAGGCGGTGTCCAGCTTCTCTCCGTTGGATGGATCGTAGCCTGCGCCTTGCAGGTTCACATACACGTCGCCCTCATCGCTGTCGTCACTGAGGATGTGCAGTGCGGCGCTTCGCGTGCCGAGGGCGGATGGAGCAAAGGAGATCGTCAGAATGGCGGAGCCGCCATTGGGTGCCACGGTGGTCGGCGGCGTGCCCACGATCGAAAAATCGCCCGCATTCACACCGCTGATGCCCGTGCCGGGAAGGAGGTTCAAGACACCCGGCCCGGTGTTCACGATCTTCAGCGACACCCATGCACCCGGCGAAGCGCTGGCAGCCGCCGGGCCCAGATCAAAGATTTGCCCGAGCGAGACGAGCGAGTTGTCCGCCACTTGGCGCAGTTCGATCTCCGGCAGGCTGGGCGGTGCCGTGCCGTGGATGCGGGCGATGTAGTTGCGGTCGGTCGTCGTGGTGCCGATGGTGACATTGGAGAACTCACCGCCGACGACGATTCCGCCATTGGACTGAACGGCGATCGAATAGACCGGCGCGAAAAGCTGGAAGAGAGGAGCAAACGTGTCATCCAGCGTGCCGTTCGTCTTGAAGCGCGCGAGTCCGCGCCGCGTCTGGCTGTTGATCTGGCTGAAGGAACCTCCGATCAGCAGCCGGCCATTGTTCTGTGACGCAATCGAGTTGACCAGTCCGTTCAACACCGGATTCCACGTCGTGAGCGCGCCGGTGGCATCCATCTCCGCCACGCGGTTGCGCGTGCCGCCGCCGAAGGTGTAGGAGGCGCCGCCGCCGATCACAATGTTTCCGTTCGGGCGGCAATGAATCGCGCTGAGTTCGATGGTGCTGGTGAGGCCGGCATTGAAGCCCGCGATGAGTGCGCCCGTCGCCGCGTTCAGGCGGGCCAGCCCGAAGCGCGGGACGCCATTAAAGTGCGAGAATCGACCACCGATCACGAGCGAACCATCCGAGGGGAGAATATCGAGGGCCATGATGTGAACGAAGTCCCCGGAACCCGCCTGCGCGTCGAATCCGGGGTCCACGCTGCCGTCCGCATTGAGCAGTGCGATGCCGGTCCTGTTGAACACGCCGTTAGAGCTGGAGACCTTGGTGAAGATTCCCGCAATCACGATCTGCCCGTTGCTCAGTTCGCGGATGGCATACACCTCGCCAGGAGAAGTCCCGTCGAGGACGCTCGGGGCAAAGGAAGCGCGATGAGCGCCATTCGGCGCGAGACGCGCCAGACGCGAATGAGTGCCGCCGCCGATTTGCGTGAAATTTCCACCGGCGAGAATGTCGCCGTCTGCACACATCGACAGCACCGTCACAAGATCGTTGGCTGTGCCTGTAAAGGATGTGTCCTCGGTCCCGTTGGCGTTCAGCCGCGCGAAGAAATTGTGCGGGCCGCCGCCGATTTGAGAGAACCATCCGCCAGCGAGCACTTTTTGCTCGCCGCCCACCGTCTGCAGGGCGACCACCTGCACGATGTCATTCGCCGCCGGGTCGAATCCTGTGTCCAGGCCGCCGTCCTGGGCGTGAGCGAGGGCTGAGGCGAGAATCATGACGGCAAAGGCCCAGGTTCTCAGCGAGTTGTGGAGAGGATGGATCGATTTCATGGCGGCAGGGTCTGGCATTTCTCCTTGAATTACCGGGCGGGTTCCGGTTGTTGCCTCGCACCTCGATTTTTTTGATGAGCCTCTTCTCTCACGACGCCGAAGGATCTCGAAATTCCCCATTTCCGCTCACTCGCTGGACGCTGGTGCGTCGTGCGCAGAAAGGCGGGGAGGCGGAAGCCGCGCAGGCGCTGGAGGAGATCTGCCGGCAGTATTGGTATCCCATCTATGCCTACTCGCGTCGGCATGGGTTCGGTCCCGAGGACGCGGAAGACATGACGCAGGTGTTCTTCCAGAACCTCGTCACCCACGAGTCGCTCAACGCGGTGCGTGAAGAGAATGGCCGGCTGCGCTGCTTCATGCTGGCGATGCTGAAACGCGTGATCAGCAAACAGCTCCGTCACGATGGCGCGGCGAAACGTGGGGGATCGAAGAAGGCGACGCTGTCGCTTGAGGATCTCGATGCCGAGCAGCGCTACGAATGCGAGCCCGCCGACAGCCGGACTCCCGACGCGTTCTTCGACCACGTATGGGCCACGGGAGTGCTCGCCGCAGCCACCGCGCAACTTCGCGGCGAATACCAGCTCGCGGACAACAGCGAGGTTTTCGATCAACTCGCCGAGTTTCTCCCGCTGGGTGAAAACGCCACGCCTTATCCCGAGGTCGCCGACAGACTGGGCATCGCCGAAGGGAAGCTGCGCCTGCAGATCCACCGCATGAGAAAGCGCTACGGCAAGCTCATCGAGGGGGAGATCACACAGACCGTGAGCAGCCCCGATGAAGCCAAAGCCGAGCTGGAGCATCTCATGAATGTCATCGGCCGCTCGTAGCTGCGCCCAATCCGGAAAATGACGGGACCATGAGCACGGGAATCGAGCCGCCTTTCAGAAAAGGTGAAACCTTCGCCGAATCCCTCGAGTGAATTGTGATCGGCTGTCAGCTCTAGGGAACACCGGCGTTGTCCCATTCGATGAGAAAGCCGCCGCGAACGAATCTATCATTCTGAACCGACCAGCTCGAGGTGCCTTCAGCATTGTTGGCGTCCGCCATCCAAAGGTAGCGCGGGGGATTGATCGCTGCGCTCGGTTCCTTCCTTCCCCAGAGTGTGAACTCCAGTGGCTCGCGAGTGACCCACTGCCACGGCTTTTCAAAAGCCGTCTGTGAAGCGCCCAGCCACCAGCCACGCGTCCAGACCTTGTCTTTAGGCTGTGGCGGAAGCTGTTCGGAGAAGGTCTTCCATGCCCACGCGTGTTCTTCCGCGCTCGTGATGACGGCAAGATGACCACCGCGCTGCTCCGCCTGGGCCTTGGCTTCCGGCCACGTGAAATTGCCACTTACAAATTCGTAACGATGGCCGTTGAAAGTCCGTGCTGTCGAGGATGGTGGTACGTGCGCGCTTGCGGAAGACGCCGTCAGCTCCGCGATCTCCACCTTTCGCACATCTCCATATTTGGAGATGTAAAGCTGCGGAATGCTCCTTGCGAAGGCCTCATCCCGGACCTCGCCGATGAACCGACCATCCAGCCAGGCGGCGATACGGGAGCCCTCCTGGGTCATCACGAGCTGATGAGGAGCGGTGTGAACGAAGCCTTCGGGATGAGGCACGTCCGGTTCGATGGGCGTCGGTGCGGATGCATCCTTGGGGAGCCGATGAAAAATCGTCTTTGTGCGCTGGCAGAGCACGTAGATCATGCCGTTCTCGCCGCCGTGCCATGTCACCTGCCCATCTCCCGTGTGCGTGAGGCGCACCGCCACGCTGGCCGCCGCGCCACGATCCAAAGGCATCGTCACTGCCGGACTATCGGACTTCACATCGACAGCATTTGAATCAACGACGAGATCAGGCTTCTCGCGTGCTTTTTTCCGCACGTCATCGGTAACGTCCTTCCATCTTAAAATGGCCGGAAGGGCACTGCTCGATTTCAGAACAGCCGTCGAGTTCGACGGGCGAGAGCCGGCTTCGACTCTTTCCTTGCCTGGGCCAGGTCTCGTAGGGATCACGCCCGTGCTTTCCAAGCGTGTCACCTGCATTCCCGGGAGGAACGTCATGGTGCAATAGCCGGAGGGTACTTTGTCGAGGCGCGCGGTGTGAATCATCTTGCCATCCACCCAGGCGCTGAATTCATCCCCATTCGCGCGGAATTCCCAATCGACCTCCACATTGCCGGTCTCTTTGAGCTTTTTTGAATCATGGTCCCACAAGTTGAGCGGCGACGAGTTCGGCCCTTTGCCCACGCGCTGTTGATACAGCAGCTTGCAGTCGCGGTTCGGCACCAGGACCTGAAACTGGAACTGGCCGGTGGTGTTTTCCATGCCGGTTACCGCTCCATGCCGGATGTCGAACTGGAGCATCGGCCCGAACGCATCCGTAAGCGGATAATCCGGTGTCAGCCGCAAGCGCACCCGCACCGAGCCATTCTCCATGATGCCAAACTGGCGGCCGACTTTTGATTTCGGAGTCAACACGCCGTCCTTAAGACCCCAGTCGTCGTTGTAAGGTGCCCCTTCGGGCGGCAGGGCGTTGATCCAGTCGATCACAGGGCCACCTGGCTGAGACGCTCCGGTTTCAATTTGCCCTGCGACACTCGGTGCGACGGTCGCGCCCACCTTCGCAGCGGAGGCGTTGTCTGGTTGAGGCTTCGTTTTGCCGCCGAACACAAAAAACGCCGCCGCACCCAGCACCGCGATGATGCCGACGATCGACATCCACATCACAGCAGGTGACGGCTTCTTCGACGGCGCTTGTTTGGCAGTGCCTTTGGCTGGCGGCTGGTTTTGTGCGGGTGTGTTGGCTTCCCCAGGCGGTCTCGCGACCGGCCTCTGCGGCAATTCCTTGGCTGGCACGACACCCGTGCCGTCATTCTTCGGCTGCGGCGTCGTGAGGATGACGTCTAGATCGCGCCGCACCTCAAGCGCAGTTTGATAGCGGTCCTCGCGATCCTGCTCCATCGCCTTGCAAATGATCGCGTCGAAGCGCGGATCGCTGCCAACGCCCTTGTCAGACGGCAGCTTGAACATCCCACGCGGTACCTCCCCGGTGAGCATCTGGTAAAGCATCACACCCACCGCGTAGATGTCCGCACGATGATCCGCCACCATGCCGGTGTTGAGCACCTCCGGCGCAACGTAGTCCGGCGTGCCCATGGTCATGTTCGTCCTCGTCAGCCCGCTGGTCTGCGCGGGATCATGCATCTTCGCCAGGCCGAAGTCGGCCACTTTGATGTGACCTTCCTGGTCGATGAGAATGTTCGCCGGCTTGATGTCGCGGTGAATGACGCCTCGCTTGTGCGCGTACGAGAGCGCATCACAAACGTGCGCCGTGATCGACAGCGCATACTCGCCGCTGAGGCGGCCGCTGGCCTGGATCATCTTGTGCACGTCCGTGCCATCGACAAACTCCATGACGAAGTAGAGCAGCTCTTGGTGGGGCGGGCTGTCCTCAGCCCGCCGCGAAGCGCCAGCGGCGGCGCTTGCGGGAGCAAGCGCCCTACCCACATCGACCGCGCCGAAGTCGTGCACGGCGACGATGGCCGGGTGGTTCATCGCAGCCATCGTCTGCGCTTCGTTTTGAAAGCGCTCGGCGAATTTGAACTCATCATCCGCCAGTCCCAGCGGCAGAATCTTGATCGCCACCAGCCGCTTCAGTGATTTCTGCCTCGCCTTGTAAACCGCCCCCATGCCACCGCGCCCGAGAATCTCCAGCACCTCATATTGCGGCAGCTTCGCCTGGAGTTCCTCGACAGTCGGTGCCACCCACACGCCCGGTCGAGAAGAGCGCGAAGGACCGGGCGGCGGTGTCGGAACCGTGGGCTGGTCGTCGGGAATCATCAGACGGCGCGAATGAGAGCGCACATGCGAGAAGCTGGCAAGACTGGAGTAGGTCGGGTGTGGCGTGGTCCGCCCGGCTCCCAGGGCGAACGACAGCCAGTCCGCGTACGGATACAAGCCAGCCGGGCGGTTTTGCGAAGCATGCGTGTGGTGCAACTCACGCTGGCGGCGCAAAACACACCCGGCCTACGATGGTGCGCTCGCACCGATGCGTGATGGAAACTCGTGGCGACCGCGCATCACGGCTTGAACAAGCGAACGCGGAAGAACTTGTTGCCGCCGCTCACCCGCTGGATTGCGCGCCAGCTCTCGATGAAGCTGGCGCTGCTGATGAAGCTCGCAGGCTCGGGCTTCCAGGTTGTGAGATCGGTGGAGGTTTCGCAGTGATACACGAGATCGGTGGGGAAGGTGTCGCGGGTGAATTGGAATTGCATGTCATTGGCTGCGCGAACGAGCGACGGTTGCGCGGCGATGTCTGCGATCGTCGGCGGCGTGCTTTGCGCGTATTCGAGGAGGTTCGCGCGGCCGTCGCCGTCGGGATCGGCGGTGGGGCCGCTGATGAGAGCGTTCGCGAGTTCGGTCGGTGTGAAGTTTGCCGCAGCCCACAGCTGATAGGTGGAGCCGGCATTGGGCTGGTAGTCGGAGAGGATGACGTTCGTGCCGCTGTAGCTGATGAGAAAGCTGCCGCTGTTGTTGTGGGTGCTGACGCGTGTGCCGCTGACTGCATTGCCGTAGCTGCCGACGACGGGAAAATGCGCGGCCACGATGGTAAAGGTGTCGGCTGGCAGCGGCGTGAAGCCATCGAGCAGCTTGATCACGAGCGTGGGTCCGCCGTGCAGAATGAAGTGCCCGCCATTGCCTGCGAGCGTCTCTTTAATCTCGCAAAAGTCATACTTCGCGCCGGGGACGCGTCCGGCGATCTCGACTTCGTGCTGTGTGCCAGCGAGCAAGGCCACATCGCCATGCACCGTGAGACCGCCGGGCGAGAAGCCGAAGCCAAAGATGCCGAACCATCCTGATGGCACCGGTGGCGAAGAGGGATTCACGAGGCTCGCGCCCGCACCTTGAAACACGAGCGAAGAAAAAATGCTGCCGATGCCTTGTAGCAGGCCACCAACGCCCGTCATCGCGCCGCTATCACCGGTCTCGATGGTGGGGCCGGCGGGGATCGTGATCGGTGATGCATTTGTGGTGAGCGTGGCGCGCTGCACGTCGATCATTGAGGTGAGTCCCGCGCCTGCGCCGGGTGTGACGATGCCGGCTCCCGCACCCGGAGTCACGATGCCACCACCAGCGCCTGCGCCGACGATTCCGCCTCCAGCACCAGAGGCGACAATGCCGCTGATGATGACAAAACCTCCGCCTGCACCCGGCGCGATGATTCCTCCGCCTGCTCCGGATGCGACGATGCCGCCGCCCGCTCCCGACGCGACGATTCCCGCGCCTGCTGCCACGATGCCATACGCATTCAGCAAGGGACTCGTGATGCCCGCGCCTGCCGCGACGATGCCGCCACCTGCACCGCTCGCCACGATGCCGGCATTCGCGACGAGTCCGCCGCCCGCGCCACTCGCCACGATGCCGGAGCCTGCGCCCGATGCGACGATGCCACCGCCCGCGCCGGAGGCCACGATGCCGCCGCCTGCGCCAGGCGCGACGATTTGCCCGCCGCCGCCCGATGAAATGATCCCGCCGCCCGCGCCCGAGGCGACGACGCTGCTGCCGAGATATAGCCGGTCGAAGCTCACCGGCGATGAAACCGTCGTCGTGCCGGTGATGTAAGTCGCGCCACCGACAATCACATTCGATGTGCCATTCGCGCTCCCGATGAGCGGATCACTCCACACGCGCACCGCATCGACAGGAATCCCCAGGCTCGACGTCACGCTCGGCGACACGGCATCGAGCAGGGTGAACGTAAAAGTGTAGATGCCGGCGGAGTCGCCATCGTCGCTGGTGACCTGGAGCAAGACAGCGCCGCCGGTGGGCACCTGGCCGTCAATGACAGCGCTGCCGCCGGGCAGCGGCGCGCCACTCACGGGATCGGTGACGGAGGCTGCTGTCGCCTCGTCCAATGGAAACTCAAACGCGTCGAACGTCGTCACCTTTGGCCGGAACGATTGCGAGCTGACGGTGAGACTGAAATTTGCGCCGACCGGCAGCCAGAAGATCTGGAATCTGTCGCGCTCATCGAACGCGGGATTCGGCGTGCTGGCATCCACCTCCACTTCGAAGCGCGTGTCCGTCTGCGTGTAGTGCCCGGTCATCGGATCAGGATCGGTGCGGGCAAAAGTTGGATCGAGATTAGCTGCGATCACTGCGGGCGCAGCGCTGCCGCGCCCGACATAGACGGTGAAGTAGTCCGTGCTCAACACCGTGGTGGTCGTCGTGTCCGTTTGCGACACATAGACTTCCTGCTTCCGCGTCACACGCACCGTTGCCCAGCCGCGACCATTGCCCGCGTTCGAGATGCGGATCTGATCCACCGATGTGGTGTTGCCGTTCACGGTGAACTCGCGCAATTCCCAACCATACTGGGGCGTGAAATTCGCCGTCGGCCCGTTCAAAACGGCCGGTCCGCCCGCGACGACGGTGCTGCCGTTCTTCAAGAACTCGAGATGCGGCAGCGGTTGCTCGCCCGCGATCGAATCCTTCCACGTCACGACTTTCTGGCCGGTGATCTCGATGGGCTGATAGCTGTAATTGTTCGGCTCATTGTCCTCGGCACGCAGCGCGAGAGCGGCGATGAGCGGAATGGCGAGAGCGAGAAGGCGAGGATGGAGCATGGCAGAAAAAGGGTTCTGCCGCCCTGCTGTCCCCGCGCGCCGCGAAACGTTTCACGGCTTGCTGAAAAATGTGTGGCCGCTGCGGCTGCGAAACTTTTTTCGAAAACTCGGTAACACGATGTCCCGGCCGGTTCTCTCCCCCATGAACCCGCTCATGCAGCCACGCTGTGACAGGCGGCCTCAAATTCCTGACAACTCAACTCAACAACGAAAACAAACACTGCCATGAAAACGAATCGCAAACTCCAGCTCCTCGCCGCCGCCACGGTGGCGATGCTCGCCATCAACCCCACCGCCCGCGCACAGACACCCGCTCCGCTCTCGGACGAGATGCTGCTCCATGCCCTGGCGACCGGACAGGTTGGCTTCACCAATGACGACATGACCTTCACCGACTACATTTTCACCGGACTGAACAGCGGTGCGCCGAGCGCCAGCCAGATCGGTGTCGGCGGTGGGAATGATGATCGTGTCGCCAATTCTGGCACCGCCTCCGCCGTCACTTCCTATGGCGGCGGTCTCTACCTCCAAGGCCAGCCCACTGCCAACTATGGCGGTGCAATGTATTACGGCGGTGCCATTTACAACGCCACCACCAGCGCTCCGCCCGTGAACTCGTGGTACAACGACTTCTACGGCAACGTCTCCGCCCCGAATCCCAACTCTGGATTCCTAGACACGGACGGTTCAACCGCCGATCTCCACGCAACGACGACATCCACCTACGGCGGCGGTCTCTACCTCCAGGGACAGCCCACAGCCAGCTACGGCGGCGCGATCTACAACACCACCGCAGGTGCTTCGTCCGTGATTTCAATTGGTGGTGCTTGTGACTTGGCTCCCGCCTTGCAGAGCAACGGTCCGATGACCGTCAACTACGGCGGTGCCGCTTACCTCCAAAGCCAGCCGACCGCCCTTTACGGCGGCGCGATCTATCACGCGACGGGTTCATCGCTATATGGCGAGGACTTTCCCGGCGAGGCGCTGGTTGGCGAGGAGCTCCCTGGCGAAGCCTTGTGGGGCGAGGACCTCCCTGGCGAAGCTCTCACCGATGCCCAGCTTGATGCGCTTATCCTCAATGTCCTGGCTGGAGTCTGTGATGAAGCAGACAACTGCCTGACGGCTCCGATGCCTCGGTGATCAACATTCAAACCAAGGCACATCCATCGTGTCTCCATCAGCGGCTGGCAGGGCGACCTGCCAGCCGCTTCGTTTGTGTCCGAGTTCCTCGTTCTGGCGAACGAGATCACGGTAGGCGCACTCGCCAGAGTGCGAACCGCGTCCCCATCCCGCCCACCGAGACCCCTCGTTCTGGAGAACGAACCTACGACGCCGGTAGGCGCATTCGCCAGAATGCGTTGCTTTCGCGAGCCAATCGGCATTCCTCAAACACACCCGCAACTTGCCGGAAACCAATCTCCCGTCACAGTCGAGGTAGTTGCAAAACCCATTCTCCTGCCCCCGCTCTCCTGTCATCATGGTTTGGAATGACAGGAGAATGGGGACAGGAGAATGAATTCAACAACTCTGACTTCCGAACTCCGAGGTTTTGCAACTGGCTAAGTCACCACACGATTTCCTCCCGCATGTCCGATCCAGCAGACAAACCGCGCTCCCCATTCCCCACCACGCACTGGAGCCTGGTGAGGCGCGTGCAGCGTGGCACACCGGATGATGCGCGGCGTGCTCTCGAAGACATCTGCAAAGGCTACTGGTATCCCATTTACTCCTATCTGCGTCGCAGCGGTCATGCGCCGACGGATGCGGAAGATCTCACGCAAGATTTCTTCCACCGCGTGATTGAGGAGCGGTCGATCCTTTCCGCAAGTGAGGCGCGCGGGCGGCTGAGGTCGTTCCTGCTCGGTGTGCTCAAGCGTCTGCTCAGCGATCACTTCCGCGCGCTGGGACGCGAGAAACGCGGCGGTGGCAGGCAGATTGTCTCGTTTGATGAAGCCGACGCCGAAGGCCGCTACATCCGCGAGCCTGCCGATGTGAACAGCCCCGACGCACTCTACGATCGCGCCTGGGCGGAGGGCGTGCTGAACGCCGCGATGGAGAAATTGCGCGACGAGTTTGTGAAAGCCGACGACTTGCCGCTCTTCGACCGATTGAAGGAATTCCTGCCGCTGGGTGACAATGCCACACCTTACAAGAAAGTCGCCGCGCTGACCGGCCTCACCGACGGTGCCGTGCGGCTGCAGGTACATCGCATGAGAAAGCGCTACGCCAGGCTCATAGAAGAAGAAATCGCGCGCACGGTGGATGACGAGGCCGACATCCAGGCCGAGCGCGAGCACTTGCTCAGCGTGATGGCTCGCTAGCCACGAACTCGCGCCACGCGATGTCCTTGAACTCCACCGTCGCGCCCACCGCCGGGACGACGCCCATCGTGCCAGAAGTGATGCCGGGCAGATCACGCAGCGCTTTGCCAACCTCCACGCCATTCACGCTCACGCGAAACTCTGACCCGCGTGCGCTCAGTTCCATGGTGAACTCCTCACCCTCGGCGAGCGGCTTCGGCAGTTCGAACTCCCGCCGCTGCGACTCCTTGCTCTGGTAGTCCGGCCAGAAGTTCAGCGCAACGATTCTGCCTTCGCCCGAGATGAAGGTCAGGATCGGCACATGGCCGTTTTGATTCGCGCGCACCGCCAGCGAGCCGACACCACTCTTGCGAAAGCGGGTCGTCGCACGCACCGCACCATCGCGCACATCGCGCCCGATGGTCAGCGGACGATCCGTCAGCACCGCCCAGCCATCTTTGAAGGTTGCACGCTTGCCTGCGAAATCCTCCGGCTTGTTGAAGACCGGCTGCCAGGGAGCTTCGACTTCCGTTGCCGTCGCTGGCTTTGCATCCGTATCGCTGGAGCGCATCATCACGGCCACCGCCACGATCACCAGCACCGTCGCGACGACCGCGATCCACATCACGAGTTTCCGCGCTACCGGTTTGGAAGGAGGCGGCGCCTTCAATGCCTCCAGTTCCCCGAGCAACTCACGCGCGGACTGCTGACGGTCCGCCGGATCAGGCTCCATCGCTTTGCAGACGATCGCATCCAGCCGCTCGTCGAGTCCCGGCACGAGACGCGAAGGCAGCTTGAACATTCCGCGCGGCAGCTCGCCTGTGAGCATTTGATAAAGCATCACGCCAACACCAAAGATGTCCGCACGATGATCCACCGCCGCGCTACGCTTCAACGCCTCCGGCGCGATGAAATCCGGCGAGCCAAGAATGACGCTCGATCGTGTCTGCAGCATCTCCGCCGCCGACTGAGTCCGCGCCAGGCCAAAATCCGCCACCTTCACCTGCCCATCGGCCTCCAGCATCACGTTGGAAGGCTTGATGTCGCGATGCACCACGCCCCGCTCATGCGCGGCGGCCAGTGCCTCGCACACCGCGCGTGTGATGCGCAGAGCTTCGGCCGTCTCCACTCGCCCGCGCTCCTCGATGATGCGCCCGACATCCGTCCCATCGACGAACTCCATCACATAGTAGAGCAGTCCGTCGTTCGTCGCTCCCGAGTCATGCACGGCGACGATGGCCGGGTGCTTTAGCTGCCCCATCGTCTGCGCCTCACGCTGAAATCGCTCTGCAAAAGTGCCATCACCCTCCACCAGCGCGGGCGGCAGCACTTTGATCGCTACCAGCCGATTCAGCGATTTCTGCCGCGCCTTGTACACCGCGCCCATGCCGCCGCGTCCGAGAATCTCCAGCACTTCATATTGCGGCAGCTTCGCCTGAAGCTCTTCAACGGATGGCGCTGCCCACGGACCGGGCTGTGAATTGCGCGACGGATCGGACGGCTTGGTGGGCAGTGTTGGCTGGTCGTCAGGCAGCATCGGGAGGGATATCTAGATGAGTAGAGCAGGACGAGAGCCGGATGGCGAGGAAAAACTGCGAGGAAGAACGAGGCGATCTCGGGCCTCTCCGTGGGGGCAGGCGAGGGGCGGCGATCGATGACGGCAGGGCTGGCCGAGCGCCGCAGTTGACGCGCCGCGTTGCCTGTCCGACTCTCCGCGCCCTCCGCGGCTTCCCCACCCATGCGATTGCTTGATCCCATCTTCAAACTGCTGGCCCAGCTGTGGCGCTGGCTGCGTGCCATCCCGCACGCCGGGTCACTCTCGCTGCTAATCGCCGTGGGCGTGATGCTCGGCGCGCAGGCTTTCGGCTACCACGAGCGTCACCTGCCGTGGATGCCTTCCAGCGGTGTGGAGCTGGCGGATGCAAAGGACTGGCAGGAGCCGTCGCAGCCGCTGCTGGCCTTTTACTATCTGATGCCCTACCTGAAGCTCTGGGCGCTGCTCGGCGGCGTGGCGTATCACATCATCCTGCTGCGTGCCGTCCCGCAGGTGGAGAAGATGCTCTGGCCCACCTGGATCGCGTGCGGCTTTCTGGCCATCTGGGGCGTGTGCAATGACCTGCATGACCAGCTCGAGTATGCGCGGCTGACGGTGATGGGAGAGCCCGCCTCGGTCACGGCCTATGCCTTCAAGCTGGTGATGATCGTCTTCATGAGCCTCACGCCCGCCGTGGCGCTGTCCTACTACATCGGCTCCAAGACCATGGACCGGTACATGATGCGCGCCTTCCTGCAGCCGCTGGCCTTCTGCTTCTTTGCCATCTGCATGCTCTGGATCATGTGGGACATGCTCGACAGCCTGCGCGACTTCCAGGATGCGAACACGCCGAACTCCACCATCGCCGCCTTTTACATCAGCCTCATCCCCTACATTTACGTGGAGACGATCTGGGCCGTGCTGCTGCTCTCGACGCTCTTCACGCTGATGAAGATGTCGCGCTCAAACGAGATCATCTCCATGCTCGGCACCGGGCGGAGCATGTGGCAGGTGCTGCGGCCCGTGTTTTTCGTCGGCACGCTCGTGGCGCTCTTGAGCATGGCGGCGAACTACTACTGGGCGCCGCGCGCCGAAGGGAACCGGCAGGCCATCCTGCGCGCGCTGAATGAATCCGACGCGGGCGCCTCGCTCGCGCAGTCGCTCATGTATCGTGACGAGCCGAACCGCCGGACCTGGTTCATCAGCAGCTTCCCGTTCAACCTGCGCGAGGACAAGCTCAAGGGGGTGGAGGTTTACACCGAGGATGAGAAGGGCCAGCTCGTGCGGTCATTGCGCGCGCAATCCGCCTACTGGTGGCCTGACGGGCGGTGGTCCTTCTACAAGTCCGTGGAGATGACCTACAAGAATGGCAATCCCGACGAACAGATCCGGCGCAACGTGGAAGGCTCGATGACACGTCTCGACACCTCGGACTGGACCGAGACGCCCTGGAGCATCATCAGCTCCTCGCTCCAGCCTGACAACATGAGCGTGCAGGAGCTTGTGTCATATCTGAAGGCGCACGGAGGTTTGGCAAAGTCGAAGCTCGCCGCGTTCCGGACGCAGTTGTTCCACCGCTTCGCCTATCCTCTGCAATGCATCGTAGCCGTCCTCATCGCCACGCCGCTCGGCGTCTCGTATTCGCGCCGCGGTGTGCTCGGCGGCGTGGCGGGCGCCATCTTTGCGCTCATCGGCCTGGTCTTTTTCAACCAACTCTTCGTCAGCCTCGGCAAGGGCATGAAAATAGCGCCGTGGCTGGCGGTCTGGATGCCGCACCTCATCATCGGTGCGGTTGGCGCGGTGCTCTTCTACTACCGCTCTCGCAACCGTGACCTGCCCTCGCTGTCCTGGCTCACGCAGATGTTCAAGCCGAAGAAGCGCCGGCCCGTGCCGCGCCCGCAGACGGCTTGAACGAATCGCGTCAAAGCACGGCAAACATCTTTCCCGTCCCGCCGACCGAACCCATGCAACAAACCTGGAACATCCGCTCCCGTTCCCCTCAATGCGCACTCTCCGGGCGCTCCTTCGCCGATGGCGAGCCGCTCTACACGGCCATCTATTTCGACGCCGAAACCGGCGGTTATGTCCGTCGAGACATCGCGCTCGATGCCTGGGAGCAGGAGTTGACGGAGCGCACGCCTTTCTCGTTCTGGAAGACGTCCTACGAGGCCGCGCCCGTGGAGGAGAAGCCCGAGATCGCGCCGAAGGAGAACGCGCAGGCCCTGTTGGCGCGGCTCATCGAAGAGGACGATCCGAAGACGGAAAATGCCCGCTACATCCTCGCCCTGATGCTTGAGCGCAAACGGCAACTGACGCCCACCGACGTGAAGGAGACCGAGCACGGGCGGATGCTCATCTACGAGAACAAGAAGACCGGAGATGTCTTCATGGTGCGCGATCCCGAACTGCACCTCGGAGAGATCGAACAGGTGCAGGAGGAGGTGGCCATGCTGCTTGGCTTTGGCGGTCCGGCCGCCGAAGCAGCGAAGGCGGTGGGCATGAGCTTCAGTGCAGACGGCACCCTCCAGCCGGCCGCCCCGTCGGCATCACAGGCCGTTATTGCGTCTTCCGGCGAAGCTTGAGCATGCTCCATGCTGCGGCTGCAAGCAGTGCCAGAGAAGCGATGAGCCAGCCATGGCCCTCCCGTGCGCCGGCCTGTGAATCCGCAGGCGGGGCAACGGGCGGGGTTGAACTGGCGGCAGGCGTACTTTGCGCTGTGGCGTGTGGCTCCCGCGCAGGCGCTTGAGGTTCAGATTTCACGGCTGCGAATTTCAACTCGAACGGCCGGCTCGTCTCGCCGGGGAAGATCACGTTCGGCCGGCGCTCCATTTCTCCATCGAGGGAGTTCAGCAAGATCATGCTCACGTTCGCATTCCTGCCGAGCGCGATCTGAAAGCTCCCGCCACCCTCCGGCACCACGCCTTTCGCTTTGCCGAGCAGATGTACCTCCTTCGAGTCGGCACCCAGCGGCTCGTTCGTCGCGCCGTCCATCGGCTGGAACTCGATGCCGCCGATGCGGCCTGTCAGCTGGCCGAACTTCAATTCGAGCGCCTCGCGCACGTAGCCGGCAGCCTTGTGCCAGGTGGCGGTGAGTTGCTCCGGCGTCTGCTCGCGATACCACTCGACGGGCACCGGCGGCAGGGAAGCCGGCTGGTCGGAAAGAAACAGCCGCGGGTCCAGGCTCACCTGCAGCGTGTAGGAGCGGTCCGCCAAGAAGAGCGCCTCGACCGTCAGGCTTGGCACCTGATGCGCGAGGGACTGTCCGGCTGCGAGCAGAACGGGCAGCAGTGCAAAGATCAGCCGCTTTGGCATCATGCGACTCACGAGGCGGCGGCGAAATCCAAGGAGCTGGGACGCAGGCAGGAGGGGGATTTCCGTCCCGGCGGACGCTGCCCGCGACGCTTCGCCCAAGCACTCCCGGCGGCATTGGAATGACCTTCCTGCGTATCGTCCCTGGCGGTGCTCCCCGGCGACGGGCGAGGTTTTGCAACTGGCTCTCATGGCGCTTCCACCCGAGGATGCCGCGGCCCGCCGGACCGGCAACTCGGAAAGTGCCTCCCCCCCGACTTTTGGCGTGCCTTTGAGAGCTTGGCTTGACTTTGGGGCTGCAAGTTGCTTCAAAGGGGCCTGACAAAATCAATGGCGGCAGTTTTACGAGAAGCGGACAACGGCACCACCTGGCACCTCGAGGAGTTCAATCTTGTCGGTCGCAGCCAGGACGCCACCATCCGCCTGGATGACACGGGCATCTCCCGTCAGCACTGCACCATCCGGCGAGAAGGCCGCCTTTTCTGGATCACCGACCTTGGCAGCGCCAATGGCAGCTACGTCAATGACGTGGCGCTGACCAGCTCCCGCGCCCTTCGCCACGGCGACCGCATCCAGCTTGGCACCCTCATGCTCTACTTTGACCAGGATGAGAGCGGCAGCACCCAGGACCTCGTGGGCGGCAAGACGCAGATGCTGCGCACCGCGGTCAATCTCCCGGTCAAAACCGTACAGGCCACGTTGCTCGTCGGTGACCTCAAGAACTTCACCAGCATCTCCGCCCAGCTCACCGCCGAGGAGGTGGCCGCCATGCTGCGCGAGTGGTATGCGGACTGCGATGCCATCCTCAAGCCGCGCGGTGCCGTGATCGACAAGTTCATCGGTGATGGAGTCTTCGCCTACTGGCCCGCGTGCGATGCGGACACGCGCCGCCGCGCCGCCGAGGCTGCGGACCTCCTCAGCCGCGCCGAGGCATCCCACTCCGCCACGCGCAAGTGGCTCAGTGAAAGCAAAGGCATCGCCGTTCAGTGCAACGTGGGACTCAACGTCGGCCCCGTTGCCCTCGGTGCCATGGGCCGCGGCGTAAACACCGCCGTCGGCGAGGCCGTGAACATCACCTTCCGCATCGAGGGCCTTACCCGGAAGCTGGAGCGGCCCGTGCTTGCCAGCGCCGCCTTTGTCCAAGGCATTCCCGATGCGCAGGTGATCTTCGATCATGTGGGCATCCACGAGGTGAAAGGCCAGCCCGATCCCGTCGAGGTGTACGCACTGCGCGCCGGGTGATCGCCGCGCGGCACGGGACCCGGGCCTGATTTTCTTTGCGCTGAATTGAATGCCCGGGCGAAACCGGAGTCTGATGCCGGTTGTTCATCCACCAAAACCTCAACCCCATGAAAAACCCCGCCCGCACCCTGCTGATCGCACTCGGAATAATGATGACCGTTGTCTCCTGCGCTCGTCCTGGTCCCAACCGCCGGACCGGCGTCGCCGTCGGCTCCGCATCAGGAGCGGTGGCCGGAGCCATCATCGGCGCAAACAACGGACGCCCGCTCGTCGGTGCTGCCATCGGTTCGGTCGCGGGTGCCATTGTCGGCGGTGCCATCGGCAGCGCCCAGGACCGCGCAATGTACGATGCCGGCTACGGTCCGCCGCCGCCCCCGCGCTACGGCCCTTACCGTTACTACTACGGCAGGCCGTATCCGTACCGCCGCTGGTAGGCGCGCGGTCAGCGTCCGAGAAAACGGCTCCGCAGATGCGCCAGATACGCCTTTGGCGTCGTCTCGCGGCCCGTCGCCTCGCGCATCAAATCAGCAGGCATGAGCGTGCTGCCGCGCGCGTGCACCTTCGTGCGCAGCCATGCGAGCAGCGGCGCGTAGTCGCACATCGCCGCGGCGTCGCTGATCCTTTTCTGCCGCATCGCCGTCGAGAAGAGCTGCGCGCCATTCAGATTGCCCAGCGAGTACGTCGCGAAGTAGCCGAGGCCGCCCATGCTCCAGTGGATGTCCTGCAGGCAGCCGCGCCGGTCATCCGGCGGCGTCATGCCGAAGAGCGATTTGAATTCGTCGTTCCATGCCGCGGGCACGTCGGCCACCTTGAGATCGCCGCGCACCATGCGGCGCTCGATGCCGAAGCGGAGCAGCACATGCAGATCGTATGTGGCTTCGTCCGCCTCCACGCGGATGAAGGAGAACTCCGCTCGGTTCACCCATGCGAGGAACGCCTTCAGCTTCACGCCGCGCAGATTCGGGAAAATCTCCGCCGCACGCGGCAGCCACTTTTCCCAGAAGGCATGCGAGCGGCCCACATGATTCTCCCACAGCCGCGACTGCGACTCGTGAATCCCCAGCGAGACCGCCGTGCCCGAAGGCAGGCCGAAGTCCTCCGCCGGCAGGCCCTGCTCATACATGCCGTGCCCCGCCTCGTGCATCACGCCGAAGAGCGATGAGGTGAAATCGCTCTCGTCATACCGAGTCGTCAGCCGCACATCGCCCGCACCGACCGTGGAGCAAAACGGATGGGCAGTCGTGTCGATGCGGCCGCCCGTGAAGTCGAAGCCGATGCTCTCCGCCACTTCGCGATTGAGCTGCTGCTGCTTGGCGGCGGGAAACTTTCCGCGCAGCAATTTCTCGGGCACTGATTTGCTGCGCTCCACCGCCTCGCGTGCGATCGACACCAGGTCGGGCTTCAATTTGTCGAACAGCGCCGCCACCTCGCGCGTGCGCGCGCCGCGCTCGTAGCCGGAGAGCAGGGCATCGTAAGGCTCGCCGTCGTAGCCCCACAGCTCCGCCTTCAGCCGGGCGAAGCCGAGCAGCTTCTCCAAATGCGGCGCGAAGAGCGCAAACTCCGATTTCTTCCGCGCTTCCACCCAGGCCGCCTTCGCGTGGGTCGTCGCCGCGCTTTCCTCTTCCACGAGCTTTGTCGGAATGCGGAACGCCCGCTCGAACTCCTCGCGCATCACCTCGATGTTCGCCGCCTCCTTCGAGTGCCGCGGATGCTTCTCGCCCTCAGCCTTTTCCAGCGCCGCCAGGAATCGGCCGCTCGTCGCCAGCGCATGAGCCCGACCGCTGAGGTAAGCGAGCTGCTTCGCGCGAAAATGCAGCGCCTTGTCCGGCATGTACGTCTCCTGATCCCACCCGAGCACCGAGCCTGTCGAGCTGAGAATTGAGATTTCACGGGCGAGTTCGCAGAGCTTGTGGTAGGCGGTCATGGTGGCCGCATGATTGCGCGCGCCTCGGAAGGTTGGCAAGCCAAAGCCAGTTGCTCGTGTGATTACACAGCCAATGGATCGAGTCAGGCCGCACAGGCAAAAGATAGCGTGACAGGCCGGAGGAACCGACGAAAATGCCAGCCATTCGTCCCGATGCTCTCCAGCATTCACATCAAGAACTTCCGTGCCTTTCGCGAGATCGAGATTGGACCCTTCAACCGGGTCAACTTGATCGCGGGATTGAACAACACGGGGAAGACAGGATTGCTGGAGGCCATTTATTTGGGGCTGGGGTTGTCTGATCCGACGCTTTTTAGCGCCAAAGACGGACCGCAAAACCTCCCCAACATGTTCCGCATATTTTCGCAAGGTGCGGACAGTAACAGGGACTTTTGGTTCTGGTTGTTGCGTGACAAACAGAACCGCGAAGACATCATCATCGATCTGTCAGACCAGGGGAGCAACAAATCACATGTGCTTATGAGTGCGCGCGGGACCAACCCCGTCGGAAGAGACACCTGGGAATATCGCGGCTCTTACAGCCTCGGACCGTTCCAGTGTTATTGGGATCCAGGCAAAATCGTGCCACAAAAGCCTACAGTGTTTTCTTCACACCCTTCCGATCCAGTCCAGGACGCGATTGACTACAATCGGGTTGTATTGAAACGCGCGAAGAAGAAAGTCGAGAAACTGTTGAAGAACGTTGATCCACGGCTTGAGAGCATCGAGTCACTACAGACAGGTAATGGCGCTCCGCTGATCTACGCGGATGTAGGGCTTCCGGAGATGATCCCCGTCAGCCATCTTGGCGAAGGCTTTTGCCGTCTGCTGGACATCTACTCTGAACTGCTTGCCGGAGACGCGAAGGTGCTGCTCATCGACGAAATAGAGAACGGCCTTCATCACTCCGTGCTGCCGATTGTTTGGAAAGGATTGATCGCAGCGGCCAATGAACTGGACGTGCAGATTTTCGCCACCACTCACAGCGCGGAGTGCATTTTCGCGGCGGATCAGGCGGCACGGGAAAGTCCGCCGCACGAGCTGAATCTCATCCGGCTGGATCGGGTGAACGGCGACATCAAGGCGACCGTAATGGATGACAAGACGCTGGCGACGGCGAAGGAGTTCAACTGGGAGCTGCGATGAAGATCGTTGTCTGTGAAGGCCAGGACGACCAGGCCGTCATCAAAGGGCTGTGCGATTTCGCCGGCATTGCTGACATCGCGGTCGAACACTGTGCGGGACGCACCAACCTCGAGCGTTTCCTTTCAGAGATGCCAAAGCGTCCCGAGTTCACGCGCGGTGAAGTTGAGAGCGTTGCCGTGATCATTGATGCCGAAGAGGAGGCGGCGGGTTCGTGGCAAAAGATCGTCAATGCGGTGAAGCAGAGCTTTCAGATCACGCTCGTCAAAGCGGGTGATTTCTCCACCGGATCACCGAAGATCGGCGGTTACATCGTCGGTCGTGACGGCGGCAAGGGCATGATCGAAGACCTTTGTCTCGAAGCCGTCAGCGAGCAGCCCGGCTACGCCTGCCTGCTCGACTACTTCAAGTGCCTCGCCGAAAAGACGGGGCGCACTGACCACCTCGCCAAGGCGCGCTTTCGCGCATGGATGGCCTCGCAATCGGACTTCGACCTCCGCGTTGGCAAGGCCGCTGAGAAAGGCCACCTGCCCTGGGGTAACAAGGCGTTCGATCCCCTGCGCGCGTTTCTGCGCAAACTGTGAGGCCGTGTCTGCGGACGGCACGCATTGTCGCGGCGTGCCTCGCGGATTGAAAAACCGGCGGGTGGCCTGCGTTCATCTCCACCCATGAATCCGAACCCTAATTCACGCCGTCATTTCATCAAAGCCGCGTCAGCTTCCATCGCGGCGCCGTTCATCCTTCCTTCGCGCATCTGGTCGGCGGACACTTCGCCGAACAGCCGCATCCGCATGGGATTCGTCGGTCTTGGCAAGCAGGCGCGTGGCTTGCTCAGCCGCTTCATTCAGTATCCAGAGGTCGAGGTCGTCGCGGTTTGTGATGTCGATACGACGCGCCGCACGGCCGGGCAGAAATTCGTGAACGAGTACTACGCGGCGAAGAAGGACATCAAAGCCGGCGGCCCGTGCGCTGCGGTGAACGACTTCCGCGAGATCACCACGCGCAAGGACATTGATGCCGTCTGCATCGCCACACCGGATCATTGGCACGCCATCATCACCATCTCCGCCGTCAGCAATGGCAAGGATGTGTATTGCGAAAAGCCGCTCACGCACAACATCCACGAGGCGCTCGCAGTCGTCGATGCCGCGCGCTCGAACAAGCGCGTGCTGCAGACCGGCTCCATGCAGCGATCCATGAAGGAATTCCGCGTCGGCTGCGAGCTGGTGCGCAACGGCGTCATCGGCGAGGTGAAGACCATCACCACCAGCTTCGGTGATCCCGCCAAACCGAATGCCTTCCCCGAAGAACCGATGGAGCCAGGCCTCGACTGGGACCGCTGGTGCGGCCCGGGTCCGGTCGTGGCCTACAATTCGGAACTCAGTCCGCGTGGCGAGTGCAAGAATTTCCCGGCCTGGCGCAAGACGCGCGAATACGGCGGCGGCATGATCACCGACTGGGGTGCGCATCACATCGACATCTCGCAATGGGGGCTCGGCATGGATGAAAACGGCCCCGTCGAGGTCCGTGCACCCGCCGACTTTGAAAACGCCAAGCGCGGCTGCCAGCTCGTGTATGCGAATGGCGTCGTGCTCACCCACGCCGACGGCAGCCCTGGCGCATCGTTCTACGGCACCGAGGGCGAGGTGCATGTGGGCCGCGGCAAGTTCAAGCTCATCCTGAAAGGCGAGGTGAAGCATGCCTTCATGGGCAAGGACGAGAGCAAAGGCACCTCGCTTGAGCGCGAATACACGCTGGCCGAGCGCGAATACCTCGCGAACGCCAAGGTGAAGCTCTACGAGAGCAAGGACCAGCTTGCAGACTTCCTCAAGTGCGTGAAGTCGCGCGAGAAACCCATCTGCGACGTGGGCATCGGCGCGAGCAGCGCAATCGCCTGTCATCTCATGAACTTCGGCTACTGGCACGGCGCGAACATCAAATGGGATCCGACCGCGCATAAGTTCATCAGCGGCGGCAACGACAAATGGCTCACCCGCGAGTACCGCGGCGAGTGGAAAGTGTGATCAGCAGTCTAATCAGAGGACGGGCCGGAAGCCCGTCCTCTGCGCGTTTCGGCTCCGGCGGAGGCCGCAGGGCTTGCGCATGAACCGAAAGCGCAAGCCTCGAATCTATGATTTGCCCCGCAGCTTCAGGATTCCACAGATGGATTCAGAAGAAGTCCAATCCGTGGTCGCCCTGAATCCGTGGGAATTCACTCAGAAGCAATTCATGCGCAAGCCCTGCGGAGGCGGGGACCGCGCCCAAACCTCCGTTGACTTTCTCCCGCCTGTGTTCCTTCTTGGACGGCGCGCAAGATTGTTGGTGAAACGAACCGCCTGATTCATGGCCGACGAACGCCAGTCCAAGCAGGAGAAAAGCGATAATCCCCGGGAACCGATGCGGGGAGGAGGGCAGGCCGTCGTAAGTCTCTGCAAGGTGAGCGAGTCGGGACTTGTCTTTTGGTCACGCCACCGGTTTGACCTCGCCGCGGAGTTGCAGGTGCGCGTGCGCACGGACGTGCTGCCGCGGCATCTGCGCCTCGGATTGAAAAGCGACGAAGCGGGCTGGGCCACGGTGCGCGGATTCGTCGTCGAGTGCAGGGCAATCCGCCGGCCGGGTGGAGCGGCGGTGTTTCGCGTGTCGCTCGTGCTCGATGCGGCGCTGCTGGCTCCGGCACGGCTGACCGGCGCCCATCCGCCGTTGTTCAGGGGCGGACGGACGGGACGGCTCTTCGGACTGAACTGAGCCGGAAAAGCATTTGGCAGGCGACGTGCCGGGGCGTTAGGTTTCCGCCGGTTTTTCATGCGCGCGCACCGCTTCATCACCACCGCAAGGGCCGGCCACGCACATCGGGGCGGTGCGCGCATCGTCATGGCTGCAGCAGCGGCGGCGGTGTTCTTCGCCTCCGCGGAGCCGTCACATGCGGTGGTTTTCTACGAAACCTCCAGCTCCACGCACAATACGACTGCGCCCACCGGCGCCTACTCCGGCGCTGGCTGGGAGTATGAGGGACTCTTCGGCGGATTTCTCGGCACGATGATCAGCCCCCAGCTTTTCATCACGGCGCAGCACATCGGCGTACAGGGCAGCACCTTCGTCTCCAGCAGCCTTTTCAATGGCGTGGCCGACGTGACCTACACCATCGACGCGTCGGCGAACAGCGGCGTCGGCTTCTGGGACATCACGGGCACCGACCTGCGCATTTACAAGATCAACGAATCCTTCTCTTCCTACGCACAGCTCTACACGCACGCGAATGAGACCGGCCGGACGCTCGTCACAAATGGCCGTGGCGGACCACGCGGCGCCGATGTGACCGTCTCCGCCGAACTCAAAGGCTGGCAGACGGGCGGCAGCGACGGCGTGGCGCGGTGGGGGGCCAATGAAGTCACCGGCATCGTGAGCAGCCCGGTGGGCGACTTGCTCGTCGCGCAATTCAACGCGGTGAACGGGCTGGAGGAGTCCTTCCTGTCCTCCGGCGATTCCGGGGGCGGCGTCTTCATCAAGGACGGCGCCACATGGAAGCTGGCCGGAGTGAACTACGCCATCGAGGCCGATTTCGACACGAACAATGTCACCGGTGACAACTCGAACTTCTCCGGCGCCATCTTCGACAAGGGCGGCCTCTACCAGGGCAGCGATGCCGGCGGCTGGACCCTCATCCCGGATGATGGAGCCGACATTCCCGAGCAGTTCTTCGTCTCCCGCATTTCCTCGAACGCCACCGAGATCAACTCCATCATCCAGGCCGTGCCGGAACCGGGCGGCGCGTTGCTCGTTGCCGCGGGCGCGCTGCTGGCGCTGCGCCGTCGGCGAGGCCCGCCTCGTTCTCCCTCGCGCGCCGCGCTCCGGGCGGTCAGATGATTTCACGGAGCGGCGCGCCCTGGTCCACGATGTAGTTCGGACGTCCTTGATGGTCGAGGTAGGTCGCGTCGAGCGGCACGCCCATGTGGTGGTAAATGGTCGCCGCGAGATCTCCGGGCGTCACGGGGCGTTCCGCGATCTCGCCGCCGTCCCGGGAGGACGCGCCGATGACCTGCCCGTGCCGGAATCCACCGCCGGCGAGGCTCATCGACATCACGAAGGGCCAGTGATTGCGCCCGTCCGTGCTGCCTTGCGTGCCCAGCGTCGGCGAGCGGCCAAACTCACCCATCGCGATGACGAGAGTGTCGTCCAGCATGCCGCGTTCTTCGAGATCGGTTACGAGCGTGGTCAGCACATGGTCGAATACCGGCAGCAGCGGTCGCAGGCCGTTCCAGATGCCGCCGTAGGGCGGGATGTTGTCGCCGTGAGTGTCCCAGGTGCCCGAGGCGCTGTGATTGCTCAGGTCGATGGTGACGAAGGAAGAGCCACGCTCGACGAGCCGCCGCGCGAGCAGGGCCTGCCGGGCCCAGTCGTGCTCGCCGTAGCGGTCCCGTACTTTTTGCGGCTCCTTGCTCAAGTCGAACGCATCCTGCGCGCGACCGCCGGCCACGACGTCCACGGCCTTCTGCCCGAAGCTGTCCATCGCCGTCATCATGCCGGTCGCGTCGAGTTCGGCGCGCAGCCCGTCCATCTGCTGGCTGAGCGTGCGGCGGGATCTCAGACGATCCATCGTCAGCCCTGCCGGAAGCTGGAAGGCCCGCGCTGCTCCATTGCCATCGAAGGGATCATATTGCGTGCCCAGATAGCCGCCCCAGGCGACGTGTGAGCGCGACTTCATGTTCAGCACCACATACGGCGGCATCGAGGGATGATTCGCGCCGCGATGCTTCGCCACGATTGAGCCGAACGACGGATAGTAGCGTGCCTTGGGATTCGTCCGCGGCTCGTTTGCGAGGTTCGCCGTCTGCATCACCATGTTCGGCTCATGATTGCTGAAGCGGCAGTCAACCGAGCGGATGAGGGTGAACTTGTCCAGCATCGCGGCCTGCTTTGGCAGATACTCGCAGATGCGCACGCCAGGCAGCCTGGTGGCGATGGTCTTGAACGGCCCGCGAATCTCACGCGGCATGTCCGGCTTCGGATCCAAGGTGTCGATGTGCGACGGCCCGCCGGTCATCCACAGCAGGATCACCGCCTTGTTGCCCGACTTCGTTTTCCCTTCGGCGCGTGCCTTGGTGAGCGCCGGCAGTGAGAGGCCGCCGATTCCCGCGAGGCTCGTCTTCAAGACCGAACGTCTGCTGTGGACGACCACGCCGTCCCGCACGCGCGCGTTCATGAACGCGAACGCGTGTCCTCCGTCGTGCCCGGTGCAGGCATGTTCTGGTGCTGGCATCCATCCTCATACGCCGGTGGAGGCAAATCCTTGTCTTCTCTGGTGCCGGGTGTTTTCACCGAGGCGTTTGCGAGCGTCGCGCGGTTTCAACGACACGGGTACGGCTCAGTCGCCCGCATTCGAAAAACGTCGGCGCAGAATCTTCCAGCCCATCCAGAACGGCATCAGCGGCAGCAGCGCGAAGATGTAGGCGCCGCCGAAGCCGCGCTTCAGCACGATGTCGGCGGGATCGCGCGGATCATACCAGCACGGCACACGCGCGCCGATCTTCCACTCCTGGAATTCCTTTTCCAACTGCGCCACGCCACCGCCGACTCGGAGTGACGATCCTGTGTCGTAACCCGTCGAATACATCTCCCGGCCATCCACGCCGTAGCGCACGGCGAACTCGGGCTTCGACACCTGGGACTGGCTTGTCTCGGCACCCGATCCCGACGCGCGCCGCCGGCTGGTGCTCACGCTCTGCGTTTCCACGCGCCTGCCGACGATGGTGCCGGTGGTCTCCGTCCACTCATGCAGCACGCACCAGTCGCGCCAGGCCATCGCCGCAAAGATGAGCCAGAAGCCGATTGCGATCATGACGCCCGCCACGCCGGCGCGCGGCCCGAAGAACGTGTTCTGCCCGCGCCCGCGGCCCGCCACGCTCACGACGACCATTGCCAGCACGGTGATGGCGAGCCACGCCAGCGTCACGATCCCCGCCGAAGCGATCCGCAGCCAGCCGATCCGCACGCCGTCGGTCTTGATGCGCGTGTCGATGGTGACGGTCTGATGAATCCACGTCTCCGCCATCGTCGGGTAATGGATGATCTGGGCGCTCAACGAAAGCGATCTGCCGCCCGCATCGCGCGGCGCGAGCACCACCACCTCGATGCTGCGTTCACCGCCGGCGGGGAGCTTGACGGAAGCGGCGACCTCCGCTGCGTCGGGATCGACCTTCGCCACGTCTGCCCCGTTCACGGCGACGACGTAGCCCATCCGCGGCCACAGGATCCGCAAATGGGCCGGCTCCGCCGCGGCATCGCCTCGATTGCGCAGCCGGAGCTGGAAGCGCGCCACGTCGCCCTCGGTGACCTTTGCGCCGGGACCCGCGAT
The DNA here is from genome assembly GCA_019694165.1 of Verrucomicrobiaceae bacterium. Lineage (GTDB taxonomy): Bacteria > Verrucomicrobiota > Verrucomicrobiia > Verrucomicrobiales > Verrucomicrobiaceae > JAIBCL01. Next base: position 11,242 of record JAIBCL010000045.1, on the reverse strand, counting down.
CTCGGAGGCCGTGAAGTCAGGCTTCGCCTGCAAAGCGGCGGCAGTTGCGCAAAAGCCTGCCGTTGCCACGATGTGGAGCAGGAAGGGCCGGCGGATGAATCTTGTCATGGAGTGAAGATCGGTCCGGGCAGGTGAAATCATTCCGACAGCTTCACGCCCGCCCCCTTCATGCGAAGTCTCTGCATCTCGGCAACGGTAAGACAAAGGCAGATGATCACGAGCAAAACGCCCAACGCGAAACCACTGAGCCTGAAGACATCTTCAACCCCCGGTGGTTCTTCGGGCGGATGCCTGCCGACCGAGCCTGCCGCAAACGCCGTCCACACACAGGCCGCACTGGCAAGGCTTGCTCGGCGTATGACCTTGCCATGAGATGGGCTCGTTGATCGCTTCATGCTGGATGGACTTGGTTCATGGGCGTCCCGGATCAGGCGACGACGAGTGGGAAGCGTCGATGACACGCCCATCGACACCTGGGCGAGCATCAAGAGCTTCCGTCCGAAAGACGTGGGTAAAAGGTCGAGGTCAGCAACGGCTGGAGCGACTTCAAAGGGCAGAAGCGCAGCAACGACACGCACGAGAACAAGACCGACCCGGAGGCCAAATTGCTGCGCAAAAGCAAGGGCAGCGCCTCGAAGCTGTGCTTCGGGATGCACGCGAGCATGGACAACCGCAACGGCCTGCTGTGCGGCACACTAGAGGTGCATCAAGCCGTGGGCAAAACGGAAACCAGCGCCGCCATCGATGCCCTGGACAAGCTCAAAGATCGCGGCTTCGAGCCAAGGACACTGTGGGCCGACAAAGGACGTCACAACCAAGCTGCGCAGCCGGCCAAAGGCCGAGTTCGTGAAGGGTTGTCGAGAGCGCGGAGTCTCGCCGCACTCCGCACAGATCGAAGAGCGGCGGGTCAAAGGACTCGACGCGCGCACCACGAAGAAAAGTGGCTGCAAAGCCAGCCTGATCGTGCGGCGGCGCATCGGGCAGATCTTCGGCTGGGCCAAAAACATCGGAGGACTGCGCAAGAGCGCGCACCGAGGCGTGGAGCGAGTCAACGCCGCGTGCCAGTATGTGGGCGGAGCCTGCAACCTGCTGCGCATGGCGCGGCTGGTGATGTGCGGCAGTTGGCCGCCGGCCGCGCCGTGTACGAAAAAGAGGCGGCCTCTTTGAAATCGGGGCCGCCTCTTTTGAGCGAGGATTCTGTGGTCAAATGAGCGCTTCAAGGCCTGCGCGGCGGACCGGGAGGGCCGCCGGGGCGGCCGCCCACTCCAGGGCAACGGAGCAAGGCACCGCCGGGACCCCGAAATTCGTGCGGTGCGTGAGGGCGCTCGATGCCGCAATTGCGCACGGCCAGCAGGCCAGGGCCCGGCTTCGGACGCTCAGGCACACCGGGTCCGATCCTGATGGGCGGCGTGATCGCGGTCGGCGGGATCACAACAGTCGGCGGCCTCACGATGATGGCCGGGCCGCCACTCCCTGGATCATCGGGTTCGACCTTCGGCTTGGCGCTCTTTTTGTCTGGCTTCGATTTGGTGGACGACGTCTTCGGCGTGCCAGGATCAGCCACAGGCGCCGACGGTGGTGCTGTTGGTGGCGTCGCCACAGGTGCTGGCGGTGTCGGAGCTGGCGTCGTCGGGGCAGTGGGGGCGGGTGTTGCAGGTGGAGAGGGCGGTGGCGATGCAGGCTTGTCGGGCTTGGGCGGAGGCGGTGTTGTGCCATCCGCGCCTGGTGCGGGTTTGGGCTTCTTCGGCTTGTCCGGAGTCTGCGCGAGGGCTGACAAGGACACGCCGAGACACACTGTGATGATCAATGAGGGGATGCGGGTGTTCATGGTGGGATGTGGGATATACGCGGCTTCTGACGCTTCTGCTGGTCTTTGATTCAAAAGAGTCCGCCGAGAGCTTGCTTGTGTTTGTTCAGAGAGACAAGCATGAGACGGTCGCTCGCGCTGCGGAGGCCGACGGATCGGACGGCTCGCATATGGCGCGAGCACCACTTTGAGCAGTCCTTCCTTGGTGTCGTAGAGTCGCTGAAACCAGCCTGCCTGTGCCGTTTCCAGGCCCGGCCATGTCCACGGTGCTCATCAGCAGCTTCACCTTGATGCTCCCGTCTTGAGTGCGGTGGCTGGCATCGCGATGCTCACCGGCGCATGTGCAGGAGCAGTTCCGGTGCTTCAGCACGGGCATGAAAGGGCCGGGGCGACTCCTGACAGCGTGACAACGACCGCCCCCTGACCCGGCATTTTCACGCACCCCGGCGAGCACGGATTGCCAGCGGCGGGTTTTTGCGCTCACATCCGGGCGTGCAGCCCATGAGCGCGGTCCATCCATCCAGCATGACGCCTTCTCCACCAGCGGAGGTGGCGGAATTGTTCGCCGGTTTTGACGGCAGCCCTGCGGCGTATCAGGCGCTGGCCCGGGCGCTGGATGCGAAGACGGCGGCCTGGCCGGAGGTGCGCCTCGCTGTGCTCGCCACCTGCACGATGGACATGCTGCAGCCCTTCCTCGTCGTGGAGGCTGCCCGGCGCGGACTGCGGCTCAAGCCATGGTTCGGGCCCTTCGGCCAGATCGAGCAGCAGGTGCTCGATGCCGGCAGCGCGCTCTTTGCCTTCAAACCGGACGTGCTCTGGATTCACGCGCGTCTGGAGGACTGGGCCGGGCGCGAGCTGCTCCGCTTTGCCGCGCTCGATGAGGCCGCGCGCTCAACGTTGTGCTCGGCCATGACGACGCGCGCCGCCGCGGCCGTGGAAGCCGTCCGCCGTCAGTCGAACGCCACCGTGCTGTGGTCCGGCTTCACCACACCGCGGCTCCCCGGCGCGGCGGGCAGTTGCGGGCTGCTCGATGCGCGCTCGGTCCATGCATTCTGCCAGACGCTGAGCCGCGAACTCGGCGGCGCTCTGAGTCCGTTCTCAGGCGCATGGGTGTTCGATGCCGCAGATGCCATTGCGCAATGCGGCGTCTCCCGTGCCACGGACCCGCGGATGGCGCTGCTCGCGCGCGCGCCTTATTCCACGGAGGCGATGATGGCGCTCTCCCGCTCGCTGACCCGCGCGCTGCGTGCGCTGCGCACGCCTCCGCGCAAGTGTCTCGTCCTCGACCTCGACAACACGCTCTGGGGCGGCGTGGTGGGTGAAGCAGGAGTCTCCGGCATCAAGCTGGGGGACAGTTTTCCCGGCAATGCCTACACCGCCTTCCAGAATGCGGCGCTGGCGCTGCGGAACCGCGGTGTGCTCCTCGCCATCGCCAGCAAGAACAACGAGGCCGAGGCGCTCGAGGCGCTCTCCTCGCATCCTGACTGCGTGCTGCGCCCCGGCGACTTTGCGGCGATGGAGATCCATTGGGAGGACAAGGCCACGAGCCTGCGGCGCATCGCGAAGAAGCTGAACATCGGCGCCGACGCGCTCGCATTCTTCGACGACAATGCGACGGAACGCGCCTGGGTGCGCGCGCAACTGCCCGAGGTGGCCGTCATCGAAGTGCCTGCCTCACCGGTGGACTACGCGGCGGCCCTGGACATGTGCGAACTCTTCGATGCTCCGCTGGTGACGGCGGATGATCTGAAGCGCGCGGAGATGTACCAGCAGCAGGAGCAGCGCCGCGCACTCCAGCAGTCGAGCGGCAGCATCGAGGAATTCCTCGCCGGACTCGACATGAAAGTGCAGGTCGGCCCCGTGGATGCAGGCACGATGGACCGCGTGGCGCAACTGGTGGCAAAGACCAATCAATTCAACCTCACCACCCGCCGCCACACGGCCGCGCAGCTCGCCACGATGATCGAGGCCGGCGCGGTGGCCCTGTGGATGCGCGTGGCGGACCGCTTCGGCGACAACGGCCTCACCGGCGTGATCATCGCCGTGCCCGAGGCGGAGGCGGGGCACTGGCGCATCGACACGCTGCTGCTGAGCTGCCGCATCATCGGGCGCAACATCGAGACCGGACTCCTCGGTGTGCTGGCCCGCATCGTCGCGGAGCGCGGCGGCCACACGCTGACGGGAGAATTCATCGCCACCGCGAAGAATGAACTCGTGCGTGATTTCTACCCGCGGCACCAGTTCGCCGCGCACGACTCCACGGGCCGGTTGTGGCGGCGCGCCCTCTTGCCGCTCGACAGTTTCATCATTCCCGGCTACCTGCATCTCTCCTATGCCGAATGATTCCATCGAATCCCGTCTCCGCCCCGTCTTCGCCCAGGTGTTTGGTCTCGCTGCCGACGCGGTGAATGACCAGACAGCGCCCGACAACGTGCCCCAGTGGGACTCCCTCGCCCATCTGCGTCTCGTGATGGCCGTCGAGGGCGAGTTTGGCATCACCATCCCGGCGGAGCAGATCATGGACATGATCTCCTTCAAGATCACGCGGCTCATGGTCGGCGAGCTGACGGGACAAGCCTGAACGTGCCGCGCATCCGGATGAGCCACGACTTCCATGCCGGGCAAGTTTTCACCGAGCGCTTCCGGCTCGACGCGGATGTCGTGCGCCGCTTTGCCGAATTCTCCGGCGACAGCAATCCGCTGCACATGGATGCGGGCGAGGCGCGCCAGTACGGATTCCCCAACGCAGTGGCGCACGGTGCCATCCAGGTGGCGTATCTGTCGAAGCTCATCGGCATGGTGGTGCCCGGGCCGGGCGCGCTGTGGACGGGGCATCGACTCCGGTGGCTGCGGCCCGTCTTCGTCGGGGAGGACATCACCCTGCGTGTCGAGATCGTCTCGTGGTCGGCGGGCGCGAGCCTGCTGCAGTTGAAGTTCAGCGCACATAACATGAAGGAGGAGGAAGTCATGAATGGAGAAGCAGAAGTCAAAGTGGGGCAGAAGCTGGCCGCCGCGCCGCGCGTGGAGCCGGGACAGCCCCGCGTCTCGCTCGTGACCGGCGCATCGCGCGGCATCGGAGCGGAAATCGCCCGCCAGCTGGCGGACCGCGGGCCGGTGGCGGTGCACTGCCACACCAACGTCGCCGCCGCGCAGGCCGTGGCGGATGAGATACGGGCGAAGGGTGGCGAGGCCGCCGTGTTCGCGGCCGATCTCTCGCAGCCCGGGGCGGGTACACGGCTCGTCGGCGAAGCGGCCGCCAAGTTTGGCCGTGTGGAAGTTCTCGTCCATGCCGCCACCACGCCGGTGCCGCCGGTGCAGCTCGCGCAGGCTTCCCCCGCGCAGTTCGCCACGTTCTGGCAGGTGAACGTCTCCGCCGCGCTGGAGCTGCTGCACGCCGCGGCACCAGTGATGGCCGCCGGAAAATTCGGCCGTGTGATCTTCATGGGCACCTCCTACCTCTTCGGTGCTCCGCCTGCCGGCATGGCGGGCTACATCTCCGCCAAGCAGGCGCTCTGGGGGCTCGCGCGCGCAGCCGCGCTCGAGCTCGGGCCGCAGGGCATCACGGTGAACATGGTCTCGCCCTCGCTCACCATCACGGACCTCAGCACGCATGTGCCGCAGCGCGTGAAGGAAGTGGAGGCCATGAAGAATCCGTGCCGCAGGCTCGCCACACCGGCGGATTCCGCGGCGGCCATTGCGTGGCTCGCATCCGATGCCGCCTCGTTTGTGAACGGCGTGAATCTGCCCGTGACCGGTGGTCCGGTCTGACGGCGACCGCGCAGCCCCGCGCCACCAACACGCTTCCGCCTCCATGCAGTTCAACAGCTGGACGTTCGGCGTCTTCTTCGCCCTGCTCTGGCTGACCTACGGCCGGCTGCGGCTGCGCGGGCAAAACGTGCTGCTCCTCGCCGCCGGCAATGTCTTCTACGGCTGGTGGGACTGGCGCTTCCTGCCGCTCCTGTGGTTCTCCATCATCGTGGATTTCAACGTGGGCCGCGCGCTCGGGTCCGCTGCTGAACCCCGGCGGCGCTGGCATCTGCTCCTCGTCTCGCTCACCGCGAATCTCGGCGTCCTCTTCCTCTTCAAGTATCTCAAGTTTTTCGCAGGCGAGTGCTGCCGTCTCATCGGCTTCTTCGGCGAGCACCACGACGTGCCGCCGTGGATCAAGACCATCGTGCTGCCCGTCGGCATCTCCTTCTACACCTTCCAGACGCTGAGCTACACCATCGATGTGTACCGCCGCCGCACGCAGCCGGTGCGCAGCATCTTCGACTACGCGCTCTACCATTCCTTTTTCCCGCAATTGCTCGCCGGTCCCATCGAGCGCCCCGGCGCGCTGCTGCCACAGCTCCTCAATCAGCGGCCTGCGCTGGACTGGGCGCGTTTTCAGGAAGGGCTGCATCACCTGATCACCGGCTTCTTTCGCAAGCTGGTCGTGGCCGACAACCTCGCCGCGCTGGTGAATCACATCTTCTCGCTGCCGCCCGGACGCATCACCGCGCTCGAGGCCCTGGCAGGCGCCTACGCTTTCGCGTTTCAAATCTACTGCGACTTCGCCGGCTACAGCTCCATGGCGCAGGGAATCGCGCGCTGGCTGGGCTTTGAGCTGATGTGGAATTTCCGCCTGCCCTTCTTCGCCACGTCGCCGCAGATGTTCTGGCAGCGCTGGCACATCAGCCTCTCCACCTGGCTGCGCGACTACCTCTTCATGCCGCTCATGACCACCAGCCCGCTCAAGGGCGTGGGCAAGGTCTATGCGGTCACCCTCATCGTGCAGCTCGCCAGCGGCGCGTGGCACGGCGCGGCATGGACCTTCGTCGCCTGGGGCCTGCTCCACGGCCTGTATCTCTGCGCGCAGGTGTGGCTCGCGCGCGCCGGCTGGTTCGAGGAGCCGGACGCGCGCGCCGGCTGGGCGCGGCGCATCCCTTTCATGCTGCTGACCTTCCACCTCGTTTGCGCCGGCATGATTCTGTTCCGCTCCACGGGCATCGCGCAGGCGGAGGATTTCTTCACCGCGCTCGGCACCCGCTGGCACGGCTCCGCGCTCGCCTCGTATGGATTCGCGTACCTCGCCTTCTTCACCGCGCCGCTCGTCATCTTCGAGTGCTGGCTGGAGCAAAAGGGCGACATGCTCGCGCTGCTAAAGGTCCGCTGGCAGTGGCGTGCGCTCGCGTACATCGTCATGGCGCTCGCCATCTGGTTCCTGCCGCCGGAAAACACCAATGAGTTCATCTACTTCCAGTTCTAGCGGCGCGGCCGCGGCAGGTGCATCGGCGGCGCGCGACGAGTGGAAGGTGCTCGTGGCGCTCGCGGTCGTCTTCCTGCTGGCGGAAGCCGGCATCCGCCTCACGGAGCGCCGGCTCTCGGTGGACATCGCGCACATCCGCGGCGCGCCCGAAGTCGCGGCCCGGCTCGACGACGGAACCAGAGCCCGCGACGTGCTCGTGCTCGGCAATTCCTCCGCGCGCGCCGGCATCGACGCCACGCTGCTTGCCCGGCAGCTCGACGCCGTCGGTCGCCGCTCCACGCGCATTCACTTTTTTTATCCCGACGGCGGGAACATCGGCGTGTGGCGCTGGGCGTGGCGCCGCTACTTCGCTCCGCCGGTGAAGCAACCGGACCTCGTGCTCGTGTGCGGCGCGAAGTCGCACTTCGACGACATCGCACCGAAGCCCGTCATCTCGGCCGGCTGCTTTGTCTCGGCCAAAGACACGCCCGCCTTCCTCTCGGGCGAACTTCATTCACTCGAAAGCCGCCTGGAGTTTCTCCTGGCCAAAGCATCGCTCTCCTTCGTCCATCGCGAGCGCGTCCAGCGCCGCGTGCTCGACATGCTCATGCCGCACAATCGCGAAGTGCTCGGCGCCATGGCCGCCAGCGCCGCCCTCAGCGCGCCGCACAGCGAAGGCTCCGCCCGGCTCGCCGCCTTGCTCGCTGATCTGAAGGCCGCGCACACCCGCGCGATCGTCGTCACGCTGCCCTCCGTCACTCCCTACGATGTGCCCGGCTCACGCATCGCAGTCATCCAGGAATCCGCCGCCCGCTGGATCGACCTCCGCCGCGTCCCCGGCATCACCCCCCGCGACTTCCACGACGGCGCACACCTCAACCCCGATGGCGCCGTGAAACTCACCAGCGCACTGGCGCAAGCACTGGCCGATCACGATTGAAGCGGCAGGCAAGAATCCGCGTTTGCCAGACCCGCCACGGAAAATCCGCCCCGCCGTAGTGAGGACGGCCCGCCCATGGGCGCTGAAATAGGCTGCGAGGACCCTGAACCAGGTGATGGACGAGAAACCCACGCCCAATTTCCCCGCCGATCAGCGCTCGGCACTCCTGCGGTTGGAGGTTGATCCATGATTCCCGGTCGCGCCGCGCGCGCAAAGTCATCAAGACCTGCGGTGAACCCGCTGCCCTCGACAACTCTCATCACCCAAGGTTTGAGATCCGGCTGGCTTTTCGCTTCAATCGGCTTATTGACACCACCCCTTTTTTCGGAGCAATAAGCTCCTTTTTTGCCCCAACCCCACAACAACTTCGTCCAAGAGGGTCGCTGAACAGCCACCCTCTTATTTCACAAGAACTGAATCAGTCCGACACTCGTAGGTTCCGATTCACGGAAGGTGCTGCTGGCGGATGTGCAATGGCGGCCGACGGTGGTGTCGCAGGAGTGGCTGGCGGAGAAACTGGAGATGAAATCAGCGGCGAATGTGAGCCAGCAGCTTCGCCGGCTTGACGTGAAGGAGGCGCTCAAGAAGGTGCCTGAGGAGTTGAAAACCTTTCTTGCCGAAGCCGATGCCACCAAACAATGAGCGCCAATAGTTTGTCAGCCAGTTGCAGCCTGACCCCGTTTCCCCGTTTCCTTGACCCCGTTTCCTGGAGTGGCTGGCGGAGAAACTGGAGATGAAATCAGCGGCGAATGTGAGCTAGCAGCTTCGCCGGCTTGACGTGAAGGAGGCGCTCAAGAAGGTGCCTGAGGAGTTGAAAACCTTTCTTGCCGAAGCCGATGCCACCAAACAATGAGCGCCAATAGTTTGTCAGCCAGTTGCAGCCTGACCCCGTTTCAGTTGCAGCCTGACCCCGTTTCTGACCCCGTTTCCTCCGTTTCCTAGCCAGTTGCAGCCTGACCCCGTTTCCTCTGACCCCGTTTCCTGACCCCGTTTCCAGGCGTGGCGGCCTTGAGCTTCGGAGCCAGCGCTGCGGCGACGCGTGCGATGTCGCCACTGCCCTTGAGATGATCAGCAAGCAGGAGCAAGCCCGCATCACTGGAGAGCAGAGGCTCGTCGAAACAAAACTGCACGCGGGTGCCAGAGGGCAGTTGCGTCTCGATGAACTCGGGGATTAACTCGGCGTCGGCTGGGTTCGGCAATGGTTTAGTCACCTCGCATTGATGGTTCAATGCGCGCCGTTCTCAGCCTCTTTTTTGCCTCCGTGAATAATCCAGGCTAGCGTCTCTCGCGCTACCATTATGCTTGTCTTTTATTTTTGCTCGTTGTTTCATGAGCATCACGCATCTGATTTTGGCGTCACAGTCCACCAATGCTTCCCCCATGAACCCAAGTCGCATCCTCCTCGCCTTCGTGTTTCTGACCGTGGTTACGCCGCATCGGGTGTCCGGTGAGGTTGAAGAACTGCCTGCGTCAAAGATGGTAGTGCTGAAAGGATTAACGAAGGCGGCTAGAAAGCTGGCCTGGCACCAAGACGGCCGACTGACGTCCGTGGACTTTGAAGGCAATCTGGCGGTTTGGGATGCGGTAAAAGGCCAGATGCTCATCTCGAAAAGCATTCTGGGAAAAAACGGTTACCCGCGGGACTTTTGCCTCTACTCAGGAGGTACTCGCTTCTGCATTGCATTCAACAGCGAGGTGCTCACGGGCTCGCTGCCGCTGATCGAAATGGACCGCGTACCTTTGAAGACTTTTGACGGAAACCCTTTGTGGTTTGCCTCCGTGAGTGAAGACGGGAAGTGGGGCGCAGTGGTGGGGCGACCGAAAAGAGTTTCGGTCGTTGCACTGGATGACAAGCGTGTTGTCTCCCAAATGGACCCAGCGGAAGGCGTGGCTGACGTGCAATTTCTACCAGACGGACGGCTTGCAGTTGCAAGCGAAACCGGAAAGCGCGTGGAAATTTATGTCGTGGGTCAGAGCGAGCCGGTCCTGAGGCTGCCATTTTCCGTGCGACAGGATGAACTGGTGGTGAGCCCCGATGGCAGCATGTTAGCCGGTGGGCAAACGGAGTATCCTGAAGTGTGCGACATCAAGGATGGTGCCAAGCCAGTGAAGTTGCGGACCAGTCCGGCTTTTGTGGATGACATCGCATGGACAGCGGATGGAAGCATGTTGGCCACGGCCGATACAACCGGGCATGTAAAGCTATGGGATCCCAGGACGGGGGAGATCAAAAAGCAGCTCACCTTATCCCAGGGCCAATGTTCATGCATCGCGTTCAGCCCGGACGGAAAATGGATGGCTGTCGGCAGCGGTTATCATACCAACCTCGACCGGAACCCACTATATCCAATGAATGGAGACAATTCGATCCGCCTGTTGCAAGTGAACTGGGCACCGAGAAAAGGGCCGGCCAACGACTCGCGTTCCTGGACCAGCAGGGGCGGGAAGAAGATCGAAGCAACCTTTGTAAAGCTTCTTGGCAAGGATGTGGTTCTCCAGATGGCGGACGGAAAGGAATACAGCGTGCCGAGGGACAGACTGAGCGAAGTGGACAACGCCTTCGTCACTGAGCTGCTGAAAAAGGACACTACCCTAATGGCCCGCAGTTTGGTGGATTCAGTGCTCGACGGGATGACAGACAAATTGGCCGCTCCTCAGAACTACCGTTTCAATGTTGGCTGGAGCAAATCGCAGGTGTCCGTGGCTCCCAAAAAAGTAGCTCAGGGCTATGAGGGTAAGGTGACAACGTGGACACCGAAATTCAAAGTGACTAACAACAGCGGAAAAGACTTGGCGGGCCTGACGATGATCTATCAAGTGCAGATCAAGCTGGACCGGGACAAGTCACAGGACGATTACGCCTTTCCGACCGGATCAAAACCGCTTCCCTTGATCAAGAACAACCAGACGATCGAAGTGGAAGGGAAAAACTTCGAGACCCTGTCCGCCAAGCTCCAGTCCGGCTACATCACCAAAGACCGGAGCCGCGCGAACAAGTCGGACGATGTTATGGGCGTGGTTGTGAAGATCCTTCACGTCAATAAGCTCGTTCACGAATACAAGAGCGGCACAGGGGTGCAGGACAAACTGGGCGAGAAGCTAACTGGAATGGGCATTGAGAAGGGGAAGTAGTACCATGAATTGATCTTTCTTCGAAAACGAGGACACGGAAAGTTGGGTTGGTTTTATTGGATGGATTGTTCGAAGGAGGCGGGTGACTGGAAGCCCAGGGCGCTGTGAAGGCGCACGGGGTTGTAGAAGGTTTCGA
>JAIBCL010000044.1 GCA_019694165.1 Verrucomicrobiaceae bacterium | reverse complement strand
TGCGCATGGAGTCGGTGTAGGCACCGGCGAGATTGCCGAACGACTCGCCCGCCACGCCGGGCATTGCGGTGTTTTGACGGGCGACGATGCCGACGGCGGTGCTCGCGCCGTTGATGCTGGCGCGCAGGATGGCGGTGTCGGTGCTGCCGTTTTTCATCGTCACGCTGAAGGCAGCCTCGCCCTTGGTGGCACCGGTGTGCGCGGTGGCGTAGGCACCGGAGGCAAAGGCTCCAACTTGCAACGGGCTGAAGCCGGGGATCACATCACCCTCGCGGACGAGAAGGGACAGGCCGGTGCCGCCCAGCTCGCTCCAGAGGCCGGTGTCGTTATCGACAGTGGTCGCCGGTGAGCTTGTGCCGCTGACGACGAGGGAGGCCAGGAAGGTGATCTCGCCGCTGTCGTTGACGGCGGGCGTCTGCGGAAGGACGTCCCACTTTGCGGCGGGCGAGCCGGTTTGCGGCGCATCATTGCCGCTGCGGGCGAGAAGCTTGAGGCTGCTCCCGTCGTGCTTCCAGAGGCCCATGAAGGTGTTCGGGCTGAGCGTCACGGGCGGCGAGCCGCTGCCGACGAGGAGGGTGCCGGGGAAGACGAGATGGCCGTTCTCAGCGAGGAAGCCGCCTTTCTTGAGCACATCGAAGTCCGCGCCGCTGTCGGCACCGCTCGCGTCGGGTGCGCCGCCGCCGGAGGCGACATCGCCGCCGGGAGAGCTGAGGGGCGCGGGTTGTGACGCATAGGAGAAGAGCGTGTTCGGCGCGTTGGTGCCGCCCGCCGTGGTCACGTCCACGCTCACCGCTCCGGCTGCATGAGCCGGCGTCGTCGCCGTGATCTGCGTGTCGCTGTCGAAGGTGAAGCTCGTGGCCGCTGTGCCGCCGAATTTCACCGCCGTCACTCCGGTGAAGCCGGTGCCGGTGATGGTGACGCTGGTGTTACCGGTGGCGGGGCCGGTGGCGGGGGAGACGGCCGTTACCGTCGGCGGAGCCGCTGCCGGGATGAGCACCACGTCATTGCCATCGCCACCAGTGTAGGTGATGAGTTTGTCCACGCCATTGACGCTCACGATGGCACCCTGGGCGAGGCCGGCGAAGGTGCCGATCACCGCATCGGTGCCGTCGTTGTCGATGAGGATAAAGATCTGCGCCGCGCTCGGGGTGTAGGCACCAGCACTGTCGTCTTCGAGATTCAAGCCCACGCCGGAGAGATCGACGCCCCCCGCGACCTTGAGCGTGTCATACACCGTGCCGCTGGCGACACGGAAGCCAAGCGCCCCGGATGAGAAAGCTGCCGTGCCGCCGGACAGGTCCAGATCCGTGGCAGTGCCGCTGTGGTAGAAGCTATGGCCAGGACCAGGGCGGGCCACGAAATTGCGGCCATTGGTCGCGAGGCTGCTGTTGGTGAAGAGGATATCATCGCCTGAGCGGTAGGTGACACCGATGTTTTCGAGCACGATGTCCGCCGTCTGATCGATGACGCCAGTGGTGTCGCTGCCGATCACGAGGCTGCCGTCAGAGTAGATCAGGGCGAGTTCGCTTTGGTCGAGGCCGAGGTGGGTGGCAAGGCTGTCCGCCTCTCCGATCACGATCTTCCGGCCCATGCTCGATGGAGCGACGATGACGTCATAATCCGAGTAAAGCGCATAACCGCCGCCGCCGAAGCTGTTGATAAAGCTCGCCGTGTCTGCCTCCACCGTCACGAGGTTGCTTCCATAAACAGCAGACCCACCCTGAGCATCGATGAGCACCCCGTAGCTTCCCTCATTGGCCGAGCTGCCATGGAGTAATATGGAACCGCCCGAGTAGATGCTCTCACCCGACCCATTTTCCACAAAGATGCCGTGGCTATCGGGGTAATCGCCTGCGATGCCGGTCATGGCGACCGACGAACCGGCCATACGGCCACCCTGAATGTAGATGCCATGCCATGCAAAGCCGACCGCGGAGTCCTGGCCGCCGGTGCCATTGACAGTGAGGCTGCGACCTGCTTCGACGGTGCCGTCCAACAGCCAAACGCCCATGTTGCCAATTTCCCCCTCGGGTGCACCCGTGCCAGTGATGTCAATGTCCCTATCGGACTTGATCCTCGCCCCATCCACGATGCCTACCCCGCTGGAGGATTCCCCAGCGAAGACATCCAGCTGCCCTGTGATGCTTATGTCGCCGCGCGCGTCAATATGAGTCCCCTCGATCCGCACACCCGAGGCATCAAAATCGTTATCGCCATGGCCGATCAGGGTGAAATCGGACTGGGCGAAGACTTGTGATCGCTTCAGTAGGATGCCATTTCCTAGCGGGCTCGTGCCCTTCATGACGATGCTGCCTATGGACGAGAAATTGGTATTTTGGGCATAGATGCCAAGATTGGAAGGCAGCCCACCATTGGCCTCGGCGGTCAAGCCTTCAGAGCCTGCGTCGATGCTTGAAGACTCAAAGATGATGTGCACACTGGCGCGCAGAGTGATGGCAAGGCTTCCGTCCGTGCTGGTGACAAAGGCATTCACAAACATGATGTGGTCTTGGCCCGGATCGGCATCGTCGTTTTGCAGATCCACATCCAGGCTCGTGTTGTTTCCGAAGGTTACATCGCCCGTGAAACTGACGGTATCATTGCCGGTGCCGCCATTGACGGTGAGGCTGGGCATGGGCAGGGCAAAGGTGCCGAAGCTGAAGTCGAGGTCGCCGATATCGATGTCATCATCTCCAGCCCCTGCATTGATGGTGATGCTCGTCGCCCCTGCGCGGGAGATGAGGCCGGAGTTGTCGGGGATGCTCGGCCCGCCATTGACGCTGAACGTGCGTCCTGTGGCAGCGAACATGACGGTGGCACCGATGCTGCCGCTGGAGACATGCAAAAGATCGCCATGGCCGCTGACATCCGTGCAGACGATGGCATTGCCGGTGGTGGTGATCACATAATCCACCACGAAAAGAACGCCCGTGCCGGTGCCAGGACCGCCCGCATTGGTCACCACCACATTGAGCAGGCCATTCACACCCGCAGGCACCGTCGTGGTGATCGTCGTATCATCCACCACGGTGAAGCTGGTGACCGTCACGCCGCCGATGGTCACAGTCGTGGCACCGGTGAAGCCGGAGCCCGTGATCGTTACGCTGCTGCCGATGCTGGCGACTGCCGGAGAGACGCTGGTGACGGTGGGCGGCGACGGGAGGTTCGCCTGGGCGATGAAGGGTGAGACCGTGGTGGTGCCCACCAGGGTGAATGTGCCGCCCAAGTAAAGCTTGCTGCCGCTGACCGCCAGGGCACTGACCAGGCCGTTCACGCCCGTGCCGAGGGGGGACCACGCGCTGCCGTTCCATTTCGCGATGAAGTTGGCCGACACGCCGCCCGCCGCAGTGAAGCGCCCTCCTGCATAGAGGTCACTGCCGCTCACGGCCAGGGCATTGACACTGCTGCTCACCCCGACGCCGAGGGCGGACCAGGTGCTGCCGTTCCATTTTGCCACGTTATTCGCCGTCACGCCGCCTGCGGTGGAGAAGCTACCCCCGGCGTAGAGATCGCTGCCGATTACCGCCAGTGCGTCCACCCCACCACTCACTCCCGCCCCAAGGGCGGACCAGGTGCTGGTGCTGCCGTTCCACTTCGCGATGCGATTGACCGTCACACCGCCTGCGGTGGTGAAGCCCCCTCCCGCGTAGAGATCGCTGCCGCTCACCGCCAGGGCATTGACATCGCCATCCATCCCCGAGCCGAGAGCGGACCAGGTGCTGCCGTTCCATTTTGCAATGCGATTGGCCGGCACGCCACCTGCCGTGCTGAATAGCCCTCCCGCGTAGAGATTGCTGCCGCTCACCGCCAGGGCATAGACACTCCTACTCACCCCGTCGCCGAGGGGGGACCAGGTGCTGCCGTTCCATTTCGCAATGCGATTGGCCGGCACGCCGCCTGCCGTGGTGAAATCCCCCCCCGCGTAGAGATCGCTGCCGCTCACCGCCATGGCATAGACACTGCTGCTCACCCCGTCGCCGAGGGGGGACCAGGTGCTGCCGTTCCATTTCGCGATGCGGTTGGCCGGCACGCCACCTGGCGTGGTGGTGAAGGACCCCCCCACATAAAGATCGCTGCCGCTCACCGCCAGGGCACTGACGGGGAAATTCATGCCCGAGCCGAGGGCGGACCAGTCGCTGCCGTTCCATTTGGCGAAGTTCCTGGCTGGCACGCCGCCCGCCGAGGTGAAGTCGCCCCCGGCGTAGAGATTGCTGCCGATCACGGCCAAGGCATTGACCTTGCTGGAGATGTTCATCCCCGTTCCGAGGGCGGACCAGGTGTTGGTGCTGCCGTTCCATTTCGCAATGGAATTGGCAGGCACGCCGCCTGCCGTGGAGAAGTTGCCTCCCGCATAGAGATCGCTGCCGATCACGGCAAGGGCATTGACATCGCGGTCATAAAATCCGTCACCGAGGGCGGACCAGGTGCTGCCGTTCCATTCCGCGATGCTATTGGCCGGCAAACCGCCCGCATGGTAGAATTGACCTCCCACATAGACCCCGCTGCCGCCAGCCGCCAGCGCATAGACGGGACCACTCACCCCGTCGCCGAGGGTGGACCAGCCACCAGCGCCAAGGACATCCCACTTCGCGATGTTGTTGGCCGGCCCGCCGCCTGCATCGGTGAACTCTCCTCCCACATAGAGATGGGCACCAGCCACGAGCAACGCAAAGACCTGGCCGCGAGTCCCATCATTCAATCCGGACCAGTCGGTGCCGTCCCATTTGGCGATGTTCTTGACCGGCACGCTGCCAGCCGTGTCGAAGTTGCCTCCCGCATAGAGATCGCTGCCGCTCACGGCCAGCGCATAGACTACGCTATCCATGCCGCCACCGAGGGCGGACCAGGTGCCGCCATTCCATTTCGCGATATTATTGACCGTCAGGCCGCTCGCCGTGTCGAAGTTGCCGCTCGCGTAGAGATCACTGCCGCTCACGGCCAGCGCATAGACGTCGCCATCGATGCCGTTACCGAGGGCGGACCAGGTGCTGCCGTTCCATTTGGCGATGTTATTCGCGGCCACCGTGCCGACGAAGGAGAAACCGCCGCCGATGTAAAGATTCCCGCTGCCATCGACGACAGCACAATTCACGCTGCCCGTGGTGCCTGGAACACCGGGATTCAGGCTCACCCAGTCCGCATCACTGAAGGTGGGATCGATGCGCACTGGATACACTGCGCCCGCATCCTGCACCAGCACCACGAGCCGCGTGGGGGAGAGCACCACCAGCCGGGCTGGCAGCTCCTGATCGCGTGCATCCGTGACCCGCAGCCGGCTGTAGGCCAGCTCGCGCCCGCTGCCCGCCAGCGTCAGCTTTGCCCCCTCCCCCGCAGGCTCTGCGGTGGCCCCGCTGAGGCTCAGGGCCACGCTCATATCACCCGCTCCCGCTGGACGCTGGACGACAATGAAATCCTGCCGGACGCCATCCGCACTGACGCTGTATTCCTCCACCACCCCGGGCCGCGTGAAGGTGACGAGTGAGTCCGTGGCGATCACCTCGCCGTGATCGGGCAACGCCGACGACGAAGCCTCGCCGCGTCCCACCGCCGTCGCCTTCAGCCGCAGGCTCCCGCCCTCCGCTTCCGTGGAGTCGAGCCGCAAGCCCTCACGCGTGACGGTGCCGCTGAGCTTCTGAAACCCCGTGCGCAGCACCGCGCCCTCCGCCGTGGCCGTGATGCCGATGGCCTGCCCCTTGTCCGCCGCCGTGGCCTTGGCCCCCAGCTCGGCAAAGGGGATGGCAGTGGCAGATTCATCCGCATGGAGGCTGCTGAAGACGGTGAGCAGACTGAGGCAGAGGACGAGGCAATGGAGGAACGATGTTTTCATAAGCAGCAGGGATGAGGCGGTCTGGGAATTCAGCGCCGAGAAGGGACCGGAGGACAGCAGGTGCAGGGTGCGGTGGGATGATTTCATGGTGGAGACAAGGAGGAGTGGCGAATGGCGGAAGGCAGGAGACGGAGGTGAAGTTAGCGTGAGGGTAAGAGCGGCGGGAGGAAGAGCCCACCATTGGCGATAGCAACTCAGGAGCTTCTCAGCCAATGAAGACGGCGGCAGGCAGCGGGGCCGCGGAAGCGATTCGTTTTGCCGCCTTCCTTCTGCTGTGGATGATGGAGAATCCTCGACCAAAAGCCGGGACCGGATCAGCGGTCATGGCGCTGCCCGGCGCGCAATGACGCCGGGGATGGTGTGGATGGGGCTGGGGCGGAGTGTGCGTGCGTTTTTTCATGGCGGGGTGGGGCGTCGGGAATGCGCCGGTCTGGATGGCGCGGGCAGTGCGGACGACGAAGCGGCGGGTGATGAGGCTGTGGGTGTGGCACCGTTGCTGGGGGACATCCTCCGGCGGGACGGTCCCTTCTTCTTCGCTCCCGCCGCACGATTGGCCGGAGGCGGAGGTTCGGCGGCCAGATGGTTCAGATGTGCGCGATACGCCACGGCAACCGCCCCCACACGACTGCTCACGCCGAGGCGGACGAAGATTTCCTTCACATGGTTCTTCACCGTGAAGAAGCTGCATTGCAGGACCAGGGCGATCTCCTGATTGGACTTCCCCTCGGCAATCCAATGAAGGACCTGCGCCTGCCGGCGGGTCAGTTTCATGTGCAGCGAGAGGAACTCGGCCGCTGCAATTGAGTCGTACGCGTTGTCGGGAGGATTCAGCACATGCCGCCTTAGAACATTCGGCAAAAGCTCACAATGGCCCTTTCGGGCCGGGTCTGGCGGCCGCTGGACGTTTCTTTCATCCGGGCGAACTGACATGAAGAGAGAGGATGACATGCGGCGGCGGGGGATCGGATGGGATTGAGGATTCACCTTGGCGTCAGTTGGAGGCACGAAGGTTCGAGGCGGTGCCGGACTGCATGTGAAGCAGCGCGGCGGAGACCAGCCCGAGGGCGGACCAGACCTGAAGGAAGCGACGGATGATTTCCATGGATTTCACGGGTGGATGATGCGGGTGGGTGAATGCGAAGATGAAAGGAGCGCCGGTGTGCGGAGCCCACACTGTGAACTGCTGCGTTTTTCGCCCGGTGTGACCGGAAATCTGATTTTCTTGGAAAAAATCTCCAGGGCCGACGCACGCGGCCTGTAGGGCGGGTCTGTCCGGCGCGAGCGGCGCACGAAAACAGTGAAGAAGTGAGGTAGTTGCAAAATCCTTCTCATTCTCCTGCCCCCATTCTCCTGTCATCTGACCGAGAGAGTGACAGGAGAATGGGGGCAGGAGAATGATTTCAATCTTTCCAACTTCCTCATTCGGAGGTTTTGCAACTGGCTCAAGTGGACGCCGGACAACCCGCCTGACCCGGCGGACAGACGCGTGAGAGGGGCAGGGAGGCGTGATTGTGTGCGGCTTATGGCGCACGCTCGTCACACGAGGCGGGTAGTTCCGCGAGATCGTCTCTCGTGGCATCAGCACCGGCGCTGCGGAACACACCCGCCCTACGAACCAGCATTCCGGCGGATGCATGTGACCTTCCCTCCGCTCTGCTGTGCGCGGCGGAAGTCTGGCGACTTCCGCTAAGGGACGAGTACCTACGTGGTGGCCCCCCCCGACGAAGGTGACAGCACGCGGATGCGGCCCGTCGCGTTCCGAAGGCTTCTATGCTGCCGGTGCCAGCCGCATCCGGCTATCCGTTGTCGGCAACGACATCACGAACGAGGACGCGAAAGGCACGGCCAACAGCGATGCCGGATTGACCGGACGGCCTGTGGTGCAGGTACCGGAGGGGCAGCCGCGCGCGTTCGTCACTGCTTCTTCAAATGCCGGTCGAAGAACCCGATCATCGCGGCCTCGGCCTTCTCCGCATCCGCGCCTTTGAAGCCGTGGCCGGCACCGGGAAGAGTGAGGAGTTCCACTTCGACCTGCGCGGCCTTGAGCTTGTCCACCATCCAGCCGGCCTGTTCGTAATTCACGTACTTGTCGTCCGTGCCGTGAACGATGAGCGTGGGCGCGGCGTTCGGCGTGGCCCAATAAAGCGGGCTGCCGCGGACGTGCTCTTTGAGCTTCGTGTCGAGCGCGCCGCCGAAGAAAAGCGGCAGCACCTCGGCGGCATCGACGCTTTTGCCATACGATTTCGTGAGATCGCCCGGGCCGTAGTAGTTCACCACGCAAGCCACGTCGCTCGACTGGTCGAGATGATCGCCGACGTCGAATTCCTTCACGCCGCCGGTTACGCCGAGGAATTGCGCGAGATGGCCGCCCGCCGAGCCGCCCGTCACGCCGATGCGCGCGGAGTCGATGTGCAGCTTCTCCGCGTTGGCGCGCAGCCAGCGCACCGCGGCCTTGCAGTCGATCACGGCGGCAGGAAAAGGGAACTCCGGTGCCAGGCGGTAGGTCATCGTCGCGGCGACGTAGCCACGACCCGCCAGCGTGAGGCAGAGCTTGTCGTAGCTCTCGCGCTTGCCCGCGCGGAAGCCGCCGCCGTGGATGCAAAGGATGGCCGGCAGCGCGCCCGAGGCACTTTTCGGCGAAGCGATGTTCATTTGCAGATGCTGGCCGGCGGCGTTCGAGAATTCCACATCACGCTCGAAGGCGACGTTGTCCGGCACAGGCAGATCGGCGGCACGGACGGCAGGCGGGAGCAGCAGGGCGGCAAGGGCAAGAAGACGAAGCTTGGTCATGGAAGAGGATGGTGAATGAAGCCTGACCTACACCGCAGGGGATGACATGGCGCAAGGGCGATTCTGGCGGAATGAAACTGAATGCGGCGATGCGATGCCGCTGATCCGGGTGTCAGATTCCCGTTTGACCCCCTGCCCGGCCGCCTCCATACTCGGCCCCGTAGTCGCTCAAAGCCGCCGCTTTGAGGTCCCACCCAGAGAAGAGACAAGGAATCCGATGCGCATTCGCAGCCCGCTGACCGCGCCCGACCTTTCCTCCTGCGATGCCTTCGGGTCGCGGGGTGCCCTCATCGACGCACTTCGGTGTGGCGCGCACAGCCAGCCTGCTGGTCGTCGCTTTGAAGACTATGGCATCGAGCAGGGCCTTGCCCGCCTCGTTGTGCGGCTCGACCCGAGCGCGTCTGTCCGGTTGCCCCTATGCAGTCAGCCACGGCGCTCGTCACACCGCCCTGCCACGCGATGCCCGCGTAACCCAAACCAAACCATCGTCACAGACACCCATGTCAGACACATCAACACAAGAAGGAGCCTCGCACCGTCAGGGTGGCCGGGGCCGCAACCGCCGCGGAGGCAAGAGTTTCCGAGGCAATCGTGATCGCGGAAACCGTGGCCCCGGCCAGGGTCGCGACTACGAGTTCAAGCCCGAGCGCAAGCCGCGGCAGACCGGGATGCAGAAATTTCTCTCCGTCATCTCCTTCGGCATCCTCGGCAAACCGAAACCCAAAACACGCCCGGCGCCATCCGCCGGCGCCGCTCCCGTGCGGGACAGCAAGCCCGCCGCTCCGCGTGCGGAGCGCTCGGAGCGTCCGCCACGTACGCCGCGGCCCCCGCAGCCACCGGCCGAGGTGACCACCGAGCGCCTGTATGTGGGCAATCTCAGCTACGACGCCACGGAGAGCGACCTCTTCGAGCTCTTCAACGGCGTGGGCCAGGTGAAGAACTGCGAGGTCGTGGTCAACAACCGCACGCAGCGCTCCAAGGGCTTTGCCTTCGTCACCATGGCATCCGTCGAGCAGGCGAAACGCGCCGTGGAGGAACTCAACGGCAAGGAATTCATGGGCCGCCAGCTTCAGGTGAACGGTGCCAAACCGCCCGCGCCCGACCGTGGCGGTGACCGGCGTGAGTCCCGTCCGCAGGATGAACCGGCGGACGAGGAAGAGGCCGGGGCTTGATGCGCCGTCTTTTTGATCCGTGAATCTCAATCGCGACCGCCTGCCGGCCATGTGCCTGCAGGCGGTTTTCTTTTGGCTCCGACGCGCGGGCTTTCAGACACAGAGCGGACGCATCTGGAACGTGACAGTTGTTTTTCGGACGCATCATGGCACTGAATCCGCTTGGAGCAGCGCCCCGCGTCCGAGGCAACCGCCCTGCCGGCCGCAGAGTACCCTGTTTCCGTTCACGCCGCCCATGGACCAGACCATCATCCGACTCCTTCATCTCATGCCGTTTCATCGTCTCCAGTCTGCCCGCCGCACACTGGCGCGCTGCCTGCTCGTCGGCTTCCTGCTGACGACGGCGGGCCGCCCGGCCGCCAGTGAACTGAAGGATGTCTCCGACTTCGCCAGCCTTGAAAAATACGCCGCCGCGCTCGCGCTGCAGCCCTACGTCGCGCCTCCGGCCGCGATCTCGCCATTCTTTGACGACCTCAAATACGACGGCCACCGGCAGATCCGATTCCGGGAGGACAAGGCGCTCTACGGTGGCACCGACACTTATCGCCTCGAGTTCTTCCATCCCGGCTGGATGTTCAAGAAGACCGTCAGCCTCTTCGACCTCGGTGCCGATGGCATCGCAAAGCCAGTCGCCTTCGATCCCGCGCTCTTCAACTACGGGGAGCTGAAGCTGCCGAAGGACGTGCAGTATCCCGCCGGATTCACCGGCTTCCGCGTCGTCGCACCCGACTCGATGCTGAAGCGCAAGTTTGAATTCCTCGTCTTCATGGGCGCGAGCTATTTCCGCGCCGTCACCACCGAGCTGGGCTACGGCATCTCCGCTCGCGGCGTCGCGGTGAACACGATCGGCGGAGATCCCGAGGAGTTCCCCGACTTCACGCACTTCTGGTTCTTGAAGCCCGCTGCCGGCGACAAGTTTTTCAAAGTCCTGGCCCTGCTCAACGGCCCCAGCATCTGCGGCGCGTATCAGTTCGACGCCATGCCGGGCAAGACGACCGAGATGTTCGTCAAGGGCACGGTTTACCTGCGGAAGCCCGTCAAGATGCTCGGCATCGCCCCCTTCTCCAGCATGTTCTGGTATGGCGAGAACACACATCCGAAGCCGCTCGACTTCCGCCCCGAGGTGCACGACTCCGACGGCCTGCAGATCGAGATCGAGGACGGCCCGAGCATCTGGCGCCCGCTGGATGTCAGCAAGGATCTGCGCCTGAGCCTGCTGCAAACCGGGAAGCTCAAAGGTTTCGGGCTGGCCGAGCGTGATCGCGAGTTCAAGAACTTCGAGGACCTCGAAGCCATGTATCACCGCCGCCCCGCCGTCTGGGTGGATCCCATCCGCGGCTTCGACAAAGGCTCCGTCACTCTCGTCGAGATACCCACGGGAGAGGAGACCTGGGACAACATCGTCACCTTCTTCCAGCCGGAAAAGCTTCCCGCCGCACCTGCGGAGCCGCTGCATTTCGAGTACCGCCTTTCGTGGCTCGAAGAACACTACCCCGGCACCCTCGCCAAAGTCATCGCCACCCGCCGCGGCCTCGCGATGAAGTCCGACGACCACCTCTATGTCATCGACTTCGCCCGCGGCAACATCGAGCCCCCGCCGCCCAAGGACTGGGTGCCTGGCATCGACGTCACCATCACCGGCGGCGAGGCCAAAGTCCTCGACAAGCGCGTCATGCCCAACCCTGAGACCAAAGGCTGGCGCGCCTTTTTCAAGCTCGACATTCCCGAGAAGACGAACCTGCTGGAACTCACCTGCGAGCTAAAGCAGGACACGCGTGCTGTTTCCGAGCGCTGGATGTACCAGTGGCGCCGTTGAAGCGATCCACCCGCAACGCCTCTTCGCACCCGCGAAAAGGCGGGTTGTGCCGCCGGAAGAAGCGCTCGTCGGATTGATTGCCGAAAATCGTCGGAGCGCGCCAGGGCTTACGCATGAACCGAAGACACAAGCCTCAAATCTATGATTTGCCCCGCAAGATTCAGGATTCCACAGATGGATTCAGAAGAAGTCCAATCCGTGGTCGCCCTGAATCCGTGGGAATTCACTCAGAAGCAATTCATGCGTAAGCCCTGGGAGCGCGCATCCGCGGCGCGCTTGACCGCGGCTCCGCCCGACCGCACGATCAACGGATGCAAATCATGAATCACAAGATGCGCTGTGCAGCAGCTCTGCTCCTGGTGGGCGTACCAGCTGTCCACGCACAGCAGGCAGTGCCGGTGAAGAGTGTGACCGCCCTCTCCGCATTGGGCGAGATGCGAACGAGCGGCAGGGTGAGCACACGGGAGCTTCCCTCGTCGGTCATTCTCAGCGGTGTCGGCACCGCGAGGATGGAGCCGCGCACGGAGATCCGAGTGCCCGGCACGGCAGATCAGGACCAGAGCCTCCAGCTTCTCAAAGGCCGGCTTTATCTCAACATCGACGCGAACGATCTCAAGAAGCGGGCGGGCGGCGAGTTCCGGCTCAAGACCCCGGCCGCATTGCTGGCGGTGAAGGGCACGGAGTTTTTCGTGGACGCGGGAGAGGGCGGCGACACCGTCGGTGTGAGTGCCGGCAGTGTCCTTGTGGAGTCTGACGCAGACAAGGCGACGCTTCTATTGAAGGCAGGACAGGCGGCCACCGTCCGGCCGCAAGGCATCTCCGCTCCGAGGTCGCTCACGGCGGAGGAAAGAGGTCAGAGTGACAAGATTCCGCTTCCCGCGGCGGACCCATCCGTCATTCAGGGACGCGTGCTGGATCAAAACAGACGCCCCGTGGTCGGTGCCATGGTGGAGCTTCGAAGCGGTGACGACTATTTCAAACCCATGGTGACCGTGGAGACGACAGTCACCAAGCGGGGCGGCATCTTTGCGCTCAAGAAGACCGAAGCCGGCAAGAAGCTGAACAGCGTCCGGGTTCCGAGCTTCCGGGGATTCAAGCAAACGGACAAGCGCCTGACACTGATGAACGGCGAGACGCCTCAGTTGGAGATCATCGTCTATTTGCCGCAGGTCGTGACATTCGATTATGTTTTCCAGCCGGATGGGTCACGGAGTTTTGCCAATGCCTCCACGACGAAGGGGCGGCTCACGCTGCGCGGTGAGGTTTCGCACATTGATTTTGCCAAGGCGCTCGCGACCCGGTCGCTGGACTCAGTCGGCCACATGATGGACATCGATCTGAGCTACGACGAGGGGATGTGCGGCTTCAGGGCGTCTGGTGTCAGCAACGGGTTCTTCGATGCCGGTGCGACGTCCTTGGATCTCGTCCCGATGGCGGCGGAGAATGGCTATGACACGTCCACGAAGCCATGCGTCGCCGGGCACACCTACGTGGTCCGCACCTATGAGGGGAAGTACGCGAAGTTCCGTGTCACCTCGATGAAAGCGGACGACGGGAGGGCGAAATAAGGCGGGCAAGCTCATGCGCCGCGCGAGCTGGATTCACGCCGGTACGGGCACGCGTGCGACACATGCATTTTTCAGCAGTCTGCTAAAGGCGCTCACCGTACTTTTGAAAGTGCAGTTCGCGGGCCTGCTCCACCCAGCGTTCCCGGCGGATGCGGTCTTTGAAGGACAGGAGGCGGGAGAATTCGTGGACGTTCTCGTCGCTCCAGAGGGCGATCTGCTTGAAGGTGTACACGCCGAGGTCGTGCAGCTTCCCTTCGATGGTGGCGGCCACTCCCTTGAGGTGGGCCAGGTCGTCGGCGAGGCCAGGACGGCTGGCGTAGATCAGGCCGAGGTGCGGATCACTCATCAGGCGGGGTTCGGAATTGACCGCTTCGCCGGAGGGCGGCGAGGGCGGACTTCCTGCAGCGTCGGAGGCAGACGCGGAAACCCCGGCTTCGTCCGGCTCTGGCACCGAAGCGGCGGCAGGTGCACCGGCCGGCTCGTGCGCAGGCTCCTCTGCGCCGGCTTCCTCGTCCACGGGTGGTGGCAGGGATTTGTCCCCGCCCGGCTTGTCGGTGAGATCCAGCTCATCGATGGGACCGACGAGGGATTGCAAGACGTGGGCAAACGGGTTCAAGCCGGCGGAAGGTTTCCGCGCCGGCACCGGCGTGTGCGCCGGCGCACGCTCCGGCGGCCGCATATCGAGCACGCCACCAGTGATGACCGGCTCGGATGCCGGCTCCACCGGTGCCGCGTCCGGCTTTGCCTCGATGCGGGCCGGCCCGTCCACCTCCGGATGGACCTTCGGCAGGATGGCAGCCGCTGTGCTGAGGAAGGAATCGAGTACGGGATCGGGATCCGCGTGCGCATTGCGCCGCCCGGATGCCCCGGCGGCGGCCGCCGGCTCCGCCTGGGCGGCGAGCTTGTTGGTCTGCTCGGCGAGGTGGCGCTTGAGCTTGGCGATCTCGTTCTTCATCGACTCACACTCGGCCATCAGATCACGGCGCTGCCGCTTGTAGCGCCCCCAGGTGCACCAGCCGAAGATCAGGCCGAAGACAAAGAAGACGGCCGCGACGACGACGACAAACAGCGTGCTGTGCGCCAGAAAATAGAGCAGCGGGTCCGAAGACAGGAAGCTGAGGTCGAGGCTCATGATGAAGCGCTACTTTACCAGCAATTCCACACGCGCACCTGTTTGTGTTTCCGCATCCGGCGGCAGCGCGCGCTGCGGATGCAAGGCTCCGATCGCGGCGATCTCCATCTGCGCGGCTGGCACGCCGAGCGCCACAAGTTTCGCCTTCACGGCCTCACATGCGGCCTTGTGGCCGGAGGCGGAGTCGTTGTGTGCCGCATCTCCCCCCGAAGCACTGAGCACGACATGCAGCCCCGGGCCGCAAGCCATCATCAGCGGGGCGAGCGCATCGAGCTTCGCGGCCTCCTCGTCAGGGATCATGTGCGTGGCTGCATCCAGCACGATGCCGGTGTGATTCAGTGCCTCCACGAGAGGCTCGAGCGTGCCTTCCACCACCTCCGACGTGGGGCGATACCCTTGCAGCAGGTAAATCGAAGGCACGATGTTCAGCCGCGCATCCACCTTCGCAGCTCCGCTCACGTCGCGCAGCAGGCCGATCCACTCCGCCTCCATCTGCCGCGTGGCATCCGCCACGATGCGCGGGCCGCCGTCAGCGGAGAACTCGAGGGTGCCGGGCGTCGGCGCGCTGAAGTAGCTGCGCAGGAACACTGGCAGGGCGTTGTTCTTGGTGAAGGCCGCCTGCTCCACATGCGGCGCGCCGATGAGCGCCGTGGCATCGATCTTCCAGCCGCCTGGATTGTCCTCGACGGCTTCGATGACGGCCCGGCGCATTTCCTCGGACGGCAGACTGCCTTTCAGCAGGTAAATGTCGCCCGCTTTTTCGACGGCGAAAGTCGCCGGCACGCGGAGCGCGGCAAGGATTGGCCGCAGCAGACGGTGGCCGGCGGTGATCTCCCCGGCACCGGCAGACCCCGTGCTGACGAACTTGGAGATGCGCAGCTTCTTCGCATCCAGCTCAAGGTCGGGACGAAACTCGCCCACGATGCGGATCACGCCCTGCACGGACTTTTCGTCCGGCAGCCAACCTTCCAGCGCCAGCCGCGCACCCTCACGCCGTGCCGCCACGCGCGCGGGCACGACGATGAGGTTGTTTGCCTCGATGTAATGAAGGCCCTTGATGGCCCGCACCGCCTGCGCCGCACGCTCGCGCACCTCCACGTCAGACGCGATGCCCGAAATGGTCGCGTCGAGATAGGCGAGCTGCACCGCGGGCTTGTGGATCCCCGCATGCTTCAATTCACTGAGCGCGCGCGCCGCCAGATCCGGCTTCATGTCCTCGTCGTACAACCACAAGTGCGCGATGACGAGCACCGGCAGCAGCAGCAATGAGACTAGCACGATGGTGGAGCGCATGTTTATGGGATCGGGAGCATGTGACGAGCCTGCGGGGTGTCCGGCGTTGACAGGGGACTGGTGGAACGGATAATCCGGCCCGCTTGACCCCGGGCGCGAACTTTGAAACCGCGCCGACGGGTGGCAAGCGACTTTTCACTCCATCCCCACGCCCCGCCCTATGTCCATCGTCATCGCAGGAACCGTCGCCATCGACAACGTCATCACACCCGCCGACAAAAAGGAGAACCTCCTCGGTGGTTCCGCATCCTACGCCGCGCTGGCGGCCACGGTGTTCTCCCGCCCCGTGCATCTCGTGGGCGTCATCGGCCATGATTTCCCGAAGGAGCACCTCGCGCTGCTCGAAGGCCGCGGCATCAATCTCGACAATGTGGAGCGCAGCAGCGGCGAGTCCTTCACCTGGACCGGTGAATACTTTGCCGACATGAACACGCGCACGACGCACAAAGTCGGCATCAACGTGCTGGAGCACTGGAAGCCCGCTGTGGCCGGCGCGGCCGCCGGCGCGAAGATCGCCGTGCTAGCGAACATGAGCCCCGACAATCAGATGCAGATGCTGGAGCAGCTCAACGGCGTCGATTTCATCCTCGCCGACACGATGGATCTGTGGATCGAGATCGCGAACGAGCGGCTGCACGATGTGCTGAAGAAGATCGACCTCCTCGTCATCAATGAAGGCGAGGCCCGCGAGTTTGCCGGCACGAGCAATCTCGTTTCGGCAGGACGCAAGCTGCAGGCCAAAGGGCCGCGCTTCGTCGTCGTGAAGCGCGGCGAGCACGGCAGCTTCCTCTTCGGCGAGAAGCCGGAGGACTTCTTCGCGTGTTCCGCCTATCCGCTGCACGAAGTCTTCGACCCCACCGGCGCGGGCGATTCCTTTCTCGGCGGCATGGCCGGGTGGCTTGCGGCGAATGGCCGGACGAAGCCGTCCTTCGAAGATCTCAAGACCGCCGTCGTGCACGGCAGCGTGACCGCGAGCTACACTTGCGAAGCCTTCAGCACCCTGCGCCTGCAAGACGTGACAAAAAACGACGTGGCCGGCCGCATCGGCGAGCTGCGCGGCTTCACCGCGTTTGCGTGAGCGCCGGCCGCGCGCGGAGCGAGTACAGCATCCATCTCGCTCCGCGAGATGAGCGGGAAGCTTCCGCAAATATGCTCCCTGCTCACCTTGAACTTCCAGTTCTTCTCAAAATGAAAGTTCATGCTGCGCGGGAGTATGAATCGCGCCCCCGTTGTAGTCGGTGGAGTTGCCGGTGAGGGTGCAGCGCTCGAGCGTGAGGCTGCCGTTGTTGAAGATGGCGCCGCCGTGATTCGTCCCCGCTTTGAAACTCGCGATGGTCAAACCGCGCAGGGTGAGGCTGCTGCCTGAGGTGATGTAGAAGGCGTGGTAGCCGTCCCCGGTGCCTCCCGAAGGCCGGGTGAGCAGGATGCCGCCCGGCAGGCTGCTGGCATCTATGGTGACGCCGCCCGTGTCGTTCACATTGACCGCCGTCTGGCCCTGAGCGCTGGGGACGTTGGTGCTGAGTTCGATGCTCTGCCCGCTGAGGTCGGCGGCAAAGGTGATGGTGTCCGCGCCGGGGTTGGCGGCATCGGCGGCATCGCCGAGGGCCTGGCGGAGGGAGCCGGTGCCGGAGTCGGCGGTGGTGGTGACGATGCAATTGCCGGTGAGGGAGAGAATCTGGCGATTGCCCGTGCCGAAGGGGCTCCAACTCGTGCCGCCATTCGTGCTGCTGGCCCGCACGCTGGGCAGGGTGACGCCAAAGGTGGAGGCGGCGATGGCGGCGGAGAAGCTGTTGCGCCAGTTGAAGCTGCCGCCGCCGGGATTGGGATTGGAGACGAAGATCCAATAGCGGGTGCCAGCCGCGAGCACCGGGCTGGTGGCGGTGGTGACGGTGTAAGGTGCGTCGGCGGTGCTGCTGAAGTCGGGCGTCTGGCCGATGTCCGCTACCTTCGTCGCGGGCACGGTGGCAGCGATGCCGCTGGTCCACAGCTCCGCCTTCGCCGGCACGGTGCCGCTGACATTCGCCAGCCGTCCGGTGACGGCGGTGAGCTGCGCGGGCTACGTGCCGGTGTCGAAGGCCTGCGCCATCCAGCCTTGCTGGGCGTCACTGGGGCGAGGAGCAGCCCGTAGGCTCGTTCGCCAGAACGAGGAGCTGGGCCGGGAGCGGAGGCAGGCGTCGTTTTCATGGTGGTGGCGGTGATGCTTGCGGAAGCATCGGCGTTTCGTTTCACAAAAAGGGGAGCAACGGTGAGGAGAGACAGATAGAGCGAACTGGCGGGAGCATTCAGATCGCTGATCTCATCCCCAAGACACACCGGATGACCCGAACCGGCGCGGAGAGCGGCAGAGCACCGCGCTTTTGGTGATATTTGTTTTTCGGAGGTGCGGGAAGCGTGACAAGAAATCCGCTTCTGCCCTTCGCATGGCGTGACAATGCGCTTGCGGGGGAAAATGTGAGTGGCTACCATCGCGCCCGGAGGCGGGAAATTTTTTCCGGCCTTGTCGTGACGGGTTTCCTTTTTCTCCGCGAACGCGCGAACGTGGATGGAGGAGAAACGAAGGTCGCTGCGGCGGTATCGAATGCTCGCTGACCTGTGACTGTGACTCCCATGCTCTCACCCGACATGAACCTGATCCTCCTGGCATCTGCGCCCTGCTGCCGCCAGCAGGCGGGAGGATCATCACGTCCAGTCGCGCAGCGCCGTGATGCCTCGGTCAAAAGTCTGACTGACAGGCTGTTTCTTCCGTGCTCTTTGCGCGCCGGCTGGATTCGTGCCGTGGTGAGGAATTCTCACTGAGCGGGCGTTGTTCCGGCGGCCTGTCTCCTTCTTTTCATTTTTTTTTGTCATCCCGCACCTCCCACCAGCCACCATCCCTCCTATGAAAACCGCACGCTCATTCCGCTTCTTGTCCCGCGTCGTCGTTCCGCTCGCCTTCGCCCTCATCACCGGCCAGGTGGCGGCGCAGGTTTCTGTCACCGCCACGGCGGGCACGCCAGGGCCGACGAGCTACACCACGCTGAAGGATGCCTTTGACGCGGTCAATGCGGGCACGCATCAGGGCGCGGTGACGATGAGCGTGACGGCGAATACGACGGAGACGGCGCCGGCGGTGCTGAGTGCCAGCGGCACGGGCAGCGCGAGCTACACATCGGTGGGCATCTCGCCCTCGGGCGGATCGGCGCGGACGATCTCGGGGGCCATCGCGGCGGGCAGTCCGCTCATTGATCTCGATGGGGCGGACAATGTGACCATCGATGGCCTGAACACGGGCGGGAACTCGCTGACCATCGCCAACACCACCGTCTCGGCCACGGCGGGCACGAGCACGATCCGCTTCATCAATGGCGCGACGGGCAATGTGATCACGAACTGCAATCTCCAGGGGTCGGTTTCCTCCACGGTGGCCACGACGGGCGCGGTGGTGTTTTTCAGCACGGATGCAGCCACGGTCAATGGCAACGACAACAACACGATCTCCAACAACAACATCGGGCCTGCCGGATCGAACCTGCCGTCCAAGGCCATTCAAGGCAGTGGTTCCACCACCACGACGGCCATTGGCAACAGCGGCATCGTCATCAACAACAACAACATCTTCGATTTCTTCAATGCGTCGATTACCAGCGCCGGCGTGGCGACGATTGGCGGCTGCAACACCTGGTCCATCACCAACAACCGGTTTTTCCAGACCGGCACGCGCACCTGGACGGCGTCCGTGACCCATCGGGCGATGGACATTGGAAACACCACCTCCACCAGCGGCGCGCAAGGTTTCACCATCACCGGGAACATCATCGGTTATGCCAACAGTTTGCAGACGGGCACTTACACGCTGACGGGAGCGGGCGTAAAGTTCGCGGGCATCGCCTTCAACGGCATCAACGGCGGCGCGGTGACGAACATCAACAACAACACCGTCACCGCCGTGAGCATGACCGGCGTGATCTCCAGCGGCACGAGCACCACCGCACCGTTCATCGGGATCTTAGCGCAAACCGGCGTGATCAACACGAACAACAATACCATCGGCAGCCAGTCGGCCACGGGGGCGCTCACCTTCTCGACCACCACCACGACGAACACCGATGTGTATGGCATCTACAATTTCACCAGCGACAACTGGACCTCGAACAACAACACCATCGGCGGCATCAGCGTGACGAACGCCGGGGCCTCGGGCAATTTCGTCGTGTTTGGCATGAGGGCGAACATCACCACCACCACTTCATGGAGCGCCACGTCGAACTTGGTGGGCGGCACGGTCGCTGACTCCATCCAGCTCAACGCCACGGGTGCGGCGTCTCAGGTGGTGGGGATGCAGACTTCAAACGCGGCTGCGCTGCTGACCTCCAATACGGTCCGCAATCTGGCCAACAACATCGGGACTGGCACCAGCACTTCGGCATCGGTCATCGGCATCAGCATCGCGGGGAGTGTGACAAGCCACACGCTGTCGCAGAACGCCATCTTCGAACTGAGAAACAGCAACCCCACCGCCGCCAGCGCGGTCACCGGCATCCAGTTCACCGGCAGCACGGCGAATGTTGTGGAGCGCAACGCCATCTCGCGGCTCAGCGTCGCCACCACCAGTGCGGCTGCCGAGATCAATGGCATCCGCGTCGCCGCCGGCACCACGGTTTATCGCAACAACATGATCGCCATCGGCGCGGCCACCACCAATGCCATCGGCGCCGCCGCCAGCAATGCGAGCACCACGGGCATCAACGGCATCAATGAAGCCGGGGGCACAAACAGCTTCTTCCACAACAGCATTTACATCGGTGGCAGCGCGCTGGCGGGCACGGGCGCGTCCTATGCCTTCAACAGCACGGTCGCCGCCGGCACGCGCAGCGTCCGTGACAACATTTTCTACAACGCCCGCTCCAACGGCGGTGCGACCGGCAGCCACTACGCCATCAAGCTCAACGGCACCACCCCCAATCCCGCCGGCCTCACGATCGACAACAACCTCTACTTCGCCAACGGCAGCGTCAGCGCGCTCGGCTTCTTCAATTCGCTCGATGTCGCCCATCTCCCCTCGTGGCAGACCGTCGTCGGCCAGGATTTCCAGAGCTTGGAGGCCAATCCCCAGTTCCTCGATCCGACGAACCTCGCGCCCGATCTGCATCTCAGCACCTCCGTGCTCACCCCAGCCGAGGGCAATGGCGTGGATGTCGGCGTCACCAATGACTTCGACGGCCAGACGCGCAGCGGCCTCACGCCCGTCGATATCGGCGCGGACGCGGGCGGCTTCATCTTCCAGGACCTCATTGCGCCGGTGATCACGTTCACCCCGATCCCCAAGGGATCCACGACGAATTATGTGCTGCCCGTCACGATCCGCGACGTCGTCGCCGTGGCCACCGGCCCGGTTGCCCCGCGGATTTATTTCCGCAAGAACGGCGGCGCGTATGTCTCCACCGCCGCCACCCTGTTCAGCGGCACGGTGCAAAACGGTGTGTGGAACTGCACCCTCGACTACGCCTTGCTCGGCGGCGTGGTGGTCACCGACGCGATCGATTACTTCGTCGTCGCGCAGGACACGGCGGGCAATGTGGCGTGCAGCTCGTTTGCCGGCTTCTCCGGCTCGAGTGTGAACACCATCATCTCGCCGCCGACCTCGCCACCGCAGTATTCCATTCTCCCCGCCATCAATGGCTCCTTCAATGTGGGCACGGGCGAGACCTACACCTCGCTGACGAACGCCGGCGGCATTTTCGAGGCGATCAATAACAGCGCCGTGAACGGCAACCTCACCATCAACATCACCTCCGATCTCACGGGCGAGACAGGAGCCGTCTCGCTCAATGAATTCACGATCGGTTTTACGCTCGTGATCCGGCCCAGCGGCGCGCCGCGCGCCATCACCGGCTCCTCGGGCACGTCGCTCATCCGGCTCAACGAGGCGGACAATGTGACCATCGATGGCTCCACCACCGGTGCCAGCGCCCCGGCGGGCGTCGGCGGCAGCGCCGCCATCCGCGAGCTGACCATCACCAACACCAGCACCGCCGCGAACACCATCGTCATCGGTGTCTCCGGTGCGACCGGTGGCGCGCAGAACAACACGTTCAAGAACCTCAACGTCCTCGGCGCGGACCCGACCACATCGCTGGCCGGCATTGCCCTGGGCGGCGCGTCTCCCGTTGGCGCTGGCGTGGACAATGACAACAACCGCATCGAGAACTGCAGCATTCAGAAGGTGATTTTCGGCATTGTCAGCACCGGTGCCAGCGCCGCGAACCCCAACACCGGCACCGTCATCCGCCGCAATGATCTCTCCGCCGCCGGCACCAGCCGCGTCCGCCGCGTCGGCATTTCCGTCTCCAATGATGACGGCGCGCAGATCACCGAGAACAGCGTCGGCGGCCTCGACACGAATGAGGCTTTTGACGCCATCGGCATCGCTCTCGGAATTCAGCTCGTTGATGCAACGACCACCGTCGCGGGTGGTGTGACCAATGCCAGCGTCAGCCGCAACAAAATCAACGGCGTCAACCAAAGCACCACCTTCTCTGCGGTGGGCATCGCAGTGGCGGGCGGCGCGGGTGTGAACACCATCGCCAACAACATGATCTCCGGCGTCATCGCCAATTCGACGAGTCCGGACATACCGGCGGGCATCTATGTGGCCGGCGTCGCCGGCTCCACCACGCGGGTGCTTGCCAACTCCATCTCCATGACCGGCAATCGCGGAGCGACCGCAAACCAGTTCCCCAGCTACGGCATCGCCATCACCGGCACGGACCCGACCGTGGAGCTGCGCGACAACATCTTCTCCAACATCCAGGACCCCGGCTCCGGCGGTGCCAGCGCCCTCAGCTTCGCCATCGGCATGGCGACGGGCACGTTCGCCAATCTCACTTCGAACAACAACGTCTTCTACAGCGCCGGACCGCTGCCCGGTTTCTTCCGCACCGGCGCTCTAGGCGCCGGGCTCGGCACCAACCTCGCCACACTCGCCGCATGGCAGGCCGCCACCGGCAAGGATGCGAACTCCTTCTTCGGCGATCCTCTCTTCGTCTCGACGACCGACCTGCACATCACCAACACCTCCTCGCCCGCATTCAATGCGGGCGCGCCCATCGCGGGCGTGACTGCGGACCTCGATGGCGAAGCGAGAAACGCCGCCACGCCCGACATCGGCGCGGATGAATTTAGCGCGGCGGATTACATCGTCACGACCACGGGCAACGCCATCGTCGTCACTGATCTCAGCGGCAATGGCGACACGCTCGTTGTCACGGAACCGTCCGCGGGAAACATCAAGTTCGCCGCTGCGGGGCGGAACTTCAGCGTCGATGGCGGCGCGTTCATCGCGGGTGACTCGGGCAATCTGCCGCTCGCGGGCGTGACGAGCATCACGGTCAATGGCGCGGGCGGCGACGACACCATCAACGTCGGCGCATTCTCCGGCGCCAGCTTCCCGAGCCTCACGATCAATGGCGGCACTGGCAATGACACCGTGAACATGAACGGCAGCATCGCCCTCGCCTCCGGAGCCAGCCTCGATCTCGATTTGCAAAATGACGATGCAGCGCCAGGCACGGACACCGTGAACCTCGGCGCGGGCGCTGTCATCGACACCTCCGGCACCGGCGCGATCACCGCGAAGGCGAGCCGTCGGGTCACGATGACCACCGGAGCGAAGTTCACGACCGTGGACGGCGGCGTCACGCTGGAAGGCAATCAGCAGGCCGTGACGACGACCGGGAACTTCCCGGGCGTGCGCCTCGATGGAGCGACGATCCAGTCCACCGGCACGGGGCAGATCGTGCTGAAAGGTCGCGGCGGCGTTGACCCCACCAACGGAGCCAACGTCGGCATCAGCATCAACAGCGCTTCGGTGGTCAGCACCATCGGTGCGGACATCACCTTCGAGGGGCGCGGCAGCGCCAGCACCGATTTCGCCGGTGGCATCGCCGTCCGCTCATCGAGCAATGTGACGACCTCGGGCGCCGGCAACATCAACCTCACGGGCGTTGCCGGGCCTTGCACCAACACGCTTTCGCGCACCTACGGCATTTACATGGACACCGCGGGCACGGTCACCTCCACCGGCACCGGCCCTGCGGCCGGCGGCATCACCATGCACGGCACGGGCGGCACCGGCGTGACGTTTTGCATCGGCGTCGTCATCGTCAGCACGGGCACGGGCGTGAGCGCCGTCGATGGCGACATCTCGATCACGGGCATCTCCGGCAACGGCACCGGCACCTCGAACGACGGCGTGGATATTGAGGGTCTCGCGTTTGTCCGCTCCACCGGCACAGGCGCGAATGCCGGGAACATCACCCTCGATGGCACCGGCGGCCTCGGCACCTTCGGCTCGCTCGGCGTGATCTTGATAAATCAAAGTGAGGCCACGGTGGTGGACGGCGACCTCACGATCACCGGCGCCGGCGGCGGCGGCACGGGACCGTACAATGAAGGCGTGGGCGTCTTCGGCGGCGCGGCATTGCGCAGCACCGGAACCGGCGCGGGCGCGGGCACCATCACCATCGATGGCACGGGCAACGGCGCGGCCGGCGGCACCGAGAGCAATGGCGTGAGCGTGCGCGACGCGGGCAGCCTCATCACTTCGGTGGATGGTGCGGTGTCCATCACCGGCACGCCGGGCACGGGCGCGAGCACCAGCGGCGTGCGCATCGGCTACAATGCCGGAGTTGTCGGCGCGGTCACGAGCACCGGCACGGCACCGCTGACCTTCAATGCCGACAGCATGTTCTTCGACACCGGTGCCACGATCGACGCTGGCACCAGCATCGTGACTCTCCGCCAGAAGACAAACGGCACGCAGATCAATCTCGGTGGTGCGGATGCTGCGGGCGTGCTCGGCCTCACCGATGCGGAACTCGACCACGTCACCGCCGCCACGCTGAACATCGGCGATGCGAACACTGGCATGATCACCATCTCCGCTGCCATCTCGCGTGCTGCGATCACGAACATGAACTTCGCTTCCGGTGCCGACATCGTGCAGCAGGCCGGCGTGGACACGCTCGGCGGTGATGTGAACGTGAGCGCCGGCAGCGTCGGCGGCCATGCTTACGGCGCTGGAGTTCCCGGCACGGAGTTCGCCATGCTCGGCGCATCCACCGGCACCCTTTCATTCGGCAGCGGCCCCGTGCTCTCGCTCAGCCTCGGCAGTCTCGCCAGCCACGAGGCGCTCGATGTGAATGGCAAAGTCAATCTCACCGGCCTCGGCCTCGATCTCACCGGCACATGGACGCCCGTGTTCGGTGACGTGATGACCATCGTGAACAACGACGGCACCGATGCCATCACCGGCACCTTCACCGGCCAGCCCGAGGGCAGCATCGTCATCTTCAACGGCGAGAAGCTGCGCCTCAGCTATTTGGGCGGGACCGGCAACGACGTCGCGCTTACCGTGCTCGGCGAGTACGTCACAGTCGCCGGTGCGCTCGCGCTGAACGTGGCCGACTTTGGCGCGCCCTCCACCGTGCCCGGCACGCTCGCGGATGCGACCGTCGTCGCGGGCAACGTCACCTTCGGCGATGGCGACAGCGTGCAGATGACGCTGCCTGCCGGCAAGACCGTCACCGCTGCCAGCGCGGTCATCTCAAACATCGTCGGCGGCAGCGGCCCCGGCGTGAACACACCGGGCATCATCCGCTTCAAGACCACCGGCGGCACCACCCTGAGCAGCACGAATTTCACCGCCAACGGCGGCCTCACGTTGAACCTTCCCTCGCCGGAGGTCACCGGCAGCTTTGTGTTCGAAATGGTCTCGCCCACGCAGACCATCGGCAGCACCGTCGGCAATGCAGACTACGTCGTCACGCTCACCATCGGCAACGTCACCAAAGTGCCCGCTCCGGTGCCCAGCGGCATCGGCGACGTGGTTACGGGTGCCGCCGCGCCAAACGCCAGCGGCGCGGACAGCGGCACGACGTTCGACGTGCTGCGCCGCGGCGGCTTCCTCGCCACCGACGGCACCGTCGTCTTCCCCGGCAATCTGCTCGTGGGCACCGGCGGTGTGACACTCTCGCCAAACAACTTCATGGGCCTCTGGAAGGACGGTGGCACCGGCTTGAAGCTCCTCGCACGCAGCGGCGATGCCGCACCGCAGGCCGGCACGCCCGCCGCCGCCTTCGACGTGCTGCCCACCGTGCCCGCCATCAATGAGAGCGGACAGGTCACCTTCCTCGCCTCCCTCGCCATCGGCAGCGGCAGCCCCGCCGCCACGGTGGATGACGACACCGGCATCTGGAGCGAGCTGGGCGGCACCGGCCTGCAGCTCCTCATGCGTGAAAATGACGACGTGCCCGGCCTCACGGGCATCAAGGTCGGTGCATTCGCCTCCGGCGCATTCGCCACCGCGAAAACAGGCGCGACCACGGGCGAGGCTGCGTTTTGCGTCGCATTCAAAGGCGCGAGCGCCGACACCGCCATGCTGCGCACCAGCATCGTCGCGAACGACATCCTCGTCGGCATCGTCGCGCGCGAGAATTCGCCCGCACCGGGACTCTCCGGCGAGACGTTTGGCATCTTGACGGGCAACTACTCCGACCCGCCCCGCATGGATGCCGCAGGTAATCTCGCCATGTGCGTGCAATTGAAACCCTCCAACCGGGACAGCATCTGGTACCAGCCCGTCAGCGGCGGCACTCCGGTCAAAGTCTTCGCCGCCGGCACCGCCGCCACTGGTGAAGTGGCGCCCGGCACCAGCGGCGCCACATTCCAGAAGCTCTACCGTCCCTCCATCGGCGGCAACGGCACCCTGTGCTTCCGCGCATTGCTAAACAACAACGGCGACAACTCCGCCGGCCTCGCGAACGACGGCATCTGGGAGGGGGATGTCACCAACGGCTTCACCTGCATCCTGCGCCGCGGCGACGATGCCAGCAAAGTCATCGGCCTGCCGGGCGGAGCCAAGGTGGGCAACCTCTGGAACGGCTGGCTCACCGCCACAAACCGCGGTGCGTGGAAAGGCTGGGTGGACATGGACGGCAACGGCAGCAGCGCCGCTCCCAACGACGTGCATGGCATCTACACCGACCTCGAGGGCTTCATGGAACTGCTCGTCAAAGTCGGCGATTCCGTCACCGACATACCCGGGGCGACCTTCGCCTCCATGGACCTGCCCGTGCTCGCCGATGCCGCCGACGGCCAGGAATCCGAATACATCGCCTTCCTCGGCACCGTGAGCGGTGCCGGCATCAACGCCGGCAACAATAAGGGCCTCTGGCGCGCCAACGCCGTGGACGGCCAGCTTCATCTCGCGCTGCGCACCGGTGACACGATGGTCACCAGCCAGGGTACCAAGACCATCGCCAACATCGACCTGCCCGGCTCGAACACCACCGACCGCCGCTGGGAGCAGCCCGTCATGGACGGCCACGGTCGCATCCTCGTGCTCGTCACCTTCGTCGGCGGCTCGACCGCGCAGGTGATCGTCCCGTAGCGGAAGTCGCCAGACTTCCGCCGAGCGCCGGAGGGCAAAAGGAGAATCGCACACGCATGCGCCTGGTCACAGGCACCCTCGGCACGAGCGTCTTGCGGGTGATGCGCATCCATGCAGCAGGGAAACCGATGCTGCCTTCGCGCGGCCGCCGCCTTTTGGCTCGTGGCACCGTGCACGGGGCTCGCCTGCGGGTGGTACGCGTGTAGCATGGCCCGGTGTTTGAAGGACTCGGTACATCATTGAAACTCCCCGATGCGTGGCAGCATCAGGCGGTGAATTTTCTCCGTGCCGGCTCGGACGTGATCGTGAATGCGCCGACCGGGGCAGGGAAGACGTTCATCTTCGAGCTGCTGCACGAGTCGGATCATCTCAAGGGCCAGGCTGT
Source organism: Verrucomicrobiaceae bacterium (assembly GCA_019694165.1). Classification (GTDB taxonomy): domain Bacteria; phylum Verrucomicrobiota; class Verrucomicrobiia; order Verrucomicrobiales; family Verrucomicrobiaceae; genus JAIBCL01. Next base: position 21,935 of record JAIBCL010000044.1, on the reverse strand, counting down.
TTACACCGTGCCCACGCGTGCGCTGGCGAATGACAAATTCGCCGAATGGCGCGGCAAAGGCTGGGACGTCGGCATCGCCACGGGTGACGTGTCGGAAAACATCCGCGCGCCCGTGCTCGTCGCCACGCTCGAGACGCAGCTCGAGCGGCTGCTGCGTGGAGAAGGGCCGTCGCTGCTGGTGATCGACGAATACCAGATGATTTCCGATGCGGGCCGCGGCGCGCATTACGAAGGAGCGGTGGCCCTCGCGCCGGTGATGACGCGGCTGTTGCTGCTCAGCGGTTCGGTGGCGAATCCCGACGACGTGGCGGCGTGGATGCGGCGGCTGGGCCGTCCTGTCGAAGTCGTGGCCACGCAGGAACGGCCCGTGCCGCTGGAGGAAATGCCCGTGGAGATGCTGCCGCAGCGCATGGCACGGCATTTCGAGGGCTTCTGGCCGAAGCTGGCCGCCGCCGTGCTGCTCGGCGATCTCGCGCCGCTGCTGATCTTCTCCCCTCGGCGCAATGAGGCGGAGCGCATCGCGCGCTCGCTGGCAAATGAGCTGCCACAGGGCGATCCCCTCGCACTCACGCAGGAGCAGAAGGCGGTGTGCGGAAAGGACCTCACCGCGCTGCTCGAACGGCGCATCGCATTTCACCACAGCGGCCTGTCGTACGCCGCCCGTGCAGGCGTGATCGAGCCGCTGGCTAAAGCCGGGCAGCTCCGGGTGATCGTGGCGACGATGGGGCTGGCCGCCGGCATCAACTTCTCCGTGCGCAGCGTGCATGTGGCGGCCACGAAGTTTCATGACGGCATCGCCGAGCACAGCCTGATGCCGGACGAGCTGCTGCAGATGTACGGCCGCGCGGGCCGGCGCGGACTCGACGAGCGCGGCTATGTGATCACCACCCGGCAGAGTCCATCCCTTTCGGACGGGAGGCCGGCGCGCCTGCACCGTTGCGGCCTGCTGCCGTGGCCGATGTTTTTGCGTGTGATGAAACATGCCGCGCAGCGCGATGAGAATCCATTCGAGGCCGCGGCCAGATTCGCAGAGCGCCTGTATGCCCGCGTGCCGCCGCCGCTGGGACTGGAAGCGGAGGAGCCGGTGCCGTCGCCATTGCAAAAGCTGCATGCCCATGAGGGCCGTGTGTCGTTCGGTCTCGAAGCCACCGAGACGCAGATGCTGAACGCGCGGGGCGAGTGGGAGCACTCGCAGCGGCGGCGCGTAAAGTCCGCGAAGCTCGGCGAAGTGTTCACGGCGGTCGTGGGTGAGGCCGCCGTGGCCGCCCTCGCGCAGCCGGCCTTCGTCGGCGGAATCGGCGCCGGGATCGCGCGTGTGTGGCGGATGCCGAAGGGATCTGACGCCGGAGGCGGGACGGATGCAATCTACGGACTCGAAGTCGCGCTCGGTCATCAACTGCCGGATGACGCGGGGGCCTTCCGCCCGACGAAGGCGTTGCGCAAAGTACTGCGCCTCGGACGGGACACGACGGGCCTCACGCTTGACGAGTTCCTGGAGAAACACCGGTTCGCGGTGGCGCTGCGGCTCGCCCCTGAATTTGCTCGTCGCGCCGACGGTGGCGCGCTCGTGCGGGAGGATGATCTGCCCGCTTTCGCAGGCCACATCGTACGTGACGGCCTGCTGCTCGCGCGGTTCGATCTGCGGGGGATTCCTGTAGAGGCCCATGAAGACAGCGCGGGTGTGCTCCTGCTGCGGCCGGCGGAGCGAGTGGTGCCGCGGAAGCCCGACACCGAAGTGCATCTGGCCGGCGAGCAACCGCGCATGGACCCGAAGCCAGGTTCTGCCATCCACGCCTGGCGCACACTGGGCCTGATCGATTCGGGCGGCGTGCCCACGCAGCGCGGCGAGATCGTCAGCTTCTTCCAGCACGGCGAGGGGCTTGCGATTGCCGCGGCGCTCGAGGACGAAGGCTACCCGGTCGATGAACTTGTCGTTCACATCGCCAATCTGCGCGCCGGGCTGCGCTTCGACATCGGCGGCCACTGCGGCAGCGAGAGACTGGGCATGTGCTGCCGCCGCGCCTATGGATTCATCAATCATCACGGCTATCTGGTGAACGGCCTGCCGGCTGACTACGGCGAAGGAGCCTCCGAGGTGATCGCGGCCCTCCTGCACCACGAGCGGCGCGCCGGCCATGATGTGCATCGCGGCTTCGCCGAAGGTGATGTGTCCCGCGCCTACGTCGAGTGGCTCAGCCTCATCCGCCACATCACGCACGCTCCCCGGCATGAGTGGCGTCGCTGGCAGGAATTGCAGGCGCAGGCCGCGGAGGTGCTGAAGCAGCACAGCGCCACGATGCGCCACTTGTTTCATCTCGATCTGCCGCCGCTCACCAACAAGCAGCGCGACAGCCGGCCGCGGCATTATCTGATGCCGCGGTGAAGCCTGATGAGGCGCCCATGTTCACGACTCCGTGCCGGTGCCGTGAATCCCCCCTTGAATCCGAGGCAATCCTGAATCTTGAATCCGGTGCCTTGAACTCGCCCCCGCCCATACGAGCCGTCATCTTTGATTTCGACGGCCTCATCCTCGACACCGAAAGCGCCATCTATGAATCGTGGCGCGAACTCTATGCCGGTCATGGACATGAACTGGCCGTCGAGACCTTCGCCCGATGCATCGGCAGTGACTTCGGCGCGCACTACGATCCGATGGCTGACCTCGAGAAACTCACGGGACGGACCTTTGACTGGGACGCGCTCGATGCGGAACGCGAGACGAGGGTCCGTGCGCTGCTCACCGAGGCGGGAGCGCTCCCTGGTGTGCAGGCGCGCCTCTCGGAGGCCGGGGCGCTCGGTCTGGCGTGTTCCATTGCGTCCAGCAGCTCCCACCGCTGGGTGAATGGCTGGCTGGAAAAACTCGAGCTGCGCCACCACTTCGCAAATCTCAGCACCCGGGATTGCGTGCAGCGCATCAAACCGGAGCCGGACCTGTTCCTGCACGCCATCGAAAAGCTCGGTGTCGGGCCGGATGAAGCCGTGATCTTCGAGGACTCGCTCAACGGCCTGCGCGCCGCAAGGGCCGCGGGTGTTCGTTGCATCGTCGTCCCGGGTCCGATGACGCGGCATCTCGACTTCGATGGCGCGTGGATGGTGGCTGCGTCGCTTGACGACGTGCGTCTTGCCGACCTGGTCTCCTAACGTCGAACGACCTCGAAGGCCCGGTCGCCCCATCCGGCGCTCGTCACGCGTCATTCCTTTCCTCTCTCCGTAGCCTTGATGAGTTTCGGCTGCGGGCGCTTCTTCCAGTTGGCGACGTCTTGCTTGAGCACTTCGACCGCCTTGTCGAGCTGCGCGTCGATGCCCTTCGCTGACTCACCGGGCTTCGGCCAGACGATGAAATCGGGTTTGGCACCGTTGAGTTCCATGTCGGTGCCGGTGGTGATGCCATACCAGCCGCGGAATGGCAGACGCAGCGTGCCTACATCCATGATGCCCGTGGCACCGGTGCTGATCACGCCGCCGGCAGTCGGGACACCGACGATTTTGCCGCGTTTCAGCGTCTTGATGGCGTGACTGAAGATCTCCGCGTTGCTGTAGCTGTTCTGATTGCACATGACGACGATGGGCTTGTTCCACGTGGCATACACGATGCGGTCCTGCGGATAGCCCGGCTTCTTGCCACCACGCGGAATGGTGAGCGCGTGCTGCGGCTGCGTGAGCGCGGTTAGAAGATGATCGGTGGTGGAGCCGCCGCCGTTCTCACGCACGTCGATGATGAGTCCGTCCTTGCCAGCGCCGGCGTTATAAAGTTCCTCCTGGAACTTCTGGAAGCTTTCGTCATTCATCGCGCTGATGTGCAGGTAGCCAAGCGTGCCGCCGGATTCTTTTTCGACGATTCGGCGGTTGTTCTTGATCCACTCGTCGTAGAGCAGCTTCCGCGCGGCGGTGTAGCTGATCGGGCGCAGCGTCACGTCGCGCTCGGCACCGGCGGCGGACTTCACACGCAGCGTGATGTCGCGTTCCGGCTGGCCGTTCAACACAGCGCTCACATCGGTTGCTGGTGTGACATCTTTGCCATCCACTTTCAGAATGACTTCGCCGACATCGACGCGGCTTTCTTTGCGGCTCGCGGATCCCTTCGGCAAAACATCACGCACCTTCCAGCCGGGACCGGCGAACGTCGGATCAAAGCGCAGACCGAGATGCGCCGTCTCATCGTGCCAGGCGCGGTCGGAGGTTGATTTGCCTTCGAGCATGAAGCCGAGGTGCGATCCATTCAGCTCGCCGAGCATCAGCCACACGCACTCGGCCACGCCCTTCATGTCGGGGGCTTGCGCGGCCATGTCGGCATACTTCGCGCGGACGCCGTTCCAGTCCTTGTTGCCGTGGCGTTCGTCGTAGTAGCGGTCGCGCATGACCTGCCAGCATTGGTCAAAGACCGCGCGCTGACGGTCGGCGCGGGCGTAGCTCTGCTGCGCCTTGAAGCTGTAGGTCTTCGCGCCGCTGCCGGTCGATCCGGTTGAGGTCGATGGTGAAGTCGAGGACGACAACGAAACGCGAGCCGGCATCGAGGCGGGTTTGCCTTCGAGCAGGCCGACGATCTGATCATCCTGCTTCAGCCACTTCGCCGCCATCAGCGTGACGGGCGCGATTTGCTTCGGCTTCGAGTCATCCGGCACTTCGATCGTGTAGGTGCCGCGCTTTCCATCCACGGTTGCGTGAAACGCCAGCTTCTTAGAGTCCGGTGACCAAATGAGCGAGGTCTCGATCGAGTTCGAGATCGTCACGCGATGAATGCGATCGTGAATGTCTTCGAGATCGATCCGCAAAGGCGTCGGCGCTGCTGGCTTCGCGGCTGTCTGCGTGGCTGCCGGTTGTGATGGCTTCGGTGCGTCTGTTTTCGCCGGTGCGCTCGGCGGAGCTGCGTTTGCCTGCTCGCCGCCGTCCTTTGGCTTGGTGCTGCTCGACGGAGTCGATCCCGAGCTGCGGGACAGCACACGCGACAAGGCCGAACTCTTCCCCGCATTCTTGATCTTCTCGCGCGCCTTCTGCAGCGTGCGCTCGCGCTTCGTCTGCTCTTCATCTTCGAGGCGAAGGTGGACATAGAAGATGTCCACGTCTTCAAAGCCACGCTTGCCTGTCCAAGCGATCATCTTGCCATCGGGCGACCAGACGGGATTCGTGTCGTTGTTCGGATGGCGCGAGAGATTGAACGGCGGCTTCGAGCCATCCACGGGCCTCACCCACACGTCTTCATTGAACCATTCATCGCTCATCGAGTACACGATCCACGTGCCGTCCGGCGAGAATTCGTAGCTCGGCGGGTCCCACGATTCGATCACGCGCTTCGCATTCTGTCCGTCGGCATCCGACATCCAGAGATCCGTGCCCTTGAGGTAGCCCATGCGCTTGCCATCGCTGGTGAAATGGATGCGCGACTCCGCCTCGGCATCGTTCGTCACTCGCGTGAGCGTGAACTGCGCGTTCTCCCACCAGTATTTTTTGTCGTCCGCGCGTGTGGCCTTCCAGATGTCCGTCTGGCCCTGTGCATCGCTCACAAATACGAGCGACTTCCCATCCGGAGCGAACTCCACGCCGCGCTCCTCCTCTGCCGTGCGCGTCACTTGCTTAGGCTCCTTCAACTCCGTGTCCATCACCCAAACATCGCCGCCGGAGACGAAGGCCATCTGCAATCCATCGCTGGTGAAGCTGATGCTCGTCGCCTTCTCCAGCACCACGCGCTCAATGTCGGGCGCTTCCGATTCACCATCAGCCGCGATGTCGATCTTCGCCGCCTCTTTGTCACCCGGATGCCAGCGATAAAGATCGAACTTCACGCGAAACACCACCGTGCTGCCGTCGCGCGAGATCGCCGGGAACACCACCGAGTCACCTTTGAAGTGCGTGAGCTGCGTGTCCTTCTTCGCGCCGAGATTGTGCTCCCAGAGATTGAAAGTGCCGTCGCGATTGCTCACGAAGTAGAAGCCTTTGCCATCCGCCTTCCACAGTGGCCAGCGGCTCTCCGTCTCTTCGGCGATCACCTGCGTGAAGCTGCTGTCCTCGCGATTGAAAAGCCAGATCTGGCCCGCGCGCGATCCCTTGTAGCCCTGCCGCCACCACGCTTCCGAACCCTCGCGCACAAACAGCACGCGCTTCCCATCGGGCGACACCACACCATCCGAGGCGTAGTCATCGAAGAGCACGCTCTCCGCCTTCCGCTCCGTCGCATCGATCAGCGCCAGACGTGAGGCCCGCGAGTCACGCATCCACGAAAAATCGCGACCGATCCCGACGAGCAGGCTCTTCCCATCCGGCGTCCACTCGCGAATGTCGCAACCGTCCGTGTGCCAGGTGATCGGCTTCGGCTCACCACCGCCCACCGGCATCACATAGGCCTGCTTGCTCCCCTCGCGCTCGCTGTTGAAGGCGAGCTGTTTTCCATCCGGTGAAAACGCCGCGCCCGAGTCCAGCGCAGGATTCGTCGTCAGCCGCGTCGCACGACCACCCGCCGTCGGCGCGGTCCAAATGTCGCCGCACCAACCAAAGGCAACGGTTTTGCCATCGGGCGAGAGAGCCGGTTCGTGAGCGAGTTTGACTGGCTGCGCTGCGGAAATCGATGATATCGCGAACGCGAACAGGGATGAAGCAAAAGCAATGGGCCGGTTCATGCGGATGATAGGAACGCGGCGAGATTAAATGGTTTGCATCACATGCGGACGATGTTCCGGCCGTAGCACGACCGGGCGGGTCGTTGCCGTTCGGCGAGCGGCCTTGCTCGCTGCCCCGGCGACTTCGAGTGACGCCGCTCCCTGAACACTGACTTCTCGCGTCACCTCGGGCGCTTTGCCGCGGCCTCACCCGGAGAGCCGCGCACGCTGATCTGGTCCGCCGACTTGATCTCGATCTGCGGGATGTCTTTGTAGAGCGAGATGTTGCCGGTCAACGTGGCGTGCCGGCCGGGCAGCGCGGCGTCAAGATTCGAGCCGGCAGCGCGCTCGATTTCCGGCAGGGCGGGGGACTTCACCACGGCCGTGAAGCCGCCTGGTTTGACTCCTTGGAAGTTGATGAAGGTGATCAGGTGGCTCTTTGAAGTCCCGACGCGGCTGACGACACCCTGGACGGTGACGAGCCTGCCCTCGTGTGCCTTCAGCGCAGCGGTGTCCGTGATGGCCAGGGCGACCGGGGCGGGGGCCTGCGCGGGCAGCTGGGCGTTCGCCCACACCATGGCCGACGTGATGACGAGGAAAACAAGCAGGCGTGTTGACAAGGGGGCCACGGATTTCATGCGCCTAGTCGAACACGCGCCGGGGAAAATGCAACCGTTCCGGCACATCATCCCGGCTCGGAGGACGAGGCGGACTCGCCGGCCGGGCCGAACCCGGCGGACACTGCCTGACAAACGGAGGTTTGGTTTGTCAGGCGCGCACGTTTGTTCTATGAAACGGACGGCTGCATTCGCGGTGGATTCTGCGGTGCGGCAGCCGTTTGCCATGACTCTCTCACCCACCGGCATCATGTCCGATCTCGACCGCGTGCTCATCGACGCGGATGCCATCCGGCGGCGCGTGACCGCGCTCGCCGCCCAGGTCGCGGCGGATTTTGCCGGGCAGACGATCACGGTGGTGGCGATCATGGACGGCGGGCTGTTCTTTGTCGCGGACTTGCTGAGGGAGATCGATCTGCCGGTGCGGCTGCACACTTTGAGCGCGAGCAGCTACCATGGGGGCACGCAGACGAGCGGCGAGCTGAGGCTGAACTGGCCCGCCGCGCTGGATCTCGCGGGCCATCATGTGCTGCTGCTCGATGACATTCTCGACACGGGTCTCACGCTCGCCGCCGTGCAGGAAAAAATCCGCGCGCAGCAGCCGGCCGCGCTGCGCACCGGCGTGCTGCTGGGCAAGAAGCGCAAACGCCTGCGCGAGGCCGCGGCCGAGTATGTTGGTTTTGAAATCGAGGACGAGTTCGTCGTCGGCTACGGCATGGATTACCAGGGCCGCTTTCGCAATCTGCCGTGCATCGGCATTCTCAGGCTGCCGTCATGAAGCTGCGCGTTCTGTTCTTCTCCGTCTTGACGGACATCACGGGCACCGGCGAGGTGGTCTTGGAAATGCCGCGTGAGTCGGCGTCGGTGGCGGACTTGCTCGTCCGGCTGTTCGACCGCTGGCCGCGGCTGCGCGAGTGGGACCGCTCCCTGCTCGTGGCAGTCGATCAAGTTTATGCCCGCCGTGATGCGCCGCTGCACGACAATGCCGAGGTGGCCGTGATGCCGCCGGTGCAGGGCGGGTGAGTTGTTTTGGTTTTCGTGTCCGAGAAGACGATCGCACCCGGCGTAAACCTCCCATGAACCCCGCGTGGAAAAACAAAGCCTGCCCATTCCTGCCGGAGACGGATCACGTCGTCACACACCATGAGGTGGAGGCGTGCGGAGCGGATCGCGGGCCTGCGTTTTACGAGGCAACTCTGCGCTACGCCCAGTCGCTCTGGCGCACGGGCTTCCCGGCGAAGGGCCTGCTGCTGTGCAGCCGGGCGATGGCAGCGGACCTGCAAAAAGGAGAGGACATCCTGCACCGATGGCCGCTGCCCTACGAGGCGGTGGCTTGGATGCTGGTGAACCGCAAGGAAGGCCAGTTCCTCGGGAATCCGTGCCTGCATTTCCAGCATCTGGCCTCGCGCATGTCGGGGCCGCGCAGGGAGCTGCGCATGTGGCGTGCGTGGGCCTGCTGGTATCTCGCGAAGGAGCTGCTCGATCCCGCCCGCTTTCCCGGTGACCTGGCCCAGATCCGAAAGGAAAACCTGGTGGAACCCACGCATGATGAGATCAGCCGCCAGCTCCACCGCCTTTCGGTGCTCAATGACGACCGCGCATGGGGCCAGGCGCTGCGCTGGAGCCAGAGCTGGCGTCATGCCAAGCCGGCCGGACGGCATCGCGTGACCGTGAGGCAGATCGAGCCGCAGGAACTGACCATTGTGCGCCAGCTCGCCTGGCACATCTGGCCGAGGGTGTATGCCGACATCATCAGCGAGGCACAGATTCGCTACATGCTCGAGCGCTTCTACCATCTGCCGGCGATGTGGGACGAGGTCGAGCACCGCGGAGTGTGCTACGCCTTCATCGAGTTCGACGGCAGCCCGTCGGGCTATCTTTCCTTCGAGGGGCTGAGGAATGAAAAGGCCGCCTTCCTCCACAAGCTCTACCTGCTGCCCGAGTGCCACGGCGTGGGCGCGGGAGCCATGGCGCTGGACTGGGTGGAGCACGCCGCCGCGCGCGTGGGCCTGCGCTCGGTGAAGCTGCGCGTGAACAAGCGCAACGCCCAGGCCATCCGCGCCTATCTCCGCAGCGGCTTCAAGTTCGCCGGTGATGTGGTCAGCGACATCGGCGGCGGCTTCGTGATGGACGACTACTGGATGGAGAAGGCCGTGGGAGGGTGAGAGATGCGGGCTGCGAGCGTGTGCGGCGGCATTCTCGTGCCGCAGCAGTCTCGGCGTGTTCCTTTGGCGAAGTGCGCCCGATGGGCGCGGCGGATGCTCCTGCTCCCAGGGCTTTCGTCGGCTTCGTCGCGATCCGGCCAGGCGTTCCGCCTTTCACTTCAGCGTCAGCTTGCGCATCGTGCTTGCCAGCTTGTCGCGGGTCTTGGTCACGAATTCCTGGCTGGGGCGGCGGTCGGCGACGTTTGTCCAGCTTCGGATGAGGCTGTCGAGAAGGTCGCCGACGTTCACCAGCGTCTCGTGCGTTTGCACCCGCTTGCTCAGTTGCGTGAAACGCTGCTTCATGTCCTTGAGCAAGTCGAGCGAGCCGATGCAGAGCGGCTTCACCTCCGGCTCGGGAGCATCTGCCACGACAGTGGCTGAGATTTCCAGCACCCGCATCCATGCGCCGAGATCGACGAGGATGGCCAGGTCGTCGTCTCGCTGCTCGCGCAGCAGGCGGCTGAACTCCTGCTGCCCGTCCACGGCCTCCTGGCGCAGATCACCCCATTTGCTCATCTCGGCGAGCTTTGCCATCGACATGAGGCGCGGGGAAACCTTGTCCCCGAGTCCCAGCACACGGCAGTAGTTCAGGATGTCCTGGTTCGTGTTGCGGAACTGCTGGATGTCCTCCGCCTGCAGCGCGAGGAAGCCGTCGGCAATGAGGCCGCCGAGCGTGAAGGCCGCGCGCGGACGGTCCGTGGACGGCGTGGGCGGCGGCAGACGGTAGAGCTGACGCCAGCGGGCTTTCGTCTGCAGCCCGATGACATCGAGAAAATCCACCGGCGTCTGCTCAGGCGTCCAGCCTGCGGGCGGCGTGATGATCACCGCGCCGGTGGTGAACTTCTCGGCCCCTCCGATTGCGACCATGGCGCCGGCGATGAACAACCATGCCACCACCATCCACGGAAGGCGGGCGCGTGTGGCTGGATGTCCGGCTGCCATCGCTCGTCGTCGGAGGGCTGCTCCGAGCTATTCGACCGTCACACTCTTCGCGAGGTTCCGCGGCTTGTCCACGTCACAGCCGCGCGCGACGGCGATGTAGTAGCTGAGCAATTGCAGCGGGATCACCGTGAGCAGCGGGCTGAGCGCGGAGGGGCAGCGCGGGATGTAGATCACATCGTCGGCCACCTTTTCGATGTGCGGATGGCCCTCCGTCGCCACCGCGATCACCGGGCCCTTGCGCGCCTTCACCTCCTCGATGTTGCTGATGTTCTTCTCGAAGACCGCGTCATGCGGCGCGATGAAGACGCTGGGCAGTTCGGGCTTCACCAGCGCGATCACGCCGTGCTTTAGCTCCGCACTCGGGTGGCCGCTGGCGTAGATGTAGCTGATCTCCTTCATCTTGAGCGCGCCTTCGAGCGCGACGGGATAATTGATGAGCCGGCCCATGAAGAGCATGCCGTCCACATGCGCATACTTTTCGGCGATCTGCTTGATGTGCGCCGCCTGCTTGAGGATGTCCGTGATCTTGTCGGGGATCGCCTCGAGTTCGTCGATGAGTTCCAGCCCGTCTGTGCTGGACAGATGGTGGATGCGGCCGAGCAGCAGGCTGAGCAGCGTCATCACCGCCACCTGCGAGGTGAAGCTCTTCGTGGCCGCCACGCCGATCTCGGGGCCGGCGTGGATGTAAATGCCGCCGTCGGTTTCGCGTGCGATGGTGCTGGCGACGTTGTTCACGATGCCGAGGCACTTGATGCCCTTGCGTTTCGCCTCGCGCAGCGCGGCGAGCGTGTCGATGGTTTCGCCGCTCTGGCTGATGACGAACTGCAGCGTGTCCTTCGTCGTCGGCACGTTGCGGTAGCGGAACTCGCTGGCGATCTCCACTTCGGTCGGGATGCGCGCGAGGCTCTCGATGAGATACTCGCCCACCATGCCTGCGTGGCACGCCGTGCCGCACGCGCTGAGAATGATGCGGTCCACCTGCCGCAGCTCCTGCGGCGTCATTTGCAGGCCGCCGAGGATGGCCGTGGCCTCATCGCGCGAGAGGCGGCCGCGCATCGCATTGCGGATGGAGTTCGGCTGCTCGTGGATCTCCTTGAGCATGTAGTGCGGGAAGTCGCCCTTCTCCGCATCGTCCTCGGTGAAATCCACCCGGCTGACGGTCACGCGCGCTTCTCCGCCTTCGAGATGCTTCACATCGAAACCGTCGCGCGTGATGGTCACCACGTCGTAGTCGTTCAGATAGACCACGTCTTTGGTGTGCGCGACGATGGCGGACACATCGCTGGCAAGGAAATGCTCGTCCGCGCCGAGTCCGACGACGAGCGGGCTTCCCAGACGCGCGCCGACGATGACCGAGGGCGCATCCTCATGCATCACGGCGATGCCGTAGGTGCCCTTCACTCGCGGGAGCGCCGCCTGTACCGCGCCAACGAGCCGCTGCACGGGATCCTGCTCCTCGGACTGGTCGTAGTGGTAGCCGATCAGGTGCGCGAGCACCTCGGTGTCCGTCTCGGATGAGAATTTGTGATCCTCGGTCTTCAGCCAGTCGCGCAGTTGCTGGTAGTTCTCGATCACGCCGTTGTGCACGACGGCGAGCCTGCCCGACTGGTCCCGATGGGGGTGCGCGTTTGAGTCTGTCGGCGCGCCGTGCGTCGCCCAGCGCGTGTGGCTGATGCCCGCCTCGCCTCGCGGATTGGTTTCCGCCACGAGCTTGCGCAGGTTTTCGATGCGGCCGGCGCGGCGCAGCACCTCAATGCCGCGCCCGTTGCTCAAGGCAAGGCCGGCGGAGTCATACCCGCGATATTCCAGGCGGCGCAGCCCGTCCAGGAGGATGGGGCTGGCCTGCCTCTTTCCAATGTATCCAACGATTCCACACATGATGTACAAGCTCCGCGTATGAGCGGCGCGGACACTAGCCTGCTGCGAAGGGAAAGCGAGTGGAAGAATGAACCGCATGTGAGGGGGCGAACCATCTTCACAAAAAACTTCCGGATGGCCGGCGGCCGGCGATCGTCGAATGCACGGGGCGGGGACAGGATCGTCCCTGTCCCTTGAGTTCCCTGGTGCAGCTCATTTCTTGATTCGCGCGCCATCAGCGTCATATCAGCGGTGCATTCCCGCCCGCTTCCCATCTTCCGCATGTCACTCACCCTCGGCATCGACCTCGGCACCACCAACTCGCTCGTCGGCGTGGTGGACAGCGGCTTTCCCATTTTGCTTGCCGACGAAGAGGGCCGGCGCATCACACCCTCGGCTGTGAATTATGGTTCGGATGGCGCGGTCACCGTCGGCCACGCGGCCCTGCGCGCGCGTGCGCTGGATCCTGCGCGCACGGTCACCTCGGTGAAGCGCCTGCTCGGCCGCCGCGCGGGCGAGGGCGACTGGCGGCCGCCGTACGACCTGCGCGCGCTTGGCACGTCTCCGGTTGATGTGTCGGCGGAGATTTTGAAGCGGCTGCGCGCCATCGCCGAACGAGCGCTGGAGCAGACAGTCACTCGCGCGGTGATCACCGTGCCCGCGTATTTCAACGACGCCCAGCGCTCGGCGACGAAAAAGGCCGGCGAACTCGCCGGACTGACTGTGGAACGCATCGTGAGCGAGCCGACGGCGGCCGCCCTGGCCTACGGCCTCGACAAGCTGGGTGAGCAGGGAAAAATCGCCGTCTATGACCTCGGCGGCGGCACGTTTGACGTCTCGATCCTCGAGATGCGAGATGGCGTTTTCCAGGTGCTCGCCACGGCGGGCGACACACAACTCGGCGGAGATGACGTGGACCGGATGGTGGCCGCGCTGCTGTGGCGGCGCGCGGGTTTCACCGATGCTCCCGATTACGAGGCGCTGCCGTCTGCCATTCAAGTCCGTCTCATCGAAGCTGCCGAGATTGCGAAAAAGAAACTCTCGACGGAAGACGAGGCTCTCATCGAGCTGCCGTTCCTCTGGGAAAAACAAAGCCTGCATGTGACGCTCACCCGCGCCGAGCTGGAAAAACTCGCGCTTCCGTGGGTCGAGCGCACGCGCATCCACTGCCTGCGCGCCTTGAGCGATGCACGGCTGACGAACGCCGATCTCGCGGAAGTCATTCTTGTCGGCGGCAGCACGCGGATGCCGATCGTGCGCCAGAGTGTGCGTGAGATTTTCCAGCGGGAACCGAACATCTCGCAGAATCCCGACGAGGCCGTGGCGATGGGCGCGGTGATTCAGGCCGGGATTCTCTCGGGCTCGTTGCGCAACGTGCTGCTGCTCGATGTGACTCCGCTCTCACTCGGCATCGAAACCTTCGGCGGCCTGATGAACATCATCATCCCGCGCAACACCACGATCCCATGCAAGGCCGGCGAAATGTTTACTAACGCCGTGGCCAATCAGGCCGACATGCTCATCCGCGTGCTGCAGGGCGAGCGCGAACTGGCGAAGGACAACTGGGAGCTGGGCCGCATTGACGTGCCGTTCCCTCCCGGACCCAAAGGCAGTGCGCGCGTGGGTGTGCAGTTTGCCATCGACGCCAACGGCATCCTTGAGGTGCTCGCGCGCGACACGGCGACGAATCGCGACGTCGTGCTCGAGATCCAGAACACCGCCGTCGATGTCGCTGACGAACGCGTGGAGCAGATGATCTCCGAGAGCGTGGAGCACGCCTTTGAGGATATGAACGAGCGCATCTGGACCGAGGCACGGCTCAAGGCGGAGGAACTGCTCCCCGCCGTCGATCAGGCGCTGGCCGTCCTCGGGAGTGAAATCCCGGCGGAAGACCGCGCGAGCATCGACGCATGTGCCGCGACGGTGAAATCACTGCTCACCGCAGCCGCTCACGACGTGAAGGCGCTGAAGGCCGCCAACCAGCAGCTCGACGAAGCGACACAGAACCTGGCGGTGCTACTGGTCGAGAAGGCGATGGAAGAATCCCTCGCGCGGAAGGGCGTTCTGTAGCGCACCGGGTCTCGAATTTCATTCGTCGATCGGCAGCAGGAAATTTTTTTGCCGGATCACAGACAAAGCAACGAGCGACATCCGTCTTGCCATCAAGAAAAGCCCTGATGCCGCTGACCCACCCAGAACTCGAACGCCTCTACGACGCTCATGCGTCGGGGTTGTTTCATTACCTGGCGACGTTCACGAAGAACGAGGCTGACGCACGTGATCTGCTGCAAGATGTGTTTATCAAGCTGGCACGCCTTGACGAACTGGACGCACTGCAAAATGAGAAGGCTTTTGTTTTCCGACTCGCTCACAATATCGCCATCGACTGGCTGCGGCGGCGGAAGGTGCGCTGGGATTCGGAGGAGCGTTTGATCAAAGAACTCGAAGGCGGGCAGCAGCACGCATCCGATCCGGACACGACAGCGCTCTCGGCGCATTTTGCCACGGCAATGCAATCCCTGCCCGATGAGCAGCGCACCATCGCGCAGCTCAAGCTGTGGGACGGCCTCACCTTCGAGGAGATCGCGCACACGCAGAACATTCCGCTGAACACCGCCGCGAGCCGCTATCGCTACGCCATCGACAAACTCCGGACGCTGCTGCGTCCCATCTACGAGGAGCTGACATGAATCACGACGACCACTTCGAGAACAAGCTTCAATCGCTCACGCGCGAGCTGCGACGGCCCGACGCAACTGCCCAGTGGAAGGAAGAAATCCTCGCCCGCGCGCTGCGAGAAGCTGCGACGGCAAAAGTTCGCGTGCTGCCGCCGCGCTGGCTGATGGGCGCATGGGCAGGGGCTTGGGCGGCGGTGCTGGTGCTGAAGGTTGCGGTGCCGCAGCCGTCGATTCAGCCGGCGTCGTCTCCCTTCACCGTGACATCGGCCGCAAAGCCCGAACCGACAACCGAGACGCTTCTGGCCTATAACCGTCGCCTCACCCTTAACATCGATCTGCCATGAAAAACCTGCTTCAAAAACGCTGGGTCCGCGCGCTCGTGTGGACGGCTGTTTCTCTGATTACGCTTTATGCTCTGCTTTGCGCATGGGTGAACTGGACGGGCGCGCGGATGTTGAGTGATGCTCTGACACGATTGAAGGCGGAGGGCGAGACAACGGACTTCCGCGCAGTGACGCGTGAACCTGTTCCTGATGCGCAGAATTTTTGCGCGATTCCTGCACTGAAGGATCTGCCATTGGAGATCGATGGCGACAGCGAGAAGGGCGAGCCGGCTGAGCGACGTCGTCGGCTCAATGCTTTGAAGTTTCCATCAGGCGACAAGATTCCGGCGAAGCCACGAACGGGGAGACAGTCCGTGATCGGCACCCGCGAGGACCTGGGCGCGTGGCGCGACTGGCTGCTGAAGGCGGGCTTCGCGAAGGATGTGGCCAAGAGCGACAACCCAGCGCGAGATCTCTTGAATGCACTGTCGCCAAACGAACCTCTTTTCGCCGAACTCGCGGCAGGGATCGATCGCCCGCACTCAGA
This sequence comes from Verrucomicrobiaceae bacterium, assembly GCA_019694165.1. Taxonomy (GTDB): domain Bacteria; phylum Verrucomicrobiota; class Verrucomicrobiia; order Verrucomicrobiales; family Verrucomicrobiaceae; genus JAIBCL01. The sequence continues at coordinate 6,177 of JAIBCL010000044.1, read as the reverse complement.
GTGGACGCCTGCTTGGCGGACGCGTGAGCTGCCGGAGAACCTGTTTGCGGTCGCCATGCCTCATTACAATGCATCCATGACGCTGAACCACCCGCTAGCTCTGCGAGCCAAAGCCGCCGCGCGTGCGGGAGATGCAGCCAGGGCGCATCAATCCTTGCGGATCATGGCGCGGCTGAGTGAGGCGAACATCAACGATCCCTTTCTGATCGGTCTCCTCGTGGCGGCCACGAACTCCGGTGTCATGATCGACGCTCTCTGGGAAGTCTGTGATGCCAAGGCTGGCTCAACGGCGGATTTTGCGGTGCTGGAATCGCTGCTCGCCTCGGCAGACTTCAAGCTCGCCACCCTTCGTGCGCTGCGGGCAGAAATGGCTGCCGGGCTGAACACGATGCAGTATGTGAAAGCGAAACGTGACCCCGGAATATTTTTGGTCGTGAATGAGCTGGGTGGGCAGCCGAGTGGTGCCGGTGCAGCGACGGTGGCCCGAATGCTTCCGGCTGGTTTCTGGGACGGAAGCTCAGCCGTGCTCATGGAGCGCGAACTGGACACCATGATCAAGCCGATGCGCGATCAGGGCTGGATGGCCGCGATCGACTCGGTAGCGAAAAGCGATGCCAAAGTCCAGCAGGAGCGGAAGCGGCTTTACCTGCATCCCTACGGCATTCTGGCTTCTTTGATGGTGCCTGCCGTCAGTTCTGTGATTCAGCGTGCAGCCTATACGCAGTGCCTCGTTGATCAGGCCACCATCGCCTGCGCACTGGAACGGTATCGGATTGAGAAAGGGGCCTATCCCGACTCGCTGGCCGGCATGACTCTGGCGAATGGAAAATCATTGCCGATGGATGCGCTGTCCGGGAAACCAATTGGCTATCGCAAGACCGACAACGGCAAGTATGCGCTCTGGTGCGTCGGCTTCGACGGCAAGGATGACGGTGGCAAGCGCGTGCTCGATGAGAAGAAGCCGCAGGACACCAAGTTCGCCGACAAGAACTACAAGGGAGACTGGGTGTGGGATTTCCCGACGACGAAGTGAACGGACACCGCCCTCACTTCCCCGGTTTCTCCCCGCGAATCTTCGCGATGACCTCGCGGATGTGCTCCTGGCGATTGCCCGGGTCAGGATGCGTGCTCAGGATTTGCGGCTGCCCGCCGCCGCCGGCGTGGTCTTTGAGAATCTGCATCACGCCGATCATGGCCTCGGGATCGTAGCCGGCCTCGATGAGGAAACGCACGCCGAGGGTGTCGGACTCCGTTTCGTCATCGCGGCCATATTTCATGTTCACCACGTTGCCGATCATCTGCGCCATTTGCATGCCGCTGTTGCTCTGGCCGTCGCTGAGCAGTACGCCGATGCCCTGGAAGATTCCGTTGATGAGGCCGGTCTTGGCCATCTGCTGGTTCGAGTGCCGGCCCACCACATGGCCGATTTCGTGGCCGAGCACGCCGGCGAGCTGGTCCTCGGTCTTGAGCAGATTGAAGAGCGCGGCGGTGATGAAAATCTGGCCGCCGGGGAGGGCGAAGGCATTGATTGTCTGCTCATCGGCCAGCAGGTGAAACTGGAACTGGTACGGCGTGGCCTTCACAGCGGTGCCATTGATCAGGCGACGGCCCACGCCGGCCACGAGTTCCTGCGCCTTCGGATCGCGCACCTCGCCGCCGAACTCACGCACCATCTGCGGCGCGGACTGCAGGCCCATGGCTATCTCCTGCTCCGGCGTCGGCAGCGCGAGATGCTGCACGCGGCCGGTGAACTCGTTCTTGTATTCGGTCGTCCCGAACTTGTAGGAAATGATGGCTCCGAGGATCATGATCGCCGCCATGATGACGCGCGGACTGCAGCCGCTGCCGGTGCGGCGCTGCGGATATGAGCCGTCGCCATAGGCAAAACGGGGCTGGCCGACGAGGATGCGAAGGAATGAATTCATGAGAGCGATGCTGCGAGCGCGGATGGACTCCGAGAGTAGCGGGTGCGTTCAAGGATTCCAAGCGTCAAAGTCGGCCGTGTGAAAGTCAGCCACGCTTGCTGCGGGAATCACCGGGAATTCATCCAGGCCAAAAGACCGCCTGGCGATTCGTCGCAGAATCCGCGGGCGGGTGTTCCGCCGACATCGGGCCCACGGGTTGAGGGCCGCTGGCGCGGGGGCAACCGGCCATCAATTGGCCGCCGGCTCCCGCCCGGCCGACGTGCGGCCCAGGATCGCCGGCAGCACCCAGAAAATGGCGAGCATGGCGACATGCGTGGGGAAGAAGAGGTTCATGATCTTCGCGATGGTGCAGTGCATGAAGATCAGCGAGGCACCGAAGGCGAAGGCCCACTTCCGGTGTCCGACCGCGAAAATCATGAATGCTTCGAGCGCCACGCCGATGTCGAAGAATGCGGCCGTGAGCACCGGGTGCTGCATCATTGTGACAATGTAGCCGGGCGGATCGACGGCGAACTGTGGATCGAGGCCGCTGTAGTAGTTCTGCCGCAACGTCTTCACGAAGTCGAGCGCCACATAGTAGCTGTTGATGAGCCACATGCCGTCCGAGCGGATGAACTTCGAGAAAACGGAAATCAGGTACGCGGAGGCGATGACGAATTGCGCGGTGACGAGCGTCCATGACCTCACCTCCGCCACCGGCGCACCGTCCTCACTCCATGTCCGCGTCAGGAAGGCCGGCACGGCGGCGAGCACGAGAAACACGGGCATGAAAAGAAGCACATTGCCACAGCCGATGGCGAAGGCCGAGCCGCCCGGATAAAGATGACCGCAGAGATTCCCGAGCGAGAAGGACTTCTCGCCGAACCAGAGCAACACGGACTCCGCCGCGACGACGCCCAGCACCAGCGCCGATGCCCCGGGTCCGGACGTCATGCACGGTCCCTTCCGACCGGCGAGAGCGAACCACAAGGTCATCACCGAGAGGCCGACGAGGGTGAGGCTCATGATCTGGTTGCCGTGGTAGGTGAAGCCCTGGGAATTGTGAAGCGTGGGCGGCAGGATGTGCACCAGAGTCATCAGCGGCAGCGTGACGGGCAGGGCAAAGCCCGACGCGTAAAGCAGGAGCAACCCGAAGAACATGGCGCGATAAACGGGAAACACGCCCGGGTGGCTCAGCCATGTGAGATCCATCCAGTGCGCGAGTCCGACTGGCGAGGGCTGTGACTTCCACTGCACCACCGGAGGAAAAAACCAGAACAAGGCCGCCGCCAGCAGTGCGCGCAGCAGAAATGCCTCGCGGGCGGACACGGCGGGAATGGGGAAGAGTGCCTCCCAGAGTCGGGTGATGAAGTTCTTCATTCAGCAAAGAAGACGCGTGGGGTTTCGACGATGCCGCCGTTCTTGTACTCGATCGTCGTGTGCATGATGCGCAGCTTTCCGGGCAGGGCGTTGCCATGTGCCTTGGCCTTGTCGCGCAGTTCGCCCATGATCTTGTCGCCGATGCGCTTCCACTCTTCCGGCGGGAGATTCTTCCGCCGTACGCCCAGTTGCTTCCCGCGTTCATCACCGTACTTGCGCAATATCTTGCCCACCTGCGGACAAGTCACTCCTGTCAGCGTCCGCACGGCCAGCGCCTTGCCCTCGCCATCCGCCAGGTGGTAGTACTCGCTGACCGGGTCAGGGTCGCCGTACATCGGATAGTTCGAGAAGGGGAAGTTCTCCTTCACCTTCAGGGAGAAGCCGCAAAAGACGGCGAAGGCGGCGGGCAGAACGATTTTGTGAGAGAGCATCAGGCGGCAGCTTTAGCGCCGAAACGCAGGAATGCACGGGCCACTTTCCTTGCCCTCCGACAACCCCAAGATGCGGGCGCTCATGCGCAAGATGCGGTGCCGGTGTCCGCACTGGGGCGGCGAACATGTGATGCGCCGCCGGCACCGGGCCGCGCACCTGCGTTGAAAATCGGATGTCTGGACTTCGCGGCGGTTCGTTCGCAGACAGACACGAGGTTCCGACCGTCACTTCGCAGCCACGCCGCCCGTGATCTCCTTCGCATTCGTCCGCAGCACTTCGATGCCATTGATGACGGGCATGTGGGCATCATCGGGATTCGGTGTGGCGGGATCGAGTTCGAGGAGAAGTTTGCCGGTGACGGGGATGTTCGTGAATTCCTCGACGTGCGCGGTCTTCACACCGCCGGTTTTCGCGACGACATCGACCGATTTCGCCACGGTCTTGTCCTGGAGTTTGATGTCGAAGACGCGCTGGCCCGGCTTGTCGCCCTCGAGCGCGGCGAAATACAGGCGCACGGTGTAAGTGGCCGCAGGCTGGCCTTCGCCGATGAGCGGCAGTTCGGCATGGACGAGTCCGCGCGCGCCAGATGAGTGGACCCAGTTCACATCGGTCTTCTCCGTTTTGTAGGACTCTTCGTTGAAATTGAAAAACTGCCCGCCTTTCGCAAACGAGTGCTTCAGATCGAGCGGCAGATCGATGCCGGCACGCGAACTCGGCCGCGGGTAACCGAGCCAGAGCTTGCCGTGCGCATCACGACGATCACCGGGCGCGCCGATGTTCAGGGCCATGTGCTGAACGGGCGTGGTCGTGCCATTGGCGCTGTAAACGCCCCAGCTCATGCGGTCGGCGCGAGGTTCGAAGACGATGGTGCTGGCGATGGAGAAGAGGCACACGCAGCCGGCGCTCGCTTCGGGGATCATGACAAGGCCGTTGGCGGGAATCGTGTTGATCCAGCAGCCGAGTCGCTGACCGGCGAAGTGCTCGGTGCCTTCGTCGTCATCGAGATTGTAGTAGGCCGTCGATTTCGAGCGGAAGAACATCATGTTCGATGTCGCGGAGATAGCGCCGCAGTGATGGCCGGGCCGCGCAAACATCCAGGGCGTCTGTTCGCCGGTGAGCGGATGCGTACGCATTTTCTGCGCGCCGGTGTAGAGATCGTAGCTCCACGGCTCGGCGATGATGTCATTGTTGATGACGACGGGGCGGTGGCGGTAGTTCGCATCCTTGGCCCAAATCTTTTCGCCCTTCTCCGCATCGAGCACGACGAGACGACGGCGAGCGAATTCGCCGGCGAGGAATTGCTCCCAGTAGTGGCCGTTCGCATTGGCGCCGCCGAGCACGAGATGGCCGTTCTGATAAATGAGCGTGAGACTGCCGCCGCCGATCCCGATCTCGCTGCAATCCGTCACATCCACCGGCTTCGCCCATGCCTGCTTGCCCGTCTTCGCATCGAGCGCGACGGCGAGACGCAGGTCGTTCTTCTTGATGCGGTCTTCGGCAATCTCGCGCGCCTTGCCTTCGAGCTTGGCGAGTTCCGTCTTGTCCTGCTTGAGCAAAACCTCGCGCTGCTCCGGCGTGAGCGAGGCGTCGATGAAGAACACGCGGCCGTCGCCGATGGCCATCGTCACATGCGAGATGTGCTTGCCAGTGTATTCCCAGAGCAGCTTCCCGCTCCTCACATCGTAGGCGAAGACGCCGTCGGATGCCGAGGCGGAGGCCGCGCCCCGGCGCGTGCGCTCGGCGGCGAGTTCTTCGCGATCCGTGGCCGTGCCGAAGATGATGCCGTTGTCATGGGCGATGTAGCTCCACTGGCGTTCTTTCGCCTTCAAGCCGGGCACGGTGTAGATGCGCACGGTCTTGCCCGTCGCGGCGTCGAACTGATAGCACTTCTCTTCGACGCACATGAAGAGGTCGGTGTCCGTCGCCGCCATGTTGCCGGGCTCGCGCGCAGCCTTGAGTCCGTCGCGCAGTGCGCCGGGATTCTCCACTTCCCAGAGCTGCTGGCCGTTGAAGGCGTCGTAAGCCATCACACTCGTCTCGCCCTGGATGAAAAGGCGACCATTGACCGAGAGCGGCCCGACCGCGCCCGCATGACGGTTCACCATCTTGCCCGGACCCGGATCGCCATACCACAGAACGTTGAGCCCGCCCTTTACGCGCTCGTCGTGGTTGCTCGAGGTGTTGCCCGCGTTGCCATATTGATGCGACCACGAGTCGGCTCCTGGCAACGCAGCGCGCGTGAGCAGCGACCAGCTTCCTTTCTTGGAGATCGTGGCCTTTTCATCCGTGAGCCTCGTTTCAGCCAGCCAGGCGTCGATATTCGTGTCGGTGATGTTCCAAGCTCCGAGACAAATCTTGCCGCCGATCGGCTTGAGGTTCCGCGCCACTTCCTTGGCGATGCCCGGCACCTTGCCCGTATGGAGCGCGCTGTCGCAAACGATGAGGTTCGCGAAGTAGCTCG
>JAIBCL010000016.1 GCA_019694165.1 Verrucomicrobiaceae bacterium | reverse complement strand
TCGTGCAACATTTTCTCCACGCAGGACCACGCCGCATCGGCCATCGCTGCAGCGAAAGTGCCCGTCTTCGCCTGGAAAGGTGAGACGCTCGAAGAGTACTGGGATTGCACCCTCGACGCCGTGATCCATCCCGGCGAAAAAGGTCCGCAGCTCGTCGTCGATGACGGCGGCGACGTGACGCTCCTCATTCACAAGGGCTATCAGCTCGAGCAGGGCGACAAGTGGGTGAACACCCCGAGCGGTTCGCACGAAGAGCAGGTCATCAAGAACCTTCTCAAGCGCGTCGCCAAGGAGCGCCCCGGTATCTGGACGAAGATCGTCAAGGAATGGCGCGGTGTGTCCGAAGAGACCACCACTGGCGTGCATCGCCTCTATCAGATGAAGGAAGCCGGCAAGCTCCTCGTCCCGGCCATCAACGTGAACGACTCCGTCACGAAGTCGAAGTTCGACAACCTCTACGGCTGCCGCGAATCGCTCTCCGACGGTCTTAAGCGCGCCACCGATGTCATGATCGCTGGCAAGGTCGCCGTCGTCTGCGGTTACGGTGACGTGGGCAAAGGCTCCGCTCACTCGCTCCGCGGTTTCGGCGCTCGCGTCGTCGTCACTGAGATCGACCCCATCAACGCCCTCCAGGCTGCGATGGAAGGCTTCGAAGTCACCACCGTCGAAGACACCCTCGGCACCGGCGACATCTACGTCACCACGACGGGCAACAAGGACGTCATCACCCTCGAGCACATGCTCAAGATGAAAGACCAGGCCATCGTCTGCAACATCGGCCACTTCGACAACGAGATTCAGGTCGATCGCCTCAACACGCTCAAGGGCGTGAAGAAGATCAACGTGAAGCCGCAATACGACGCCTACACGCTTCCAAGCGGCCGCACGATCTACATGCTCGCCGAAGGACGCCTCGTGAACCTCGGCTGCGCCACCGGCCATCCGAGCTTCGTGATGTCGAACTCCTTCACCAACCAGACGCTCGCGCAGATCGACCTCTGGAAGAACAAGGACAAGTACAGCCCCGAAGTGTACCGCCTGCCGAAGCACCTCGACGAAGAAGTCGCCCGTCTCCACCTCGAGAAGATCGGTGTGAAGCTCACCAAGCTCAGCAAGGAGCAGGCCGAATACCTCGGTGTCCCTGTCGGCGGCCCTTACAAGCCGGAGCACTACCGCTACTGATCTGCTCGGCGAGCCGCCCTCTCCAACCAAACCAACTCAAAACTCCCCGTGAAGGGCGGCCGGTGACGGCCGCCTTTTTTCGTCCCAGCGTCGGGCAGCCCGCGCTTTCGGGGTCACTGTAAGGCCTGCATTGAGCGCATCATCGCACGAGCCGCGCCACGGTCGATGATTTCCTCCGCCATCGTCTTGGCCGCGACCAGATTCTCCGCCTTGCCGGTGATCACAAAACCCGCCGCCGCATTCAGGACCACGAGATCACGCTTTGCTCCCTGAATTCTGCCTGTGAGGATGCCTTCGAGGATGCCGGCATTTTCCGCGGCGTCGCCACCCACGAGGTCTTCGAGCCGGGACTTTGGGAAACCGATCGCGCACGGATCGATCTCGTCCTCGAAAAGGCGGCCCCCTTCCACCCGCACGACTTGATTCTTGTCAATGGTGGAGAGTTCATCCATGCCACGGCCTGCACCGGCGCTGCCGTGGACGACCCACGCTCCTTTTCGGCCCAGCTTCCCGAGAATGCCACCAAACACCCGCGTCAATGCCGGATCGAAGACGCCGACGAGCTGGTAGTCCGGCCGTGCGGGATTGAGCAGCGGCCCGAGGATGTTGAAGATGGAACGCCGGCCTTCAGCAGCCAGCATCCTCCGCGCCTCTGCCACCGCCTTGAACGCGGGGTGATAAAGCGGTGCAAAAAGAAATCCCAGGCCGATGCTGCGCACGCCTGCGGCCACACGCTCCGGGGGAAGATCGATCTTGATGCCCAGGGCCTCCAGCACGTCCGCCCCACCGCTCTTGCCGGTGATGCCGCGATTGCCGTGTTTCACAATGCACACGCCGCCAGCGGCGAGCACGAACATCGAAGTGGTCGAGACATTGAACAGGTTCAAGTTGTCGCCCCCTGTGCCGACGACGTCGAGGATCGGACCGGGGGCCGTGGCAGGATCGATGTGCGGATCGACTGCCAGCTTGAGGAACTCGCCGACAAAAGCCGCGATCTCGTCAGGCGTCTCACCTTTACGCGCGAGTGCGCGGAGAAACTGCGCCTTGTCCGTCGCCCGGGCATTTGGCTCGACGAGAAAGGCCGCCGCCTCGGCGACCTGGGTGGCCGAGAGGTCGCCGCCGGCTGCAAGCTGTTTCACGAGTGAATCCATGAGGCGACAGTGTGCGCCGGGCCTGCGTTTGGCAACCCGGTTTGATGCCATGGCCCCGGCATTGCCCGCAAGGCTTCCAACGGCGGCGAACAGCGCCACCCGGCGGATGGCACTTCACTTGCCGGCCGCAGCGCGCGCCTTGTCCATCACCTCTTTCAATGTGACCTGGGCGCCGTTGCGGCGCTTGCTCTCGTCGGCGGCTTCCATGAAGGCGTAGATTTCGAGCGTCTCCTCCGGCTGCACAGGCGTGATGCCGGTGCGGAAGAATTTCACGATTTCGTAGAGCAGCGGCTCGTAGCCGTCGAACTTGCCGACCTCGGACTCGCCTGCATCGCCCACCGCCTTCACGCCGTAGGTCTTGCTCTCGCGATACACGCCGGTGCGGCCGCCTTCCCAGATGCCGGTGACTTCGATCTTGCCGTCGGCCGTGGTGCCGCGCTTTACGGACTGGCAGCCGGTGCCCATCGCCGTGAAGAGGCTCTCGACGCCGTGGATGCCGTACCAATAAAGATCGGGATGCGTTTTCTCAAGCGACGCCGGACTGGATGTCTCGGCGGATTTCACCTTGCCGATGCTGCCGCCGCGCACGGCCTGTGTGAGCTTGCCGAAGCGCAGCGACGAGGATGAAAACACAGGCACGCCAGCCTTCTTGGCTTCATCGAAAATCCTGATCGCATCCACGAGCGAGCCGGCGACGGGTTTGTCGATGAAGGTCGGCTTGTGCGCGGCGAGACACGGGCGCAACTGCTCGAGGTGCGGGCGGCCGTCGTTGGTTTCGAGGAAGACGACATCGACCTTGCCCATCAGTGCATCGATGGACTCGACGATCTCGACGCCCATGGCCTTCACCTTCTCGGTGTACTCGGGCACGCGCTGCGTGCTGCTCTCGATGTCGGGGCTGCCTTTCGGATACGCGGCGACGACGCGCACGCCCATGACCTCGGGCTTTTGCGGGTCGGTGTTCAGCGTCTTGGCAAAGGCGAGCACATGTGAGGTGTCCAGCCCGATGATGCCGGCGCGAATCTGCTGCGCAGAGGAGTGGATGACGGCGGATAGAGCGAACGCGATGGCGAGGATGATGGTGCGGATCATGCGCACCAAACGGCCGCGTGGGCAGCGCGCTTTCAACCGCGCGGTCCGGCCTCCGCGCCTCTCGTCCCCGGCGGCGGGGTTTTCCCGTGGAAAGAATTCTTTTGCAAACACGGGCCGGAAACAAATAGTCCGGCAGCTCTCTACGGAGCCGCCACCCCAACCTGTCTCCACACCAACCCCATGACTCACCCCGCCCGCCTTCTCGCCCTGGCGCTCGCCGCGTTCGGCCTCGCCTCCTGTCAGAGCAACAAGCAGCCCGCAGACCCCTACGCCGCGAACGCGGCTGGCGGCGGCTACAATCCTTACCCCGATCAGAGCGGGTACGCCACGAACGCGGCGCCAACCTATCAGCAGCCTCCGGCATCCGAGCCCGCACCGCAGTACGATCCGTATGCCTACACAGCGCCGAAGACGACGCCCTCGCACACCAGCTCGGGCACGAAATCTTCCTCGGCCTCGAAGTCCACCGCGAAGAAGAAGACGACCGCTTCCTCAACTGCGAAGAAGAAGAAAGCGTCCTCATCGAAACGAGTGACCGTGAAGCAGGGCGACACTCTCTACGGCATTGCGCGACGCAACGGTACCAGCGTGACGAAGCTCAAGGCTGCCAACGGCCTCTCGAGCGACCTCATCCGTCCGGGGCAGACCCTGAAGATTCCGTGACGTGACACGGCGATTTCGCGGACCAGCGGTTTCATTGGTATTGGGCTGTTGGAAGGCGGGGCAGGGGCGGCGCGAGCCGCCCCTCGCTTTTGTCCCCCGCGAATCGGTGTGAATCGGCGTGCGCGCCTCTGCCGCGGAGTTGCGCGGTGGGGGCGGATGCGTCATAGGACGGCCCACACAATGAGCGGCAGAAGATCAGTCGGTGCCACGCTGAAGCTCGCAGGACAGTTCGCGGTTTACGCGCTCGTCCGCGCGGCGGTGGGCGTGCTGCATTTGTTTCCGCTCGGCTTCGTGTGGCGCGCGGGCGCGGCGGCGGGATGGCTCGCGCACATGGCCGCGGGCAAGTACCGCCGGCTCGCCGTGGACAATCTCCGCATCGCCTTCGGTCGCGAGCTTCCGGAAAAGGAGCTGCGACGGCTTGCGCGGCGGCATTTCACCTCGCTCGGCGGCAATCTGCTCTGCGGCTTCAAGATACCGCTCATGGGAGAGGCGGCGGTGGCGCGACGCGTGAACGTCGAGGGCGTGGAGCACGCCAGGAAGGTGGTGGATGCCGGCAAGCCGCTGCTCTTCGCCGTCAGCCACCTGAGCTGCTGGGAACTGCTCACGCAGGTGCCCTCTCTGTATGCGCTGGGGCGGCGTGGTTCCAGCATCTACCAGCCGCTGGCGAATCCCTTCCTCGACGCCCATGTGCGGCGTAATCGCGAGCGCCTCGGCTATGTGCTCTTCGACCGCACCAAAGGCTTCGCCGAACCGATCAAGTTCCTGCGCACCGCGACCACGACGCTCGGCGTGCTCGTCGATCAGCACGCGGGAGATAAAGGCGTGTGGTGCCCTTTCTTCGATCGCCTCGCATCGACCACGACGCTGCCCGCGCTCATGGCCCTGCGCTGCGACACGCCGCTGCTGCCGATCTCGATCTATGACCGCGCACCCGGCGAGTGGACGCTGGTCATTCATCCTCCGGTGGAATCCGGCGAGGAGAACCCCACCGCCGAAGGCATCACCGCCGCGTTGAACCTGGCAATCGAGCGCGTCATCCGCCGCGCGCCGCACAACTGGTTCTGGGTGCACAACCGCTGGAAGACGCCTGATCCGAACTTCCTGCTCTCAAGCGTGCGTCGCGGCATCGTCACCCCCGCCGGCTACGACCACGCACGGCTGCAGCCCTTCCATCTCCTCGTGCGCTCACCGAACTGGCTGGGGGATGCCTGCATGGCCTTCCCCGCCGTGCGTGCACTGAAAAAAGGCCGGCCCGATCTGCGCCTCACCATTCTCGCGCCGGCAAAGCTGCGCGAACTGTGGGCCTCGCTGCCCGAGGTCGATGATATCATCGTGAAAGACGCCGGAGACGGCGTCTTGACCGTGGCGCGGCGCATTCGCGACAAGGGCGTGCGCTACGATGCCGCCATTCTGCTCACGAATTCCACCCGCTCCACGCTCGAGCTGCGGCTTGCGCGCATCCCGAGGCTCGTGGGCTATCCGGGATCCTTGCGCGAGAAGCTGCTGCACCAGGTCGTGGGCGAACTTGGCAAGGGCCGGCCGCCGCTGCATCACGCGCGGCGCTATTTGCACCTCGCCGAAACATGTGGCGCAAAGGCAGACGACCCCGCCGTCTTCGCCACCGGCTCGCCCGTCACCGACGTGGGCGGCCCGGTGCGCATCGCACTCTGCGCCGGCGCAGAGTACGGTCCCGCAAAGCGCTGGCCGCTCGAGCGCTTCGCGGAAACGGCAAATGCCATCTCCACCGCGCGCCCCGGCATCGAGTGGATGCTTGTCGGCGCGCCTGGAGAGAAGGAAATGGGAGAGAACCTCGCCGCCCGGCTCACCGGCAGGCATGTGAACCTGGTGGGCGGCACCACGCTCACACAGCTCATCGAGACGCTGCGCCAGTGCCGCGCGCTCCTGACCAATGACACCGGCACCATGCACCTCGCCGCCGCTCTCGGCGTACCCACGGTCGCCATCTTCGGCTCCACTGAGCCGCTGCTCACCGGACCGCTGGGCGGCAGGCACGCTGTCATCCGCCATCACGTCCCGTGCAGCCCCTGCTTCAGACGCGAATGCCCCTTCGGTCACTACGACTGCATGACGAAGGTGACACCGCAGCAAGTTGCGCGCGCAGTCCTCCCGCTTGTGTGAGGTGCCGCCTCGCTTCAGCCCTGTCCGTATCGCGTCGTGCCTTCCCGACCCCTGCGGCGTGGGCGTGGGCGTGGGCGTGGCTCTCAAGACGCGCGGGAAAGCACCGGGCCGGCTCGTCGCCCTGACGCACTTTCTCGACGACCCTTATCAATTCCGTTGGACGTGCCTCACGCTCCGATGACTTGCTTCACCCGTTGCATCGATCTGCCGAAGCACTCGTGCACGTAGGCCATCGCCTTCTTCACCTTCGCTTCTGCGCCTGCGTAGTCGGCGTCGATGGCGAAGAGGGTGTCGGACCACAGATCAACCGAGGTCGTGTCGAACTCCAGCAACCACTCGGGCAGGCCGATGTCCTTGAACATCCAGCACTTCGGCGAGTGGAACTCCGAAAACGTGTGGATGATCGGCGTGCCGTTTGCGAGGGCGATGATCGGCGAGTGCGGCTCATGACACACGACGGTATGCGCACGCGCGAAAACTGATGCGGCTTCGTCCGAGCACCAGAACTCGTCGAGGTTCACCACGTGCTTCTGAATCTCCGGCGGCAGCGGGTCATAGATGAAGCGCTTGTTGTGCTCCATCTCCTTCTTCACCTCGGGCGCAATGAGCACCTTGTGGCCCGTCTTCTTTACCCAGCGCGTGATCAACTCGCGATACTTCGCCGCGCGACGCTCGTCATCAGCGATCATCTCCGGCGTGGGATGCAGCGGGTTCAGCTTTTGCGGACGCTTGTCGTCCACACCCGGCGCTGATGGCGTGTGCGTGCGCAGTTGGATGGTGATGAACTTCTTCTCTTCCAACCCGAGCTTCTTCATCGTCGCCAGACCGCGCTCGTCATCGCGCACGTCGATGCCGAGACATCCATCCGGCCCAAACTCCAGCACCGGCGTTTTCACGCCTGCGTTCTTGAGAATGCTCAGCGTCTTCGTCTCGCGCGTGTAGATGAACGCCGCGCTGTTCAGCAAGGCCTTGCGCTCCTCTGCTCCCTTGCCCTCGACCATGTCCGGGAAATAGGACTGACCGAACAAGCCATACGGCTTGCCGGCCTTCTGACAGAACTGCATGAAGTTCGTGTCCTGCCCCATGCCGGAGTTGCGGATGTAAAGATCAGCGCCGCGAATCGCCTCGCGCAGCTTTTCGTCCTTCGCGTCTTTGCCCGCGAGATTGCCTTGGAGAATCTCCACCTTCGGGAAGCGCTTCTTCAGCATCGCCGTCACGCGCTCATCGAGCTTTATTGCCCAAAGGATCACCTTCACCTCCGGCAGATGTTCCTCAATCACCCGCAGCGTTCCGGGCGTGTGCCCGATGTCACCGATGTTGTGCGTCGCCCACGCGGATTGCAGCACGATGGTCTTGGGTTTGCTCTCGGCGAAGGCGCGTGAAGAAAGTCCGGTGGCAGCAAGCGCGGTGGTGGATTGATGAAGGAAGGAGCGGCGGTTCATGATGGGGGATTGATTTGGAAGCGAAGTGAGAGGGAACGGCGGAAGATGACGCCGGTTCATGAAGGTTGGATTGGCCGCAAAGGAACTCAGAAAACGCAAAGAAGGATGGCTCCGTTCTTTGTGCTCCTTGCGTTCCTTTGCGGCTAAATGATCACGCCAGCTTGTAGCAATCCGCCCACTCGGCGCGTGGCGCGGGACCGGCGAGACGCGCGTTGGCTTGCTCGTTGCCGATGAAGCGCTTCGTGGCCGGATCGAACTTGAGATCGACGTTCAGATACTCGGCGATGGTGCCGAGGTTCAGGACCTGCGTGAGCACGCCTGAAACACTGAAACGCGACTCCGTGATGCCATTGCCCATGCAGGCCTGGACGAAGCTCTCCTGGTGGCTGTATTTCGGCGGATGCAGTGACACCGCGTCTTTGAACTCGACCATCTTCGTTCTCGGATAGATGAGCGAGTGACGATCATGCGAGCCGCGCTGCACGAGGTAGTCGCCTTGTTTGCGATGCAGAAGCGAACCGGTGTTGCCGGGATTCGGGATGAAGACTTTGCCGTCCGCGCCGGGATCACCAAACTTCTCCGCGATCTCGATCTTGGTGTCGCCACCGGCTTTCCAGTGCAGTTCCACCGCAGGCATTTTCTCGCCGCGCGCAGGAAACTCGAATCGGATGTCGGAACTCAGCGGGTAGCTGATCTGGTTGTAATCGGCGAGCGCCAGCGGCGTGATGCGCGTGGGCAGGCCGAGCTTCAAATGATCGTGCGCGAAGTCGATGATGTGCGCGCCCCAGTCGCCAAACATGCCGCCGCCGTAGAGGTGGAAGCCGCGCCAGTTGAAGGGGTGATACATCTTGCTGAAGGGCTTCACCTCCTGCGGGCCGCACCACAGGTCCCAGTTCAGCGACTCGGGCTTCGGTTCGCCGGCTGGATAGCCCTTCACGAGCGCACGCTCCGCGGCATTCATGAACCACAGCGACGGCGACTTCCATGCGTCGATCTTCACCACGTCATCGAGGATGCCTGCGGCGAGCATTTGCTTGAACTGCTCCGCACCGGCCGAAGTGTGGCCTTGATTGCCCATCTGCGTGACCACGTTGAACTTCTTCTCGGCCCGCATGAGGATCTCCGCCTCTTCAAAGGTGTGCGTGAGCGGCTTCTCGACATACACATGCTTGCCGAGCGCCATCGCGCTGATCGCGGCGACGAAGTGCGTGTGATCCGGCGTGACCACGCTCACGGCGTCGATGTCCTTGCCCATCTTGTCGAGCATCTCGCGGAAGTCGCTGAAGCGCTTCACGTCAGGGAAGGCTTTGAGGTTCTTCTCGATGCCTTTCGCCATCGCAAAGTCCACATCCGTGAAGGCCACAGGCGCCGCATTGCCAGCCGCAGTCAGCCCTGGAATAACACTGCCCGCACGTCCACCGATGCCGATGCATCCCAGGTTGATGCGACGGCTCGGCGGCTGCTTCGGATTGTCCGCGGCGCGTGCACTGGTGAGGTAGGCAGGGATGAAATTGAAGCCGAGCCCCGCAGCAACGGATTGTTTGACGAAACGACGGCGGGATGTGGCAGTGGATGTTTCAGGTGTAGTCATAGAGCAGAAGAAGGTGAAAGAGTTGAGGGCACAGTGATAAACTCCAATCGTGGCATTCACTTTCGCGGATAAGGCCCGAGGTGCTCATGAGCGACGAGCCATCGGCCATCGACCTTGCGCAGAATGCTCGTTCCGCGACCACCTCCAGCGGCTTCCTGGCCGCTGATGAGTCCCTTCCAACGAAACTCATAGTGGCAACTGGCGACCTCAGCGGTGACCACAGTCCACTGGATGTCGTGGAGACTGAAGACCTCGTTTTCGATGAGCTTGAAGGTCTTCTCAAAGGCAGCTTTGGCATCGGCATGGCCGGTGAAGGTTGCCTCGGTGAAAATGAACACGGCATCTTCGGCGACATGCGGGGCGATCCGGTCCCACGAATGCGTGTTGAGGGCCTCGACGTAGGCGGAGAGAGCGGTCGTGTGGTTCATCGGAGATTCAGCGGCTGGCAGCCAAACGATGGGCAGTCCGACAAAGAGCACCAGAAGGAGTTTCTTCATAAAGCAGAGTGGTTGGATGAAAAACGTGGGCACAGACGCGACTTCTCGCCGCGTTTCTGAATCCATCGCCACATCATGAACCACGCTCATCCACGCACCGTCATCGGCTTGCTCAGCGTCCTCGCCATCACGACCGCGAATGCGATCGAGCCGCCGCGCATGTTGTTTCTCGAAGACGCGGGGCACGATGCCACTGCGCCGAGTGGCACGCGTTCAGGTTATGCCATCCTGCGGCGCGAAGACGGCACGTTTTGCTTCTACAATCCCTACGCGCCGAGTGCGGAGCCGCTGAGTCTGCCGGACGCGAAGGGCGTGAAGCACACGCTTCGGCCCGCACTGCCGGAGAGCATCGCCAAGTCGAAGCCACTCATCGAAAGCGGCATCCTCAACAACACGCAGACGCTCCTCGCCGCCGATGGCACGGTGCGCTGCGTCGTGGTGAAGTCGGAAAAGCTCAGCAAAGAAGACGCGGCTCGCATCGGACTGCCGCTGTATTTGGACGTGTGGTATCAGCAGGGCAATGCAGCGTCGCTGTCTGTTCCAATACGAACGTGGCGCGGCTACAATGGCTCGCAAATGGAGTATCAGCGCCTAGCGAGCGGTCGCCTGCTCGTGCCGCATGGAAGCTATCTTCCTTTTGCCAAAGCCGTGCCGCCGACGGGTCGCCACGAGACCGTCATCGAATTCTCCGACGACGGCGGCGCGAACTGGCAACTGAGCGCATCCAAGCTCAAGTCACCCTGCTACGACGGCTTCAACGGCGCGAACGAAGGCGCGTGCGAGCCTTGCTTCGAGGAACTGCGCGATGGCTCGATCTGGATGCTCATGCGCACGCAGGCGGGTTGCCTCTTCGAGTCCTTTTCCAAAGACAACGGCACGACTTGGTCTGCAGCCGTTCCTTCACGCTTCCGCACCTCGACCGGGCCAGCGAATCTGCTTCGGCATCGCGATGGACGGCTCGTTTTGACCTGGAACAACTGCGAACTGCCGCTCAAGCACGAAAGCGTCGGCGTGTATGGCGGACGTGATGCGCTGCACATCGCCATCTCGTCCGATGATGGCCGCACATGGCAGGGATTTCGCGAGATCTACCTCGATCATCGTCGCAACGACAATCCCGCTGCCTCTGGCGATCGCGGCACGGCCTATCCGCTCGGCGCTTTTACCGAGGACGGTCAGATCGTCATCCTCGCCGGCCAGGGCAAAGGCGGGCGCAATCCCATCCTCGTCGATCCCGACTGGATCACGGCCACCAGCGCGGAATCCGACTTCCACGACGGTCTCGCGCAATGGACGACCTATCAACACATCGGTCCCGCGAAGCGCTGGTGGCGTGCGCGTCGAGTTGGCTGCGAACTCATCGAAACGCCAGGTGAAAGAGGCACGCGCAGCCTGCATGTGCGGCATGTCGCAAGCACTGATGCCCCCAGCGAGCCTGATACCGCTGTCTGGAACTTCCCCAACGGCTGGCGTGGCGAACTCACCGCTCGCATTCGACTGCCCGCAGGCTCCCAAGGCGCGCTCTTTTCTCTCAACGACCGCTTCTTCGATCCCTCGAACACCCTCGGCGAAGACGCAGCGGTGTTTCAGGCGCGTGTGACCGCTGACAACGCCAAGCCAGATGAGTGGCATACGCTTTCGCTTCGTTGGTACCTCACCAGTGGCAATTGCGAGTATCGTCTCGATGACAAGCTCGTCTCCGAACTCCCACTGCACTCACACACGCTCAATGGCGTGAGCTATCTCCGCATCCGCTCAGCGGCTGCCAAGCCCGACCCGCATGGCGTCATCATTAGCCATGTGAAGGCTCAAATCAGCAACCCGAACGCCCCTGCCGTCACGCGTGAAGAAATCACCGCGTGGCAGCAGGAGTATGTGAAGACCATCGTGCCACGCTGGCAAGACAAGTGAGTGTCCACTGCATTTTGAAACCTCATTCCAACATCGATTAGCACGGCCATGACAATCCAACCCACGCGTCGGCAGTTCCTCAAAACCACGATCTCGGGCGCATCCGCATTCTTGGCTGGAGGCCATCTGCGCGCCGCCGATGCCGATCCGCGAGTGCGCGGCCCGTTTCCGATTCTTTCGACGCCGTTCACCGAATCAGGCGCGGTGGACTATGAGGTGCTCGCGAATCAGGCGAGGTTCGTGGAGTGGGGTGGTTGTCCTGGCATGATCTGGCCGCAGTCGGGCGACAGCGTGGACTTGCTCACGATGGAGGAAAAGCTGCGCGGCATGGAAGTTCTGGCGGAGACATCGCGCAGTTTCAAGACATCTGCATTGTGCCTCGGCGTGCAAGGGCGCAACACGGAGGAGATGCTCGTCTATGCGCGTCATGCGGAAAAGCTCGCGCCCACGGCCATCATCTCGCGTCCGCCGGACTCGGGCCGCACCGAGGACGATCTGCGTCAGTATTGGCGTGAACTTGCGAAGGTAGCGACACGCCCCGTCATCTTCCAAACCACCGGAGGCACGGCTTACAAAGGTCCGGTGCCATCCGTGAAGCTCATGATCGAGCTGGCGAAGGAGTTCTCGCACTTCGGCTATATCAAAGAAGAAGCCGCGCCGATCATCGCCCGCACGCGTGAGCTGTGTGCAGCGAAGCCCGTGATCCGTCGCGTCTTCAGTGCGCGTGGCGGACATGGCTGGCTCTACGAGTCCCATCTCGGCACCGAGGGTCTCATCACGGAGCGCGCTGTCTATGCCGATGTGCTCACGCGCGTCTGGGATCTCATGCAAAGCGGCAAAGATCCCGACACCGTGCGCGACATCCACGCGAAGCTGATGCTGCTCTTCAATCTCGGCCAGCATCTCCCCGGCGGCGACCTGCGCGGCTTCCAGCTTCATTTGTGGAAGAGGCGCGGCGTCTTCAAGAACATGATCTCGCGCGACTACGGCCCGAATCGCAGCATCCCGAGCAAACCGATCTTCTCCGAACTGAAACTCCGCGACGATGAGATCGCCGAGATCGACTTCCGCTTCGAAGCGCTGAAGCCGTATCTGAAGACTGAGCCGTTGCCGTTCAAGACGACAAAGTGAGATTGTGAATAGCGATGACTCAGTTCTCGGTCTTGCCCTTCTTCGTTGAAGGCTTGTATTCCCAGCGCTGCTGGAGTCGCGAGAGATGTGGCTGATACATTGGTGACTCGGTCCAGGAGATCGACGGCGGATCGGGCGGCGTCACTTTGCCTTCGGGGTAGTCTTTGCCATCGAAGCTCGCGCTCACGCTGTCGTTCCAGGCGAGCAGATCCTTCTTCATCTGCTCAAAGAGTTGCGGCTCCTTTGTGCTGAGATCGGTGGTCTCGTTTGGATCGTTCACGATGTCGTAGAGCTGGAACTCGCCTTTGCCGATGTTCTCGGTGAGGATCTTGTAGTGCGCGCCGGTGAGCGCGACCTTGCTGCCGAAGCGGAAACCGAGCGGCTTCTGTCGCTCGCCAACTTCACTCGCGAACAAGGGCTTCAAGCTGATGCCGTCGATGGGTTTGATCATCACGCTGTCGGGCAGGCCGACGATGTCGGCGACGGTGGGGAACAAATCGAGCGTGCAGGCGGGATGATTCGTCACGCGCGGTTTGATCACGCTTGGCCACTCGATGATGCCTGGCACGCGCAGGCCGCCTTCGAAGACGCTGCCTTTGTTCCCGCGAAGGCCGCCGGTGCTCGATGGCTTCACGTCGGGCAGGCCGCCGTTGTCGCTGTTGAAGACGAGCATCGTGTTGTCGGCGATTCCCGTGTCGCGCAGCTTCTGCCGAAGCGCGCCAACGGCGCGATCCAGCGCAACGAGTTCGCCATAGTGCTCGCGTGAGCTTTTGTCGAGCGAGGCAAACGCCGCCTTGTCCGCCTCCAGCGCTTTGTAGGGACTGTGCGGCGAGCCGAACCACACGATGACAAACATCGGCTTGTCGCCGGCGCGATGCTTGTCGATGAACTTCATCGCCTCGCCCACCGTGATGTCGGACGAGTCTCCTTTGAACTCCACGAACTCACCCATGCGGCTCATGATCGGATCTTGATCGAAGAAGTTCGTCATCGACACCCATTCGTCGAATCCGAAGGCACTTGGATTGCGCGGGTCCTCCTTCAGCACCGGTGCGCCCGGACCTTTGAAGCCATTGAGATGCCACTTGCCGAAGTGCCCTGTCACATACCCCGCGCCCTTCAGCGCCTGCGCGATGGTCTTCTCCTGCAATCGCAACCCATAGCCATGCGACATCACGCCCGCGCGCTCATTCGTGCGACCCGTGAGCACCGTCGCACGCGTCGGCGAGCACACCGGATTGCCCGCATAGAACCGCTCGAAGCGCAATCCATTCGCCGCCATTGCATCGAGATTCGGCGTCCTCAAAACCGGGTGCCCGCGATAACTCGTCTGTCCCCAGCCCATGTCATCGGCCATGACGAAGATGATGTTCGGTTTCGCGGCGAAGAGCGCAGAGCCGAGCGTGGAAAGGAGAAGGCAGAGCAGGACAGTTTTCATCAGGCTCTGGAAACGCTGGGGCAGTCCAATTGTGTCACTTCACAAATCCCTGCCCCTTCAGCCAGAACAGCAAATCCGCGAACCACGGATGCTCCGCGCCGATGAGTCCGGTGCCGTGATCCCCGTGCTGGTAGAGATGAAGCTCGTGCGGCACACCGTTCGCGTGCAAAGCAGCGGCGTAGAGCTGCGCGTGCTCCACTGGCACCAGCTTGTCCTCCATCGTATGCCAGAGGAAGACGGGCGGCA
The DNA here is from genome assembly GCA_019694165.1 of Verrucomicrobiaceae bacterium. Classification (GTDB taxonomy): domain Bacteria; phylum Verrucomicrobiota; class Verrucomicrobiia; order Verrucomicrobiales; family Verrucomicrobiaceae; genus JAIBCL01. Next base: position 143,840 of record JAIBCL010000016.1, on the reverse strand, counting down.
GACCGGGCTTCACTTGCAGCTCGCTGGAAGTCTGGCGGATGATCTTGTCATCCGGTGAATCGCCAATGAGCATCGTCCGCGAGGTGGCGTGCGGTTTGGTGATCATGCTGATGACCGGATAGCAGAGGATGGCTAGATCGGGGCGTGGGCTGATCTGGTAATCGCGACCATCGATCATGCCATCCTCGGGCCGATTGATCAGCGTGGATACGAGATGCCCGCCAGCGGAGAAACCCATCACGCCGATGCGCTTCGGGTCGATCTTCCACTTCTCGGCATGGCCACGGATCTGAAACATCGCCTCGACTGCATCCTGAAGCTGCGCCGGATAGCGATAGCCCGCGCTGCCGAGCCGGTAGCGCAGCACAAACACCGTCAAACCTTGCTCATTGAGCCACAGCGCAAACGGCTCCGCCTGTCCTTCATAGATGCCGCTGTAACTACCGCCGGGAATGAGCAGCATCGCTGCGCCAGTCGGCTTCGCGGGGAGATATGGTGTGAGCGTTGGGACGTCCCTTGGCGAGGTGCCGAGTGCTCCGGGCGCGCCCTTCGGCCAGAGCGTGATGGGCGGCCCGGCAGCGACGAGGGAGCCGGCGATGAAGAAGACGACAAGCAGAAGTCTCATGGGCAACGGATGTTTGGAGCGCGACGAGCCAGACCGCAACAACTGACGAGAAGGGCAACCGACCCATTGAATCGCGGCGGTCATCACGAGCCGCCTCATCGCTGCTCGCTGGACGGTGCAAGCTTGTCGGCATAGATCACCACGCGCTCCATCGCGCGCGTGATGCCGACGTAGAGCTGCCGCGTGTGAGTCTGCCGCATCTCGATGCGCTCCTCGTCGGTGAGCAGCGGGTTGGTTTCGGCGCCGATGAGATCGTCCGCGTCGAGCAGGAAGACCACGGGCCGCTCCAGTCCGGTGGCGGCCATGAGGTGCGCCACGCCGATGCTTTCCGGAGGCGCGTGATCATCGCGCACGGACGCGGCGCTGTGCGGACCGAGGCGCGTGTTGAGGTGTTGCAGCACGGCATTCACAGTCAGCGTGCGACCGGCCACGAGGATGAGGATGTGCGCGCGCGGCACGTCGTGATGGAGCAGTTCGCTCAGATCGTTTTCAAGGCGTCGGAGCTGATCCTGCCCTGCCCCGCCGTGCTGCACGATGGGCGGCGTGCCTGGCTCCAGCGTCTCCAGCCACTCGGGCGCGGGCAGGTTCAGCGGTTCGTCATCGTCGGGCAGGCGGCTGCGATAAAAGTCGCGCGCGAATTCGAGGATGGCTCGTGTGCTGCGATACGGCTTCTCCAGCCGGTGCGAACGACTGCGCACATCGAGACCGACGGCGCTCCACGACAGGCGGCGTTTGAGAAAGCCCTGCGTGGGATCGGCGCAGAGAAACAAATGACCGCCGGGCTTCAAGGCGGCGCGGAGCAGCTCCAGCCACACGGGCGCGAAAAATTGCGCCTCGTCGATGAGGAGATGATCGAACGGCTCGTCGCCAAAAGAAGCAGGCGGATGCTCACGCACGCTCAGCGGCCACTCGGACCAGTCGGCGCGGTTGCTCTGGCGCAAGTGAGCGCGGTAGCGGCGCAGCAGCTCCAGCAGTTCGCCGCGCTGCCGTGTACTCAGGCGTGTGCCGCGGCCTTTGCGCTCGGCGGTGAGATACTTGTCATCGGCCAGAGCGTGGTCGCACATCCAGCGCAGTTCATCGCGCAGCCATTCGGAAGTGAGCTTCACCAGCGACGGCATGGCGGCGCGCTCGCGCTCGATCCAGCGTTTGATCTCCACCTCGCTCATCATGTCACCGGCGGAGCGTGCCACACGGCCCAGCCATTGATTGAAGGTGAGGCACCGGACGCGCTCGCCCGCTGGATGCCGCGCGAGGCGACGGCGCAGGTCGTTGATGAGCGGACGATTGAAACTCACGAGGAGCACCCGCGCATTCGGGAAATGCGTGGCGAGCAAGGCGGCGCGATGCACCAGCACCAGCGTCTTTCCGCAGCCAGCCACGCCGGTGATGACGCGCAGGCGCAGATCACGCGCGAGATTCTCCGCGTCAGGATCGGTTTCAAGATCGAGCCGGGCGCAGCGCTCCTGTTTGTAGTCCAGCAACAGCGGTGCGGCGAGCGCATCCGCCGGGCGCTGGAGCGTCTTGCGCTTCCACGGATTGTCGATGCGCACCTCCGGCACCGCAGCGGCGCGCCACCGCGCAATGCCATCTAACGCCAGCACGCTGCCAGTCAGACGATGGATGCTCTGCGCGAGCACGGCTGCCTTTTTGCAATCGCGCTGCGTGATGACGTGGACCACTTCATCGCAGCGGCGCCACACTCCAGCGGGCAGTTCCGCATGCGGCAGCGCGGGCGCGAGGATGAGCAGATCAGGCGCTGATGGGCCGAGTTTCGCGAGTCTCTTCTGCCGCCACTCGATCAATGCGCGCACCGCCTCATCCAGCGGCGGCGAGCTATTGTCCGCAAACAACGCCTGTTGCGTGGTCGCACCATCCCAGATGCGCACGAGCCAGCAGCGGCCATCGACGGCCACCATCAGCGCATCGGGGCCGTCGTCCGCCGCGCCACCACGCATCGCGCGGCTGGCCTCAATGCCATGCGCAGCGAGCTGGCCGAGCAGCGCGCGTGTTTTGATGAGCTGCGTCATGTGGCGATGGAGATGCGATGAGCAAACTGATGCAGCGAGCGCAGCAGCGCCTGATCCTCCATGAGATCGGTGTCGTGCAGATCGGTGTGCAGCACGCTGGCGCTGGCGAGGATGATGAGCTTCGTCCGCGCGCGCGTGGCGGAGACGTTCATGCGGCGCGGATCGAAGAGGAACTCGGCCTGCATTTGAATGAAGCCAGGATCGGCGGCGCACAGCGAACAGATGATGACCTCGCGCTCCTGGCCCTGCATCCGCTCCACCGTGTCGATCACGATGCCGCGCCACGACATGCCTGGCACGAGCGTCTCCAGACGACGGCGGATGGCGCGCGCTTGTTTGCGATACGGCGTGACGACGGCGATGTCCTCCGGCCGCACGCCGCCGCGATGCAGCGCACGGATGACCTCGGCGGCGGCGCTCGTTTCCGCATCGTTCACCGTGCGGCAGCGCTCATTTTCGCAGGTGATCCAGATCAGTGGTCGTGCCGGATCGAGCGCGGTGTGCATCCAATCCGGCTCCGTCTCCCGCAGGGCACAGGCGAGCCGGCGCGATGCGGCGGCTGGCGCTGGCGTGAGGTCGCCATGATAAAAATTCTCCGACGGCCAGTTCGTCAGCGTGTCATTCAGTCGATACGTCACATCCAGCGTGGTGCCATGTCGCGACTGCGCCTTCAGCGCGTGGAAGATGCCGATCTGCTCCGCCTCGCGTCGCGACCGGCTCATCACCACGGGGCCAAGCTGCTGCTGATCGCCAAACAACAAATACTTCCGCCCCGCGAGCATCGCCATCACCGCCAGCGCCGTGGTCATCTGGCCGGCCTCGTCGAACACGATGGTGTCGAACTCCACGCCAGACAGCCGCTTCTTCAATGCGAACGGCGTAGCCGCCGCCACCCAGCCGCCGACTTGTGACGCGAGCGGACTGGCCGCGAAGAACTCGTAGCGGTCGAAGTTTTCATCGCGCCGATGCATCGGAGGGCAAATGCGCGCCACGCGATCACGGTCGGCGATCTCCGTGGCAGCGGCGGCGAGTGCGTTGTCGATGGCGCGATGCGTGAATGCGGTGATCAACACGCGCTCACCTCGTTCGACCAAACGCCGCACCACCTGCGCCAGCACGCGCGTCTTGCCCGTGCCAGGCGGTCCCTGCACGAGATAGCAACGATCCGCAGCCATGCATCCCGCGATGGCCTCACGCTGCGCATCCTCCCAGCCCTGCGGCTGCTTTTGCAAATCCTCCATCGCGCCATTGAATTCCTCCTCATCCAGCTCCTCCTCCACGCCCATCAGCAGCGGCAGGATGCAGTCCTGCCCGATGGCGCTGGCCGGCAACCGGTCGAACGCGGCGAGGTAAAGGCTTTCAAGATCAAGAAACGCCTGGTCAATGAACCAGCTCTCCGCCTCGGCAAACATGCCCGGCCTGAACGGCTGCTCAGCCGCCAGCCACAGCTCGCCGGCTTCCTCGCGGAACAAGTTCGCCAGCACCCCATCACCGTCCTCGTCCTGCCGCAGTGTCACCAGATCGCCTTCACGCAGCCGCGAATCATTTCCGTCATGCGCAAAAACTGCGCGCCCAGCTTCATCAATGTGACGGAAGCACAAACCATCCATGCAAGTGCCGTCCTCCACGCGCTCGGCGCGAGGCTTCGCCCGCTGCTCCGCGAACTGCAAGCGCTGCGCCTCGAACTCCGCGGCAACAAAAGCGCGGAGGTCCTGAATCACCGTTTCGGCATTGAGCGTGAATGATTGCATCCGGAAATCTACACACCGGACGCTATCTTTGAAAAGGACGAGTGACGGTCATGCAACGCGACTCACAAGCCTCGATCATTCAAAGCACCGACTCCGGCCCCACGCGCGCCGTATCGAATCAATTCTGGGCATCCTCGTCATCATGCTTGTTCGCCGCGAGGATGGCCGCGAGCGGATCAGGCGACTGGAGAATCTCATCGGACAGCGAGAAGATGCGCCGGAAGGCACGCTGACGCGCGGCATTCTCACCCGGCTCATCGGCCTCAGGAGGATGAGTCAGGTGCTGGTGCCAGCGGCTGACATCGCGATAAAGATGCCAGTAACGCTGCTGCCAGCGCAAGGCGTCGCGCTGCGCTTCATCGAGCCAGCCGATGAGGTCGAGACGATCCACGGCGGAAAGACGCGCCTCGGCCTTCGCCAGATCCTGCTCCACACCCGCGAGCACCGAATGCCAGATGACCAAATACACGGGTGAGTCCGATGGCTTGCCCGCTTTGAAACATGCCTCGCACCACAGAGAATCCTTCACGATGCCCGTCATCACCGAGGAGCCGGACACAACGGAGCCAAGCTTGATGTGCGCCATGACCGAATCGAATTCCTTGGTCTGAAGCGACCGAATCTCCGCGCCGCAACCAGGACAGATGAGCGGCTTGCTTGCGTGAATGGTATCGAACATTCCCATGCGCCTCATCATGCCAGCCGAGGCGAGGCGGACAAGCGCGATTCCAACTCATGAACCGAATCATCGCCGCCCCTCAAGGCCGCCTTGTCAACGGTGCCGTCGGCATCGAAACGGCATCCACATCGCCGACCTTCACCTTCAGCACCTCGACGGTTTGCTTGCCTCCGGCGAAGGCGATGAACAGGCTGTCGCCTTGTTCGATGACGTGCGGGTAGTCCACATGACGACCGCCGACGAGGTAGAGCATCTTGGTGAAGACGAGTCCGTCGTCGCTGGTCGAGAGCGTGAGCGGATCGCGCTTCTTGGGACGTGGGTTCGACACGAGCACGTAGCGACCATCGCGCAAACGCGTGCCGCTGAGCTTTGACGTCGCATCGGGAAAGTTCGTCTTCACGGGTGCGCTCCAGGTGCGGCCATCATCGGTGGAGAAGGAGCGATACAGGAAGCCGCTGCCGCGATTGTCGCGGAAGAGAGCGGCGAGGTTGTTGTCAGGTAGAATCCACCAGTCAGGCTCCTCGGCCTTCAACTCCGATGCCGTGCCGAAGACGGGGAAGGACTTCCAATCATTTAGCGCCTTCGCGCCACCGACAATGAAGTGCACACCGCTCGTTTTGTAGTCATGCGGTCGGCGCGACATCATCCACTCGCCGGTGCGCAGCTTCATCGGCGGGAAGTTGTTGATCGTGTCGGCAAACACCACGCCTGCATCACTCCAATCGCCTTTGCCTTTGTCGAAGCGGAACGCGTGAAGCGCCAAGCTCGGTCCGAAGAATCCGAGAGCTTCATCGAGCGAAGCAAGCGCTAGTAACTCGCCATCACGTTTCCAGAAGCCACGCGAGATCCAACGCATGCCTTTGTCCGTGCGTGTGCCGTGGTGTGGCGAGTCCGGTCCCGAGTTCGGTGGGATCGGTGTGATGAACTTCGGCTCGCTCCACCTCATGCCATCCGCGCTTGTCGCAAACTTCACTCGCTGCCCCACGCGATCCTCCACGCCCGGCCCATCGCTCCACATGATCCAGAACTGGTCGTCGTGATGCACGAGGTAGTTGTGCTGGTTCACGCCTCCCGACTTCTTGTCGATGGTCTGCGGCGACGAACCCTTCGCACGCACATCGCTCACGACGACATGCTCGCTCAGCACTCGCGGCAGGGCATCGAAGTCGATCTGCTGCGAGTTCTCCGGCACCCATGCACCCGACAGCATCAGCGGTGACGATGGATCAGGTGCGGCGATGGCGATGAACGGCAAGATCGTCAGGCGGAGGATGAGGAGGCGGATGCGCATTCAGGTTCGGGGTGCTGGAAGTGCGAATGGTACAGCAGAGTGAAAAGAGAAACCCGGGAGGAAAGCGCATGCACCGCGGCTCTTTCCGCGCTGCATCGGGTTTTGTCAGCGGTCAGTGCTGGCCTGCGCGGCGATTTCGCGAGGATTGGCAAGGGGCGGATCGGCGGGTCTGACGTTCGCATCTTTGACGAAGTTCGTGCCGACGGAAGATACCACCCGGGTGACGAAGTCATAGTTCAGGGGCTCGCCTGAGAAGGGATCGAGGGGGAGGTCCTTGATGTAATCAGACCGCAGGTTCACCAAGTTCGGCGGGAGCCGCCCGTATTCCGCGTGGAAGCGGCGGATGGCGAAGATGGTGGCGACCACGAGGTGCTGGGCGCGTGCGATGCTCTGGCGCTCCGGCAGCTCGAGATAGGGACCAAAGCGCCTGGCGAAATACGCCTCGCCCTGCGAATTCGGAAGGCCGGGGCGGGAACCGATGCGGCTGACGCGCTGGCTGGCCTGGCTGGAGCGCGAGTAGGGCGCTTTGTCTGCTTCGTCGCGCAGGTCCTGAAAGCTGCGCACGAAGAGTGCGAGCGTGCGGTTTGGTTTGAAAAAGAGGCGGCCTGGCCGCTCGAAAACCACGCCGCCGGGCAGGGTGTCCGGCGCCTCGCGGCTCTCGGGCCCAAGCATTAGTTTTTTCTCGAAAAGATACCAGTGACTCAGGGCTGTGCTCAGTTCCTTGTCAGAGGGTGCGTACTTGATGAATTCATCCTGAAATGCCAGGAGCCGGGCGGAGGCCAGCTTTGAATTCTTGAGCAGGTCGGCCAGAGACTGGCAGCCGCGCTCCACCATCTGGAGCGAGCGCTCGTAGTACGATGGCCACGCCGGGATCTGCCGTATCCGCGCCGCCAGCCTGACGATATCGATGGCGGCCCGGAAGGCGGCCTCTTCCTCGCCGCGGCGCATGAGATAGGCGGCTTCAACCTGCTTCACTATGACGAGACTCGTCCAGGCTCCGTGGATGCCGAGGTCCTCTTCAAACCAAGCCTTGCCGCGCGGATGCCAGTCGGCCTCGCTCAAGAGGTCACGCAGGTTTTCGCGGGCGATGCCGTTCTGGTCGTTGGTGGTTGAGAGGTCCGGAGTGGCCCAGAGCCACGGCGGCACGGTGGCGAGGTTGGGTTTGTACACGGGCGCCACGGATGCCAGAACGGTGCGCATGCGGTTCATGGCGGCGGGGCGCGGAGAGTCCTCGACTTCTCGATCCAACTGGAGTGTTTCCTCCGGCGGCACCCGGTCGTCCTGCCAGTAAATCCAGGCGGCGACGGTAAAGGCGAATACTCCGATCGACAGCAGCATCAGTCCACGCCAGGCGTTCGACTCCTGCGTCTGAGGACGGCGCGGCGGCCATTCGCCGACCTGCGGAGGCAGTTCGCTGTCGTCGGTCATCGCATCCGGAGCGGGCACCCGCCGTCGGGTCTGGGACGGTTCATGCTCCGGGCTGGGGGGCGATGGTTTGGCCGCCGGTGAAAGTGGCGGTGATTCCGGCCTGATCACCACTTCAGCCGGCGGGGGGTTCGGCATCGCGCCGGTGATGCGCGGTGAAGGGGGGGCAGCCTCACCGGGTGGACGTGCCCGCGGCGGTTGCGGCCTCCGCGATCGATACGCGGTCGGTTCTGCGGGCTGCAGCGGTGCGCCTGCAAATTCCTGGCGCTGCCGGGCATCCGGCGCGCTGGCGGCTGGTGCTGACTGCGCGGCCATTCGTCGCGGCAAACTCTCGAGCGCGACCGACCGCTCAAGCGATGCGGTGAGGCGGTGTGACGTCGGTCTTGGAGGCGGCACATCCGCGATCACCGTTGCGGCGGACGGCGACGTGGAAGCCGGCATTGGACCCTGTGCCGGTTGTGGTGCACTGCGGATGTCCGGCAGCGACGGCATCGGTGCCAACGGATTTACTTCCACTTCCGCGCGAGTCTGCGGGACATCGCGCGGTTCTGGAAGCGCCGGCACCTGGACTGCAACGGGCGGCGGTGCTTGGAGAGCAACGGGAGCAGCAGCCAAGGACGAATGCGACGCGCGCTCAGAGGCTGGTGCCGTGGACGCGGCCTTCAACGGCAAGACCGCCACGGCAGCCGCGGCAACTGGCGGGTCTGTCACAGTCCTTGAGGGCGACACTGCCGCTGCCGCGTGTATCGGTGCGTTTTCAGGCCGCGGTGGCGGCGCTGCGGGAATGGAGCGCACGGGGGCTTCGGCTGCGGGCGGGCTCGGCTCGCCATCCCTGGACTCCGGCGGCGGGCCGGTGACGGCGGGCACAAGCGAAGTCACAGGAAAAGCTTCCGGCGGAGTCTTCGAAGTGATCACGGGCTGCCGGAGCACCTCTTCGAGCATGGATCCGTCCCGCCGACCCACTGACGCACGGCCTGATATCGGAGTTGGGGACGGAGCAGGAGGCGCGGGCGGAGGCTCGATGGAGTCGTCGTTCAGCGACCACGGGGAGCGCCACGATCCGCGGCTCGGATTCCACCAACTGGAAGTCCTTGGCTTGCTTCTGGGAATATCGCTTTGCGACGGCATCGGGGCGGGCATTATGCACGCTGCGTTTCGTTTTGGAAACGCAAAAGCCATGACGCACCCGCGCCATGCCGCGCTTCATCGGCGAGGGCATCTGCCCGAGAGCATGCAGCGGACTGCGAACTTCCACCGTGCAAGAAATCATCGGCCCTCACATTGGCGCAGTTTCCCGGCTCCCGCCTTGACATCCCTCGGACTCCTTCGCTATCACAGAGCGCATTCTGCGCGCATGAACCTGCCGAACAAGCTCACGGTCTCCCGACTCGTCCTCACGGTCGGGTTCGTCGCGTGCATGTCGCTGCCGCTGAAGAACGGCACCTCAGTCGCTGTCATCCTTTTCGCCATCGCATCGATCACCGACTACTTCGACGGCCACCTCGCGAGGAAGCACAACATCGTGACGAACTTTGGCAAGCTCGCGGATCCGCTGGCCGACAAGATCCTCATCGCCGCCGCCTTCATCCTGCTGGCCGTGGACAGGGTGATGCCGGCGTGGATCGCGATCACCGTGCTGGCGCGCGAGTTTTTTGTGACCGGCATCCGGCTCGTGGCCGCCGGTCAGGGCGAGGTGCTCGCGGCGGAAAAGCTGGGCAAGCACAAGATGCTCTGGCAGATCATCACGGTGCTCTACTTCATGATGCGTGACGCCTCGGTGGAGCCGTTGTTTGCGTGGTCGGCGCCGTTCTTCGCCGTGGAGTTCTTCTCGCCCCTGTGGCTGGGGAACTTCTGCATCTACTTCGCCACGTTCCTCACGCTCGCGTCGGGATTCAGTTACTTCTGGAAGAACCGGCGCATCTTCGCCGATCTCTGACTTCAGTTTTCAATCTCAAATCCCCGGCCATGACACCAGAAGACCAAGTCCAATCTCTCGACCTCACCCTTCCGCCCGCACCTCCGAAGGGGGGCGTTTACAAGCCCGTCGTCATCAGCGGCAACACGGCCTACGTGTCCGGCCACGGACCGTATCGCGGAGATGGTGACTACATCTGCGGCCGCGTCGGCTCCGATCTCGATCTCGATCAAGGCAAGGCCGCCGCGCGACAGACGGGCCTGGCAATTCTCGCCACGCTCCGCAAAGAACTCGGCAGTCTCAACCGAGTGAAGCGTGTGATCAAACTCCTCGGCATGGTGAACAGCACGCCGGACTTTCCCGATCATCCAAAGGTCATCAACGGATGCAGCGAACTCTTTGCGCAAGTGTGGGGCGATGATCGCGGTGTCGGTGCCCGCAGCGCCGTCGGCATGGGTTCGCTGCCGGGGAACATCACCGTCGAGATCGAAGGCATTTTCGAGCTCGAGTGAGCTGGCCGCGCGGTCCCGGAAGGCGGACACCGGCTGCTCAGGGAGCAGCGGCGGCCATCCCCGCGAAGCAGCGCTCACGCCCTGCGGCGACGGCGGACGAAGCCAAGCAAGGCACCGCTGAGGATCAACACGGCGCGCGAGGGCTCGGGCACGGTGTAGATGCTGAACACACCGGTGGTATTGTCAAAGCTGCCCGCCAGCGTGGGGCCGAGCCCCAGGGATGAATAGTCCAGCACGAACGTGCCCAAGATGCTGCCCGTCGGTGTCGGCGAGCCCAGATCAAAGAGCTTCCACGAGTCTCCCGACGCGAAGCCGCTCAACGAGTTCGGGTTGCCGATGGTCAGCGTGCCGCCCAGGGTGTTGTCGAGCGCACCGAAGAGCTTCACGTAGTCCGCAGCGGAGGCCAGCGAGGTGTTGTCGCCGAGACCGTCGCCGGAGAAAATATCGACATAGACGGTGCTCAATGCACCGAGCACGGTGCTGCCGCCGCCCGAGGTGTTCAGCGTGAGGCTTGATGCCGCAGGACTGATGAGCGTGGGGTCACCGACGACAAGCGAGCCGCCGACATAGATGAAGCTGCCCGTGCCGACGGCGACGGCACCTGTGCCGCCAAGCGTGCTGGTGCTGTCCACTGTTACGTTGCCCGTGCCGGTGGCCGAGCCGCTGGTGTTGTTTGCCACGAAGGTGGCGAAGTTCTGGATGGAGGTGGGGCCGTTGTAGGTGCTGGCCGCCGTGGTGACGACGATGGTGCCATCCACGACGAGGTCGGAGTTTGCCGCCGCGCCGCTGATGCCCAGGTTCGAGATGTTCGTCTGACCGCCGCCGGTGAGGGTGAGCGTGGTGCCGTTCTTGACGATGCCGCCGGTGAGGTTGAGCACGCTGCCCAGACCGCCGTCATGGATGGTGGCGTTCGAGGCCGCAGTGATCTGACCGGCGAAGGTGCTGGTGCCGCCAGGTGCATTGGCGAGCGCGCCGCCATTGCTGATGCCGCTGCCGTTGATGGTGAGCGGCTCGGCGGTGGAGTAGTTCACGTTGTTCAAGACGAGCGCCGCGCCGCTGCCGACGATGGTACCGCCGACGAAGGAGCCGAGGGCATTGTTCGAGGTGACCTCAAGCGTGCCCTGGCTTACGGTGGTGAGGCCGTCGTAGGTGTTCGCATTGGTGAGTGTGAAGAGGCCGCTGCCCTGCTTGATGAGTTCGCTGGTGGCATTGCCGCTGATCACGCCGCCGTAGCTGGTGTTCGCACCGTCTCCGGTGGTGAGGTGGCGGTTCACCAGTTCGACATTGCCGCCCGAGCCGCCGCCGCCTGAGAGCGAACCGATGGTCTCGTTGTGGTTGAGGTGGAGAATGGCGCCCGTGGTGTTCGCAAGGATGACGGCGCTGGTGTCGGGAATGGAGCCGCCGTTGCGATCTTGAACGAGCATGCCGCCGCTGATGGTCGTCGCGCCACCGTAGGAATTGTCGCCCTGAAGGGTGAGAGTGCCCGCGCCAATCTTCGTGAGACCGGATGTGTTGCTGCCGTCGATCACACCGCCGAGCGTGACCGACTGGCCGTTCGTATCGAGCGTGACGGTGCTGGTGCTGTTCTTGATGCGCGAGGCGTAGTCGCTGGCCGCGCTGCCCGCGCCATACTGCAGCGTGCCGCCGGTGAAGGTGATGTTTCCGGTGCCGAGAGCAGCCGTCGCACCGGAATTCAGGATGCCGCCGGCGAGGGTGGTGGCGCCGGAGTAGTCGCTCGTGCTGCCGTTCAGCGTGAGCAGGCCGGCACCCGTCTTGGTGAGGGTCCCACCGCCGGTGACCTTGCCGCTCAAGGCGAGCGAGGCAGCCGAGTTTGCCACGCCGATGGTCGTGGCGGCTGCCAGCGTCGTGCTGCCGCTCGGGGCGATGGTGGCGGAGCCGGTGCCGCTGTTGAGCAAGGCGCCGCCGCCGCTGATGCCGGTGCCGGCAAGGGACAGATTGGTGATCGTCTCGCTGCGGTCGTTCGCATCGAATGCACCGCCGTTGTTCACCGTGACGCTGCTGCTGTTGAATATCTGATCGCCGCCCGTCCCGGCGAGCTGCGCGGTCGCCCCGGCATTCACCGTGAGGCCGCCGCCGACGGCGTGCACGGAGGCCGAGCTGGTCTTCGCGAGCAGGAGCGAGCCGGTGTTCACCGTGGCGGCGACGTTGACGTTGTCGCCAGTGCCGCCGAACTGAACGGTCCCATTGTTGCTGCCGCCGCCGATCGCAACGGTCTGGACCGATGCTGCGGTGATGGTATTGAATGCCACCGTGCCACCGGTCGCCGCCACGAGCGTGGCATTGCTGTCATTGAGCGTGACCGTGCCGATGAAGGTGTTCGTGCCCGTGGTGTTGCTGCCGCCGATGGTTCGGTTGCCGCCGCTGCCGAGATTCGCGGACACCGCATTGCCAAATGTGATGCCACCGCTGGCGCCGCCCGCTCCACCGCCGAGGAGCAGCGTGGCGGAGGTGCCCGTGGTGCCGCCGTTTCCGACAAAGTAGCTGCTGGTGATGCCGGAGCCGGTCGGCGCCACATCCACCCGCACCGTGCCGGCGTCGAGGGCCGTGGAGCCTGCATATGTGTTCGCCCCCTTGAAGATTACCGTGCTGTTCTGCTTCAAGACAAAACTGTTGTTTCCACTGTTCCCGGTCGATGAAATGGCGCCGACGGTGAGCGTGCGGCCATTGTTGCCCCACACACGGAGCTGGGTGGTGCCGGCCAGATCCACGGCGTTGCTGATGGTCAGATCACCCCCGACCGGATTGACCTCGGCATACCCGCCGCCGCCGGTGCCGCTCAAGGTGAGCGTGCCGCTCAGGTTGATCGTCTGCAGCACGGACGAATCGTTCTCGATGCGTGGATAGCCGCCCCCGAAGTCGAAAAGCGTGAACCCGTTCCCCGTGAGGCTGAAGCTCTGGTTCGCACCGCCGCTGATGTTTTCAAAGGTGATGCGATAGCCGGCCCAGTTCGTGAGATCGTTGTTTGCCGTGGTGGCTCCCGTGCGGCCCGCATTGTGCCAGCCCTGGCCGAAGAACAGATTGCGGTCGCCTGTTCCAACCGTGTTCGGTGCCGCGCTGTCCCAGTTGCCGGTGGAACTCCAGTTGTTGTTGCCCGCAGTGCCTTTCCAGCCGGTGCCGGTGATGGTGTCGGCCAGGACGACGGACGCGGACAGGGAGATCAAAACGCAAACTCTGGCAACTGCGGAAGCCCAATGGGAAAGACGCGCGGAAATCATGGCGGAGCGGGGCTGATTGTTTTTTAGTCCAAAAGAGGGCAAATCGTCCATTCCTTCTGCGCAACGTCAATTCGATAATTGACCAATTTGGCGGCTTGTCGTCAGCTCAAGGCGTTCACGGCCAAGGGTTTCTCTGGCTGGAATGAGGGCGCGAGCGACTCCCACCGCAGCCACCGCACACATGGACCAGACCTGCGCAAAAAAAACGCCGGCTTCGGCCTGGTCACTTCATCCCCTTCGCCATCCACTCGCCGAACTTCGCGGCCTCGGATTTTGCCGCAGCGGCGAAGAGGATGGGAAAAGCAATGTTTCCCCAGATTCCAATCGGACCTGGAGATCCCGCCTTCGGCACCGAGGTGACGCCTTCGAGAATCTTCGCGCCCTCGGCATTGAATGAGAGCGGGCGGCTTCTTGGGCATGGGCGATGGAACACAGAACCGCGAGGGAGGCGGTGAGGCCGGTGCCGATGGCGGGTGATTTCACATGTTTTTGGCTATGGTGCTGGAGTGGTTGCGTCAGTGAAGTCCTCCCGCCCCAGGAAAATCGGTGTTTCTCAAAGCTCACCCAAGGCACGGCGGAGGATCGTCTGCCAGCGCTGCGTCTGCCACGGACGCCACCACGGGAGCACGCGCGCGATGCCGCGGCGCGGGCGCGAGGTCAAGCCGCGCGGGCGCTTGGGCAGCACGTCGCACATCTCGCCACCCGGCCAGTCGCGCAGCACGGACTGGGAGAGCAGGATGGGCACCTGCGTGAGTTCGTGCACGAGGCTCAGCACGAGGATTTCATGTTCGGACGGCACATACCATCTCCTCGGCAGCCCGATGCGGCGCGACTGCACCGCGATCCACAGTGCGACGCGTGCGGCCTCGGCGAAATCCTTTTCACCGACCCGCGCGCCGAGCTTCGCGCGTACGGCGGCGAGCTTCCCGTGATCTTCAGGCCGCGCGCGCCATTCCACTTCGAGCGCAGCAGTCTCGGGCACCCAAAAGGCACCGGCTGCGAAAGGAGCGTACATCGCCGCCTTTTTTGCATCGAGTGCACAGCCCCGCAGCCAGATCTGGCAGCGGTGATCTTCGAGCACGGAGGACTCCGTCGGCAGCAGCCAGCGGTGGCAGTCGGCCGAGAGGTCGTAATACGTGCCGATGGACGCCGCCGCCGGGCGTGACGCCTTCGCCGGCAGGCGCGCAAATTCGGCCTCGAGCATGGGCAGGGTCTCATTGATGGAAAAGACCTTCAGCGCGCGCTCGCGTCCCGCCGCGCCCATCCGCGCGGCCAGGCCGGGCTCGGTCGCGAGACGATGGAGCGCGCCGGCCAGCGCGGACTCGTCACCCGGCGCGGTGACGAAGCCCGTCACGCCATCGATCACCTGCTCCGGCACGCCGGCGATGCGGCTGCTCACCACGGGCAGCGCGGCGAGCATGGCCTCGGTGATCACCGTCGGCAGCATGTCCGATGCGCCCTCGCTGTCCTTGATGCAGGCCAGCGCGAAGGCATCGCTGCGTGCCACGCACTCGCGCACGGCGTCGATGGTGACGATGCCGTGGAATTTCACCTGCCCGCCCAGGCCGAGATCAGCCACCTGCCGCTCGAGCGGCTCGCGCAGCGGCCCGTCGCCCATCAAATCCAGATGCACCTCGGTGCCAAGCTCGCGCGCGCCGGCCATGGCGTTGATCAAGTGATTGAAACCCTTGAACTCCACGAGCCGGCCCACGCTCAAGATGCGGAGCACGCCATCTTTTGGCGACGGTGATGCGGGCGAAAACGCCGCGGGGTCGATGCCATTGTAGATGCGCCGCACCTTGCCCGCGGCGCGAGGGCAGAGCTTCACGATCTCCTCGCACGCCCAGTCGCACGTCATGACGACGAACTCGGCCGCATCACACATTTCCGCGAGCACGGCGGGCGACTCGATGTCCACCAGGAAATCCCGGGCCTGCGGCGTGAACGAATATGGAATGCCCGCGATGCGCTTCAACATCAGCGCCGCGTGCGTGGCGCGATTCGCGAAGTGCAGGTGCACATGATCGACGCCCAGCGCCTCGAGTTGTCCGGCGAAGTACGCCGCATTCTGCCACGACTGCTCCGGCCGCGTGCGCTCGCCGAAGGTTTCGCGAAACTCTTCCAAAAACGCCTCGGGCCACTCACCCAGCGCCTTCAGATGGCGCTCGAGTCCCTTCCGCACCTCCGGCGGCGGCGCATAGATCACCGGCGCGCGCAGTGCGCTGAGGCGCGGGTGGCGCACTTCTTCGTTTGGCGGATGGATCGCGCAGATCACCACATCCCAGCCCGCTGCCTCCAGGCCGAGGATTTCATTGTCCACAAACGTTTGCGAGATGACCGGATAACGGCTGAACAAGTAGGCGAGGCGGGGCTTGTTTCCGGCTGGCGATGGGGAAGACGTCATGGGCGGCTCACTCGGGCGTGGCGACGACAGGTAGGGCGGGATGCGGGTGCGCGCAATCACTCAAGACTGCGCAGATGCCGGGCGGCAACGGCAGATTCCCCTTGATTCACACTTCACGAAACGGCACGAATCGGGCCGGCCTTTTCATGCGCGTCGCCGTCGTCATTCCCGTGTTCAACCACGCCCGCTACATCGGCGAGGCGCTGGAGTCATGCCTCGCGCAGACTCGGAAGCCGGACCGCATCATCGCCATCGACGACGGCTCGAAGGACGATTCGCTCGCCGTGATGGAGCCGTTCAAGGCGCGTGGCGTCGAAGTACGCGGACGCGAGAACCGCGGCGCGCACAACACCATCAACGAACTCGTGGCCGAGGCGGCGCGCGACTGCGAGTGGATCAGCATCTTGAATTCCGACGACCGCTACCTGCCGCGGCGCTTCGAGAAATGCCTCGAAGCGGCCGGGACAAACCCCGGCAAGTCCGTGATCAGCACGCGGCTCGAAGTCATCGACGAAGCCGGCCAACGAATGAAGGAGGACGAGCCGCGCGCCCGCTGGTTCTACGGAGTGCAGTCGCTCGGGGATGCTGCCGACCTCTCGCCCGCAGAGTGGCTGGGCCGCGGAAATTTCATCGCCACCACGAGCAATGTCTTCTGCCGCGCGGACTACCTGATGGCGAATCCTTTCCGCCCCTACCGTTTCAATCACGACTACTTCTTCCTCGCCGGCGCCGCGTGGCGCGACCAGATCGCCCTCTCGCATGAAGTGCTCATGCAGTACCGCGTGCATGGGAGCAACACGATCTCGACGAAGCCCGAGCCGCTGATCCGCGAAATGCTGCGGATGCACCTCGACCTCTTCCATCATTTCGCCGCCGAACTCGCCGCTGACGCTGCGATGCGGCGGCGCTTCTACGACTACATGCGGGCGTTATGGGACAGCATGTCGAGCTTCCACGCCGGGATGTTCCAGGTGGCGCTGGCGCAGCTCGTGGCGCGCGTGCCGGAGGGCGAGCTGCAAGCGCTCGCCGCTTCGCTGCAGGGACCCGAGTTTGAAAGCTCGCCGAACCGCGTCTTCTCCGGTGCGTACGACGGCACCGAGCCGCTCTCGGTGAACGTACTCAGCCGCAAGCTCGATGCTTTGCGCGAGGACAAGGCAAGGCTGCAAGACGACCGCGAGGCTCTGCAGGAACTCCTGAAACTGCGCCAGCAGCTCGGTGGCAGCCGCTGGGTCGGCCTGGGCACTGCGCTCGGGCTCGGGCGCACGCTGCGGAAGAGCGACGGAAAGTCCGCCTCCGAAAAACTTGGGAGGCTCAAAGCAGCCTGCACCGCCTCACAATGGCTCAAGCTGGGTGCGATGCTGGGATCACAAAGTGCAAAGGATCTGACCGGCCCGCCGGTGTGAGCCTCTTCCGCGAGGCCGCTCGGGCGGATTCACCGGAGAAGGCGGCCATGCCGCGCAGCCTGCTACAACCGCAGCCCAAACTCCTCGCCCGGCTTCACGCTCTCGACGAACGCGGCGAGCAGCGCAATCACCCGCTCCACGTCGGCCAGGTCGCACATCTCCACCACGGAGTGCATGTAGCGCAGCGGCAGCGAGACGAGCGCGCTGGGGATGCCTTCGCGCTGGTGGAATATCTTGTCCGTGTCGGTGCCGGTGAAGCGTGAGGATGACTCGTGCTGCAGCGTGATTTTCTTCTTTCCGGCCACGTCCATCAACCGCTTCACGACGTTGACGTGATTCGCACCGCCATGGGTGATGCTGGGGCCGCCGCCGAGAGTGACCGCGCCGTGTTTCTTCTGATCCACCGCAGGCGTGTCGGTGGCGTGGGTGACGTCGAGGCAGATGGCCACGCCGGGATTCAGGCGGTAGGTCACCATCATCGCGCCATTGCCGCCGATCTCCTCCTGCACGGCGTTCACGGCGATCACCGTGGCCGGCGGGCGCGCCTTTCGGGCGGCGAGCTGCGCGAGCACCTCGGCGATGATGAATCCGCCGATGCGATTGTCGAGCGCCCGGCCAATGAGCTTGTTGTTACCGAACTCTTCGACGGCATCCGAGTACACCGCCGGATGACCCACACGGATGCCGGCCTTCGCCACTTCCTTGGCGTCCTTGGCACCGATGTCGATCCAGATTTCGTGCGGCTTCGGGACTTTCTCGTCTTCTTTGTCGCGGATGTGGATGGCGACATTGCCGATGACGCCGCGCACCGTGCCTTTGTCACCGAGAATATCGACGCGCCTGCCGCGCGCGGTGGCCACGTCGGAGCCGCCGACGCGATCGACGAAAATGAAGCCGTCCTTGGTGATGTGCTTTACCATGTAGCCGATCTCGTCCGCGTGCGCTTCGAGCATGATGACGGGGCCGCTCTTCGCACCGCCGGCAAGGGTGGCCCAGGTGTTGCCATACGCATCATTCTGCACGCTGTCGGCGAATCTCCCCACATGCGCGGCCCACCGGCGCTGGCCGTTGATTTCAAAGCCGGTGGGGCTGGGCGTGTTCAGGATGTCAAGAAGGGCGAGCTTCGATGCGGGTGAGATGGGCATGGTTGAGAGAGAGTTCGGATTCTGACTTCGATTCTTCGGGACGCTGGATTGAATCACGGAGCGCTCATGCTGATCCGTGCGCGGAGACGAGAAAGTTCATCGAAACCCACCGCGCTGAATCCAAGGCACAAGGCGGGCGCTCACCGCAGTTCTTTCGGCAGTCCGTCCACCAGCTTCTTGATGCTCTCGGCTTCGGCGCGGCTGGCCACGAGAAGACCATCCTTTGCCGCGACGACGATGAGGTCCTGCACGCCGAGCAAGGCGACATGCTGGCCAGTCTGGCTGAAGACGATGTTGTTGGATGCCTCGTATTGCGACAGGGCGCAGTTGTGCCGATTGCCCGCCTTGTCTTCCTGGAGATAGCGCCCGACCGAGGTCCAGTTGCCGACGTCATCCCAGTCAAAAGTGGCTTCAATGTTCAGCACGCGTGATGCGCGCTCCATGAGCGCGTAGTCGATCGAGAGCTTCGGCAGCTTTCCGAACTGCTTCTTCACCGTGGCGGCGAAGTCCTTCGAAGTGCGCACTTCGGAGACAAAATCCGCCAGCGCCGGGCAGTGGCGTGTCAGCTCGCTGAAGATGGCGGGCAGCGTCCAGATGAACATGCCGGCATTCCACGCGAAGTTTCCCTGCGCGATGAAGTGCTCCGCCAGGTCGGGATTCGGCTTCTCACGGAAGCGCGCCACTTCATAGACTTGCGCGTCCTTGATGCTGCTGATGGGGATTTTCTTTCCGCGTTCGACGTAGCCGTAGCTCGGGCACGGCCATGTGGGTTTGATGCCCACGGTCACGAGTGCGCCGCCGCTCTCCGCGGCTTTCATCGAGTTCGACAGCACGCGCTGGAATTCCTTCCTGTCCTGGATGAGGTGATCCGCCGGCAGCACCATCATCGTGGCCGAAGGTGCGCGGGCCGCGACCCATCCCACGCCGAGCGCGATGGCCGGCGCCGTGTCCCGCTTCTCCGGCTCAGCGATGATGTTTTCCTTCGGCAGCCCCGGCAGGATGGCGCGCACGGCGGCCTCCTGCTGCGTATTGGTGAGCACGAGGATGTTCTCCTTCGCCACGAGGCCGTCGAGCCGCTCCACGGTCAGTTCCAGCAGCGTTTTCTCCCCAAAGAGCTTCAGCAACTGCTTCGGCAGTGCATCGCGGCTCACGGGCCAGAAGCGCTGGCCGCTGCCACCGGCTAGGATCAGGGCATATCGGGGATGGGACGCTTCACTCTTCATGTTTCGGTGCCGCGAAGGCGCGGCCACGCTTATCCGGATGGCGGCGCGCCGCAATTTCCACTTTGGACATTCTGTTGCGCGCCTATAGTGCCGCCGTCATGCAAGAGTCATCCGCCGAGAGCCGCTACGAAACCTACGCCTCCATCATCGCGCCCGCCACGGCGGGCTGCGCGCTCGGTCTTCTGTTTGGCCGCGGCATGGGACGGCGCGGATCGAACATCGCCGCGCTCGCCATGCTGGCCGCCGGCGCGGCCATCGCGGCACCCGTGATCGCCGATCTCATCCACAAGACGGCAAACCGCCCGGGCAGCCGCCGCGGCAGCCGCAAGCGCCTCGAAGGCATCCGAAACAGCGCGATGCCGCACGACGAGATCGACGAGTTCTTCGCACTCGATGAGCCGGTGCAACTGCCGGTGATCCAGTGATTCCGGCCGCCGGAAGCAGGCACGTCAGCGCGGTTGTTCCGCCGCACCCAGGAGTGCCGCGTAGCGCGCTGCATTGCGCTCGGTGACCTGCTCGAAGCGAAAACGCTCGTCGTAGCTGCCGTCGCCATGCCGTGCGCAGCAGGTGCGGCAGGCCGAGCAGCGGCGAAATTTTTTTACGCGCCGCACCACGAGCCCGCATGACACGCACACGTAGGTGAAATTGCGCTTCACCTCGTTGCGCGGCAGCGGCAGATGATGGTGGGCGCGCTCGCCGGGGATGCCGATGTCGCGGCACGCGCGGCGCCACTCCGCGCCGTGCGGCTCGATGCGCGTGTGACCCGCGCGCTGGAAGGCCACGAGGTGCGCCAGCTCATGCTTCAACGTGCGTTCCACCTGGCCGTCGAAGTCGCGCAGCTTCGGATTTAGTTCGATGCGCCACGCCGGATACGAGGCGAAGCCCGCGCTGCTCCGCAGCCGTGGATTCCACACCACATGCAGCCTCTGCGCCATCGCCGTCATCCCGAGCGAGACGAGAATACGGTGGCATTCCAGCTCCAGCGCGGCGTCGCGGCGGCCTGACCTGTCACCCTGGTGCGGTTTGTCCGACGGCGCTTCGACGGGCGCTTCGCCCTCCGTCGCCAGTTGCGCGATGCGGCGGAACGGCCGACCCGCCCGGCCTCTGGCGAAATCAAACATGAGCTGCTTGAGTTCGTCCAACATCGCTCAACCGGCTGATTTCACCTTCGACCTGCTCTTCTTGTCGCGGATCAGATGCTCCTGGTCGCCCAGCGCGTAGAGCTTGTCCGGCGGCACGCTTTCCATGATGAAGACGTTCGCGCCGATTGTGCTGTTCCGGCCGATGACCGTGTCGCCGCCGACGATGGTGGCGCCGGCGTAGATCGTCACATTGTCCTCGATGGTCGGATGCCGCTTCGTGCCCTTGAGCTGCTGGCCGGCGGCGAGCGAGCGCGCGACGAGACCCACGCCCTGGTAAAGTTTCACGCGCTCGCCGATCTCGCACGTCTCGCCGATCACCACCCCGGTGCCGTGGTCGATGAAGAAATACGGCCCGATCTTCGCACCCGGATGGATGTCGATGCCCGTGCGGCCATGCGCCCACTCGGTCATCATGCGCGGTATCAATGGAACGCCCTCCGCATACAAAATGTGGGCGATGCGCTGGGTCGCGATCGCTTCGAGTCCCGGATACGCCAGGATCACTTCCTCAAAACTTTGCGCCGCCGGATCGCCTTCGAATGCGGCTTCCAAATCGGTGCGCAGCACCGCCCGGACGCCTGGCAGCTTGCTGAGAAAACGGCATACGAGCGAATTGGCCGCCTCGCGGTTGTCGCTCTTGCCACTCTTCAGTCGCAGACTGCGCCGCACCTCGCCGGTAAGCCGCTCGCGGATGCTGGCGACGAGTTCGTTCGTCAGCAGCTCGATCTCATCCGACGAAACGGCCTCGTCCGAGAAAAAGCCCGGAAACATGAGCTGCAACAGATCCTCGCACAGCGATGCGATCGCGCGCTTCGACGGCAGATTCCCGCAGTCCACATGATTGATCCCGCCGACTTCGCGATACGAAGTCATGAGGTTCTGAACGATCTCTTCCTGGCGGCAGTCCATTGGCGGGCGGAGATTAGCATTCTAGCTGGATGCTTCAACCGCCGAACCGATAATCCGCACATCCTCCCAGTGGCGTTACGGCAAGGTCACGCGCAATCGGACGAATTTGCGTGGCGTGACACTCGCCCCCGGAGTCACTCTCACCGTCACGGTTTCTGTCGCGCCATCCCCGTTGGGTGTCGCGCTGATCTCTTGCACATCAGCATTTGTGTCGTCCCAAGTTGCGAAGTCAGTGCTAGTCTCGACACGATAGACAAAACCGCCGGCAGGGACTCGGCGGCGGTACTTCAGACTAAGGTAAGACTGGCCGTCTTCAGGGCTACTCAGCACCTGTGCCTGTGGCAGGCCGTCGCGTGGGTTCGCGAGCGCGTCGAGGTTGAAGCCTGAATGCACCAGATTTGGCACACCATCTCCATTCGGATCGGCACCAGGCAGCGCTATGCGATACACGAGGTAGGCGTATGTAGCGATGTTTGGAGGCACCGCATTGTCTCCAGCCGTCACGGTGAAAAAGTTCGCGCCATCGGAAAGACCTGGCAATGTGTAGTTCCAGTTGGCGAATCCATTCGAGGTCGTGGCAGTGACTCCATTCACGTTGATAAATGCCAGCCCGCTCGTTGAATCAGCGCCCGTGCCAACGAGGTTGAAGGATGATTGCGTCGTATGAATGCCGCTCAATGGCGTGAAGGCCAGTGCTGGTGCTGTGGCGTCCTGGGTTGAGAAGACGACGTTGGACCATAGGCTCTCGCAAAATGATCCCGAGCGTGTGTAATAAGACACTTCCCAACTGTTTAGGGATGGGGTTATCCCTTGGTCGGTAGTGGCAAGCTTGGCGCGCAATTTGACCTGTTTAACTCCAGACAACGCAGGAATTCGACCCAAATCAGAACCCTTTGGCACGTCGGTCGCGAGCACAACGCCCGAGGCGTTCAGGACATCGACGGTAACGCTGGTGTTCGTGTAGGTGGTGGCATTCCAGTCAACCACTCCCCAGCGACTCACCTCCTGACCACCAAGCAACGGGGACACGAGGAACCCCTCGGGTTGGTAAAGTGGTTCGGAACTTGTGATTGTGATGTCGTCGAAGAACAAATCGCCGCCTTGGTTCATCGTTCCATGAATCGCAGGATAACCCGAATCCGCTGGCCAGTACGCGGTGTCTGTGACTTCAAGCTGGGTGACACCACCTGGAAACACGACGGGAGTCTCAATCTGTGCACTGCCATTTGTCGTCACGACCCACAACGAGGCTCGCAGCACTGGCGTAGTGGCTCCGGTGACGCTGAATCGAAGTTTCAGCACGGCATTTGGCGGTGGGGCAGGAAAGGATGCGGACGCCAGGCTGGCGAGGTAACCGTATTCCATTTCCTGCAACTTCAGCGACCAAGTGCTCGCGTCCACCTGCTGAATCGTGCCCGCATAGCCGTGCAGGTAATCTCTATTGGAACGGAGGACGAGAGATTCACTCGCTGTGGAGGCCACAGGATTGACCATGTGGAGGTACCCTTCAATGGTGCAGTCAGCCATGGAAAACTGAATCAAGTTCCACGCGCCGTAAATGAAGTAAACAACCGGGTTGGTGGATGATGCCGTCATGCGCGCCTCGAGGTCCCCTCCCTGATTAATGGGCAGAGGCGGAGTGGTGGAAGGCACTCCCGCAATTCCCGATAGGGAGCTTCGCGAACTTGTGGCCGAACCATACAGATGGCCCTCGGAAAAAATGCTTTGATTCAAAAATGCCCCAGGCTGCTCGAAGTCCTCGTGAAATTCAGTCGGACCCGCAGTGGCGAGTATCATCTTGCCATTGCTTTCCACCACGCCGCTTGTCACGCTACCCACAAAGCCTGTCGTGATGGTCTGCGTCCACCAGTGGCATTCGTCGTCGAGAGAAGTTCTCGATTTGACGCGGTAGTGCTGTGTCTGGCCGTCAGGCAAGTCAGGGAACAAGGCCTGTGTGCCAGCGTCCCATGCGGTCGATGAAGCAGGCGTGAAAGTCGGATCGACAGACCTCTGTGCTAAAAAGGAGTCAGGCCAGTTCGAACCAGCCGTCCATCCGATCGTGTTGCCGCCGCCACCTGTGAAAGGCGGCTCCGGACCGAGGACGGGCGGCGGAAGGGCGATCTGAATCGCACCGCTACGCCCTTGAAGCGAGTTGTAATTCCACAGTCCAAGCGCCCTCGCCTGAAGGCTTGTTGACGAAGACGGTCCCGTAACGTTGATAGTGCCCTGCCACACACTGTTCACGATGTTTGCAGGACTGGAAGCCAAGCTCCAGGCCGGACGATCTTCCCAGATCAGCCGCAATGAGGGAATCAAGGTCTCGTAGGTAGGTGTGGGGATGGATCCCGACCAAGCCAGCGGATCGCCGTTTGCATCGCTCGACGAAGAACCCCACGCAGACCGGTGCGCAGGATAGTCGCTGTACATCCAGCTGTTCACATACCCACCAGAGATCGAGCCGTCGTTGTCGAAACTGAAATCGACCAGGAGATTGTCCGTGCCATTGAAGTCGAAGGATGTGAGAAAGGGGAACATGAGCCAACCCTCCCACGCAATCTTGAATGAACCTTGGAACACCGTGGTCCACCCCGCAGTTTCCCACGGGTTGCCGGCCGAAAAATCGTTCCGCTGAGTGTGCTTCACCCGGATGGTCCACCGGTTCCAACCATTTTCGGGGATCGAAGGCAAAGAGCCATGATAACTGATCCCCAGCGCACGAAGCTTACCGGCGCCGCCCAACTCCGATGCCCTGTAGATGCAGGTAGAGCGCCTTTCAGTGCTAATGTTGTCGAGCAGAAAATCATCGTAAGTGTCGTCGTCCCCGACATACTCAGTGTTGCCTGAAGCGAAGACGACGGGCGCGTTGACACCACTGACGGTGTTGCCATATCCATCATCGACATGGATGCTCGCATTGAATGGCTGTCCCACAACAGCGGTGGTCGGGAACTGGTCCCACACGAGCCGCGACGCCCAACCTGTGGTTATATAGATGGGTCCGCTGGATCCCGTGATTCCCTGCGAAGTGGCTGTAACGACGATGGCATTGCCAAATGCTCCGAGGGCAACTGGTCCCGTCCACACACCGGAGACAAAAGGCGCTGTCTCTACCGGAGACACAGGGACGGCTGCCCCGCTAAGCGAGGCAGTCAGAGCCGCCGTGGACTGGAACGCGGTGGCGGGTTTGTTATCAATCGTGATCGCCCGGATCGTGATGTTGAAGGGCCTGTTTCTGATCTCCTGGGTAGTGATCTCATCAATGGTGAAGTGGTGCGCATCGTCGTCGCTGACGGTGGTCATTCCATTCGAGGCAGAAAAAGTCGGCGCGCTGGCGGTGACTTGGGCGGTGCGGGTTCCATCGAGAAGATTGTTGTCCACCGGTGTGACGGGAAACACGGCTGAGTTGGCCCCCTGCGGCATGGATATCGTCGGCGGCACCTGTAGATCGGATGATGAGGTTAGAGTCACATCCACCGATCGGCCCAAGGTGTAGAGGACGGATGGCAGTTTGATGGTCGCATTTTGGGGCGCGCCGGACTCGACGAAGGACGCGGGCATCTCGAGGGAGAAAGTGCGAGGCTCATTGTCCAGAACGGCGATGGCACCAGATGCCTGGCCTCCGACCGCCGAAGCGGTCACTACGACAGACCCGTCATCCAAGACCACGAAGTTGTTTGGCCTGTTGAGCGGAAAGGGCATCGTCACGGAACCGCCCGGCATCGTGACAGAAGACGGGACCACGAGCAGGGAGGGCAAATCAGCAGAGACGGCCACCTGCACATCACCCAGCGCAGGCGAGGTAAAGTCCAGCCTGGCGTTCTTGGTCTCGCCCTCATTAATAGACGATGGCAATGTCAGCGACATTCCTGCAAGCGTCTCGTTGTCAGCAATGGTCAGGTTCCCGACGGTTCCGTGAACCCCCGAAGCCATGGCTCTAATGGACGCGACCACCGGTCCGGTAAGATGCCCATCCTCGATGCAGGCGATGGTGAAGGAAGCTCCAGGACTGCCACCGGGAATGGTTACGGTTCCCGGCAGGATCACACGGCCGGGAAGGTTCGAATCCAAAGTCACAACCGTGTCATTTGTACTCGCTGAGGAGATGCTCACCTGAGCCGTTGCCGAGGTTCCTTCACTCAAAGTTGTCGGCAGTACCAATGAGAGGGAGGATTGTGTCAGGTAACCGCTCACGCTCACGTCATCGAAGGCAAAGCCGTCATTGGAAGCCCAGGGTGAGTTGTCAAAGTGGTTGAACCGGATTTTGAACGCCGGGCCATAAGTCCAGCCCTGGGAGTTCAGGAAAGAGTCCAGGCTGATGGAAAACTGCTTGTAGGTGTTGCTGACCACTGCGCCGCGCAAGGGCTGTACCTCCAGCCAGGTCACTCCATCGGGGCTGATGGCGACGCCGTCGAAGTCTGCCCCGTCCGAGAACGGATTCGACGGCGGTGCATGGTCCTCGTCGCTGTTCTCCTTCATCCAGAAGCTCAGCGTTACTCCCGTCTTCCCGGAGAGATCTAGCGTGAGCGTGGCTTCGTTGCGCGAGTTGGCGATCGTGTGTGCGTCCATCAGCAGGTGATAATTCTGCCGCGGTCCGTTCGCGTTCGTCACGATGGTGCGATGGTTTGCCGTTCCCGTAATTGTCCACTGCGGGCCGAAGGCTCCGGCCTCAAAACCGTCGCTGAAAAAAACAACCGGCGGATCGGCAGCCAGCACAGGAGGCTGCGCCATGGAGAAGAGATTGCCCTCGCCGGCCAGAACAGGCGCTGGTGATGATGAAGCGCCTCGCAAAAAGACCGCAGGCAGCGAGCCTGGCGGAGCCAGCGGCACAGCCGCCGTTCCGTTGACGAGCACAAGGTTCGCCGAGCCGAGGACTGCTCCTTCGTATCCGAAGGTCATGTTTGGCAGCAGAGTTCCGGGTGTCGGCGTTGGAGAGCCCCCTGACCAAGCGTGAGGAGGGGAAGGTCCGCCCGCGAACGAGAAGCGCCGTGTGTCAGCACCGCTGACAGGGGTGGCAGTCACGCTGACACCACCAGGCGCGGCCGCACCGTCGAACGAAACGTCCAGCATTAAAGGGTCGGAGCCATTGTAGGAGAACGGTGACTGAAACAGGATGCGTTGCTGGCCGACGGCGAGCGCGAGAGTGCCCTGGTAAACCGTGGTCCAGCCAGACGCATCCCAACCGTCGGTCATCGACGTTCCGGACGCATGCTTGAGGCGCAGAATGAGATTGCTGTAGGTCTGTGACCCCGCGCCGACGGAGGCCACGTTGAAAGCCAGCCAGCGCAGCACACGCGGCCCGCCGCTCAACTCCGCCGAGGTGTAAAGCATCTGCGACCTGGAGTTGGACGCGGACGGGAAGAGCGTGCCATCTGCATTTACCCCCTCTCCGCTGGGCCTCATCGCGAAGGTTCCAACTGCCTCCACCACGACCGGTCCGTTTACTTCGTTGACCAGCGCACCGTTGGAGTCCGCCGCGAATACCTGCGCGTTCAGCGGCGTGTCACTTGGATGCGGCGAGGCAACTAGTGAGAACGCCAGTCTGACGGGCGATCCCGCTACGACGTCGAAGCTGTTGGACAGACCCAAGGCTCCGCCTGTCGTGCTTGCCTCGATCACCACCCCAGAGGCGGCCGTCGTGATCGTCACATTGCCAGTCCATGCACCGCCCTGAAAACTCGCTCCCGGAATTAATGAGGGCGTGCATCCGATCTGCATCCCGTTCGAAAAGGCGCGTAGCGTCACACCGCTGTTAAAATAGGATTGCGTGTCACCTGCGCCGTCCTTCGCCGTTATGGTGATGGCAAAGGGCAGATTCCGCGGTTGCGGATCCGGCACCGCAGAGATGGCGAAAGAACTTGCGTCATTGTCCAGCACGGTGACGGACTTGGTGTCGGATGCATAGCCGGCGGCGCTCGCTGTGATGCCTGTCGTCTGCGCCCCATCGGCAATGGCGTCGTCAACGGCTGTAATGGAAAAGCCAGCTGTGGTTGATCCTGCCGGGATAATCACGCTGGATGGCACCGTTGCCATCGCAGGATCAGCAGACGTCAGGCTAATGGAAAGATCGCTCTCCAGCATTCCGGAAATGGTCACGGTTCCCACGCCCGCCGATCCGGCCTCGCGCACTTCCGCCGGCAAGGCAAGCACCAGTTGAGTGCTCTCGTTGTCCAGGACGTCGATGCTGGCCGATCCCCCGATCATCCCGATGCTGCTGGCGGTGATGGAGACTGATCGCGTTCCATCGAAGCGCGAATCATTCACGGCCGATACCGTGAAACCGGCAGTCAGGCTTCCCGCTGCGAAATTAACGCTGCCTGACACCACGGCCTCCGCCGTATCGCTGGAGGAGAGATAAACGGTCGCAGCCGAAGCCGCCGACAGGGCGCGGGACAGCGTTACGGTGCCGGTTACGCTGAGTCCACCCTCGGCGACGGATGGCGGCAGAGTCACGGTGAGGACCGGCGTCTCATTGTCGATCACACGTGTATGCGTGTAGCTCGTCGTGAAGCCCGAGGCGGTGGCGGTGACATAGACACTCTTTCCGACGTCCGCGAAGGAGTCATCCGGCGCGCTCACGGTAGTGGTCGCTGATGTCTGACCGGCGGGCACTGTCACCGGAGATACGATGGACAGCCGGGCACCCGCGCTGGACGTGAGGGACACGCTCGTGCTCGTCGCTGGGGCACTTGGGAGCGTGATCGTGACCGGCAATGCCAGCGTCCCTTCAGTGATCGTCGATGGCAGCGCGACATTGATGGCGGTGAAGGGATTCGCCCTCACCGCAACATCGTCAATGGCGATGCCGTCGCTCGGAATCGCCTGATCATCGTATTGGGAGAAGCGGAGCCGGAAGGTGGAGTTGAAGCTCCAACCCAGGCGCTGAAGCACCGGATCTAGAATTACGCGGCTGAGGCTTCCATACGATGACGGCAGTCCGCGCAGGGCGGCCACCTCCACCCATGTTACGCCATCGGGGCTGATAGCGACGCTGTCGGAATTTGAGTAGCCACTCATCGTGCCGAAGGGGCCGACAGTTGCAGGGGCATGGCCTTCCTCCGAAAAGCCTTTCGCGTACCACTCAAGCGATACGTTTTTGCGCCCGGCGAGGTCGATGGTCAACGTCGGAGCGTTCCGGGCAAAAGTGCCGGTCGTCAGGCTCGTGGTGTCCATGGTGAGATGGTAGACCCCAGCGCGCGGCGTGTTCGCTAAGGTCACCTGCGTGCGTGCCGTTCCTCTGCTGCCGTCTGTCGTGTTCCATGCCGGGCCGAGAGCGCCCGTTTCAAAACCGTCGGAGAAAACGGTGGCTGTGCCGGTCGTCACCACCGTCGTGCTAATGACCGTGAACTTGTTGCTGAATCCCAAACCGCCCGAGGGAGCGGTGGCCAGCAGCCACGCGGTGCTGTTGGAGTTGGTGGGCACAAATGCCGGGCCGCTCCATGCACCGCTGGTAAACGGAACCGGAGAGGACGGAATCGCTCCCAAGGAACGCGCGTTGTAAAAACTTAACGTGGGCAGTTCGTTTGAAACAACAGGCGTCGGCCCGGTGGCGCCCGTCCATGTCAGCGGATCGCCCAGCGCACTGTTGCTCGTGCCGGACAAAACCCGATTGGCAGCCGATGCAACGTAGCGCAACTGCCCCGCCGTCGTCGCGGTCGTGTTGTTGAAACTTACATCGATCATCAGGTTCTGTGTTCCATTGAAAAAGAACGGCGTGTTAAAGATGTGGAAAGTGGTAGTGGACGCGCTGCTGGGCGTCACCAGCACTGTAGTCCAGTCGCCAGCCTCCCACGTCTCGCCATCGAAACTCGTCTTGTCCGTGTGCTTCATACGGATCGTGAAATTCAGCATGGGCTGACCGCCAGAAGCAGACGAGCTAAATGCCATCGCCCCGATCCACTGGGACGAGGAACCCAGTTCCGCAGCGGTATAGATCACCTGCGCGCGCGAGTCGTGAAAAGCCGTGTTGTATATCTTCGTCGTAGAGGTGTTCGATGAACTCGATCCGATGGTGCGGTCAAAAAATGGCATGACCACTTCCACCGTCGTCGGATCCGTATAGCCCGTCAGAGTGCCGCCAACGTTGTCCTTCGCCGTGGCGGTCACGCTGAAGAGCGTGTCTTGGGTGACGCTTGTCGGCAAGCCGCTCCACGCAAAGTATGCAGGTGCGTTGGGGTTCGCCGCTGCACCCTCCTCCTTGGTGTCGCTGTCTGATGGGAGGTGGCTGCTTATTTGAATCGACTCGTTCCCCGCAGCTGTAGATCCGCCTGGTGAAATGGTCACGGCGGCCAACAGGAAGATTAGAAAAACAAAGTGACACCCATGCATAAAACGAGGGGGATCGCCCTCCATTCTAGCGGTTCGCCGCTTCAAGACAATCCTCCATTTAAGCTTCACGCGAAGATCGCCCCAGTTCATAGGGCCAAATGCCAATCGAATCACGCTAAAAACTTCCCCGGATTCAAAATCCCATTCGGATCGAGAGCGCGCTTGATGGCGAGGTGGGCGGAGCGCGCGGTCTCGGAGACGGCATCGCTCCACCAACGCTGCTTCGCGATGCCGATGCCGTGTTCGCCGGTGACGACACCGTTCCAGTCGAGCACTTGATGGAAAAGACGGTCGAGTGCGGCCTCGGCGCGTTCGCGGATCTCGGGCTCGTCCATGTTTGGCACCATGATGTTCACATGAATGTTCCCATCGCCGGCGTGACCGAAACAGGCCACGGGGAAGCCGAACTCGGCCTGCAAGCCCTCTGCGAAATCGACGAGATCAACGAGCCGGCTCCGCGGCACGACGATGTCTTCGTTCAGCTTGATGAGGCCGGTGTTTCGCAGGCTGTAGCTGAACTCGCGACGCAGCTTCCAGAAGCGATCACACGCTTCATCGCCGATGGCGCGCTCCAGGCAGACGCAGCCGAGCTTGTCCACGAGATCGGAGATTTGCGCGATCTCGCCATCCACGGAGTCTGGCTGGCCATCGATCTCGACGAGCAAGTGCGCATCGCCATCCGGCGTGACGCTCTCGCCAAGATACTCGCGCGCGGCGCGCAGCGTGAACTTGTCGGCGATCTCGAGCGCGGATGGCAGGAAGCCGTTGCCGAGAATCTGCTGCACCGCATTCGCCGCTGCGGCGAAGGAAGAGAAGCCGGCGGAGATCATCGCGCGCACCGGCGGATGCGGGATAATGCGCAGAGTGGCCTCTGTCACCACGCCGAGCATGCCTTCCGAGCCGACCATGAGCGCGACGAGATCGAAACCGGTCTTGTTTTTGTGACAGCGGCTGCCCGCGCGCACGATGGAGCCGTCGGCCATCACGACTTCGAGACCGAGCACATACTGCTTCGTGACACCGTATTTGAGGCAGCGCGGACCGCCAGCGTTCGTGGCAATGTTTCCGCCGAGGCTGCACTCGTTGAGACTCGCGGGATCGGGCGGATAGAACCAGCCGAGTTCGCGCGCCGCACGCTGGAGATCGCCGGTGATCACACCCGGCTCGACGACGGCCACGCCGTCTTGCGTGTTGATCTCCTTGATGCGGTTCATCCGCATCAGCGACAGCGCGATGCCGCCTTTCAACGGCACGCAGCCGCCGACGTAGCCGACGCCCGCGCCGCGCGGCGTGATGGGAATCTTGTTTTCGTTCGCGTAGCGCAGCAGCTTCGACACCTGCTCCGTCGTCTCCGGCAGCACGACAACATCCGGCGGGCTGGAAGCGAACCATTTGTCACCGCTGTGCGCGGCCACATCCTCGGCGGTGGTGGAGACGACCTTGTCTCCGAGCAGGGCGATGAGATCAGCGGCGAGTTTTTGCATGGCGGCAAATTGGTGAGCACCCGGATGACTTCAACTGCGGCCATCCGCCGGATTCAGCCATTGGTCTTGCCGGTTTTGCGCTGATGCATCTGAACGGAGAAGTAGATCGCACCGCCGACGACGAGTGTCAGGAGGCCCCAGGCCGTCTCGGCGGGACGCGCGCGGATTTGAAACACGAGCATCCAGAGCGACACGCCGAGGAAAATGATCACCGGCAGCGGATACAGCGGCACCTTGAACGGACGCTCATCCTGCGGCGCGCGCCAGCGCATGATCACGACCGCGAGCACGGCGAGCATCGAGCACACCGTGAGCTGGCACATGAGGTAGTTGATCACTTCGTCGAACTTGCCGGAGAAAAGCATCACGAGCGAGAGCACCGTCTGGAGCACGAGCGCGATCGCTGGCGCGCCGTTGCGATTGATGCTCGCGAGGAAGCCGAGGCTGGCGAAATCCTGGCCGATGCGCTGGTTCACCCGCGAGCCGGCCCATGTAAAGCCTGCGACGGTCGAGATGATGCCGAAGGAAATCAGACCGCCCATCAGCCGGCCGCCATTTTCGCCGAAGACGGACTTCGCCGCGATGATGCCCGCCTCGAGCTGGCCCTTCATCGAGTCCCAAGGCGTACACCAGAGGAAGACGGCGTTCAGCGTGATGTAGAGCACCATCACGGCGAGAATGCCGAGGCAGAAGGCGAGCGGCACATTGCGCTGCGGATCCTTCACTTCACTGGCGACATACGCCGCGCCGTTCCAGCCGAGATACGCGAACATCACATATACGAGCGACGTGGCGAAGTCGGGGCTCATCATCAGCGCCATGTCGCCAGCCTTCGGCGCGAGCGACGGACTCTGGCCTTTGCCGACGAACAACGCGCCGACGAGAAACGCGAGGATCAGCCCGACTTTCAGTCCCGTCGTCGCCGTGAGAAAGCCGCCGATAAATCGCAGGCTGCCGAAGTGAACCGCCGCGATCACGATGATGAGCGTGGCTGCAGTCACATTTTGCGGCAGCACGTTGAGGCCGAGATTCTGAGCGTATTTGCTGAACGCCATTGCCACCGCCGCGATGGGCGCCGCGAAGCCCGCCGTGATGGAAATCCAACCCGCAAGAAAGCCGGCCATCGGATGATACGCCTCGCGCAGAATGTGATACTCGCCGCCGGACTTCGGCATCATCGCCACCAGTTCCGCGTAGCACAGCGCGCCGCACAGCGAAGCGACACCGCCGACGACCCACAGCATCAGAATCGGAAATCCAGACGGCAGCCCGAGCAATTGAAACCCGACCGAAGTGAAGACGCCGACGCCGATCATGCTCGTGATGACGAGCGACACAGCGGAGGGCAGCGAGATGGTTTTGTGAGACATGCGGGAGGGAGATGTAGCCGGTCCGGTGGCAGGGGAAAGGGGAAACGAGCGCACCCGGGCTGGGCGCGCACTGCGCTCCGGTGAGAGCGCGTGAGGCTCCAGACGCCGCCGCCCGATCTGGCGCACCGGGGACGTGTTGCAACTTCGCGTCTGCCGCTTCGTTGCACCAGCATGTCCACCAAACTGCTCGTGTCCTTGTTCTTGGCCGTAGTGTTGTTGTCCGCACGGGCGGCGGAGCGTCCGAATGTCCTCTTCATCGCCTCGGATGACATGCGGCCGCAGCTCGGCTGCTACGGCGACAAAACGGTGAAGTCCCCGAATCTCGACGCCCTTGCCCGCCACGGAATGGTCTTCCTGCGCAGCTACGTACAGCAGGCGCTGTGCTCGCCTTCGCGCATTTCCATGCTGACCGGCCGCTACCCGGCGACGACGGGCATTTTCGAAATCGGCCGCACGCTGCGGACGACGATGCCCGACATCACGACGATGCCCCAGCATTTCAAGAACAACGGCTACCACTGCCGCAGCCTGGGCAAAATCTACCACGTCGGCATTGATGACGATGCATCCTGGACCGTACCGGCGTGGCACAGCCGCAAGCCGCGCAACGGCCCCGTCGGCACGGCTGCCGTGGCCGCGCGCAAAAAGGAGATCGCGGAGAAAGGCATCACAGCCCCGGCAAAGGGGAAGGGCGCCGTGAACTACGCGGTGCCCGCCTTTGATGCCGTGGCATGCGGTGATGACGACCTGCTCGACGGGGACTGCGCCGTGAACGCCATCGCACAATTGCGCGAGCACGCGAAGACGCCGGAGAAGCCGTTTTTTCTCGCGGTCGGTTTTGCCAATCCGCATGTGCCGTGGGTGTCGCCGAAAAAGTACTGGGACATCTACGAGCGGGAGAAGATACCGATGGCCGCGAACAATTTCCTGCCACGCGGAGCGCCTGCCTTTGCCGCCACGTCCGGCATGGATTTCCACTGGTACGCGGGCGTTCCGGAGGGGGACCTGCCGGAGTCGTTTGCCCGCGAGTGCCTGCACGGCTACCTGGCCGCCATCAGCTATGTGGATGCGCAGGTCGGCCGGCTGGTGGCGGCTCTGAAGGAGACCGGACTGGCAAAGAACACGATCATCGTGTTCTGGAGCGACCACGGCTATTACATGGGAGAGCACACATGGTGGGGCGCGAAGCACAACAACTACGAAGGCGCCACCAGGAACACGTTCATCATCTCGGTACCGGGCATGAAGAACGCGGGCCGCGCGACGGAGTCCATCGTGCAGGCGGTGGACATCGCGCCCACGCTCACCGAGCTGTGCGGCCTGCCCCCGAACGATGGGTTTCAAGGCCGGAGCCTGAAGCCAGTGCTCGATGATCCGGAGGCGAAGGTGAATGACGCCGCCTTCAGTTGGTATCCGAAGGGCCCGGGCTATCTCGGCGTGGCCATGCGCACGGACAAGTGGCGCTATGTCGAGTGGACGAAGCCGGGAGCGAAGACGGAGATCGAGCTTTACAACCAGGCGGTCGATCCGCAGAACAACCTCAACGTCGCGGACAAACCCGAGCACGCAAAGGTCTTGGAAGTCCTCGGCCAGCGGATGCGCGAGCGCTTTCCCGTGCAGACGTACGAGGAGCCGCCGCCAGCGGTGAAGAAGAAGGACAACTGAAAATCGTACCGGGGACTCAAGCGCGATCTTCTTCGTCTTCGAGCGCCTGAACGCCTGCGCTCTTGCATTTTGCGGCGCGCTCTGATTTGATGCGCGCATGAAAAGAGCCGCCGCGTCCAGTCTCGCCCTCTGCTGCATCATCCTTTGCACGGGGATGAGCAAGAAACCCGCGTTTACCATTTCAGTGCATGGCGAGGGATCACAGGAGGACAATCCGCGGATGGTCTTTCCCGAGACCGTGGGCGGCCAGCGGATGATCTTCAAACTGGTGCCCGAGTTCAGCCACGCGAACATCGCGGCCTTCCATCCGTTTCCCGCAGCCGATGGCAACGGTTACGGAGTCACGCTCAAACTCGATTTCCGCGGGGCGAACGCATTGGAGCTGGCCACCCGCATGAAAGTGGGCCAAGTGCTGCTCTCGAAGGTGAATGGCAAGTCCGTGGACTTGGTTACCATCGACCGGCCCGTGACGGACGGCATTTTCACCATCTGGAGCGGCGTGCCAGGCGAGGTGATCCAGGCCCTGGAGAAAGAGCACCCGCACATCAACCAGTCGCGTTCAGCCGGCAACGGCATCGAGATGACCGCGACGACGAAGAAGGAAAAACGCGACGAAATGCGGCGCATCGAGGCGGAAAAGAAAAAGAAGGCTCAAGGCGCAGCCCCGGGGGAGAAAGGCAAGGGGGGATTCTTCAGCGGTCTGTTCGGCAGGAGGAAACCCGCGCCGCCGACGGACGACGGTCCCCTGCCGCAAGGCCCGGTCACAACCCAGATCCCTCTCGAAGGCCAGCCGCCTCCGCCAGCCATATCACAACCGCAACCGCAACCCCGCCAGCCCGATCCGGCGCAACCGATCCCGCTCAACGAGCCGCTGCCACAGCGGTGAACGCGCGGCGGTGGTCGGCCATCATGCCAGAACGTCTTTCCAAGCCGGATCGAAGCGCCTGAGGCGGTTCTCCACCCGGTCCGCATCGTTCAACTTCGACTCTGAGCATTGCTTCAACCCGGCGAAGAGCGGCATCACATGCCGATTTTCGGTGCGTTCGAGATCCCGCCTCCCCTTGATGGCCACATGCCCTGTCTTCACTTCTCCATCAATTTATGTCCCCCTCCCCTTTCCACATCACCGGCGAAGCCGAAGCCATTCTCCCAGCGTGTAACAACGCCGGAAAGCCAATCACCGTCATCGGCACGGAGGCGATCCGGGCGGGCTTTGATCCGTCCTGCATCGAGCAGGCACTCAACTCGCGCTCTGCGCCGGGCGTGACCGATCTCGTGCTCAATCCCGACGCGCACAGCGGTTACGGAGCGCCGGTGGGCTGCGTGATGGTCTCGCCGACGCACATTTATCCAGGGCCGGTCGGCGTGGACATCAAGTGCTCCATGTCCCTGCTCCAGATGGACATCCCCGCGGATGAAATCATCGATAAAACCATCCGCCGTCGGCTCATCGACGCCATCGTGGCCCGCACGCCGACTGGCGCGGGTCGTGGTCAGCGCGAGGCGAAAAAATCCCGCCGCGTGTCCGCCGATCTCGGCGTGCAGGTTTGCACCGAAGGCGCGAGCCGCAGCGTGTGCGACGCCCTCGGCATCCCGCCCGAGTGGGCGCAGCGTTGCGAAGACAGCGCCCACCTCGGTCACGATGGAAACGTCTCCACACTCCACGAGCGCCTCGACAAGATGCGTGCCTTCAACGCCTTCCCCGGCTTTGAAAACAAGATGACCCAGCTCGGCTCCTACGGTGGGGGAAACCACTTCGGTGAGTGCGAGGTCGTGCAGCTCGCCGATGACCCCGCGATGCGCCGCACCGCCGAGGTTTTCGGCCTGCGGGACAATCACGTCGCCTTCCTCAGCCACTGCGGATCGCGCGGCTTTGGGAACATCCTCGCGCAGCGTCAGTTCAAGTCGCTAGAAGGCTTCTTCCGCACCTGGGGCCTGCCGTTTCCTGCCGATGACAAACAGCTCGTCTATGCCCCGCTCGGAACGCCCGAGGCGGACGCGTATCTCGATGACATGGCGCTCGGGGCGAACTTCGCCACCGTGAACCACCTGCTCATCAACGCGCTCGTGCTGGGGGCCTTCCAGGAAGTGCTCCCCGGCACGAAAGGCCAGCTCGTGTACTTCATCAGCCACAACATCGCCCGTCAGGAAGTCGTCGATAACCAGCTCGCGTGGGTCCACCGCAAAGGTGCCACGCGTGCCTTCCCCGGCGGCCACCACGCGCTCAAAGACACGCCCTTCGCCGAAACCGGCCACCCCATCCTGCTGCCCGGAAATCCGCGCGACGGCTCCGTCGTCATGGTCGCCAAGCCCGATGCCGTGAAAAGCTGCTACAGCGTGAATCACGGTGCCGGTCGCTGCATGGGCCGCAAAGCCGCCGCCCGCACTCTCAACCAGCAGGAGGTCAACGCCGACTTCGAAACCCACGACATCCTCTACAACGCCCGCCAATACCCCATCGACGAAGCCCCCAACGCCTACAAAGACTTCAAGGAAGTCCTCCAAAGCGTCGAAGCCGCCGGCCTCGCCCAGCAGGTCTGCAAACTGAAAGCCCGCTTCGTCATCAAAGACGCGGCGGAGGCGGATGATTGAAAACCGGAGCGCCAGTATCCTCTACTACTCGCCATGCTTTCCTGATGCGTGCGCGGAAGGACAATGCGGCGGGCGGTCTCCGATCAAGCCGTCGGAGGATACCGCATTCTGCGGCTCGGCGTCTGAAGTCACCAGTCGATCTTCCCTTCGGTGCCAGGCGTCACCAAAGCGTGTGCTGTAAGGTCGAAAGATGAATTCCACCATGAACTGTCGAATCATTCGAAAGCTTGGCGGATCTCCCGCAAACAGGGGCTGACTCGTCACGATACGCGCACTTCTTCCGCTGTCGTGTGCACCCTCTACCTACCAATCGAGATTTCGGATGACGGCAATGGAACGCAGCTTCAGCCCGCGCGACGGCGACGGCAGGTTGGCGCGGCGTGTTGGAATGCGCCGGCAAAATCATGTCGCATGGCGGCACCTCGAACGCGTCGCCCGCTATTGCATAGCTCACTCCTTCAGTGCTTGGCTGGTTGCCGGCATGTGTCTCTACTGACGCTGTTGACGCGAACCTGGCACCTGCGCGAACACATCGGCGAGCCGCCCCAGCATTGCATGACCGGGACGGGTCATGCAGCCTACAGATAACCATCCCACACTCGGTGCCACCACCACAACACTCCGATCTCATTTATACGGGACCGTGTGCCCTGCATAAGTCATCCACTCGAAATCGAAGAAACTAGCGGAAGCGTCGTCCACCTCGTCACATGAAGCACCTCGCGCCTGCCCTGCTCCTTTTTGCACTCTGCTCCCCGAGCTTCGCCGAACCGAAGCCTAACATCGTCATCATTTTCATCGACGATCTCGGCTACGCGGACATCGGGCCGTTTGGCGCGACGAAGCAGAAGGCTCCGAACCTCGATCGCATGGCGAGGGAGGGAATGAAACTGACGTCGTTCTATGCGGCACCGGTGTGCTCGGTGTCGCGGGCACAGATGATGACGGGGTGCTACGGCGCGCGCGTGTCGGTGCCGGGCGTGTATCCGCCGGGGAGCAAGAACGGGCTGCATCCAAGGGAGTTTGGGGTCTTCGCTGTTTCGTGTGGGTCGCCCAGGGACGCGGATCGGCGAGAAGGATGTCCGACCCGAAGGCATCTTGGGAGGAACAGCTTTCCCCTCGAAGCCCCATAACGACGGCTTGCCGATGGGGTTTCGAGGGGAAAGCTGTTCTGGCGCGGAGCCACCCGCCTGGGGGGACAACAAGCGAAGCGCCGGAGTTTGCACTTGCCGAGCGTCTGAAGGAGCGAGGTTATGCGACACAGATCATCGGCAAGTGGCATCTCGGTGATCAGCCGGAGTTCCTGCCGACGAAGCAGGGCTTCGATCATTACCTCGGTATTCCGTATTCGAATGACCTGCTCAAGACCTCGAAGGTCGATGGCAGACGCGTGGTGCCGCTGGCGCGTGATGAGAAGGTGGAGCGCCTGCTTACGGAGGAAGATCAGGATCAAATCGAAGAGATCTACACCGAGGAGGCGCTGAGGTTCATTCGTGCGTGCAAGGACGAGCCGTTCTTCCTCTACTTCCCGCACACGGCGGTGCATACGCCGATCCATCCGGGCAAGGCATTCCGGGGCAAGTGGCAGAACGGCCGCTTCGGCGACTGGGTGCAGGAGGTGGACTGTAGCGTGGGGCGTATGCTGGACACGTTGCGTGAGTTGAAACTCGATCAAGACACGCTCGTCTCCGTCACCAGCGACACTGGTCCGTGGCTGGTCAAAGGCGCGGACGGCGGCAGCGCGTTGCCGTTGCGTGGTGGCAAAGGCACGACGTGGGAAGGTGGCCTCCGCGAGCCGACACTCGCGTGGTGGCCAGGCAGAATCGCGCCGGGCAGCGTGTGCGATGCTGTAGCTGGCACGATCGACATGCTGCCGACGTGCGTGACCATTGCTGGCGGCAAAGTGCCGAGCGAGCCGCTGATTGACGGGTGCGACATCTCGCCGCTGCTCTTTTGCCAGACGAAGGAATCACAACGCGAGGCGCACTAGTACTTCTCCAGCTACAAGCTACAGGCTGTTCGCCAAGGATTATAGAAGCTGGCGTTGATGACCCAAGGCTGGGCGAGGAACAAGAGCAGGGTCGAGGACGACGCAAAGGTGAGCCCGCGCCTCTACAACCTCGTGGCTGAAATGGGTGAGGTGATCAACGTCGCCGCGCAGCCTCCCGACATCGTCGCGAAGCTGGCAGCGATGGCTGACAAGATGAGAGCGGAGATTGGCGGCAGTGATCCAAAGTCGCGTCGGCCGCCAGGCGAGGCAGCGAATCCGGTGACATTGTAGCCGACGGAGAATGATGGTCGCGGAAACAAGGGATCAAAGAGGGGTCCGGCCAAACCCGTGGCGCTTGATGCGCTTAGAGCCTATCCGGCAAATAGTAGTAGCCAGTGAACGGTGATGGCGAAGAGGCAGGACGCCCACCAAGACCACGCCCTATGAACCTGCCGGTTGCGATTTCGATCTCAGCGATGCGGAATGGGAATTGATCAGGCCGCTGATCTACTCTGCCGACGCCAGGCGTGGTCGGGGCAGACTGCGTGATCCCGATTCTGCGCGAGGCTGCCTGGACACCATCCGCTACTTGCTCAAAGCCGGCTGCCTGTGGTCGATTATCCCCAGCAACCTCGCGCTCCGCAGCACGGCTCTCGACGCCCTGCGCACCAAGACATGCCTCATGTTATTGAAACGCCACGCCCAGCGCCGCTATCATCGACAGCCAGACGGTCAAAGGCGGGCAACCACCAGCTCTGAGCAGCGGCTACGCCGCGGGCGAAGTGATCAGAGGCCGCAAGCGCCATGCGCTTACCGACACCAACGGCTTGCTCCTGGGCGTGGTGGTCACGCCCGCCAGCGTGCAACATCGTGACGGCGCGAAGCTGCTGCTCTGCCTGTTGTGCCTCCGCTTCTTGAGCCTGGTCATCATCTTCGCCGACGGCGGCTACGCTGGCAAACTCGATGCCTTCGTGCAGAGCATGGGGCGGCTTTTCGGGCACACAGCCAGCTTCATCGTGGGTATCGTCAGGAAGCTTGAAGATCAGAAGGGTTTCGTTGTGCTGCCGCGCCGCGGGATCATCGAACGCAGCTTCGGCTGGCTGGTGAAGCAACGTCGCCTCACACGCCACCACGAGAAGAACCAGCGCCATCACGAGGCCTTCGTTTACCTCGCTTTCATCGGCCTCATGACCCAGCGCCTCATCTCTTTGCCGCCTCTCATTTCTTTTGCCGGATAGACTCTGATCTCTTTGGCCGCGTCGTAGCCGCTTGGCAGAGCCAGAAGTTGCCCCCTTTGACGGTCTGGCTGTCGATAGATAGCGGAGCCGGGCAACGATTTCTGGCATCAGGCACGTCTTGGTGCGTAGAGTTTCGTTGAGTGTGGGCCACAAGCCTCGCGCGGTCCAGGTGCTCAGAGCGTCGTGCGTGGTGCTGTGGGGTGCGAGGCTCTTGGGGTTCATCGGCCAGCGGCAAACGGTCTTGCGGATTTTGGCGATAGTGTTGGGGCAGGTTCGCAGGGAGACCGCATCGCGCAGCATGGCGTGACCGCTCCTGTTGTCAGTAGGGTAGCAGCGGGGTTATCGGGTTTGCGCTCCTCATTGCTCAGATCGGATTCTTAATCGAGCGGCCCGCGCGACTTTGTCCCGTTGAGCATCCTGCATTTTCGCCAAGCTGGTTCCACCGGGTAAAACAGTTTGCGGATAGACTCTGAGAGATCAGTGAGGTTTTGAGATGCAAGTGAAGATTTGTGGCGCTTCGCTAGCTTGAGTGGGTGAAAGCAGAAGGGATTTGGAGGTCGAGGCGGCCGGCCATCCAATAGCAGATGGCCTTGAGGTTCTCGAAGTTGCGGAACCCTCTGGCGCGGCGACGGGCGGTTTGGATGATGCTGTTGATCGATTCGATGGCGGCCGAGGTGATGCGGTGAGGGTAATAGGCAAGGATGCCTTCCCAATGGTTTTTGAGTGTCTGGGCCAGTTTCTTGAAGGGAGCCAGACGGCTGCGCACGGCCCACGAACACCATGCCTTGAGATGGAGCTCGGCACTGGCTGCTCCGGGCCATTCCCAGGTGTCCTGGAGATTCTCTCGCAGCGCCATGGCGCGCCCGAGTTCCTTGTGCCGGGCACAGATGTCGTGGCGCAATTGCAGCGGCGCCTGGCTCAGACGACCCTCGTTGCCACGCAAGGCCCAGAGCGCGCCTTTCATCTGCGCGCCTTCGTGCTGGAGCTGCTTGCGCACTTCATCCAATGCTTTGCCCGCCAGTTGCATGACATGGAAGCGGTCAAACACGATCTGGGCGTTGGGCAGATGCTCTCTGATGCCCTTCTGGTAGGCGGCGCTCATGTCGATGGCCGCGAGCTGCACTTGTGCGGGCTTGGCTCCGTGCGCAGGCAGCGCCGCCACGAACTGGCCGACACGCGCCGCCGTGCGCTCAGCAGTCATGAACAGGAGGCGCGCAGGTTGCTCCTGCTGCGGATCAATCTCGACCACCACGGTGGCGTAGCGATGCCCCTTGCGCGTGGCCGTGTCGTCAACGGCCACGGCTTGCACGGTGCTCCAATCCTGCCGATCATGCGCCCGGGCCACATAATGGCGCACGATGCGCCAGAGGCGGGTGTCGTGCTCGGCCATGAGTTGGGCCACGGCGCTCACCGGCATCTCACGCGCCAGCGCCATGACGAAGGCTTCAAACATCAGCGTGAAGCCGCTCTCGGGCCGTGCCCGAGGCACGCTGACTTGCTTCACCTGATGCTGCGGACACTGCACTCGTGGCACCCGCGCGCTCAGATACGTCGGGTGCTGCCAGAAGTTCAGATGCCGCCAGCGCTTCACCTCGTGATCATAGAGCGGACAGAGCCGAGCGCAGACTGGACAAGGCATTTGCGCCCCCGCTTCCACTTCGATGTCCACATACAAGAACTTGCTCCCCACTCCACCATCCTCCAAGCCGCTGCGCACGACCTTCCAGGGTGCGGCCAAGCCCAACGCCAATGCAAAAAGTGTGTTCTGATCCATCTCGGAGCTTTACGCCGCCCTCCCCTCGCGGCCCACTCAATTCAGCGAAGACTCAGATTTGTTCAAATGAAATCGCCCCGAAACGTTGCATTCGTTTCGGGGCGATTTTGGTTGGCGACGTCCTACTTTCGCTGGGTCTGTCACCCAACTATCATCGGCGCAACAGTGTTTCACTTCCGTGTTCGGAATGGGAACGGGTGGGACCACTGTGCCATGGTCACCAGAAAACCTAGCACTGTGTGTTGTGCAAGGGTCTCTAGCGACAGATTCTATTGTTCTTTGACTACTGCATACAGGAGATTAATTGGTTGCTTGCTCTCTTAGTCTATTGATGATGAGAGGTGGCAATGCAAGACAATCGGATGATTAGTATCACTGAGCTGAACGCATTACGGCGCTTACACCCGCGACCTATCGACGTGGTGGTCTTCCACGGTCCTTCAGGGAAAATTTATCTTGGGAGGAGCTTGGCGCTTAGATGCTTTCAGCGCTTATCTCTTCCGCACTTAGCTGCCCAGCGATGCCCTTGACAGAACAGCTGGAACACCAGAGGTGCGTTAATTCCGGTCCTCTCGTACTAGGAATTAAACCCCGCAATTTTCCTGCGCCCACAGAGGATAGAGGACCGAACTGTCTCGCGACGTTCTGAACCCAGCTCGCGTGCCGCTTTAACCGGCGAACAGCCGGACCCTTGGGACCTTCTCCAGCCCCAGGATGCGACGAGCCGACATCGAGGTGCCAAACTTCATCGTCGATATGAACTCTTGGATGAAATCAGCCTGTTATCCCTAGCGTACCTTTTGTCCGTTAAGCGACGGCAATTCCACATTAAACCGCCGGATCACTTTGGCCTGCTTTCGCATCTGTTCGACTTGTTGGTCTCACAGTTAGGCTGGCTTATGCCAATGCACTCATCACGCGATTACCAACCGCGCTGAGCCAACCTTCGCGCTCCTCCGTTACTCTTTGGGAGGATACCGCCCCAGTAAAACTGACCGGCTGACATGGTCCCGCGCCCGGATTTACGGGAACGCGGTTAGATCGTTCAATACCTAAGGGTGGTGTTTCATCGCTGGCTCCATCGTGTCCGAAAACACAACTTCAAAGCCTCCCACTTACGCTAAGCATAGAAACCAAACGACCAGTGACAGCTTACAGTTAAGGTGCATAGGGTCTTTCCGTCCTTCTGCGGGTAGGCAGCATCTTCACTGCCATTACAATTTCACTGAGCCCCTCGTTGAGACAGCAGACAACTCGTTACACGATTCGTGCAGGTCGGAACTTACCCGACAAGGAATTTCGCTACCTTAGGACCGTTATAGTTACGGCCGACATTCACGGGGACTTAGGTTCAGAGCTTTGCCTTGCGGCTAACCCCTTGCCTTAATCTTTCCGCATTGGTCACGTGTCACACCCTATACTTGGACTTGCGTCTTGGCAGAGTGCTGTGTTTTTGATAAACAGTCGGTTGTCCCCTTTCACTGCGACCTGCCGAGGCAGGCATCCCTTCTTCCGAAGTTACGGGACTAGATTGCAGAGTTCCTTAACGAGGTTTCACTCTTACGCCTTGGTATATTCTACCCACCCACCTGTGTCGGTTTGCGGTACGGGCGGCCTGGAAACGTTTGCGAGCTTTTCTGGGCGGTCTGATCGAAAGACCGGGTTCAGCCGAAGCATCCCCCTTCCACCACTATCAACCGGTGTGCTTTCTCAAGTTCCGCGCACTCGCATTCTTAACCATTCCGGTGCAGGAATATTGACCTGCTGTGCATCACCTACGCCATTCGGCCTCAGCTAAGCTCCCGACTAACCCTGGGGCGAACATCGTTGCCCAGGAAACCTTGGGTTTACGGCGGGTCAGGATTTCACTGACCTTAACGTTACTTATGTCTGCATCCTCACTTGTGATCACTTCACCTTCAGTCGCCATCAGGCTTCAATGCAATCACAACGCTCCCCTACCACTGCGCCGGTCATGACCGGCGGAATCCGAAGTTTCGGTATACCGCTTATCGCCAATTATTTTCGGCGCGAGATCTCTCGATGAGTCAGCTATTACGCACTGTTTAAATGGTGGCTGCTTCTAAGCCAACATCCTCACTGTCAAAGAAATCTCACTTCCTTTCCACTGAGCGGCATTTTGGCACCTTAACTGTCGGGCTGGGCTGTTTCCCTTTCGACGACGAAGCTTATCCCCCGCCGTCTTACTGCCATGCTACGCTCGAAGGTATTCGGAGTTTGATTGAGTTTGGTAGGCGGGTGTGCCCCCTAGCTCATTCAGTGCTCTACCCCCTTCGATCAGCGCATGACGCTGCACCTAAATACATTTCGGGGAGAACCAGCTATCACGGGGTTTGATTAGCCTTTCACTCCTACCCACAGCTCATCCGAGGAATTCTCAAGTTCCACCAGTTCGGTCCTCCACGC
This sequence comes from Verrucomicrobiaceae bacterium, assembly GCA_019694165.1. Lineage (GTDB taxonomy): Bacteria > Verrucomicrobiota > Verrucomicrobiia > Verrucomicrobiales > Verrucomicrobiaceae > JAIBCL01. The sequence continues at coordinate 99,288 of JAIBCL010000016.1, read as the reverse complement.
CGTATTACCAACGCTTCGACCTGGCCATGGGTAGATCACCACCGCTTCGGGTGTAGCTCGTGCGACTGAGTGCCCTGTTCGGACTCGCTTTCGCTTCGCCTCCATCCCAGAGGGACTTAGGCTTGCCGCACAAACTAACTCGCAGACTCATTTTGCAAAAGGCACGCCATCACCGGCAAGCCGGCTCTGACACCTTGTAGGCACATGGTTTCAGGTACTATTTCACTTCGCTCACGGCGGTACTTTTCACCTTTCCCTCGCGGTACTTGTTCACTGTCGGTCACCAGTTTGTATTTAGCCTTACGGAGTGGTCTCCGTGACTTCACGCGAAGTTCCACGTGTATCGCGTTACTCAGGAATTCCCTAGGCGATGTCTGGCTTTCGGTTACGGGTCTTTCACCCTCTTTGGAGCGGCTTTCCATCCGCTTGACCTAGCGTTTCATCTGCCAGCATGGGCTCCTACGACCCCGGGAGGAATACTCCCGGTTTGGGCTGGTCCGCTTTCGTTCGCCACTACTGACGGAATCGAGTTTCTTTCTTTTCCTCACCCTACTGAGATGTTTCACTTCAGGTGGTGTTGCTTGACCGCTCTTATGTATTCAGAGCGGCATGCATGGACATGAGTTCATGCGGGTTACCCCATTCGGAAATCACCGGGTCAATGCCTGCTTGCGGCTGTCCGGTGCTTATCGCAGCTTACCACGTCCTTCATCGCCAACTGGTGCCAAGGCATTCACTATGTGCCCTTTAAATCTTGCACTACCCCAAGTCATCTTTACGTGCCGCGCACCAAGCGCGGCCGGAAATTTGAGTTCTGGGCACTTATTTTTGCCGTTCCGGTATTGTTTGTACTTCCAGAAGTTGGCTCAATTAATTTTGTATTATTCTACCCTGTATGCAGTTGTCAAAGAACTTGGGAGTTGGTTCAGACTGAAAACAGTTTTCTGTGCTCGATTGCGGATGGTGGGCAGGACTGGACTCGAACCAGTGACCCCCGCCTTATCAAGGCGGTGCTCTAACCAACTGAGCTACATGCCCGCTGATCATTGGTGGAGGTAAGGAGACTCGAACTCCTGACATCAAGCTTGCAAAGCTAGCGCTCTACCAACTGAGCTATACCCCCGCGCACAATGCACAGAGTTGAAAAACCAAAGACTAAATAGTGTGCTGCGTGCTGACGCGCGCACTAAGTGTTTTCGTGGACGCTTGCGCGTTTCACAATCCTTTCTTTTTGCAAAGTCAGGACTCGACCAAGTTCGCTTGTTGGCGTGAGGGCCGGCGAACTTTTCTCCATAGAAAGGAGGTGATCCAGCCGCAGGTTCCCCTACGGCTACCTTGTTACGACTTCATCCCAGTTACCAGTCTTGCCTTAGGGCACTGCCTCCTTGCGGTTGGCGCGTGCACTTCGGGCGAAACCGGCTTCCATGATGTGACGGGCGGTGTGTACAAGACCCGGGAACGTATTCACGGCGCCGTAGCTGATGCGCCATTACTAGCGATTCCGTCTTCATGCAGTCGAATTGCAGACTGCAATCTGAACTGAGCCCAGTTTTGAGGATTTCCTCCACCTCGCGGTTTCGGTTCACATTGTGCTGGGCATTGTAGTACGTGTGCAGCCCTGGGTGTAAGGGCCATACGGACTTGACGTCGTCCCCACCTTCCTCCTAGTTGATCTAGGCAGTCTGATTCGAGTGCTCCGGAAAACCGGGTGGCAACAAATCACGGGGGTTGCGCTCGTTGCGGGACTTAACCCAACATCTCACGACACGAGCTGACGACAGCCATGCAGCACCTGTGCAAAGCGCATATTGCTATGCTACCCGACTTTCATCGGGGACACAGTGCATGTCAAACCCAGGTAAGGTTCTTCGCGTTGCATCGAATTAAGCCACATACTCCACCGCTTGTGCGGGTCCCCGTCAATTTCTTTGAGTTTTAATCTTGCGACCGTACTTCCCAGGCGGCACGTTTAACGCGTTAGCTCCGGCGCGGAAGGGGTCGAATCCCCCCACACCAAACGTGCACCGTTTACTGCCAGGACTACCGGGGTATCTAATCCCGTTCGCTACCCTGGCCTTCGTGCATCAGCGTCAGAAACTGCCCAGAGTCCTGCCTTCGCCTTTGGTATTCCTTTCGATATCTACGCATTTCACTGCTACACCGAAAATTCTAGACTCCTCTTCATTTCTCAAGCACCGCAGTATCGGATGCAATTTCAGGGTTGAGCCCTGAGCTTTCACATCTGACTTACGGCGCAGCCTACGCACCCTTTACGCCCAGTGATTCCGAACAACGCTTGAGACCTCTGTATTACCGCGGCTGCTGGCACAGAGTTAGCCGTCTCTTCCTCTTGCGGTACCATCAAACAACCGGGTTATTAGCCCGGGTACCTTGTTCTCGCATGACAGGAGTTTACAATCCGAAGACCTTATCCTCCACGCGGCGTCGCTCCATCAGGGTTGCCCCCATTGTGAAAGATTCTCGACTGCTGCCACCCGTAGGTGTCTGGACCGTGTCTCAGTTCCAGTGTGGCTGGTCGTCCTCTAAGACCAGCTACCCGTCGTAGCCTTGGTGAGCCATTACCTCACCAACAAGCTGATAGGCCGCGGACCAATCGGGAAGTGGCAGGCCTTGCGGTCCCCACCTTTAGTCTTTCGACCACATGCGGTATTAATCCAAGTTTCCCTGGGCTATCCCCCGCTTCCCGGAATGTTATCCACGTGTTACGCACCCGTTCGCCACTGAACACTTCAAATATTGCTACCTGAAGCGCCCCGTTCGACTTGCATGTCTTATCCACGCCGCCAGCGTTCGTTCTGAGCCAGAATCAAACTCTCCAAAAATTATTTGGCTGGCATAAATGCCAGCTAAATTGACGTCCAGTTGTTTATGTAACTGGCCTGCGCGCGCTTCGCGCGCAGCACACAATTTAGCCTTTGTTTTTCGAGCAACCTGAGCGGTTTTTTATGCCGTTCGGGCTGCTGCTGTTCTCTGAAAGATCAATCGCCGACGCTTGTAAAAATAGAACGCTTGGGGCTCTGTTTTTGCGTGCGGCACTCGCTTTTTCGGCGAGCGGGCCGGCATGGTAGTACAAAGCCTCGGGTCGTCAAACCGATTTTGCTAAATTCTCAGTCTTTTTTCAAAACAGGCCGGACCATCAGCCTGCCAAGGAGCGAGTGGATTCGCCACCCCATCTCGGTCGTTCGGATTTGCCAACCGCTTCAGCGGTGTCGCATCTTTCAAGGGTGCTTTCGGCTGACGCCCTGTTGATAGTCTGTCGCAGCCCCCGGGCTCCGTGCGGTTCACTCGCTTCATTGAACGGCAGGTGGCTTTTCTCGATTGAGTCAATGTCCGCAAGGCAGTTACAATCTCCCTGAACCCCATGCTGCCCGGTTCATCGTGGGGCTGTGTGCATGACCATATCGCGGTCTTTGACCGTAGCGATCGGCCAGCGGGAAGTGGGGCAACGACCGCCGAAGGGATGATGCAAACTTGATCGTGCACCTCAATTCAACAACCGCGCCGGCATCTCGGCCAGTTCTTCCTTGGTCAGCTTGCTGTCGTTGTTCGCGTCGAGCTTTTTGAACATCGCCTCGCCGCCTTCGGCGAATTCCTTTTCGGTCACGACCTTGTCGGCATTCTTGTCGAGCGTGAGCACGATCTGCTTGATGAGGGCGACCGCGACAGTGGCTCCGACTTCGCCGAGTTCGTCACTCATTTCCTTCTTGAGGCCGTCCACGTCGTCGCCGGAGACGCTGCCGTCGCGGTTAAGGTCCATGTCAGTGAAGCTCGCGGCCATGCCGCCCTGCCACTCGCCAGTGTCGATGCTGCCGTCGGAGTTTGAATCGAAGTGCTTCAGAACCAGGCCACCGAGAATGTCGGCGCCCGGCACAGCGGCCGGTGAAAAGGTTGCGAGAGCGAGGAGGCCGATGACGGGCAGCAGGCACATGTACATTTTCATGGTGGCGAAAACGAAGATAAGCCGCTGATCTTGTGGGTGCTTTTGATTCGCCGCGAAGGCTGCCATGTGCCGCCCTTCCTCGGATCGAAAGGACGGTGGTGGCAGACGGCGCGGTGGACCGGGCAGACGTGGAGAGGCGGACTGTAGGGATCAGGGAATGGTCACGGACACGCGGACGAATGCCTGATTGGGCGGCACGGGGCCGAGGGGTTGGTCGATGGTGACGCGCTCCCAGGTCTCGCTTATGACATTCACGACGGGAGTGGCGGTCATGGGGATGAAAGTGGCGAAGTTGTCGGTGGAGATGAGCGGGGTGTACACGAGTCCACTGTCGCGGCGGCGGATGAACTCGACGCGGATCGTGTCGGGCGAGCCGGGGAGCGAGACGACGGGCAGACCGCCGACGCCGCCACCGGGTGTGAGGGTGGTAACGTTGGGGCCAGAGAGCGACATGTTGAAGGCGTACTTCAGCAGGTTGGGCACGCCGTCATTGAAAGGCGTGGCCGTGGGGAGCGTGTCATTGCCCGTGAGGCCGAAGAGCGCGGCATAGGCACTGACGGCGGAGGCAATGGTCTCGCGCGTGACGGTGAGCGTGTAGGTCTTCGTCGTCGTGCCATTCCCGGCGGTGACAAGGACGGCGATGACATTGGCTCCGGTGTTCAGCGTGATGGGCGCGCTGGATGCACCGCTGGCGAGCAGCGTGCCGTTCACGCGCACCGCCGCGCCTGGATCGGCGGCGAGCGGGGAGACGCTGATGCTGGTGATCGCGCCCGGCACCGAGGAGGTGTAGGTGAGATGGTTGCTGGTGAAGGCAGGCGTGAGCGCGGCGGCGTTGCTGAGCTTGAGCGCCGAGAGATCGGCATTGCTGGTGTTGGAAACGACGAGCGAGCCGAGTCCCGCGCTGGCAGTGAATGACACCGTTCCATCGTAAGTGGCGAGGATGGTGTAATTGCCGCCGCCTGATCCACCGGGCAGCACATAGGTGACGCTGGCCGCGCCATTGCTCACCGCGCCGATGACGGCAGTGCCGACGTTCACGCCGTCGAGCGTGAGCTGGAAGGTGACATTGCCTGCGGCGACGATGCCGCCCGCGGAAGTAAGCGTTGCATCGAGCGTGAGGTTTTGCGGTGAGGCGCTGGTCGTGGCGGTCTTGTCCGCCACGTCGATGTTGACGGATTCCGGGACGCCCGTGATCTCGAGCGTGTGCGTGTTGTCGAGGCTGCCGGTGATGTTCGCGCTGCCGCTGTTGTAGGTGGCGTGGATGAAATAGGTGCCCGCGGCCTGGCCGGCTGGCAGCGTGTAGTTCACCGCCGCGAATCCGTCGGACACCGTTGGCGAGATGGCGGCGCTGCCGATGTTCGTGCCGCCGCTGTCTTTGATCTGAAAGGTCACCGTACCCTCGTTCACCGCGCCCGATGATGAGATGACATTGGCGAGCAGGCTCACACTCTGCGCGAAGTCGCTGCGATTCGCCGCAGCGGCACTGGCCGTGATGATGCTGAACGCGGGATTCACCGTGAGCTGATCCTCCGCACTGCTGCCGTCGTACGTCGCGCCACCGCTGTAGCTGATGAGCACGGTGTAGGTGCCGATGGGAAGACCGGCGGGCAGGAGGTAATCCACGGAGGCGACACCACCGGCCACATCCGCGACGCAGGGCGAGCCGACGAACGCGCCGCCGTCTCCGACGACGGTGAAGACGACGCTGCCTTCATTGACCGTGCCGGAGCCGAAGTCGATCACGGCAGTGAGCGGCACGGTCTGCGCGGTCTGGCTGTAGAGCGTCGAGGGCAGGGCCAGCGCGTTCGTTGTGCCGCCGGAGAAGTTTCCGCCGTCCGATGCTCCGGCGAGCTGCACGCTGGTGAAGCCGGAGCTTTTGCCGCCGTCGGCAAAACCGCCCGCGACGGCCATGCGCAGGAAGCCTGTGCCGGTGCTCGCATCAAAACCGGGCGCGCCGCTGTATGTAACCTCGATGGTGTAAGTGCCGGCGGCAGTGCCGGCCGGGATGTAATAGCTCACCGATCTCATCCCTCCCGCCCCCAGTACATTCATCTCGGAGCCAATGAGTGTGGCGCCGTTTTTCACGCGGAAGGTCATCATGCCCCCGCTGAGGGTGCCCGCTCCGGACGCGGTCGCGGCGACGCTTGCGGAGAGTATCACCGGTTGCGCTCCCGCCGTGGGCACGCTGACGGAGGTGACTGACGTTGTGGTGGGCACGCTGACGGACACGGTGGTGGAGCCGGTGAGGCTGGGCACGCTCTTGTCCCGCGCGGTGATCGTGAGCGTTCCGGCTGTTCGCAGTGACATGGGGAAGGTCTTCACGCCATTGTCGCCAGCGACAAAGAAAAGATCGTACGGCACCGGCGGCCCGAGCGGATCATTCGTGGTGATCTGCACCGTGCCCACATGGGCGACGGAATTGCCCTGCGCATCCACGGCACGCACGGTGCCCTGAAATGGCATGCCGGGCAGCACCGTGGCTGGCGCAGTGACGATGAACTGCGTGGTCGCCGGCAGGGCGTCCACAGCGAAAGAGCTGTGCGACGCGGCACCAGATGCGACGAGAGAACAGGCGGCGAAATCGCGTGCTTTCGTCGGCAGCAGCCGCTCGATGGTATCTCCCGTGCCCAGAGCGCCATCCCAGCCTCTGCCCCAGGTGAGCACCGTGCCGTCGTTCATGCGCGCGACGCTGTGCTCAGCTCCCGCTGCGAACGACGCCACGCCGCTGAGAAACTGACTGCCGTCCGGCGTCCGGACTGCTGTTGGAGCGGGCGCGAGACTGGAGGTGCCTAGGCCTTGTGTGCCGAAGTACTGATTGACGTTTGATACTACCATCGAGTTCAACCTGCCGTCGGTTTGTTTCATCAGGATCTGGTTTCCGCCGACCGCGATGGCGGTGGTGGTGTCCGAAGGAAAGGTCGTCAAACGGACGGCCTGCGTTTTCGGGTATCGTGAATCATCGACGGTCCTTGCGTTGCCCCACACCCAGACATTGCCGTCGTTCTTCAAGGCGACACCGAAGTCCCCACTAATGTTCTCGCCGCCCATCGCAATCGCCGTGATACCGGTGAGCGGCGCGCCACCGGCGACCTGAACGGGCGCGGGCGTGAAATGCCAGGATAGCATGAATCCATCGCCCATCGCCCCATAGCTTGATCCTCCCCAGGCCATGACGGTGCCGTCAGCTTTCAAAGCCAGGCAGACTGAGTTGCCCGCGGCAATGGCCGTGATGCCACTCAGACCGGGAACCTGCGCTGGCGTGAGCCGCTTGTCGAGCGTCGCAGAGGACACGCCGAGCACGCCCCCCGAGTTGTATCCCCAGGCCCAGACGGTGCCATCGCTTTTCAGCGCGAGGCTGAATTGCTCGCGTGCGGCCACCGCCGTGCAGCCGGTGAGGAAACCCACGCCTCCTTCGCCCTTGACTTGCACGGGAACATTGGAGCCGGTGCTGGTGTTGGTGCCTAATTGGCCGGCGCCATTTGCGCCCCAGGCCCACACGCTGCCGTCAGCCTTAACCGCCAGCGTGTGACTAGAGCCCGCTGCCACCGCGATCAGGTTCGTCATGCCGGGCACCGGCACACGCGAGAGCCTCCACGTGGTCGTGCCATCACCGAGCTGGCCGTCTGAATTCCGGCCAAACGCGAACAACTGCCCTGGCGTGGCGGAGGCACGCGCCGTGACCACGATGCCGGTGCGCGAGCCGCTCACCACATTGGCCGCGTCCGTGACGGTTATGCTGTGCGTGCCGGCGGTGCGCAGCGTGACGGTGAAGGTCTTCACGCCGGCATCGCCCGGCGTGAAGGTGTAGCTGGCTGGCAGCACCGCCGCAGCGTCGGTGGAGGTGAAGCTCACCGTGCCCGTGTAGCCGGTGTAAATCGCGCCACCCGCGTTTTTCGCCGTGACGACGAGGGTGGATACCGTCCCAGCCTCGACGGGCGAGGCCACGCCCGTGACGGCGAGCGAGGCGATGCCTGGCGGTGCGATGACGGTGAGCACGCCGGTGGAACTGGTGCTCGTGCTGAAATTGGCCGTGCCATTGTAAGTGACCTGGATGGTGTAGTTTCCGAAGGGAAGACCGGCTGGCAGGTCGTAGTTCACGGTCGCCAGGCTGTTCGCCACCGTCGAGCTGGTGACGGCTGTGCCGACATTGGTCGCGCCGTTTTTCACCTGGAAGGTGACCGTGCCTGTGTTCATCGTCACGGTGGAGTACACGTTCGCGCTGAGTTGCACGGTTTGCGCGCTCGCGGAGAATTGCACGTTACGGCTCACCCCGGGCACGGACGTCGTAGCCGGAGTGACGGTGAGCGTGGCGGGGAGAATGGTGACGGTGTATTTGCCGATGACACCGTTCGGATCATTCAATGAGGCGGCGATGGGATAAGTGCCCGCCGGGCTGCCGGCTGTAGCGCTCGTGCTGTAGGTCGCGGTGATGTTGTCGCCAGGCACCACGCCGGTGAGCGTGCCGGTGAAGACCGGATTCGGCTGGGGATAGGGCCGCGTGGCATTCGCGGGCTGCACCGTCAGCGCGATGGGCGCGGTGGTGGTGAAGGTCTGCACAGAAGAATAGGTCGTGCCGGCGGCATTGATCGCGTAAGCGCGGAAGGAATAACCGGTGCTGGACTGCAACGCGGTGAGCGCCGCGGTGAAGGCGCCGGTGGTTCCGGTTTTGTTGACCTTGGTCACACCGGCACCGTTGATCGCAGGAGTGCTGCTCTGCGCAGTGCGTGAATAAACGAACCCGCGCTCGATGATCACCGTGCCACCGTCGCTGGTCACATCGCCATTCAGGGTGGCGGTGGTGGCGAGGACGTTGGTGGCGTTGGCCGCACCCAGCGTCGGCGCGGTGCCGCCCACGCCCCGGATGGTGAAATTGAATGGGTTCTCCTCAGCGTCATTGTTGTCGATGCTCACCGTGGCCGTGCGTATGCCGGAGGCGCTGGGATCGAAGGTGATCTGGAAGCTCGTGCTGCCAGTCGTGGCGGCGACGGGTGACACTGGAGCGGCGGTGACGGTGAAGTCCGCCGGGTTCGTGCCGCCGATGACGACCTTGGGCGTGCCCGTGAGGTTCAGTGCGACAGGGCCGGTGTTGCGAATCGTGAAGGTACGCGTGAAGCTGCCGCTGGTCATGTTCACGCCGCCGAAATCCGTGCCCTTCTGCGTCGAAGGTGTGCTGTCGCCATCGGCGATATAGACATTCGTTTGGCCTATCACCACCATCTCGGGAGCGACGGGTTGCGCGCCATCGAGCACGATCTGGTCGAGCTGGAAGTAAGAAGCAAGCTGCGTCCATTCGACCTTCACCACGTTGGTGAAGGTGCTGAAGGTGAAAGCCTGCCAGGTGAAGGATGCGCCGCTTAGCGTGTGGCCTTGTGTCACGGTGCTGCCATCCGCCCGCGTGCCGGTGAAGACCACGGTGCCTGACACTGCTCCATATCGACCGGCGAGGCTGATGCCATTGAGCGTGAACGCGCCACCGCCTTCCTTCGTGAGCCGGGTCACTCCGCCCCCTGAGGCGTTGGAAATCGAGGTCGATCCCAGATAACCCGAATGGAGTGTGCCGGGCGTGACGAGGTCGGTGTTGTTGAGAGTGTCTAGCTGGTAGCCGTCCTCCTCATAGTGTTTGCCACGCAAATAAAGCAAGCTGCCGACGATTTGCAGCGACTCAAAATCCATCACCGTCACGCCCGGTGTCCGTGTGACCACGACGGTGTAGGTCTTCGTCGTCGTGCCATCCTGCGCGGTGACGAGGATGGTGATCGTGTTCGTCCCCAGAGCTAGCGACACGGGTGTGAACGGGCTGCCACCGTTCACGGTGACAGTGGCGTTGGCGTCCGCCTTCACGGGCGTGACGGTGATGCTGCTTACCGGGTTTGGCACGCCGGCGGTGTAGCTCGTCGTGCCCGATGCGAAAACCGGCGAGAGCGTGCCCGAACTGAGCGAGAGGCTGGAGAGATCCGCGTTCGTGCTCGGTGTCGTGAAGGAGCCGGTGCTCGTGTAGCTGGTGCCCGCCGCATTGGTGGCATACGCTTTAAAACTGTAAGCCGTGCCTGGCGCAAGGCTGGTGACATTCACGGTGAAAATGCCTGTGGTGCCCGAGGCCGTGGCGCTGCTCACGCCGGAGCCGCCGAGCTGCGGATTGCCGTTCGTCGTCGTGGCCGAGTAAACCACGCCGCGCTGCGTGATGGCCCCGCCGCCATCGTTCGTGACATTGCCGCCGAGCGTGGCGGTGGTGCCGGTGACTGACGTGCTGGTGGGAGACGTGATCGTGGGCGGAAGGGCGTAGGTGAAGAGCGTGTTCGCCGCATTCGTGCCGCCGGGCGTGGTGACCAGCACGCTGGCCGTGCCTGCCGCGTGAGCGGGAGTGGTGCAGGTGATGGTGGTGGCATTGACGACATTGACGCTGGTGGCCGCCGCGCCGCCGATGGTCACAGCCGTGGCACCGGTGAAGTCTGTGCCCGTGATCGTCACGCTGGTCCCGCCCGCCGTGCTGCCGCCGGATGGCACGATGCCGGTGACGGTGGGCGCGGGGATGGTGCCTGTGCCCTGGATGGTGAAATCATAGGGGTTCTCATCGCTGTCGTTGTTGGCGATGGTGACCGTGGCCGTGCGCAAGCCAGCGGCGCTGGGATCGAAGGTGATGCCTAGTCCCGACACTTGCGCGGCGGGAATCGAAGCCACGGGAGGCTGCGTCACGGTGAAGTCGGCGGCGTTGGCTCCCGTGATGGTAACGAGCGGCGTGCCGGTGAGATTGAGCGTGGCGTTGCCGGTGTTTTCGACGACAAAATTTTTCAGCACGGTGCCGCCGTTCACGGAGGTGCTGCCAAAGTCGGTGGAGTCTGCCGTGCTGGGGGTGGTGTCGCCATCATTGATGACGATGGTGGGGCCCTTCACGGCGATCTCCGGCGCGGTGAGCGAGTCCGTCGTCACCGTGATACGGTCCACGAACACCGCGCCCGCCGCCGACGAGCCGACTTGATTGTGGACACCGACTTCAAAGTTCGCGCCCAAGGTTCCCAATCCGGTGAGCAGGCCCGAGGCCGTGCCGGTCACGAAAGTCGGCGTGGCACTCGCGCCGCTGAAACCGAGCTGATACGTCGAGGCGGTGGTCGTGAGCGTGACGATGAGATTCGAGAGCTGGGTGTTGCTGCTCCAGTTCCACGAGGCGATGCGAGTGTAAACGCCGGCACCATCCACCGCATAGAGATTGCCCTTGGCGGTTTCCTCATTGTTTTGGGCGTAGAGGATGACGTAAAGGCCCTGGGCTGAAACGGTGGAAGCGCCATACGGATAGAAGTGATTGTGGGAGGAGGAGGCGAGACGCCAGCCCACGCAAAGGCGGTGCCAGGACGCATCGTAATTGACCGCACCGAAACGAAATGCGGCGGTGGTGGCGGTGCTGGTGAAGGGATTGAGGTTGTTCTTGCTCGCGATCACCATCGTGCTCACGCCGCTGGTGGTGTTCATGTTCACGAAGCCGCCTGACTCGGTCACGGCGGTCTGGCCGTTGTCGTCGAAGCCCGTGCCCGTGCCGTTCGGATTCGTGCCCAGCGCGCCGTTGTCGAAGTCATCGAGGATTGCCGTGGTCTGCGCGGGGGCGGCGCGGATGACGTAGAGCGAGTACGTCTTCCGCATCAGACCGTCTTCCGCCGTGACGCGCACGTCGATGATGTTCTCGCCCACATTCAGCGCCAGCGCACTGGTCGGCACGCCCGAGGTGGCGGAGGCAAAGGTGCCGCCGTTCACGCGCACTTCGATTGTGGCGTTGGCAAAGGATTTTGTCGGCGTGACGGTGACGCTGCTCGTCGCGCTCGACACGGTGACGAGATAATTTTTCGTGCCCGCTGCGAACGCAGGGCTGAGCGTGCCCGTGCTGACGGCGAGCGCGCTGAGATTCGCATTGAAGGACAACGCCCCCTCCAGGCTGGAGCGGGCAATCTGCGGCGAGAGCGTGCTCGAACCCGCAAAGGAGAATGCGCCGGCCACATAAAGATGGGACGCGGTGTCCGCCGCCAGCGCCTGCACGGGACCATCCATGCCGGAGCCGCCAGCGCTCCAGGCCGTGCCGTTCCAGCGCGCGAGGCGCAAGGACAGCGAACCTCCCGCCAGGACGAAACTCCCGCCTGCGTAAATCTGCCCGGCGCTTTCCGCCAGGGCATTGACGGGGCCGTTCACACCCGTTCCGAGCGCTGACCAAACCGTGCCGTTCCACTTGGCGATGTTGCTGACAGAGACCGCGTTCGCGGCGGAGAACTGGCCGCCGATGTAGAGATTGCTGCCGCTGGCGAGCAGGGCATTCACGGTGGAGCCGATGCCGGTGATGCTGCCGCCGAGCACCGACCACGCCGAGCCGTTCCAGCGCGCGAGGCAATTGGCCGAGACGCCGCCCATCGTGCTGAAGGAACCGCCGGCGATGATGTCCGTGCCCAGCAGCGCGAGCGCGTTCACCTGACCGTTGGCTCCCGTGCCCATCGCGCTCCAGGTCGTGCCGTTCCATTGCGCGATGTTGCTGGCGGAGACACCGCCCGCTGTCGTGAACAGCCCGCCTGCAAAAACATTCGCGCCGCTCTTGGTCAGCGCGGTGACGGTGCCGTTCATCCCCGTGCCCAACGCAGACCATGATGTGCCGTCCCACATTGCGATGCGATTTGCGGAAGCGCCGCCCGCCGTCGTGAACGTGCCACCCGCATACAACGAAGTGCCGGAGCGCAGCAGCACATGCACCGCGCTATTCATACCCGTGCCCAGCGGGGTCCAATCACTGCCATTCCACTTTGCCACGCGGCTGGCGGACACGCCGCCGATCTGCGTAAAGCTGCCGCCCGCGTAGATATCCGTGCCATCAGCGACGACGCTGTTGATCGCTCCCGTGCCCGTGCCTTTTGCGGACCACGCCGAGCCATCCCAGACCGCCACATTGCTCGCGGCGACCGTGCCCACCTCGGTAAAGATGCCGCCGATCACAAGCGTGGATCCATACTTCGCCATCGCACTCACCGGGAACGCCGAGGTCGTGGCCGGTGTCAGTCCCGTGCCGAGCGCCAGCCAGGATGAGCCGTTCCATCTCGCCACACGCGAGGTGTTCGCCACGCCGCCCGCGCTGCTGAAAAGGCCACCGACATACGCATCACTGAACTCCATCGCGATGCAGTTGACCGGGCCGTCCACGCCCGTGCCCACCGCGCTCCACGTCGTGCCGTTCCATTTGGCGAGATTGCTGACAAAGCCGCCGCCCGCATTGGTGAATGAGCCGCCCACATAAATATCCGAGCCGAAATCCGAGGCACCCAGCGCGAGCACCGAGCCGCCCGTGATGCCCGTGCCCAGCGCGCTCCAGGAGGTGCCGTCCCACTTCGCCACCCGGTTCGCCAGGGTGCCGCCCGCCGTGGTGAAATCACCACCGGCATAAATGTTGCTGGGACCGTTCTTCGCCAGCGCGTTCACGGTGCCGTCCATGCCCGAGCCCAGCGCGCTCCACGCCGTGCCATCCCATTTCGCGATGCGACTCGTGCCCGCCACACCGCCCGCAAGCGTGAAGCTGCCGCCTGCATAGAGATTGCTGCCGTTCTTCACCAGCGCGTTCACCGCGCCGTTCGCGCCCGTGCCCAGCGCCTGCCATGCACTGCCGTTCCATTGCGCGATGTAGGTCGTGTTTGCCACGCCGCTCGCCTGTGTGAAGGCTCCGCCGATGTAAAGCTGCGAGCCGTCGAAGTGCATCGCGTACACCGGGCCGTTCACGCCCGAGCCCAGCGCGGACCATGTGGTGCCGTTCCACTTCGCCACATACGCCGCCGACACGCCGCCCACGAAGGTGAAGCTGCCGCCGATGTAGATGTCCGTGCCATACGCCGCCACCGCCCGCACATCACCCTGCGCGCCGGGCACGCTGGTGCTCATGCTCATCCAGTCCGCATCACTGAACGTCGGATCGATGCGCACCGGATACACCGCGTTAGCGTCGTCCACATGCACAAGGATGCGATCCGCGGCGGCCACTTCAAAATGCGCGGCCAGTTTGCTGCCGCGCGCGTCTGTGACATGCAGACGGTTATAAACCAGTGCGCGTCCTGACTCATCGAGCACGAGCTTCACGCCCGCTGCGTCCGCAGAGGCATGCGCACCTTGCAGCGCCAGCTCCAGGCGCAGCGCTCCGCCGCCCGCAGGCTTTTGCGCGATGAGAAAATCCTGCCGCACACCATCCACGCTCACGGTGTACTCCTCGGTCACCCCTGGCCGCGTGAAGGTGACTAGCGCGTCCGAGCAAGCCACCCGGCCGACCGCCGGCAATGCCTGCACTCGGCCATCACCACGGCCCACGGCACTGGAGCGGAGCCGCAAACTGCCACCGGCGTCATCGGTCGAATCCAAACGCAAGCCCTCGCGTGTGACCGTGCCGGCGAGCTTTTGAAATGCCGCGCGCAGCTCCGCGCCATCCGCCGTGGCGGTGATGCCGACGTGCCGCCCCTGGTCGCCCGCCGTGGCCTTGGCCACCAGCTCGGAGAAGGCCGCGGGTGCTTGCGCGCCAGCGTTTTTTGAAGCCACGGCTGTGTCCGGCGGGCGGGCGGATGTGGTTTGAGCCAGGAGGGCTGCGGAACAGGTCCAGGCGAGCACCAGCAGTATGGACTGCCGGACGAGAGAGCGATGGGGGAGCAGGGTGTTCATGTCGGGATGTGGGGGGTGGTGAAATCAGCGTTGCACACAGTGAACTGCTGCGTTTTTGCCGCAGTGTGACAGGCGCGATGAAAAAAAATGAAAATTTCCTGGGCTGGAGGGGACGGATCTGCTCCGGCACCGTGAATGATGCACCGACAAGAAAGATGGCGGAGATGCTCCCGTTCCTTGCGCGGCTCCTGTCATGCCTCCCAGTCCTACTCCCTTCCCAAACACGCGCTGGACGTTGCTTGAAAAACTGCGCAACGGCTCTGACGATGATGCGCACTCTGCGCTGGAGACGCTGTGCGGCGCCTACTGGCTGCCGCTCTACGCGGTGGCGCGCTTCGAGCACATGTCCGAGCAGGATGCACAGGACGCCGTGCAGGGCTTCTTCCTCACGCTGCTGCGCCGCGAGACCTTCGCCAAGGCCGACGCCGCGCAGGGCAGGCTGCGCAGCCTGCTGCTGACGGCCTTCAACAACTACCGCCACTCCGAATGGCGCAAGACCCAGCGGCACAAACGCGGCCAGGGCACCGAGCACCTGCCGCTGCATGACCTCGGTGACGCCGAGCACCGCCTCAGCAGGGACTTCGAGGCACCCGGCCTCTCCGTGGAGACGATCTACGCGCGCGAGTGGGCACGCGCCGTGCTGGACCGCAGCCTCACCGCCCTGCGCCACTTTTATGAAGAGCGCGGTCAGGCGGAGCGCTTCGCCCTGCTGGCGGGGCCGCTGATGCAGGAAGATGATGCCGCGCGGCTGGCGGAACTCGCCCGCGGCGCCGGCATGAAACCCGATGCGCTGCGCACCGCGCTGCACCGGATGCGCGGCCAGTACCGCGCGCACATCGAACGCGAACTGGCCGCCACGCTGGACACCAACGATCCCGCCGTGATCCAGCGCGAGGTGATGGAGCTGTTTCAGGCGTTTGATTGATGATTGCCTGTCACATCGCGGACTGGACGGCGCAGAACACCCAGACCACTCATGGACGACGCCACCCACATCCTCGGCAATGAAAAGCGCGTGCTCGCGCGCATGCTCACCACCGCCCATGACGCCGAGGACGAGGGCGATGACATCGGGCCGTATCGCCTCATCGAGTGCATCGGCGAGGGCGGCTTTGGCATGGTGTGGCGCGCGGAGCAGACGGAGCCCGTGCAGCGGCAGGTGGCGCTGAAGATCATCAAGCGTGGCATGGACACCGGCCAGGTGCTCGCGCGCTTCGATTACGAGCGCCAGGCGCTGGCCAGCATGGATCACCCCGGCATCGCCGCCATGCTGGACGCCGGTGCGAGCGCGGACGGGCGGCCTTGGTTTGCCATGGAGCTGGTGCAGGGCCAGCCCATCACCGACTGGTGCGCGGCCCGTGACGCCTCGATCGCCGATCGCCTGCGCCTCTTCACCCTGGTCTGCCAGGCCGTCCAGCACGCGCATCAGAAGGGCCTGATCCACCGCGACCTCAAGCCCTCAAACATCCTCGTCACCGTCATCGACGGCGAGCCTGTGCCGAAGGTCATCGACTTCGGCATCGCCAAGGCCGTCCGCGCCACCGCGCTGATGATGCACGGCACGCTCACCCAGGCGGATCAGATCATCGGCACGCCCGTCTATATGTCGCCGGAGCAGATCGAGGGTGCGCGCGTCATCGACACGCGCAGCGACATCTACTCCCTAGGCGTGCTGCTCTACGAACTGCTCACCGGCGAACCGCCCTTCGCGCCGAGCAATGGCATCGAAGCCCTCAGGCAAAGCATCCGCCAGGACGTGCCTGCCAAGCCCACCTCGAAGGGACGGACGAGACAAAAGGGAAGGAAAGGATTGCCGCCAACCGAGTCGCGTTTGTCCTTCGAGTCCCTGCGGTCCTTTCATTCCTCCGATCTCGACATCATCACCCTCCGCGCGCTTGAAAAAGACCCCGCGCGCCGCTACGCCACCGCGCTCGAACTGGCCGAGGACGTGCAGCGCTTCCTCGATGACGAGCCCATCCACGCCCGGCCGCCCAGCTTCTCTTATGTCACGGGACGCTGGATCAAACGCCACCGCGTCATTTTCACCGCTGCCTGCGCCGTGGTCGCCGCGATGGTGGCCGCCACGATCATTTCCCTGCATAAAGCCGACGTCGCGCGCGCCGCTTTGCATCTTGCCGAAAACGAAACCGACCGCGCCACGCACCAAGAGAAGCGGGCCATGCAAACCAGCGCCTTCGTCACGGACCTGCTCGACCGCGTGACGGATCAGGTGGGCAAGGGGCGCAATCCCGAAGCGTTGAAGCTCGCTCTCGATGGCAGCGGCGAACGCATCGCCGTGCTCACCAGCGATCCCGACCTGCGTGTGGAGTTGCTCGGCAAAATATCCGACATCTACGGCACCATCGGCGAGCACCGCGAGCACATCCCGCTGCTGAAAACCTACGCCGACGAGATCGCCAAACTGCGCGGTCCGGCCAGCGAGGAGGCATTCACCGCCGAACTCGAATACTGCAAACAGGTCATGGACCACGGCGAGCGCGGCACCGCGCCGCCCCTGGTGCTGGACCTGCGTGGGCGCGTCGAATCCGCCGGCATGAACGGCAGCAAGCTCTGGTTCGAAGTGCAGCGCGCCGTCGTGCGCTCATGGCTGAAGCTCAAGGACGGCCCCCACGCCCTGGCCGAAGCCGAATTCCTGGTCGATGAAACCAAACGCAGCGGCGCATCGAAGAACACTTTGGCCACGCACCAGATCAACATCGTGATGGCGCTGGAGCTGACCGGCGACTTCGACCGCGCCGAGGCCATCCTCGCCGACATCCGCGCCTACGCCGCGAAGGCAAAAAACACCAAGCGGCTGAAGGAAGCTGACGATGCGCTGCTCCACGTGCTCTGGAGCAAAAAAGATCACGCGCGCGCCGCGGCGATGATCCGGGAGCGGCTGCCGGCCCAGCGCACGGAGCTGGGGGCGAAGTCGCCAGCGTTCGCGGCAAAGCTCGTGGAACTCTCCACCGCCGAGAGGGATGCGGGCGAGTTCGACCATGCCCGCGCGCACGCCGCCGAGGCGGTGACGATCATGCGCGGCAATGCGGACAAGCGCGGTGATTTGTTCAATGCGGTCTATGCGGCGCTGAAGGTGGAGCTGGCCGCCGTGCAGCCCGGTGCCGCACTGCCCCTGGCCACCGAGGCGCTCGCCCTCGCCCGCGCGGAGGGCAACAGCGATCATGTGCGCTATGCGCTGACGGAACTGGGCAAGCTGCTGCGCGACAACGGCGAGCTGGACAAGGCCGAAAAGCTCTTCGAGGAACACATCGCCCTTACCATCGAAGCCCAGGCCAACACCAAGAGTCTCGTCGAAGCGATGAAGAACCTCTGCGTGAATCAAACCCGTCAGAGCCGCCGTCCCGAAGCCATGCGCACCGCGCAGCAGATGTGGGACCGTTTGATCACCGACCCGGCTCTCATGCAGAACAAGGACTTCGTTGCGGACATCGCCGACCACGCTCTGCACAGCTACCTCATGCTGCGCCGTCTCCAGCCCAACATGCCGGAGCCCCCCGACCTCGCCACATGGAAAGAAGCCGCCAAAGGCGCGACGAACGGCACATTGGAGCCGTGATCGCCTGCCTGCGCATCCGGTCCGCGCCCGCGCCGCTCTCCCACCCCGCCTCCTGCCGCCCGGGACAAGCGCGACGCCGACGAAAGAGACTCGACGGCTCCATGACAATCAGCGGCGTTTCGTGCAGCAGAACTTGAAGTTCCATCGCAATAAGGCACTGGCCGCGTATGCACCAATGCCGCATCATCGGCGCATCATGAAACTCACCCTTCGCAAATCCCGGGAACGCGGCCATGCCGACCACGGCTGGCTCAATTCCTTCCACACTTTCTCCTTCGCGGACTACCACGATCCGCGGCACATGGGCTTCCGCTCGCTGCGCGTCATCAATGAGGACTGGATCGCTCCGGGCAAGGGTTTCGGCACACATCCGCACCGGGACATGGAAATCTTCACCGTCATGGTGGAGGGCACGCTCGAGCACAAGGACAGCCTGGGCAATGGCCGCCAGATCGCCCCCGGCCAGATCCAGGTGATGTGCGCGGGCACCGGTGTGACGCACAGCGAGTTCAACCCCTCGCAGACCGAACCCTGCCATCTGCTGCAAATCTGGATTCACCCCGAGCGCCGCGGCCTCACGCCCAGCTACACAGAGTGGCGGCCCGATCCCGCGAAGGCGGACGCTGAGAAGACGCTCATCATCTCCCGCGATGGGCGCGAAGGCAGCGCGACGATGCATCAGGATGCGGATGTCTGGCGCCTGCGCATGCTGGCGGGTGAGAGTGTGACGCACGAGATCACGGCAGGACGCGGTGCATGGCTGCAGATAATCGAAGGCACGCTCGACGTGAATGGCACCGGCATCGGCGCTGGCGATGCACTCTGCACCGAAGATGCCGGCACACTCGTGATCACCCCCCGGGCCGGGAAAACGGACGCGCTGCTTTTCGATCTCGCCTGAAGTCCCGATTTCATGTTTCCCTCTCCTTGTCACCCCGCATTACCACATTCAGACTCTCATCCCCATGGCAGACCTCTTCACTCCGCTTCAAGTCGGTGCGCTCACGCTTCCGAACCGCATCCTCATGGCTCCGCTCACCCGTTGCAGGGCTGATGCCGCCCATAATCCCACGCCGCTGATGGCCGAATACTATGCCCAGCGTGCGGGCGCCGGCCTTATCATCGCCGAGGCAACAATGGTGATGGAAGGCAATTCAGCCTTCTGGATGGAGCCGGGCATTTACTCCGATGCCCAGGTCCACGGTTGGAAGGCGGTGACCAGTGCCGTTCACGCCAAAGGCGGACGCATCTTCCTTCAGCTCTGGCACGGCGGCCGCGCCTGCCATCCGCTTCTGAACAACGGCGCACAACCCGTGGCGCCGAGCGCCATCGCGATCACCGGCGACGAAGTCCACACGCCAGAAGGCAAGAAGCCCTATGTCACACCGCGTGAACTTCGTGATGACGAACTCCCCGGCATCATCGCCGGCTTCAAGAAGGCCGCTCAGAATGCCAGGGACGGGGGCTTCGACGGCGTGGAGGTGCATGGCGCGAACGGTTACCTGCTCGATGAATTCCTGCGCGACGGTGCGAACAAGCGCACCGGTCCGTATGGCGGCCCGCCGGAGGGCCGCGCGCGTCTGCTGCTCGAAGTGACGGCTGCCGTCTGCGAGGTCTGGGGCAATGATCGCGTGGGTGTTCGCATCTCCCCGCTCAACAGCTACAACTCCATGAGCGACAGTGATCCCGCCGGCCTCACCGCGTATGTCGCGGGGAAACTGAGCAGGCTGGAGATCGCCTACCTGCATGTGATGCGCGCCGACCTCTTCAATGTGCAGAAGGGCGATGTGCTGACGCCTGCGCGCCAGAACTTCGATGGCGTGCTCGTCAGCAACATGGGCTACACAGGTGATGAAGCCGCCGAAGCCGTCGCGAACGGCAGCCTTGATGCGGTTGCCTTTGGCACCAGCTTCCTCGCCAACCCGGACCTGCCCGCCCGCATCAAAGCCGGTGCGCCGCTCAATGCTCCGAACCCGGTGGCTTTCTACACACCAGGCCCGGCGGGCTACACCGACTATCCCGCGATGTCGTGAGCGGCGCCATGCATCCCGAGGTGTGCATCGGTCATGTGCATCCGAAAGCAGCCGGCCGCGCGACGTGGAAAACAATCCCGCCAACATCTGCCTCGCTCACTTGAAAATCCGCCACACTCCACCTCCATGAAATCTCCACTTCGCCGCACGCTGCCCCTGATCCTTTGTATCCTTTCAGTCACTCACGTCCTTCACTCCGAGCCAAACGGCACGCTTCTCTTCGAAGACCACTTCGATCGCCCGGACGGCGGCACCGAAAAAGAAGACATCGGCAGCGGCTGGACCAGCAACAGCGCCTGGCGCGCGAAAGGCCACAAGCAAGTGACCGTGGCCGACGGCCACATGAGCGTGACCAAACACGCCGAGGCCGACCACGGCGTGGCGATCTTCCACGACGTCGCATTTCAAGACGGCGCGGTGGAAATGAAGTTCAAACTCGCCGCCGGTGATGACCTGGGACTCGACTTCGTCGATCGCGAACTGAAAACCGTCCATGCCGGACATCTCTGCATGACGCGCGTCACTTTGAAATACGCCACGCTCACCGACTCGAAAACCGGCGGCATGGACCTCAAGATCAAGGAGCGCCGCGAGAAGGGCGACAAGTCACCCGAGCTGGCCGCGCTGCTGAAATCGAAAACCAAGACCTTCCCGCTCGATCTCGCGGCGGGCGACTGGCACACGATGCTCGTCACCGTCGAGGGCGACAAGATGAGCGCCAGCATCGATGGCAAACCCGCCGTCGACATCCGCAGCGAAGGCATCGCCCATCCCACGAAGCGCATGATCACCCTGGCCGTGAACAAATCGGCGCAGGTGGATGACGTGAAGGTGTGGAAGCTGAAGTAACCAACCCGGCGCAAAACAAAATCAATGTCGTCACCATGGATTCGATCGGCGGCATTATCGGAACTCTGTTCGTCCCTGGCTGGCTCTGTGTCTGCGTTTGGAGCTGGCTCAAACCCAGCCCGTCCGCGCCTGCACCACAATCGGACGATGACGGTGAGCGCGACCGGCAGATCGGTTTCATCGTCGGCATGATGGGCGGCACGGTCGAGGCCGCGGCGCAAGTGCGCTATTCCATCAGCAGGCTCGAGGAAGACCTCTGCCGCAAAACCACGATGCAGGAGATCGCCACCACCGTCGGCGTGAAGCTCGGCTCGCATCAATGAGGCGATCGACCGGTTGTTACGGTGGACTTTTCGCTCAGCGCAATCGGTCAATGCGGGTCAGTTGGAAGATATGCTCGTCCTTCGTGCCCGAGACCATCAGAAGATTGAATGCCGGACATCCGTCCTGATCCGGTGCGATGGCGTATCCCGTTTCTCCTCCCATCCACAGAACGATCGCTCCCTGCATGCACTCGACTCGCACCGGATTGAGGCGCTTCAATTCATCGCCGAAGCCGGCCGGGTTGATGTTCGAACTTTCTCCTTTGGCGATCAGCAACCGGCACTCGTCGAGCAGCCTGGCCACATTGTTTGGTTCGAAAGGACGTTGTTCAAATTGGGATTCATCCGGCAGCAGGGCGACCGTGAAAACAACCTCGCCGTCCTTCTCATACTGCCCTTGGGCAAGCCGCATCCCCTTTGGCTCGACATACTTTGATTCGTTGTAGAGCGAGCAGCGGATCGCAGGACCGTAGCAATTCCGACACGGTTGCCAGAGATGCAGGTTTGTCAGCGACCATTCGAGAATGCGCCTCCCGAGATTCGTCGAGATGCGGCAGGGAGGCAGCGCCAAGCGCCCCCCGCCCGGGATCGGGAATCGCTCGCGGCGCGTCTGTCTGTTCAAGATCAGATTCCACCACTGCACGTCCACGCCAAAGTCGGTACCGTCTGGAGGGCGTTGTTCGAGTCTGGCAAACCTCGGGCCGTCGATGGTGACTTCCATCGGAATGAAGAACGTGACCGCGAACAACAACGCGACGGCAAGACCGAACTTCAGAAGCTGGAAGAACCGCTTTTTCATGAACCGTTGCTTCGATTGTCCACAACAGCCTTCGGTTGTCACGCCTGAACTCTGCCGTGATGATCTTCAATGCCATGTCGTCTCCGATGCGACGGCGCCGTAGCGGCGAGACGCGGGTTGGATGTCGCACTTGGAAGATGCAAGCGAGGAGGGAGTCGGCCCGGCCAATCAAGGAAGGGCGGTTTCAAACCGACCTGGCGCTTGAAAAGCGCCTTTCCTTGAGGCTCACCGCGACCGGAACACGCTGCTCATCAAGCACTCCACCATCAGCGTCTTCAGTCCGTTGCCTTGTTTTTCAATCTTGGTGTCGAGTTCATCGATTACGAAATCATCGGCGAACTCCATCTGCCGTCCGGCGGTGTAGCTGAGAACCGAACGGATGAGATGACGCGTGAAGAGATCGGAGCGGGTGTCACCGATGAGCTTCTTGAAGCTGGTGAAGTCCTTGTAGGTCTCGCCGGAAGGAAGCTCGCCGGAAGGATCGACTTTCGGCGCGGGCTGTTTGTTGTCCTTGGGTTTCGGATACTTGTCACGCCAGCGGCCAACGGGATCGAAGCTCTCCAAGCTGAAGCCGAGAGGGTCGATCTTGCGATGGCATTCGGCGCAGGTCGGATCGGCGCGATGCTTGGCAAGGCGGTCGCGGATCGTCTTCGTGCCGGTGACGTCGGTGTCGATGGAGGGCACGACATCGGGCGGCGGTGGCGGTGGCACGCCGAGGATGTTCTCGGTCACCCACACGCCGCGCGTAACGGGCGAGGTCTCGACGCCGTTCGCGCTGACCGTGAGCACAGCGGCCATGCCGAGCAAGCCACCGCGATGGTTGCTGCTGGTGAGCGTGACTTTGCGGAAGCCATCGGCAAGGCGGAAGGTATTCAACTCGGGCAATTCGTAGAGCTTCGCGAGCTTCTTATCCACGAAGGTGTGGTTCGAGTCGATGAACTGCGAGACGGAGCCGTTGTTCGCGAGAAGGTCACGGAAGAAGAGCCGCGCCTCGTTCTTCATCGCCGTCGGCAGATCCTCGGCGTAGTAAGCGCGATTCGATTCGCGTGGCGGCGGCTGGGTGCCGAGATCGCGGAGGTTCAGCCAGCTATCGAGAAAGCCGTTCACGAAACCGCTAATGCGTTCGTCGGCGATCATGCGCAGCACTTGCTTCTTCAGCTCGGCGTCTTGCGTGAGCGCGCCGGACTTCGCGGCGGCCAGCAGCGCTTCATCCGGTGGCTCGGCCCAGAGCGCATACGACAGTCGCGAGGCGAGGTCATAGGCATTCAGGGTCTTCTCCTTTTCATCGGTGATCTCGCTGAGATAAAGGAAGGACGGCGAGCAAAGGATGAGCTTCAACGTGTCGAGCGCTGCCTGGCGCGGCGCGATCTTTTCCGCGATGCGCTTCTCATAAAGCGAGCGGATGGGTTTGCGATCCGTGTCGGTGAGTGGACGACGATAAGCCCGCTCGGCGAAGACGCTGAGTTGATCGAGTGCGCGTTCGGCCTTGAAGCCGCCTTTGCCAAACACGGCGACTTCTTCCACGCTGCCGTCGGCCTCTTTGACCGGGCCATGAATCTTGATCTCGCTGATGCGGATGTGCGGCAGCTTGCCTTTTCGCAGCAGAGCGGCGCGGCTGACGTCCCCGTTCTTGGCACCTTTGTCGAACAGCTCATCCTTGTAGCGCTGATTGATCGTGATGACCGACGCACGCGATTCATACGGGCCGTTCGGGAAGATGAAGCGCGGCGTTTGTCCGGCCTCGAGCCAGACGCGGAACTTCAGAAACGTCGGCTTGTCATCGGGCACGACGGTGCTGGCAAGCAGCGGCTCGATGGGCTGCGGGTAATGGATGTGGCCCTTCGTGATGTCACCGGGCACGACGCCGAGGATGAAGGGCTCGGAGAAGTCGATGCCGAAGATCTTCGGATCGTAATGCGTGTCGCGATGCATCGCCTGCGCCTCGACTTCGAGATCATACAAACCGGCGACCGGCACGCCCTGGAGGAAGTCCTCGATGTGGCCGTAGCTGCCCTGTCGCGTGTCGGTGTTCGGCTGCTCGTAGATGTTGAGGTAGCGATAGTTGAAGACGTCTTTGTGCGAGCCTTGCAGTTCCTCATATTGCACGAAGTGGCCGTTGAAGCGCCAGTCCTTCGGCTCGATCTGCGGCTTACCGAGACGTGCTTCGATGAGGTGGTTCGCCGCCTGGAAGTATTGATCGACGAGGAAGCCGGAGGTCACGAGCGACTTGCCGATCGTGTCCATGTGCTGCGTGGTTTTCTCCTTCGGGAAGTCGGCCGTGAGCCCGAGCGTGTCCACCCGACGACCGAACAAAACGGCCAGCGTGTTCTCATACTCGCGGCTGGAGAGACGACGCAGCACGGTGCGCGAGCCGGTGCTCTCCATCTTCTTGAACGCCGTCGCGCTGCCATCGCGCAACGCACGAATCATTGCGAGACGTTCATCATCGCTTGGCTGATCCGCCTTCTTCGGCGGCATCTCTTTCAGCGTGAGCTGGTCGATGATGTCGCGAGCCTCGATGAGATCAGCGGTGGTCTTCAGGGGCAGCACGAACTTCTCGAAGCTGCGGTCACCTTTCTGCACATCGGCATCATGACACTCGAGGCAGTATTTGCTGATGAACTGCTCGACGAGCTTCGACGGCGGTAGTTTGTCTTCGGCAAAGGCATGAAAAGCAGCAAGAATCGCGCTGACCAGCAGAGTGCATTGAGTGATGGATGTGGAGTTCAAGGCGGGGCGTGTTGGAATCGTCGAGGTAATCGGGATTGAATCGTCAGCGCTCATTTTGACTGCTTGTCTGGCTAATTCACGGAATTGACAGTCCGCTCCCAAACTCGTAGCCTCGACACATGGGAGAAGTCAGAGTCAAAATCCGATTGATCAACGCGACCGATGAAGCGCTGCATCGCCGCAAGAAACTCGCGGCAAAGAAGGTCCGCTCGGTGGAGGTCAATGCCATTGTGGACACCGGAGCCATCCGCACCTGCATCCCTCATCATTTGATGCTCAAGCTCGGACTGCTTCCTGACAGCTACACCGAGGCCCGCTACGCCGATGGCCGCACCGACAGCGTGATGGTCTCCGAACCGGTGAGCATGGAAATCCTGGATCGTCGCGTCACGGAAGGACTTCTGGTGCTGGGTGACGAGGTGCTGCTCGGACAGACGGCGCTCGAATCCACCGATCTCCTGGTGGACTGTGCGAAACAGCAGGTCATTCCGCGAAACCCGAACACACCCGTGCTCTGGGTGCGCTGATTTCCGTGTCGTCATCGCTGCATTGAAACCTTCGCCGTTCACGCGAAGCGACCGGT
This sequence comes from Verrucomicrobiaceae bacterium, assembly GCA_019694165.1. Lineage (GTDB taxonomy): Bacteria > Verrucomicrobiota > Verrucomicrobiia > Verrucomicrobiales > Verrucomicrobiaceae > JAIBCL01. The sequence goes on along the minus strand of JAIBCL010000016.1, from coordinate 73,774 downwards.
GCTGTTGCCAAACGAATCGATCTCCACACCCATGCGCTGCGCGATGTCCACGAAGAGATTGCACAGGCGCACCTTCTTGATGCCTTCATTCGGCACCTGACGGAACTCGCCGTGCTTGTAGCCGCCGCCGGCGAGCAGGATGGGCAGGTCGGAGTTCTTGTGCGTGTTGCCATCGCCCATGCCGCTGCCGAAGAGCACCGTCGTCGAGTCGAGCAACGTGCGCTCGCCGTCGTTCATTTTCGCGAGACGCGCGACGAACTTGCCGAAGTGTTCGATCTGATACTTCTCCAGCGTGATGAGGTTCGCGACCGCTTCCGGGTCATTGCCGTGATGCGAGAGGCCGTGCCAGTCTTTCTTGATGCCGAGATGCTGCGGCATGAAGTCGCCCCCGATCTCCAGCGTGGCGATGCGCGTGCTATCCGTCTGCAAGGCGAGCGCGATCAGCTCATACAGCATCGGCAGGTCTTCGACAGCGTTGTGATTCGCAGGCTTTTCAAACGGAGCCTTCGGCTTCGGCTGCGTGGTCCAGCGCTGGCGGAGTTCCAGGCGCTTCTCCACATCGCGCACGGAGCTGAGATACTCGGCGAGCTTGTCCTTGTCCTCCTTGTTCACCTTGCGCGAGAGGCTGTTCGCCTCCTCCAGCACGGAATCGAGGATGGAGCCCTGCACCTTGTTCTCCTGCACGCGACGTGCCTGACGCTCGGGCGAGTCGCCGATGAAGATCTTTTCAAACAACTCCGCTGGGTTCGTCACTGGCGGCACACGCACACCCGACTTCGTCCATGCGATCTGGCAGCCGCCGTGAATGCCGCCTTCCGAACCAACCGTGAGCGATGGGAAGCGTGTCTCGAAACCAATCTCGTCCGCCATGTATTGGTCTATCGTCACATTGCCCTCGGGACGGTTTTGCGCCTCCGAGTTCAGCACGCCGGAAAGAAACGAATGCACCGCAAAGTGCCCGCCGCGCACCCCGTGATCGAGACCGCGATACACGGTCATGTGCTTGCGGATGTCCCACAGCGGCTCCAGCAGCGTGGTCTTCTCATACTCCGCACCGGTCGTCTTGGGGAACAGACTCTTCGTTTGATAGCCGAGCAAATTACCGATCGCCACAAAGCGCCTCGCACCCTGGCCCGCGCCCTTCGCGGTCTGCACGACAGAGTTGCCGCCCACGGACTTGGCCATGAGCGAAGGCATCCACGGCAGCGCAAGCGTGGTGCCGAGGGAACGAAGGATAAAACGACGACGATTCATGCGGGTTTTGGGGTCTGGTAACAACGCTACGAACGAGAGCTTGTTGCAGGCGCGTAGAGCGTAGCTTCGACTTGCAGTCGAAGCATCGTCGCAGGCCGAGTGTTTTGCTCCGAAGCTACGAACACGGCGGTCCACGGAGCCGGTCGGCTTCGATTGCTATTCGAAGCTACGCCTTGCACGAATCCGCTTCACTGCGCGTTCCTTCCCGCGATGAAACTCGTCCTCGCTCTCCTCACGTTCGCCAGCGCCGCCTTTGCTGGTTCGACCATCGTCTATGTCTCCGAAAGTGGCGAGAAACGCATCGCTGTGTGGTCGCTCGATGATTCGTCCGGCGAACTCACACGCCAGAGCGAGTTCGCCCTGCCAGGCTCGCCCGGTAGCCTCTCGATGAGTCCGGGCCGCAAGCATCTCTACGCCTCGGTGCGCTCCGCGAAGCAGTTCGCCACGCTTGATGTCGATGCGAAAACTGGTGCGCTATCGAACCCCACCTTCGCCGATGCCGGCTTCAATGCGGCCTACGTTTACGCCGACAAAACCGGCCGCTGGCTCCTCGCGGCGTCTTATAGCGAGGGCGTCGTCGGTGTGTCGGCGATCAAAGACGGACGAGTCACTGGCACGCCCGTCTGCACGATTACGACCGGCCTCAAAGCTCACAGCATTCAAACCGATGCCGCGAACAAGTTCGCCTTCGTGCCGCACGTCGGCGAGCTGAACAAAGTCGATCAACTCCGCTTCGACGCCACCACCGGCCTGCTCACGCTCAACACACCACCGCATCTCCCCGGCGGCGAAGGCGAGGGTCCACGACACTTTGCCTTCCATCCGAACGGCAAGTGGGCCTACTTCGTGAACGAGCAGGGCAAGAGCGTCACGCTCTGCGACTACGATGCCGCGAATGGCACGCTGAAGTCTCGTCAAAGCGTGCCCACCGTCCCCGAAGACTGGCGCACCAAGGGCTCGTGCGCTGACATCCACATCAGCGCCGATGGCCGTTTCGTCTATGCCTCGAATCGCGGTCACGACAGCCTTGCGATCTTCAGCGTGAGCAAGCAAGCCGGCGAACTCACCTCGCTCGGCCAGGCGCCGACGGAAAAGACACCTCGCTCCTTCGCGCTCGTTTCGGATGATCGCTTCGTCATCGCCGCAGGCGAGACTTCGCACAGACTCATCGTCTATCGTCGCGATGCGCAGACTGGTTTGCTCACTCCGCTGAAAACTTACTCGTGCGGCAAAGGCCCCGCGTGGGTGATGGGCAAGTAGCTTCGACTGGCGGTCGAACCAGCACCGCCAGCGGTGCGTCATGTTTGGGAGCCAGTGGTCGAAACCATCAAGAATGGTGGGCGGCGTGCGTTGGGCGTGGAAGGTTTAGAAAATCCAGCGCATCAAACTCTGTGTTGAAGAATGTCAGGAACTCGAAGCCCTCATCGCAGCAGGCATGGCTGCGGCGTGCAAACTCGCCGCCGCCCGGAGGAGCCGCGCGCTGCACGTTGCGGCTGCTGAGCGATCATCTGGTGAGCTTGAAGCTGGTGGAAATCCATCAGCGAACAGACCGTGGGCAGGGCGCAAATAATGTCGCGCTGAAACCCTGGCGCACCGAGCAGTGGTGCCTGCCGCCGGAGCACCGCAAGGCCTTCGTTTGCGCGATGGAAGTCTATGCCAGCCCGCGCGCACCGACTACGAACCAGAGCGGAGATAGCCAGCCGCAGGCCGCCCGAATGGCGGGCGAAGCGGAGCAATATCAACGGCACGGCGCGCACATGACAGGAAGGCGCGCCGCGTGCGACTGGGCCCAGACCACCCAATCGCTCTGCGACGAAGTGTATCCCTAGGCCGGGAAGATCGTGGTGGTGCAGGAGAACCTGAACACGCACCATCCCGCCTCGCTGTATGAAGCCCTTCGCGCCAGCCGAGGCGTTGCGGCTCAAGGAGCGCAGCGAATGGCACTTCATCCCCAAGCAAGCCGTCTGGCTCAACATGGCCGAGAATGAGACTTGCATGGCCCTGCACCAGTGCCTGGACCGACGCATCGCCACGCAAGCAGAAGTGGAGCGAGAACTCGGCCGATGGGCGTTCCACCGCAACGTGCAACACTACGGCACCGACTGGCGCTTCCGCACCAAAGACGCCCGCCTGAAACTCAAACGTCTCTACCCATCAACCCCAGGACCGAAGGTGCGCCCGAAACATGGAAGCGCTGTAAGCGCGGTTCATGGGGGTGGCGTTGAGGCGGGGCGCGCCGTTGGCGCTTTAGGGCGGGTCGGGTACGCAGTGAGCCGAGTGAATGCGCATCCCCGTAGGAGCGCTCGCGCGCGAACGGGTCGGGCCGGATCAATCCCACACATGCGCTTCGTCGTAGGCGATGCCGTACTTGGTGAGCATGGCGCGGTATTCGTCCTGAAAGGTGCGGGTGCGGTGGTGGTCTTCTTGATCGTCGATGTATCGGGTGAGGGCGGGGAGCTGGGATTTGCCGATGGAGAAGAGACCGTAGCCGCGTTGCCAGGCAAAGGCGGTGAAGGCTTTGTCCTGTTTTTCGAGCCAGTGGTTCGAGGTCGTTTTGAGTTCCTTCACGAGATCGCTTTGCGTGAGGGTTCGCGGCAGGGACAGGGCGAGATGCATGTGATCGGACACGCCGCCCACGCGGTAGGCCATGCAACCATGTCCGCGGGCGACCTCGGCGAGGTAGGCGTGGAGTCGCGGACGGATGGCGGGAGTCAGCCAGGGTTCGCGGTCTTTGGTGGAGAAGACGAGATGCACAATGACCAGGGAGAGCGGCTGTGGTTTCAGTTGGACCGGATGATGGATATACTCTAGTCCTGCGGTCATGAGTGACGGCCCAGGGCGGTGGCGGAGTTTTGCGATCATCTTCGGGGTCGCTGCTGCGTATGCGCTGGCGCTTCGACTGCTGTTTGCGGCGCAGCCGCTTGAGGGTTGGCTTCAGATTGTTTCAATCGCGTTTGTCTGGACGGTGCCGATCAGCTCGGGGGCGCTGATTTGCTATCTTGGAAACAGGTTTGACCGGCCCCGGCTCTTTTGGGCGCTGGGAGCGCCGCCATTGACGATGCTCGTGCTGATGATCGGTGCGGTGGCGGTGAAACTGGAGGCGTTGATGTGCGCGGTTGTTTCTGCGCCGGTGGTCATTCCAGCATCGATCTTCGGAGGAATGGTGATGCACTTCATTCTCCTCTATTTCAGCGACCGAGGCCGGATGATGGTGAATTTGTTCGTTTTGCTGCCATTGGCGATGTCTCCCCTCGAGCAGGTGTGGAAGGAGCCGCACGAGCAGCGCGTAATGCACGACTCGGTGCTCATCCATGCCGACGCCAAAACGATTTGGAGACACATCTATGAGGTTCCTGCCATCCAGAGGGAGGAACTGCCGGAGCAGTGGATTTATCTTTTGGGATTTCCGAGACCGATCGCGGCGACGATCGACAGACAAGGCGTCGGAGGGCGACGTCACGCCACGTTTGAGCGGGATGTTTCGTTTTTTGAAGTGGTCACCAATTGGGAGCCGGAGAAGAAGCTGTCGTTCACCATCAAGGCGGATCCAGATTTCATTCCGCACACAGCTTTCGATCAACACGTGATCGTGGGTGGTCGCTTTTACAATGTGCTGGATGGGGCCTATGAGATCGAGCCGAAGAGTGACGGCTCATGCGTTTTGCATCTCTCGAGCACCCATCGTTTATCCACGCGGTTCAATTGGTACACGGGTTGGTGGAGCGAGTGGGTAATGGCCCAGGTGCAGGGCTCGATCCTGGAGGTGATTCGGAAGAGGTGTGAGCGGCGGTCGGTCTGACGGGTCCGACTTTTCGGACGGGTCTGAGGGGTGGGACTGAGTGAATTGACTCAGGCCTGGATGTCTTTGGTGCCTTTGCAGTTGGGATAGGCGGAGCAGCCCCAGAACTCGGAGGAGGTTTTTCCGGCGGTGCGGCGGCGCATGGGTTTCCCACAGAGCGGACACTCGGGTATGCCGGCTTGGGCGGCGCGGGCTTTGATGCGGGAGGCGTGGAGGCGTTCGGTGAAGCCGCCGTGTTCTTTGAAGTCGCGGCTCTGGCTTTCGATCTGCTTTTTGAGCAGATACGAGGCTTGGTTCACGGCGCAGAGCATGGCGTTGGCCGCGAATTCGGGATCGGCCTTGGCTACGAAGTCGGCGAGTCCGGCTAAACCGGTGAGGATGATCTTGCCTTTGGGGGCTGCCGGGAGATTTGGAAAGACGTCGTGCTTGAGGCGCTCTCGCATGGCGAGGCACTGGCGGGATTCTTTGGGCCAGACGCGGAGGCCGCGTTGGATGAGGAAGCTCTTGTAGTCCTTGGCCAGCTCGTCGTTGAGGCTGGCGCGGGCGACGTTGGTGAGCTTCATCTCCATCTTCCGCGAGGTGGCGGCGGCTCCGCTGCCTTCGGAGATGTTTCGGACGCCGCTGCGGGCGGCCTGGATCATTTGGTCGTGGGTGCGGCTTTCTTTGTCGATGAAGCGGTCACAGAAGACGACGGTGGCGTCATAGACCGCCTCGGCGACGGCGTAGCTGCGCAGCTTTTCGTAGCCCCCGTGTGGCAGCAGTGGGCTGTCGGGGTCCGCGGGCATGGTGGTGGGAGGTTTTTGGCCGAACGGTCTGACGGGTCGGACCAGTCTGACGAGTCAGACTGGTCCGGGGTGAGGCGCTACTGACACGCCTCACACGTCCCGCCGTTCCGCATGGCCTCGATGGAGCAGGCCAGGGTTTCTTCGGCGGTGTATTCGCGTTTGGCGGCGGCGGCGGTTTCGCCGACGTGACCGCGCATCTCCTTCTGCACTTCGGAGGTGGCTTTCTCGATGTTCGAGGCGCTTCTCGTGCGGAGGTAGTAGGTGGTCTTGAGACCTTTCCGCCAGGCGCCGCGGTACATCTGGCTGAGGGTGGTCATCTCGGTGCCGCCGAAGAAGAGATTCACGGACTGGCTTTGGTCGATCCATTTCTGGCGGCGCGCGGCGGCGTCGATGACCCAGGCCCAGTCGATGCTGAAGGCGGTGGCGTATTTGCGCTTCAAGTCGTACGGGATCTCTTCGATGCTCTCGAGCTCGCCGTCCGTGTACTTGAGCTTGTTCTGGATCTCGGGGGTCCAGAGGCCGCGCTTCTTGAGGTCCTTGATGAGGAACCAGTTCAGCACGGTGAAGTCGCCGGAGAGATTGCTCTTGGTGTAGAGATTGGTGAAGAGGGGCTCGATGCAAGGGCTGGAGCCCATGATGTTCGAGATGGTGGCGGTGGGGGCGATGGCGAGGACGTTGGAGTTCCTCATGCCGTTCTTCTTGATCTTCTCGCGAAGGCCGGACCAGTCCATCTTGCCGCCGCGTGGGACGTCGATGTCGAGGCCGCGCTCCTGGGCGAGGAGATCGACGGTGTCCTGCGGGAGGAGGCCGCGGTCCCACTTGCTGCCTTTGTAGGTGGAGTAGGTGCCACGCTCGGCGGCGAGGTCGCTGGAGGCTTCATACGCGTAGTAGGCGATGGCTTCCATCATCTCGTCGTTGAACTCGACGGCTTCCTTCGAGGCGAAGGCGACGCCTTTGCGATAAAGGGCGTACTGCAAGCCCATGACGCCGAGGCCGATGGGGCGGTGGCGGGTGTTCGCGGTCTTTGCGGCGTCGGTCGGGTAGTAGTTGATGTCGATGACGTTATCGAGCACGCGGACGGCCATGCGGATGGTCTCGCGGAGCTTCGCGTGGTCGATGCCACCGGAGTCGTCGAGGTGATTGTCGAGGAGGACGGAGCCGAGATTGCAAACGGCGGTCTCTTCGGCGGACGTGTTCAGCGTGATCTCGGTGCAGAGATTTGAGCTGTGGATGACGCCGACGTGATCCTGCGGGCTGCGGACGTTGCATGGGTCCTTGAAGGTGATCCAAGGATGACCGGTCTCGAAGATGGCTTTGAGCATCTTCTTCCAGAGATCGAGGGCGGCGACGGTGCGGCCGAAGACTTTTCCTTCAGCGGCCATGGCCTCATAGTGGTGGTAGCGCTTCTCGAAGGCGGAGCCGTAGAGGTCGTGGAGATCGGGCACCTCGTTCGCGCGGAAGAGGGTCCAGTTTCCGCGCTCTTCGAGACGCTTCATGAAGAGGTCGGGGATCCAGTTGGCGGTGTTGAGGTCGTGCGTGCGGCGGCGTTCGTCACCGGTGTTCACGCGCAGCTCGAGGAAGTCCTCGATGTCGTTGTGCCAGACTTCGAGATACGCGCAGCCGGAGCCGCGGCGCTTGCCGCCTTGATTGACGGCCACGAGCTGGTCGTTGTGCAGTTTGAGGAAAGGAATGACGCCCTGTGACTCGCCATTGGTGCCTTTGATGTAGCCGCCGGTGCCGCGGACGGAGGTCCACGAGCCGCCGAGGCCGCCGGCCCATTTGGAAAGGAAGGCGTTCTCCGCGATGCCACGGATCATGATGGACTCGATGCTGTCGTCCACCTTGTAGAGGTAGCAGGAGCTGAGCTGGGTGTGGAGCGTGCCGCTGTTGAAGAGCGTGGGCGTGGAGGAGCAGAAGCGGCGGCCTTTGTACACTCGGTAGAGGCCGATGATCTTGTCCTCGGCGTCGGTTTCCTTCACGCAGAGGCCCATGGCGACGCGCATCCAGAAGAGCTGCGGCGTCTCGAGGCGCTTCGAGGGCTTCACCTTCTTGTCCACGATGAGGTAGCGATCGTAGAGCGTCTGGATGCCGAGGAAGTCAAAGTCGAGGTCGGCGGCGGGGTCGAGAGCTTCAGCGAGCTTGTCGAGGTCGTATTCGCGGAGGCGCGGGGCGAGGCGCTCGATCTCGATGCCACGGGCGAGGTTCTTCTTGAACGCCCGACGGTGGAAGAGCGGGAGCTGATCGATGCCATCGCGGACGATGTCCCAGCCGAGCACTTCTTCGTAAATGTAGCTGAGCAGGATGCGCGCGGCGAACTTCGCGAAGTCGGCGTCCTTCTCCATCAAAGTGCGGGAGTTCAGGATGATGGTGCGCTTCAGGTCATCGATGGAGATGTCGGTGATGATGGAGCGGCGGAGTTCCATTTCGATCTCATTGCGCGGCAGGCAGAGGTCGAGGCCGAGCATGGCGAAATCGACGCGCTTCTTGAGGTCCTGGCCATCCCAGAGGAAGGAATTGCCATCGGCGGTCTTTACCAAGATGAGCGACTGCTGCAGCTCGCTCTCGGCGACGGCCTGCTGCTCGGCGGCTTCGGCCTCAGTCTCGCGAAGGCGATTGCGCAGCGAACGGTACTGGATGTAGGCGCGGGCGACCTTGAAGAAGCCCTGCTTCATCAATTCTTCTTCGACGAGGTTCTGGACCTCCTCGATGTGCATGAACTGGCTGCCAGAATCGGCGACGGTACGGCTGACGGCCTCGGCGACGGTGACGGCAGGGGACGAGTCGAGTTCGAGGGAAAGGAAGGCCTTGCGGACGGCGACCTCGATCTTGTCGTGGTTCCAGGCGACGAGCTGGCCGCTGCGGCGGATGACTTTGGTGGTGACCATGAGAGGCTGAGGGCTGGCCGGCTGATGAGCGGCGCTCTTTTCATTACGATCCCGGCGCGTGACCATGCTTCGCGCCACGTCGTGCGCATTGTGGCGCACGAGCGCGCGCTCGATGACCTGATAGATCTCGTGCGCATTCAGAGTGGCGAGGTCGCCACCGGAGGTGGCGGATGTCTGCTGCAGTTCCTTCGCCACGGCGCGGGAGATGAGCTGGACGAGCTGCTGGTTGTCCTCCGAGAAGATTTTCTCCTCCTGACGGCGGGCGATGAAGAGATCCGTGAGCGCATTGCCCACGGTGTCGGCGATTTCGCCGAGGTCGAAGTCACGCTCGGCATTGCCGATCTTGACCTTGACGGCGGAAGGGCCGTCGGAGACGCCCGCAGCGAGCGCGCTCCATTCGTAGTTTGGCTTCTGGTCCTTGGGGGTTTTGGCCAGGCGCTTGAGCGCTTTGTCTTCGTTCAGGAGTTTGTCGATCATGACGGGAGGCAGGTGAGAGGTTGAGGGGATGGAGTGATTGAAACGGTGGAGTGATGGAAAGCGGAATGTCGGGAAGGCGAAACGATTCTTGGAGACGGCTCGAGGCTTCGGATTGAAATGTCAGCACTCCAATCTTCCGCCTCGCCACCACTCCGGCGCATCAGAAGTCTTCGTCGCTGCCGACCGTGAGGGCGGATGACTTCTTGTAGTCGGTGACCTTGCCCTCGAAGAAGTTTTGCTCCTTCCGGATGTCCATGAGCTCGGCGAGCCAGGGCAGGGAGTTCTTGATGCCGGGATTCAACTCCGGCAGGCCGCAGCCCACGAGGCGGCGGTCGGCGATGTAATCGATGTAACGCTCAAACTCGTCGGAGCTGAGGCCCACCGCATTCACCGGGAGGCAGTCGCGGATGAATTCCTTCTCCAGCGCCACGGCTTCGCGCATCGTGTTCACCAGTTCCTCGCGAAATTCCGGCGTCCAGATTTCCTGGTTCTCCTCGATGAGGTCCATGAAAAGGTTCCGCAGCAGCTCGATGTGATTTGATTCATCGCGCAGCGTGTAGCGGAACATCTGGCCGATGCCGGGGAATTTGTTCTGGCGATACAGGCTCAGGATCATGCCGAAGAGGCCGTAGAACTGCGTGCCCTCCATGCACTGGCCGAACATGAAGATGTTCTTCGCGAGGAGCTGCTTGTTCTCCGGCTTCGTCAGGTCGAGATCGCGGCGCAGGGCGTGCGAGGTCTTTGTGACGAACTCGTTCTTCTTCACGATCGTCGGGATCTGCTCGAACATGGCCTCGCACTCGTGCGGATTGATGCCGAGGGAGGAAATCATGTACAGCAGGCTGTCGGCGTGGATGTTTTCCTCGTGCGCGTGACGGCCCAGCACCAGCTTCAGCTCCGGCGCGGTCACCAGTTCGCGGATGACGTGCTGGATGTTGTCGCCCACGATGCCTTCGGCGGCGGAGAAATAGCCGACGCCCATCATGATGATCCAGCGCTCGTTCTCGGTGATCTCATTCGAGCGCCATTGCTCGACGTCCTTCTGCATCTGGATGTCCTCTGGCTCCCAGTGGTTGGCCTTCATCGTGCGATAGAGGTCGTAGGCCCACTTGTAGCGGAGCGGGAGGAGATTGAAGGTCATGGACTTGCGTCCGTTGATGACCTTCTTGGCGGCGTAGGCGGCCTCGGCCTTGTCAGAGTCGAGGGGGAACTGGCGGGTGCCGATGGTGACGATTTTTTCCATGGTCGGGGAGGGGCAGTGGATTGAGAGAGGTTGGGGGATTTTTTCGGGAATTGTTTTTGGGGAGTTTGGGACGAGGGACGAGGCTGTAGGGCAGGAAAATCAAGGGATGTAGCGTGGCGATTCCATCAGAAATGCACAACATCTTGGCAAAGCGGGAAAGATAATGCACAAGATGTTGTGGCTCGCCAAGATCAAATTTGCCGCCAACCCTGCGCATCGCGACCAATCCTTGCTGGGATGCGGGCTGGCGCGCGAAAAATTTTTCCCGGCGTGAAAATCCAACCCCCGAGAGACCAGTTTGCGAGGCCTCTCAGCATCGCAAAAAGCGGTGCGAAAGGCCTCCGGACTTCATGCTCCCGGGACTACCGACCGGGATCGGCCTCCCACGCCAGGTTTGGCCGATGTGACAAACAGTTCACTTTTGCGGTCTTGTCGGGTGTGGCCACCACGGCTTGGATCGCCCTGCGCGAAAAGCCGGAACGCCGGGCAGATCAGCATTGACGCTCCACCAGCCATCGCGCTTACACTGGCCCGGCATCCGAACCCAGCCCGCATCACATGCCTGACAAACCCCTGATCCTCGTGGCCGATGACGAGGAAGATGTGCGCGAACTGGTCTGCCTGAACCTTGAGCAGGCCGGGTTCGCGACCACCGAGGCCGCGACCGGCTTGGAGGCCATCGATCGGGCGAAAAAGCGCCTGCCCGCCGCCATCGTGCTCGACGTGATGATGCCGGGCCGTGACGGTTTCCGCACATGCGAGGCGCTGCGGCAGGATCCCGTCACCACCCGCATCCCTATTTTGATGCTGACGGCCCGCGGACAGACGCAGGACCGCATCGCCGGACTGCAAAAGGGAGCCGACGACTACATGGCGAAGCCATTCAGCCCGAAGGAACTGGTGCTCCGTGTCCAGGGCCTGCTCCGGCGTGCTGATCCGGGTCCCGCCCAGCCGGGCTTTAAGATCGGGCCGTTTGAATTCGACCTCGCCAACGTGAAGCTCTCGGTTCTTGGCGAGATCATGCCGCTGACACTTCTCGAATTCAAACTGCTGCACCTTCTCGCCACGAAGAACGGCGCCGTGGTCGATCGGGAAACCATCCTGCGCGAGGTCTGGGGCTACTCCGACCAGGCCCGCACCCGGACCTTGGACACCCACATGAAGCGGTTGAGGGAGAAGCTGGGGGGATGCGCGGAGTGGTTGCAGACGGCGCGAGGCTACGGCTACATGTTGAAGGAGCCACCCGCGTCCTGAACTGGCCGTCGCGGTGGGCTCCCGCACCCCGGACCCCGTCGATGTTTCTTTTTGCCGCGATCATTTTCCTGCTGGCGGCGTGCGCCTTCGCCGCACTGTGGCGCGGAGAACGCGCGGCCCGGCGGCGTGATGGCTTGAAACACGACCTGCTCCAGGTCGAGGTGGACACAGCGCTCGAGTCCCGCTGGCGCACACACATGCTCGACCAGCTCGCCAACGGCATCGAGGACGGCCTTCTCATCGTATCGCCCGACATGGCGGTGATGTACATGAACCAGGGCGCGGTGCGCTTCCTGCCAGTGTCCTCCGCTTCCGTCGGCCGGCCCCTGCTCGAGTGCGTGCGCGACCACCGCGTGGCCGATCTCGTGGCCGCGGCGAAACGCACAGGCCGCCGCATCCGCGAGGAGCTGCTCCAGTCGTCCGCCGACGGCGATGCCTCCGAGCCGAGAGTCTTTTCCCTCGAAGTCGTGCCCCTGCATGACGAACGCCGCCCCGGTTTGCAGCTCCCGCTCCTCGTGATCCTCCGGGATGAGACCGAAAAGCGCTCACTCGAGAAAATCCGCCGCGATTTTGTCGCCAATGCCTCGCACGAGCTGCGCACGCCGCTGTCCATCATAGCCGGCTATCTGGAAAACCTCCTCGCCGGCGACATCACCGACGAGGCGCAGCAAAAGCGCGTGTTTTCCCTCATGCAGAAACACGGGCAACGGCTGGCCCGCATTGTGGAGGACATGCTTGTGATCAGCCGGCTCGAGTCCGGTGACGGCGTGCCGTTGAAACTGGAGCCGCTCGACTTGCAGACATGCGCCGAGGACGTCGCGCAACTGCTCGCCAACGCCATCGCCACGAGCGGCGCCCGCGTGCGGATCATCGTCGCCGACGGCACCAGCCCCGTGCTCGAGGGCGACCGCTACTACTGGGAGCAGATCTTTTTCAACCTCATCGAAAACGCACTCAAGGAAAACCCGGCCGGCGGCCTTGAGATCACCGTCCGCATCGAACGCATCAGTGACGAACTCGAGGTGAGCATTCGCGACAACGGCGTCGGCATCCCCGCCGCCGACCAACCCTTCGTCTTCAAACGCTTCTACCGAGTCTCCACCCACCGGTCCAAGCAGGTGAAGGGCACCGGCCTCGGCCTCTCAATCGTCAAGCGCGCGGTCGAAGCTCACCATGGCACGATCACGCTGCGCAGCCAGCCGGGCATCGAGACCGTGTTCAGCATCCGGCTGCCGGCGGTGAAGCTGGCGAGCACGCCCGGTCCAACATGACCCGCCGCGAGCTTCCGGGTGCCGCGTGGCCGGGGTCGGCCCCGGAACCTTCCCTGGAAGCCGAACCTGTGGCGAAGGGATGAGAATCGAGCAGCCTCACTCCTCCCCGCTCGCCGCCGCAAGCGCGGCGATGACGTTGATGTCTTCGAGCGTGGTGGTGTCGCCTTTGAGCGTCTCGCCGGCGGCGATCTGCTTGAGGAGGCGGCGCATGATCTTGCCAGAACGCGTCTTCGGCAGTGCGGCGGCGAAGCGAACTTCGTCCGGCGTGGCCACGGGGCCGATGACCTTGCGCACATGCGCCTTGAGTTCTTCCGAGAGTTCACGGGTGGTCTTGATGCCTTCCTTGACGGTGACGAAGCAGACGACGCCCTGGCCTTTGAGTTCGTCGGGGCGCCCCACGACGGCGGACTCTGCCACGGAGGGATGCGAGACGAGCGCGCTCTCGACCTCGGCCGTGCCGAGACGGTGCCCTGCCACGTTCAGCACGTCGTCGATGCGGCCGATGATCCAGATGTAGCCGTCCTTGTCTCGGCGCGCTCCGTCGCCGGCAAAATACCAGCCTTTGAAATCGCTCCAGTAGGTCTTCTTGTAGCGTTCCTTGTCGCCCCAGATGCCACGCAGCATCGACGGCCACGGGCGTTTCAGCACGAGCTTGCCCTGATGATCGACGGGCACTTCCTTGCCCAGGTCATCGACGATGCCCACTTCGACGCCGAAGAACGGCAGCGTGGCGGTGCCGGGCTTCGTCGGCGTGGCACCGGGGATGGGAGTGATCATGTGGCCGCCGGTCTCGGTCTGCCACCAGGTATCGACGATGGGGCACTTGCCGCCGCCGATCGTCTTGTGGTACCACATCCAAGCCTCGGGATTGATCGGCTCGCCGACGGTGCCGAGCAGTCGCAGCGAGGTCAGGTCGTGCTTCTTCACCCACGAGTCGCCCCATTTCATGAAGGCACGGATGGCCGTCGGCGCGGTGTAGAAGATGCTGACCCTGTACTCGTCGATGATGCGCCAGAATCGGTCGTTCTCCGGCCAGTTCGGCGCGCCTTCGTACATGAGCGAGGTCGCGCCCATCGCGAGCGGGCCATAGACCATGTAGCTGTGGCCGGTTACCCAGCCGACATCGGCGGTGCACCAATACACATCGTCGTCACGCAGATCGAAGACGTATTTGCACGTCATGTAGCTGTGCAGCAAATAGCCGCCGGTGGTGTGCAGGATGCCCTTCGGCTTGCCGGTCGATCCGCTCGTGTAAAGGATGAAAAGCGGCGACTCGCTGTCCATGGCGACCGGCGGGCAGTTCGCATCCACGTACTCCAGCTCCCGGTGCCACCAGTAATCGCGGCCTTCCTCGATATGAATGTCCTGGCCGGTGCGCTTGAGCACGATGACTGTCTTCACGGGCGTGTCCTTGCCCTTGAGCGCATCGTCCACGTTTTTCTTCAAGGGCACCACCGCGCCGCGGCGGTAGCCGCCATCAGCCGTGATTACCACCGTGGCACCGCTGTCGAGGACGCGATCTTTGATCGACTCCGCGCTGAAGCCGCCGAAGACCACGCTGTGCATCGCGCCGATGCGTGCGCAGGCGAGCATGGCGATCGCCGCCTCCGGCACCATGGGCATGTAGATCACGACGCGGTCGCCCTTCTTCACCTTGTGGCGCTTCAGCACGTTGGCAAATCTGCACACGTCGCGATGAAGCTGCTGATAGGTGAGGATGCGCTTCTCGCCCGGCTCACCCTCCCAGATGATGGCGGCCTTGGTCTTGCGCGTTCCGTGGATGTGACGGTCGAGGCAGTTCTCGCTGACGTTGAGCTTGCCGCCGACGAACCACTTCGCATACGGGCACTTCCAGTCGAGCACCTTCGTCCACGGCTTGTTCCAGAGAAGCTCCTTCGCCTCACGCGCGAAGAACTTGTCGGGCGACTTGATGCTCTCCGTCCACATCTTCTTGTATTGCGCCATGCTGGAGATGCGGGCAGTCTTGGAAAACCCGGCGGCAGGCTTGAAAACGCGGTTTTCGACAAGGAGAGACTTGGTTTGGGTGCTCATGGCGGATGTGATGTGCGAGGTTGGGGCGCGAGATTAGAGGAAAGGACGGACGGAACGCAAGACGGAAGCGGTGATTTTCAAGACAGCCGGCCGGTTTCTGACACCGCGACGCCCATGTGGGCCGGCAAAGAGGTCGCCGACGGTGCTCTCACTTCTTCGGCCGCAGCACGGCGACCCAGCGGTCCACGGACTTGCCCGGCGCATCGTTGAGGGAGCGGGAGGCTTTGTTGCGCTTGTTGCTCACGACCTCCATGCCCATGGACTCCAGCGCGGCGAGCGCGAGCTTGTGCTCGTGGTCGAAGTAGCTCGTGATGACGAGCAAACCGTTTTTGCCGAGCCGCGCGCGGCCTTGCTCGAAGATCTTTTTCCACAGGTCCTGCCCATGCCAGAAGTTTTGGTGGCGCAGGAAGACGAGGTCGAAGTCAGCGCCCAGTTCCTTGTGCTGATGGAGCTGCGAAGCGTCCTGGATGAGAAACTCGGCGGGCAGCTTCGCATGGTTTTCGCGCGCCTGCCGGATTTCGCGGATGCGGATGTCCGCGCCAACCAGCCGCACATGGCCGCCGCGGGTGACCTCCCGGCCCAGCGAGACGAGCGTGTCCGCCTCGTCACAACGGCCGCAGGCGAGATTCAGGATCTGCATTTCCTTCTGCGCCGCGGGCAGGTGCGGCGTGACTGACTGCTGAAGCATCGCTTTGAGCCGCTGCATGTCTTCACTGACGGGGGTGCCGGGTTTCATGCCACTGGTGCCGGGGACTGGTTGTTCTTCGTTTTCGATCTCGCGCGCGCGGTCCGAAAAAAAACGGAGCCGGGTCTCGCCCGGCTCCGCCTGTCGGATGAATCGGATCGTGCCGCCGGTATCAACTGATGACCGGCAGTTTGAACTCGTCCACGTAGTCTTCGTTGACGAGCTTGTTGGCCTCGTCGGCAAACGGGCCGGTGAACTTCAGCGAGGCGCTGTCAAAGCCGAGCTGCGGTCCGAGGATGGCCTGATCGACGGCGAGGTCGATGTGATTGGCGGCGAGGTTGGCGGCGAAGTTCTCGAAGGTGGCCGTCGCGGCCTTGTCGCCCTGCAGGCGCTCCTTGATCTCGTCCGGCGAGGCCTTCTTGCCGAGGCGGTAGGAGATATTGGCGAGGTGCGCGAGCGCCGCGGCGTGGAAGCCGTGGGAGACGTGCAGGTTCGGGTCCACCAGCTTGCCGGCACGGATGGAATCGATGAAGTGCAGCATGTGGTCGGTGCCGTCGTTGAAGTTCTCGAACTTCTTGATCATCGTGCCTTCCTTGTCGTAGGCCTTGGACTCGGCCACGTAGCCGTTCTCGCAGTGGATGACGTTGCCGATCTGCGTCTGTCCGCCCTTGCCCTGGGCGGTGGCGTAGAAGACAGGCATGCGGGCGTCGCGGCCCTTGCCCCACTCGAGGTTCGCATGCGGCAGGCCGCGGTTGTCGAAGAGCAGCGGGGCCACGCCGGGGCCGAAGTCGTAGAGCGCCAACTGGTTGTTGGCCGTCTGGCCGTCGTCCGTGTAGGCCCAGCGGTTGCCGAAGCTCATCACCTTGAGCGGCAGGTTCTCGGGATTGCCCAGCGCCCAGCGGGCCACGTCGAGCTGGTGCGGTCCCTGGTTGCCGATGTCGCCATTGCCGTAGGCCCACTGCCAGTGCCAGTCGTAGTGGAATTGCTCGCGAGAGAGCGGCTTCATGCCGCGCGGGCCGGACCAGAGCTTGTAATCCACGTCCACCACCTGCGGCTTTCCGCCCGTGTCACGGAAGGTTCCCTTGATGCGACCGTCGCCGGGCACCTCAATGGGGGCGGCCACCTTGCCGATGGTTGGGCGCGCCTTGTAATTCGTGCCGCGGGAAAGCACCAGCTTGCCGATGGAACCGCTCTTCACGAACTCCATGGCCTCCTGCCAGCCGGGGCTGGAGCGGCGCTGCATGCCGTGCTGCACGATCTGGCCCTTTGGCGCGACCTTGGCGGCGGCTTCCACCAGGAGGCGGCCTTCTGTCACATTGTGGCAGACCGGCTTCTCGACGTACACATGCTTGCCATTGGCGATGCCCGTCATGGCGATGAGCGTGTGCGTGTGGTTCGGCGTGGCGATGGTGATGGCGTCGATCTCCTTGTCCTCGCAGCACTTGCGGTAGTCGGTGTAGGTCTTGACGGTCACGTTCTTCTTCGCGAGGTCGGCCACACCCTTCTTGAGCACTTCGTTGTCAACGTCACAAAGGGCGACAATGCGGACACCCGGGATCTTCAGAAGGCTGCCGATGTGGCCCGCGCCGCGGCCGTTGAAACCGATGACGGCCACACGGATGTCGCCATTGGCTCCCGAGGGAGCGGCCCATGCGGGCAATGCGGCCAGACTGGCGGCGCCCGCGAGGGAGCCGCGGATGAACTGGCGACGGCTGTAATTTGGAATCGTGGATTGCATGATGGTGGAGTGGGTTTCGATTGAGGAACGAAGCTGCGACCGGGATTTCCGGCGGCAGGCAAAGCTTACCGAGAACGCGGTCGTGCCTGCAATCTTTCGTTTCGGCTTTCTTGCGCGGCGGAACGCGGCACCGCGGGGGGGGGCGGTGCTTGTGGTGAGGCGTCAGTCGATCGTCACCGCGTCTTGCAGACGTGAGATCGCCGCATCGAGCGCCTCATCCGTGCGGGCATGCACGCGCATCAGCGGGTCGCCAAAGCCGACTTCCGTGCCGGTCTTCACGATGTCGTCGCAGCCCACGGCGAAGTCGATTTCGTCGTCGGCCTTCGCACGACCGCCGCCGAGTTCGAGGATGACGTGGCCGATCACGCCCGCGTCCATCCGCCGCACGATGCCGGAGGTCGTGGCGCGCAGCTCGCCCATGCAGGGTGCGTCGTGGATTTCCGTGATGCGTTCGAGGGCATCGATGTCGCCTCCTTGCGCCGCCACCATCCGCTGGAATCTCTGCCATGCCGTGCCGTCGTGCAGCCAGCCGCGGAGCGTGTCGCGGTCGGACACTGAAACACTCACGCAGAGGTCGAGCACGATCTCCTCGAGGTCTGCCGGCCCGCCGCCTTTGAGGCAGCGGACGCACTCGGCCACCTCGAGCGCATTGCCCGCGGCCTCACCGGTCGGCTCGTCCATCGCACTGAGGCGCACGCTCGCGCGCACGCCGAGCAGACAGCCCACGCCGACCATGGACTTCGCCAGCGCATCGGCCTGCTCGCGCGTCTTCATGAAGGCGCCGCTGCCGTATTTGACATCGAGCACCAGGCGGTCCAGGCCCTCGGCGAGCTTCTTGCTCATGATGCTGGCGGTGATGAGCGGGATGCTCGGCACCGTGCCGGTTACATCCCGCAGGGCGTAGAGTTTTTTGTCGGCGGGGCAAATGCCGGAGGTCTGGCCCACCATCACACAGCCGACTTCACGGATCACATCGTGAATTTCATCCTCGTCCAACCGCGTGCGGAAGCCGGGGATGCTCTCGAGCTTGTCGAGCGTGCCGCCCGTGATGCCGAGACCGCGGCCGGAGATCATCGGCACCCAGAGGCCGTCGCACGCCAGCAGGGGAGCTAGCACGAGCGAGGTCTTGTCGCCGATGCCGCCGGTGCTGTGCTTGTCCACGCGCAACGGCGCACCGGCAGGCCATTGCAGCACCGAGCCGCTGTGCAGCATGGCGCTGGTGAGCGCGCTTGTTTCTCCCGCATCCATGCCGCGGAAAAAAATCGCCATCGCAAGCGCGCTCATCTGGTACTCCGGCATGTCACCGCTCGTGAATGCGGTGATGAGCGCGCCGATCTCCTCGGCGGAGAGCTGGCCGCCGTCGCGTTTCCGCTCGATGAGGCTGGGAATGTGCATGGCCGGACGCGCTCAAGCTGGCGTTTTGCGGGAACCCGCGCAACTGTCGCGCATGGCAAAAAACGTTCTGGGAGGCGAACTCGAATGCTGCTGCATGGACCCGGTGACGGGATTCTTCCGCAACGGCAAGTGCGACACGAACGGAGACGACGCCGGCATGCACACCATCTGCGCGGTGATGACCGAGGAGTTCCTCGAGTTCTCAAAGCTCGCCGGCAACGATCTCTCCACGCCCTCGCCCGAATATGAATTCCCCGGTCTCAACCCCGGAGACCGCTGGT
Organism: Verrucomicrobiaceae bacterium; assembly: GCA_019694165.1. Lineage (GTDB taxonomy): Bacteria > Verrucomicrobiota > Verrucomicrobiia > Verrucomicrobiales > Verrucomicrobiaceae > JAIBCL01. Next base: position 54,655 of record JAIBCL010000016.1, on the reverse strand, counting down.
GCCTCTGCCTCGCCCGGTGGATCGAGGCCTACGAGGCCGACAATGCGCCGAAGATTTCCCTCAAGGCCACGCACGCATCCGTGCTGGCGTTTGTCGATCTCGACGTGCTGCAGGAGTTCGCAGCCGACGAATGATGGGCGAGGCAGGCAGCTTTCCTCGATCATGCAAACACGCCGGCATTTCACCCGCACCGCCGCCTTCGCCACGCTCGCCGGAGCGGTGCGCGCTGAGAAGGCCGGGGCGCTCATTGGCATCACTGTGCTGCCCGAGTTTGTGCAGAGCGAGGGCATCGACCGTGTGCTGCGGAATCTGATCGACCGTGCCGGTGCGAATGCGGTGACCACCTCTCCCTATGTCATGGAGCCGGCGGATGAGAAGACAGGCGGCCGGGAGCCGCCGATCGACGCAGGTGCTGGCAGCGTACGTCTGCTGGACCGGCCGCTCTTCGGCAGGCGCGAGCTGTGGGTGCGCACCGCGCCCGCGTTCACGCCCGATGCCCGGCTCTACGCAGGACTGCGCTACCAGCCGCCGGCACCGGACAACCTCACCAAACGGGAGGGGGCAAGGGTCTCCGAGTTTGTGAAGCAGGCGAAGGCCGCGGGGCTGAAGGTTTATCTCCAGGTGCAGGCTGCGAGTCCGCCGGGCTACCGTGTGCAGTTCAGCGGCGTGCAGGACGAGGATCAGCCGCGCCTTTTCGACGGCACCGTCCCCACGCGGCGCGTTGACAAAAACGGCTCGCTCGCCAGTCCGCACATCCTCGCCTATATGGCCGTGATGCTGGTCGATCTCGCGCGGCAGTATCCGCAGATCGACGGCTTCCGGCTCGACTGGCCGGAGTATCCGCCCTACTTCCTTGATGCGCTGTTCGTGGACTACTCCGCTCACGCGCGAGCTGCTGCTCAGCGCCTCGGCTTTTCCATGGATGCGATGCAGGCTGATGCACGGAAGCTGCACACGCGGCTGCTGGGGCGCCTGACGAACCGCGATCTCGAAGGTTTTCTCGCGAGCGGCTCGCGTGACCCCGGGCACCCGCTCCTCGCCGACGCGCTGGCGTTCCGCGCGAAGCTGGTGAGGGAGCTTCTCGCCCACGCCCGACAGGCGCTCGACGAAGCAGGCGCGGCGCATGTGGAGATCGTGCCCAACGCCTTTCCGCCGCCGTGGAATCTTGTGAGCGGATTTGCCTTCGACGGCTGGGCAAAGACCATCGCCGGCGTGAGCGTGAAGGAGTACGCCATGCACTGGGCCATGATGCTGCGCTTCTACGGTGACACGCTGCTGGCCGCGAATCCCGGTCTGGACGAAGCGTTGCTCGTCCGCACGCTGGTGCGGGTGCTGGACATGGCCGATGACGACGGCCTCGCGCATCTCAAAGATTACCACTATCCCGAGCCGGACGAACCGCATCCGTGCGGGACGCGCGCCCTCGCACGGAAGATCGGGCAGGCACAGAAGGCCGCCGGCAACACGCCGGTCTTCGCCCTCGCACACGGCTATGGGCCGCCGGATGATTTCCGCCGCCGGCTTGCAGCCGCGCACGGCGCGGGTACGCACGGTTTCTGGATCAACCGCTACGGCTATCTTTCCGACGAAAAACTCGCGATCGTGCGCGAAACGGCGCGCTGAGCCAGCGCCGCCGCATCACCTCACATGCCGGATGAGCGTGATCATCACGCCCTGGATCACCAGTTCGGAGGCTGGAATGAGATCGGGATACTCGGGATTCTCGGCCTTGAGGTATGGGCGGCCATTTCTGACCAGGTAACGTTTCAGAGTCGTCTCGCCGTCGATGAGCGCGGCCACGATGTCACGCGGGCGCGGCTCGCGGACTTCGAGCACGACGAAATCGCCGTCGAGAATGTGTGCGCCGGTCATGGAATCGCCACGCACTTTGAGCGCGAAGGTCCGCGCGTGACGCGGAATGCCCAGCGTGTGGACGTCCACGGAGATGCAGCCCTCGGCCTGCTGCTCGGCATCGACGGCGAGGCCCGCGGGGATGCTGCCATACACGGGCACATCGACGATCTCCGCGCGCTCCAAGTCCTGCGGGAAGACCACCGCGCGTGCCAGGCCCGCATGCCGCTGGATGACGCCTTTCTTTTCCAGCGCGCGCAGATGGCTCATCGCAGCCGTCTGGCTGGAGAAGCCAAAAGCCTTCTGGATATCACGCGTCGATGGCATCACGCCGTGCGTGCGCTGATAGGTGCGGAGAAAGTCCAGCATCTCGCGCTGGCGCTCGGTGAGCATGAGTGAGGCAGGGGTGGAGAGCATGGTGGTGTGTGTTCGCGCGAACAGTCTGTGTCATGCAAGGCTTTGCAAGCAGTTTCCCGGGCTCGGCACTCTTGGCGATGGCCCTCCGCAGGCCGCGCCGGTTCCGCCATGAAGCTGCCGGCGCTTCACTGCTTCGGCTTTTTGCGCTGCCCTTTCACCGCCTTTTGCAGCGAGCCGGGCGCCGGCGGCGTCCACTCCGCGGGCTTCGGCGTGGCCGAAGTGAGCGGCAGATCGTCGCCGTAGCGCTTCTGCCACTTTTCGAGCTTCGCCGTCAGCGAGGCAAGGCGCTCGGCTTGAGCAGGATCGGCGGCGACATCCTTCAGCTCATACGGGTCGTTCTTGAAGTCGAAGAGCTGTGAGCGGTTGATCTGCGGATAGCGGATGAGCTTCCAGCCATCGGCAATCACGGCGCGCTGGACGAGTTGATAGGAGAGGAAGAGTTCCTCGCGCGTCGATTTCATGCTGCCGTCGATCACCGGCTTGAAGCTGACGCCGTCGATGTCGGTAGGTATGGTGGCGCCAACGTAGTGGCAAACGGTCGGGTAGATGTCGAGCAGATAGACCATCGCATCGCTCGATCCCTTGGTGATGCCGGGGCCGGCGAACACCAGGGGCACCTTCATGCCGGAGTTGTAGAGGTTCTGTTTGCCCAGCAGGCCGTGGCTTCCGATGGCGATGCCTTGATCAGCCGAGAAGAGAATGATCGTGTTGTCGAGCTGGCCGAGTTCTTTCAGCGTCGCAATGATGCGGCCGATGTGGAGATCGAGCGCGGTGATCACGGCATAGTACTCATGCAGATGCTTGCGAATCTCGTCTTCCGTCCGCGGCCACGGCGAGAGCTGCTCGTCGCGGATGGTCATCTCGCCGTTGTCAAACGGATGCTGCGGCATGTAATCCGGCGGCAGCGGGATCTTCGAGCGATCATACATGTCGAGGTACTTCTGCGCAGCGACACGCGGATCGTGCGGATTGCCGAAGGCGAGGTACATGAAGAACGGCTTCTCATCCTTCTTCGTCTTCAGGAACTCGATCACGTCGTCGGCGATCACCTTGCCCGGCTCGCCGGAATTGCGATCGGCGTTTTCGTTGATGTAAACGTTGTGATCGAACTTCGCCTGGATGTTGACGGCCGTGTTGCCCTTCTTGCCTTCGTGATAGGTCACATAGCCCGCGTCCTTCATCGACAGCGGGAAGTTCGGTGCATCGCCTGGAGCCAGAGCGCCGAGCTTCTTGCCGTTTGGCCCCGGAAGATTCTGCCAGCGGAAATAGGCTTTGCCGCTCAACAGCATGTTCCGGCTCGGCGTGCAGACCGCAGCTGAATTGCCGCCGAGGCAGAACGCATTCGAGAATGAGAAACCACGGTTGACGAGCGAATCGAGCGTCGGTGTCTTCACCACAGGATTGCCTAGTGCTGCGATCGAGTCCGCACGCATGTCGTCGGCAAAGAGGAAGAGAACGTTGGGTTTTGCCGAGGCGGCAAGCGATGTCGAGGCGAGGCAAATGAGAGCAATGAGTGGTTTCATGGCGGGATGGAACGAGCGAGATGCGCAGATTCCATCTGCTGATGTCAAAGTGGGCATTTGTCATCCGAATCGGCGTCGGCTAGAATCCATGCATGATCTTTCCTGAACTCGAGAGAATCACCATCGAGCCACTCGTTATGGGCGGGAAGCCGTGCATTCGCGGCATGAGGGTCACCGTCGGCACGATCACGGGACTCGTGGCTGCTGGTGCGGACAGCGAAGAGATTCTCGCGCTCTATCCATATCTGGAGGAGGCCGATGTGCGGGCAGCACTGGCGTATGCCACCTGGCGATCTGAGGAGTACGACATGCCCCTCACACATGCGTGAAGATCGTCGTGGACATGAATCTCTCGCCGCTGTGGGTGGACGAGCTTCGTGCCGCGGGTCATGATGCTGCACACTGGTCGTTTCTGGGAGATTCGTCGGCTCCCGACACTGAGATCATGGAATGGGCGCGCAAGCACGGCGCAGTCGTCTTCACCCACGATCTCGATTACGGGGCTCTTCTATTTGCTACTGGCGCGCGAGCGCCCAGCGTCATCCAGATGCGCACCGAAGACACCCGGCCGCGCACCATGTCGAGATTTGTCTTGAGAGCACTCGTCGAAGCCGTAGCCGCCCTGCATTCGGGCGCCTTGGTCACTGTGGATCCCCGGAAGCAGCGGATTCACCTGCTGCCGCTACGGTCTTGATTTTTCAGCCCGATCCCACAGCAGCGCCATGGCCAGCACTCCCAGCCAGGGCGTGAGACCGGTGAGAGCCAGAGCGGGGTCGTAGCTGCCGAGCCTGACCCGCAGCCAGCCGAAGAGCGATTGCAGCGGCGAGGTGGTGATCCAGACCCACATGCTGAAGAGTCCCGTCAGCCGCGACACATGCTCTGCGCTCAGTTCCTGCACAAAGCTGTAGTAGCACGGGAACATCGCCAGCGATGCCGCTCCGATCACGAGCAACAAGCCGAGCAGCAACGGACTTTTGTCGAGCCACGGAATGAAGATCGTCAGCGACGCGAGGACGGCTGCGACGTTGAAGATCCGGCGCTTCGCCGCGTGATTGGACAGGGCAAGGCGCTTCACGAGTTGCAACGACAAGATGCCGGCGAGGATGCAGCCGACGTCCGTCGCGATGTAGTAGATCGTCACAAAATTTGCGGTGCTAAGCGGATCGTAGCCGCGGCCCGATTGCAGGAAGAGCGGCAACCAGGCGCGAATGATCTGCCACGGAATCTGGATGCCCACGAGCAGCAGCGCGATGGCCCAAAACTTCTTGCCGGTGATGATCGGCATCAGCGACCCAGTGTCAGGTGTGCTGGCGTCGTCTTTCCCATCCGCAGTCGCCGTCGCGGCCTGCAAACGGAACGACACCATCCAGAGCACGATCCAGATCACGCCCGTCAACGCGATCACCTGGAACGCGAACCGCCATCCCTGCGGATGACCCTGGGAGAGCCAGAGCACGAGCTTAGGCGTGATGATCGCACCGATGGATGCGCCGCTTTGAAGCACGCTGTTCCCCATCATGCGCTCGTTCGGCTGGAGGAGACGGAAAGTCGTCTTCAGCGCGCACGGCCAGTGCCCGGCCTCGAAAAGCCCGAGCATGATGCGCGCGGCCATGAACTGGTGATAGTCCGCCGCCCATGAAGAAAAGAGTCCCGCCAGCGACCAGCCGCCGAGCACGACCGGATACATCCAACGGAGGCTGAAGCGCTCGCACAAAAAACCAAACACAAGCGAGCCCGCACCAAACGCCAGGCCGAACGCGGTCTCCAGATTGCCATATTGCAAATCATCCAGCCGGAACTCCGCCTTCACCGCCGCCGCCGCGTTCGACAGCGTCTGGCGGTCCATGTAGTTGATCGTCGTCGCCAGCAAAAGCAGGCCGCAGATGTACCATTTCCAAAGCGAAGAGCGGGGCATGGCAGAGCCTTACGGGATGGGAACTCAGAATGATACAGTACGGTTTTTCGTTTTGGATCGGGAAGCGTTCTCCCCGGTGATCGGCCTGTTGTCACGACGGACGATCTGCTCTTCCTGTTCAGTCCGGCGTGCCGTTGTCTCACGCGGAGCCAATTTGGCGGAACGATCAAAATCTTCTCGCCAATCCTGTCGATGATCACTAGAATATAATTTCCATAATTAGAACGGCCCTGCCATGAACCACGTTTCAACCTCTGTTTCCCTGCTTGTCGCAGCCCTGTTCACCGGTTCTTCCTGGATCGGTGTTTTAGCCCAAGGGCAGTCTGGCACCACGCCGGCTGCCGATCGCGCACCAGGGCCTGATACCGATGCAATTGAGGCCCGCCCTCCCGTCTGGGTGCGGGGTCCCGTCGTGGCCACCCCTTTTCTCGCCACCAGCCCGGGCGGCTACAATCCCACACAAATCCGCCATGCCTACGGATTCGATCAGATCAGCGGCAACGGCGCGGGCCAGACGATCGCGATCGTGGATGCCTACGGCAATCCAAACGTGGTCAACGATCTGACTGTTTTCAGCAGCACCTACGGCCTCCCCGCCGCCTCGATCAGTGTCTATTACCCCAAAGGAAAACCGTCCGTGACCAACAGCGGCTGGGCGCTCGAAACAAATCTCGATGTGCAATGGGCGCACGCCATCGCTCCCGGAGCAAAGATCGCGGTCGTCGTCGCCAAATCGGCGAGCTTGAGTGATCTCCTTGGCGCAGTCGATTATGCAGTGAAAACCGTGGGAGCCAAGCAGGTATCCATGAGCTGGGGCGGCTCCGAGTTCTCGTCCGAAGCGAGCTATGACTCGCACTTCAACAAAACGGGCGTGTCGTTCTTCGCCTCGTCAGGCGACAATGGCGCAGGCGTGATGTGGCCGGCATGCGTCCCGTATGTAGTGGCAGTCGGTGGCACGACCCTTCAACTGGACAGCGCGGGCAACATCATTTCCGAAACAGCCTGGTCGGGAAGCGGCGGCGGCGTCAGCGCGTACGAAGCGAAACCGTCCTGGCAGGGAAGCTGGCAGTCCACCACCAAGCGCACGGTGCCTGACGTCAGCTACAATGCGGATCCCTATACCGGCTTCCCTGTTTACATCACCAACTACAATGGTTCGACGGGCTGGATCATGGTCGGCGGCACCAGTGCGGGAGCACCTCAATGGGCCGCGCAGCAGGCTCTGGTGAATGCCGCTCGCACCACATCGCTGAGCAACACGGCCAGCGCTGCTTATTCCATCGCAGGCTCAAACTACGCCGCCGACTTCCGCGACATCACCTCGGGCAGCAACGGCTATGCAGCCGGCGCAGGCTACGACTACGTCACCGGACTGGGCAGTCCAAAGTCCGCGGCCTTGGTGCCAGCTCTGATCGCGAAGTGACCCGGCGATCACACCCGGCCCGTACCTCAACCGAGTTGAGGTACGGGTTCGGTATCAGTGTGGTCAGCCGAACATCTTCGGAAGGCCGTGCCGCAAAATGGAAGGCCTGGGCTTTCGATTGGGATCCCCTCGAACCACCGGCTCGAAAACCAGGGCAAAGCCTTCACCTCCTTGGCCCGGCAACGCGACTACGGTCTCTGCTCCATCGGCAAAGCCCGGCGCGCAGACGCGAGGTAGTCCGAGCCGCGGTGCCGGAATTCCCGGTATCCGACCGCCGGGCCTGGAGCGGCATCGCACAATCACGCGGCGTGATGAAGCGCGACGGCTGGGCAGGACGCCAGAGTCAATCGACGAGCCACCGCGCGGCTGGTCTGGTGTCGTGAGTAGGACACCCCGCGAGTCCGGGGCACGCCGTCGAAACGCCAATGACAAACTTCCGTGTGCGACTGCGGTCCTCCGCGCGTATTGACGCATCCGATCCATATGAAACTGGCTGTTCTCATCGCCCTCGCCTTAACTTCGCTCACGGCTGTCGCCCGGCCCTCGCGCTTTGTCCGCATCGAAATCCCCGGCGAGAAGAAGTGTCTCCAAATCGCCGAGATTGAAATCATGAGCGGTGGCAAGAACATCGCAAAAGGCGGCACGGCCACGCAATCAACGACCGGTCATGGCGGCACGGCGGACAAGGCGATGGATGGCAACAAGAGCCGCGCCTGGGGCACGGGCATGACGCACACCCAGGAGAACCAGCCGAATCCCTGGTGGGAGATCGATCTCGGTGGCGCGCAGGAGATTGATGCCATCAGCCTGTGGAGTCGCGAGGGTTTCGAGGATCGTCTCGGCGGCTTTACGCTGACGCTGCTCGATGATGCGCGCAAAACGGTGTTTGAGGTCAAGGCCGTAGAGCCCAGCGAGTCAGTAACCATCAATGTCAAAGGTGGCGGCAAAGTTGCTTTCCTCACCGCTGACGGCAAGCCCGGCAAGCCAGTGGCAAAGGCAGACCGCGGTGGCAAGAAAGCCGGGAAGAAAAACGACGGCCCACCCGAGCCACCGCTCGCTAATGTGCCTGCGGGCTACAAGGACCCGATGCCGTTCGCGTTCAGCAAGGGCGATGTCGTCGCGATCCTCGGCAATGGCTTGCCTGATCGCATGCAGCACGATGGCTGGATGGAGACGGTGCTTCAGAGTGCGTTGCCGGAGATGCAGGTGCGCTTCCGCAACATGAGCACCAGCGGCGACCGCCCGAACTCGTATCCGCGCAGTCCGGGGCAGATTTCGATGGCCACGTATTTGCAGCATGTGAAGGCCGACGTGGTCTTCGGCATGTTTGGCTACAACGAGTCGTTCGACACCAAGCCCGAGGACTACAAGACGCAGATCATCGAGTTCGTGAAGAAGACGCGCGGCACGAAGCCGAATGGCAAATCGTTCCCGCGCATCGTGCTCTTCAGCCCCATCGCGCATGAGGACACGCGCAATCCAAACGTCCCGGATGGCAAGGCCCACAACGCGCAACTCGAAGCGCTCACGAAGGCCACAGCGGATGCGGCGAAGGAAGCGGGCGTGGCGTTTGTCGATCTCTTCCATCCCTCGCAGGAGCTATTCAAAGCTGCGAAGGAACCGCTCACGATCAATGGCGTTCACCTCACCGACGAAGGCAATCGCCAGCTCGCCGAGATGATCGCCAAGGGATTGCTCGGCAAGCAAGTGAGCACCTCGGCTTCGATGGAGTCGCTGCGCGAGGCGGTGGTGGACAAGAGCTACCACTGGTATCAGCGCTATCACGCGAGCGATGGCAACGACGTGTGGGGCAGCCGCTCTACGCTGAGCTTTGTGGATGGTCAGACGAATGGCGTCGTGCTTCAGCATGAGTTGTCGATGCTCGATGTGATGACCGCGAATCGCGATGAGCGCGTGTGGGCTCGCATCAACGGCGGCGACAAGAAGATCGACGACAGCAACGTGCCGAAGCCCATTCCGGTGAAGTCGAACGTTGGCGGCGGCAGCAAGAGCAGCAGCGCGCAGAAGGAAGGCCGCCTCGTCTATCTCGACGGCGAAGAAGCGATCAAGCACATGGCCGTGAAGAAGGGCTTCGAGGTGCATCTCTTTGCCGATGAAAAGAAGTTCCCGCAGCTCGCGAACCCCGTGCAGATGCAGTTCGATGTCAAAGGCCGCCTCTGGGTCGCCGCGTGGGCCGACTATCCGAAGTGGGAGCCGCTGAAGGAGAGCAAGGACGCGCTGCTCATCTTCCACGACGACAACAACGACGGCAAAGCCGACCGCGTGACCGAGTTCGCTCGCGTGAACAATCCGCTCGGCTTCGAGTTCTGGAACGGCGGCGTGCTCGTCACGCGCCAGAGCGAACTCTTGTTCCTCAAGGACACCGATGGCGACGACAAGGCCGACGTGCGCATCATCATGCTGCAAGGCCTCGATTCCTCCGACACGCACCACGGCGCGAACAACCTCATCTACGGCTCCGATGGCGGCATCTACTGGCAGAGCGGCGTCTTCATGCAGCACAACTACGAGCACCCCTGGGGGCCGTCGTTGCAGGCCACATCGAGCGCGATGTATCGCTTCGATCCGCGCCGCTTCACCATCTCGAAGCACGCCGACAACTCACCCAACCCGCACGGCACCAGCTTTGATTACTGGGGCTACCACTACGCCACCGACGGCACCGGCGGTCGCGCATATCAAGTGCGGCCCGAGGGCAACAGCTTCAAGATGTATGAACTGCTCAAGAAAGAAGTGCGCCCGGTGACATCGAGCCATGTCGTCAGCAGCCAGCACTTCCCCGCCGAGATGCAGGGCGACTTCTTGATCTGCAACGTCATCGGCTTCCTCGGCGTGAAGCAGTATCACCTCGAGCGCGATGCTGACAAAGCCACCGTCTGGGGCGAACCGAACGGCGACGAACTCACCGTCAAAGTCACGCAAGCCGACGGCACCGTGACCGAAGAGAAGTCACGCGGCTTCCTCATGAGCGGCGACAAGAACTTCCGCCCGTCCGACATCAAGTTCGCGCCCGATGGCTCGCTCTACCTGGCCGACTGGCAGAACGTCATCATCGGCCACATGCAGCACAACGTGCGCGACCCGAACCGCGACCACGCGCACGGCCGCATCTACCGCATCACCGCCACCGGCCGCGAGTTGCAGAAGCCCGTCGCCATTGCCGGTCAGCCGATCCCTGCGCTGCTCGATGTGCTGAAGCATCCGACCAACAGCATCCGCCAGCGCGCGCGCATCGAACTCAGCGCCCGCGATTCCAAAGAAGTCATCGCCGCCTCGAAGGAGTGGATCAAGCAGTTCGACGCCACCAAGAAAGAGGACGCGCATCCCTTGCTCGAAGCCCTCTGGCTCAGCTCGCAGCACAACATCCGCAACGTCGAGCTGCTCGGCCAGCTGCTGAAGTCCCCGGAAGCTCATGCGCGCAACGCCGCGCATGTCGTGCAGCACCTGTGGTATAACGTCGAGTCCACCTTCCGCGGTGGCGTGCTCGCCAGTGATGCCGAAGAGAAGACCCAGAAGTCCGGCATCCTCAGCGATACCAAGGACCTCACCACCATCCGCATCGCCACCGTGAAGGAGCGCATGATGTATGACGTGAAGGAACTCACCGTGAAGCCCGGTAAGAAGGTGAAGCACACCTTTGTGAACGAAGACTTCATGCCGCACAACCTCCTGCTCGTGCAGCCCGGCAAGATCGACGAGATCGCCAACCAAGCCCTCACCATGGGCGCCAAAGGCTTCGAAACCGGCTTCATCCCCGAGAACAAGAACATCATCTGGCACACCAAGCTGCTCGATGCGGGCAAGGAAGAAGTCATCGAGTTCAATGCACCGTCTTCTCCCGGCGACTACCCATATATGTGCTCGTTCCCTGGGCATCACATCATCATGCGTGGCGTGCTGCATGTGAAGTGAGCGCATATTGGTTCCCCAGTATTTTACCCTTCATTATTCTACCAGCGGGCATCCCCAGGCGTCACCGATCAACCGCCAACGCAGCTCCAAGCCGCACAAATTCCCTCTCACTGCTTCTTCGGTGCGGCCTCCATCGCGAAGGAATCGACGGCGGGCTTGATCCACGCCCTGCTCCTGGTCCGCAGCACGCGTGCAGATAGCAGCGGGCGCTTCACACGTCGGCTTCCTCGAGCACGGCCGCACCGCTTTCATTGTTCCCTCACCTGTCATCCCACCACCTCAAACACCCCCTGCGGCTCGGGGATGCCTTTTAGCATGAGATCGGGATGGGACTGCGTCTGGATGTGATCGCGGACGAGCGCATTCGTGCGTTCAGACACAAGAATCTTCCCGCCTTCGGCACTGGCCTCGATGCGCGCGGCGAGATTCACACCGCGGCCGATGACGGTGTAGTCGAGGAATGCTTCGGAGCCGAAATTGCCCACGGTGACGTAGCCGGTGTGGATGCCGATGCCGATGTGCAGCGGCGCGCGGCCTTCGCGCTCCCATTTCGTGTTCAGCCGCGCCATCTCCCGCTGCATCTCGCAGGCCATGCGCACGGCGCGCAGGGCGTGATCATCCATCGCCACCGGGGCGCCGAAGAAGACCATGATGCAGTCGCCGATGATCTTGTCGAGCGTGCCGCCGTGCTTTTCGACGAGCGGCATCATCGCGGAGAAGTACTCGTTCAGCCGCTTCGTCACCTCGTCCGGCTCGGCGCGCTCGGTCCAGGAAGTGAATCCGCGGATGTCGGAGAAGAAGATGGTCAGTTCGCGCCGCTCGCTTTTCGCCAATGCGGCGTCTCCGTGCTCGATGAGGCGCGCGAGCAGAGGCCGCGCGAAGTACCTGCCCAGCACGGCGACGATGCGTGAGCGGTCCCGCTTCAGCACAGTGGCATCGAGGCCGGTGAGCAGGAGCATCGTGGCGCCCGCGGCGGCCAGCACGGGCGTGGCCGGCAGCATCCAGTCGTGGCCGGCGGCGACGAGAACAGCCCACGACCACGCTGCAACGACCAGCACAAAGATGCCGATGCCCGCCCAGGGCCGCGCGGGGAGCATGATCAGTGCTAGCAACATGCCGAACACGATGACGAGCAACCCCTGCGCATACCAAGGCAGGAAACGCAGATGGCTGCCGGTGAGAATGTTGCTCACCACCGTGGCCTGCACCGCCACGCCGGGGACGCGCCCGACGGACGTGTTCACCATGTCCGAGTTTCCCGTGCTGACGATGCCGATCATGGCGATGGAGTCCTTCAATGCGGCGGCGACCTTTTTGCCCATCTCCGGCGACTGCACGGCCCCGTAGAGATCGAGGTACTGAAAGGCCGGCACGAAGACGCCGAGATCGCCGGCGTAGTTCACGCGATACTGGCCGTCACTGTCGATGGGGATGTGCAGCGTGCCGCGCGGCGTGTCCACGAGCGTGACTTCTTTTCCTGGCACGACGCTGATTTGATCCGCGCGCAGCCCGAGGACGGCGATGATCGTCTGCATCGCCAGGCTCGGGTACAGTCTTCCGCCGTGCTCAAAGAACAGCGGCACGCGGCGGATGATGCCGTCCGCATCCGGCACGGCATTCACCGCACCAAAGGAGGTGTCGAGCTGTGCAAAGGGCGGCTGCGGATTTCGTCCCGAGATCAAGTGCTGGCGGGCCAGATCGAGGCCGTAGCGGTTCCCCTCGAGGAAGTGTCTGCCGGCATCGCCACCGCGCTCGTGACCGGCTTCCTCGAAGTAGTAGGCCAAGGTGGTGGCTTTGTGCTTCGTGATGGCGGCCTTCAGCCTCCCGTCCTGGTCCGCATCCGAAGACGGCTCGGCGAAGATCACGTCGAAAGTCGTGTGCCGCACACTCAGCGCCGCGAGGATGTCGAGCACATCAGCATGGACCGCGCGGGCAAACGGCCAGCGGCCGAGCTGCGAGCCCACGTCGCGATCCCCGATGCCGACGAGCCTGACTTCATCCGCGATGGCACGCGCGGGTCGCAGACGCAGGCACGCATCGACCGCGATGTTCTCAAGAGAATCGAGCCAGCCGGCCAGAAACACCGCGACGCTCGCCAATCCGGCAATACCGCCGATGAGCAGACGAGTTTTGAGACGGTGCAATCCTTGCATCGGGTGGTTCCGGGCGCGCGCGCCGGACGCTACCGCGCCACATGTCGCCATCAAGCGCGCAATGCCTGTGCGCGGGGACTTCGCCGGCGAACACCAGCGTGACTGGCGGACAAGGACTACGCGGCACTCCCGATCACAGTGAAAAGCGCGCAGGCATCGCACGCCGGACGAAAGGCATCAACACTCGCGCTGCCACTCCGCGAGCTTTTTACGCGCGGCCACCGCCCGGGGATCCTTGACGGCATTGTAAATGGCAAGCGCCTTCTCCGCGCTGGCGCGAGCCTCGGCACGCCGGCCAAGGGAATCGAGAGCGATGGCGGAGTGGAAGAGCGCGTGGGCTTCACCCCGCTGGTACCCGGCCTCGCGGGAGAGGTCTATCATGCGTGAGAGATGGTCGAGGGCCTCCGCTGCCCTGCCGGAATCAATCAGGACACGGCTCAGATTGCCGAGCGCGTTGCATTCGGCCCGCAAATCCCCGATCGCCGCGGCAACGGCCTGCTGTTCCTGTGCATACTCGATCGCACGGTCAACATTGCCCAGTTCACGGTGCGCCATGCTCAGGTTGCCCAGCGTGTTTGCCTCTCCTCGCAGGTCACGAATCTCGCGGACGATGGCAAGTGCCTGGGCGTGGTGATCGATGGCTTTGGAGATGCTGACGGTGTGCCTGAGATGGTTCAGGCAATAGGCGACCCACCGGCGGTGCTTCGGTGGCAGCTCCAGCGCGATCGGGTATGCCTCACTGTAGCAGGCGTTGGCTTTCGCCATGTCGCCAAGGTCGTGGTGGCAGTTGCCCAGATTGTTCAATGCATTGCACACCCAATACGGGTCGCCGATGGATCTGGCGAGGGCCAGTTGCGCCTCGTGGCATTCCGCCGCCTTCTCAGCTTCTCCCAGATGGCGCCATGCGATGCCGAGATCACTGAGCGCACCGCATTCCTCGCCGGGATCGGAGAGCGCCCTGGCCGCGTTCAGCCGCGCCTCCTGCCAGACAACCCGGATTTGCGGATGGAAACGCATGACGGATGCCCAAGGCATCACGCCCGCCAGCGCGATGAGCATGCGCGCCGGCTCGTCATCATGCCTGGTCCGCAGCCATGCGAAGGCGTTCTCCATGTGGGCGCGCTCCCGGTCGAAGAGCGCCAGGCCGCGGAGAAGCGCTTCCCCGCCTTCGTTGTATGCCGCCTCGGCCTCGGTGGCAATTCGCACGCAATGCCGGGCGTGGGCCAGATGCAGGGCGGTGAGTGCATCGCCTGCGTGTTCAGCCAGACGGGCGCGGGCGTAGTCGGCGGCAAGGTCGTGCAGCTTGTATCGCTCGACACCTTCGCGGTCGAGCATGCTGCGGCTCACGAAGCGCCCGAGCATCATCTCGTCCGCACCGGCGACGGCTTCCGCCGCGCGCGCATCAAAACTCGCCGCGAACACTCCGAGCCTGCGCCAAGCATCGCGGTCGGCGTCCGCGAGCCGCTCCTCGCTCAGGCGCAGGGTTGCGGATACCGATTCTTCGCCCAGTTCCGCCGCCACCGAATCGAACGCCTTCTGCCGGTTCCGATCGAGAGCGCTTAGGTAAGAGGTGACATTCGGGGTGCCGCCGCGCTCCGCCGCATCCATCGCGAGATGCGAACCGGCGAGCCGCAGGGCAAGCGGCATTCCCGCGCAACGCCTGACCAGTGCGGCAGTCTCTGCATCGGTAAGCGCGGAGTGGTACTCTCGGAGAAGCGTGGCGGCCTCGGAATCGGGGAGCATGCCCACACTGTGCGGCTTCACTGTGCCGAGCAGGATGGTTTGCCGTGAGGTGACGATGAGGCCGCAGCCCGCAGGCGGGATGAGCGGTGCTGCCTGCGCGGTGTTGAGGGCGTTGTCGAGGAGCAGGAGCACCTTCCTTCCGTCGAGAACCTCGTGATAGATGCCCCTCAGTCGCGCAAGTTCGGCGGGCAGCTCCGCCTTCGGGCGGAAGACGCGGATAACCTGGGCAAGCAAATCTGCGGCGGATGGCGGATGCGCCTGGGTCCCACAACCCTCAAGGAAAACCTGCGCGTCCGGAAAGTGCGGTGTCCATTCGCGAGCGAGGACCAGGGCCAGCTCGGTCTTGCCAATGCCGCCCATGCCCCGCAGCCCGGTGAGCACCGCGCCCGCGGAGGGATCAAGCGTTCGGAGTTTCTCAATGTCTTGCCCCCGTCCGACGAATCCGAGCTTCGGCGGTGGAACCGTGTGCATCTCCGGCCTCACGGCGATTTCCTCTCCGGCCTCGGTCGCCTCCTTCATCTCGGCGACAGCGGCGGCGACCGCCCCGATGAACTCCTCCATGGAGCCTATCTTCTGGTTGAGCGCTCGCCTCGCCTTGCCCTCCAGCGGCGTGCCGTTGAACGCCCCGGTCTCCACGCGCAAGCGATGCTCGTGTTGGAGACGCCTTCTGCGCTCGATGTCTCCGGCATCCGCGCCGTTTTCCACAAAGCCGGCCGGCACGAGCCCGCCCTCGCAGACGAAGGCGAATACCTTCTTGCCGCTTTCGTGCGCATGGTAGTATTCGAATTGTGTCCAGGAGCACTGGAAACCCGGCACTCCAGGGAATGGTTCGTCCGCATCAGAGCCGTAAGCTTCGCCTGCGAGGTGAAAGATGTAGTCGCTCTTGCTGATGTGCTCCGTGAGGAATTCGCGCAGCGTGCCGGTGGCGACGCCGAGGCTCTGCCCTTGTGTGAAGACACGGAAATGTGCGCGGGAGAAGGCGCCGTGGAGGGCATTGCGAAGCCGTTCAAGGTCATCGCTGGCCGCGCTGATGAAAATCGTGCGTGCGCTCATCGGCGCGATGATAGCACAACGCCGTGTCATGCGGGCAGGCGAGTTTTGCAGGGCGAAGGAAGACCCGATGGCGCACTCGACGATTTCGGCGCGAGGGTACGGCCGCCGCAGCCGACTTCACTCAAGCCGTGTGCCTTCTAGTTCAACACAGCGGGCACCGTCCATCGCTTCGGACGGATGTGGCGGGTGACACACAATTTGTTTCTTTGGGTTTCGATCCCACCGCATCTCGCACGCTTGCCTCTATCCATGCCCTGCGCCATGCTCCGCGCTCCATGCTTTCCGTCCCTGAACAGCTCGAAATCCTCAAGCGCGGCACTGTCACGATCCACAGCGAAAAGGAACTCGCCGACAAGCTCGCGCGCGGCAAACCGCTCCGCATCAAGCTCGGTGTCGATCCGACTTCGCCGGACATTCATCTCGGTCATGCGGTCGGGTTGCGGAAGCTGAAGCAGTTCCAGGATCTGGGACATCACATCGTGCTTATCATCGGCGATTTCACCGCGATGATCGGTGATCCGAGCGGTCGCTCGTCCACGCGCCCGGCGCTGACTTACGAGCAGGTGATGGCAAATGCCGACACCTACACTGAGCAGGCTTTCCTCGTGCTCGACAAAGCGAAGACGGAAGTGGTCTTCAACGGCTCGTGGTTCAAGGAGATGAACTTCCTCGACGTGATCCGCCTGAATGCGCGAGTGACGCTGAACCAGATGATGCAGCGCGAGGATTTCAAGAATCGCTTCGGCCAGGGTCACGAGATTCGCCTGCACGAGATCCAGTATCCGATCATGCAGGGCTGGGATTCCGTCGTCGTGCGCGCCGATGTCGAGATCGGAGGCAGCGATCAGCTTTTCAACATCCTCGTCGGTCGTGATCTGCAAAAAGAGGAAGGCATGGAGCCGCAGGTGTGCATGACCTTGCCGCTGCTCGAAGGCCTCGACGGTGTGAAGAAGATGTCGAAGTCGCTGGGCAACTACGTCGGCCTGACGGACGCGCCGAAGGAGATGTTCGGCAAGCTCATGAGCATCGCCGATGAGATGATGGCGAAGTATTACCTGCTCGTCCTCGGCGAGACGATGGACTCGACGATGCATCCGATGGAGGCCAAAAAGCAACTCGCCGCCAAGTGCGTGGCCGTCTATCACGGCGAGGCCGCCGCGAAAGAATGCCGCGAGGACTGGGACATGCGCTTCAGCAAGCGCGACCTCGCCCACGCCGATCTGCCAGAGGTCACGATTCCCGAGCGCAAAGATGTGCTCGGCGTGGTGCTCCACGCCTTCACCACGCTCGAATCACCGATTAGCGGTGGCGACGCGCGTCGCCTCATCCAGCAAGGCAGCATTCAGCTCAACGGCGAAAAGCTCACCGATCCCAAAGCCGAGCCGGCATGGAAAACCGGTGAAGTGTTGAAGCTCGACAAGAAGCGGACGGTGCGGTTGTGCGACTAGGGACCGGAGATCGAGCTTGTCATCCTGACGATGTGTGGCAGGATGCGCGCCGGCTTTTTCAGCCGCTTCCCCTTTGGGGCCGATGTTCGATCTTGTAAGCCGCCTGCGAGTCTGGCGGCATTCCGTCCCGCGCTGCGGGACGCTTTACGGCGACGGGTAGCCCGCTCATGGAAGCATAAACCCGCCGGGTCGTACAACATCATGGACAAACACACATTCGCCGAGCTGGGCATCGATCCCGCTCTGGTCAAAGCCATCGCCGACATTGGATTCGAACAGCCCTCGCCCATCCAGGCGCAGGCCATCCCCGTCGCGCTCTCCGGGCGCGACATCGTGGGCCAGTCGCAGACCGGCTCGGGCAAAACAATGGCCTTCGGCATCCCCGTCGTACAGCGCATCGACCCGTCGCTGCGCGCTATCCAGGCCCTCATCCTCTGCCCCACGCGCGAGCTGGCCATGCAGGTGTGCTCGGAGATCCACAAGATCACTGAATGCAAGGGCGTGCGCGCCACGCCGGTGTATGGCGGCGCTTCGTATGACCGCCAGATTCGCGCCCTGCAAGGCGGCGCCCAGATCGTGGTGGGCACGCCGGGGCGCGTCGTCGATATGATGGAGCGCGGGCTGGTGCGCGTGGAGAAGCTCAAGACCCTGGTCTTTGACGAGGCCGATGAGATGCTCGACATGGGCTTCCGCGACGAGATCGACCAGATCATGGAGGCGGTGCCGGCGGAAAGGCAGACCATCTTTTTCTCGGCCACCTTCGACCCACGCATCCGCGATTTGATCCGCCGTTTCACCAAAGATCCCGCCACCATAACGATCGAGCACCGCGCGCTGACGGTGCCCACCGTGGAGCAGCGCTACTACGAAGTGCACGGCCGCTCGAAGGTGGAGGTGCTCTGCCGCTTGCTTGACATGGAATCGCCCCGGCTCACGATCGTGTTTGCCAACACGAAGCGCGCGGTGGATGACACGACGGATGCGCTCGTCGCGCGGGGCTTCGCGGCCGACCGGCTGCATGGCGACCTGAACCAGATGATGCGCGAGCGCGTGATGCGGAACTTCCGCAACGGCACGGTCGAAGTCCTCGTCGCCACTGACGTGGCTGCGCGCGGCCTGGATGTGAACGACGTCGATCTCATCGTGAATTTCGAGCTGCCGTATGACGAGGAGGACTATGTGCACCGCATCGGCCGCACCGGCCGCGCCGGCCGCGCGGGCATGGCGGTGAGCTTCGTAGGCGGGCGTGAGATTTATCTGCTCCAGCGCATCCAGCGCTACATTAACATCCGCATCACGCGCCACAAGGTGCCCTCGCAGGAGGAAGTGGAGGCCAACCGAGTGGACCAGAGCTTTGAGAAGCTCAAGACGACGATGGAGAGCGGCGGCTACGCCTCGCACGAGGCCACCATCCAGCGCCTGCTTGATCTCGGCTTCACGCCCACGGACATCTGCAGCGCCATCCTCGATCTGTGGATGAAGGAATCCGGCCGCGAAGGTGAACAGATCATGGAAGACCGCCCGGCCAAGCAGAAGAAAGGGGACCGGCGCGAGCGGGAGTTCGTCCCCCGCGAATTCACGCCGCGCGAGCCCGCACAGTTCGAGCGCCAAACGAAGCCGAAGTTCCAGCGTCCGGAGCAGGCTCCCTTGCCCGCGCCGGCAGCCGTGCCTCCTGCGGCGGAGACAGCCTCCGCAGCCACGGAGGAGCCGGCGGCAATGGTGACGGCTGCGGAATCCGCGCCCGCCGAGCAGTCTGGTGAAACGCAACCGGCTGCTGAAGAATCAACACCCGCCGCCCAACCGCTCGAACAGCCCGCTGCGATGCCTCTTATGGAGGCGGCGGATACAACGGATGTGGCCGTGACGGGTGAAGCACCAGACCGGGCTGCCGCACACACCGGGGAAGGCACAGCGCCCGCGCGGCCAGCACCGGCGAAGAAGTCCTTCGATGCGCCCCGCCGCGCGTACGAGGAGCGGGAGCGCGATGACTTCGATGAAGCGCCGCGCCGCTCGCGTTCTTTTGTCCAAAAGGGTCCGCGCTCCGGCATGGTGCGCCTCTTCATCAATCTCGGCAGCATGGACAACACGCGCCCTGGTGACATCGCCGGCCTCGTCTATAACACCGCCAAGATTCCGCCCGGCACCATCGGCACCATCGATGTGTTCGAAAAGTGCAGCTACCTCGAAGTACCCGAAGACCACGTCCAGACCGTGATGTCCACGGTCCCGGGCGCCATGGTCCGCGGCCGCGCCGTGCGCATGGACTTTGCCGACAGCCAGGAGTCATCCATGCAGCGCCCGCGCCGTTCCTTCGGAGGCGGAGGGCCGCGCCGTTTCGACGGCCCGCCCCGTCGCGGCGGCGGCTACGGCGATGACCGCCCGCCGTTCAAGAAACGTTTCGGCGGCGCAGGCGGCGGTGCCCGCGCAGAACGCGACTTCGGCGACAGGCCCCCGTTCAAGAAGCGGGGACGCTATTGAGGCACTGCGCCGGCGTCTGAAGCCGCGGCGATGAGAAAGCAGTACCATTTCAGGCAATCGGAGCGCGGACTGCTGGCGTGGGATGTGGATCGATTGATCCGGCTCGCCCAGCACTTGCCACGCATCCGGGTGCCGCTCACGGCGATCCGCGAGCTGGACGAGCCGTTTTGGTTTTCACATGGCGACATTCCAACCTGCCGGGCTGTCGCGAATCACGCCCGTTTGATGGATGGAGCTGATCTGAGCTACGCCATCATCTTGTCCGCTGACGGTGGCGTGATGGATGGCATGCATCGCGTGACGAAGGCTGCCATGCTCGGGCATGCTGCCGTCGATGCCGTTCAGTTCGAGAGCGACCCCGAGCCGGATTACGTTGGCATCGATCCCGATGAGCTGCCGTATGATTGAAGCATGACTTCCAGTTTTCTGCGCCGTGAATGCTTCCATCGTCATCCGCGTGCTCGCTCCGTCCGAGTCGTCGGTGCTCGACCATGTGGCTCACGGAGTCTTTGACCACGCCATCGATGCGCGCTGGTGCGCGGAGTTCTTTGCCGATCCACGCCATCATCTCGCCGTGGCGTTGCTCGAAGGGCATGTGATCGGCATGGCATCGGCAGTTCATTATGTGCATCCCGACAAGCCGCCGGAACTGTGGGTGAACGAGGTCGGCGTCGCGCCGCCGCATCAGGGGCAGGGGATCGGCAGGGGGCTCTTGGCGGCGTTGTTCGATCATGCGCGTGCGCTCGGCTGCCGCGCGGCCTGGGTGCTGACCGACGAGGGCAATGAAGCGGCGCGCAAACTGTATGCCGCGGCAGGCGGAGTCGAGAAACCAGCGGTGATGGTGTCGTTCAAGCTCGATCCATGACCGATCACCCATCGCAGCGTGTCTTGATTTCGGCCGCACTTCCCGGTGAAGCCGATGCTCTCACGGAGATCGCCTTCGCCGCGAAGCGGCACTGGGGCTATCCGGATGCGTGGATCGAGCAGTGGCGTGCAGCGCTCACCATCACTGCGGAATTCATCGCCACGCACGAGGTCTTCGCCGCTCGCAAGGCGGGAAGCATCGCCGGCTTTGCCGCGCTCGTGCGTGACGGCGGCATTCTGCGGCTTGAACATCTCTGGGTGCGGCCTGGCGATATGGGGCGCGGAGTCGGAAGCGCGCTCTTTCGCCACTCGCAGCAGCGGGCAAGCGCGCTGGGTTTCGAGACGTTCGAGATCGAGTCCGATCCAAGTGCGTCTGGATTTTACCTGCGCATGGGGGCGGAGCAGATGGGTACCTCCACGTCCGCTTTTCTCGAGGGGCTGACACGCGAGCTGCCGGTCTTTCGCTGCCATGCATCCAGGTGCGCGCCGGCTTTGCGGGCGCGCCGCGAGTGATAGGGTTCGATGCGGAGGGCAGGGAGACGCTCTCTCATCCGTCACGGCGATCTCGGGCCGTGGAATTTTGTCTGGAATGGCGCTGCGCTGACCGGACGCTCGGGGCGCTTCGCCAGCGGGTTCTCAGAGCCTGTCCGGCAAATGCCCTGAATCATCATAGCCAGGCAAACGAAAGCGTGAGAGCAAACAGAGACGTCCCCCCCTCACCCCAGCCCTTTGCTGGACTTCTTTTGAAGCATCTTCTCCAGCCATCTCGCTGTCGCTCGGTTCCCCAGGGGAGAGGGAGACGAGGGCGCTCCCGCGCCACAGCGAAAATGGTGTTTTGTCATTCGAGCGGCAGCTCGTTTTGTGCCCTCTCCCTGTGGGAGAGCAGCTGGGGTGAGGGGGGGTTCTTGTGCTTCGAGTGATTTACCGGACAGGCTCTCAGCGCTGAATCACCGCCCGCCAGGCCATCACACCGCCGCCGATGACAAAGAGGAGCGGGAACCAGATGGCGTAGAGCGCGGCTTCGGTGGCATGCTCGAGAATAGCTTCGGCGGGATTTGCCGGGTCGATGAAACAGACCGTTTTTTTTCCGGCGGGATACTCGGCGGCGAGGGCGTCCACTTTCTCCTTGTCGGCCGTGGGGCCTTCGACGCGCCGCACGCGGGTGCCGATGTATTTCCGGCCGGCGAAGTCGTACTCGTATTGCAGCCCGAGCCGGAAGGCCACAGGCGAGTGGGGTGTGGGCCGCTCGGAAAGAACAAGCGAGAAGAGCACGCGGCACGGTGCGGCCGGCCACCCGCGCGTCTCCAGTGCGCGCTGATAGGCGCGCCAGAGCATGCCGGTGAACAACAATCCAGCTGCGACTAGTACCAGGCCCATGCAAGCGAGCCAGACGCGGCCTGCGCGGGGCGGGTCGCCAAGGCTTGTAGAGGAGGCGGCGGTTACAGACATGCACTTTGACTATCGCCGGGGGTGTGCTCAATACAACCACGCCACTCTTCTATCACGCCACTCTTTCCGCTCGCTAATGTCCGTCGCCATTTCTCCTCACACGATGCCGCCGCGCTGGCTGCTCAAGCAGCCACCTGCATGCGCGGCGGGGCTGGCGGAGAGTCTCAGGCTGCATCCGCTGGTGGGCGGCTTGATCGCGCTGCGCGGCATCGAGTCCGACGAGGACGCGCGTGAATTCCTGCAGCCGCGGCTGGCGAATCTGACCGATCCCTTCACACTGCCGGAGATGCAGGCGGCGATCGCGCGGATGTTTGAGGCGGTCGATCGGAAGCAGCGCGTGATTCTTTACGGTGACTACGACGTGGATGGAGTGACGTCGATGGCGCTGCTGCATCTCACGCTCGCCGCCTACGGTCTGGACTCGAAGCTCTTCCTTCCGCACCGGATGGAGGAGGGCTATGGCATGAGCCGCGACGGGCTGTCGCGCTGCTTTGAAGAGCATGGGCGGCCCGATCTGCTCATCGCGCTGGACTGTGGCACCACATCGCTGGCGGAGGCGGGGTGGCTGGCGGAGCAGGAGGTGGATTGCATCATTGTGGATCACCACGAGCTGGCGCAGGCTGGCAGGCCGCAGTGCGTGGCGCTGGTAAATCCTCAGCTTGGCGACGTGCTTCACCACTTGTGCACGGTGGGTCTGGTATTCAAAGTGGCGCATGCGATGCTCAAGACGCGCCGCCTGCCGGACTTCGACCTGAAGGATCATCTCGACCTCGTCACACTGGGCACGGTGGCGGACTTGGTGCCGCTCATCGGCGAGAATCGCAGCGTCGTGAGGCGTGGGCTGGAGGCCATCGCGCAGACGCGGCGGGCGGGCCTTCGCGCGCTGAAGGAAGTGGCGGGGGTGGACAGCTTCGTGCAGACGCACCATCTGGGCTACCGGCTGGGGCCGCGCCTCAACGCTGCAGGCCGGCTGGATACGGCGCTGACCGCGCTGCATCTCATCCTCACGGATGATCCCGCCGAAGCGCGTGAGTATGCGGCGCTGCTCGACTCGCACAATCGCGAGCGCCAAGGCGTGGAGACGCGGGTGATGAACGAGGCGCTGGCAATGGTGGCGCTGCTCGGCCCCATCGACGCTGTGCATGGCATCGTGCTGGGCTCCCGCGAGTGGCATCCGGGCGTGATCGGCATCGTGGCCTCGCGCATTGCGCGGCTGTTTCACCGGCCGACGATTCTCATCGCGATCGATGAAAACGGCATCGGCAAGGGCAGCGGCCGCAGCATCCGCGGCCTGTCGCTGGTGGATGCGCTGAACGAGTGCCGCAGCCTGCTGCTCAAAGGCGGCGGTCATGCGATGGCGGCGGGGCTTTCCATTGAGGCGGCGAAGATCGAAGCTTTTCGGATGGCGTTCGATGATGTGGTGCGCCGCACGCTCATCGGCGAGGACCGTAGACCCGTGCTCGAACTGGATGCGGAACTGAGCCTTTGCGACGTGTCCGGAGCGTTCCTCGATCAGTACCGCCAGCTCGAACCCTTCGGCCAGCGCAATCCCGAGCCATATTTTCTCTGCCGCAATGTATCCCCGCGGCTGCCCGGACGTGTACTGAAAGACAAGCACCTGCGCGTAGCGCTGTTTCAAAATGGCATGTCGATGGATGCGATGTATTTCAATGCTCCCTTCGCCCAACTGCCGCCGCCGCCGTGGGACGTGGCGCTGCGTATTCAGCGCAACAGCTACCGCGGCAGCGAGCAGTGGCAGCTTCTCATCGAGGACGTGCGCGCGGCGGAGTAAACGGCGCTCGTTTTCCGAAACCGCGCGTCACTCGCGCACGAGGTGCCCCGTGAAGCCGCGTGCCACAAGCTCCTCAAAGGCTGCCCACACGGTGTCCGGTATCTCCTGCGGAATTTGGAAGCCCTTGGCCGGATAAAGACGGATACGCTGGAGGTCGCCGACGAGAATTGGGATAATGATGTCTTTGGTAAGCGTCTCGGTCGGGTATTCGCTCCACGAAAGCGGCGGCGAGGCCATGAGAATGTCCTTGCCGGGCCAGTTCCGCATGAAGGTGGCGTAAGCACGCCGTTCCATGTATGGCTTTTGCACAACGATGAAACGCCGTGGATCGAGTCCATGCGCTGCGAGCAGCGCGCGGCTGAACTGGATGTTCTCGCCCGTATTCGTGGACCGTGTCTCCAGCAGGATCGCCTCGGGCGGCACACCACGGGCCACGGCCACATCGGCGAAAGTCTCCGCCTCCGTCTTCACAAAACGTCCGCGTGTCAGGGCGCCGACACGGCCGGAAAAGAGGATGCGCGGCGCAAGTCCGCGAAGATACAAGTCTGCGGCATGCTCCGCTACCCGCAGATCATTGCTGCCGAGAGCGAGGATCAAGTCGCTCGCTCGCAGCGCGTGGCCCATGAGCATGTAGTCCCAGAGAAGTTCGGCGAGGGCGTCGGTGGTCAGCAGCGCGGGGGCGTTCATCACGGGCTGACATGGCGCGAACGAGACACGCGAGCAAGTGAGAGGATGTGCCCGGATCGAGGCCACGGCCACCAGAACATCCCGAGCCTAATACCGCATCCGCGTTGCCAAACAGCACGCTGCGACGTATGAATCAGCGACATCGAAGACATGAGCGCATCAGGAGACAGCAACGACAACCGGGTCAAGCAGGCCGAGAAGATCGCCCATCATCCGGAACAGTACAAGGTGTGCGAGGGCTGCGGTTCCATCGTGGTGTCTCGTGCGGTAACATGTCCGAGTTGTCATGCTTATCGGTTCGACACCACCGCAGGCCGGGTGATCTCCCAAGCACAGATGCTGGCCCTGCGAAATCCCAGCTCGGTGCTCTCGTCGGATATGACGTGAAGCCCTGCGGGTTCCGAAAGCAGGGAACGACCGTAGCGCCCCTCATCCGCGCAGGCGGTGCATCACCACGCTGTGTTCAAGGGAGGCCAAATTTCGCACACTTTTCTCTTTTCAATTTTAGAGTTTCTGTTAAAAACTGCGCGTTCCGACAGACAAGGCTTGGCTGTTCCGCGGTAATCATCTCCGTTCCGACCCGGGGATTTGGCTGCCAAGCACCCTCCAACCCAAACAACCAAATCAACGACCAACCAACCTATGAAATTGAACAAACTCATGTTCGCAGTGCTGGGTGGCCTTGCTCTCGCGCTTCCGGCGTTTGCTGGCACGGCTACTGCCAAGAACCCGAAGAACCCCGTAATCGCCCCGGCTCCCGAGGAAGACCTCGGACTGACGCTCAGTGTCGGATATGACTCCAGCTACCTCTTCCGTGGCGTGGATTTCGGCGACAATTGGATTTCCACAGCCCTCTCGCTCGACATTCCGCTGGTAGACAAGGTGAAGGCCACTCTCGATGCAAATTTTGGATCTCTGGCTGACGACAGTGACAACTTCATCGGCAATCAGTCCTATCAGCGTCTCGAACTCGGCGCGGGGATAGCTTACGATGCCGGTGCGGCTGAGATCGGCTTTGGCTATCGTTGGTATCATCATATGGGCGACCTCGACTCTGCCTTCGAGGACGGTCATGAAGTGGGGCTCACTGTGGCCAGCAGCGTCGGTCCGGTGAACGTGGGCATCGGTACCTACTACGACTTTGCGATCGACGGCTGGTACCTCGAGGCTGCCGCGAACACCGAGGTGAAGATTAATGACATGTTCAGCATCGTGCCCGGTGCCAACATCGGCTATGCCATTGATTACAGCTGGCACGACCGGAATTTCTCCGGCGACAACTTCACTCATGTGGGCGTGAGCATCGCCTTCCCCGTGAAGCTCAGCAGCCGTGCCACGCTGACTCCTTACATCGCGGCAAACTTTCCCCTGACTGCGCTGGACAACACCAACGTGGACGACGACAAGCTCTACGGCGGCGTCAGCCTCAGTGTGAAGTTCTGATCGGGAACTGCATCCAAGTTGGCGATCCATCCTTTCGCAGGAGCCTCCTGGCGCGCAGCCGGGAGGCTTTTTGCTGACGGGGCCGTTCATGTCCTGCAAAAGCCAAGATTGCGTGATTTGTGATTCCTGACTATTCTCTGCGCCACTCTCCACCATGAAACTCACAGCCTCACTCTCGCTGGTCATAGCCATGCTGCTGGCAGCCAATGCCGGTGCCGTTGACTTCAAGAAGGACGTCCTGCCCGTCTTGAATCAGAAATGCTCCGAATGCCACAGCGCCTCGAAGAAGGTGAAGGGCAAGTTCGACATCGGGAAGCCAGGGGACTACGCCAAACATGTGAAGGCGGGCCAACCAGACATCAGCGGCATCGTGCTGAATGTCACCGCCGATGACAGCGACGATTCCGTCATGCCTCCGAAGGGGAAGAATCGCATGACGCCACCTCAAATAGCCGCTCTGAAGCAATGGATTCAAGATGGCGCGAGCTTTACCGGCGGAGGCGCGGCTCCGCCCGCAGCTTCCGCCGGCGGTGCACCCACCGCTGGCACCTCTCCCACAGCCCTGAAATGGACGAATACTGCCGGAGCAAGCATCGAGGCCACATTCGAGGGCTTGGAAGGATCGGATTTCGTCCTCTTGAAGGTCGTTTCGACCGGAATCGTTCACAAAGTGCCGCTTGCCAGCCTCTCACCGGAGAGCCAGACGCTGGCCAAGAATGGCGGCAAGTAGGCGAAGGAGGGAAGAACTGCTGGCAAACGATTTGGTTTTTTGCTGGCGCATCCGAGCAGAGACGTTACGTTCCACGCCCTCCCCATCGGAGATGGTGACCGTAGTTCAAAGGTAGAGCCCCAGATTGTGATTCTGGTTGTTGCGGGTTCGAATCCCGTCGGTCACCCCATATATGCCCGGGCCGGCTTGGCTTATGCGGCGGTTTTACGGTGATCGGCAGCACATGGAGCCTTTGGAATCAGTCATCGAACACAAGTTTCTCAATCCTCGGCTGCTCATAGAAGCGCTGACGCACGCCAGTGTCGCCTACGAGAGCCAAAGGCCCAGAGTGGACAATCAACGCCTCGAGTTCCTCGGCGATGCAGTGCTGCAACTCGTCTTGTCGGACGAATTGTTCCGCCGACTGCGATCTGCTGATGAAGGTGTGCTGACCAAGGCAAGAGCGCAGCTTGTTTCAACCAGAGCTCTGGCTCGGGTCGCACTCAGTTTTAATCTTGGCGAATACATGATAATGGGCCGTGGTGAAGAGGCCAACGGTGGGCGGTCACGTGAGAACACTCTCGCCGATGTGTTCGAAGCTCTCGTGGGCTCGATATTCCTGGACGCCGGGCTTGAAGCGGCGGCGGCATTTATCGTTCGTGCTTGTAGCAATGAGCTTGCGGCTCTCGCGAACTCGCCTTTGGAATTGAATCCCAAAGGACACCTTCAAGAATTGATCCAACGCAACGCTAGACCACCGCCTAGCTACCGCATCGTTAGCGAAGAAGGTCCTGACCACCAGAAAGCTTTTGAGTCAATCGTATCCTGGCAGGGACATGAACTCGGGCGTGGCAAAGGCAAAAGCAAAAAGGAGGCAGAGAGTGAAGCGGCACGGGCGGCGCTGGCCAACCCACGGCTGCTGACGTTACTGGAGGTGCAGGACGCAATAGCCGATGGGAACAACCTGTGAAATATCGGAGAACTGCTGTTTGCATTTGTGATGATGTTCTCAAAGAGACGACTTGCTGGAGCGAGCCAACAACCTGTCAGCAGTGTTGTTGGCTATCAGAAAGCGTGTGGAACACCTGACGTTCCGGCGTGGAACCTGGTTGTTGGTTCTTTTCGCACCAATGCTGCTAATGTCTTGATCTGGCTCTTTCTCAAACATCAAAAGCAGTAGTGCGAACAAGAGCACGATTGAATTGCCCAAACCAAGATGGCGGCTCCGTTAACAACATCGTGGCTGTTCAAGGCAAGCACTACGTTGCATCGTCGTACCTTCTGCGCGATGATTGACATCTGATGTCGAGTGGACTGGGAGTCTTGTTTCGCGTGAGCACATGGGGTGAGTCCCACGGGCCGGGGGTAGGTGTGGTGATTGATGGTTGTCCGCCGGGGACTCCGCTTACCGATCAGGACGTGCAGGCCGAACTGGATCGGCGACGACCCGGTCAGAGCAAGATCACAACCCCTCGCAGAGAGAATGACAAGGCGGAGATCTTGTCGGGTGTCCTGAATGGGGTGACACTCGGGACGCCGATCGCAATTCAAGTGCGCAACGAAGATCAGCGCTCATCAGCCTATGTTGAGATGGAGTCAGCCTACAGGCCATCTCATGCCGATTACACTTACGAGGCGAAGTACGGCATCCGGGCTGTGGCCGGTGGAGGCAGATCGTCGGCGCGTGAGACGGTGGGCCGGGTAGCCGCGGGGGCCGTAGCGAAGAAGGTCTTGCAGGCTTCGCTGGCTAGTTATGACTGCGTGGCATATGTAAAGTCGGTTCATGCAATTCAGGCAGGTGCTCGATCTCAATCGATGAGCTTGGTGGAACTGCGCGGGATTGTAGAGGGGAACATCGTGCGCACGAACGATCCGGTGGCTGCGCAAGCCATGATCGCGCTGATCGAGCAGATGCGGAACCAGGGCAATTCCGTCGGCGGTGTGATCGAATGTGTCGTGCGCGGTGTGGAGCCAGGACTGGGTGAACCGGTGTTTGACAAGCTTGAAGCTGACTTGGCAAAAGCAATGCTCAGCCTGCCTGCGACCAAGGGCTTTGAAATCGGCTCGGGATTCGCCGGCTCACTTTTGACAGGGGTGGAGCACAATGACGAATTCTTCTCAGAGAACGGGCGAATTCGGACGCGAACCAATCGAAGTGGCGGCATCCAGGGCGGTATCAGCAATGGCGAGGACATTGTTTTCCGTGTGGCATTCAAACCGACCGCCACGGTGCTCGTGGGCCAACAAACGGTGACGAAAACAGGCTCCCCGACCACGCTTGCCGCACGGGGACGTCACGATCCCTGTGTGCTGCCCCGCGCTGTGCCGATCGTCGAAGCGATGGTCCATCTTGTTGTTGTCGATCACTGGCTGCGGCAGCGGGCGCTTCGAGGCTGACCTCGGCAGCAGTGTCGCGGAAATGCAAATTCCAGGAGACAGGCCACTACAGCATGATATGTTTAACAAAACCTAACAAACATGCATTTCCCAAAACTCTTCGAGAACATCCTCGATGGGCTGCAGACGGTGCCCGCGAGCATGTGGGTTACTGCTGGCGGGGCGGGAATCACCGCGTTTGCCGCCGGTCTGGCGTTTTCTAGAGGTGCCCTTCAGCAATTGCTCAACATGGTGAGCCTCATTCTCGGTGTGGGTGCTGCGTGGTTCGTTTTCTCAAATCGTTCCGACGTTTTCGGGTCGGCGGGTGTGCATCTACAGAGCGACCGGCTCATGATTTGTGCCGGGATCGCAGGGTTGGTGACTTACATTGCGAGTCGGGCAGCGGTAAGACTGCTCGCCGGTATGGGCATCCTCCGTCTGGTTGGCAGTCTGGCAGGATGGAAGGGTGTCATAATCAGTGCGATTCCCTCATCGTTTCTGCTCTGGCTCGCCACTTCGAGTTTGCGTCTGGTCGGTGACGTGCATCGTCTGGAGACTGCGGCATTAGTCGCCAAGCAAGGTGCGATGACTCCTACGCCGACGCAGCAGGCTTCGGCCTGGGACCGGCTCAGTCGCCAGATGGACCGCAGCACCATTGGCGCTCTGGTTGCGAAGATCGATCCCTTTGACATGCGTTCCGCCGCAAACCTTGCCCGGCTGCTGATCCTTTGGCCGGACGGTTCGGTGTGGAAGAAGCTGGCGCAGGATTCAAAGACACGATCCGTTCTGAACCACGATCGAATTCAGAAGCTGGGCAAGGACCCCAAGGTTCGTGCCTGCATCGAGAAGAAGGATTTTCCCGGACTCATTCATTTGCCGCAGGTTGTCGAGGCGGCGGGTCACCCGGATCTCAAACCTGTGCTGACCGGGCTGGCGCTTGAGGATGCGATGGACAGCATCATTTACAAGAAGCCGGAAAAGAAGCCGGTCGTCGCAAAGCGCTGACAAGTCATGCGGGCGAGAATCGGTCCGGTGATTCATCCACTGCGCACTTGCAGCGTCCCGGGATATGGAGTTCAAAGTCACCCCGGTCATGCCCCAGTACATCGTCACCATCGGCCTTGAGGTCCACGCCCAGCTCAATACGCGCAGCAAGATGTTTTGTGGCTGCGCCGCCGAATACGGAGCGGATCCAAACACGCTCACCTGCCCCACCTGTCTCGGACTGCCAGGTGCGCTGCCGGTGCTCAATGAAGCGGCCATTGAGCGCACCGTTCTGACCGGCATCATGCTCGGCTGCACGACGCCTCCGGTCGTGAAATGGGACCGGAAGAACTACTTCTACCCCGACATGCCGAAGAACTACCAGATCAGCCAGTATGATCTGCCCCTTTGCCTCGGCGGCGGCGTGCCCCTTTACGACCTCGCGTATCCAAAGGATGCACAGAGGAGCATCGCAAACCCGGGCAAGGTCGTGAAACTCACGCGCATTCACCTGGAAGAAGACGTGGCAAAGAGTACGCACCACGACCGGTTCACCACCATCGACTTCAATCGTGCCGGCACGCCGCTCATGGAGATCGTCAGCGAGCCTGACATCGACAGTGCGGAGGAGGCCTTCGCCTATCTCAATTCACTCCGCCAGATTCTCATCTACGGCGGTGTGAGCGATGCAGACATGGAGAAGGGACAGCTTCGCTGCGATGTAAACATTTCCGTCCGGCCCGAGGGGCAGAAGGAACTCGGCGCGAAGATCGAGCTGAAAAACATCAACTCCATGAGCGCCGTGCGCCGCGCGATCAAAGCGGAGACCAGCCGCCAGATCGACTGCCTGCAGCGTGGCGAGAAACTCATCCAGTCCACCCGCCGTTGGGATGATGACCACGGCGAGACCACGCTCATGCGCACGAAGGAGGACGCGCATGACTACCGCTACTTCCCCGATCCCGATCTGCTGCCGGTTCACACCGCAGACATCCTCGCTCGCGTGCGCGCCCATGTACCCGAGCTGCCGCACGAGAAGCGCGCGCGGTTCGAGCGCGACTATGGCTGCAGCACCTACGACGCCGGAGTTCTTGCCAGTGACAAGGCGCTTGCCAGCTACTACGAAGATGCCGTCGCTGCGGATGCGGGAGTGTCCGCCAAGAAGCTCGCAAACTGGGTCATCAACGACCTTCTCGGCGTTATGAACGACAACGCCATCGCTATCACCGGCTGCCCAGTGAAGCCGGAGCAGTTGTCAGCGCTCGTCTCCACCGTGGAGAGTGGCAAGATCAGCGGCAGCCAGGCAAAGGAAGTCTTCAACGAAATGTTCCAGACCCGTCGCTCGCCAGAGGACATCATCAAGGCAAAGGGCTTCGAGCAGATGAATGACGCCGGTGCGCTGGAAACCATGGTGGATCAAATCATCGCCGGTGCACCTGACAAAGTCGCGGAAGTCCGAGGTGGAAACGAGAAGGCCATGAACTGGTTCACCGGGCAGGTGATGAAGCTTTCCCAAGGCAAAGCCAATCCGAAGATGGTCTCGGAGCTGGTGCGCAAGCGGGTGCTCGGTTGAACGTGCCTATCTGCGCACATTCGCGCTCCCGAGCGTGGGCACGTCCGGCAGCTTCAGCGTCTGGATGTAGGCGATGAGATCCCAGCGTTGCGTCTCAGTGAGCGCGCCTTCGTAGCTGATCATGGGCGTGCCGCTCAATCCAGTGGCAAGCACACGATATACATCAATGGGCCTGTCTCCGCAGCGCAGGTGGGGCTGGCGGAGATCGGACGGCTTGCAGGGCAGATTCCACATGTCCTTGAGCGTGGCGGCGGTCGGGCCGTTGCCGTCGCCCTTCGTGCCGTGGCAGGTGGCGCAGATGTTTTCAAAGAGCTGCTTGCCGCCGTCCGCGTGCACACCGCGCACTTTCTCATCCTCAAACCATTTTGGCTGCTCCGGCAGCGGGATTGCCTCCGCGTAGTTTTCCGCCTTCCGCCAGCGGCGGGAGAAGGACTTCACGTACTCGATAACTGCGCGCACCTCGTCGTCTTGAAGTTGTGTAAACATCCCCATCGCCGTCCCAGTGAGGCCGCCGCGAATTGTCACGCGCAGGTCGTCCTCGGTCGGCAATGCACCGTACGGCGTGCTGCGAAACTTGAACATCCCCTCGCGAAACGACCGCGGCTTCGGCTGCAGACCCTTGCTCAGTTCGCCCGAGCCGTCGCCGCGCGGGCCATGGCAGAGAATGCAGTTGCGTTCGAAAATGTACTTGCCCTGTGCGTAGAGGCTGTAGTCGAGCGTGAGAGGATCCGCCGCCACCCCGGCGCGGGCGACCATCACGAGGACGCTCGCGAGGGCGAAGAAGCTGCGCAACGAAGTGACCGGCTGCATGGGCAGGGGAATTGTGGCAGACAAAACGCAACTTTGCGCGTGGACTTCGCTCCTGTTTGGCTGCAAACCAGCCGGGAATTGTGCTCCGGTGCCAGCGGTGGGCCGGCACCATGCCACGCAGGGTACCGTAGCGGCGGCAGGCTTCCGACCGCGTGATGTGCCGCTGCTATCGGGACCTACGTCGCTGTGGTGTCTTCGTCTGCGGCTTGCCATCGCCGACCGGTGCGACGAGCGTCCGGGTGCCATGCAAGATTCTCTCCCCACGCTGCTGAAGAAAACCTTCGGTTACGACGCCTTCCGTCCGCTTCAGCGCGAGATCATGGAAGCGACGCTCGCGGGGCGCGATGTGGTTTCCATTCTCCCGACGGGCGCGGGGAAGTCGCTCTGTTTTCAATTACCGGCGCTGGCACGCGAGGGCGTCACGCTCGTCATCTCGCCGCTCATCGCGCTGATGAAGGACCAAGTCGATACACTCACGGCCAATGGCGTGGCGGCCACGTTCTTGAACTCGTCGATCCAGGGCAGCGAGTCCGCCCGAAGGCGCTCGGGGTTGGAGAACGGCCACTACAAGCTGCTCTATGCCGCGCCGGAGCGCGTGATGACCACGGGCTTTATCGACGACTTGCAGCGCTGGAACGTATGCGCCATCGCCGTCGATGAAGCGCACTGCATCAGCGAGTGGGGCCACGATTTCCGGCCCGAGTACCGCCAGCTCGCGGCGCTGCGCGAGAAGTTGCCGGGCATTCCCTTCATGGCGCTGACTGCAACGGCGACGGAGCGGGTGCGCGGCGACATCATCAAGCAACTGCACCTCCGTGAGCCTGCGGTTTTTCTCGCGAGCTTCAACCGGCCAAACCTCGGCTACACCATCGTGCCAAAGAGCAAGCAGGCGCGGCAGGTGTTCGAGTTTGTCCGGCAGCGGCCGGAGGAGGCGGGCATCGTGTACGTGCAGTCGCGCCGCTCGGCGGAGAGCCTGGCGGCGGCGCTCGCGGCGGAGGGCGTGAAGGCGGTGGCGTATCACGCCGGGTTGGAGCCGGCGGACCGCGCGCGGAATCAGGATGCCTTCATCCGCGACGAGGCGCGCGTGGTCTGCGCGACGATTGCCTTCGGCATGGGCATCGACAAGCCCGACGTGCGCTACGTGATCCATGCCGATCTGCCAAAGAACATCGAGGGCTACTACCAGGAAACCGGCCGCGCGGGACGCGACGGGCTGCCCAGCGAATGCGTGCTGCTTTATTCGCGCGGCGACCTCGTGCGAAATCTGAAGTTCCTCGACGAGATGACCGACGCGAAAGCCGCCGAGATCGCCGCGCGGCAGATGCGGCAGATGGCGGATTTCGCCGAAGGCACGGACTGTCGGCGCGCGGCGCTGCTCGATTATTTCGGCGAGCAACTGCCCGGCGACAATTGCGGCGGCTGCGACATCTGCCTGCAGCCGCGAGAGACGTGGGACGCGACCACGCAAGCGCAGAAGCTCCTGAGCTGCGTTTTCCGCATCAAACAAAAGAGTGGCTTCAGCACCGGGCTGAATCACGTCGTGGAAGTGCTCGCGGGTGCGAACACGGAGAAAATCCGCAAATGGTATCACGACCAGCTCAGCACCTACGGCATCGGCCGGGACACACCGCGTGAGGAGTGGACCGTGCTCGGACGTCAGCTTATCCGCATGGGCTACATCGACACGAGCACGGACAATTTTCAGACGCTGTCCCTTTCCAAACAAGGACTCGCCGCGCTGATGAACCGCACTCCCATCACGCTCGTGCGCTCACCCGTCGTCGCCGCGGCGAAGGAGGCGGGCACCGGCCGGGTGGCGCGCGCCGGCAGCGTCGCATGTGACGAAGGTCTGTTCGTTCAACTGCGTGCGCTGCGGAAACGCCTGGCTGATGCAGCCGGCGTGCCACCGTATGTTGTATTTGGCGACATCAGCCTGCGCCACATGGCGCGCGGCTATCCACGCAATGACCGCGAGTTTCTCTCCGTGCCCGGCGTCGGCGCGCAGAAGCTCGCGAGCTACGGTGCGGATTTTCTGCGGGAGATCAGCGCATGGCTCGGGACGCACGAGCGCCTGACATTCGCCGAGGAAGCCGCACCGCCGCCCGCGCCAAAGATGAAGAGCGAGAACGGCATGAACGCCTCCGCGCTCGAGACACTGCGGCAGTTCGCCGAAGGCAAGGCCATCGTGCAGATCGCCGAGGCTCGGGCAATGTCGCGCGGCACCATCGCGCAACATCTCGCGCTGGCGATCGCCAGCGGGAAGCTCGAAGCCAGTGCGCGAGACTTTTACACGATGGAAGAAGAGGCGGCGATCCGCGCCGCCGCCGCCGAGCATGGATATGAGCGTCTTGGCCCGCTGCACGAGGCGCTCGGTGGCGCCATCACTTACGAGAAGCTGCACATGTTCCGCGCCTTCGAGCAACGGGAGCGGCGGTGACGGGAATCCGCCCTCTTCGGACCAGCAGGCGGCGGCATCTCTTCTGGCTGCTTACTGTGGCTTGGCCGCTGCACTGGCCGCCTGACCGGCGGGTGTGGCTGCGGCGGCGCCTTTCGCAGCACCTTTGACGTCGCCGGATTTCAGCCCCTTTGCAGCACCGAGGCCGGCGCCGGCCACCTGGCCTTGCGGGCTGTTTGCGGCGGTCTTCTTCACAAGGCTGGTGGCCGAAGAGGCTTTGCTCTTTGCCGGTGCTTCGCACGAGCTTTTCGCCCCGCCGGACTCGCAGCAAGAGGTGCATTCTTCCTTTTTTGTGTTCGCGCACGCGGCGAGGCTGGAGACGCAAAGTGCCAGCAGCAGGTTCTTCATCGTTTGCATAAGGGTGTCTGGTTGTTGGAGTGTGGTTCGGATTCCGATCAACTGTCTTGCTGACGGAGAGCGGATGATGGTGGTGTTCACCACGATTTCAAGCAGGCTGCCAGCCTGCGCCGCCGGCTTGCCAGGCACCGCTTCGTGTGCGAGCGCATGAGCGCATCCACGCCACGCAGCATGTCACATCCGAACCTGCGGCTCACCGTCCTGCGCCTCTTCCGTCTCGCGCTGCTCGTGGCGGCGGTGTTGCTCATCCGTGCCCGCTCGCCTTCATCGCATGTCGAGCCGCTGACGCCGGAGCGCGTGCGTGATTTCTTCCCCGCCGCTGCATTGCTGGAGAGCACGGGGGACGTGCAGGTGGTGAAGGATGCGGCGGGTGTCACGCTCGGCACTGTGGCGCAGACATCGCCGGCTTCCGACGCCATCATAGGCTACTCGGGGCCTACGAACACGCTCGTCGCCTTCGATGCGCAGGGTGCGATCGTCGGCCTGCGCGTACTCGGCAGCGGCGACACCCCCGAACATGTGGCCGAGGTGATCGGCGACCGTGCGTTCTTCAAACAATTTCACGGACTCAAGCCTGGCGCGCCTGCCGGCAAGGTGGACGCCGTCTCTGGTGCCACGCTCACCAGCGAAGCGATGGCCGAGGGCGTGCTCCAGCGGCTCGGCCACGGAGCGGCATCTCTGCGCTTTCCGGAGCCGGTGACGCTCGACGAGGTGCGTGCGCTCGAGCCGAAGGCCGCGTCCTTGCGGGCGACGAAAAGGGGTCCGGGCGTGCTCGACGTGCTCGACGCCAGCGGCGCTAGGCTCGCCGTGGTCACGCGCACGTCACCGGCGGGTGACTCCATCGCCGGTTACCAAGGTCCAACAGACACGCTGATGCTCCTCGATGCCGATGGCGCAACGCTGCGCGCCATCAGCGTGCGCAAGAGCTACGAGACGAAGAGTTATCTCGGCTATGTGACGGACGACGCCTACTTCATGCGCTTGTTCAACGGCAGGACGCTCGGCCAGCTCGCCGGCATCGACTTTGAAAAGGAAAAGATCGAGGGCGTCTCCGGAGCGACGATCACAAGCTGGTCTGTGGCAGAATCGCTCAAGAAACGGGCGGAGACCATCCTCGCCGAACGGGCCGGCGCGTGCGCATGGGTGAAGCAGGTCCGCTGGCGCTGGCAGGACACTGGCCATGCGCTTGTCATTCTCTCCGCGCTTGGCATGTCCTTCACGGCGCTGCGGGGGAGCCGCAGTGCACGCACTGTGCATCATCTGCTGCTCGTCGGATACTGCGGTGCATGCGTTGGGGAGATGCTGTCGCAGGCGCTCTTCGTCGGCTGGGCACGGTACGGTCTGCCATGGCGGAGCGCGCCGGGTCTGGTGTTGCTCGCCGCGGTGGCGTTGCTCGCGCCGGTGTTCAGTCGCAGGCAGCTCTACTGTCATCACATTTGTCCACACGGTGCATTGCAGCAGTTGCTCATGCGGCGTGTGAGATGGCGGTGGGTGCCGCCGGCCGCGCTCGCGCGCGTGCTGGAAAAGGTGCCCTTCGCGCTGCTGCTGCTCGTCTTCATCACGGGAGCGGCGGGTCTCGCGCTGGACCTCAACGCCATTGAGCCGTTCGATGCGTGGCTGTTCAAGATTGCCAGTCTGCCTGCCGTGGTCATTGCCGGCGTGGGAATTGCGTTTTCGCTGGTCACACCGATGGCTTACTGCCGCTACGGCTGTCCCACCGGCGCGCTCTTCAAGCTGCTCCGCTTCACTGGTGACGCCGAACGCTTCGGAGTGCGCGACGGTCTTGCCCTGGCGGCGGTGACGCTGGGTGCGGCCGCCGGGTGGCTGTGGTAGGAGGCATGTTTTTGCGTTCGAAGCGGTGTCAATGCGTCAATTGGCACCCCGGCACAACGGTCTGGAAAAAGTCGTGGCCTTTGTCGTCGATGAGGATGAAGGCGGGGAAGTCTTCGACTTCGATCTTCCAGATGGCTTCCATGCCGAGTTCGGGGAACTCGACGACTTCGACCTTCTTGATGTTTTCCTTGGCGAGGATCGCAGCGGGACCGCCAATGCTGCCGAGGTAAAATCCGCCGTGCTTTTTGCACGCGTCGATCACGGCCTGACCGCGGTTTCCTTTCGCGATCATCACCATGCTGCCGCCGTGCGCCTGGAAGAGATCGACGTACGCATCCATGCGGCCCGCCGTCGTGGGACCAAACGAACCGCTTGGCAAATCGACAGGTTTCTTCGCGGGGCCGGCGTAGTAAACGGGATGCGCTTTGAAGTAGTCCGGCAGTGGCTGGCCGGCATCAAGGCGCTCCTTCAGCTTCGCATGAGCGATATCGCGCGCGACGACGATGGGCCCGTTGAGCAGCAGGCGCGTGGTGACCGGATGCCTGCTGAGTTCCGCGCGGATTTCGTCCATCGGCCGATTGAGATCAATGCGCACGGCGCTGGTGTCTTTCCGATGGCGCAGCGCCTCGGGGATGTATTGCAGCGGACGGGTTTCAAGCTTCTCGATGAACACGCCGTCCCGCGTGATCATCGCCTTCGCCTGACGATCCGCCGAACACGAGACGCCGATGCCGATGGGCAATGAAGCGCCGTGACGCGGCAGACGCACCACCCGCACATCGAGCGCGAAGTACTTGCCGCCGAACTGCGCGCCGATGCCGCAGGTGCGCGCGGCTTCGAGCATCCTCGCTTCGAGGTCAAGATCGCGGAAGGCGCGGCCGTGCTCGTTGCCGGTGGTGGGCAGGCCGTCGAGATACTTCGTTGAGGCGAGCTTGACGATCTTCATCGTTGCCTCCGCCGATGTTCCCCCGATGACGAAGGTGAGATGATACGGCGGGCACGCGGCGGTGCCGAGAGTGAGCATTTTTTGCGTGAGGAAATCGACGAGGCCCTTCGGATTCAGCACCGCGCGCGTTTCTTGATACAGGAAGGATTTGTTGGCCGAGCCACCGCCTTTGGCGATGAAGAGGAACTTGTAGGCGTCACCATCCACTGCGTGGAGATCGAGCTGCGCTGGCAGATTCGTGCCGGTGTTTTTCTCCGTCCACATGTCGAGCGGGGCGTTCTGGGAATAGCGCAGATTGTTTTCAGTGTAGGCTTGATACACGCCCTTCGACAGCGCGGCTTCGTCACCACCGCCGGTCCAGACTTGCTGGCCTTTCTTGCCCAGCACGATGGCGGTTCCCGTGTCCTGGCAAAATGGCAGCAGACCCGCGGAGGCAACATCCGCATTCTTCAACATCGTCAGCGCGACCATGCGATCATTCTCACTGGCTTCCGGATCGTCGAGGATGGCGGAAACCTGCTTCAGATGCCGGGGGCGGAGGAAGAAATTGATGTCGTGAAACGCCTGGTTCGCGAGCAGCGTGAGTGCCTCCCGTTCGATGCAGAGCACTTCAGCGCCGTCGAAGTTCTTCACGCTGACATGTTCTTTCGTCAGCAGGCGGTATTCCGTGTCGTCAGCGCCGATTTCGAAAAGTTCCTGGTATTGAAATGGAGGTGTGGGCATGGCAGGATCGAGTCTGAAACGGGATCGTCTCGCGGACAAATGGAAAGGCAGCGGGTGCGCTGCACGCACGGGATGCGGCTGCGCAGGCTACGGCCTCACTACCTTGCCGCCGAGGGAGAGGATGCGTGCTTTGCTTTTGGCGTCTTCTGCTTCGGCGATCCGGCCGTCCTTCACGTACATCTGTGAGAGAGCGGTCCAGGCGAGGAGATCGTTGGGTCGGAGGGTGGTGGCCATGAGGCCGGCACCGATGGCCTCTTTGACATGGCCGGTCTTCAGCAGGGCCATGCCGAGCGCGTGCCAGCCGTCGAAGAACTCGGGATCCAGTTCGACGCACTTTCGGTATAGCGGAATGGCTGCCTCAATGTCGCCGGTTGCCAGATGGCCGCTGGCGTCGTCAAAGAACGCCTCGATGCTGGAAGCGCCATCGTTCATCATGATGCCGTGAGGGCGGTGGTGCCACCACCGAGATCAAGCAGCAGCGAAGCGGACCTTGACCCTGGCCTCTTCCCAGCGCTTCTGGAACCACGCTTGGAAAAGTTGGAACTGCTCGGTGCTGGCCATGTTGTCCTGGACATTCTGCTTCAGCGTGGAGGAGTCGTCGCGTTTGCGGAGTTCCTTGGCGTTTACGTAAACGAGGACGGCTCCCGCTGGCGTGTTGACCGGCGTGGAGAGCTGCCCCTGCGGCAGCTTTTCGGCGGCCGCGGTGACTTCCTGGCCAGCTTTCATGTCAGGGGACGGAGCGCTGGGCGAGAACTCCGGCAGATCCACCAGGGCAATTTTCTGTTCCTTCACCAAATCCGCGATTTTCTTGCCAGCTTTGAGACCGGACTGCAGCGCATCACGCGCATCGTTCGCGGCCTTTAGCATCGCTTCCCGGGCCTTTTGAGCGACGAGGGTGGTCTTGACCTTTTCCTTCACCTCCGCGAGTTCCTGCTGGCGCGGCTCCACACGCTTGAGGACACTGAAAATGTAGTAGCCCTTCGATCCGCGGACGGGGTCGCTGATCGGATGCGCGGAGGGGCTGGCGGCGAAGATGGCCGCGATGAAGTCGCGTTCGTTCTTCAGAGGATCGGGCGCGGTGTCTCGCGCAAAGGGACCGGCGGCTTCCCATTTCATCTTCATGCCGGCGGCGAGCATTTCCAGCTTGGCATGCGGCTTGAGCGTGGCCTCGTTGAAGTCATTCACTTTCTTGCCGAAGTCATTCTGCGCCTTGGCTCGCTTGTCAGCGTCGAGCTTGTCGAGGTCCTTCGGCTCCTCGAAAAAGACGTACGAGACGGCGCGCTGCTCCGCAGTCTTGTAGGTGTCCTTCTTCTCGTCGTAGTACTTCTTGATCTCCGCATCCGTCACCTCGGCCTTCTTTTTGAAATCGTCGAGAGCAAAGGTGATCGTAGATGCCTTCACAGTCTGGTACTGCTGGGAATAGGTCTTGGTAACGGCGAGCGGTGAAGGCGTGAAATTCCCGGCCACCAAGGCGCGCAACTTGTCGAGGCCGACCTTGTATTTCATGATCTCGAGCAAGTCTGGGGCGCGGAAGCCCATGGAGCCGAGATTCTCCTCCAGCATGTTTGCCCGCGCGGCATCGTAGGCGCCGTTGTTTTGAAGGGCCGGCAGCTTTTTCAGCTCGGCGGTGGCCTCTTCATCGGAAACGACGACGCCGTTCTTCTCCATTTCATGCTGGAGCACGATGAGGTTGAAGATGAAGTCGAGGGGCACCTGGTTCTGGGACTGATACTTCTGCGAGAGCATGGAGAGCTGGCTCGGGAAATCGTACATCTGCATCATGTAGGCGAGGCGCATGTAGCGAGTGTGGCGGTCGAGTTCCGACTTCGAATAATCCTTCCCGTAGATCGTGAAGGCTGTCTCAGTCGGATCATCGTGGAATCCACCGCGGCCCTTCTTCCATCCGCCCCAGACGGAGAAGCTGAGGATGATGATGACGGTGAGTACGGTGAGGAAGGCACCGCGGTGCCGGCGGAAGAACTCAAGCATGGTCTGGTCGGATGAAAATGGGGCGGTAACTAAGTCCCGGAGCGACGTGGGGCAACCGGAAAGTGGATGCCGGACAGAGGGGTGGCCTGGCGGGGGATGTTGTATCGCAGCCCGAGGTGCGGTGCGTGGGGCG
The DNA here is from genome assembly GCA_019694165.1 of Verrucomicrobiaceae bacterium. Lineage (GTDB taxonomy): Bacteria > Verrucomicrobiota > Verrucomicrobiia > Verrucomicrobiales > Verrucomicrobiaceae > JAIBCL01. The sequence goes on along the minus strand of JAIBCL010000016.1, from coordinate 13,595 downwards.
GCGGTGTGCTCAACGCACCGAGACGGCCTTGCCGTTGAGTATCTTCTCCAGATTCGGATCCGGCTTAACGCCCTTTTTCAGGGCGTCGGCGTAGTGGTTGCGGGCCTCGTCCCATTTCGGGGGATCCCAGCTTACGTAGAGTACGGCGAGATTGAAATGTGCGTCGCCATAGGCCGGGTCGATTGCCAGTGCGGTTTTGAATTCGCGCTCGGCACGGGTGAGCAGCGAGAGTTTTGTGGCGATGATGCCGAGGTAGTGATGGGCGCGGGCATTCTGCGGTTGCTTGGCAATGCTGCTCTCAAAGCTCGCCATCGCTTCCTTGAAGCGGTCCTTTTTGAAATAGGTGATGCCGAGGGTGAAATTCGCGGTTTCGTTGTCCGGCTCGTAGGTGAGGCACTTCTTGAGCGCCACTTCGGCGTCGGTGTACTTGCCGGCCCGCATTTTCGCCGCGCCTAGGCCGATGAGGGCGGGGACATTTTTTGGTTCGGCACGGAGCACGTCCTCGTAAGCGGAGGCTGCCTCGGCAAGGCGGTCCTGCTGTAGCGCGGAGTTTGCCTTTTCGATGAGCGCGGCGGTCCCGCCTGGAGCGGTGTTTTTGTCGGTTGACGCAGTGTCGGCGGTCTTGGTCCTGTCGTTGCTGCTGGCCATGAGCGTGGCCTGGAAACCAGTGCCGTTGAGAGCCTCCTTCAGTTGAGGCTCGGTGAAGAGCTTTTCCTCGTCCGGCGTGAGGGACACGCGGGCGGAACTTAGTTCTTCAACCTGATGGAGCAGGTCCTTCGAAGCATTCTCGGTCTTTTGTAGTTCGGCGATGATGTTGGTCTTTGCCTCTTGCTGGCGTGCCTGCGCGCGCAACTGGCGCAGGATGATGCCGCGGAGCATTTGATTCTCTGCGAGCAGCTCCGGTGATTCGGCGGCCTTGCCGGCCATCTTCGCTTGAAGGTCTTTGAGTTGCAGAGTGAGTTCGGAGACTTGTGCCTGGTAGGCGGCGCTCTCTTTTCGAAGGGTGGCCAGCTCGTTTTGCACACCGGCTAGCCGGCCCTTTAGACTGGCGATCTCGGCGTCCTTTTTTGTAATGTCACCCTTGAGCGTATCAATGGTGGCGCGCGCTGCGTCGAGGTCCTGACGCAGCCTTTCGTTCTTCGCCAGCACGTCCTTGTTCGATCCGCTGCCCGATGAGTGTTTGAGTTTGTCGAGTTCCGACTTTACGCCCAGGCTCTCGGCAGCAAGACGGTCGCGCTCCTTGCCGGCCAAGTCGGCCTTCTGCACGGCGTCATCGCGCTCGGCCTGCATCGTGTCGCGCTGCTTCACGGCATTATCGCGCTCGGATCGCAGCGTTGCGGCAGAAGCACTGGCATCAGCAAGCTTTTGTGCGGCATCCTTGGCGGCCTTTTCGACAGTGGCGAGTTTTTGTTGAGCTTGGAGAAGTTGCGTCGCAGTGTCTGCCTGCTGCTGCTTCAGGGCTTTTAATTCGCCCGAAGTGGCGCGGCCTGCCTTGGCGTCGCTTTCCATCTGCGCCACGGCCTGCTCTAATTCTGCACCGCGTTTGGCGAGTGCATTTGTGGTCTCCTTAGAGGCCTTTAGCTCGCCCGAAGCCCATTCATACCACTTCTGCCATTTCTCAAGATCGGCCACATATTGCTTATTTTGCTGGTCAAGCTGATCGACACGGCTCTTGTAGGTCTTTTCGTAGTGATCGAGGAAATCGCGCAAACTTGGCAGTGCGCCAAGTTCGGAAACGGAGGCAGCAGTCGGTTGTGGTGACCCGGGCGTGAGCTGAGGAGAGGGTGCGTGCACTGCTGGGGTAGGCGGCCCGGCCGGCACCGGACCATTTCCAGCCGGCGAGCCTGTGCCCGCGTTAACAGCCGCAGGAGCAGGTTGGGGGAAAGGTGAAGGAGAGGCCGCAAGCTTCGCCTCGACGCGGGTAATCGATTCCTCCACTTTTTGTCTGCGGTAGGAGAGCATTTGTGCCTCCCACACGGGGTAGTTCTTTGCGATGCTGTCGAAGATTTCCTTCGCCTGTTTGAACTTGGCAAGCGAGGTCTGTAGATCGCCACTTTGTTCGACACGCTCGGCCTCGCCTTTTAGGATGTAGCCGCGAAAGTACTCGTCGGCAGGACCTCCCGTGCCAGTGGACTGCGCGGACAGAGGGGCGGCCGTGACCACGGCCCCAGCGAGGGTGAAGAGCACAGTGCGGATGAGGTTCATGGGATGAGGCGATGAGGGCAGGGATTCTAACCGCCTCATGGGCTTTTGTAAACGCATGCCGCAGACGTTCTTGTGGACGCGTGGAATGGATCGAACTTCAGGCGACGCGCGGTATGGATGCTGACACTGAGGATCGTGCAGCACCGATGCGCCAGACAACCTGCTCAGAGCCAATCCAGCAATAGAATCGACATGTTGTAATGTGGTGAGCCGCTGGTTCAGCAGGCCTATTAAAGCGACGCAAGCGAAGGCATCATGATGGCGGGGATTCTTCTCGTGATCGCGTGTGAGGAAGCGCTGCTTGACCAGCCAACCTAGGCTGCGCTCGCTGACCCAGCGGCGTGGCAGACCACGAAGCCCTTATGGTCCTCGAGCTTCTCAACCGATGCCCAGGGCAAAGCTGGCTGCGTGACCGAAGAGCCGCCCCATGTTCTTGCACGAAAGTCTCAAGCTTGCCGGCGTAGCCGCCGTCTGCAAAGATCATCAGCAGGCTCAAGAAGACGCCATGGTGGAGCAGAGGCAGCCGTCCGGCAGCGGAGCCGGCAGGGCGGGATTGAGAGGAGGGGAACCTTCAGCCATAAACGACCATGGATCAAAACAACAAAATCGACCCACCCATCCAACCAAGAATCAGCCGGGAACACAAGCATTACCTCATCGAAGCCACGGTGCCCTGCCAGGATCCCCTCGCCAAGGCAGTGGCCGAGGGCGGACCCACACCCTTCGTTTGCCTGGGGCTGGACGTGGCGCTGGCAGGCGCGGCGGGCGCATTGACCATCGGCGGGGCCACGCCTCTGGACCTCGGCAAGCACAGCCGCGAGAGCTGGACCGCGCTTTGCTCCTGGCTGCTGGCGCAGGGCTGCAAAGTCCACTTCGCGCAGGAACCGAAGCCCCTGGGGAGGGGCTGAGATAGCCAGTGAGGAACGAGCTGCCCCGCAGGGGTGAAGGAGCCGTGAGGCGGCGACTGAATCAACCACGAGCGCAGGCCATCAGCAACGAGGCCGTAAGAAGCAGCTCACCCAGCAAGGATCAGAGCGTCCGGATCAGAGACAACGACCAACCAAGCCCAACTCCCGACAGACAGCGAAGAACAAGAAACAAAGACCACTCAACCTACCTTTTCCTCGATTCTTCTCCCAAAATAGTGGCTGGCCGGAGCGGGAAAGGGGTGGCATGAGGCAGGGATGGAGGCACAAGAGTTTGAAAATGGCGATGAGTTGAAGCGGCACTATGCGGCGATGTTGGGATTGAAGCACCCGTGGGTGGTGGGGCGCGTGGATTTGCAACTCGTGGAGAAGCGCCTGGAGATTCACCTCACTGAGCAGAGCGAGGCGAGCTTTGAGTGCCCGGAGTGCTCGCGCGGCTGCTGGCTCCATGACCACGCGCCGCAGTGGCGCTGGCGGCATCTCGGTGCGATGGGTTTTGAAACCCTGCTGGTGGCCAGCCTGCTGCGGGTGCGCTGTCCGGAGCACGGGGTCAAGACGGTGGCCGTGCCGTGGGCCGGGGCGCACAGCCGCTTCACGCTGCTCTTTGAAGCTTTCGCCATCCGCGTGCTGCAAGCCGCGCAGGGCGTGGCAGCCGCCGCCGGGTTGCTCGGCCTGGACTGGAAGAGCCTGCAGCAAATCATCACCCGCGCCGTGGAGCGCGGACTGCTGCGCCGCACGCTCGAGCGGATCAAGCATCTGGGTTTTGACGAGAAGAGTTTTGGCAAAGGGCAGGACTACATCTCGGTCATGTGCGACCTGGGTGCGCGCCGCGTGGTCGAAGTCACCCCGGGGCGCGACACGCAGAGCGCGCGAGCGCTCTGGCAGGCGCTGCCCGAGGCGCTCAGAGGATGCGTCGAGGCCGCCGCCATGGACATGAACGCGGCTACGCCAAAGCCGCGCGGATCGAGGCACCGCAGGCGAAGGTCGTGTTCGACAAGTTTGACTTCGCTGCGCTTCGCCCTGCGGGCAGCCTGCGGCTGTCTGTCTCGCTTCGCTCGGCTCACGTCGTCAAATGCCCCGGCGAAGCGGTGGACCGCACGCGGCGTGCCGAGCACCACAAGCTCATGGAGCAGGGCGACGAGACGCTCAAAGTTGTGCGCCACCTGTTCCTCTACAATCCGCAGAACTTCAGCGCCGAGCAGTCGGCGAGCTTCGAGCAACTGCTCAAGGTCAAGCGCAGCAGGCTCGAGCACATGAAGCGCGCGGCCGACACCATCGAGGCGTACCGCGAAGGCATTCTCAACTACTTCATCCACCGCATCACCAACGCGCTGGCAGAAGGGTTCAACAGCCGCATCCAGCAGATTAAGGCCGCCGCGCGCGGCTTCCGCAACTTCGCCAACTACCACGCGCGCATCCTCTTCTTCCTCGGCGGCCTCGACCTCGCCCCATCACCCAGCCACTAAACCGGGCGAAGAAAGTTATCCGGTCTTCGCCGAATTTAGTGGGTGAATCGGCTGCTGAGATGCTGGATGACAGCGAAAGGCCATGCGGCAGCCGCAGGCGGGAACTGCGTTTTCCTCGAAACCCCATAATTACGGCGCGCCGATGGGGTTTTGAGGAGAACGCAGTTGGGGTACGGAGCAAAACGTCCATTCCGCGACCAAACTCCAGCGCTGAACCGAATTCCGCACAGCACTGGCCAAATGGCTCCAGCCACTATTTTGGGCGAAGAATCCACGCCGCGCAAGAGCAGCAGCGCCTCGATCCTCTCGGGATGCGCCTGTATCTTCTTGGTGCGCGCGTTGATCTCTTGCGCGCCGAGTTCGAGCCGGTTGAACGTGCTTTTGCCCGCCAGCGGCCTGCCCTTGTCCTGCGTCATGTGGCGCTCCTGGCCGAGCACATCGGCGCGCCCGCACACGGCGGCGAGCGGCGGATCGAGCCGCAGGCGCTCGTGATCATTGATGTCCTCGTAGCCCAGCGCGAGGCCCAGGATGCGCTGGCGCAGCATCACGGCCAGATCGTGCTCGACGAAATCGGGGTCGCGGTGATCGCCGAAGCATCCGGCCAGCTGCTCGCAGAGGCGCTGCGAGCGCTCCATCTCGCGCAGCAGCAGTGCGCCGCCATCACTGGAGAGGTAGCCGCCGGAAAAACCCGCCACCACCCGCCTGCCGCCAAGCCCCTGAAAATCGAAGTTCTGCTGGTAACACTCTGTCGTCGCTTGAGTCGTGTGCATGTGCTGTGGCTTTGGCTTGGTAGTTAAAGAGTACCGCGCCTCTGCACACGCTCAAGCGCATCCGGGTGTGAGAAATGCGGGCTATCGGCGCCGGACAGGGCGTTTTTTAGCATCAAACGCGTCTTGGTGCGCAGGGCTGCGTTGAGGTTGGGCCACAAACCTTGCGCCGGTCCAGGTGCTCAGGGCGTCGTGCGCCGTGCTGCGCGGGGCGAGGTTGCTGGGGATCATCGACCACTGGCAGCCCGTTTTGCGCACGTAGCGGATGGTGTCCAAGCAGGCGCGCGCCGAGTCGGGATTACGCTGTCGTCCGCGACCACGCCTGGCGTCGGCAGGGTAGATCAGCGGCTTGATCAGGTCCCATTCCGCATCGCTAAGAGCCTGTCCGGCAAATGGCGATAGCCGTTGGAAAGGAGGGAGGTAAAGAGGGCGGATGGAACCCAAGAGCTATGAGCCAGCAGGCTATGAATCAGACCTCAGCGATGCGGAGTGGGAGCTGATCAAACCCATCATCTACCCGGTCGATGCCAGGCGTGGTCGCGGACGACAGCGTGATCCCGACTCCGCGCGCGCCTGCCTGGACACGATTCGCTACGTGCGCAAAACGGGCTGTCAGTGGTCGATGATCCCCAAGAACCTCGCCCCGCGCAGCACGGCGCACGACGCCCTGAGCACCTGGACCGGCGCAAGGTTAGTGGCCCAACCTCAACGCAGCCCTGCGCACCAAGACGCGTTTGATGCTAAAAAAACGCCCTGCCCGGCGCCGCTGTCATCGACAGCCAAACCGTCAAAGGCGGGCAACTACCGGCTGTAAGCTGCGGCTACGACGCAGGCAAAAAGATCAAAGGGCGCAAGCGCCACGCACTCACTGACACCAACGGCCTGTTGCTGGGCGTGGTGGTGGTCACACCCGCCAGTGTGCGGGATCGTGACGGCGCGAAACTGCTGCTCAGCCTGTTTTGACACAGCTTCCTGAACCTGCTCATGATCTTCGCCGACGGTGGCTACGCCGGAAAGCTTGAAGCCTTCGTGCAGAACATGGGCCGGCTGTTCGGTCACGCAGCCAGCTTTGCCTTTGGCATCGTCAAGAAGCTTGAGGACCAGAAGGGCTTCGTGGTGCTGCCATGCCGCTGGGTCATTGAGCGCAGCTTCGGCTGGCTGGTTCAACAAAGGAGACTGACACGAGATCACGAGAAGAACCCCCGCCATCACGAAGCCTTCGTCTATCTTGCTTTCATCGGCATCATGACCCAACGCCTCACTGCTTCACAGCTTCTTCAACCTTTTGCCGGATAGGCTCTAAGGAGACGCTGATTAACCCGACTTCGCGGATTCGACCCTGTTTTTGAGGATTTTCAGTGTTTTTCGGCGCTGGAAGCCTTGATTTTTCGAGGGGGTGGTGTCCGAAAGGGCTTGTAGTGCAGACCTTGGTTGTTGCGCTCTGAAATCGGTGGCTATTTTCATCGGCCATCATGTTTTTGCGCTGCAACAAACGTCTCAAAGATGGCAAGGAACACCTCTACTGGAGTGTGGTTGAACCGAGGGACGAGGTAGCCAGCCGCAGGCTGCCCCGAAGGGGTGAGCGCCGTGAGGCGGCGCGAAGCAAAACCGCCGTTTGCATGATGGTCGCATCGTGCAGCGACATGTGCTGTATCTTGGTGAACTCAACGGCAGGCAGGAGGCTTCGTGGCGCAAGACGGTGGATGTCTTTGGGCAGGATGAGGATGCGCCGCAGCAGGTGGCGCTCTTTACAGAGGAGCATGCGCCGGTCGAGATCAATGATGACGCACTGCCCATCGTGCGCGTGCGGCTCTCGCAGATGTCGTTGCGTCGCCCGCGTCAATGGGGCGCTTGCTGGCTGGGCTGCGAGCTGTGGCGGCAGCTTGAGCTGGATGCTTTTTGGCGCGAGCACTTGCCTGCGAGTCGGAAGGGCACGCGTTGGGATTTGGTGTTGCAAACACTGGTGCTTTATCGGCTTATCGATCCTGGCAGTGAATGGCGATTGCACCGGCATTGGTTTGATCACAGCGCGATCGCGGACTTGCTCGGCAGCGACTTCCGTCTGGCTGAGCAACATCATCTCTACGAGTGCCACGATCTGTTGCTCAAACATAAGCGCGCGTTGTTCGATCATCTCACGCAGCGGTGGCGCGATCTCTTCGATGCGAAGTATGAAGTGCTGCTCTATGACCTGACGAGCACTTACTTTGAAAGCGATCCACCGGAGGACGCGACAGGCTTGCGTCGCTTTGGTTACAGTCGTGATAAGCGCAGCGATTGCGTGCAGGTCGTCATCGCGCTCATCGTCACGCCTGAAGGCTATCCTTTGGCGTATGAAGTGCTGCCCGGAAACACGACGGACAAGACCACGCTCAAGGACTTCCTCGCCAAGATCGAAGATCAATATGGCAAAGCCGACCGCATCTGGGTCATGGATTGATGTCGCTGCCGCTCCACCCCTTCGGGGCTGCTCCTTCGTCGCAGTCTGTCTCGCTCCGCTCGGCTGTGGCATACCAACCGAGGAAGCGCTCGAGCACATGCGCGGCAGCACACCGCCCGTGAGTTACTTGGTCGGCACACCGAAGGGCAAACTCAGCACGCTGGAGCAATCGTTGCTCAAGCGCGACTGGCAGCAGGCGCGGCCCAGCGTGCGCGTCAAACTCCTGCCTCACGACAACGAAACGTATGTGCTCGCCGAAAGCCAGGACCGCGTGATGAAAGAGCGCTCCATGCGTCGCCGACGATTGAGAAAATATCTCGACGCGCTCCAAGCCATCGCCCAACGCAAGCGCCCCATGCAGCGCGACGCCTTGCATCAAGCCATCGGCGCGGCGAAGAAGGAAGCCGGACGCGACGCCCGCTTCGCCATCCTTGAAGTCACCCATCGCGGCAGCGGCAGACGCCAGACCGCCACGCTGAGCTACCGTCTTGATCGCGCCAAGCTGCGCGAAGCCTGGCGCAGAGAAGGCTGTTACCTGCTGCGCACCAACATGACCGACACCGATCCCGCAAAGCTGTGGGCGTTCTACCTCCAACTTACCGAAGTGGAGCAAGCGTTCAAAGAGTTGAAAAGCGACCTCGCCATCCGCCCCATCCATCATCAACTCGATCACCGAATCGAAGCCCACATCTTTATCGCATTCCTCGCCTATGCCCTGCAAGTCACGCTCAAAGCGCGGCTCAAACACAGCGCCAGCGGCCTCACCCCGAGAGCCGCGTTGGAGAAGTTCGCCACGCTGCAAATGCTCGACGTGCATCTGCCCACCACCGACGGCCGCGAGATCCTCATGTCACGCTACACCCAGCCCGAGAAGGACCTGCAACTGCTGCTCGACCAACTGAAGCTGACCCTCCCAGATCAGCCTCCGCCCAAAATCACCGCGCCGACACGCGCCTGACACCTTCGTGCTCACCGCACGAAACGGCTGCTCCTGTAGTGCAGACCTTCGCCCATCGCCCTCGCAACGACAGGCCTCAGCGCCTCAACTACCCGACGAATCCGCGAAGTCGGGTTAATCACGCTTTGCAAGAAGCGCGTGATCCAGCGTGGATACGCGGTTGATCGGTCGTTTGTGTTGAGGAGATGAACCGCGTGATGGTGCGTCGCGACTCTCCTTGAGGTTGTGGGGAGGCTTGCCGGGGGGGGTGGGAAGGTTTGCGTGGGTTGGTGGGGGCTGTGGGGCGTTATGCCACGCCCAGCAGGCGCTCCTGGCGATGACCAGATTGGCCAGGGCAAAGAGCACTTCGAGCTGCGCCGTGTTCTTCCTTATCCCGCGGTAGCGCACCTTCCTGAACTTGAAGAGGTTCTTCACAATATGAGCCGAGCGAGACAGACAGCCACAGGCTGCCCGCAGGGTGTAGCGCAGCGGAGTCAAACGGATGCTCCACCAGCGCCCGCGTCCTGGCCTTGAGCTTCTCAAACCCCAGCGTCAGATCCTTCACCCAGCTCTCCGGCATCGCTTTGAGCTTGCCGCGCCGAGCTGCCACGCGCCATTCCACGCTGCTGTGCCCGGCGATGATCTCCTGCCTTTTCTCCACCCCGATGTAGCCCGCGTCGGCATGCACCACTCTTTCTTCCCCGTGCAACAGCGCGTGCGCCTGACTGATGTCCGACACGTTGGCCGCCGTGCCCGTCACGCTATGCACCAGCCCCGAGGCGGCGTCGGCTCCGATGTGCGCCTTCATTCCGAAGTGCCACTGGTTGCTTTTTTGTCTGGTGCATCTCGGGATCTCTCTGTGCGCTCTTGTTCTTGGTTGAATTGGGCGCGGCGATGATGGTGGCGTCCACCAATGTGCCTTCGCGCATGAGCGGCCCACGCTCGGTGAGGTGCCTGTTAACTTCTTCCAGCATGTGCTTGGTCAGCGCGTGCTCTTCGAGCAGGTGGCGGAAGTTTAACAACGTGGTGGCATCCGGCACGCTGCTTGTGCCCCCGAGGTCGATACCTGCAAAGCCGCGCATCGCCTGGCTGTCGTAGATCGTGTCCTCCAAGGGTTCGTCAGCCAGCCCATACCATTGCTGTAGAAAGTAAACGCGCAGCATCTTCTCAATGCCCATCGGCGGACGCCCACGCTTCCCAGTCGGATAGTGTGGACACACCAGTTCCACCAGACGTGCCCAGGGCACCAGTTGGTTCATTTCGCTCAAGAACTTGTCCCGCCGCGTGGTCTTCTTCTTTCCGGCATACTCCGCCTGGGCAAAGCTCACTTGTGGTTCCATGCGCTTCAATACGCACACATCATGCCGCCTTGCCTGACTCTTTGATCGAGATGAGTAAATCAGCGTCTCCCTAAGATCGGAATCGTAACCGGTAGGTTCATAGGGCGTGGTCTTGGCGGGCATGCTGTCTCTTCGCCCATCACCGTTCACTGGCTACTTCTATTGTAAGCGTCACCCCAGCGACCGCCTGAAGGCGCTTGCTTTTTGACTCGAAGGGCTACGCGGCCTTGCGTTGAGCGCTCGCTGGCTGCGCTTTGGCCCAGGCTTCGGGAGTAACCTCCTTGATCTGGCGGTTGGTCATGGTCGGCAGGCGGGTGAGCACTTCGCGCAGGTAGCTCTGCGGGTCGATGCCGCGGCGGCGGCAGGCTTCGATCACGGTGAAGAAGATGGCGCTGCGCTCGCCGGCCTGGGCTTCGCCGATGAACAGCCACCGCCCTGCCGCGATAGCGGCATCTTCCAGCGAAGCCAATCTGCGGAGCCGCAGGCAATTTTTCTTGCCGACGGCGGTGGGTCGGATGGCGTTCTCCACTTCGTTGTTGTCGATCTCGAGGCGGCCGTCGTCGAGATAGATCAGCAGCAGGGGCCAGAGGGTGAGGGTGTAGTCGATGGCTTTGCCCATGGCGCTTTGCGGGAGGTGCTGACCACTGAGCTTGAAGCGGGTGAGCGCCTTGTGAATGCGGCTCACGATCATGCGGCTCTGACTTGAGCGCACGGCCTGGCGCTGGCGCGGGCCGGCGCGCTTTTCGCGCAGGTGCGCTTCGATGCGGTAAAGGTGCTGGATTTGCAGCAGCAGCCAGCCGGCGTGTTGCGGGGCGCTCTCTTTTGCCTCGTGGAACTTGCGCCGGGCATGCGCCCAACACGCGGCCAGGGTGATGCGCCCGTCGCTGCGATTGGCAAAGGATGGATAAGCGTTGTAGCCGTCGCATTGCACGGTGCCGGTAAAATCGGCCGGGATGATGTGATCGAGACATCTCGCGCTGCGGCTGATCTGCCAATGGAAGGACACGTCGGCGCCGGGCCGTTTGCAGGCCCAGAAGTAGCCTTGCTTGGTTTCGCCATTGCCTGGACTTATTGATCCTTGCATAATAGGCTGACATAAATCATGGAATTGGATCGTTGAGAGTTGTGATGAGCAAGCAACGAGATCATGAAGCGATGGAGAGGCGGCGTGTCAGGGCGGCGAAGTATTTCGAGCGCGGGCAAGGCGTCTCCGAGGTGGCACGCAAGCTCGGCGTCAAGCGGCAGTCAGCGCATGCATGGAAGCAAGCCTGGATGCGTGGGGGCAAGGAGGCGCTGCGCAGCAACGGCCCGGCAGGCCGCAAGCCGAGGCTGACCCAGGAGCAGCGGCAGCAGGTCGTCGATGCGATGCTCGAAGGGCCGCAAAAGAGCGGTCATGCCACCGACGTGTGGACGCTGCCGCGGGTGCGCGCGCTGGTGCGCAAGCACACGGGGGAGACCTACCACATCAGTCATCTGAGCCGCATGTTGCGTGCCCTGGGGCTGAGCTGCCAGCGCCCGGAGCGCCGCGCCATCGAGCGTGATGAAAAGAACATCTCGCGCTGGAAGCGCGTGGAGTGGCCCGCCATTAAAAAAATGCGCGGCGGCAGAAGCGCCTCATCGTTTTCATCGACGAAAGCGGGCTGAGCACACGTCCGCACCGGGTGCGCACCTGGGCCTTGCGAGGTCACACGCCGGTGCTGCAGGAGACCTTCAATTGGAAAAGCCTCTCGATGATCGCGGGCGTCACCTTGATGCGGTTCTACTTCCGCATCCACGCCGGCAGCATCAAGAGCCAGCAGGTGGTGGACTTCCTCAAAGCCCTGCGCCGTCATCTCAAGGGGCGCAGGCTGCTCATCATCTGGGACGGGGCACCCATCCATCGCTCGCGGGTGGTCAGCGACTATCTGGCCGCGACCAAGGGGCGCATCCAGGTGGAACGGCTGCCGCCCTACGCGCCGGAACTCAATCCGGTGGAGTATCTGTGGGCGCACCTCAAGGAGCATGAAATGAGCAACCTCATCGTGCGCGAGGCCTGGGAGCTGAGTCATCACGCCACGCGCGCCCTGCGCAGGATGCGCCGTCGCCCGCGAATCATCCGCGCCTGCTACGCTCAAGCCGAACTATGGCCCTGATGTCAGCCTATTACACAAGTCTCAATAGATGCTCGATTGGGGTCTCGTCGATCTGCACATAGCCGCCGGCCATGACGCCGGTGTGGATGAGTTCGCAGATGGGCCGCAACCAGTCGGCGGCCAGCCCGAGCCAGCGGGCCATGCTCTGGCGCGGGATGCTCAAGGCGTGGCGCGTGAGGTAAATCTGCTCCTGGCGGTAGAGCGGCAGATGATCGCAATACTTCGCCACGATGATTTGCGCGAGCAGTCCGGGGGCGGCGATGCTGCGCTCCTGCAACGTGTTGAGCGGAGCAATGACGGGAGCTTTGTGCGGCTCGTCGCGCTTCACGTATTTTTGGCGGATGATGCGCCGGCGCAGGAACCGCGCGGGTTCATAGTCCAGTTGCTCGGCGATCTCGCTGCCAATGTGCCGCCAGGCCTCAGGCGCGGCCTGCACTTCCTGCGGCTCAATGACTTCATCGACGGCGGGCAGATGCTCCGGCACGCGCTTTTTGCGTTCCTTGCGCGGTTTGTTCTCCTTGGCGCGCCTGTCGATCTCAGCCTCCAAGCCGCAGGCGTCTGCTGCGCTGGCGGCGGCGGCTTTTTTTGCCGCTTCATCCTCACCTTGCAACAGCAGCATGAGTTGCGCCTCGTCGAGCTGCTCGCTCTTCGCGCCGAAGATGCGCCGCACCAGCAGGTCCACCTTCTCGCGCAAGAGCTTGATCTCGACACGCAGAGCCTTGTTCTGCTCGGTGAGTTGGGCTTCAAGCGGCGTCATCATGCTTGCCGGGATGAAGAGCAGGAGGTGTACCAACTTTGCGTTCTCTTCACGCACGCCGGCATTTGGTTTTCGATCACGCTGATACCACGGACGAAGGGTCGCCGCGTGCATGTCGATGCCGTCGGTGAGCAGCGCGAAGGCCTCAGGTGCAAGACTCAGGCGCGCGGCCCCTGGCTCCACGCTGCGCGGCCATGAGAAGGTGCCTTTTTCCAAACGCTTGGTCAGCAGCCACAGCCCGGTCTTGTCCCAGTAGATGATCTTGAGCCGCGTGCGCTTCTTGTTGGTGAAGGCGAAGAGCGCGCCGCTGCGCACATCGGCCTTGAGCTTCTCGCCCACCGCCGTATGCAACCCCTCGAAGCCCTTGCGCATATCGATGGGATCGAGCGCCACGAACACCTTCAAACTGCCGGTGAAGTTCAACATGACGCGCGCACCTCAAGCCAAGGTCCGGATGAGTTGCGCCGCAAGAGGCAGCTGCACCGCCTCATGGATCAACAGGGCAGACGCACTAACGATCAGCGTGCGAAGTGGGCGAGCAGCGCGGCGAGGTAATTGGGGTTGATGGTGGCGATGAAGTGGCGCCGGCGCATGGACACCTGCGCGGGCTTGCGCACGGGCGGGG
>JAIBCL010000004.1 GCA_019694165.1 Verrucomicrobiaceae bacterium | reverse complement strand
ATCGAGCACTATGCCGACAACGCCGCCTCGCTCGGCAAGCTGCTGCTGCTCGCGCGTCGTCTTTGCGAGCGCGGCTGCGGCTTTGTCACCGTCACGACGAGCTTCGTCTGGGACATGCACGCCGACGTGAACAACGCCCCGATGACCACCGGCATGGATTACGTCGGCCGTCCATTCGACCACGCCGTCAGCGCCCTCATCGAAGACATCGAATCGCGCGGCCTGCGCGACAAAATCATGCTCGTCTGCTGCGGCGAGATGGGCCGCTCACCTCGCATCAACGCCAAAGGCGGCCGCGACCACTGGGGCAATCTCGGCCCGCTCATGATCTACGGCGGCGGCACCGCCGGCGGACAAGTCATCGGCAAATCCAGCCGCGACGGCGGCGAGCCAGCCGATGATCCAGTCACCATCCCCGATCTCGTCACCACCATCCTCCACAAGCTCGTCGATCCCGGCCAAGTCCGTCTCATCGACGGCATGCCAGCCAATCTGCTCAACGTACTCGGGCGCGGGACGCCGATCCGGGGGATCGTGTGATCACACTTCCTTCCACTCGGCGAGAATGTCGCGCGAGTAGGGGTCACCCTCGGCTGCAAACTCGCGGAGGTATTTGAGAGCCAGCTCGCGGACTTCCGGCGAGGGGTTGGCCTTCGCGTGCAACAAAAGCGCCGGGTCGGTGTAGCGCTCAAGCATGTATTCTGCTTCTGCCAGGTCACAAACAGGCAACCGCTTTGTGAACCGGTTTTTCACCAAGCCCTCAAGGAAAGCGATGTCGTCTTCGTCGCATGACCGACCGGTGTTGATCTTGGAAACATAAAGATGGAGTTCACTCGTGAGACCAAGTCCATCTTCCATCCTTGACGCTTCCGACCACACCTTCTCAAAGTCTGCCTCCTGAAACTCGTTAGGCCTGCGAAATACATCCACAGGCAGGTCAAGCCCACCGATGCGGATCACGCCAAAATCCTCGATCTCTGCGGCGATCTCGTCGTGGTCCAATCGCCGCCGCTGGGCGAGCGACCAAACGTAGGACTCGGGAAAATCGCCAAGAATCGTGATCAGCTTCTCACTCCACTCCTCAGCGGTGGAAAAGGGCTCCAGCCACAGGTCGAAATCCTTCGTGTGACGAGCACGACCATGCGCAATGACAGCCATTCCGCCGAGCAGCAGCACGCGATGGCCTGCGGCTAACCGGCGGACGAAAAGATGCTTGGGAATGACTGCTTCCATTCCGAGATGTTTTTTGCGACTTGTTCGGATACCCACCAGCATTCGTCTGCGGTTCGGGGCAGATGCGGCAGCCACGGCTCGGAATTGTCGGGAATCTTCTTCCGTGTCGCCAGTTCCGGGTGCTCTGCATGACGGCGCTCAATCATTTTGCGCCGCGCCATTTCAGCGGAATAGCGCTTCTTGAGCTGCTCGATCGTTGGACGGTATTGTTTCACGACTGGGAAGTGTAGCGGACGAGCAAAACAATGGCTACGGAAGAGTGGGGGGCTTGGGAATATTTTTGGAGAAGTCGATTCGATCAGGCATGTGGGCGGAAACTTTAATGCCTGTAATGGACTCACGGTCTCGAAAACGTCGCTGACGGTCCGTGGATTGAGATGGAAGTCTTGGTTAATCGTATCGTGGACGCTGGCTTGGTGGTGATCGTTGCCATGTGGAGCCGCTCCACAGCAGCATTGCTGCGCAGCTCAACGAAACCTCGATCGAGGTCAAAAACTGCCTCTTCGGCGTAGCCGCGCAGCTCTGTGTGTTGAGGCTCTTCTTTGCCTTCAAAATACACGCTGCCCCGTGCAACGCCCCTGCGATGCGATGCATCTTCAAAACTGATCGTGTCAGCATGGAGTTGCCCTCCAATGATCGACGGCAACTCCATTCTCCCTTTGACGCGGCGCTGTTCCAAGCCTGCAACTTTGGAGCGCCAATACGATCGAATGGATTTATCGGCAAGACTGCTCTCGTGCGTATTTCTTGCGACGTCAGCGATGATTGATTCGGTTGTCTGGTGTTGCGACTGACAAGCCGCAAGCGCTAGGGGCAGAATCAAATGGGACAGTCGCATCAAGCACGTCATGATGCCGTTTCCTTTAGATCTTACGGCTTATCTCACACGTCACCTTGCCGCTCTTGTCCATCTCACCGAGCACTACGGCACCGGAGCCGACTTTGAGGGCTTTCTTGACGTGTTTCGCGTCCACGATGGCCACCCAGCCGATGCCCATGTTGAAGGTGTCCCAGCAATCGGCCGGATCGGCGTGGCGGAGGACTTTCTGCACCACGTCGTTGTTCCAATGCGGCACCTTCAGATGGCAGCCGAAGCCGCGTTTGGTGAAGATGCGGCCGAGGTTTTCGACGAGTCCGCCGCCGGTGATGTGCGCCATCGCCGCGGGCTTGATCTTCGCCTTCCTCAGGCCCCAGCAGACTTCGTGATAGAGCAGTGTGGGCGTCAGCAGCTTCTCCGCTTCCTTCTTCGAGAGCTTGATGTTCTCGCGCGCGATGATGCGACGCACGAGGCTGAAGCCGTTCGCATGGAAGCCGGCGCTCGGCCAGCCGACGAGCACGTCGCCTTTCTTGATCTCGGCGGGATTCAGCACGTCCTTCTTCTCGCACGCGCCGATGGCGAAGCCCGACAGTTCCACCATCCCTTCGAGCACCGCGCCCGGCATCTCGGCGGTCTCACCGCCGGCGAGGATGCAATTGCACGCGGTCAGATACTCGCTCATCCCGGCGATGATCCGCGTGAGCTGGCGTTTGATGATCTTGTTGATGCCGACGTAGTCGAGGAAGAGGATCGGGTCCGCGCCACAGGTGAGCACGTCGTTCACATTCATCGCGACGAGGTCTTTGCCTGCGTTTTCGAGCAGGTCGTATTTGAGCAGCAGTTCCAGCTTCGTGCCCACGCCATCGCAGCCGGTGAAGATGATCGGCTGCTTGTATTTCGAGAGATCGTATCCGGCCGCGAAGAGACCGAAGGCATTCGCCAGCTTCCGCTTCTGCTGCGTGCGCTTCACGAGCGTGCTGATGTCATCCACAAAGGATGCTGCTTCATGAATATCGACGCCGGCTTGCTTGTAGGTGTGCTTGGACATGGGGGAAAGTGAGGCGGCATCCATAGCGCGGCGGAGGAAAAGGGAAATGTTTTGTGTGCCCGGCCCGGCACGCACCGCAACCGTGTGATAAAACCAAGTCGCCGGGACGGCGCTTCACCACGGGGTCGAATGCAGCCTGGGTTGTTTCAATTCCAAGCTTGCCGTACAAACTCTGGTTTGCCACCATCAGCCCCATCGAGGGACTCCTGCGGGTGGATTGAACGCCCGCTCGCGCCCCGCCGTCCCAAGTCGCCATGCAACCCCTTGCCCGCCGCATCCATCCATCATGGCTCGCCATGATCGGGATGCTGCTCGTTGCATCACCCGCGCAAAGCCAGCTCAGCTATACAGGCGGAGTCGTGTTTCAGGATTTCAACACGCTGCCAAGCTCAGGAACATTCACCTTTTCCACCAAAGGTCCGCAGGCCCTTGATCAAGTCCCCATCAGCGCAGCCGGCGCGAGCGGCTGGAGCCTGTATGCAAACGTCGGCACGCCTCTCTCCTTCATCGTCGATGCGGGCGGCAGCACAACGGCCTCGGTCTATTCATACGGAGTGAGCGGTTCATCGGAGCGCGCACTGGGCTTGCTCGCCAACAGCACTCGCACATGCCGCGCAGGCCTGAGGCTGGTCAACAACACCGGCCAGACCATCACTCAATTCACGCTCTCCTTCACGGGTGAAGTCTGGCGCTGCGGCGGCACGCAAAACACAAACTCGCTGACGGTTGATTACCGCATCGCGGCTGCCGCTTTCGACATCGACAGCACCTCCGGAACTTACACGGCGATCCCCTCTCTGGCGCTCAATTCCCCCGCCAGTTATGCGCAGTCCACCGCTTTGAACGGCAACCTGTCGCCAAATCGCGCCCTCTTCACCGGCACGGTCGGCGCGTCGTGGCCAAACGGTTCCATGCTCATGGTCCGCTGGCGTGACAGCGACTCCGCTGGCGAGGACGATGCCCTGGCGATTGATGATGTTGCCTTCCATGCGCCGACATCGACGGCCGTTGCGCCCCAGGTTTTCAAATTCGTTCCCGAACCGGCTTCAACCGCCGTCCCCACCACCAGCCGTATCGCCGTCGTCTTCAATCAACCCGTCACTGCCACAGGATCGTGGGCGCAACTGACAGACGAGAATTCAGCAGTGGTGCCCGCTGCCATCGCCGGCGGCCCGATTCGTTTTGAGATTACGCCGACTGCGCGCCTTCAGCCCGCCAAGAATTACCTGCTCACAGTGATCGGCTCCCAAGTCACAAACACCGGCGGCACGCCGATGAGCGCCAACGCGACAAGTTCCTTCACCACCCAGCCCGCAGTCACAAATCAGCAGCTCATCAGTGCGGTGCAGGGAAACAGCACTGCCACTCCGCTTGCCGGCCAAATCGTCACGGTGACAGGGGTGGTCACGGCGGATTTCCAAGGCCCGCCACCTGCGATCGGAGGATTTTTCATCCAGTCACTTCCAGCCGACGAGGACGCCGACCCGGCCACTTCGGAAGGACTCTTT
Source organism: Verrucomicrobiaceae bacterium (assembly GCA_019694165.1). Classification (GTDB taxonomy): domain Bacteria; phylum Verrucomicrobiota; class Verrucomicrobiia; order Verrucomicrobiales; family Verrucomicrobiaceae; genus JAIBCL01. Next base: position 412,967 of record JAIBCL010000004.1, on the reverse strand, counting down.
GTTTATGACTTTGCATCAGAAGGCACTGCGGCGGTGTCCGTGGGAGATGTCGTGACTCTGACCGGCACCGCAGCGGAGTTCAGTTCACAAACACAAATCTCGAACGTCACCTCGCTGGTCACTTCTGGCACGGCCTCCCTTCCGCCATTCACGGATGCCAACCTTCCGATGACGGCCAGCGCTGGATTGGAGCCGCTCGAAGCCATGCGCGTGCGGTTTCCTCAATCTCTTTATGTCACGTCGGTCAACGCCAACGGAAGCTTCTCCATCAACTACCCAAGAAACGGCGAGCTGATGCTTTCGTCCGACGGACCTCTCATCGAGCCAACGGAAATCGTCGACCCGAACGATGATCCCGCCTCGGGCACAAACTCCACAGGCGGCACCAACGTGCCTGCCGTCACCGCGCAGGCGGCCGCGAATGCGCTGCGCACTTTGATTCTCGATGATGCCAGCAATGTCGTTTATCCAGACCCCACGCCGTACCTCAACGCCCAAGGCACGCGCCGCTGTGGCGACACCGTCACAGCACTGTCCGGCATCCTCTCATTCAACGGAGGCTACTATCGCATCCAGCCGACTGGCAGCGTCGCGTTTGCTGATACGAATCCGCGTCCTGCCGCGCCGCCAGCAGTCAGCGGCCGCATCAAGGTTTCCGCGATGAACGTGCTCAACTACTTCACAACATTCGGTGGAGCGAATGATCGCGGCGCCAATGACGCCACCGAGTTCCAGCGGCAGAAGGACAAGATCATCGCCGCGCTCAGTGCGCTGAATGCGGATGTGCTCGGCCTCATTGAAATCCAAAACACACCGGCCGCCGTCAGCGACATTCTCACCGCCCTCAATGCCGCCGTGGGTGCCGACATTTATGTGGCCGCGCCCGATCCTTCTGGTGGTGCTGCGGGCGATTTCATCCGCTGCGTGTTGCTGTACCGTCCCTCGCGCGTCAGCCTCTTTGGACCATGCTACGCGGACTATGACGCAGTCTGGAACACGCCAAATCCTCTGCGCTATCCGCTCGCGCAGACCTTCATCGAGAATGCCACGGGCGAGCGATTCATCGCGTGCCTCAACCATTGGAAATCCAAATCCTCCAGCGGCGCAACGGGCGCGAACATCGATCAAAACGACGGCCAGTCATCCTTCAACGACCTCCGCCGCCAGCAAGCCGCCCGGCTGCTCACTTGGCTGCAAACCGTACGCACCGCCGTCGGCGATGACGATGTGCTCATCATGGGCGACCTCAATTCCCTTGGCGAAGAAGATCCGCTCGATGTCCTGCGCGCCGGCGGCTGCAGCGATCAAGGCACCCGCTTTCATCCCGGCGATTACAGCTACCGCCTCGGCGACACGCGCGGGCGGCTCGATCACGCCTTCGCCACGGCCACAATGTCCGCGCAGATCATCGACGCCAATCACTGGCACATCAACGCGGACGAACCCGCCTTCTACGACTACAACATGGAGAACAAGACTCCCGCGCAGTTGCTCGTCAACGTCGGCACGCCCTTCCGCAGCAGCGATCACGACCCCGTGCTCATCGGCGTCAGTCTCTCGCCACAGCCCACGTCGTATGCCATGTGGTCCGCCGCTCACATCTGGCCCGGTGGCGCTGGCAATCAAATGGGCGATGACCCGGATCACGACGGGATGAAGAACCTGATCGAGTTTGCGCTGAACACCGACCCGCTGAGTTCCGACATAACGCTGGCCCCATATGCGTCGTTCGGCAGCGGAAACTTCCAATTGCTCTATCGCCAGCGCACCAATGCCAGCGGCATTACCATCCAGCCCCAGTGGTCCGCGGATTTGGTCAATTGGTTCCCCATGGCCCCAGGCCCCGTCACGCCCGTAGATGCCCTTACCGGCCTTCAGCTCGCCACCACCCCGCTGTCCGGAAGCCCCCGCATCTTCGGACGCCTCCGAGTCGATCTGCCCTGACCCCACGCCAGCGTTTTGAGAGAGCGCCGCACCGGAAAGGTGTCTTCCTTGTGTGGTTTTGTGCTTGCGCGTTCGCAAGCACCATCACTGCTCCATCGGCTGGAGCATTGCGAGACCGCTGCGGCGTGCCGACCGGGCTGTGCCGCCTTTTGTGAGCTTGCCCGTGATACTGCGCTGATCCGAGAAAACGGCCGCCGGCTCGTGGGCGGACGACATCATCAACTGGTGCCCGAGGGAAAGCATCACGGATGCCGGCATGCACCATCATCGGGCTCTGAACGAAGCACCGTTGCGCGTGGTACGCGCCTTACGAACAACTGACCAGACAGCACTACGGCCTTCGCAAGCCGGTGCGTCCGCAGGAATTACACGGCGGCGAACTCGAGGCTCGCCGCCGTTGCGACAGGTGATCAATACTGATCGCCTTCGCCGAAACCTTCGCGCTTGCGTCCGCCGCCACCGCCGCCGTAGCCGCCGTAGCCGCCACGACCGCCGCCGTAGCCACCGCGGCCACCACCGCCGCCGCCTCCGCGACGCTCTCCGCCGCCGAAGCCACCGGGACGCTCTTCGCGCGGACGCGCCTCGTTCACCGCCAGTTGGCGGCCCTGCCAGTTGAGTCCGTGCACGCCCTTGATGGCGGCGGCCATCGACTCGGGTGTGTCCATGGTCACGAAAGCAAATCCACGCGGACGTCCGGAGTCACGGTCCATCGGCAGATGGACATCGGTGACTGCGCCATAGGCGGAGAAGAGTTCGCGCACCTCTGCTTCGGAGGCTTTGAAGGGCAGATTGCCCACATACATCTTGCTGTTCATATCTGATCGATCTTGTCTGCTTTGACTCCTGGTGCGGATCGACTGGCTGGCCCCGAACACCGGGTAAAGAATCACCACTGAATACGAGGACCCACCTGATGAACCGCCGAACTAGCCTGGCGACGCGCGCGCAGGTGGTCATGCTGGCCGGCATTCTGTGCACATCGGCACGATTGGCAAACGGTTTTGCCGCCCGTTTCCGCCCCGGCAGCCCCTCCCCATTCCGGCGCTGCCCGGGCCTCAGCCCCCCGGCTGCTCGGTAATGGCGCCGTTCTTCCGCCACCCGCGATCCACCGATTTCCATGCCCGCAGCCGAGATTTCCACCTTGACGGTGGACGCCCCCGCGCGGTTCGCTAAGACTGGGCAGGTCACATGGGAAACGTCGTCGTTCTCGGATCACTCAATTATGACTGCCTCGCGGTGGTGGATGAATTTCCAAAGCCCGGGCAGACGCTGGCCGCGCGCACGCTGGACTTCAAGCTCGGAGGCAAGGGCGCGAATCAGGCCGTGGCCGCCGCGCGGCAGGGGGCGAATGTCGCCATGATCGGCTGCGTGGGGGATGACGGCGCGGGCGTGGCCTACATCGATTACCTCAAGCGCAGGAACGTCGTGACCGCCGGCATCGTCGTGCGCGAGGAGGCGCCCACCGGCACCGCGCTCATCTGCGTGCGCGAGCGCGACGGGGAGAACACCATCGTCGTCGGCGGCGGCGCCAATGAAACGCTCACGCCTGCCGAAGTCGAGGCACAGCAGCCGCTCATCGCGATGGGGCGCATCATGCTGGCGCAGCTCGAGGTGCCGTCCGCGTGCGTCGTGGCCGGTTTGAAAATGGCGCGGCCCATGGGCACGGCCACCTGTCTGAATCCCTCGCCGTGGCGTGATGATTTCCCGTGGGGCGGGCTGGAGCTGGATTTCGTGATCGTGAACGAGGAGGAGGCCGCCGCGCTGCTCGGCCGCCGCTGCTGGCATCTCGGAGACGCCGACTGGGTGCTGCAAAGGACGGGCGCGCTGCGCATCGACACGCTCATCGTCACCCGCGGCGCATCATCGACGCTGGCATTCTCCAGTGTCATGCCGTGCATCGAGGTGCCTGCGATGAAGGTCGAGCCGGTCGATACTGTGGGCGCGGGCGACTGCTTCGCCGGCGCATTCGCCGCGCGCTGGGCGGAGAACCGCGAGTTCGAGAAATCGCTGCGCGCCGCCAACGTCGCCGGCGCGCTCGCCACGTTGGAGCGGGGCGCGCAGGAGGCCATCCCGCCGAAGGAAGCGGTGGATGAAGCGCTTGCGAATCTGTCTTGAGCGCCCGCGCCGAATCAGACCCGTCACTTGCCGCCATGCAGATACACGTCGGTCGAGACAACCAGAAGCTCGGAGTCTTTTCCGCGAAGCAGATCCTCGACGGCCTGGCCGCCGGGCAGTTCCGCCCCACGGACATCGCATGGCATGAGGGCCTGGGCGAGTGGCAGCCGCTGCACTCGCTGGCCGTCCTCGCCGTCGAACCGGCACCGGTGACGGCCCTGGCATCCGCGCCGGTAGACGCGGCCGCACCCGGGCCGAAGTTCGCTCTCCCCGTGATCGAGCAGCCGAAGCAGAAGGCATCGCGACAGAAGCCGTGGCTCATCCGGCTGGCTGTCGTCGCTGTCGCGGCGGTGATCGGAGCGCTCGTGGTGCCAGTCACCAAGACCGTTGAAGACTTCTCCATACAACGCCGCTCGGCGGATCACGCGCGGCAGATTCTGGCGGCGTGCAAGCTTTACGCCGGCGGGCATGACGGCAGCTATCCTCCCGATCTGGCTGAGCTGGTGAAGACGGACATGATCACCGATGACGTGCTCCGGTGCCCTGTTCTCAAGGACGACACGCAGCCGGGCTACCGCTACTTTGGCGCCGGCCTGAAGACCTCCGATCCGCCGGACAAGGTGGTGCTCATCGGCATCGCAGCCGACGGCAGCGGCCGGCGAATCGTGGGAAAGAACGATGGTTCGCTCACGAGAGTCGCGGTGCCCGTGGTGCCCGTGCCGCGGTAGCCGCTTGTGATTTTGTCCGCGCATTCTGTTTTCCCTCGCGCGCGCAACTGGCTCGCGTAGTTTCGCGCCCCGCCCGATGGTCCGGCTCCTCACGCAACAGGCACAGCTCATCGACTGGAACGACGAAAAGAAGCGTCCGTTCCCGGACAATCTCGTCTATCTCGACCTGCTCAATCCCTCCCGCGCCGAGGAACTCGAAGCGGAAAGCTGGCTCGAATACCAGCTCCCCACCCGCGAAGAAATGCAGGAGATCGAGGAGTCCAGCCGGCTCTACACCGACAAGGGATCACTGTACATGACGGCGTGGATTCCCGTCGGTCTCGACACCCCTGACCCCGACACGACCGCCATTTCATTCGTCGTCGCGCCCGATTGCCTCACCACCGTCCGCTACGCCGATCCGCAGTCCTTCCGTGTCATCGTCGATCAAGTGCGCCGTCAGTGCAAAACGCCCCTGACCAGCGACGCGGTCTTTCTCCTGCTTTGCGAGCTGATCATCGCCCGCATCGCCGATGCGTTGCAGGTTGTGGAGAGCGATCTGAAAAAAGTCTGCCGCGATGTCTTCAAGCTCGATCCCCACCGCGCGAACGCCACCGTGGAAAAAGATCTGGCCGAAGTCGTGAAGCTCCTCGGCCGCCGCAGCGCCTTCGTGGCGAACCTGCGCGAGAGCCTCGTCAGCATGAACCGCATGCTCCAGTTCTTTCTCAACAACACCGCCACCTGGATGCGCGGTGATCTCGCGCCCCAGTTCCGCAGCGTGATGCGTGACGTGAAGTCGCTCGACGACTACACAAACCAGCAGACCCAGGAGATGGCCTTCCTGTTGGACTCCACGCTCGGCCTCATCAACATCCAGCAGAATCAGATCATCAAGATCTTCACCATCGCCAGCGTGCTCTTCATGCCGCCCACGCTCATCGCCAGCATCTACGGCATGAATTTCGAGCACATGCCGGAACTCAAGGTCGCCTGGGCGTATCCGCTCGCTCTCGTCGCTCTCGTCGTCTCCGCCGTCATTCCCATCATCTACTTCAAGCGGAAGAAGCTTTTGTAGCGCCAATGACACCGAGCCGTCAGCCCGTGAAGAAATGACCAGCGTACGGGAATCCTTGGGGCGAACGAAAAACTTCCCCCTCACCCCAGCCCTCTCCCGCAGGGAGAAGGAGCAGAACGAGCTTCCGCTCGGTTGTGAAAAGCAAGTTTTGATCAAGGCGCGGCAGCGCCATCGTCTCCCTCTCCCACGGGGAGAGGGCCGGGGTGAGGGTGAGGTGTTTCGTTCGCGCATTGGATCAACAACGGCTGGTTTGTCATGCCTCGCAGACATCTTCTCTCGCACGCTCGCGTGAAGGCAACACTCCAACGCCTTCTCTCCACGCCAGCGGGCAAAGCCCGGGCGATCCTCCTCGTGCTCTCGCTTGTCGAGATCGCCATCCTCCTCGCTGGACCCGATGCTCATGCCGCGCGGGAGAAGATCAAAGCCTTCGCCGCGCATCCGAAGGACACTCCTTGGGAGGCTGATGTCGATCTCGGCATCCACTTCGCTGCGTGGATCAATCTCGCTCTGCTCCTGCTGGCTGCCCTCACTGCGAAGTGGTGGACACAGGAGGCGTCGCCGTTTTCCTGGCCGCCGGTCATTCCGCGTCGCGCGTGGTTCTGGCCGTTCGTGCTGCTCGCCGTGATCGTCTGCACCGCCGCCCGCTGTCCGCTCGCCAGCAAGAGCCTGTGGTGGGATGAGACGTGGGTCATCCGCCAGTGCTCGCATGGAAGTTGGAAGCCCGACAAAAAGAACCCCGACGAGCTGAAGTTCACTCCAACCACTTGGAAGCGCTGCGCCTTCTACTATCAGAAGCCTACCAACCATGTGCCCATGTCACTCGCGCAAAAAGCCAGCCTCACCGCGTGGCACAAAATCACGCGCGAACCGAAGGAAGAATTCACCGACCTCGCCGCGCGCATCCCGCCGCTGACGGCATCCGCCGTCGCTGTCGTCATGCTCGCGTGTTTGTTGCGTCGCTGGGGCAGGCCCGCCGCTGGCATTGTCGCCGCCGTTTTGCTCTCGCTGCATCCGTGGCACATCCGCTACGGTGTCGATGCGCGTGCGTACGCGCTCGTCGTGCTGCTTTGCATCTCCGCGCTCTACGCGGCCACATGTTTGATCGAGTCGCGTGGTCGCGTGGCGTGGCATTGGGTCTGGCTCGGGCTGAATCAGTTTCTCTGGCTCTGGGCGTTCCCAAGCGCGCTCGTCGATGTCGCAGTCATGTTCGCCCTGCTCGCGTGGATCTCGTTGCGGCAGGAAGGGACGGCGTCAGACCGATGGGCCGTCTTCTCGCGTCTCGCCATCACTCATGTCTTCGCCGCCATGCTGCTGCTCCAGATGTTTCTGCCGAACTTCATGCAGGCACGTCACTGGGCCGGCGCGGAGGCTCAGGGCCACGGCCTCGACCCGGCGCACGCCGTCGAAGCATGGCAGCAGCTCGCCACAGGCTTCATTCCCGGCGATCTTGATCTCGTCGGCTTCTCCGCAGATGCCGTACGTCAGCTCCAGGACTCACACGGAGGATTCTCGTCCATCGCATCACGGCTCACCGGGCCCGTCACGCTCGTCGCACTCTTTGGCATCCTCGTCTTCGCCATGCAGCGCAGAAAGGCCGGCTCGCTCGTGCTCGGCCTCGTCGCCAGCGGATTGCTTTTCGCCGCCGTCACGTATTTCGCGAAGAGCTACTTCTACTCCCGCTTCGCCATCGCGATGCTCGTGCCCTTCGTCATCGGCCTCGCATGGACCACAACGCAGTTCGCCGTCCGCCCCGTGACCAGCGCGGTGCGCTCGCTCATCGTCGTCGCCGCCATCGCCGCGCAAGTGATCCTGCCCCAGCCCTTCCGCCGTGTGCTGTGGTCTGCCCCGTATGCCCCGCTTCGCGACGTGGCTGCATTCCTCGAAAACCAATCGAATACGACCCACGCCACCGTCCTCTGCTACGGCCTCGGCCAGGAAGCGCTCCCCGTCTATTGCCCGCGCTCCATCAGCGTGAACACCGCCGCCGAAATCGAGTCCGCGCTGCAAAAAGCGAAGGCCGGGAATCGCCCCGTCTATCTCGTGCAAGGCTACAACACCTTCAACCGCGCCGTCTTCAAAGACGGCTTCCGCGTGATCGACGATCCAAAACTGTTTGAAGAAGTCGCATGGTTCCCGTCGATCGACCCGGAGTTCTATTTCCGGGTGCTGAAGGCGCGGTGAAGCGCACCTACAACAGCCGCCGCACATTCTTCAAACCTTCCGCCGTCACGGCGGAGCCGGTGCGGGCGGCGACCATGAAATCGACGTAGTTCTGCCACTGCATCGGCCGCAGGGAGGCGATGCCGGCGCCGCGGGAGCTGAAGCTGATGTTCGCGATCTCCCAGCCGAACTCGGAGTGCCGGTTTCGATACGCCTGCCGGTGCATCCACGCGCCGGACTCGTCCTTGCGCCACACGGATGGATCGTTGTTCGCTACGGTCTGCGCCAGCGACCACACGCGCTCCACCACTTCGCGTTCGTAGCCGCTCTCGAAGTCGCGATCCGCGATGTCGTCGGTCTCCAGCATGAGCGGTCAGCCGAGGTTCCAGTACGCCTCCCAGTCCGGCGGCGCGGTCGGCGTCTCCAGCGCGTGCGCGATGCGGCCTTCGTTCTCGGGCGCGAAGACGGTGCTGGTGCCATAGACCATCACCAGATCCTTTGAGCTGATGCACCGGATGGCATGCGCCACGCCGGCGGGGATGACGACGGCCACGTTGTTCGGCCCCGGCATGTCGTCGCCCTCGATGATGAAGCGCATCTTCTTGCGCGGCATCCCGGCCCGTTCGTCGATGAGGAACATCTCCGCCTGTCCCTGGATGAAGCACATGATGTCCCACTGCTCCCGAGCATACGGGCGCAGCGCGTAGTTCAGCGGCTCATCGACGAACAAGCGCCGGAACCATGCCGCCGGCTCCACGCCATCGGGGACGAACGGTGGATGAATGTGGAAACCCTTGCTCGTGCCCGCGAACATCACCGCTGTGGCCCATTGCCGCGGCCAAAGCCCGATCTTCCCCGGCACGCCCTCGCCCTCGCGCGCGAACTCCGCGAACTGACCGCGATGCCGCTGCTGATAAACACGCCGGTGAAAGAACTCCACGCCGGGAATAGACAGCCCGGCGGGCAAGGCATCGCCCGTCAGTTCCCGCGCTTCCGCGTGGCCGGCGTGCAGCTTTGACTGCATGTCCCCCGCTTTGTAATCGCGCATCGCCAGCGCATTGCGCGCGAGAGGCCCGAGACCGCTCCAGATTTCATCGTTGTTCGTGTCAGCCATGTGGCGGGCACGATGCGCTGGATTGATCCGCGCGCAAATCCGCAAAGCAGCGACGCGCGACCAACGGGACGGGCTGCAGCATGCAAGACGCAGGATGCGCATGCAGGAGCGGGCACATGTGATTCCAGCGAGCTTCCCCGTGCGTAACGAAGCTGCTTCAGCGGCAGATCACCTCGGCCAAGGGTGAGTCCGCCGCTCGCAGCTCATCGGCGATATTCCGTGACTCATCCCCCATCCTGCTTGCTTTCCGCCCGGCCATCCGCTGAACTCCCGCACATCCACCCATGTCCGCCGTCCCGCCTTCCTCCAGACCCACGCGCTCGCGCCACTGGGTCATCGTCTTCGCCGTCACGCTGGCGGTCATCACTTACATCGACCGCGTGTGCATCTCGAAGGCCGCGCCGCTCATCCAGGGCGATCTCGGATTCACCAAGGAACAGATGGGCTGGGTCTTCTCCGCTTTCACACTCGCGTATGCATTGTTTGAAATCCCCGGCGGCTGGCTCGGCGACAAGCTCGGGCCGCGCCGCGTGCTGATGCGTGTGGTCACCTTCTGGTCCGTCTTCACCGCCGCGACCGGCTATGCATGGAATCTCACCTCGATGATGGTGTTCCGGTTTCTCTTCGGCACGGGCGAGGCGGGCGCATTTCCGAACCTGACCAAGATGTTCACCATCTGGCTGCCGCAGCGCGAGCGCGGACTCGCGCAGGGCATCACATGGCTCTCCGCGCGCTGGGGCGGTGCCTTCACGCCTCTGCTCGTGCTGTGGGTGCTGGAGTTTGTCTCGTGGCGGCACGCGTTCATGATTTTCGGCTGCCTGGGCGTGGTGTGGGCGGTCGTTTTCTTCATCTGGTTTCGCGACGATCCGCGCGAGCACCGCGGCATGAACGAGGCCGAACTCGCGCTGCTCGAAGGCGCGGAGAAGAACCTCGACGGCCACGCCGCCATCCCGTGGCGGAAGTTTTTCACCACGCCGACGGTGCTGCTGCTCTGGCTCTACTACTTCTGCATCAGCTACGTCTGGTACTTCTACATCACATGGCTGCCGACCTACATGAAGGAGGCGCTGCATCTCGATGGTGCAAAGAGCGCGCTGCTCGGCGGCCTGCCGCTCTTCCTCGGCGGCATCGGCTGCTTCCTCGGCGGATGGCTCGCCAAAATCATCGCGCAACGCACCGGCTGCCTCGGCAGCGCGCGGCGGGTGGTCGGAGCAGGCGGCATGATCGGCGCCGCGGTATTGCTCGCGTTCTCCACCGTGCTGCGCGATCCCACGCTCGCCATGATCTCGATGGGTCTCTCCGGCTTTTGCAATGATCTCTCCATGCCCGGCGCATGGGGCGCATGCATGGATGTCGGCGGCAAGGTCGCCGGGTCGCTCTCAGGCAGCATGAACATGATGGGCAATCTCGGCGGCGCGCTCGGCCCCGTCGTCGTCCCCTATTTGCTCACATGGTCTGGCAACAACTGGAACGTCCCGATATACGTCGCCGCCGGCACGTATCTCATCTCAATGCTCTGCTGGATGTTCATCGATCCCGTGACGCCGCTGGAGAAACGCTGACGCAGCGGCAGGGAGCAGGGACATTCCTGTCCCGTCGCACGCTCTTCGCGTGATCTTTGTCGGGAACATTCGACGGGACAGGAATGTCCCTGCTCCTTGATCTCGGCTCTTGCCACCTGGGCGCGAACCCGCTTCAATGCCCGCTGTGGATTCACAGTCAGCCGCCTCATCCACCCAACACGATAGCCGCCGCTACGATTGCCCGCAGTGCGGCGCGCCAGTGCCGTTTCGGTCGAGCATCAGCGTCTTCGCCGTGTGCGAGCACTGCCGGTCGATGGTCGTGCGGAAGGATTTCAATCTGGAGACCTTCGGCCAGATGGCGGAGCTGCCGCCGGATCTGTCGCCGCTGCAAATCGGCACGCGCGGCTACTTTGATGGGAAGGCGTTTGCGCTCATCGGCCGCCTGCGCATGCACTACGGCGAGGGAAGCTGGACGGAGTGGTGCGCAGACTTCGGCCAGGGAAAAATCGGCTGGGTCGCGGAGGCGATGGGCTGTTTCATGGTGAGCTTCGAGCAGAGTGCGCCCGATCTCGCGAGGCTGAATCCCGAGGTGAAGCAGGGTACGCGCATCAATGTGGCGGGAGCGAACTGGTTCGTGTCCGACATCAAAAGCGCGAAGTGCATCGCGGCGGAGGGAGAGCTGCCGCACGTCGCGCCGCCGGGCTGGGAGCGCACGGGGATCGACCTCGTGGGCGAAAAGGGTGAGTTCGGCACCATCGAGATCACCTCGGAGGGGCGCGCGTTTTTCAGCGGCGCGTACGCGCAGTTCGACGAGCTGAACTTCACCGAACTGCGCAAGGTGCCCGGCTGGGAGCAGGATGCCGAGATTACACGCCGGCAGAGCGCGGCTATGAACTGCCCGAAATGCGGCGCGCCGGTGGCGCTGCGTGCCGAGGGCCTGACTATGGCCGCCGTGTGCGGATCGTGCGGCAGCATTCTCGACTCCAGCACGCCGGATTTGCAGGCGGTCGGCCGCGTGAGCCAGGAGACGCTCCGGCTAAACCCGATCCTCCCCATCGGCACGCGCGGCATGTTGCGTGGCGAGATGTGGGAGATCATCGGCTTCATGCGGCGGAAGGACCGCTGGTGCTCGTGGGACGAGTATCTGCTCTTCAATCCGTGGCAGGGTTTCCGCTTTCTCGTCACCTTCAACGGCCACTGGTCGCTCGTGCGCATCCTCCCCGGCCACAGCACGAAGAACGAGTGGGATGGTGAGACCTTCAAGCTCTTCGCCCGCGAGCAGGCGACGACCACCGGCGTGCTCGGCGAGTTCTACTGGCGCGTGCGGCAGGGAGAGAAGGCCATGCTTTTCGATTTTGTCTCGCCGCCACGCATCTTGTCCTGCGAGAACAACGAGGAGCTTCAGGACATCACATGGTCCGGCGGCGAATACATCGGCTCCGACGAAGTGAAAGCTGCCTTCGCCCGCGATGCGAACAAGATCGGACGTCCGCGAGGCCCTTACCTGAACGAGCCGAATCCCCACCAGCAGAAATGGCGCGAGGTGCGCATGCCGTTCTTCATGCTGCTGGTCACGTATCTGGTCTTGCAGTTCCTCTTTCTCGGCTACGACGCGCAGAAGAGCGTGCTCGATGCGCGGCTCGCCTACGATGCATCGGCTGCGGACAAGACGCTGATGACGCCGAAGTTCAAACTCGAAGGACCCTCCGCGCCACTGCATGTGACGGCGCTGGGTGGTCTTGAAACCGACACCTACCTCGGCCTCAAGGGCAGTCTCGTGAACGCCGCCACGCAACAGGCGATCCCCGTCACCCTGCCGCTCACAAATTACACAACCGCACCGGGTGGGAACGTGCAGGACGTCACGCTGCCCGCCGTGCCATCTGGCGAATACTACCTGCGCCTCGATCCCGACGCCTCGTCCTCGCTGCGGACAGTGCCACTCTCGGTGAAGGTAGCGCGCGGCGGCCTTTTCTGGTCGAATTTTTGGTTCGGACTTTTCGCCATCTGCCTCTGGCCCGTGTGGCTCCTGCTGCGCACCAACGCCTTCGAACGACGTCGGTGGGCCGAGAGCGACTTCAATCCCTACGCCAGCAGCTCCGACGACGATGACGAGTCCGGCAGCGGCTTTCTCAAATTCATCCGCAACCTCTCCGACGACTAGCGCAACGCCAAACTGACAACAGCTCAACGGTCGCCCGGCCATTGCTCAACCCTCCATGCGTCACCCCATCTACACCACCATCGGCATCATCGCCTGCGCCTACCTCGCGCTGGCGAACTTGCGCGGCTGGTCGTTCTATCAATCCAGCGTCAACCGCGCCGCATTCAGCAACACGGCCTACCGCTACCGTCCCGCCTTCAACACCTCTGGCGGCAGTGGTGGCGGATGGTCTTTCGGCGGTGGAGGGCACAAGTGACTTTGCCGCTGCCAACCTTCAATCAACTCGCACACCACCATGAACATCGCCATCCTTCTCAATTCGGTCATCTACGCCCTGCTCGGCATCGTGATCTTCATCGCCGGCTTCGTCGTCGTGGACAAGCTCACGCCCTACGACCTCTGGAAGCAGCTCATCGAAGAGAAGAACACCGCCCTCGCCATCGTCGTCGGAGCCGCCGCACTCGGCATCTGCATCATCATCGCGGCGGCGATACATTAAAGGAGTCAGACTGGATTCAGCGCCGGAGTGCGTCCGGAGCCTTCGATCCGCTCGAATCATCCGGCAAGTCTCGAAGTATGATGCCGATCAGCAGCCATTCATGCGGGCACCATCCGGGAATCCGGGAGCGAGCGAAGAACGTCCCCCTCACCCCAGCCCTCTCCCGAAGGGAGAGGGAGTTGAACGAGCTGCCGCTCGGATTTGCAAAGGATGGTTTCTCCCTGGCGCGGCAGCGCCAGCGTCTCCCTCTCCCACGGGGAGAGGGCTGGGGTGAGGGGGAAGTTTTCCGTTGGCAGAGATCGCTTACGATTGCCCATTCGTCATTGCCTGGAGGGATAGCCGCCAGACGATCTTGCCGGCCGAATCCTCCCTTGAAACCAAAGTTTTGAATCCTGATTACCGCGCCGCGTCTCTCATGTCTGAAGAAGCTCCACCCCAACCGGCGCATTCCTCCTTCGCACGCCCGTGGCTGCTGCTCCTTTCGGTCTTCGCCATCGCCACATGCGGGCTGGTATATGAACTCATCGCCGGCACGCTCGCTTCGTATCTGCTCGGCGATTCGGTCACCCAGTTCTCCACCATCATCGGCGTGTATCTGTTCGCGATGGGTGTCGGCTCGTGGCTCTCGCGATTCATCCGTGGCGATCTGATCGCCTTCTTCATCCGCGTCGAGTTTCTCATCGCTCTCATCGGCGGATGCTCGGCGGCGGTCTTGTTTCTGCTGTTTGGCTGGGCCGCATCGTTTCGCATTCCGCTCTATGGCATCGTGTTTCTCATCGGCGTGCAGGTCGGCACGGAGATTCCGCTGCTGCTTCGTATTCTCGAAGGCCGCTTCGCGTTCAAGGATCTCGTCTCGAACGTGTTCAGCTTCGACTACGTCGGCGCACTGCTCGCCTCGCTGCTCTTTCCGCTCGTGCTCGTGCCGCATCTCGGGCTGGTGCGCTCGGCGTTCCTCTTCGGCCTCATCAATGCCGCGGTGGGCATCCTTGCGCTGGTGATGCTGAAGGATGAAATCCAACGACCGCGCGGACTGTGGATCACCGGCGGCGTCGTCACTGCGGTTCTCCTCGCCGGCATTCTGCAAGGAGACGCCATCACGCGCTGGGGCGAGTACGCCGCTTTTTCCGATCCGGTCATCTTCGCCAAATCCACGCCCTACCAGCGCATCGTCATCACGAAGAACCGCGATGACCTGCGGCTCTTCCTCAACAGCAATCTGCAGTTCAGCAGCCGCGACGAATACCGCTACCACGAGGCGCTCGTGCATCCCGGCCTCTCGTCGCTCCCGGACGCGCGCCGCGTGCTCATCCTCGGCGGCGGCGACGGTCTCGCCGCGCGCGAGGTGCTTCGCTATCCGCGCATCAAGTCGATCACCCTCGTCGATCTCGATCCTGCGATGACGCGGCTATTTTCATCCCAGGAAATGCTCCGCGCGCAAAACAACGGCTCGCTCACATCGCCGAAGCTGCACATCGAGAATGCCGATGCCTTTACGTGGCTGGCCGCGAAGCGCGAGCCGTTCGACTTCGTCATCATCGACTTCCCTGATCCGTCGAATTTTTCTTTGGGCAAACTGTACACCACATCCTTCTACCAACGCCTCGCTCAATCGATGTCACCCGCCGCCGCGCTTGTCGTGCAGAGCACGTCTCCGTATGTCGCACGCAAATCGTTCTGGTGCGTTGATGCCACGTTGCGCTCGTGCGGCTTTCAAACTCGCCCCTACCACGCGCTCGTGCCGAGCTTTGGCGAGTGGGGTTACATCCTCGCGAGCAAAGAGGCGATCACGACGCAGCTTGCTTTGCCCGACGGTCTTCGATTCGTGAATGCCGAAGTGGTCGATCAAATGTTCCGCTTTCCGCCCGACATGGCCCGCGTGGACACCGACATCAACCGCCTCAACAACCAGGCCCTCGTCCGCTACTTTGATGACGAGTGGGCGGAGTATTTGCATTGATGAAAATAGAAGACGCATCCGCTCAGTGAGAATCAACGGCATTCGATGGCCGGGGGCAAAACCATGTCTTCCCCCTCACCCCAGCCCTCTCCCCGTGGGAGAGGGAGACGATCGCGCTCCGTGCTGCTGGCGAACGGATGTCAGGCGGCAATCGAA
The DNA here is from genome assembly GCA_019694165.1 of Verrucomicrobiaceae bacterium. GTDB lineage: Bacteria > Verrucomicrobiota > Verrucomicrobiia > Verrucomicrobiales > Verrucomicrobiaceae > JAIBCL01. The sequence continues at coordinate 397,553 of JAIBCL010000004.1, read as the reverse complement.
TGGCGGGAGGGTCATCTCCCTCTCCCATTGGGAGAGGGCTGGGGTGAGGGGGTCTTCGACTCACGACCAAAGCAAAGCGCGGTGTGAACACTCAACTCCCGAAGAAGAGGCCGCATGAACCGCCGCCGATTCATCCAGGTTTCCGCAGTGGCACCGGCGCTCATGCTTGGGTCGTGTCGCAATCAGGTCGTGCCCGGCTCCATCATCGGCGCGGCACATCGAGCGGGGCATCTTTTGCGGGACGGCAAGACCTCCGCGGCACCATCGAAGACGGCGAAGACTGACGTCCTCATCCTCGGTGGTGGCGTCGCGGGCCTCGCAGCAGCGCGGCAACTGGCGAGACGTGGCATCACCGACTTCCTCGTCCTCGAACTCGAATCACAATCCGGCGGGAACTCACAAGGCGGGCGCAACAGCGTGTCCGCCTATCCGTGGGGCGCGCATTACGTCACGCTGCCGGGACCGGATTGCCACGAGGTGCGGGAGTTGTTCGAGGAACTCGGTCTGATCGCCGGCCACGACGCAGCGGGCCGGCCGATTTACGACGAACTCGCGCTCTGCGCTGATCCGCAGGAGAGGCTTTTCATCCACGGCCAGTGGCAGGAGGGCATCGCACCATCCGCCGGACTCACGAGCGACGAGCAGCGGCAGTTCCGAGAGTTTCGCGAGGAGATGAGCCGATGGAGCGAGACCAAGGGTGCCGATGGCCGCCCTGCGTTTACGATTCCCGTCGATCGCAGCTCGCGCGATCCGACCATCCTCGAGCTCGATCAGCTCACGATGGCCGCGTGGATGGACGCCAAAGGCTGGACGTGCGAGCCGCTGCGCTGGCAGGTCGATTACAGTTGCCGCGACGACTTCGGCGGCGGTGAAGACGAAGTGTCCGCATGGGCCGGCATTCACTACTTCGCCTCGCGTCGCCCTGATGCAGCCAATGCCGATCACGACACCGTCCTCACCTGGCCCGAGGGGAATGCATGGCTGGCGGAGCGGCTGGCAGAGAGTGCGAAGGGCCGCATTCGGAATCATGCGCTCGTGCTCAACGTGACGGAGCAGTCGTCCGGCGTGCAGGTGGATGTAATGAACACGACGGACGGACACGGAGGGGAAATCATGCGCTTCGTCTGCCGCGCGGTGGTATGCGCCATGCCGCGCTTCATCGCACAGCGAATCATTTCGAACCTCAAGCCGCTCGATCAGCCGCCCGTCTATTCGCCGTGGGTCGTCGCGAATCTCGCGCTCGATGAATTGCCGCCGAGTCCCGGCGAATTGCCGGCGTGGGACAACGTCGTCTATGGCGGCCCGTCGCTCGGCTACGTGAATGCCACGCATCAAAACCTCACCGCCGTGCCGCGCGAGACCGTCATCACCCACTACGAGGCGCTCTGCGGATCGCCGCCAGCCCGGTTGCGCGAATGGATGCTCACGCAAACCCACGCGCAGTGGTGCGACCGCATTTTCTCAGCCCTCGCCGCGCCGCATCCCGATCTTGCCGCGCATGTGCAGAACATCGACGTCTGGCTGTGGGGGCACGGCATGGTCAGGCCGACGCCCGGTTTCATCTCCGGAACCACGCGCACCGTGATGCAGCAGCACCAGCCGCCGGTTTTCTTCGCCCACTCCGACATGAGCGGCGTGTCACTTTTCGAGGAAGCCTTCACCCGTGGCACGCAAGCGGCGGACGCAGCGATCCGCTTTCTTGGCTGATACGGAGCCGCAGCCAAAGAAGCAGCGTGAATCTGTGACGCCGCTGCTATGCGATGACCGACCTCATCACGCGCCCGTGAACATCCGTGAGCCGGAAGTCGCGCCCGCTGTAGCGATACGTGAGCCGCTCGTGATCGATGCCCATCAGGTAGAGCACGGTCGCCCACATGTCGTAGACGGTCTGCGTGTCCTCGATGGCCTTGTAGCCAAAGTCATCCGTTGCGCCGTGGATGTGCCCGCCTTTCACACCACCGCCCGCCATGAATACGGTGAATCCATAGGGATTGTGATCCCGGCCATTCGATCCCTGCGCGAAGGGTGTGCGGCCAAACTCGCCCGCCCACACGAGCAGTGTCGAATCGAGCAAGCCGCGCGAACGCAAATCCTTGATCAGCGCCGCGATCGGTCCTGCGATCTGGTTGCCCATCTTGCCATGGCCTTCCTTGATATTGCCGTGGTGGTCCCAGGGATTCGGGCCGTTGCCGCCGCCGGTGTTGTAGGACAGCGTGCTGAGTTCAATGAAGCGCACGCCGCGCTCGACGAGCCGTCGCGCCAGCAGGCACTGTCTCGCATAGGCTGCCTTCTTCGGTTCGGTGTCGTCAAGACCGTAGAGCTTCTTGGTCGCTTCGGATTCGCCGGTGATGTCGCACAGCTCGGGCACCGCACTCTGCATGCGCCAGGCAAGTTCATAGTTCCTGATGGCAGCTTCGATCTGCGAGTTCGTATCGAGTGACGAGGCAAATTCCCGGTCCATCTCACCGATGAAGTCGAGCCGCTGACGTTGCAGCGATGCAGGCTCGCGCGGCTGAATGTTCGCGAGCGCCGGATTGCCATCCGCCTTGATGATCGAGGCCTGATGCTGCGCAGGCAGGAAGCCGTTTCCAAAATTCCCCACACCCCCATGCGGCAGCGCCGCGTCACCCGATTGCAGCACGATGTAAGCCGGGATGTCGCTCGACTCCGAACCTAGCCCATAGCTCGTCCACGCGCCTGCACTCGGGAAGCCAAGGAACGGAAAGCCCGTGTGCATGAAGAAGTTCCCCTGCGCATGCTCGCTGAACTTCGCCGTCATGCTGCGGATCACGCACAGTTCGTCCGCCACATCGCCCAGGCCCGGAAGCATGTCCGAGATCGGCAGGCCGCTCGCGCCATATTGCTTGTAGTCCCAGTGCGCAGGCTGCACGAGCCCGTTGTTGTTGAACTGCGTGCGCTGCACCGCCATCGGCATCGGCTGGCCCTCGTATTTCTTCAGCAGCGGTTTCGGATCAAAGGTATCCACATGAGAAACGCCACCGCTCATGTAGAGAAAGATGACGCTGCGAGCCTTCGGCGCGAACTTCATGGCGCGATGCTGAAACACATCAGCGCGTGCTTCGTCAGCAAGCATGGCTTGAAGCGCAGCAAGGCCGAATCCGGTGGACGCGCGGGAGAGGAGTTGGCGGCGAGTAGTCATGACAAGCTGGTCGTTGAAGGGTTGATGTGAAATTCGTTCTGGCGATTGGGACACGAGCAGTCTAGTCTTCGTCCATGCCAACCTGGGCCGACATCTGCGCCGACCGCACGCTGCAAGACCTTCCCTACAAGGTCGAAACCAATCGCTACAATCAAATCGTCATGAGTCCGGCTTCTTCCTGGCACGGTGGATACGAGGTCGAAATCGCCTCGACCCTGAAACAGATGCTTCCGCATGGACGCGCGATCGCCGAATGCGCCATTGAAACCACCGACGGTGTTCGCGTGCCGGATGTGGTCTGGATTTCCAAGGAGCGCTACGCCCCGTTTCGCCGTGCCTACAGCCTGCCCATCGCACCGGAGATTTGTGTCGAAGTGATCTCGCCCGGCAATTCTCGTGAACAATTGTTGGGAAAGATGCAGCTCTACTTTGCCGCTGGCGCGCAGGAAGTCTGGCTGTGCTCCGATGACGGCGACATGGAATTCTTCCGCTTCGACAGCATCGGCCCGGTTGCTGACTCGGTGCTGTGCCCCGGCTTCCCGAAGCACATCGAATGGGATTGATGGAACTCTGAGTTTCATCGGAGATACACAAACTCCTTCGTGTTCATCAACGACAACGCGAGGCTCGCCCAGGCTTGGTCTTCACCGCCGAGCGAGTCGATTTGCTCGCTGAGCTGATTGGCTTGTTCGCGAAGCGTCGCGAGCGAGGCTTGCTTCGCTTTCACAGCCTCACGATCCGTCGCAGCGAGGGCGTCGATCACATCGCGTTCGCTCACGCTGCTTTGTTCGAGCAGTCTTGTTTGCTTCAATTCATCCGCACTCAGCGCGCGATCATAGACGTGGGCGCGCAGGACTTGGCCGGTGAGGATCTTGTTGCCGCCACCATCACCATGACGGCAGCCGAATTGCACTTCGCTTTCACCGGCTTTGAAGACGGCGGGGCCGTTGCTATCGTAAGCGTTGCCATAGAGTGTCCCGTCTCGATAAAACGAAACACGACCATTCGCTTCATAGACGCAGGCGACATGCACTGCGCGTTTGTCGGCTTCTTGTTCGGTGGGGCCGCCGAGGAGTTTCGAGCGATGGAAGAAGTCGCTGCCGGGGACCCAGCAGCGCGATTCCTTCTCAGCGAAGACGATGGAGTCGAAGACGTTGCCGCGATTGTCTTGCACCGTGATCACACCGCCGCCGCGTTGATCGAGGTTGTCGAGCATCACCCAGGCTTCGAGCGTCTTGGCTTTCAGCTCCTTGGGCAAAGGCACGCTGCGCGCGAAGGACTTGCCGCCGGGCAAGATGAGTGCGCCGTGCTCGATGCGGGCGTCGCCTTTCAAGGTGAGCGGGAGGTGGTTCTTCAAATCCTGCGGGCCGTTCTCGAAGTCCCACTCGGCATACGGTTCAGGCAACGGGCCTTTCGGTGCCGTCGCATGACGCTCTTTCGATAAGCGGTCACGCACAGGTCCGAGCGTTTGCTCAATGTCATCGCGCAACGCTTTGACCTTGGCTTCGAGTTTCGCGAGTTCACTGCGTTGGGCGTCACTGGCATGGGCACTGCTTTGAACGAAGGCGATGCTGCCGCGCAGCTCCTTGTCATTGGGCTGGCGACCGAAGGCTTCGTCAAACATTTGCTTCACACGACTGGCTTCATCGCCCTTCGCACGGTTGCCCCATTCCTTCGCCCACTTCTGCACCTTCGGATCGTTGAGCATCGTGAGTGATTGAGCGGGGACGTTGGTCACATCGCGCTTGCCGCGAGTGCCGCTGGGCACAGGCGCGTCGAACACGGTGAGGAAAGGATCGAGGCTGTTGCGCACGACCTTCACATACACGCTGCGTCGCATGTCGCCGCCGCCCACGCTCTCGCCTCCCATCGTGAGATCGAGCTTGCCGGTGAGTTGCAGCATCGAGTCGCGAATGGCTTCGGCTTCAAGGCGGCGCACGGTCCAGTGACTGAGTAACTTGTTGTCCGGGTCCTTCACGCTTGCGCCTTCAGGGGCTTTGTCGCTGCGCTGGAAGGCATCGGACGACACAAGCAATTGGATCATCGCCTTGATGTCGCCGCCGCTGTCGATGAAGCGCTGTGCGAGGTAGTCGAGCAGTTCGGGATGCGTGGGCAGTTCGCCGAGACGACCGAAGTTATCGACGGTGCTGACGATGCCGCGACCGAAGACATGATGCCAGATGCGGTTCACCATGACGCGTGCGGTGAGCGGGTTCGACTTCAGGTCGGCGATGCTGTTCGCGAGTTCGAGGCGACCGCTTTGCTTCGAGTTGTAGGGCTTGGGATCAAGCGCTTCGAGAAAGCGACGCGGCACGATCTCGCTGGGGTTCTTGTGATTGCCCTGCACGAACAAGGCGCGATCCGTCGCATCGGCCTCCATCACGCCGGGCGCACGAATCGGTGCGGGCAAACGATTCTCCAGCACGCGATACTTGGCTAGCAGTGGATCGGCTTCGGTGATCTTGCGACGGTCGTTGGGCAGCTTGCCATCGCGCAGTAGTTGATCTAGCAACTCAGCTTGCGCGCTGGTGATTGTGCCGTTGATCCATGCTTGAACGGCGGCGTGGGCATTCGTCGCAGGCTTGGGCAACGGCGGCACGGGACCGTCTTTGGGAACGATCTGCCAGTCGGTGATGCCGAACCAAGAGGGCTCGTCGAGCTTCGTCTCCGCAGGCATGTCGGCGACGGTGGTGCATTGGATGAAGATCTCGTCGCCCTTCCAGTATTCGAGATCGAGCGAGCGCCACGCGAGTGACTCGTCTTTGCCGGAGGCGAAGGAGATGGCTTTGTGAATCGTGCCGGTGCGCGGGTAGTTCTGCACGATGTAACGCGCGCGTGCACCGTTGCTGCCCGCGCAACGAACCCACAACGTGCCGCCCGGATTCACCATGCGCGGCGAGACGAGCACGGCGGCGTCTTTGGTGGAGACCGTGTCCGAGAACCAGCCGCGTGGATGAATGCGTGAGATGATCTGCGTGCCATCAGTGGCGACACTGAACTCACCGGCGGGCGTCGGCTGCGCGTTGACGCCTTTGCCAGATGAGAACCATGAAAGGGACGGAAAGGACTCGGAGGACGGAAGGGACTCGTCCTTGGTTGTCCCTTTGGCCCCTTCTGTCTTTTCCAATGCAGCCAGCCAAGCCTTCCCGACCACGCTGCGCAGTTCCTTTTTCAAGGACTGCATCTCCGCGCGGATGGCTCCGTCATCGGCACGGCTCACGTCAATCACCGCGGGGTGAGTGCTCGTGAAGATGCCGTAGAGTGAGTAGAAGTCGGTCTGGCTGATCGCATCAAACTTGTGGTTGTGGCAGCGTGCGCAGCTCACCGTCTGGGCTAGGAAGGCTTTGCTCACCGTGTCGATCTGGTTGTCGGTGAACGTGAGCATTTCATCGAGCGAATCGACGGGCGAGAAGCCGTGCAGCACCATACGCAATTGCGCGATGCCGAGCGCGCTTTCGTTGATGCCATTGAGGATGCGCGGCTGCGGCAAAAGATCGCCTGCCAGAGATTCGCGCACGAGCTGCGGATATGGCAGGTTGCTGTTGAAGGCGCGGATCAGGTAGTCGCGATAGCGCCACGCATAGGGGATCGGCGAGTCGCCTTCGCTGCCGTGCGACTCGGCGTAGCGCACGATGTCCATGAAGTGTCGCGCCCAGGTTTCGCCGAAGCGAGGACTGGCGAGGAGCGCGTCGATTTGAGATTTGATATTTGAGATCTCAAAATCGCCTACGCTCGGAGGCAATCCGGTGAGCACATAGTGAAGGCGACGGATGATCGTTGCATCGTCAGCCTTCGCGGCTGGAGTGATGCCTTGCTCCTTGAGCTTGGCATCGATGAATTGATCCACCGGATTGATCGAGTCTCGAATTTCGAGTTTCGAATTTTCGATCAGCCTCATGCACCACCAGTCCTTGCGCGATTCGAGAACCTTCTTCCAGTCGGTGGCCTTCGCGAGTTCATCCTTCGTGGGAGCCTTGTCGCGAGGATCGAAGGCACCGTCGTTGATCCACTTCGCGAAGTCGGCGATGACTTGATCGGTGAACTTCGCGCCGTCCTTGGGCATCTTCAGGTCGTCATCGACATGGCGGATGGACTTGATCAACAGGCTGTTCTTAGCGTCACCAGGAATGATGGCCTTGCCGCTTTCGCCGCCCGCCTGCCAGCCGGGACGCGAGTCGAGCAGCAGACCTCCCTTCTTCTTGCCTGCTTCGCTGTGGCACTCGTAGCAGTTGTGCGCGAGCACGGGGCGGATCTTGTTCTCGAAGAACTCGGTCTGCTGCGGTGTCGCCGCGAGGGCAGGCATTCCGAGCAGGATACCAGCGGAAAGAAGCAGTTGGCGGAACATGGGGGTGAAAAGAAAACGAAACGGCCTGCGGCGTTGTTGCCGCCTCCAAGAAGGGGTGCGTCACGCGAGGCCGGGATTTGTGTCCCCGGTTGTTCCTTCCTGGCTCAATCCTGTTTCAATGAGGGCGCGCCCTCGGGCAGCTTGAGCGTTGGTTCGCCGGTCACATAGCCGAGCGAGGCGAGAAACTCGTCCGCCTTCCGCACTGTGACTTCAGTCCATGGCGACCGGTTGAAAAAGCCGTGGCCCATGCCGTCGGCGGTCCAGAGTTCGGCGTGCACGCCGAGTTCCTTCGCCTTGGTCACATACTCGCGACCATGCTCGCCGAGTTTGTCGGCGGTGCCAAAGAAGAGGATAGCAGGTGGCGCCTCCTTCGTGAGGAAAAGCGTGGGCGAGATTTCCTTGGCGATGTTCCTGCCGTTCGCGTCCGGGATTTCCGCGCCGCCGATGTTCGTGAGGTTCAGCGCGGGATTGAAGAGAACAAGCGCATCCGGCTTGCACGAGATGCTTTTGTCGTCTTCGGCAGCTTCGAAGCCAGGCACCAGCCATGTTGCGGCGGCAAGATGGCCGCCCGCCGAGCCACCACTGGCGATGACCTTCCCGGAATTCACACCGAGTTCGGCGGCGTGCCCTCGCATCCAGCGCATGGCGCTCTTGGCATCTTCCACGCACTTGTCGGGTGTGGTCTTGTGAATGGAAGCGATGCGGTAGTCCGCGCAGGCGCACACGAGCCCGCGGCTGGCGAAGTACTCCGCCTGCGGCACGAACTGGGTGTAGTTGCCATTCTTCCACCCGCCGCCGAAGAAGAAAACGATGGCCGGCCGCCTGTCCGCCGGCTTTGCATCCGCCGGCGAGCAGATGTGCAGCGACAGATCGCCCTGCGGCGTCTTCTTGAAGACGATGTCCGTCACTCTGGGTGCCATGTCCGTGAGTTTCACGGCGGGCTTTTTCTGCGGCGGCTGTTTTCCGGTGGTCTGCGCGCCCGCAGTGGCACAAAACGCTGTCATGCAGAGCATCGGGACAAAGAGCGAGGCAGGACGAAAGGCGGACGACTGGAGACGGAGCAGCAGCGAGTTCATGCCCTGAGTGACGGCGCAGCATGGACAGCCCTTTCATCTCACGGGCGGAGCTGCGGATTGTTTGGTGAGCGCCGTTCCGGTTTTACGTCTGCGGTTTCGCAGTTCCGGATTTTGCCCCGGCCACGAATCGTGTTCATCGTGCCGACAGACTGGAGGGTGCCGTGAAACAGCGATCTCCAAACCGCATCTGAGCGGTCCCGGCACCCGATTTCTTCTTTGCCAACACGGGGGCGACTGCGAGAGTGGCGACGGACCGTCCCATCCGCCATTCACCGTCATGCACATCATCCGCTTTTTCCGGTTGTCGCCATCGCTGCTGCTCGCCATCTCCGTGGCAGCGGCGGAAGTCACGCCGCCCGTGGTCGATGATCCCGCGCTGCAAGTCGAGCTTTTCGCCAGCGAGCCGCTTATCCAGCAGCCCATCGGCATGACCTTCGACAAGGCGGGACGTCTGCTGGTGATCGAGAGCCACACGCATTTCCGGCCAAAAGATTGGAAGGGGCCGGAGCACGATCAGATCGTGTGGCTGCGGGATACCGACGGCGATGGCAAGGCCGACAACCGCGAGGTCATCTTCGGCGAGACCGACATGACGATGGACATCGCCACTCATCCCGACGGAGCACTCTACTTGTCCACCCGCAATGAAGTGCTGCGCCTGCGTGACGAGAATGGCGACGGGCGGCCTGACAAGATCGACCGCAAGCTCATCTGGATGGATTCCGAGGGGAAGTATCCGCACAACGGCCTCTCGGGCATCGCCTTCGATCCGAAGGGTGGCGTGTATCTCGGCATGGGCGAGAATCTCGGCGCGGCCTACACGCTCAATGGCACGGACGGCACCAGCCTCAGCGGCCAGGGCGAAGGAGGAGACATCTGGCACTTCACGCCGGAGGGGAAGCAGTTGCGTCGCGTGGCCACCGGATTTTGGAATGCCTTCGGCGTGTGCTGCGATCCGTGGGGCAATGTCTTCGCCACTGACAACGATCCCGACTCCAGCCCGCCGTGCCGGTTGCTGCACATCGTGGAAGGCGGGGACTACGGCTACCAGTTCCGCTATGGACGCAGCGGCCTGCATCCCTTTGTGTCATGGAACGGCCGGCGCATCGGCACGCTGCCGATGCTGGGAGGGACTGGCGAGGCACCGTGCGACGTGATCTGCTACACGCCGCCGGGCGCGGCGGAGTTCCGCGGACTGCCGGACGCGTGGCACCGCTCGCTGCTCGTCGCCTCGTGGGCGGACCACCGGATCGAGAGCTGGCAGCTCCGGCCTGCGGACGCCACTTTCAAAGGCGAGCGGAGAATCCTCTGCCAGGGCGGCGCGGAGTTCCGGCCCGTAGCGTTTGCAGTGTCGCCGGATGGCGCTCTCTATGTGAGCGACTGGGTGAAGCGCAGCTACGAACTCCACGGCACCGGCCGGGTGTGGCGCATCTCTGCCAAGAAGCCGCGGAAGCTCGACGAATCGCCCGCCAATGCGTACCCGCGGACGCGCTCGGCGGAACTCTTTGAGCGGATCGTGGGCGGGGAGCCGCCCACGCTGGAGGATGCACTCGGCGGCCTCTCCCTGAAGCAGCCGTTTCTGTTCTCCGCCGTCGTGCAGCGTCTCTCCCACGAAGCCATTCTCGTGAAGCAGATGCTCGAGATGCAACTGGCGGATCCCCTCCAACGCGCCGGCCTGCTCCTCGCCGTGCGCGCAGGTGCCGGCCACGAAGGCATCCCGTCGGACAAGCTGCCGGAGGACCTCGTCTTCCACCTCGGAAAATGCCTCTCCGACACCGATCCGCGTGTCACCCTTCTCGCCCTGCACTGGGTCAGCGACGAGCGCATCGAGCAGTACAAATCCAAAGTCTCCCACCTCCTCGACGACCCGACCACCACGCCCGAGGTTTACTACGCAGCGCTCACCACGCTGGTCCGGCTCGAGTCCGATTCAGCTTCCGAAGCAGACCTCGTCCAGCACTTGAAGAAGGACATCACCGACCCCGCCGCGAAGCCCGCCCGCCGACGTCTGGCGCTCGACATCCTGCCTGACCGCGACCGCAACCTCAGCGTGGCCGAGATCGAGTCCCTCATCGCCGCAGGGGACAAGGACGAACGAACCTGGCTGGTGCATCTCCTCGGCCTCCAGCGCGACCCCGCCCGCCAACCGCTGCTGCGCAAGATTTTCAACGACAACCAGCAGACCTTCCCCACGCGCGCCGCCGCGCTCGTTCATCTGGAAATCAAGGAAGAGGACAAGACCGCCGTGCTCGACATCGCCCGCGGCTCGGAACCCGCGCTTCAGAAAGCGGCATTACAGGCCCTGCAGGGCATTGATCTCACCCGGGACCAGCAGGTCGTGCTCAAGAGCCTCGCCAAACCCGATCTCAAGCCGCTGGCTGCGCGCGTCGTCGGCGGCCTGCATTACGGTGCGCAGCGGCCCGTGGACTTCACCAATACGAACGCCTGGAACGCCTATCTGCACAACCTGCCCGGTGATGCCGACATCGAGAATGGCCGCCGCGTCTTCGCCTCCCCGCGCCTCGGAGCCTGCGCCACCTGCCACCGCATGGACGGCCTGGGCAGCCCTGCCGGACCGAACCTCACCCACATCAGCGACGCCACGGAAAAGGACTACATTCTCGAATCGCTTCTCCAGCCGAACCGCAATGTCGCGCCGCAGTGGGAGACCTTTGTCATCACCACCGCCGATGGACAGACGCGCACCGGCTTCGAACTCACCGAGCGCGGCGGCACCCACCTCTATGCCGACCTGACGGGAAAGACCTTCGAGATCAAGATCGACGACATCGTGAAGCGCGAGCGCCTCCCGACCTCCATCATGCCCGAGGGACTGGTGACGAAACTCACCGACGAGGAACTGCGCGATCTCGTCGCGTTTCTCTCGCAGCGGAAATGAAGCGGAGTGCCGGAAGTATTCAGTCTTCAGTGTTCGGTCTTCGTTGCGCGTGTGGGAACGCGTTTCACTGGCAACTGAACACTGACGCACTGGACCCCGGCCTCAGAGCGCCCTTGCGAACGCCCCGCCATCCACCAGCAGCGCTTCGCCCGTGATGTAGCTGCCGGCATCGCTCGCGAGCATGAGCGCGGGACCCGCCAGCTCCCGAGGCTGGCCCCAGCGGCCAAGGGCGGTGCGATCGGAAAACTGCTTCTTCTCCTTTTTGCTGAGCAGGCTCATCGGCAGGTCAGTCATGAACGGGCCGGGGCAGATGCAGTTCACCGTGATGCCGTGGTGCCCGAGATCGAGCGCGCTGGCCTTTGCCATGCCGATCAGGCCGGACTTGCACGCGGAGTACACGTTGCGCTTCTCCTTCGAGCCGACGCCGAGCACGGACGAGATGTGAATCACCCGGCCCCACTTCCGCTCCTTCATTCCGGGCACGAGGCAGCGCGTGAGCGCCATGCAGCTCGTGAGGTCCAGCTCAATGATGCGGTCCCACGCCTCGTCCGTGATTTCATCAATGGCCTGCGGCTGGTTGGATCCGGCGTTGTTCACGAGGATGTCGATCTTGCCGAGGCGCTTCACGGCGGCGGCGGCGAGCTTCTTCACCTGCGCGCGCTTCACCATGTCCGCGGCCATCCATTCGACGCGCACGTCGAGTCCCGCGCCGATCTCCTTCGCCGCCTTCTTCAGTTCGTCTTCGTGGCGGCTGGAGATGAAAACATCCGCGCCCGCCTCCGCGAAGCCGCGTGCCATCGCCTTGCCGAGTCCTTTGCTCCCGCCGGTGACGAGCGCGCATTTGCCAGTGAGATTGAAGAGAGGGTGCATGTTCATGGGCGGCGAGAGTAGGCGAGTCCATCCCGGCTCGCAACCATCCCGTCCGCCCCCTTCGCGCACGGCGTCCGCGCCAGGAACCCGCGCCGCCCCATCATCACGCGCGCTGATGGTCGCCTGTTACGGCAGCAGCTCCGCCCCTTTGATCAGCCGGCAGAATTCCTTCTTCGTCGCCGTCAGGTGAGTGCCTTCCCGGGTCTCCATGTCCTTGATCAGCTTGTAGTCCACACTCAGGCGCTCCAGATGGACGATGCGGATGAGCTGTTCGTCCTTCTTCCAAATTTGTCCCTGCCGCAGTTTCAGTTTCATGGTGCGAGAGTAGCCGTGCATGATGCTGCGGGCCAGCGCGTTTGTCTTCACCGCATGAAATCACGCACGCTTCTCAGTCTCGCCTCCTGCCTCGCGATCTCGATCCATTCCCCCGCAGCCGACACAATCGGCATCGGCGCGAAACCCATCCCCGGTGCCGAAGTGATCGTCGATGGCACGCGACAGACGCTTGATGAAAAGTGGATCTACTGGGAGGGCCCGCGCTTTGCCTCCTCGATGCCGATCAAGTGGAAGATCGTCGAGGACCCGGTCGATGGCGGCACCTGCCTCATGACGGACGACCGCGCGGCCGACGGTGGCAAATACGGCGCGGCGGACATCGTGACGAAGAAGCCGTATCGCGATTTCCGGCTCCACATCGAGTTCCTCGTCATGAAACCAGGCGGCAACAGCGGCGTGTATTTACAGAACCGCTTCGAGATCCAAATACAGGAAGGTGTGAAGACGAAGCATGGCATGGGCGCAGTCATCAACGAGACCGACTCGCCCTACGATGCCTTCAACGGCATCGGCAAATGGAACGCCTACGACATCACCTTCCGCGCCGCGCGATTCAAAGACGGCAAGCTCGTCGAGCAGCCCTTGGTGTCGATGTTCTTTAACGGCAAAAAGGTCCACACGAATGTGAAGATCCAGAAAGTCTGGGGCGGCCCAAACTCCGGCGTGGACGGCGGCAACGAAGGCGGCAAAGGCATCACCGACACGCCGCAGGGCCTCAAGCTCCAGTGCGAAGGCCACGACATCCGCTACCGCAATGCGTGGATAAGAGAGATCGACCTCGCCGCGCCGGACACGGATTTCAAAGAATAGCCTCAGCGACTGCAAAATTCTGCTCGCCTTTCCGGCAAGAATTCGGATAAACCAGTCGCGTGATTGGAATCGATCTCGGGACGACGAACAGCCTGGTGGCGGTGATGGACGAAGGCGGTCCTCGCGTGCTTGCGAATGAATTGGGCGAGGACCTCACACCATCGGCGATCGCGGTGGCGGAGGATGGCACGCTGCTCGTTGGCCGTGCGGCAAAGGACAGGCTCGTGACCGCGCCGCAGTCGGGGCGGGCCTTCTTCAAGCGAGACATGGGCACCTCGGCGACTTACGGCTTTGGAGGTCGTCGCTGGACGCCCGTGGAGTGCAGCGCCGCCGTTCTTCGGGAGATGAAACGCATCGCCGAACTGCGTCTGGGCAAGCAGGTGGACACGGCGGTGATCACCGTGCCTGCCTACTTTCACGATCAGCAGCGGCAGGCCACGGTCGAGGCTGCGAAGATCGCGGGTTTGCGAGTTGAGCGACTCGTGAATGAGCCGACCGCCGCCGCGCTGGCCTATGGTTATGATGCGCGTGATGATCTGAGCACGCTCATGGTCTTCGACCTCGGCGGCGGCACCTTCGATGTGACCGTGCTGGAGTGTTTCGACGGCGTCGTCGAAGTGAAGGCCTCGTCCGGCGAGAGTCGTCTCGGTGGCGAAGATTTCACCGACGCGCTGGCTGCGTGGCTGACAAAAGAGTTCGGCTGGAAGCCGGAAGCCACTCAGGCAGGCCGCTGGCGGGAGCAGGTCGAGTTACTGAAGCGCCGTCTGACGAAGGACGAGCGCTCGGCCATCGCCATCGCCGGCAAAGAGGCGCCGATCTCGCGCTCGGATTTTCGCTCGGCTACTGCGGAACTCACCGCGCGACTCCGGCCCGTGGTGCATCGCGCGCTCCGCGATGCACAGATCACATCGGCGCAGCTCGACGCCGTGCTCATGGTGGGTGGTGCGAGCCGCATGCCGATCGTGGTCGAGCATCTGGTCGAGGACTTGAAGCTCACGCCTGACACGCGACTCGATCCCGACCGTGTCGTGGCCCTCGGCGCGGCGATTCAACAGGCTCTCTGCGCTGGAAATGCAGCCGTGCGCGAACTGGTGCTGACCGATGTTTGCCCGCACACACTCGGCGTGGATATTTCCAAACAACTCGCGCCAGGAAAAATCGAGCCGGGCTTCTTCTCGCCGATTCTCGATCGCAACACGACGGTGCCCACGAGCCGCAGCGAGATCTTCAATACGCTTCATCCCGATCAGGACGAGATCCTGCTCAAAGTGTATCAAGGCGAGAGCCGCATGGTGCGTGACAATCAGCTCATCGGTCACGTGCGGGTGAATGGCCTGCGCACGCGGCCGGGGCAGTCGCATCCGGGCCAGATCGACGTGCGCTTTTCCTATGACATGAATGGCATCCTCGAAGTCGAGGTCACCATTCTGAGCACGAGCCGGAAGGTCACCGCCGTGATCGAGCAGCGTCCCGGAACGATGACGCCTGATCAAATCGCAGACGCCATCCGCGCACTGCAGCCGCTGAAGATTCATCCGCGCGAGATGCCGGCGAATCGCGCGCGTCTCGAGCGGGCCGGGCGGCTGTATGCCGATGTGTCCGGTGATCTTCGCGTGGCGCTGAGCAATCTGCTCGATCGCTTTGAGTCCGCACTGGCGTCGCAGGATCCCGGCATGATCGCCAGTGCGGCGGAGGAGCTGGATTCCTTCATGCACCCATTCTTCCGCGAGGAGATTTGAATCATGGACTCGCCCTGGATCATCCTCGGTCTCGATGCGAACACAGCGACCGAACGCGAAGTGAAGGCCGCCTATGCGCGACTGCTCAAGCTTCACCGGCCGGAAACGGATCCCGAAGGGTTTCAGCGCGTGCGCACGGCCTATCAGCAGGCGCTTCACACGATCAAATACCGCGAGACCCGCCCCTTTGACGATGTGCCCGAGGCCAGCGAGCCGGCCAATGATTCGACACCTCCTGCAACAGTCGCCGACATTTCGCCAGCGCCTGCTGCTGGGTATTTCAACTCCCCGACGACCGAAGAGCCGCTGGCTGATGCGATTCCTCCGCTGCGTGCCGCCATTGCCGACGAAGGCACGCAGGCACTCACCGAATCACTCCGGTCGCTCCTGAAAGAGGCCTCCGATCGCCAGATCGACCCGCACGCTGCCGCGAGCCTGCTGCGGCGCGAGTTCCAAACGAAGGCTCATCTTTTGGCAAAGGTCGCGCCGCCAGCGCTCATGCGTCAGCTGCTGGAAACGGGCAACCTGGACATGGTGGAAACCATTCTCGGCAACTGGATGGCAAACAACCGAATGGGGCGGGTCGTGGCGTTCGCGGAGGATTGTGTCACCTCCCGTCTCGTGCCCGCCGATGAATCCGTCTGCCGTCTCCTGGCGAGACTCGCCGAGAGCATCGCCTTCAACAGCCCCGAGGTGGCGCAGTGTCTGGCGGACCAGATTTTCCCGGTGCTCTCAACGCGCACGCGGCAAATGGTGATGCATTCGCTCGAGTCTGAGATCGCCCTCGGCCGCATCTTCCACGGATTCCCGCCCGAGATGACCGCCTTCTGGCGCGAGCGGCTCTCGAACCGCGAGGCGACCGTGGACTGGAACACGCCCGCTGCAAAAGACGCAGTGAACTATGTCGTGAACATCCGTGGCCATTCGTGGGTAGGCCTGCCTCTCGTCCATCAGATCGTGCCTGAGCCGGTTTGGAAGGGAATGGAGCGCAAACTGCAAAGCCAGGCCAAAAGTGCAAAACGGTTCAGCCTCGGAGGATTGTCGCTCGGACGGCTGACGCCTATTGTTGCGATCCTGCTCATCAATCTTCTTCGCCACTGTCCCGATATGACCAGCCGCTCTGTCGCGCCGCGAGATCCGATCTCGCCCGCCGGATCCTACGGATCTAGGGCTGCCGATTCGTGGCAAAACGTTCGTCGAGTTCAACAGAATCCAGTCACCCGCTACACGCCGCCTCCGAGCATGCCTGTCTTTGACAGCAGCAAACCGATCGTCCTCCCAACGCCACATTCGCAGCCGGTCGCTCCTCAGCAAGTCACGCCATTGGATATGCGCCGCTTGCAACTTCCGCTTCAAAACGTGCCGACGCAGCAGAAGTGACGAAGGCGGATGAAGTGGGACAGACTTGCAGTCTGTCTGCCTGTTGAATGGGCCTTGGGCTGCGCAGGTGAGGTCGTGTGCGCGGGGCTTCGATGTGAACAGACTACAAGTCTGTTCCACTTTGTTGCGGCATCCGATTATTTCACCGCCCACTCCGGCCACTCGGTCTCGAAGACCATGCGTTGCTTTGTGATCGGATGATCGAAGGCGAGTCGCCAGGCGTGGAGACAGAGAGGCTTCGCGTCAGTCTCAAGCGTCTGGGTGTCGCCGAGTTTTCCTTCGGGCAGGTAGGCGGCGTCGCCGCAAATGGGGAGGCCGAGATGCCAGAGGTGAATGCGGATCTGATTCGTGCGGCCGGTGATGGGACGAGCTTCGAGCAAAGCGGTGCCGTCGGCGTCGCGACGCAGCACTTTGAATTCGGTGCGCGAGGCCTGGCCTTCGTTTTCATCGACGGCGTGTGAGCCGAGTTCGCCGGGTTCATCGCTGATCGGTGCTTCGCAGATGAATTCATCCTGCGGCGGATGGCCCTGCACGCGGGCGAGATAGACTTTCTCGATGCCACCGCAGCGAAACTGCTGCTGCAGCAGCGCGGCGAAGTGTCGCGTGCGTGCGCAGACGACGAGGCCGGTGGTGTTTGCATCGAGTCGATGCGCGAACTTCGGCCGCTGCGGCGCATAGGCTTCGCAGAGGATGTGTTGCAGCGTGTTGCGATTGAAGCGGCCGCTCGGATGCGTGGGCAGCGGCGCGGGCTTGTGCAGCACGATGATGGCTTCGTCCTCGTGGAGAATGCGGATGTCCGCATTCACATCCGGCTCGACGGTGCCGGGGATGATTTGCACGCAGCGCTCGCCAGCGCGCACGATATAATCGGCGCTGATGGTGCGGCCTTCGTCGTTCAGGAAACGGCCAAGCTCGCAGCGACGCAGCCATTCCTCGCGCTCGATGTGCGGGAAGATCGTGCAGAGGAAGTCGATGAGCTTTTGGCCGTCGAATTCACCGGGCACATTGAGCGGCCGGCGATTTTCATAAGGCACACTGCCGGGCAGCGGCGTGGTGAGTCGGCGGATGGCGGCGTGGCGCGCCTCGATGTTCTCGTGCATCTGCTGCTCGCTCGTCTTGAAGCAATACGGACAGGAAACGTTCGGCACAAAGCGCGGATCTTTTTGCTCGTCGGCATCGAGCGGCGTCTGGCACGCAAAGCAGATGGCGGAATCCGTCTCGCGCAGGCTGGGATCGACGCCGACGCGCTGATCGAAGACAAAACATTCGCCTTCGTAGTGCGCGTGACCACATTCCTCGAAGTACTTCAGGATGCCGCCGTCGAGCTGCCAGATGTGTTTGAAGCCCTCGCGCTCCATGAACGGCGCGGCCTTCTCGCAGCGCACGCCGCCGGTGCAGAAGGTGACGATGGGCTGATTCTTCAGCTCGGGCGGGAGCTTGCGGACGGCATCGGGGAAGTCGCGAAAGTGATCGACTCGGATGGGGATCGCGCCTTTGAAGGTGCCGAGCTTCACCTCGTAGTCGTTCCGCGTGTCGAGCAGCGTCACGGGCCTGCCTTCATCGAGCCACTGCTTCAGCGTGCGCGCGTCCATGCGCGGCGAGGTGTAGCGCGCGGGATCGATGCCCTCGACACCGAAGGCAATGATTTCCTTTTTGATCCGCACGAGCATCCGGGTGAATGGCTGATCATCGCTGTCGCTGTATTTCGGCGCGAGGTCGGCGAGGCCGTCGATCGAACGGATCTCCGCCACCACCTCGTCCACGCTCTCGCGCGGGCCGGCGAGGAAGAGATTGATGCCTTCCGTGCTGAGCAAGATCGTGCCTTTGAGGCCGAGCGCCTTGCAACGCGCCATGAGCCGCTCACGCAGCGGCTTGAGGTCGGTGAGCGGAGCGAATTTGTAGCACGAGATGTTGGCGATGGCGGGCACGGGGAATGGATTGAGAAGTCAGGATTCAGAGTTCAGAGTTCAGAGTTCAAGGAAGGCATCGAGGTTCAGGATTCAGCGTACTCAGTTTGGCCGGGGCTTGGGCGTGGGCAAGCAGTTGAGCGGGAGGACGGGCATCTTCCACGGATTCACGGAAGTCCGCTGATTGTTTTTGGGTCTCGGTCCAAGGGCCTCATTGAATCGTGTGGGACAGGGCACTCCCGCCGGGCAGTCCGTGATCGCGGCATGGAGAGGTGCCTGGATTCAGCCTTCGGCTTCGCCGCCATTCTTTTCGGGAAAGCAGCGCCTGCCCGTGGCGTTCAGGCTTCCATGCGCCAGTTCCTCGTCCTTCTTTTTCTCGCCATCCTCGTTTCTCCGCTGTCCGCCGCATCCAGGCCAAACATCATCTACATCCTTTGTGATGATCTCGGCTACGGTGATGTGAAGTGCCTGAATCCAGAAGGCAAGATCGCCACGCCGAACATGGACCGGCTGGCAAAGAAGGGCATGATCTTCACCGACGCGCACTCCGGCTCCTCCGTGTGCACGCCCACGCGCTACGGGGTGATGACGGGGCGCTACGCCTGGCGCACGCGCCTGCACAGCGGTGTGCTCGGAGGCCTGAGTCCGCACTTGATCGCGCCGGGCCGCGAGACAGTGGCGTCTCTTTTGAAGAAAAACGGCTACTACACGGCCTGCATCGGCAAGTGGCACCTCGGCATGGACTGGGCGCGGCCGGACGACAAGCCGGTGAACGCCAGCAACATCGAGGACCGCGAGCAAGTCTGGAACGTCGATTACTCGAAGCCAGTGACGAACGGCCCCGCCAGCTCCGGATTCGACTACTACTACGGCATCAGCGCATCGCTCGACATGGTGCCCTACACCTTCATCGAGAATGATCGCGTCACGATGCTGCCGACGGAGGACAAGAAATTCGCCATGACCGAAGGCCGCGATGACAAGAAGTTCACGCGAGAAGGACCGACCGCGCCCGGTTTTCACACTTCACAGGTGCTGCCTGCGCTGGAAAAGAAGGCCGTGTCCGTAATCGGCAGTCGCGCATCCGAGGCGAAGGGCGGGACTCCTTTCTTCATCTACCTGCCGCTGAATTCACCGCACACACCCATCGCGCCGTCGAAGGAGTGGCAGGGCAGGAGCGGCATCAGCCCGTATGCAGACTTCGTGATGCAGACCGACTCCACCATCGGCGCGGTGCTCGATGCGCTGGAGAAAAACGGCGTCGCGGACAACACGCTCGTCATCATGACCAGCGACAACGGCTGCTCTCCGAGCGCGAACTTCCCCGAACTCAAGGAGCACGGCCACAATCCGAGCCACGTCTTCCGCGGGCACAAGGCGGACGTGTTCGATGGCGGCCATCGCGTGCCCTTCCTCGTCCAGTGGCCCGCGCAGGTAAAGGCCGGCGGCACCAGCAGCCAGATCATCTGCCACACCGACTTCATGGCGACAGTGGCCGACATCCTCGGAGTGAAACTGGCCGCGAACACCGCCGAAGACAGCGTGAGCATCCTTCCCGCGCTCAAAGGCGAGGACAAGATGCCGCTGCGCGAGGCCATCGTGCATCACTCGATCAACGGCAGCTTCGTGATCCGGCAGGCGAACTGGAAGCTCGAACTCTGCCCCGGCTCCGGCGGCTGGAGCGATCCACGCCCGGGCAGTCCGGGAGAGAAGAATCTGCCGCCGGTGCAGCTTTACGATCTCGCCGCTGACGTCGGCGAAACGAAGAACCTTCAGGCCGCGAAGCCCGAGATCGTCGCACGGCTCACCGACCTGCTGAAGAAGTACATCGCCGAGGGCCGCAGCACGCCCGGCGCGAAGCAGGCGAATGACGAAGAAGTGCCGCTGTACCCGAAGGCGGCCGAGAAAAAGCAGGCTGGAAAGAAGAACAAGAAACCGGACACGCCTGGAAAGCTGTAGCGGCACGTCGCGGACACGGAGGCTGGCTCCATGTTGCGAGCCGTCGGCAATGCGAGGGTTTTTGGCGGCCGTGTCGACAATTGACACGTCTCGCAGCCGGCCTAGTGTGCGTGCCTCTCAACGGAGCGGCGAGGTAGCCAAGTGGTAAGGCCGAGGTCTGCAAAACCTCTATTCGCGGGTTCGATTCCCGCCCTCGCCTCCATCGCGCCACGCAGGCGGAGTCATGCTGCGGGCGGCGGTGAGGGCTTCGCCCATACCGGGCGCTTCCAGATTGGCACGGAGGTCTTGATCTCCTTGAGGTACCAGCGGCAGATGTCAAATGCCTCGGCGCTGTGTTTTGTCCGCACGCGGATGATGATGCTCGGTTCCTCGTTTGCCACGAAGCCGAGCCGGTGCTGAATGAACACCCGGTGCGGACCGTGGGTGCGCGCACCTTGTTCGATGAGTGCGGCGAGCAGATTGTCGGCCATCGGCCGGTACGCAGTGTAGTCGATGCCGGTGAGCGGCCTGCCTTCTTCCTCGCCGCGGACGATGCCGAGAAATTGCGCTTCCGCACCCTCACCGGGAGCGAACACCGGTGTGGAGGGAATGATGGGAGCGGTGGAGAGCTGGCAACTGTCGGCGTGCATGGCCGGAGGAGTTCGGGTTCCTTCGTCGGGATTCAAGTGGTATGTGCGATCCCGTTCACGCCTTTGCTCGACGAGGCAACGAGGCGCTGCTGATGCGCAGGCACCGGCCGCCGCGGCCTCGAACCACCGCTTGCATTCGCTTCTGCCTTCGGTAAGGCAGCGCGCGTTTGCATTATTGCTTTTGATGAAATCGATCCTCGCACTGGAAGACGGCAGATACTTTGAAGGAGAGGCATACGGTGCGCCCGGCACCGCGACGGGCGAGGCGTGCTTCAATACATCGATGACCGGCTACCAGGAGGTGCTGACTGATCCGTCGTATCGCGGCCAGATCGTTGCGATGACGTATCCGCTGATCGGCAACTACGGCGTAAACGATCTCGACAACGAAAGCGATCAGCCGCATGTGCGCGGCTTTGTCATCGAGGAACTCAGCCCCGTGACGAGCAACTGGCGCGCCCGGGGATCGCTCGATGATTACCTCAAGCACTGGAAAGTCCCCGGCATCCAGGGCATCGACACGCGCGCGCTGACGAAGCATCTGCGCACGCGCGGTGCGATGCGCGCGGTGATCTCGAGCGAGATCGGCTCCGTGGAGGAGGCCGTGCGTCTGGCTGCGGAGAGTCCGCCCATGAGCGGCTCGGACTTCGTCAAAGAAGTCACCACGGCCAGGAGCTACCATTGGGACGCCGTGAGCGAGGCCAGCCGAGACTGGGATCTGCCGAACCCGAGCCAAAAACGTGAAGGCGGTGCCCTCGGGGTCTTTTTGCCTCTGCCCGAGGTGCGGCACCGCATCGTGGCCTATGACTTCGGGGTGAAGCGGAACATCCTGCGCCGCTTGCGCCAGCACGGCTTTCATGTCGATGTGGTGCCGGCAACGACCAGCGCGAAGGATGTGCTGGCGAAAAATCCCGACGGCGTCTTTCTCTCGAACGGTCCCGGTGATCCGGCGGCGCTCGACTACATCCACCGCGAGGTGCGGCAGATCATCGGCAAAAAGCCGGTCTTCGCCATCTGTCTCGGCCACCAAATCCTCGGTCATGTCTTCGGCGGCAAGACCTTCAAGCTGAAATTCGGCCATCGTGGCGGGAACCAGCCGGTGAAGGACCTGCGCACCGGCAAGGTGGCCATCACATCTCAGAATCATGGCTTCGCGGTCGATCCTTCGTCGCTGCCGTCGAACGTCGAGGTTACCCACATCAATTTGAATGACGGCACTGTGGAGGGCATCCGGCACCGCGAGCATGCGGTGTTCAGCGTGCAGTATCACCCCGAGGCCGCGCCGGGTCCGCATGACGCCAAGTATTTCTTTGCGGAGTTCGCGCGGTTGATTGAGTCAGGGAAGTGAAGACGGTGCCTGCTGAGGCGTCGAGGGTGGAGGCGGTTGGCGGGTTTGTGGATTTGGCGCGCCGTTGGTCCTGCGCGCGTCATGCTGGCATCCTTGGCTGCCTCAAATTGGGCCAATGAGGCGCAAGCACCCCGTCGGGCTCCGCCTTGGCCGATGGCTGCGGCGGGCGTTTTCCCTTCGTACGCGAATCATTCCGACCGTGTCGGCTCATCTGGCACGCCACCTGCCATGGGATGGCAGTGTCTCTTTGCCCGACGGCTTCCAGGTGGAAGCCGGCGGGCGGAGCAGACGCACCGATCCTCAACCATCCCCACCATCTTATGAGCAAGATTCTCGGCATCGACCTCGGAACGACAAACTCATGCATGGCCGTGCTCGAAGCCGGCAAGGCGGTCGTTCTCGAAAACAGCGAAGGCGCGCGCACGACGCCTTCCGTCGTCGCCTTCACCAAGAGCGGCGAGCGCGTTGTGGGTCAGGCCGCGAAGCGCCAGGCCGTCACGAACCCGCGCAACACCATTTTCTCCGTCAAGCGTCTCATGGGCCGCAAGTTCGCGGAACTCACCGAAGCCGACAAGCGCATGCCTTACAAGATCGTCGCCGCTGCAAATGGCGACGCGCATGTGCAGGTCGAAGTGGGTGGCGAAACGAAGACCTATTCGCCGCAGGAAGTCAGCGCGATGATCCTCGCGAAGCTGAAGGCCGACGCTGAAGCAAAGCTCGGCGAAACGATCACCGAAGCCGTGATCACCGTGCCGGCCTACTTCAATGACAGCCAGCGCAACGCGACGAAGGCCGCGGGCGAAATCGCCGGCCTGAACGTGCGCCGCATCATCAATGAGCCGACGGCAGCCTCGCTCGCCTACGGCCTTGAGTCGAAGAGCGACGAGAAGATCGCCGTGTATGACCTTGGCGGCGGCACGTTTGACATCAGCGTGCTGGAAATCGGCGACGGCGTGTTTGAAGTGCTCGCGACTGATGGCGACACGCACCTCGGCGGCGACGACTGGGACAACACGCTCATCTCGTGGATCGTCAACGAATTCAAAACCGACACGGGCATTGACCTTAGCGGCCAGCCTGACGCACTGCAGCGCATCAAAGAAGAAGCCGAGAAGGCGAAGATCGCGCTCAGCTCGAGCCAGAGCTACGACATCAATTTGCCCTTCATCACGGCGGACCAGACCGGCCCGAAGCACATCATGAAGACGCTCAGCCGTGCGAAGATGGAGCAGCTCTGCGATTCGCTCTTCGAGCGCACGATCAAGCCGGTCAAAGAATGCCTCGCAGCCGCGAAGCTCGAAGCGAGCAAGATCGATGAACTCGTCCTCGTCGGCGGCATGACTCGTATGCCGAAGGTCGTCGAGACGGCGAAGAAGCTCGCTGGCAAAGATCCGCATCAGGGCGTGAATCCAGACGAAGTCGTCGCCATCGGCGCTGCCATCCAGGGCGGTGTGTTGAAGGGCGATGTGAAGGACGTGCTGCTGCTCGACGTGACACCGCTCACGCTTGCCATCGAGACCGCTGGCGGCATCGCCACGCCGATGATTCCGCGAAACACCACAATTCCGAAGAAGCACAGCCAGATCTTCTCGACCTACAGCGACAATCAGCCCGGCGTCGAAATCGTCGTCCTTCAGGGCGAGCGCCCGATGAGCCGCGACAACAAGACACTCGGCACCTTCAAGCTCGACGGCATCCCGCCTGCCCCGCGCGGTGTGCCGCAGATCGAGGTCACCTTTGACATCGATGCGAACGGCATCCTGCACGTCTCCGCGAAGGAGAAAGTCAGCGGCAAGGAACAGAAAATCTCCATCCAGGGCAGCTCCGGCCTCAGCCAGGACGAGATCGAAAAAGCCAAGCGTGACGCCGAAGAGCACGCGGAAGAAGACCGCAAGCGCAAGGAAGCCGTCGAGGTCAAGAACAAGGCCGAAGCGCTCAGCTTTGAGATCGAGAAGCAGCTCAAGGAATTCGAAGGCAAAGTCCCCGCCGAGCAGCTGGCTCCCGTGAAGGACAAGCTCACAAGCCTCAAGTCCGCCATCGAAGCGAACGACGCCGACAAGATGAAGGAGCAGACCGAAGAACTCGAGAAACTCTTCGCTGCCGCCTATCAAGCCGCCGCGCAAGCCGGTGCCACCGCATCCGCTTCTCAGAGCGGTCCTGCTCCAGAGGCGACCAGCACCTCGACTTCGTCGAGCGCCGAAGACAAAGGCAAAGTGGTCGATGCCGACTTCGAGGTCGTGGACAAGGACAAGTAATCTGCTGACTCCTTCGATGCGACGCTTTGGAACATTGCGACCGGCAGGTCGTGGCGGTGAACGAATCGCCGGTGAGTTGCTGCTACAGCGGCTCCCGGCGGGCGTGGCCGTCGCGCTCTTGGCGATCGCGATGTCCGCTTGTGGCAAAACGGACGTGAAGCCGCAAAGCAACGTCAAGCCTGTCGCTGTGGCGCCCGCGAAAGCGAGTGCATCCGCATCGGAAGCTTCAAACACCAAACTCGACGCCGAAATCTCGAAGGCTCTCTCCACTCCGCCGCCTGCGGCTCAGGCCGGCAACGCGCGTGAGGCCGAGCTGTCGGTTCAAGCAGACGACATTCTGAAGCGCTATCCGACGAAGGATGCCGCGGAACTCCTTGGCACGCCGGAAGTGAGCGAGCATTTGAAAGCTGGCCTGAAGCGACTCGGCGAAGACCCCTCGCTCGGGAAGCAGATCGAATCCACGGTCTCGCTCGCGGCAAAGCTCAAGGGTCTCGAAGGCGCGCCCGGCTCCTTCCGGCTCGACATGGACATCAAGAGCTACGACAAGCCTCGAACGAAGCGAATGCTCGAAACGGTGCTCTCTGAAGATCCGAAGCGCATCGTCAGCTTCCTCTCCGAAGAAATCGGCGAAGCCACGCCCGAACTCAGCCTCGGTGGTGCCAAACGCGCCAGCAATGGCGTCGCCATCGAAGCCAATCCGACGCCTGCACCTCCGCCAAAGAATTGATTTTCCCATTTTCCTCCGCGGTCGGTTGTCCGCCACGTCGTCAGCGCGACGGACAACCGCCCGGGTGAACCAAAACCAAACCAAACAAACCAGAAAGCAAAACACATACCACTATGGCAACCTCGATCACTCCTCTTGGCCGCCGCGTGCTCGTCAAGCGCTCGAACAGCGAAGAAAAAACCGCCGGTGGCATCTTCCTTCCCGACACCGCGAAGGAAAAGCCCCAGGAAGCTGAAGTCATCGCGCTCGGCACCGGCAAAGACGACGAAGGCAAGGACGTCAAAGACCTCTTCACCGTGAAGAAGGGCGACAAGGTCCTCATCTCGAAGTACGGCGGCACCGAAGTCAAAGTCGATGGTGACGACCTTCTCATCATCAACGAGACCGACATCCTCGGCATCGTGAAGTAAGCAAACCCCGAAATCAAAACCCAACCCGTTTCAATCAGAACATACCATGGCAAAACAACTCAACTTCGATGAAGCCGCACGTCAGGCCCTCCTGCGTGGCGTCACCAAACTCGCCCGCGCCGTCAAGGCCACTCTCGGACCTTCGGGCCGCAACGTGATCCTTGAGAAGAAATTCGGCAGCCCCACGATCACCAAGGACGGCGTCACCGTCGCCAAGGAGATCGAGCTTCCGTGCCCCTATGAGAACATGGGCGCCCAGCTCATCAAGGAAGTCTCCAGCAAGACATCCGACGTCGCCGGCGACGGCACCACCACGGCCACCGTGCTCGCCGAGGCCATCTATAGCGAAGGCCTTCGCAACGTCACTGCCGGTGCCAATCCGACCTCGCTTCAGCGCGGCATTCTGAAGGCCGCCGACGCCATCGTCGCGAAGCTGAAGGAAATCTCGACTCCGGTGAAGGACAGCAAGGAAGTGGCCCAGGTCGCAACCGTGTCCGCCAACTGGGACGAATCCATCGGCAACATCATCGCCGAAGCGATGGACAAAGTGGGCAAGGAAGGCACCATCACCGTCGAAGAGGCCAAGAGCATCGAAACGACCCTCGAAGTCGTGGAAGGCATGCAGTTCGACAAGGGCTATCTCTCGCCCTACTTCGTCACGAATCCCGAGACGATGGAAGCGAACCTTGAGAGCGCCTTCATCCTCATTCATGAGAAGAAGATCAGCAGCCTGAAGGACATGCTGCCGCTCCTTGAGAAAGTGGCCCGCACCGGCAAGCCGCTCCTCATCATCGCGGAAGACGTCGAAGGCGAAGCCCTCGCCACCCTCGTGGTGAACAAGCTGCGCGGCACGCTCAACATCGTGGCCGTCAAGGCCCCTGGCTTCGGCGACCGCCGCAAGGCCATGCTCGAAGACATCGCCATCCTCACCGGTGGCCGCTGCATCACCGAGGACCTCGGCATCAAGCTGGAGAACGTGGATGTCGCCGACCTCGGCAAGGCCAAGCGCATCACCATCGGCAAGGAAAACACCGTCATCGTCGAAGGTGAAGGTGGTGCCGACGCCATCGCGGGACGCGTGAGCCAGATCAAGCGTCAGATCGACGAGACCACCAGCGACTACGACCGTGAGAAGCTCCAGGAGCGTCTCGCGAAGCTCGCCGGTGGTGTGGCCGTCATCAACGTCGGTGCCGCCACCGAAACGGAGATGAAGGAAAAGAAGGCCCGCGTCGAAGACGCCCTGCACGCCACCCGTGCGGCCGTCGAAGAAGGCATCGTCCCTGGCGGCGGTGTCGCTCTGATCCGCGCACAGGCCGCCATCTCGGGCCTCAAGCTCGACGGTGACGAGAAGACCGGCGCCGAGATCGTCGCACGCGCAGTCGAAGCCCCGCTTCGCCAGCTCGCCGCGAACGCCGGTGTGGAAGGTGCGCTCATCGTGGCCGAAGTGAAGAAGGGCAAGGGCAACCAGGGCTACAACGTCGCCACGGCCAAGTACGAAGACCTCGTGAAGGCCGGCGTCGTTGATCCGACGAAGGTCACGCGCAGTGCCTTGCAGAACGCCGCCTCCATCAGCGGCCTGCTGCTCACCACCGAGTGCCTCATCGCCGACATTCCGAAGGAAGAGAAGGCCGACGCCGGTCACCAGCACGACCACGGCGGCATGATGTAAAAGGAGCGGCAGCGACTCCGGTGGCTGCTGATACAAGAACTCCAAAAACCCCAAGCAACACCCCGGAGGCCCAGGCCTCCGGGGTGTCTTCATGTCGGATCGAGCGATTGCATTCTCGGGCGCGAACCGGTCATTTCTGGATGGCCGCCGGCAGTTCGTAAACACGGAGCGGACCTGATGCGGCGATCTTTCTGGCGGAGCGGCTGATCGCATCGGGCAATGGTTCTTTCTCCACCTCGAGGATGCGCTTGATGCCCAGCTTCCGCGCGAAACGCAGAGACCACTGATCCTCGCTTTCACCCTCCAGGAGCGGCACCAATTCCCGTGGCTTGCTGGAGCCGTAGAAGATGCCGTTTTGACCGGCTGCGTCCGTGGACTTGATGAAATTCAGCCGCACGCAGCGCACATTCAAGAAGCTCGCCAGCGTGCAGTGCTCGGGTATCCACCAGTTTCTATCGCTGGCGGCAAAGTAGCCGAACGGCTCGCTTCCCAGGGCCTTCTTGATGACACCAAGATCTGTCGCGCTCCATTTGGCGAAGGATGTCTGATTCTTGTATTGAACGAGGTCGCTGACTCCCATCAATCCGCCCAAAATAATGAGCGCGATGCTTGCAGCCTTCCTGGGGCCAGCGGTGCGTGATGCCATGCGGGCCATCCCCCAGATGGCGGTGGGAACAATCAGGACGATCCGGGTGAACGCCGAAAAGTGGAAGCGATCCGCCATTGAACTGAACAGATGGTATGCCGCGAATCCTCCAGCGAGCGCGCACAAAGCCATCCATCCGAGTATTCTCGGCCGCTCCGCTTGCACGCCCTCGTCCTTCAGTCGCATCAAGTGCACCACGCCAGGCACCATCAGCGCACCGGCCACAATGCTGATCAGCGTATCGACAAGACCCGCCCTCAGCGCGAGCCGGATGGCATTGAAACCGACTGTCAGCATTCGTGATTCAGGCGATTTCGGCAGATTCACTCCGAGAACGAATGACAGCATGGCCCACGCAGCGAGGAGAATGGAGATGACCGCCAGTGCCGTCTTCCACATGACCCTGTCCCGTCTGAGCAGGCCGGCGGTAAGAAGTGCGCCCGCCATCACTCCCGCCGCCGCCAGCGCGTGCGGTGCACTCACTCCGGCGAAAAACAGCATGGCTCCCGCAGGCAGATCTTCCGAACTTAACCATGCCGCGAGCGCCACCAGCACGAGCAGAGCCTCTACGTGATAGGACAGTTGAATCACCAGGCTGGTACTGTGGTGCTGGAGGATTCCATAAGGCAGGACTCCCGCAAACCACAGGATGCCGAACATTTTCAGCAGCGGCACGGCGATGACCGAGATGCCGCCGACCAGGAGGCTCCAGCCGGGAGACCAGCCCGTGAGCGTTTCCACGATGGCTCCTGCCGCTATCGCCAGCAGAACCGTGAGGACAATCCTGTCTGCCTGCAGCAGCGACTCCATCACGGACAGTCCGGCAAACTCATGCACGCCCGAGGCCAGCCACACCGGCCCCCAGTGATACCATACATCGAACGGCGCCCCGCTCTCGACGACGGCCGATCCGAGCACACCCGACCACAGCGAGGCATGACCCGATTCTTTCATCCCAAGCACGAGCTGGCCGTAGTAGCCCAAGTCACTGTGTACATCGACGACACGGCCATCGGGCGAACGAAAGGCCGCCCACCAGCGGATGAACAAGACACACACAGCTACCATGACGAGGACAGGCGCCACCAGCCGCACGGCCCTTCGCCTGCCAGTTCGAGCCGGGGGGCAGACGACGGCTTCCCTGCGCCAAAGCAATGCGGCCAGGGTCGCTTGAATCACCGGCATGGCCAGCCAGAAACCCGCGCCGCGCATCGTCACTGCCGCCGCGATTCCACTCCAGAAAACCAGCCCGCTCGCCAGCATGAATGCGAGGCTCGTCAGGTCGCATCCTCCTCTTCTCAGACAGCGCGGTGTGAGCGGCGCACCTCCGGCAAGACACAGGAGCAAGACGACGAGCGAGGCCGTCACGCTCGTGGCAAAATTTGCATCCAGATCGGTGGCTGCTTGCATCGGCAAGTGTGACTGTAGCGATCGCGAAAAGCAAGGAACACGGTCACAGCTTCATCGCGTAGTGCACCTGGCGGGCCACTTCTTCGAAGCCGCATGACGGATACAGGTGCTGGCCGATCGCATTGGCGGCCATCGTCTCGATCTGCGCGACTTTCATGCCGCTCCGGCGGAAGTAGTCCAGCGCGTGCTGGATGAGGCGGCGGCCGAGACCGAGACCGCGCGCGGCCCCGACCACGGCCAGGTTCGGGATGCGGCCGCGCGCGTTGGCCTCGTCGATGCGCGTGGTGATGTAGCCAAGGATTTCACCGCCGCGCTCGGCGACGAAGACGCCCGCGGGATTCGCGGCGCAGTCTTCGTCGATGTGCGCGGCCTTGCGCTGCTTCCACGTCTGCTCATTCCAGGCGCCGAGCTTCTGCTCGATCATCTGTTCGAGGGTCACGCCGCCGAAGGAATCGACGGTGATCTCCTTGAGCTTCGCCAGGTCTTCGGGGTTGTAGTGGCGGATGACGATGTTCTCATTCATGGCGCGCGTTTGCACGGGATGGCGCGGCTCCGCTCCGCGCGGAGGACGGCGGGGCTACAGGTGCCGCCGCAGGCGGTCCCGCACGTCGTCGGCGAGGCGGTTTACGTAACCGAGCGTGAATTCCTCCACGGACATGGCGTCGTCCAGCACGAGCGGAGTGAGGTCCATGGCAAAGGTGAGCAGGCTCGTCTTGTCGGTGGTGTGGGAGTCGAAGTAGGTCGCGTTGGCGTGGCGCAAGCCTTCCTCGGCGAGGTCGTAGCGCTTGCCGCCGCTGATCTGGGAATCGAAGACGCCGAGCAGCGGGCGGAGCATGTGCGGGTGCTTGTCCACCCAGAGCATCTCCTTGTCGGAGTGGAGCAGCCAGTCGAGCTTCCGCCACACTTCGCAGCCGTACACCTTTTCCGGCCGCTGTTCGCGCGGGAGGGAGCGGAGCGCCTCCAGGCAGCGGAGGAAGGTGGCCACATGCGTGTCGTGGCGGTCGCACGGATTGTGCAGATAGACGATCTGCGGCCGCGACTCCTCGAGGATGCCCTTCAAGTCCGCCACCACGTCCGCGCGGCGGTGCTCCTTCACGTCGTCGCTCGGGTAGCTGAGCTGGGCCATGTAGCTGTATTCACCCACGTATGCGGCCTTCCGCTGCTCGATGAGGCGCACGCGCTGCATCTCCTCGTCGGTGTAGTGTGCGTAGGGTCCCTTGCGCGGGCTGCCGGCGCCATTGGTGACGACCACGCCGCCGAACCACTTGTCACCAGCCTTGAAGCATTCGGTGATCCCGTGGTAGGCGGCGATCTCGAGGTCGTCCTGGTGCGAGACGATGCCGAGGTGCGTCACGCGCCTCAGCGCCACCTGCGGATCGGACTGGTCCGGGATGAAGATGTCGTGCTTCTCATGGCGGAAATTCATGCGTGGAACTAAACTGGGCTGGCGGTGATGCAAGGCGGAAGTCGGTGAGCGGGATCACTGCTCCTTGGCCTCGCGCAGCAGCTTGAGGGCGGCTTCGACGAGCTTCTCGCCCGATCCTGCCTCGCCGCGGGCGCTGACCACTTCGTAATTGCCCTGCGGGTACGCCTCGCGGTTCGGCACATAGCCCATGCTGCCATTGGCCAGCTCAGCGATGAACGTGTGCTTGAAGGGCGACTGTTTTTTGATCGCGAGACCCAGCTCCACAAAAATCTCGCCCGGCAGAGACAGGATCGCGACTTCATCGCTCAGCGCGATCACCTGCACTTCGACACGCAGCGGGACGTCCTTTTTGTCGAGCGTCTCCATGACGCAGACTGCCTCTGCCATCGGCACGGTGCCGAGATTTTCCGTGAACATCCGGTTCACCACGTCTTTCGCCTTCGCGATGTCCGCGTCGCTGAGTTTGCGGCGCTCCAGCGTCACCATCTCGGATTTCACGCGCGGCTTGAAAGCCTCGACGTACTGCAAGGCCGGCCACGCAGCCGTGGCAGCATCCGCGAGAGCCGTGCCCAGCTCCAGCGTGGTGCGGCGCTTGCCGGTGAGGTAGTCGCCATGGTTGATGTTGCCGCAGCAGCCATTGGCGAAGACGGAGATCATGCCGGGGCCGTGTCGCTCGCTGACGAGCTTGGTGAAGACGCCGGGATAGTCCGCCGAGATTTTCACGCCGCCGCCCACCGAAGTGGGATGCATGGCAAAATTCAGCAGTGATGCGAGCGGCGTGGCATCCGCGCCTGCACCGTGAAACGCAAGCACGCCGACGTCGGGATCGATCGGTCCCGCGGGCCGGTCGGTGGCCGGATCGATCTTCTGCGGCTGCCAGATGGCTTCCTTCACGCCTGCACGCAGCACGCGACGATTGAAGCTGATGCCCTCCGCCTTCCCGACGGCCGCAGCGACCTTTGCCGGTGCCAGCTTCGCCTTCGCCTCCTTCACTGATTGAGCGATCTTGCCGGGCAGCGCGCTCATGTAGGCCACGCCGGGCGGCGAGTTCACCTTGGTGATGTCGTCCATGAGCGAACCGCGCGGCTGTTGCGGCCCCGTGTGTGTATGCGTTCCGGAGATCATGATGTGGTCGCCCTCGATACCGCACTGTTTCTGGATTTCATTCCGCGCAGCCTCGACGACGGGGCGCACCGTGCCTGAGAGATCAAGCACCACGATGGCGGCGTGCGTGCCGTCCTTCTCGAAGACGATCGTCTTGGCAAACAAGGGGTCGAGCACGCCCGCCGAGCCGCGGAAGCGGTAGTAGCCGCCGAGCGGTGTGCCATCCGCCGGGGTGATGTCCACTTTCGCCGCGCCGACGCGAAATTCACCGGCGGGGAGCTGGGATGAGCAAAGCACAAGGACGAGGGCGGAAAGGCAGGCGTGATTCATGGGCACATTCTACTTCGCGTGACGGTGAAATCATTCACCGCGGACTTGCAGCGTGTGCCCGGATGGCGTCGGGCGAGTGTCGGGGCGATTTGTGCCGGCGTGCGTCTTCGTCTTGCATCGGCGGGAAATACCGGCGAAGCCCGCCGGCGTGAAGACCATCCTGTTCCTGCCGACGCAAGGTCCCCATCTGCCACGAAGCGGACCGGCCGAGAAGTTCGACTGGCGGGAGCAGTGCCGTCTGGCGGCGCGGCTGCGGAAGGAGATGCCGGGGGCTACGGTGTATGTGCCGTCTGCTTTTCAGCAGGCGGGAGCGCCATCGGAACTGGCGTTTTATGGAGCGCAGTTGCGCGCGGAAGGCGTGCCGGAAGAGGCCCTCGTCCTCGATCCGCGCGGACTCGACACCGTGGAGCAGTGCGAGCTGGCACTCGCGCTCGCGCACGGCGTGAATGCGCGTCTGGTGGCCGTCTCCTGTGCCGTGCATGTGGCGCGCGTGCGCTGGTTGTTGCGTGGTCACCAAGTGCAGCACGTCATCGCCCGCGGCACGCCGAGCCGGTGGCTGCAGTTCACGCATGTGGTGCTGGCCATCGCCTTTCCGTTCCTCGATGTGCTCGGGCTGCGCGGCTGGTGGAAGCGGCGCGTCTCGCGGCGGCGGCTTGCCGGCAGGCAGTGAGCCGGCGTTTGAATCCGAGGGCATCCGCTCTTACATCGACGGCCCATGAAAACGCCACGCCTTGCAGTCCCGCTCGCCATGGTCATTGCGCCGTTCATCTGTTCCGCTCAAGACATCGCGGGTTCACCGCCGCCGGTGGTCACTGCCAAAGCATGGGCCGTGGCCGATGCGAAGACGGGCGAGGTGTTGTGGGCGAGGAACGCCGATGAGAAACGCAAGTCCGCGAGCACCACGAAGATGATGTGCGCGTGGACCGTGCTGAGGCTCGCCGAAAAACAGCCGTCGGTCCTCGACGAGCGCGTGACCTTCTCCGAACTGGCGGGCAGCACCAACGGCACCGGCGCGGGCATCAAGGCCGGCGAGAGCCTGCCTGTGCGAGACTGCCTCCGCGGCCTGCTGCTGCCATCGGGCAATGATGCCGGCAATGCGCTGGCCGAGCATTTCAACGCGCGGTTCGATCCGCCGGACGCGGACATGCTGCGCGCGGGTCTCGACGATCCCAAACTCGCCACGCGGGTGAATTTCATCGCCGAGATGAACCGTCATGCGCGCGCTTTCGGCATGAAGGACACGATCTATCGCTCGTCCTTCGGCGACGGCGGCACCGAGCGCGACCGCACCACCACTGCGCGCGACCTGCTGCGGCTCGCGCAGGCGACGATGCAGTCGCCGGCCTTCCGCGAGATCGTGGCCACGAAGCACTACGAGTGCGAGGTGCGCCGCCCCGATGGCGGCACGCGCAAGGCCGCGTGGGACAATACAAACAAGCTCCTCGCGGTCGATCCTGCCTACGACGGGATCAAGACCGGCATGACCAATCAGGCCGGGAACTGCCTGGTGGCCAGCGGCCATCTGCGCGGCGACCGTCTCTTCGTCGTCGTGCTCGGCTGCGACACGGAAGACTCGCGCTTCACGGATGCGCGCAGCCTTTTTCGCTGGGCGTGGACGCAGCGGAAGGGCAGGTGATGATTCTCCGCACGGTCGCGTTTTGTGCTCCCACACAGTCCGGGCGCGATCAATCGTCCTGCCGTGCTGCGGTCTTGAAGCCGTCCGGGCTTTGTGCCAATCGTGCCGTCCACGGGAATGAACGAACAAGAGACGACCTCACGCACCTTTCGCAATGAACTGCTGAGGTCGGTGCCAGCCGGTGTGCTGGACACGCTGGGGAGCACGTTCGGGATGCTTGTGGCGGTGCGGGTGTTCGAGGCCGGCAAGCTGGCGAAGAGCACCTTTCTCTCCGCCACGAGCGGAGGCTTGATAGCCAGCCTCTTCGTGGTGCCGCTGCTGCTGCGGACGCGGAGCACGGTGACGAAGATCGCGGCGCGCGTGCAGTTCATCGCGGCGGCTTTTTTCGTGCTGCCGGCGCTCATGCCGGAGAAGGAGGCCGTCTTCATCATCGGCAGCAGCATGGGTCTGTTCTTTTTCGCACTCCAGGTGCCGCTGCAGACGCAGATCTACCGGCTGAACTACCCCGAGGAGACGCGGGGGAAGCTCTTCGCGCTCACGGCCACCACGCGCTCCTTTGCCGCGGCCGTGGCCGGTCTGGCCGGCGGCTGGCTGCTGGGCTGGAAGCTCCATTCTTATGTCTGGTTGCTGTGGGCCTTCGCGGTCGCCTCGGCGGTGAGCGGCTTCTGGACCTACGGCCTGCCGGCCATGCCATGGCAGATGCCGGAGGGATCACAAAGCAGGCTGCTCAGCTCGTGGCGCTGGGTGCGTGAGGATCGTGATTTCCGCACGCTGCTCATCTCGTGGATGATCATGGGCATCGGCAATCTGGTGTCCTGGTCCCTGCTCGTCGAGTTCCTGGCAAACGAGAAGCACGGCCACAGCCTGCCGACGGAGACCGTGGTGTGGATCACCGGTGTGGTGCCGGTGGTGTTCCGCGTGGTCTTCACCTATCCGTGGGGGCTGTTGTACGACCGCGTGAACTTTTTCGCCGTGCGTGCCAGTTTGAACGTCGTCTTCGCGCTCGCCAGCTTGTTTTACTACTGCGGCGGCGGACTGCCGTGGTGGGTGGCGGGCATGGCGCTCTTTGGCATCGGCAATGCAGGCGGCAATGTCACATGGAGCCTGTGGGTGACGAAGCTCGCGCCGAAGCACGCTGTGGCGGAGTACATGTCCGTCCACAGCTTCCTGACCGGCGTGCGCGGCATCATCGCTCCGTACCTCGCGTTTGCGATGATCGACTGCATGTCGTTCCCCTCCATCGGCATCGTCTGCTCGATCATGGTCTTCAGTGCCAGCGGCTTCATCGTCGCCCGCGCGCGTGGCAGTGATCCGCGCACCAGCCACCGGCTCGTGCCCGGCGCGGCGCCGCCGGACGAGGAGTGGAGGGAGCGCTTGTGAAGCCGCCGGTTCCATGCCTACGTGTGCGTCACCCTCCACTTCCATGACACATCCGGCACTGCTTTCAAAACTCACTCTCGCCGCGCTCGGTGCGCTGGCATTGATCACCGGCTGCAAACCTTCCGGTGGTGATGCGGCGCAGCAGCCCGGCCAGACCACGCGCGATCCGTCAGGAATCGTCGTCCCCGTGCCTGGAATGCGGCGTAGCGCACCAGCCGCGCGTACTGTGGCCCTCTGCCTGGCCAATGCGCGAAACCCCCACCAGCGCGTGCAGGTGAATTTGCTCGTCGAACTCCTCCGGCAGGCATCCGGAACCGAAATCAGCGCTCACGATGCCAAGGGTTCTGTCGCCACCCAGGTCGAGCAGCTTGCTTCGCTGGCCGCCGCGAAACCGTCCGCCGTAATGGTCCTTCCCGTGGACGCCGCGGCGGAGAAGGAGAGCATCCAGGCCCTGCGTGCCGCAGGTTCGATCGTCATCGGTCTCGATGCCAGCCTCGGAGGCGGCGCGTGCGACTCCGTGGTGTTCTGCGATCAGAAGAAAATCGGCACGCTGGCGGGCGGGCTGGTGGTGGATGCGCTGAAGCGCAAGGCGCAGGACGAAGGCTCCCCCGGCGTCAAAGGCCGCGTCATCCAGCTTCAAGGAGATGAAAAACTTCCCGCGTGCCGCGCGCGCAGCGAGGGCTTCACCGAAGCGATCAAGGCGGAGCCCGGCATCGTGCTCGTGCATGATGCGGCCACGGGCTGGGAGAAGGCGGGTGCCATCTTGCGTTTCAAGGAAGCCCTGCGGCTGCAGAAGGGCTTCGATGCCGTGTATGCGCACAATGACATCATCGCCCTCGGCGCCAGCGAGGCCTCGGTCGAGGAGAAGGTCCGCGAGTCGCTCCTGATCGTGGGCACCGATGGCGTGACGGGTCCCGGCGGCGGGCTGGAGATGCTGGGCAAGAACGCCATCGACGCCACGGTCCACCAGCCATTGCTCGTGGATTTCGCCTGGCGTCTGGTGGAGCGGATGCTGAAGGACGGCGGCTTCAAGCCCAAGCCAGCCTACGAGATCGAGCCGGTGGTTTTCACGCCGAAGAACCTCGATGAACTGCGTGCCCGGGGGCTGAAGGTGCCGGAGCTTTGAGTCGTGGGCGCGCCGGATGACGGGGCAGGGGACCAGTCATGCGAGCAGCCCTTTGATGTCGATCAGATGAAGCTGGCGGCCGTTCGATCCGTCGGGCGCATCGATGCACACCCAGCGTTCATCGCGGCTGCTGCGGGGATGATTGTCCACGCGCCACTCGCCGGTGTATTCGCGCGGGGCGAAGATCTCGCAGAGGTCGATGCGCTTCTTCGTCGCGATCTGATACAGGTGGGGCGTCTGGATGCGGCGCACACCCTGCGGATAGGTGTCATTGAGAATCCACTCGTTGTTCTTGAGGTAGGTGAGGTGGCCGCCCTTGTCGAGAATGCCATGACCGATCTCCTCCACGATGCCGCTGTCCTTGTCCGCGAACAGGAAATCACCCCAGTCATTGTTGCCCAGCCAGCCTTTGGCCTGCGAGAGGATGTGCGTGGCATCGCGCCAGATGAAGTGTGAGGCGTAGCCGTTCGGGATCACGATGCGCAAGTCGCTGCCGTCCATGTTCGCCGTGATGAGACGCGTGAGATGACCACCCTTCGGCTGCGTCCAGCGATGCAGCAGGATGAAGCGCTTCCCATCCGGTCCCACCAGCAGGTGATACGCGTGGTGTTTCGAGTCCGGGTGGTTCTCGATGATCTCGCCGGTCTGGGACAGCTTCTTGTGGGAGATGATCAGCTTCGATTCGCCCGTTTCCAGGTTCACATGGGTCACGCCGGTCTGCTCCGGCGCCATGTCATCAAAGAACGGATCACGGAAGCCTGCGTAGCCGTAGCCCGGACGGCAGTCCGCCACGCGCGAGAAGTCACAGCTCACGGCCTCCCTGCCGTTCGGAGACAGCGCGTAAACCGGCGTCGGCAGCGTATGCTTCTCGCCGGTCTTCACATCCATGATGTGGCTCACGAACTTGTCCTTCTCGCGGTCGTTCCAGATGATCTTCGACTCCGTGCCCGGGATCCATTGCAACATGCAGCCCTGCTGCCAGCACCACGCCTTCGTCTTGCCCAACGGAATCCACTTGTCGCCTTCGTGCAGATCGACCATGCCCACCTCGATCACATCATCCGCCGTCGGCGACCGATGCTCGAAGGTCACCTTGTTCGAGAGCACGAAGCGGTTGTCCGGCGAGAACTGCAGCTTGTCATAGTAGCCGAACCAATGAAACCCCGGTCCCTTTGTGATGAGGCGCATGGGCGGGAAGTTCCTCTTCGTTTCCTGCGCCCGCGCGGCGGTGGCGGCGAGGGCTAGCGTGGACAGAAAATGGCGGCGGCTGGGATGAGAAAGGCTGGTCATGCTTATGCTACGGCCAGCGGGCCGTGGTTTTGCAGGACAAGGCGACGGCAGCCCGATCTTGCGAAACAGTGCGCGCAGCCCCTCCGGGTGATTGCGCTTTTTGACGCGCCGCCACAAACTTCACGCCCGTCCAACCGAACCAACTCATCCAACCATGAGCGAACGCAAGATCACCCTGAGCGAGAAAGAAATCCCGGAACGCTGGTATAACATCGTGGCCGACATGCCGAACAAGCCGAGGCCGCCGCTGCATCCCGGTACCAAGGAGCCGATCAGCCCGGACATGCTCGCACCGCTGTTTCCGCAGGCTTTGATCGAGCAGGAAGTCACGACGGAGAAATGGGTCGGCATTCCCGAGGAGGTGCGCGACTTCTATTCGCTCTGGCGTCCCACGCCGATGTTCCGCGCGCGTGAGTTCGAGAAG
Organism: Verrucomicrobiaceae bacterium; assembly: GCA_019694165.1. Classification (GTDB taxonomy): domain Bacteria; phylum Verrucomicrobiota; class Verrucomicrobiia; order Verrucomicrobiales; family Verrucomicrobiaceae; genus JAIBCL01. The sequence goes on along the minus strand of JAIBCL010000004.1, from coordinate 359,262 downwards.
GCGCTCGGCACCAACTGCCGCATCTACTACAAGTATGAAGGCGTGAGCCCCGCCGGATCGCACAAGCCGAACACCGCCATCCCGCAGGCTTACTACAACAAGCAGGAAGGCACCAAGCGTATCACCACCGAGACCGGCGCGGGCCAGTGGGGCAGCGCGCTGAGCTTTGCCTGCCATCACTTCGGCCTCGAGTGCGAAGTGTATATGGTGAAGATCAGCTTCAATCAGAAGCCGTATCGCAAGCTGCTCATGAACACCTGGGGCGCGAAGGTTTTCGCCAGTCCTTCCACCGAAACCGAAGCCGGTCGCGGCATTCTGGCCAAAGATCCCGACTCGCCCGGCAGCCTCGGCATCGCCATCTCCGAAGCCGTCGAGCGCGCCGCGCAACGCGACGATACGAAGTATGCGCTCGGCTCCGTGCTCAATCATGTGCTCATGCATCAAACCATCATCGGTCTCGAAGCGGAGAAGCAGATGGAGATCGCAGGTGATTTGCCGGACATCGTAATCGCACCCTTCGGTGGCGGATCGAACTTCGCGGGCCTCACCTTCCCCTTCCTTCGCCACAACCTCACCGAAGGCAAAAACATCCGCTGCATCGCCGCCGAGCCCGCCTCTTGCCCGAAGCTCACGCGCGGCGTCTTCCGCTACGACTTCGGTGACACGGTGGGCATGACGCCGCTGATCCCAATGTTCACGCTCGGCCACAACTTCGTGCCCAGCCCCATCCACGCCGGCGGTCTGCGCTATCACGGCGCGGGAGCCATCGTCAGCCAGCTCCTTCACGACAAGCTCATCGAAGCCCAGTCCGTGCCGCAGCTCGAATGCTTCGAGGCCGGAGTGAAATTCACCGGCAGCGAAGGCATCCTGCCCGCGCCCGAAGCCACTCACGGCATCGCCATCGCCGCGCGCGAGGCGCGCGCCGCTGATCTCGCCGGTACGCCGAAGACGATTCTTTTTAATCTGTGCGGTCACGGCTACCTCGACATGGCCGCGTATCAGAGCTACTTCGACGGCAAGATCATCGACCACGAACTCAGCGCGGAGGAAGTGCAGGCGCTCATCGACCAGATCGACACGCCGCCCGTGGGATGAGCATGTCCGGCGCGGGCAGCGCGCCTCCCGGCACGCGTCCTCCACGCCGGACGGCTCGTCTTCATGCGGACGCTCTTCGCGCAGGGCGTTACGCGGCGGCTGCGGGGGCAGCCGCCATCCCTTTTGCTGATGCGCACAACTTGCCGCCGCGGCCTCGGTTTCACCTGCCACGATCCGTGCCGATTCGATGCGTGCTGGCGTTCCATTTCGATTCCTTCGCCTGATGTTGTTCCGCGCCGCAGCGGTGGGCGTCGTCGCACTTGCGATCATTGTCGCGGGTGACGGCTCCGCGAGCGAAGCACTGCCCGCTTTGCAGATGAAGCAGTGGACTGCCCGATTCGAAAAAGAAATCTGGCCGCTGCTTTCGCGGAACGGGAAGGACGGATGCGTGGGCTGCCACACGCCGCGTCATCGCTCCACGCTGCGCATTTCGGGTGGTGCGGCGGAGGAGTTTGAGAAGCTGCTCGTCGGCGGCTACCTGCTGCCTGACGACCCCGGCGCATTTCTACATGTGGTGAGCACGCCGAATCCGAAGACGCACATGCCCCCGGGGCGGCGTCCGTCGTGGACGGCGGACGAAATCGCCGCGCTGAAACGTTTCGTCACCGAACTCGACACGGCGCTCGCCAAGTCCTGACCTGACTCCGCATCAACCCACGCACCTCATTCCGCCATGAAATCACACACGCCCACGCTTTCCCTCCGCGCGTTTGCGCCGCTGGTCGCCGCCCTGGCCGCGCACGCGTTGTTCTCCTGTACGGTGCACGCGCAAAACGCGCCTTTGCGCCCGCCGCCCGGCGGCTTCGAACGTCCGCTGGCCGATGCTCCGCGCCGCGGCAATCCGGGCGCGAGTCCGACGATCACCAATGTCGAATTCAAGGCGCTGCTCACGCATTGGGCGGACTTTGACGCAAACAAGAACGCCCGGCTCGACAAGGATGAGACGCCCGAGCTTTTCGCGAAGCTCTTCGATGCCGCCGATGGCAATCACGATGGCGCGCTCGACGAGAAGGAACGGGCGGGAGTCGCAGCGAAACCCGCCGCGCAGGCGGCTTCCGCGACACAACGACCCACGCAGCCGTCCGTCACCCGCCCGCAGCCTCCAGGACCTCGACGCCCGGGCGCAGCGGGACCGGGTGACGGAGAAGTACTTAAGCGCGTCATTTTCGGCGACCCCATTTTCGGTGCGCCTGACATCCCAAAGCCCGCGAAATAGACATCGGAAACTCAAACTCAAACTCAGCCTCCAGCACATCTCTCGTCACGCATAACCCTTCTTTTCATCGCTCCTTCCCCATGAAATCCATTCTCCAACCCAACTGCCGCGAGTGCGCCCGGGCCGCTCAGCCACCCTCGCTCGACCGCCGCCGCTTTTTCCGCCTCGCGGGCGGTGCCGCGGCCGGCACGCTCGCAGGCCGCTTCATGTCCGACGCCGCGGATGCCGCGCCGACGCGACCCGACGGCCACGTTGCAAAGCCCGCTGAAGAACTCGTGCGCGAGTTTTACGCAGGGCTGAATCCGTTTCAGCGCAAGCAACTGGTCTATCCGTGGAATCACGCCGGCACGCGCAGCGGACCCGCGCGGCTCGGTGTTTACAACACGGCCATCGGTCCGGCCATCGGCGAGGCTTTGACGAAGAGCCAGCGCGAGCTGGTGGAGCGCATTCTGAAGTCGATGTCCTCCGGCGACGAGCAAAGCTGGCGGAAGATCACGCGCGACGGCGGCTGGGATGCGAACGACGGCATCCTCTCCTGCGGTGCGTACATCTTCGGCGACCCGACGGGTGACAGGAAGTTCACCTTCCTCTTCACCGGCCATCATCTCACCATGCGCTGCGACGGGAACTCGGAACCGAACGCCGCCTTCGGCGGGCCGATCTTCTACGGCCACATCGTGAACGGCTACAGCCAGCGCAACGTCTTCAACGAGCAGACGCGGCAGGTGATGAGCGTGTATGAGGCGCTCAAGCCCGACCAGCAAAAGCACGCGGTGGTCGATGGCCGCCCGCCAGGACGTGAGGACGCGATTTCGTTCCCGTCGCCCGGAGCGCTGCCAGGCATCGCCGGAGAGGACTTGAGCAAGGATCAAAAGGGCCTGATCGAAGGTGTGCTGCGCGACGTGCTCGCACCGTATCGCGAGGAGGACGTGCAGGAGGTGATGGACATCGTGCGTGCCAACGGCGGCATGGACAAAGTCCACCTCGCCTTTTACCGCGACACGGTCACGAGCGAGAAGGAGCCGTGGAGCTTCTGGCGGCTTGAAGGTCCGGGCTTCGTGTGGAACTACCGCGTCCTCCCGCATGTGCACACGTATGTGAGCATCGTGAAAGTGTGAGCCGGCATGTTCTCCTCCGTGCGCCGGCGAAGCTTGATTTGTCGGTTCACCGCGCCGAGCGCGGAAAGCCGCGCCATGATGGAGCGTTGTTTCATTCCTCAATCATGAAACCTGCACTCACACTCATTCTATCCGGCCTCCTGATCACCTCGCTGCACGCAGCCGACAACACGCCGCCCGACGGCTTCCGGGCGCTCTTCAACGGCAAGGACCTCACCGGCTGGAACGGCTGGAATCCGCACGACAAGAAGAAGGGCCGGGAAGATCAGAACAAGGAATTTGCCAGCCATTGGCGCGTGGAAAACGGCGAGCTGGTGAACAACGGCACCGGTCCCTATGCCACGACGAACGAGGATCTCGGCGACATCGAGCTGCACATCGACTACAAGACCGTGCCACATGCCGACAGCGGCGTTTATCTGCGCGGCTCTCCGCAGGTGCAGATCTGGGACAACACGCAGGTCTTCGATCCCAAGAAGCCCGACCGCAAACCGCACCTCGGCTCCGGCGGCCTTTTCAACAACACGCCGAACACACCGGGCCGCGATCCCCTCGTGAATGCCGACAAACCCTTCGGCGAATGGAATCATTTCCGCATCCGACAGATCGGCGCGAAGACGTGGGTGTGGCTCAATGACAAGCTCGTCGTCGATGGTGCGACCATGGAGAACTACTGGGACCGCACGCAGCCGCTGCCGGCCAAAGGCCCGGTCATGCTGCAAACCCACGGCGGCGAAATCCGGTGGAAGAACCTCTTCGTCCACGAGATCAGCGCTGAGGAGGCCAGGAAGCTCCTCTCGGAGTCCAAGTGATCACGCACTCCGTGCGACGACCGTCGGCGTCGGCTCGTCGTAGAGTCGCAGGTGGTCGATCGCACGACGAGCGCCGGGGGAAGAAGCTACTTCTTCGTCTTCCTGGTCGTCTCTTTGTCCGTCGCCGGTGCCGCAGGCTTCAATTCATCAGCGGTCCACGCTTTCGTCCGGCCCTTGGTGGTATCGCGGACCTTGGCAACATCGCCAGGCTTCACCGGCGAGGCCGTGTGTTCCCACTCCCGGCGCAGGTAGGTGAGGATGCTGGCGATCTGATCATCCGTGAGCGTGGTGAGCGGCGGCATCTCGAGACGCCAGGTGCGGCCGCCGACGACGAGCGGCCCGCCGATGCCGTGCAGCACGATTTTGATCGGACGCTCGGCGGGGCCGAGCAGCCAGTCGCTATCGACGAGCGGCGGCGCGAGGCCGTCGAGGCCGGTGCCGGTGGGCTGATGGCACGCGGCGCAGAGGCCGGCGTAGATCATCTTGCCCTGTTCAAACTGCGCCTGCTGCTCCGCGGTGAGCGGCACGATCTTCGGTGGCGGTGGTACGCCGGGCTTGCCGGGCCATGCGAGCGAGGCGTCGATGGCGTTCACAAGTTTCTTCGTGGCGGTGTCGCCTTTCGTGACCTTCGCCAGCGCAGTGAGCGAGGCGGGCTGGGCTTCGAGATACAAAAGTTTGCGCGGCACGGGCTTCGACTTCTTGTCCACGGGGATGCCCGCCATGCCGTTGAGCAACGCGGCAAGTCGCGCACTTCCCGTGGCCTGCTTCGCGGTGAGGTCAAGCAGTCGTGTCACACGAGCGCCGCGCCGCTCGTTCATCACGCAATTCGCGAGCATCTGGGGCAGGCCGCTCGAGGTGAGCGCGTCCGTTTTGCCCGCGGGCTCGGCCATCAGCGCTTCGAGCACTTCGAGTTCGCGACCGCGTGCGCCGGTGGCGATGGCGTCGTTGAGCAACGTGCTGCCGCCTTTTTTCAACAGGGCGAGCACGGCCTGCTGTGCCTCGGGTCCGGCTTGCGCGCTGACTTGTGCGGCGAGATGCACGCGCACCTCTGCGCTCGGATCGTCCTTCATCGCGAGAAGCTGCGGCGCTTGCGCGACATTGCTCAATCGCACGGCGGCGACGCGCACTTTGTCGCTCTTGTCCCTCAGTGCCTCGATGATCGTCTCGGGCGACGTGGCGATGGCGTTCAGTCCCTCGAGCGTCCAAAGCGCCTGCACACGGCCCTGCGGTGACTTTGCGGAGGTGACGAGCGCTTTGATCGCCGGAACGACGGCTGCATCGGCGCGCTCGATGAGCACGCGCTGCGCGGTGTCCCGGATGTGACCGTTCGGATGATCGAGGAAAGGCACGATGTCCGCCGTCGCCTTCGGCAGCTTCACGGGCGCGGGTTTCGTTTTGTTCACGTCCGGCACGATGCGCCAGATGCGGCCGAGATTGACGGGCTGTTCGAGATTTCGTGCCTTGATGTTCGCTTCGAGGTAGTGGGTGATGAACGCCTTGTGCTGTACGATGCCGCGCGCGATGTCGGTGATGTAGAGCGCGCCGTCGGGGCCGTTGTTGATGTTCACCGGGCGGAAGCGCTCGTCGGTCGATGCCGCGAACTCGCTGCCCTGATATGCATTCGCCGCCGACACTACGCCGCCGGCCTCTTTCAACACGAGACGCTTCACCAGCAAGCCGCACGGCTCCGCGGCAAAGACATTCCCACGCAGCTCCGGCATCAAGTCGCCGCGATACACGCAGGGGCCGCAGGTGCCCGTCACGGTCGCGAGGCGACCGTCGTCGCGGAGCTGGCCGGGATTGTAGCCGCGGTTCACGCCCGGCGTCGGCACGGCGGGCCAAACGCTCTGATCGGTCATTACCTTGAAGTTCAGCGCGAGCATGTCCTTCACGTTCGGATTCCGCAGATACATCGCGGGCGGCAGCAGATCGCAGCGCAGGAGATCGCTGTTGTAATCGAAATAGCGGCGGCCCCAGTCGTCCTGCGTAAGGCCCCACTGGCCGCCGCTGCGCGTGGCATCAGTGATGAACTTCCCGCCGCTGTAGCGATAGCGCTCCGGATGCGCGGCGGACCAGATCCAGTTGTCCTGGCACCAGAGCAGACCGTTCGCCATGTGCTCCGGCTGACCACCGGCGCGGGCGTAGCTGGTCGAGACGACTTCGCTCTTGTCGGCCACGCCATCGCCATCGGTGTCGTGGTAAAACGTGAGCTTCGGCGGCTCGGCCACCAGCGCACCGTCACCCAGCGCCATCACCGCACGCGGCATGGTGAGCTTGTCCACGAACACCGTCGCCTTGTCCATTTTGCCATCGCCATCGGTGTCTTCGAGCCGGCTGATACGGCCGATTGGCTTGTCTTCGCCCGCCGCATTGATGTCGTTCATGTAGCCGCGCATCTCGCAAACGTAAAGCCGGCCTTGGTCGTCCCAATTGATTGCGACCGGCGTCTCGATCATGGGCTCGCACGCGACCAGCTCCGTCTTGTAGCCCTTCGCCACCTTGATCGACTTCAACTCCTGCTCCGGCGTCAGCACCGGCGGAGGCGGCAGCTTGAACTTGATCTCCGGATTCTCCGGCCCGCGGTTGCTCTTCTTTTTCTCCTCCTTCTTTGGCGGCGGGGTTTTCGAATTCGCGGAGTCGGCAGCGATACCGGCTGACGAAAAGACAACGAAGGCGAGTGCGACGGAGCGTGAGAATCTCATGGCGGAAAGAGGTCCCGTTAAACGCAAGAAACGCGGCAATCGAACAGGCAAATCGCTCATTGACCTGGGATGGTCGGTTGTCGCATGATACTCGCGAGAGCGATGAGACGGATGATCGAAATCCGGGCGATGCCACAACGGGTGATTCCGGATGTGCTGTTAGTGTGCGTGTGGTTGGCGTGGGCATGGACTCTCGTCGGAACTGCCGCCTCGGCACCTGGTCAGCGGCATCCGTTGGTGGAGTCGATCTGCATTTGCGTGCTCATCGCCATGCAACTCCGCAGCCTTGCCTGTGCTTTGCGCGAGCGCTGTCGGATCGTGTGGGATGACGAGAGGGTCGAGGTATATTACCGGAGAGCACGCGGCGATTTCGTGAAGTGGGATCGCATCCGCTGCATCCGTGAGGATCACGTCAGCTTCCACCTCTTTCACGGCGACGACGAAGCCGTCATCAAGAAGAAGGGCACGCCAACAGGATTGCTGGCGAAGCTTGAAGTGCTCGCACGCGAAATCAGTTCTCCCCATGCCGCAACACCGGATTCTCATCCCAGTGCGGCGTGCTGATCGACATGCTGCGACCGGGCGTCAGATGGAGCCGGGGCGGGATTTGGTACATGGAGTTTGGCCTGGTGAATTCACCGGATCCCAATTCCTCGGCTTCGAGTCGCGCATGCTTGAGCCTGTTGAGCATCTCTTTGACGGACGGGGGCGGAGTCGTTTCGCCTCGGTCAGGCACTCTGCGGAGAGGTGCTCTGACGAACGGCGTCTGCCCGCCAGCGGCTTGGTCGCCAGGGAGTGGAGCCACACGGTCGGTGTTCCAAATCTTCGGTAGATGTTCCGCATTGAACTGCGGCTCGACGGAGGTCGTGGATGCATCCGCCGCGCTCGATGGCACCGTTCTTGCTGCGGAAACTTGCGGCAGACGTTGTGCCGCATTTCTCACCCAAGTCATGCGCCAGAGCATGCCGGCGAGCACGAGATTCAGAATGACCGACAGGGCGAGCAAAGGACGCATGGCATTCATAGGGATTCTCCGGCGGAAGGATGCACATGTCTGCCGCCGGCGCAACGGTGCTGATGCGCAGCGGCCATGAGCAGTGCCGCCCTTGCGTGGAGGGCTGCCTTTGCTAACACTGCGCCCCCTACCCAATCATGAGCAACTACCCTGAACGCCCCGTCGCCGTGCTTTTCAGTGGCGGCGATTCTCCCGGAATGAACGCCCTGCTGCGCGCCATCGCGCGTCTCGGACTGAACCGTCACGGCGTGGCCGTCTTCGGCATCCGTGAGGGCTACCGCGGCCTGCTGCGCGCGGCACGGCTGGGAAGCCGCTCGGAGAAGGACCTTTTCGTGATGAAGCAGGAGATTGCCAGCCGCCGAGGCCGGTGGGGATTGATCCATCCGGAGCAGGACATTGTGATGCTGGATCACGCCTCGGTCAGCGGCATCGTCGGCGCGGGCGGCACCATGCTCGGCTCGGCGCGCTGCCTGGATTTCAAGAAGCCCGGGAGTCGGGCGGAGGCGGTGAATCTGCTGAAGAATCTCAACGTCCGCGCGCTCATCGTTTGCGGCGGAGACGGCTCGCTGGCCGGCGCGGAGTGCCTTACGAAGGAGAGCGACATCCGCGTCATCGGCGTGCCGTGCACCATCGACAATGATCTCTTTTTCACCGAGATGGCCATCGGCGTGGACACCGCCGTGGGAACACTGGTGTGGGCGGTGGATCACTTCAAGGACACCGCGCGCAGTCACAAGCGCATCATGGTGCTGGAAACGATGGGTGCGAAACGCGGGGAGCTGGCACGGCTCTCGGCCATCGCCTCCGGTGCGGAGATGGTCATCACGCCCGAGGGCGGCCCGGTGACGATGGACCAGCTCCGCAAGCTGGCGGAGTCCATCAAGTCCGGCATGGAAGGCGGCCGCAGCCACACCATCGTGCTGGTGGCCGAGGGCGTGCAGTTCGAGCCGGAGCAGTATGTGCCGTCCGCCAGCCCGGACCAGCCGCCCGGAAAGCGAAACCGTGCCTACGTGCTGGCGGACTATTTTCAGACCTTCTTCCATCAGCAGGAAGGCGAGCTCAAAGACCTGGAGGTGCGGCCCTCCGTCCTCGGCCACCTTCAACGCGGCGGCCACGCTACGCCGCAGGATTGCATCCTGGCCGCCCGCTTCGCCGAACTGGCGTGGAATTCGATCATGGATCCTTCCGAGCGCAGCGGCATCACGGCGCTGCGCAACGGGCGCGTGGAACTCGTCCCCTTCGGTGCACCGGACATGCCGGAGCGCGCCGAGATGTCTGCTGAGTTCAGCCGGCTGCATGCCAGCCTCAGCTCGTGGTGAGCCGGGTTGATCTGACACCACTGAACTCGCGCTTTCCACATTCCATGCCTGCCGCACCCTCCTCCGCTGCTCCCGCCTCCGCCATCGTGATCGGTGCCGGGAGCTGGGGCACGGCCTTGGCGGCGATGCTGGCGGAGCGCGGACTGGCGGTGCAGTTCTGGGGCCGTGACGAAGCGCTGATGCGTGAGATCGATGTCACGCGGCGAAACCCGCGCTACCTCTCGCAACTCACGCTTCCCGCCGGGGTGAAGACGGCGAGTTGCCTGGACGAATTACAGCCCGCCGGGCTGGTCGTGTTTGTGGTGCCCTCGAGAGGCATGCGCGCCGTGGCCGCCCAGGTTCGTGCTGCGGGCTTTGTGCGTGACGATGATCTCGTCGTTTCCTGCACGAAGGGCATCGAGCTGGAGACGGGTGCGCGGATGTCGGAGGTAATCGCGGAAGCACTTCCGGGTCGGACCGTCGCGGCGCTCTCGGGTCCGAATCACGCCGAGGAGATCGCCCGGCACCTGCCTTCGGCGGCGGTCGTGGCGTGCGCGGATCAGGGACGGGCGCTGCGCCTGCAGGAGTGTTTCACGCTGCCGTGGTTCCGATGTTACACGAGCGATGACGTCATCGGAGTGGAATGGGCGGGCGCACTGAAAAATGTTTACGCCATCGCGGCGGGCATCGCGCGCGGCATGAATCTCGGGGACAACGCCATCGCCGCGCTCGTCACGCGCGCCCTGGCGGAGATGATCCGCTTCGGCATCGCCAAAGGCGGCAGGGCGGAGACTTTCGCCGGCCTCAGTGGCGTGGGCGATCTGGTGGCGACCTGCTACTCCGAGCACAGCCGGAACAGCCGGGTGGGCAGGCTGCTCGGCCAGGGCACGCCGCTGGGGGAAATCGTCGCCAGCACCCGCATGATCGCCGAAGGCGTGCCGAACACCGAGAGCCTCCACCACTGCGCGCGCCAGGCCGGCGTGCGCACGCCGCTCCTGGACGAGGTGTACGCCATCCTTTATCAGGACAAGCCAGCGAAGCTCGCCATGCGCGATCTGCTCTCGCGCGATCCAAGGCCGGAGAAGGAATGACGAATGACGAAAAATGCGACGGCGTGAGGGAAGGGGGCGCGACTGCATCCTGTGTGGGTGATGCCGGTGCATCGCGCTGCGCTTCAGGGCGTCGATCGCGATCATTCCGCCGGCTCATTCGTCAGTCGTTGGTCGTCATCATTCATTCTGCATTGCTCTTCTCCGCCTCCGCCCGCGAGGTCCAGAGCCACGGGCTGCTCTTTGAGAAATGGCTGCGCGACACTTTCTTCGGCGGCTACACGCCGCGGGGCTACACGCAAAAGTGGGACATCCCCGCGGAGTTCAATCCCAACCACGGCCACATCCCCGTAAATCCGAAGGCCATCAAGTACGGCACGCCCATCGACTTCGGTGATGCGCTGCGGCAGTTCGAGATCGTCGAAAAACGCGAGCGCTTCCTCGCCATCATCGGTTTTTGGGAGCAGGCGACGAAAACCGAGAAGCGCTGGGTGAACGTGCAGGCAGCCGACATCAAGCCGGAGCAGTGGGCGCGCCTCTGGGCACCGGTCACCCGCACCGATCTGGAGCGTCTCGTGGCCGTGATCAAGGACAAGTCACTCACGCTCGAAGATGCGCGCAGCCGGGCTAAGGAAATCAAGAGCCGCCCGCCCTTCACCGAGGCGGTCATGCAGGTGAACCCGAAGATCGACGGCAGCCAGCGCCGGTTGCAGTGCAGTCTGAGGTTCGATGACTTTTTCAAGCACCTCGCTCCAAAGGCGGATCCTGCCCGGCAGGCTGATCCCACGATCTTCGGGGTGCCGATCCCGAAGCAATTCGCGTCGGAAGCGCGGAAAATCGAAAGCAGACGGGAGTGACCGTGCGTACAGGCGCAAGGCCGGCGATTTCAACGACGCGCGGGAGTCTCCGCTGTCCGTCCCGCCCAACCGGAGTACGGTTAGTTTTGCTTCATGCGCTCGATCACCGCCCACGCATTGTGATTGTGGATCGACTCGAAATTCTCCGCCTCCACACGGAACCACTTGATGCGCGGATGCTCGCCGGCTTTCACGGCCACGTTGCGCACGAGGTCCTCGACGAAGACCGGATTGTCGTAGGCGGCTTCGGTGACGAATTTCTCGTCGGGCCGCTTCAGCAGCGAGTAGAGGGCCGAGCTGGCGCTGCTCTCCACCAGTTCGATGAGGTCCTCGATCCACACCGGCTCCGTGAAGCGCACGGCGAAGGTCACGGTGCCGCGCTGGTTGTGTGCGCCGCGCGCACTGATGGCCTTTGAGCACGGGCATAGCGTCGTGACCGGCACTTCCACCGTCACCACGAAGTCCACCTCCGAGCCGTCCGCGTTGACTTCAAACACCACGCCGTAGTCGAGCAGCCCTTCGTGCCGCGTCACCGGCGCCCTCTTCGAGCGGAAGTACGGGAAGCGGAATTCGGCGTGCGCCTTTTGCGCATTCAGCCGCTTGAGCAGCGCCTTCGGCATGCCGGCGATGTCCCGTACGGTCAGCTCCGTTCCGTGGGCATGGAGCACCTCGATGAAGCGGCTCATGTGCGTGCCCTTGTAGTGGTGCGGCAGATCGACGGCCAGCGACACGACAGCGATGGTGTGCTGCACCTGGTTGTCACGGTCCCGAATTTTCAGCGGGAAACGCAATCCGCGCACGCCCACCCGGTCGATCGGCAGCTTCCGGTCATCGCGCTCGCTCTGAGTGTCTGTCAGCGGCTGGGGCATTGGGGGGAAGGAGAGAAGACTCGAATGGCGGGCAGAATGTGTCGAAGCGGGCTGCGAAGCGCCGGCAGTGGCGAGTCAGTGGGTGCGATCGGTTCTGAGGGTCGGCGAGTGTTTCGGAATTCCAACAATCCAGTCCTCCGCCATTCCAATGCTCCGCCGGTTCCCGTCCCTAGAACAGCAAACCCACAGCCGCCGCGGCAGCCGTGGGTTTGATGGTTGAATGGCTCCGATGCGCCTCTGCTTACATGAGGTTCACCGCCCGGGCGCGCTTGATCTCGCGCACGATCTTGCGATGCAGCCAGGCCGGCACACCCGTCACACGGCGGGGCAGGATCTTGCCGGTCTCGGTGGTGAAGCGGCCGATGATCTCGGGATGACGGTAGTTCACCTTCTCGAGCGGAATGTCGAGCCGGCGGCGCGGCATTTTCCGGTTGTTTTTGCGGAAGCGGATGAGGCGTTCTTCGGTCTTCGGGGTCATGATGGATGTACGGTCAGCGGATTTCGCGGTGCAGCGTGCGCTTCTGCATGAAGGGATTGAATTTGACCTTCTCCAGGCGTCCCGGCGTGCGCAGGCTCTTCTTGTTGCGCGTGGAGACGTAGCGGGACGGCGGCTTGCCGGCCGCCTTGGCTTCGGTGCATTCGAGGATGATGATTTCTCTGGGCATTGGAGGGGCGCTATTCTGGGTTACTCCTTTGCGAAGTCAAGCGATTCGCTGTTCGCATCCCGCCGGGAGCCGGAAGTCGTCTCCTCCTCGGCATCGTCCTCGCCGGACTCGTCCGCAGCCTCATCGAGACCGAAGAGCGAGCGCACGGGCACCCGGCCGCGGCCACCCATCTGCTGGCGCTCGATGCGCTCCTGGCACTCGACCGTAAAACGCGTGAAGGGCAGCGCCTCGAGGCGCACGTCCGGGATTCTCTTCCCCGACATCTCACAGATGCCGTAAGTGCCGTTCTCCATGCGCGTGAGCGCCTCGTTGATTTCATTGAGCGCGTCCTGCTCCTGGCTCAGGAGGCTGAGTGCGAAGTCGCGGTCGTAGGCATCGCTGCCGGCGTCCGCCTGATGCATGCCGAAGGCGGAGGCCTCGCCGCCTTCCGCGCGCTGGCGCAGGCTCTCCTGCGACACGCCCTCGATCAGGTTCAGCAGCGTGTCCCGCAGTTCGATGAGGCGCTGTTTCTGCTTTTTCAAAAATGGCGTCCACTTTACCGGACCTTTCGCCACTTCGATCGTGGCGCCCACTTCCTCCGGCTTGTGGCGCGGCGTGGGCTTGAGCGGCGCAAAGTGCAGCGCCTTCACCGGCACGATGGGCTCAGGCTTCGAGGATCCAGAGCGCTTCTTCGGCGGCGCGGTGTCTTTGGGCGGGGCCGCCGGTTCCGGAGCGGGCTTTGCCGGTGCCGCGGCAGGCTGCGGTTTGGCCGCCTTCACGGTGGTGACCGGCTTCGGTGCTTTGGCGGGTTTGACCGCCTTTGGTGCCTTGGCCGGCTTTGCGGCCTTGGCGGGTTTCGCCGCTTTCGCGGGCTTGGCTTTTGTTTTCTTGCTGGCTGCTGGTTTCGCGGATTTCTTCACGGGGGCTGGGGGCTTCTTTCCTTTCGGTGCGCTCTTCGCGGCCTTGGAAACAGGTTTCGCCTTCACCGCTTTCACAGGCTTCTTCACGACCTTGGCGGGCTTCTTGGATCCGCCAGACTTGGAGGCATTGCTGTTCTTCGCAGGCATGACTGGGAATGGGATGAAGGATGTTGGTTGCGGGAGCAGGGGGCCTCTCCAAAGGCCCGGGGGGCCGAAAAAGAGGCGGGGATTGTGTGTCGATTTCCAATTCTTGGCAACTTCAATTCACTTCAATTCCACGCGGCCTTGCGCAGGAGGTCTTGAACTGGAAGACGCCGCTCGCTCGAACGAGAGGCTGCCGTGGATGAGTGATCGACTCGCTGTCGTGGCTGTGATTCAATGCGGCAGCATGACCACCAATCCATCCGGGGCCAGATCCGCCCGTCAGTCGCTAGTTCCGCTGGCGTCCTTCACCGCCGCCTACATCCTTGCCGCGGTCGCTGGCGCGGCGCTCGCGGGAAATCGTGAGTTCACTTTTTATATCGTGGTCATGCTGGCGCTCATCGCCGTCGTGATGATCGTGCATCGGCGCATGCCGCTCACGCACGGCCAGCTCTGGGCGCTCTCGGCGTGGGGCATGTTGCACATGGCCGGAGGTCTGGTGCCGGTGCCCGCATCGCTTCCGATCAACGGCACCATCCGCGTGCTCTACAGTCTGTGGCTGGTGCCCGGAGTGCTCAAATACGACCAGATCGTCCATGCCTACGGTTTCGGCGTCACCACATGGATCTGCTGGCATGCGGTGCGCAGCCAGTTGCGCGCTCCTGATGGCACGGAGCCGTCGCCATCGGCGGGACTCATGATCCTCGCGGCAGCCGGAGGCATGGGCTTTGGCGCGCTCAACGAGGTCATCGAATTTATCGCCGTGCTCACGATCCCAAACACCAACGTCGGCGGCTACGAGAACACCGGGTGGGACCTCGTGTCGAATCTTGCTGGCTGCACCGCGGCCGGCCTGCTCATCCGCCGCGCTTGGGTGAAGCAGCGCCGCTCGTGACGTCGCTACTTCTTTTCCACCGGCTTTCCCGCCGCCTGCCAGGCACCGAGGCCGCCGTCGAGGTGATAGACCTTCTCGAAGCCGAGTTTCTTGAAGATCTTGAGCGACCGGCTGCTCCGGCCGCCCGACTGGCAGTGCACGAGATAAGGCCGCGACTTGTCCAGTTCCTTCACTCTTTTCTCAAAGCCGGTGCTGTCGAGGAAGTCGATGTTCATGGCCCCGGAGATGTGGCACTCGCCGAACTCGTCGGCCGTGCGTACATCCAGCACCGTGACCTTGCTCTCCTGCACCAGCTTCGCGGCTGCGTCCGCGGTCACATGCACGGCTCCGTCAGCGGCCTTCTCATCGGCGTGCAGCAAGGGCGAGAGCGCGACGGCGATGACGCCGAGGAAAAAAGAAAAGCGATGCGGTTTCATGAGGCGAGGAGCGGTTGTACGCTGGAATACACGATGGCAATGCGTGGTTTCTTTGCTCAACCCGCCGCCGTCAGCCGCACTTCGACCTCGGCGGCGCTGAGCTTGTCATAGAGCCGCTTCAAGTTCAGCAGCGGCCACCAGCGGTAGAGGCAGATGTCGAGCGGCTTCCACATCGCCACCCAGCCGCCGATGGTGAGGCCCTCGCGCAGCACGCCCTGCCAGTGTTCGTGTCCGGTGGCCAGCAGGCGCGCCAGGAGATTGCACGTTGCCAGGAAAAGCAAGCCGATGAGCAGGCTCGTGCGCCCTTCGCGCATGAGCTGCTTCAGCTCGCGCCAGATCATCTCCGCCCGATACGCAAAATAATGCCGGAACGACTCCGACACGAGAGCCTGCGGATCCTCAATCCCGTCCGGCCGTCGCGTCAGATGAACGACGATCTTCACGGGCGCGCGGCGGTGATGCTCCTGCGCCCAGCTCACGATGAACTGCTCCGCATCGTGATCCAGATCGCGCTCGTGGAAGGGCGATGGGTCCATCGAATTGAAGAGCTGGTGAACCTCGTTCACCTTCACCTCGATCAAATGCGTCTGCTCGCTCGCGTCTGGTGGCATGACAGGCGCGCAAATCACATCAGCCCCTTGATGGGCTCGGCTTCGTAGAGGTAGTGAGGGCGCTGCTGGAGATCCATCCAGAGAACGTCTCGTGACAATCCCAGCGCCTCGAAAATCGTGGCCGCGAGGTTCTCGGGCTTCTGAGGATCGCTCGCGGGCTGGCCGCCGATCTTGTCACTGCTGCCGATCACATTGCCACCGCGCACGCCGCCGCCTGCCAGCAGGATGCTCTGCACCGCGCCCCAGTGGTCGCGACCCGCGCCTTTGGCACCCTTGAGCGTGCTGATCTTTGGCGTGCGACCGAACTCACTCGCCATGACGACCAGTGTCTCATCAAGCAGGCCGCTCGCGTCCAGGTCGTCGAGCAGCGCGCTCACGGCCTTGTCCATCGGCGGCAGGAGGAAGTTTTTCAAATTCGGCCACGCATTCTGATGTGTGTCCCAGCTTTCATTGTTGCCGAGGTTCACCTGCACGAGGCTCACGCCGGTCTCGATCATGCGCCGCGCCATGAGCAGCGACCAGCCAAAGCTGTTTCGGCCGTAGCGGTCGAGCTGCTGCGCGCTGACTTTGTCGAGAGCGAAGGCATCATGCACCTTGCTGTTTGTGAGCAGCGACACCGCCGCCTCGCGGTATTTGTCGAAACTGTCGTCAGCCGCAGTAGCGAGCGCGTTGCTTTGCGATTCAAGTTCGTTGCGCAGGCTTACGCGATCCATGACGCGATCGAGCGACAATCCCTGCGGCAACGACAGGTGCGGTGTCTCCCACGTCACGCGCGCGTCCTTTTGGAATCCGGTCTCGTGATGAAACAAATACTCCGGAAACGCGCCGTAGTGCGCCGGGTGATACGGCGACATCTCGAGGAACCACGGATCATACTTCGTGCCGATCATACCGCCGAGCTGGCCGTTGATGATGCGACCCTCGCGGTGCTTCATCTTCTCCGGCAACACCAATGCGGGCGGGAGTTGGTTGTGTCGCGGCACCAGCGCCGTGGCGAGCGACGCGATGCTCGGCCAGTCGGTTGACTTCGGTTTGGTGCGGTCGAAGCCGAGCGGCATCTCGCTGTGGCCGGTGAGCATCACATGATGGCCAAGCGAGTGGTCATTCGTCCCATGGGTTAGCGAGCGCACCAGCGCCCATTTGTTCGACCGCTTTGCCAGCTCCGGCAGGTGCTCGCAGATGTGGATGCCCGGCGTGCGCGTGCGGATCGGCTTGAACTCGCCGCGAATCTCCATCGGCGCATCCGGCTTCATGTCGAAGCTCTCATGCTGCGCGAGTCCGCCGGACAGGAAAATGTAAATGACACGCTTCGCCTTGCCCGTCGGCGGCAACGTGGAAGGCGACGCCAGCGCCCGCAGCGCACCGACGTGATGCATCCCCAACCCGAGCAAACCAATCGCGCCGGCCTGGATGATCTCCCGCCGTGTAGCTCTCGCGCCTGGATGCGTCAGTTGCATGGTCCGGGAACCTACGAGCAGGCGGCGGGGCATCTTGCTAAGGCAATCGAAGCGCAGGCGTCTTCACTGCACCTTGTCATGCCCCTCAAACCACTCCAGCACGCGACGCAGCACGTCCTCGCGATGCGGCAGTTGTTTGATGGGGTGACCCTCGTCGGGATAGATGACCATCTGGGTATCGACGCCGTTCTTCTGTAAGGCTCGATGGAACATGCGGCCCATCGGCATCGGGCAGCGGCGGTCATTGAGCGAGTGCAGGATGAGCGTGGGTGTGCGCACCTTGTTCGCATAAGTCAGCGGACTGTGTTCTCGCATCCGCTCAGGCACTTCCCACGGGAGGCCGCTCATGTCCCACTCGGTCCAGCTCTGAAGGTCGCTGTAATGCCACATCACATTCAGATCCGTCACGGCGTTTTGCGCGGCGGCGGCGCGGAACTGGTTCGTGTGGCCGACCAGCCATGACGTCATGTAGCCGCCGTAGCTCACGCCATAGACAAACTGCCGGCTGCCGTCGGCGATGCCTTCGCGCACGAGGAAGTCGATGCCGGTGAGAATGTCCTTCATATCGCCGCCGCCGAAGTCGTTGCGGTCCGCGTCGAGGAACTTCAGCCCGTAGCCCGTCGAGCCGCGGAAGTTCGGCTGGAAGACGGCGAAGCCGCGCGTGGAGAAAAACTGCACATCAAATCCTCCGCCGCCCGTGGCGCGATGGTGCGGTCCGCCGTGAGGCATCACGAGAAGCTTGAACGGCGGCTTTGCAACGGACGCTGGCGGTTTCGTGAGCACCCCTTCGATCTCGAGACCGTCGAAGCTCTTCCAGTGCACGATTTCATCTTCCGCGCGAAGACGTTGCGGAATCTCGGGAGTGGCCGGTGGCAACTTTGGGCGCGGCGCAGTCGAGGGCGGCACCTTGTCTTCGATGGCCTGCGGACCTGCGTCGATGTCCACGAGTTGAGCCACATTTTTCACGCCGCTGATGCCGGTGAAAGTCACAAGATGCTCGTCACGCCAGCAGTTGTCCGGCAAGGGCGTTGTGGGCGAGAGATGCGGCGGCCTCGCTGCGTCGCCGGCATGATGATCGAAGAGCAGTCGCGACTTCGGCCCGCCCGGCCCGAGATCGACGATCATCAGATTGAACACGTCCATGTGCGGCCCGCGTCGCGGTGAACTCAGGCAGACGACCCGCTTCCCATCCGGCGAAATGCGCGGTGAAAACTCCGGCCCCGGCCCTGTCGTGAGCTGCTCGATGCGTTTGTCGGCGAGCGTGATCTTCCACAGGTCGTAGTTGTGATTGACGCTGTAGCGCACGGACTCCTGCTCCGGGTTGCGGTTGGCATGAACCACGATGAACGAGCCGTCCGGTGACCACTGCGGATCGCCATACCAGAAGTCGTCAGTCGTCAGCTTCGTGATCTTTGCGGCGGCGATATCACCTGGTGCATCTAGCAAATCCGCCACCCAGATTTGCATTGGACCGCAACCTTCGTAGCCCTCGCCCTGATCGTCACGAACGATGACCACGTTGTTCCGCTTCTCCTCTTCCGTGCGAGGATCGCGCCCGTCATCCGCGACGAACACGAGCTGCTTTCCATCGCGCGAAAAAGCCACGCGGCCATAGAATTTGTCCGTGATCACGCGGCCATACGGCTTGCCCTTGCCGCCGAGTGGAACCGCTTTTCCGCCGCTGGCCGGCATCAGCCAGATGTCCGCCGCTGGATCGGAGTACGGTGGCACGGGCTGAAAGGCCGGCATGCCATCCGCGAAGGGGCGCGTGGACAAAAACAAAATCCATTTTCCATCCGGCGACAGCATCGGGCTGAATGCATCCGGTTCACCATCCTCCACCGCCGCGACGCCACTCTTTTCATCCACGCGCCAGAGCGATTGCTTCAGTGCGCGAGTCTTCGGATCCACGCGCTGCCTCACGTAGATCGCGCTTTTTCCGCCATCGAGCGGGATCACATCGGCGGCGGTGTCAGTCTTGTAGAGGTCTTCCAGTTGCGGTGGAAGCAGATCAGCGGCGGCGCACACGCCGGCGGCGAAGGAGGCGATGAAGAAGCGGATGGTCATGCGCCGATTACGCGGCGGCCGGTGGTACTTTCATCAAAACATGTTTCGTCAAAACGTGTTTTGATGACATTACGGAGCCGCCTTCAGTGAGTAGAGGTCATCCAGTGTGTGAACACGGATGCCCGGCGTCTTCGCGCGGGCCTTGCTGGAGCGCACGAAGAGCCTGCGGCCGATGGTGGCGTTCCGCTTGTTCGGGTAGCGCGGGATTTTTGACTCCAGCTCGGCGGCGAGGGCGCTCATGGAGCCGACGTCGCCCCATTTGCACTCGCCGAGGTCCGTCCAGCCGTCCTGCCGTACGCCGACCACGTCGATCTGCACGTCCTTGTCCCAGTACTCTCCGCACTCGAACGCGGCGCGGACGCCTTCATCGTGATAGATCATCGGCAGGCACTCGCGGCACAGGCGCTCGAAGCAGCGGCCGTAGTAGGCATCGATCCCGGGCTTGATCACCTCCGCAAAGCCGCGCTGCGGGCCGAGCAGCTTCAGCACGCTCTGATGCGGGAAGACGAAGCGGAACCAGAAGCGCAGGAACGGATCATCCAGCGCGTAGCGCACGGAGCGCACGGCCGGCTTGATGCCCGTGAGCGGATAACGGCGCTGCACGTAGCCGAGTTCCACGAGCGTGTTGAGGTGGTAGTTCAGGCCGCGCACGTCGATCCCGGTGGTGCTGGACAATTGCGCCGGCGCGGTCTTTCCCTGCGCCAGCGCCATGAGCACGGCGTGATACGGCATCAGATCGCGCAGCTCCTCGCGCAGCAGAAACTCCGGCTCGCGAGAGAGCATGGAGAGATCATCGAGGATGCGCGTGGTGATGTTTTGCTCGATCGAGAGCTTCTCGTCGAAGGCCAGCAGATACATCGGGATGCCGCCGCAGAGCGCGTATGCCTTTGCCTGATCGGCGACGGACCAGCGCGGATGAAACTCCGCCGCTTCGAGATGATGAAAAGGGCGCAAGAGAATCTGCGCGGTGCGCCTGCCGAAGAGCGGGCTCTTCTTGCCCAGCACCTCGCGCTCCATGAAGCCGAGATACGACCCGCAGAGGATGAGCATCACGCGCCCCGACTTCGCCCACTGGCGGTCCCACAGCTCCTGGATCACCGAGGGCAGCTCCGGCGCGGCCTCGGCCATCCACTGAAATTCGTCGAGCGCGAGGATAAGCTTTCGTTTTCCGGTCCAGCGCTTCACCACAAGATCGAGCGCATCGCGCCAGCCGTTCACGCGCGCCTGCGCAAGCAAGGGCTCGTCCAGCGCGCGGGCGGCCGTCTCCAGGAACTCGGCGAGCTGCGTCTCGCCCGGCGCGCGCTTGCCGACGAAATAGACGCCACCCTTGCCGGCCATGAAGTGGACGATCAGCTCGCTCTTGCCCACGCGCCGGCGTCCGTAAACCGGAATGAAAGCCGACGCACCTCCCCGCCACGCCGCATCCAGCGCGGCGGCCTCGCGTTTGCGTCCTCGAAAGCTGCTCATGCCGGAGTGTAGTTCATCCAAACATGTTTTGTCAAAACGTGTTTTGATGACAGGAGCAACCAGCCGAAGCCAGAGACCAGGCGGACGGAATGGGAATCCAGTCGAAGGCTTTGCGCAGCGGGCTCCCGGCTGCCACACTCGCGCGGAACCAGCCAGCACATCATGCCGAACTACTTCGCCGCCATTCCAGTCGATCTGCCCTCGGAAGCGTGGCAGGCGTTGCGAGGTGCGTTTCCCGCCGCTGCGCCGCTGCGCTGGTTCGCGCGCGAGGATTTGCATCTCACCGTCGCGTTTTTCGGACGGTTCGAGCCGGAGCGATTGCCGGAGGTGACGTCCGTGCTCGATGCGCTGCCGCTGCCAGACTTTCTCCTGCGCACGGCTGGACTGCTGCTGCTTCCGTCGGTGCGCCGTTGTTCGGCGGTGGCGCTGGCGCTCGATGATGGCGGCCCATTGCACGACTACATGAAGCAGTGCCACGCTCCGCTGATGCGGGCGGCAGGTCTGGAGCCGGACACGCGCGAGCCGCTGCCGCACTTCACGTTTGCCAGGCCGGGCAATCAAGCGAGACGCGCGTCACGCTGGATGCCGAACGATGCGGTTCCGCTTCCGGCGACGGAGATCCATCTGCACCGGCTGGCGATTTACGGCTGGGCTGATGACCGGAGCGCGCGGCAGTTCAAGATTCTGCACGAGCGCGCCTGATGGTCATGCCCCGATCAGGTGTTTGAGCACGTTCCTGGTGATGCACCGCAGATGTTCGCGCCATCACGTCAGGCCGAGCGCGTTGTCCATCCGTTGGGCCACTTCGGCGAGGTAGCCCCACTCGCCGGCCTTCACTTCGGCGGCGGCCCAGCCGGTGTACTCGATCTTTGCCAGCTCGCTGCGCACGCCAGGCCAGTTGATGCTGCCGGTGCCGATGGACACGTCGAAGCCTTTCGCCATGCCTTCCTTCATCGCCTTGTCGAGGCTGTATTCCTTGATGTCGAGCTTGCCGATGCGTTTGCCGAGCACCTCGATGCCGTGCTCGGAGACGCCCCAGCGCATGATGTTCCCCACGTCGTAGTGCACACCCACCCACGGGTCCGCGATCTCGTCGATGTAGCGCGCCATGTCGAGCGGACTGACGAGAAAACTGGCCCACACATTTTCGACGAGGAGCTTGATCCGCTGCTGCCCGGCGTGCGGTGCGGCGGCCTTGATTGCGGACTGCGTCTCCGTCCAGTTGTGCTGGAATGATTTGTTTTTGTCGAGCCGCGCCACGATGAGAATGCTGTCGCCGCCGAGCTGTTTGCAAAGATCGACTGCCTTCTCGATGTCGTCGGTTCCCGGACTCACGACGCCGTCGATCACCAGGCCGCTTTCCTTGCTGGCCCCGGCCCATTCTGACGCATCCTTGACCTGGCTGACATTTGGCTCCACGCCGTCGAAGCCGCAGCGCTTCAGTTTTTCAAAGCGGCCGGCCAGCGTGCCTGTCTGGTCCTTGACCATGCCCCACTTGAGGCTCTTGCGGATGCGGACCTTGCCGGCCGTGCGCGCGGACGCCGGCCCGGGCGCGCCACCAGCCGCCGCAGCGGTGGCGATTGTTTGCAGAAAAGTTCTTCGTTTCATGGCTGTGCGGAATCACGAGGCGCGGCGCCTGCTTCTTACGAGCGGTGCTTCAGAGTCCGTGCCTTCCTCCGTGTGCCTGGCCTGGCAGACGGACAGGCCGGCTTAGCGCAGCTTGCCTGCCCGCTCCTCTGCCTCCGCCTGGTCGAAGGCCTTCTTGGCAAATGCTGCGCGCTGGTCGGGTGTGTAGCTGAACATCTTGTCGCGGGCGTCCTGCACCAACTGGCGGAAGCGGTCGCGCGCCGGGCTCGACATGCTGTTGTAGTAGCGATCCCGGTCCTCGGTGGGCAGGTAGATCGATCCCCGGACATAGGTCTTGCCGTTCTCATCTTTGCGCAGGTACTCGGATTCGGAGAGCTTGTGAATGTCCACCGGCGTGACTTCACGCCGACGGCCGCTGCCTGACGATGATGAAGAAGATTTTTTCCCGGGTGCCTGCAGCACGTCGGTGTAGTGCAGCGCCACTTCCTCGTCGCCGATGACGAGCTTCACCTCGGTGTAGCGAGGATCGTGGCCCGCGCTCGCCGCCGCCAGATGCCAGCCCTGTGCGTTCGGCTCCTGACCGACGACGTAGCGCTGTTTCGTCTCCTTGTTCACGAGCGTCGCCAGCGGTTTGCCTTCCACGTAAGCCACGCCCGTGAGCAGGTAGGTGTCCTCGAAGCTGACGATCCGGTTGAAGGGCGGCTTTTCGACGAGGGAGGTGAGCATCGCGGCATCGAACGACTGGGGGAGGTCCGGGTCGGCACCGGCTGCGGCCGGCTGGTCGGCGCGGACCGATGCCGCGCCCAGAATGGATCCCGAGATCACGACGACTATGGTTGCAGAGGAAAACTTCACGGCGGCTGGCAGGTGCTCAAATTGGTGGCGCGGACGGATGACAAACGAACCCGGAGTTTTGCATATTTCTTCGTCCGCTCCGCCTCACGCTGTCCGCGAGTCGCGTACCTGTCGGCCCACCGTGCGCACGGTTTCATTTCTCGACACTGCTCCGGGAGGGGATACAATCGGACCATTGTGTTCGTCCCAGCAGCAGAGGCATCATCCGGGCACGTCGTCCGTCGCAAGCGGGGCATGGCACTGATGCTCGTGCTGGCGGCGCTTGCGCTGCTGTCGTTTCTCGTGCTGCTTGTGCTCACCGTGGCGCGCAATGAGGACCGGGCCTCGAAGGCATCCGCCGACATCATCGATGTGCGCACGCTGGCGGACCTGCCTGCCCAGCTTGTGATCTCTCAGCTCCGACGTGCGACGGGTGACTTGAAGACGGACCTCATCTGGACCTCGCAGCCCGGGTTGATCCGGCGTTTTGCGAGCGGCAATGTGGACGACAGCGGTCGCTCGGCGCTCTACGATGTTTTCAAGCTCTATTCCTCCGACCACATGGTGGTGCTGGGACAGGACTTCGACGCAGCGCTTGAAAAAAACCGGATTGCCGCGTGGAGCGGCTCGCCCACTCTCTACACGGACCTGAACGAGCCGGTGCCGCTGCGTGCTGTGGTGAAGGCGGGGAGCGGCAGCTCGAATGCTCCGACGGCAAAGAGCCGCCTCGTGTATCCGATCCTCGATCCCGGTGCGCTCAAACTCGTGGAGGGTTTTGCGGTCGCGGGCGCTCCGGGCGCTTCGGAAGCGCAGCCGCTGCCCATGCCCGTGGCCTGGCTTTATGTATTGAAGGACGGACGTGTCATCGCTCCCGTCGGCGGCACGAGCACAACGGCGACGTTCCAAGCCGGCACGACCTCGGCGACGAATCCCATCGTCGGCCGCATCGCCTTTTGGACTGATGACGAAAGCTGCAAGATCAACCTGAACACCGCCAGTGAGCCTGCTCCGTGGGATGTGCCGCGCGCAAACAGCAGGAGGGACCGCGCCTATGCCGCCTACCAGCCGGCGCGGAATGAATTTCACCGTCAGGCCGGCCATCCGGCCTTCACGGCGTTGAGCCCGGTTTTTCAGGCGTTCGGCCGTGATGCAGCCACCGAGTCCGACCAGGCGGCTCCCACCCCCTTCACGCCCGTGCCCGATCCGGCCGGCATCACAAACACAGGCGGCGCCTTTCGCAAAAATACCGACAGCGACGCTGCGAAGTTCTTCGACTACGTCGAGTCGAATCACCGTCCGCTGCCGCGCACGCCGGACTCCTCCAGCAGCACGAACCGCGACCGCGGCTCAGGCCACGGCACGCAGCCGCCGGCGGAGCGCGTGAATCTGAAACAGGAGCGTCTTTTTTCGACCATCGACGAACTGTTCTTCGACACGAAGCGCAGCCCCATGACCGTGGAGGGTGACAGCCTGAGCGATGCGCAGACCTTCAAGGAGGACGACATCCGCAAGGCGCGCTTCTTCCTCACTACGCACAGTGCCGCGCCTGAGACGAACCCTTTCAACCGGCCGAAAATCTCCCTCTGGCCCGTGCAGGAGGGAGATGGTCCGCGCACGAAGACTGACCGCCGCCTTGCCATGGCGGCCACGTTGAGCGGACGGCCATTCTACTGGCAGCGCGCGAGCGTGTGGCTGGGCGAGGCGAATCCCGGATCTTCCCAGAGCACGAGCGATGACGCGAAGATCGTCCGCAATGCGCAGATCATCGGCTATCTGCAGAATCTTGCGAGCATGGCGATGCCCGGCTACGGCGGATCGCTTGAGGCGAAGTATGGCGGAGGCTCACGCGGCGCGCCGAAGAACTCGGA
Source organism: Verrucomicrobiaceae bacterium (assembly GCA_019694165.1). Lineage (GTDB taxonomy): Bacteria > Verrucomicrobiota > Verrucomicrobiia > Verrucomicrobiales > Verrucomicrobiaceae > JAIBCL01. The sequence goes on along the minus strand of JAIBCL010000004.1, from coordinate 334,324 downwards.
CCAGATCATCATTTCAATGTTCGACATGCTGCGCTGGGGCGTGAATGCGGGCAACGACGACCGCGACGAGGGCGACCCCTACTCGTATCTGCCGCCGGGTCGGAAGGCCGCGCAGGCGAATTCACTCGGCGAATACTCGGCCGCGCCGATGGTCGTGGGCGTCGAGGAGGGGCAGGTGCGGGGCTTCGGGCGCTTCCCCACCATCACCGAGCTGGCGCTGGTTTTCGTGGCGACGGGGGGTGAAAAGAAGGAGGGGAAATACGAGGACGACGACGGCGACGGATTGGCGGACAAGACCACGCACCTGCGCATGTTCATCGTGCTCGAGCCGTGCAGCCCGGTGCCGGGCCTGCCGGCCACGACGCCCGCCGTGCGGTATCGCATCAAGGGGCTCGAAAACCTCACGATCGAAAACCGCGCGCTGTTCGGCAGCGGCTACGCGAACACGAACCGCTGCGTCTCCTCCGGCACGCAGAAAGCGAGGGTCATCGAGGGCGCCACATGCTTCAACGGGCTGGCGGGCCAGTTCCTCAAATCCAATGGCGATCCCAAAAGCGATCCCGGGAAACTCGCCGGCGACGAGAACAGCGTCTTCCCCTTCGTCAGTCTCGACGTGGCGCTGCCCGTACCGAAGAAGGAAAGTGAAACCGTGACCCTGCGCGGCGGACCTCTGACCGTGGAGATACTCTCCGCCTTCGGCGGCGCATCCGACGATGACGTGGTGCAGACGCTGCGGATTCCCCTGCCTGCGGCGTGCGACATTCCTGTTCCGTGGCTCGACGTGACGGCGACCAATCCGGGCGACATCGAGAAGCGCTTCACGCTCACCGCCGTGAACGATGAACTGCGCCAGCCGCTCATCCTGAAAGGCGATGTGGTGCGCTCGGTCGAGGCGGATCCCTCGCTGCCGTGGGGTGGAGATCTGCGGCTGCTCGCCGCGCTGGGTACGCGCGGCGGTCCGCCGGTCACCTACGATGGTGATCCGGACGCGGAGAAAGACCACTGGCGCTGCGTCTTCCCATCGCCGAAGGCGCTGGAGGACCGCTTCAGTCTGAAGGCCGGGACGGATGGGAAGGACGAGACGAAACCGCGGGCGATGCACTCGCTGCGCAGCGGCGCGCATCTTGTCGAGCAGTTCGGCAAGGCGGACGCCAGCTCGACGCTCCAGGCGACGACGGACACCGCCAGCCCGCTGGTCCCCGGCCTCACCTACGCGAAGGGCTTCGCCCCCGCCGTGGTTTCCACGCCGCGTGAATCCGGTCTCGTGCTCAACGGTGCTGTCGATGTAAACGGACGCCTCGGTGACTGGACCAACGGGCCGGGCCTGATCGAGGACGGTCCCTGCATCGACAAGCCGGACAGTGGCAATGAGCCGACCGAAGTGGCGGCGACTGCGGCAACGGACACGGGCGGTTACTTTCAGCGCGGCGGCGACATGGAGCCTGACGAGACGGGCATCACCGCGGCTCCTCACCGGCAGATCGCTTCCGCCGTCGCCTTTGGTTCACTGCCGACAGGCATCTTTCCTCGCACTCCGGGCGTCAGCGGGGCCGACGGCAGCTCGCGTCCTTGGCAGACGCTCCTGTTTTGCCCGAATCCCCTCTCGCGTCAGATCGAGGCCGGCGGCGGTTTTGATGCGAAGGATCACTTCGGCTTCCTCTCGCCGCCGGACCACACCTGGCTGGAGTTTTTCTGGATGCCGGTGATGGACCCCTGGCCGATCAGCGCCGGATTTGCCACCGAGGGGAAGGTGAACCTGAACTGTGAGATCATGCCCTTCTCCTACATCAAGCGGCACACGGCGCTCTATGCCGCGCTGCGCGGCGTGCGCGTCACGGCGGTGCCAGCGGCGTATGCATCGGCGGCGGCGGGGGATCAATTCTACAAGAATCCGCAGCGCGTGTCGGACAAGGAGTTCCGCTATCAGGTGAACGCTGCGGCCACGCTGAACGGTTTTGAGGAGGAGCGCTTCAAGAAGGGCGACGTGTTCCGCACCGCCTCGGAAATCTGCGAGATGTTCCTGGTGCCGAAGCGCATCGGCGAGGCGGACGCGGGCACCAGCTCCGGGAATGCCGGCAGCAGCCTCGACTACGGCGGCGCGAAACCCACGAACGGACTGACCCACGACAAGATGATCAACTGGTGGAATGGGGCCGCCGGCAATGCCACGGATGCCTTTGAAGCCACGGGGGACAACACGCGCGAGTCGCCCTACGCGCAGCTTTATCCGCGGCTCTGCACGCGCTCGAATGTGTTCCAGGTGCACTATCGCGTGCAGATCATCCGCAAGTCGCGCTCGACCTCGGCGGACTCCTTCGACCTGCAGACTGACCAGATCACTGCGGACAGCCGCGGCAGCGCGGTGATCGAGCGCTACCTCGATCCGAATGACAAGGACATCCCTGACATGGCCGTGCAGGCGGGCGCTTCGGATGCGCTGGATGACCACTACCGCTTCCGGATCGTGAGCCGGCAGCCTTTCACACCATGAAGCACGGAGACACGGGCACGAGGCAGGGAGCGGGAAGCGTGCGCTGCGCAGGCGCCCCGCGTGCGCAGCGCGGTTTCTCGCTGGCGGAGGTGCTCATCGCCCTGGCCATCACTTCATTCGCCCTTCTCGCTCTCATCGGCGTGCTGCCGGAAGGGCTGAAATCGCTGCGGACCGCGCAGCGCAATGAAGCCGAGGCGCGCATCGTGCAGCAACTGGCGGCGGCCTGGCAGATGAAAACGTGGAGCGAGCTGGACAGCCTCGTGGGCAGACGGGAGGAATCCACCTATGACGGCAATGGCGCATGGGTGGATGCGGCCAGCACGGATGTGGTGTATCGCACGCGCGCGGAACTGCTGGCCGGGCTGCCATTGCCGAATGAGACCGGTGCCAGCCCGTATCTGAGGCGGCTGCGCATCCGCATCAGCAACCAGCCGCGCAACGGCGCATCCCTCGATGCGCAGGGGAGCTACCGCGAGCGGTACGTGACCCTGGTGGACTACGACAAGTCGCCTCCGCAGGAGCAGGCCGCGGCTCCTGCTCCTTCATCCGGTGGAAGCTCCGCCAATCCATGAAGACGCCGGTTTTCCATCCGCTGCAGTTGCCAGCCGCCCGTGCGCGCGCGCGGACGGCGTTCACGTTGCTCGAGATGATCGTTGCGATGTCGGTCGTCGCCATCGCCATGCTCGTCGTTGTCGAAGCCATGTCCCGCGTGCAGGAAACATGGCGCATGACCAACACGCAGGTGCGCGAAGCCCAGGATGCGCGCGCCGCGCTCGAGGCGATGTCACGCACCATCACGCGCGCCACCTTGAACGGCCGGTGGAAGACGGATGACGCGTCGGCCCCCTCCCTTTTCCTGCGCGACTCGGACCTGCACTTCGTCTGCGGTCCCTGCGATGCGTTGATCGGACCGTCCAGCGGCACGGCCGGACACGCCGTCTTTTTCCAGGCTCCCCTGGGGCACTCCGGGCCCGATGAGCGCACGGGCACCGGAGTGAAGGCCGAGTACGACACGCTCCCCGGCGTGCTCAATGCGTGGGGCTACTTCGTCGAGTTCGCCGAGGATCCCGCGGCCCTGCCTTCGTTCATCGCCGGTGATCGCCGTTCGCTCGGACTGGCCGCCAAGCGCCACCGCTTCCGCTTGATGGAGTATCGTCAGCCGGCTCATGAGCTGGACCTTTTCCAGATGGACGGCAGCGATCCGCCTGAATCAAAGTTCTCGCAGCTCCGCAGCCAGAACGAGATTTACCAGTGGTTCACCACACCTTTGAAGCAGTCGGGTGAGAGCACCCGGCGGCGCTGTGCGGTCATCGCCGACAACGTCCTGGCCGTGATCATCGAGCCACAGAAAGTCTTGGCCTCCGAGGCTCAAACCGCGGGTGCCGCCGCCACGCTGACCAGCCGGGATGAGGACGATTACTTGTACGACACCCGTCGTTATCAGTGGGACTCTGGCAGCGCGGTCGCCGCTTCCACCCGCCACCGGCTGCCTCAGGCATTGAAGCTAACCGTGATCGTCCTCGACGAGCGCGACTGGGACAAGCTCACCGAAGATCAGGCCCTCCGCACCGGTGCGGAACTCAGGAACACGGTCGCTGGACTCTTCCGCCATCCCGCCGGCTTCACCTCCGACATCGGCGCCGTCACAGGCGAACTGAACCGCCGGCGCATGCACCACCGCGTGATCACCACCACCATCCAGATGCCCGCCGGCCGCTGGACCACCGACGATGAGGGACGCTGAGCCATGACCACGCCGCGCGCCAATTTCCGTCCTGCCGCGCGAGGCGGCTTCAGCCTCATGGAGATGCTCGTCATCATGGCCATCGCCACGATGTTGATCACGCTCGCCGCCAACGGCCTGCGCACCACATGGCGCTCCCAGCAGATATACACTTCCGCCACCAGCCTCATGCAGGCGCTCTCGCTGGCACGCTCAAACGCCATGCGCTTCAACTGCCCCACGCAACTGCGCATCTACCGCTTTCAGGACGGCGACATCACCACCGCCGAGCCGCAATACCGCGCCTATCAGGTGGTGAGTGTGACGCCGGGCGCCAGCCAGGATCAGTTTCACATCGTCACGGAGCTTCAGAGGCTCGAAGGCACCACGGTGATGTCGAAGTTCTCCCAATACTCCAGCATCGTGGCCAGCGATACGCCGCTGCCCGGCGACTCGATGTACAGCTACGTGGTGGTGGAGTTCCGCCCGGACGGCTCCACCAATCTGGAAACCAATCCATCCCAGCCGTGGACGATGACGCTTCTCTCAGACTGGGGCGCTGACAAGCAGGGGCCGCTCCCAAAAGATGCGCGCACACTGGTCATCGCGCCCGAGACTGGCGCGGTGTCGCTTTATTGACCCGCAGCCCGGATCAAGGCGGCAAGATCAAACCGCGGACGAGTTCTCGAGATCCCTCTGCGACATTTGCTTGAGAGCCTGTCCGGCAAATGCCCTGAATCATCATAGCCAGGCAAACGAAAGCGTGAGAGCAAACAGAAACGTCCCCCTCACCCCAGCCCTCTCCCACAGGGAGAGGGAGCAAAACGAGCTGCCGCTCGAATGACAAAACACCATTTTCGTTGTGGCGCGGGAGCGCCATCGTCTCCCTCTCCCCTGGGGAACCGAGCGACAGCGAGATGGCTGGAGAAGATGCTTCAAAAGAAGTCCAGCAAAGGGCTGGGGTGAGGGGGTAGAGTTCTCGTGGTTCGAGTGATTTACCGGACAGGCTCTGAGAGTGGGCATCCGTCATTCCTGGCCCGGTGGGAGTGTCGTGGATGGCAGAAGCCGGAGTTCATGGAGTCTGGGTCTTCAGCAGTTGCGGCTGTTTTCACCACTCGCTGTAGAACGAGCAAGCGTGGACTCCTGCCCGTACTCGCACCAAGACCGGCAATCTCCTCCAGAATCGGCATCCATCTCCCGCTTGCGCTGATGTCGTGCGCACATCCTCCCTCCAATCGCTACGGCAGGCACCGCCGGCCCGCGAGCCCGGGTCCACTGAGTGTCATCTGGTGAGACGGTGCGGCTGACGATTCCGCCGCCGGCAATTCATCGCACTGCCCTGAAACGAAACTGCCGGTTCCGCGAAAATACCCGGTAAGCACATCAACCCTCGCCGCAATGGCCACCGGATATGAAAACAATCCATGCATTCCCCATCGTCATCGTTCTGCTCGCCAGCTTCTGCCATGCGCAATTGAGAGGTGCGGTGGAAGGAGGAGGGCGCGGGCCCTTCGCCGTATCAGCACCTGCCACTACTTTCACGGACACCTTCACCACCGGAGACGGCACGGGCGTGGCCAACGGCAACCTTCATGGCAATCAGGTGGAGGTGGGCACTGCGGTCTGGCAGGCCGAGGCGGCATATTTCTACTCTGCCACCAATCGCGCGGAGAATGACTCCACCCGGTTGCCGCTGACCAGCGTGGACTCCCGCATCGCCTACCTCAACACGCCGCTGGCTGCCGGGGAGGCCATCACGGTGGAGGCGGATGTCTCGCCACCTTTTGGCAATGCCGCCGCCAACGTATGGACGGCGATCGGCGTCGCCAACAACCCGGCCGCCTTGTCCGGATCGGGCTTCTTCAACGCGGGCGTGGGGCAGGTCTGGATACTTCTCGCCAAGGACGGTTCGTGGAATGCGTTCGCCAATGCAACGGCCATCGCGCTGGGCAGCGGCGCGGCGGGAACGGCACCGGGCTTCGTGGTGGGCATGAATCACCTCAAGCTCCAATATGACGCCGCCACGAACAAGGCCAGCGCCTGGATCAACGGCACTCAGGTGCTGACCGACGTGAGTCTCGGTGCGTTCACCCCGGTGATCACCGCGACGGGATTCCAGACCTTCCGCAAGGAACAGGCTGCCGTGGACAATTTCTCGGTGACCTTCGGCCAGAATTCGCAGCCCACACCGGTTCAGACCACCTTCGGCGATGTCGTCTCCGGTGCCGGCGCGCCCAACGCCGCCGGTGCCGACAGCGGCGCGGACTTCGATCTTCTCAAGCGCGGGGGCTTCCTCGCGGAGAACGGCAACTTGATCTTCCCCGGCCAGCTTCTCATCGGCACCGGCGGTGTGACGCTCAGCCCGAACAACTACATGGGCCTCTGGAAGCACGATGGGGTGAGCCTCAAGCTCCTCGCACGCAGCGGCAACGATGCGCCCGAAACCGGCGGCACCGCCGCGAAATGGGACGTGCTGCCCACCGTGCCAGCCATCAACGACAGCGGCGAAGTCACCTTCCTCGCCTCCCTCGTCGTCAGCGGCGCGAGCACGCCGCCCACCACCGTCGATAACGACACCGGCCTCTGGAGCGAACTCGGTTCCACGGGCCTCGGAATCTTGATGCGTGAGGGTGACACGATTCCAAACCTGAGTCCGTTGCAGGTCGGTGGTTTTGCCTCCGGCTGCTTTGCCACCGCGCACACCAGCGCATCGACTGGTGAAGCAGCCTTTGCCGTCACCATGAAGAACGGCAGTGCCGACACTGCCATCCTGCGCGCCAGCATCACCAGCCCCGCAGTCACCGCCGTCGGTGTCGTGGTCCGTGAAAACACCGCCATGCCCGGCGTCGCAGGCGAGCAGTTCGCCAACCTCGCCAGCACTTACTCTGACGCTCTCCGCATGGATTCGGCGGGCAATCTGTGCTTTGTCGCACTCTCGAAGACCGGGCGCGAGAGCATCTGGTATCAGCCGGCAAGTCCGGCTGGCAGCACGGCGGTGAAGGCATTCATCGCCGGCACCGCCGCCACTGGCGACACGGCGCCGGGCACCGGCGCGACGTTCAAGAACATCAAGTCCCCCTCGATGGGCAGCGCCGGCACCATTTGCTTCCGCGGCTTCTTGAACGCCAACGGCGACAACACCAGCGGAAAGAAAGGCGACGGCATCTGGCGCGGCAGTGTGGCCGGCGGTTTCCAGTGCATCCTGCGCGCCGGTGACGACAACACCAACCGCCCCGGCCTCGGTCTGCCTGCTGGAGCGAAGGTGGGCAATCTCTGGCACAGCTGGCTCACCAATGCCAATCACGGCGCATGGAAAGGCTGGCTGGACGTGAACGGCAACGGCACCAGCTCCACCACCGATGGTGACGTGAACGCCATCTACACCGATCTCAGCGGTACGATGACCCTTGCGCTCAAAGTCGGCGACGCAGCGCCCGGCATCGGCGGAGCGACCTTCTCCGGCTTCGATCTGCCAGTCGTTGGCGGCACCGAGCAAATGGCCTTCCTCGGCACCGTCACCGGCGGCGGCACCACGAGCGCGAACAACAAAGGCGTGTGGCGCAGCGCGGCAAACGGCGGCGCATTGAGCCTCGTGCTGCGCGCCGGCGACACGATGACGACGACGCAAGGCGTGAAGACCATCTCCAACGTGGACTTCCCCGGCAGCAACACCACCGACCGCCGCTGGGAGCAGCCCGTGATGGACTCCACTGGCCGCCTGCTTGTCTATGTGACCTTCGTTGGAGGTGCGACCACGCAGGTGCTCGTGCCGTAGCGCGCGCGGTCCAGTGGCGGAAGTCGCCACATTTCCGCCGCAAGCGGATTCGCAGCAACGCGCAGGCGAGTCCGCCTTGGCTCACAACGTCACCGTCCGAACTTCCCAGCCAAAGCCTTCACAAGCTCCAGCCCACGCGATCACCGATGCGATCCACAAACGAAGGGCCGCGCGGCAGTTGCGCCCGCACTGCGCTCAGAACAAGGCGCCGAGCTTGAAGAAGCCGAACGCCAGCACGGCGGTGACGGGAATGGTGAATATCCATGCCCAGACGATGCGCTCCACCAGCGTCCACTTCACGCTGCCCCAGCGCTTCGCGGCGCCGACACCCATGATGCTCGTGGTGATGACGTGCGTCGTGCTCACCGGCATGCCCATCGCCCCGGTGGCAAAAAGAATCGAGGCGGCGGTGGTCTCGGCGGCGAAACCGTGGACGGGTTTCATCTTCACCATCTTGTGGCCAAGCGTCTTGATGATCTTCCAGCCGCCCGCCCAGGTGCCTGCGGCCATGGTGAACGCGCAGACGAGTTTTACCCACGCCGGGATGGCCTCGGAGTTCACCTTGAGAAAACCGAGCCACGCGGGCGCATCGTTCAGCGTGCCGGCCTTCGTCGCGCCGAGCAGCATCAGCGTGATCACGCCCATCGTCTTCTGCGCATCCGCGAGGCCGTGGCCCCAGCCCATGTAGCCGGCGCTGAGGATCTGCAGGCGGCCGAAGACCGTGTTCACCGTGTGCGGCCGCCAGTGGCGGATGAGGAAGAAGATCAGGCCCATGAGCAAGAAGCCGATGAGGATGCCGAGCACGGGGGAGCTGATCATGGGGATCACCACCTTGTGGAAGATGCCCTCCATGCTGTGCGCGCCGGTCTTCGCATCAATCTTCACGCGGGACCAGATGAGCGTGTGCCAGTTCATGTGCGAGGCCGCCAGCGCCGTGCCGCACATGCTGCCAATCAGCGCGTGGCTGGAGCTGGACGGCATGCCAAACCACCATGTGAGCAGGTTCCATGTGATGGCGGAGAGCATCGTGCAGAGGATGAACACCACGCTGACATCCACCAGTTTCCCATCGACGATGCCGGAGATCATCGTCTTCGCCACTTCGCTGCCGAAGAACGCCCCGATGAGGTTCATGATGGCGGCCAGCGCGAGCGCCTGGCGCGGTGTGAGCACCTTCGTGGATACGACGGTGGCTATGGCATTGGCCGTGTCGTGAAAGCCGTTGATGTACTCGAAGGCGAGCACGATCAGCAGTACGAAAAGAAGCAAAACGAGGGCGGCGGACATGGGCGGCGGCTCGCTCGGGATCAGGAGTATTTCAGCACGATGTGGGAGATCACATTGCCGGCGTCGCGGCAGCGATCGACCACCTTTTCCATCAGATCGTATAGATCGCGCAGCATCATGGTCTGCATCGGATCGTAGCGGCCGCTGTAGAGGTCACGCAGCAGGTCGAGCATGAGCTTGTCGGCCTGGCCCTCGACGAGCTGGAGCTTTGCGTTCATGTCCTTCACACGGTCGAGGTGGAGCTTCTTGCGCAGCTCGCCCACCATCTCCACCACCGAAGCCGCGGCGGTCTCCATCAGCGCCACCTGCTGGGTGAGGTCGATTCCTTGCAGCTTCTGCGCATAGACGATGAAGCGCTCGGCGATCTTCTCCGCCGTCTTGGGGATCTTGTAGAGCGCATTGCTCAGCGCCTCGATGTCCTCGCGCTCCAGCTCGGTCACGAAGGTCACACACAGCTCCTTGTTGATCTTCTCGGTGATCTTCTTGTCCTTGCGGCGCGAGAGGATGAGGTCGTCGAGGGTCAGCGAGGTGACCGGCTGGCCGAAGAGCTTCGAGAGCGACTGGATGCTGTTTTGCGCCTCTTTTGCGCTGGCCTCGAGCAGGTCGTAAAAAATGTCCGTTTTGCCGAAGAGCTTCTGAAAGGAGATCATGGGTGCGGAGGGTGAAGGCCGCTGCATGAAGAGCGGCTGCGCGCCTCTTACAGCGGAGGCGCGAGGTGTCAATCGCACAGGGTGTGCGTCCATTGGGTCCTTTGTGTCCCGGCTGTCCTCGGGGGAGGGGAAGAGGGCGGAAAGGACTGAAAGGGCGGCGATGACGTCAGGGGCGCGCCGGACCGACCCGCCTACATGAGGCTCCACCCCCTCCGCGGCTCGCGCTTCAGGAAGTGCTCGGCATCGGGGGCGTTCGGGATTTTCATGTTCGCGGCGTCCCACTCAAGCTTCTTGCCCGCGCGGTAAGCCACATTGCCGAGGTGGTTCGCCTCCGTAAGCTGGCCGGCATAGTGGTTGAACGGGCTGCCGGTCGGAGTGCCGTTGCGGATGGCGTTAAGCCATTCCTTGTGCTGGCCGGGTGAGTCGGGGATGGACGGCGCGGGCGGTGCAAAGTCCTTGAACTTGTCCTCTGGGAGCAGGACGTGCTTCCCGTAATCGGAGAGCAACATTCCCTTGTCGCCGATGAAAAGGACGCCGCTGCCGAATTTTTCGAAGATCGGAGCGCTCTTCCAGACCTCGGGCTTGTGTGATCCCTGGTGCCAGTAGAGCTTGCACGCCGGCATGTCGCCACGCGGTCCATACTCATACACCGCGGTCATTGACGCGGGCGCGATCTCCGGATGCGGCGCGATCTCGGAGCTGGCCTCGATGGTCTTCGGCGCGTCGAGTTTCAGCGCCCAGAAGGGCAGGTCGTTCCAATGGCTGCCGAGGTCGCTCATGGTGCCGTTGCCGAAATCCCACCAGCGATACCACTTCGGGCCGGGGAAATAGACCTCGTTGTACGGCCGGTACGGTGCGGGGCCGATCCACAGATCCCAGTCCAGGAACGGCGGCGGCGTCTGCTCCTGCTTCGGACGCTCGGTGACATGGATGATGTCGCCGTTCTTTTCGGCGTCCTCTTTGCTCTGCAGGCCCCACGCGCGCGATACGCACACATGCGCCTCGGTCACCTTGCCGATGGCGCCGCTCTGGATCAGCTCCACCACGCGGCGGTAATTCGGCATGCCGTGAATCTGCGTGCCCATCTGGGTCGGCACGCCGGCCTTCTCGGCGGCGGCGCGGATCAGGCGGCATTCGTGCACGTCGCGCGTGAGCGGTTTTTCGCAATACACGGGCTTCTTCCGCAGCAGCGCCGGCATCGTGGCGTAGGCGTGCGTGTGCTCGCATGTGCTGACGACCACGGCGTCGAATTCCGAATCCTTCAGCTTGTCATAGAGCTGGCGGAAATCCCGGAAGGTCTTTACGCCGGGGAATTTGTAGGCCGCCGCATCGAGGTTCTGGCCGTTCACGTCGCACAGCGCCACCACGTTTTCCTGAGGAATCTGGATGTCCGCCGTCGATGGCGCCTGGGGCTGCTGCTTTGCCTTCGCGCCTGGCTTGCCCTTGGGTGTGCCGGCTCCCGGGGAGATGCCGGTCAGCTCCTTGATATTCCCGGCCGCGCGTCCTCCGGCTCCGATAAAGACAAGGTTCAGTTTCTCATTCGGAGACTTGCAGCTCACTATGGCCGGAAAGCCAAACGAAGATGCGGCGGCAAGACTGGTCCGGGTGAGGAAACGACGGCGGGAAAGCGAAGACGAGGGCATGATGGTGAGTGGTTTGACGGTCGGAGGTGATTCCTTCAAACCAACGGCGCGAATGCATGTGTCTTGCCATGCCCGTTCCCCGCCAGGGCGGCGGCCTCGTTTGACGAACTGCCAAATCCGAATGACGAATGGCCCCATTCTCCCCCCAGACCCGCGTCGTGATTAGTCATTCCACATGAACCCCAGCCGCCTCTTCATCGAACGCCCCGTCGCCACGACGCTGCTCATGTGCGCGGTGCTGCGCACGGAAAGCATTCAGTAAAAAAGCCCGCTTGCTATCGCCTGCGGCTTCGTGCGAGAAACCCGCATGACATCGAACAACAGAAAGCCTACGACGAGGCGCTGCGGCGGATTGAGGAAGCGGAGCGCACCGGGGCGACGAAGTTGAATTTGAATGGAGCGGACTGGCGTGGATCCACGCTACCAGGAAAGCTTATCAAAGTTCCGCCGGAGATCGGTCTCTTGCGCCAACTCAAAAAGCTATCGCTGGGCGGAAATGCTCTTGACGGTTTGCCGGCCGAGTTGAGGCAACTCGAAAACTTGGAAGACTTGGGATTAGGAAAGAATGCCTTCGTGATATTGCCTGACTCACTTCTGTCTCTGAGCAAGCTGAGACTTCTGTATCTCTGGGGGAATCCAGGCCTGAGCCTAAAAGGCATCGGGCACCTTTTAGAACTTCGGTTGCTCCACCTTCGCGGCAACGATCTGACCGAAGTTCCGACGGAACTGGCGGGCCTCTCCCTCCTCATATCGCTGAGTTTGGAGGCAAATCGCCTCCGATCTCTTCCCCGGTTTCTGGAGACGATGGCGACGAAGGGTAGCCTGACCAGTCTTTTGCTAGAAGCAAACCCAGAGCTTGGCCTGCCTGATTCGATGATGGCTAAGACGATTCGTGACGGAGACGATTTCTCGACGCCTCTGGCGGCAATCAAAAGTGATGGATTTCAGTTCATATCGGCCACCCCCGCCCTCGAAATCCTCCGCTACTACTTCGCTAAGCAAGACGCCGCCAACGCGAAGGCCTCACGCGAGTTCCGTGAAGCCCGCCTCGTGGTCGTGGGACACGGCTTTGCTGGGAAATCTTCCCTGGCGAAGTGCCTCATCACCGGCAAGGCCATGCAACCCAAGGAGAACAAACAAACACTGGGCATCGACATCCTGGACTGGGACTTGCCAGAGGTGGGCGACAAAGGCGCGCTCAAGGTGCGCATCTGGGACTTCGGCGGGCAGGAGGTGATGCACACCACGCATCAGCGGCTCTTCATGGGCGAGGAGGCCATCTACATCGTGGTGGTGAACATGCGGGAGAGCGATCCCGCCAGCAAAGTCCACTACTGGCTCCAGCACATCCGCGCCCGCGCGCCCAAGGCCCGCGTGCTGGTGGCGCTGAATCACTCCGAGGACATGCCCGCCACGGTGAACGTGCGCGATTTCCTCGCTGCCTATCCCGAGAACCTACCGGACGATGCCTTCCACTACACGAGCTGCACGAAGGGCACGGGCATCCAGGAGCTGACCAAGTCCCTGCTGCGTGAGTTCGCCGAGCTGCGCGAGCCCTGGCTCTCCATGCCGGAGTCCTTCTTCCAGATCAAAGACCAGATGGCCGCTCTGAAGCAGAAGGGCAAACCGCACGTCTCCATGGACTACTACTACGATGTCTGTGAGCAGGCGACAGTTGCCGATCCCACGCTGCGCTCCGTGCTGCTGCGCTATCTGGACCACGCCGGGCTGGTGGTGTGCTTCCAGCCGAAGAACGATGGCCTGGGAAGCCTCACCGAGGAACTCCAGCCGCTCGGAGATCGCGCCCTGCTGGAGCCCTCGTGGTTGATCCAGGGCATCTATTCAATCCTCAATCACGCCGAGCTGAAAACCCAGCGCGGTCTGCTGCATCCGCACGATCTTCGCCGCTGGCTGGACATGAACAAATACAGGCCCAGCGATCACGAATGGCTGCTGGAACTGATGGAGCGCAACGAACTCGCCTTCCAATCCGACAGCCAGTGGTATGTCCCGCCCCTGCTCGAAGAGAGCGCGAGCGATGAGGTGGCTGCGAAAGCGAGAGCCTTCGACCTGCCCGCCGATGCCCTGCGCCTGCACCTGCGCTACAAGAAGACTCTGCCCGAGGGCATCATTGGTCGCTTCATCGTGCGCACGCACCGGCTATCGCCCGACAAGCACTGGTGGCGCGATGGCATCCTGCTGGAAGACCGCACCGGCACCCGCTGCACCGCGCTGGTGAACGCCCGCTGGGACGAAGTGCGCGGCGGTCAGGGCGAGATTCGCATCGCTGTGCAAGGCCCGGTCAACCGCCGCGCCGAGTTCCTGCGCCTGCTCAAACACGAGTGCGATGTGATTCACTCCACCTTCAGCAACCTGGAGCCCGTGCTGCTCGTGCCCGATCCCGAGCATCCCAAGCTGAAACCCATCCCGCTAACCAAGCTCGAAGCGCACGATCGCGAGGGCATCCCCTCCTTCACCGACACCGACGACGATGAACGCATCGTGAAAGTCGATGTTAAGCGCCTGCTCGGTCGTCTCGAAGTTCCCGGCCAGCCAGCTATGAGAGCGCGCGCTAGCCGGTCCAGCCTGCGCAGCGATGCCATGGGTGGTGACTCCACCGAAGACGCCATGCCCGCAGATGTCGATGACGATCGCGACGAACCACCCGAGCCGCCTTACGTCTTCCTGTCCTACATGTCGGAAGATGTGGAGCCTATTCGTCAACTCCGTAAAGCTTTGGAAGGAGCTGGCATCCGAGTGTGGTGGGACAGGAAGCATATTCCCGGCGGCAAGAACTGGCGCAGTGTGCTGAAGATCGCCATCAAGAAGGCAAGCGCGTTTGTCTCCTGCTGGAGCACCAGCGTCGATGCGCGGGACAAGACGGTGACATGCTACGAGCTGAAGGAAGCGTCACCTCGGCAAGCCGACAAACTGCCCAGTTCACCGGCCTTCATCTTCCCGGCGCGTCTTGAGAAATGCGAAGTGCCCGACATCGAAGTCTGCGGCGATTTGCTGAGCGATCTGCACGCCTGGGACTTGTTTGGCAAAAGCGCCGGCCAGAATCTGAAGCGTCTGATCAAGGATTTGAAGAAGGCGTTGAAGCCCGAAGGCTAATCCTTGTTTGACCGATATGCCCGTTTGTGGGACGATCCACCATGGAACAGACCATCGAACAACGCCTGACCAGCGTCGAACAGACCCTTGCGACGCTGACTTCGACTCTGAAGCCGTCCCCGGAGCGGAAGGACTGGCGTCGCGCGGCGGGCAGGCTGCGCGACACACCGTTCAATCGCGAGGTGGATCGGCGTGGACGCGAGTTCCGCCAGCAGCAAAACGCCGAACAGTGAGTCGCAGCCGTGCTGGTTCTCGACACCGATCACCTCACAGCGATGGGTTACGATTCAGCCATCGGGCGGCGGCTCCAGGAGCGGCTGTCGGAGAGCGGTGAGGAGATTGCAACGACCGCCATCTCGGTCGATGAGCAGCTCAGCGGCTTGCTCGCGGCCATCCACGCACGCCACGACCCGATGTCGCAGATCGAACCGTATGCCGAGCTGGTCGAACGAATGGAATTCCTCTCGGTATTCCTGATTCTCCCTTGGGATGCGGACAGTGCAGCGCGGTTTTTGAAACTCAAAGCCGACCGCGTCAAAGGCGGAACGATGGATCTGAAGATCGCAAGCATCGCGCTGGCACACGATGCGTTCCTGCTCACCCGAAACACCATTGACTTCGCCCATGTCCCCGGACTGCAAGTTGCAAACTGGCTCGATTGAGATTTGGCGGCCCCTGGCAAAGCAGGCGGATGCGTAACGCATTGGCGCATGACGCCTTCGCGCGCTAAAGCGCATGACTACTTTATGAACCCCAGCCGCCTCTTCATCGAACGCCCCGTCGCCACGACGCTGCTCATGTGCGCGGTGCTGCTGGCGGGTGGGCTGGCGTATCGGTTGCTGCCGGTGTCGGCGCTGCCGCAGGTGGATTATCCGACGATTCAGGTCACGACGCTGTATCCCGGCGCGAGCCCGGAGGTGATGACCTCGTCGGTGACGGCACCGCTGGAGCGGCAGTTTGGGCAGATGCCGGGGCTGGCGCAGATGTATTCGATCAGCAGCGGCGGATCGTCGGTGATCACGCTGCGGTTCTCGCTCGGGCTCGCGCTCGATGTGGCAGAGCAGAGCGTGCAGGCGGCGATCAATGCGTCGAACAACTTGCTGCCGACCGATCTGCCGAACCCGCCGACGTATAACAAGGTCAACCCTGCCGACGCGCCGATCATCACGCTCGCGCTCACGTCGAAGACGCTGCCCTTGATCAAGGTGCAGGATGTGGCCGACACGCGACTCGCGCCGAAGCTCTCGCAAATCAGTGGCGTGGGCCTTGTGTCGCTCAGTGGTGGAATGCGGCCCGCGGTGCGCATTCGCGCGAATCCCGTGGCGCTCGCGGCACGCGGACTCAGCACCGAGGATCTGCGGCAAGCCATCGCCCAGGGCAATGTGAATCAGCCGAAGGGCGGCTTCGACAGCGCCACGCGATCGAGCACGCTGGATGCGAACGATCAGCTGATGTCGGTGGATGAATATCGGAAGCTTGTCATCGCGTGGAAGAACGGCGCGGCGGTGCGAGTGAGCGATGTCGCGGAGGTCGTGGATGACGCGGAGAACGTTCGCCTTGCCGCCTGGGCAGGCACGCAGCCCGCCGTGATCGTGAACGTGCAACGCCAGCCGGGCGCGAACGTCATTCAAGTCGCCGACCGCATCAAAGAGCTGCTGCCGAAGCTGAAGGAGACGCTGCCGAACGCGGTGGATGTCGTGCCGCTCACGGATCGCACGACGACGATTCGCGCGTCGGTCGAAGACGTGGAGAAGGAACTACTCCTGGCCATCGCACTCGTCGTCGCGGTCATCTTTGTGTTCCTGCGCAGCGTGCGCGCCACCATCATCCCGGCGGTCGCGGTGCCGTTGTCGCTCGTCGGGACCTTCGGCGCGATGTGGTTCTGCGGCTTCTCGTTGAACAACCTCACGCTCATGGCGCTCACGATCGCCACGGGCTTCGTGGTCGATGACGCCATCGTGATGATCGAGAACATCATGCGCTACATCGAGAAGGGCGACTCACCGATGGAAGCTGCGCTGAAGGGCGCGAAGCAGATCGGCTTCACCATCATCTCACTCACCATCTCGCTCATCGCTGTGCTCATCCCGCTGCTCTTCATGCAAGACGTGGTCGGGCGATTGTTCCGCGAGTTCGCCATCACCCTGGCGATTGCCATCGTCATCAGCGCCATCATCTCGCTCACACTCACGCCGATGATGTGCGCGCGTCTGCTGAAGCACGGCAAAGAAGGCCCCATCGCACGCGCGGTTGGCGGCTTCTTCGATGCGATCATCGCGCTCTACGGACGCATGTTGCGCGTGGTGCTCGATCACAGCGCGGCCACGATGCTCATCTTCATCGCCACGCTCGCCGCCACCGTGGTGCTCTACAAAGATGTGCCAAAGGGCTTCTTCCCCGCGCAGGACACCGGCTTGATCCAGGGCATCGTCGAGGCACCGCAAGACGTGGCGTTCAAGGCGATGGGCGAACGCACGCGCGACATCGCGCAGATCGTGCTCACCGATCCAGCGGTCGAGAGCGTATCATCGTTCATTGGTGTGGATGGCGTGAACACGACGCCCAACAGCGGACGCATGTTGATCAATCTCAAGCCGCGCACGCAACGCACCGCCACGTCTGCGGAAGTCGTGCGCCGTCTCCAAGATCGAGTGCGCAACACACCCGGCGCACAGCTCTTTCTCCAACCCGTGCAGGACCTCACCATCGACGATCGCGTGAGCCGCACGCAGTATCAGATGACGCTGCACTCGCCCGACATCAACGCGCTGCAAACCTGGGTGCCGAAGCTCACGCAGCGACTCAAGGAATCGCCGCTGCTCGCCGACGTCGCCGACGACCTGCTCAACAAAGGCCTGCAAGCCCGCGTCGTCATTGATCGCGAGACCGCCGGGCGACTCGGTGTCACCGCCGGTGCTATCGACGCCGCCTTGTATAATGCCTTCGGTCAGCGCCTCGTCTCCACCATCTTCACCCAGAGCGGCCAATATCGCGTGGTGCTCGAACACGACACCGAATTCCAAAACGGCCTCAGCGCCTTCGATCACATCCGCGTGCCCGGCACCGGCGGCCAGCAGGTCTTGCTCAACACGCTCGCGAAGATCGTCGAAGAACCCGCCACGCTCGCCATCGCGCATCAGGATCAATTCCCCGCCGTGACGCTCAGCTTTAATCTCACGCCCGGCGTTTCGCTCGGTGCCGCCGTCGCCGACATCGAGCGCATTCAAGACGAACTCAAATTGCCTGACACCATCGAGACCGATTTCCAAGGTGCCGCGCTCGCCTTCCAGAACGCGCTCAGCAATCAACTCCTGCTCATCCTCGCCGCCGTCGTCGTGATGTATCTCGTGCTCGGCATTCTCTACGAGAGCTTCATTCATCCCGTCACCATCCTCTCCACGCTGCCGAGCGCTGCCGTCGGCGCCTTGCTCGCGCTCGACCTCAAGAACACCGACCTCGGCGTTATGGCCATCATCGGCATCGTGCTGCTGATCGGCATCGTGAAGAAGAACGCCATCATGATGATCGACTTCGCCCTCGAAGCCGAACGCGAGCAAGGCATGACCGCCCGCGACGCCATCTACCAAGCCTGCCTCCTCCGCTTCCGCCCGATCCTCATGACCACGCTCGCCGCCTTGCTCGGCGCATTGCCGCTCATGATCGGCGAAGGCGAAGGTAGCGAACTCCGCCATCCGCTCGGACTCACGATGGTGGGTGGCTTGCTTGTGAGCCAGTTGCTCACGCTCTTCACCACGCCGGTGATCTACTTGATGTTCGACGCGCTGGTGCCGAAGCGAAAAAGTAGTGCCTGCCTTTAGCTCGCACCGCCATCACCCGCCCAGGACGTTCACGCATCAGCCTGCGGTGCCGTCACGCGCTGAATCGGAAAATTCCAGATCACAACTGAAACCATGCGCGCAGATGCGTGTCCAGCGCGGAGGCATCGGCCGCAGTGAGTCTGCCGATGATTTTGCGCACCAGTGAATCCTCCACGGTGGCGACTTGGGACTTCACGCCGCTGGGCACATTGATGCCGGCCTTGCGCCAGTCGGCCAGCATGAAGTCCGAATGCGCAGTCTGCGAGGTGACGGGCACGACGAACAAGTCGCCCGGATAGCTGCCATGGCCGACCACGATCGCGGGCCTCACCTTGCTGCTGCTCAGATCGGTAAAGGGAATCGGCAGCAGCACCACATCATTGCGCGAGCAGTTCATTGTAAACGTCGTCCGCGTCGTTGTCCCATACCTTGGTCAATGCACGCTCGCCCTGCGCCAGCCACTCGGCACGCTCCGCGTCACGCTCGACCGTCTCCAGCCGCACATGCACGAGCGTGTGTTCCGGCAACGAGAGAGCTTCGAGCAAACGCAGTTGCCCGCCTTCGTAGATCGCATTCATCGTGACTGTCATACGCGGAGGTTATCTGTCTCATCACAGGTGGTCAAGTATGCGTCGCGGCATGTGCAAAGTAGTGCTGCGCTTTAGCGCGCACGAGCATCGTTCGGCCAAAACATTCACATATCATCCTTTGCAGCCGTCACGCGCTCAAGCTCATGACTACTTTCGCTGGCGCAGCTCACGGGACTCCGAATCATCCACGCAACAGCTTCCAGCCGAAGTAAAGCCCGACGAGGGAACCGATCATCGAGACGAGGCAGCCTGCGGCTTTGAGCGGGACGCCCAGGATGAATCGAAAGAGCGAAACCGCTGTCTCGCGCTGTACAGCGATCTTCGACTCATGGCGGAAGCCGCTGCTTTTGTTCACTTGGAGGAAACCCGCTTGCTCGGAGTGTGCCTCCTGAGACTTGGGGACGTTGTTGCTGTTTGCTGATTCGAGTGGTTTCTGAAGTGGCACGAACTTGGTGTTCGGAAAGGCCCGAACCAGATCAACCCACCGACAAAACTTCTCAAGCTGCCAAGCGCAATGATCTCGCTGCACTTGATCATACAAGTCTTCAAAACAGAACTCCCATTCGCCAACACTGAAGGCCCAGGGACTTCTGCGCAACTCACGAGCTCGGCCCATCAAAGATGAATCAGTATCTTCAAGGCGACTGACTCGTCTGAAACCCACTACCGCTCGACCGACAGCTACAACTATGCCAGCAACCAAGATCGACAATCCACCGATTTGACGGCCGAAGTCGCTTAAATCAAGAAACGTGTCTGAGACGAACAGGACGATACCCAACACCCCCACCGTCGCTACGCCGTAAACCAAAACGATTTCTGCTTGGTGCCCCAAAAGAAACATCGATGGGAAACTTCCGATTGGATTGCAACTCATTGGCCTTACCTCTGTCAGAGCCAATCTTATGCGCTGCTTGCTTGCCATCGCTTCCGCTTCCGTCGCCATCGTCAGTCTCGCTTCAGGCCAAGGCGTTGCGACGAAGAACCCGGCCAAGCAACCCGTTGCTGCGGTCTTTGAGGAGGACAAAAAAGCCGAGTGGTCCTTCGAGGCTTCTGTTTCCGGCTACGTCATTCCTGATGACAAAGATTACCTGTCGCCCGTGCTCCTGGCCGATCGTGACTGGCTGCATCTCGAAGCCCGGCACAACTATGAAAACCTCGACACGGCGTCACTTTGGGTGGGATACAACTTCAGCATCGGCGAGAAGCTCGTTCTCGATTTCACTCCGATGGTGGGCGGCGTCTTCAGCCACACGCGCGGCATCGCTCCCGGCTGGCGGCTGGCATTGAGCAAAGGATCGATCGAGTTCACCAACGAGACCGAGTTCGTCTTTGATGCTCAGGACTCGGAAAACAACTTTCTCTACATGTGGTCCGAACTGACGTGGGCTCCAACCGACTGGATGTGGGTGGGCCTGGTCGGCCAGCGAAGCCGCGTGTTTCAGTCGGAACTGGACATCCAGCGCGGCTTCCTTCTCGGATTCACAATCAAGGAAGTCGATTTCACCACCTATGTCTTCAACTGGGGCTGGACTGATCCGACCTTCGTTTTCTCGATCGGGATGAAATTCTAGCTCCCATGTCCGAAGAAGCACAACCGACGAGCAAGCACGAAAGAGGTGTTCCTGTCAGCGGCCGGCGCACCGCCTTTCCTCCGGCACAGTGGCTGCCTTCGTATCAGCCGAAGTGGCTGGTGAAAGATGCCGTCGCCGGTGTCACGCTGGCCGCCTACGGCATTCCGGTGTCGCTGGCGTATGCTTCGCTTGCCGGATTGCCACCGCAGTATGGCATCTACTGCTACCTCGTCGGCGGTCTGTTTTATGCGCTCTTCGGCTCCTCACGACAGCTCGCGATCGGCCCCACGTCAGCGATCTCCATGCTCGTCGGCACCACGGTCGCCGGAATGGCGGAAGGAGATGCGGCACGCTGGGCTGACATCGCGGCACTGACCGCCCTCGTCATGGCCGTCATGTGCTTTCTGGCGTGGCTGCTGCGACTCAGCTCGCTCGTCAATTTCATCAGCGAGACCATCCTGCTCGGCTTCAAGGCAGGCGCCGCATTGACGATTGCCATGACGCAATTGCCGAAGCTGTTCGGCGTCAAAGGCGGCGGCGAACATTTCTTTGAGCGCATCGCCATCCTCTGGGGCCAGATCCCCGAGACGAACACCGCCGTGCTGACTTTTGGCCTCGTCGCGCTGGTGGTATTGCTGCTGGGCGAGAAATTTCTACCCGGTCGTCCTGTCGCACTGCTCGTGGTGATCGCTTCCATTGTCGTGCTGTCGTTCACCTCACTCGGCTCGCTCGGCTTCAAAGTCGTCGGCGAGTTGCCGAAAGGCTTGCCTGACTTTCACATGCCCGGCTTGCGACTGCGGGACGTGGATGGCGTCATTCCGCTGGCGTTTGCCTGCATGCTGCTGGCGTATGTGGAAAGCGTGTCAGCAGCTCGCGCCCTCGCTGCGCAGAACCGCTATGAGATCGACGCACGACAGGAGCTACTCGGCCTCGGCGCGGCGAATCTGGCTGCGGCGCTCTTCCAGGCCTATCCGGTGGCGGGCGGCCTGTCGCAATCCTCAGTGAACGACAAGGCAGGAGCCAGGACACCGCTCGCGCTGGTGTTTGCCTCCATCACGATCGGTCTGTGCCTGATGTTCCTGACCGGGATGTTGAGCAACCTGCCGAACGTCGTGCTCGCCGCCATCGTGCTGGTGGCGGTCAAAGGACTGATCAACCTCCGCGAACTGCGTCATGTGTGGCGGGTGAGCCGGTTTGAATTCATCGTGTCGATGGTCGCCTTCATCGCCGTGCTGCTGCTCGGCATTCTCAAAGGCGTGATCGTAGCCGTGCTGGTTTCTCTTCTTCTTTTGCTGCGCCGTGCGGCACATCCACACGTGGCGTTTCTGGGACAGATTCCTGGCACCCGGATTTACTCCGACATGGAGCGCAATCCCGACAACGTCGCCATTCCCGGAGCGCTGATGGTGCGGGTGGAGGCGGCACTTCTCTATTTTAACGTCGGACATGTGCGTGACATCGTCTGGCAAAAAGTCCGCGCGGCCAGCGAACCGCTGAAGTTGGTCGTCTGTGATCTGTCCACTTCACCCACGGTCGATCTCGCTGGTGCCCGGATGCTGAAGAAGATGCACGAGGATCTGTAGGTAGCCGGGATTCGTCTTCAACTCGTGTCCGCTCGCGGAGCGGTGTGCGATCTCTTGCGCGCCGAAGGACTGGAGGAACTCGTCGGCTACTTCGGCCGCCGGACGACTTTGGCCGATGCCATCGATGAGTTTCAGGGACAACGGGCGGTGCAGGCATGACGATTCTTGTCGAGTTCACCGTGGCGATGCTGATGATCTCGACCGGGATGAGTCTCGATCCCGTCCGGTTTGCCGCCAACTGGCGTCGCCTGAGCGCGGCGGCGTGGTGCAGACTGCTGGCGGCCACTTTTATCCTGCCGCCGTTGCTCGCGTTGTTGCTCGGACAGGTGTTGCCCATCGGTCGCCCCGCGATGGCCGGACTCTTCCTCATCGCCGTGGCACCCGGTGCTCCGCTGATGACACGCAATGTGGCCCGTCGTGGTTTCGATATGCACATGGCCGCGGGCTATCAGGTATGGGGTGCGCTGCTCGCGCCGCTCATGATTCCTCTTCTCGTCGGCGGCGCCGCATGGCTCTACGGTCGCCAAATCTGGATCCCGCCCTTGGAAGTGCTCGCCGTGGTCGCGCGGCAGCAATTCCTGCCGCTCGTCATCGGCATGGTGATGATGCATTTCGCTCCCGCATTTTCGACGCGAGTGCGGCGTCTGCTCAACATCGCGGGAAATGTCACGCTGACTGTGGTCATCATCGTCCTGCTGATCAAGCTCGGTCCGGCACTCTATGAAGTGAGCCCGTGGCTGGCGCTCGCGGTGATCGCGCAGGCGGCGGGCTGTCTCGCGGCGGCCCACTGGCTCCTCGCGTATCCGGGACTCTCGCCACAGACGCTGGCCTTGAGCAATGTGAACCGGCATGTGGGCCTGGCGCTGCTGCTTTCCGGCGCTCATTTTCAAAACGCACCGCTCGCGCTGCCCGCCATTGCCTCTTACGCATTGGTGGCTCCGTTCATGATGGCCTTATACAGCCGATGGGTGCATCATCGGCCCACACCTGATTCTCCATTATGAATGAATTTCCCGGCCTTCTCTCGAACCAATGGGTCTTCTTCCTCACCGTCGCGGCGGTGCTGCTCAGCCTCTCGGAGCTTGGTTACCGGATCGGACTCCGGCTTTTCAACGCTAAGGATGAGGCGAGACGGAGCCAGATCGGCGGCGTTCAGGGTGCGGTGCTCGGGCTGCTCGGATTGCTGGTAGGATTCACCTTCTCCATGGCGCTGAGTCGCTACGAACAGCGGCGTGATCTTGTCCTCAAGGAAGCCAACGCCATCGGCACCACCTGGCTCCGCGCGAGCTTGTTGCCCGAAGCTGATCGCGCGCCGGTGAAGGACCTGCTGCGCCGATTCGTCGATGTGCGTGTCGAGACGCAGAAAGTCGCGGATGATCCCGCGCGGATCGCCGAGGGTTTGCGGAAGTGCGCGGAGATCGAGAACGAACTGTGGCAGCACGCCGAAGCCGCCGCCAAGGTCGCCCCCACGCCTATCACCGCCACCTTCATCATCACGCTCAATGAAATGATCGACACCGATGCTGAACGCGTCACGGCGGGGCGGAACATGATTCCCGGTAGTGTCTGGCTGCTGCTCCTTGTCGTCGCTGCCTGCGGCTGTTTCATCAGCGCGTGCGGCTCAGGTGCGGAAGGCGTGCGCTCCGGCCTCACTGACTTCTTCCTCCCGCTGCTCATCAGCGTGGTCATCATGCTCGTCTTCGATCTCACGCATCCGCATCAGGGGTTCATCAGCATCGATCAGCAACCGATGCTTGATCTCCAGCGATCGATGATGCCGGCAGCAGAAAACTAGAGGACGCTGATGAAGATGCTGACCGAAAAAGCGTGCGTCCGCTGGAACACACCGAGGTTCCGATATCGTTCTCTCGCAACCTTTCCTTTGGGGAAATTGACGCCGGAGGCCGGACAATGATCTACTGTGCCATTCCCATGAAACGGCTCGCATTTTCCGCCTTTGCCCGCCTGATGCCAGAAAGCATCTGTCACCTTCGCAACCGTCCACGCAACCAACGAATGCCCACCTCACACAAGTGACGGACGGCAAAACTTTTCTTCCGATTACACGCATGGACAGTCGAAACAACAAACCATCTTCCTTCCGCGGAGCCCGTGCCCGGCATCTGCTGCTGCGACGACTGGTGACGGGCCTCATCAAGACTGTCTTCTGGATTGCGGCGATGGTGTTCATGCTCTGGGCCGGCGGCGCGATCTTTTATGACCTCGCTCCTCGTGCGACGTGGCTCATCGCCGTCTTCGTTTTGACCGAACTCACGATCCTCTGGCGCGTGCGCGGTGGACTGGCAAAGGCGGCGGCTTTTGTGGCACCATCGTTTCTCCTTCTGGGCTGGTGGCTCACGCTGAAACCGCATCACGAACGTGACTGGCAGCCGGATGTGGCGGAAACGGCGTGGGCGGAGATCAAGGGCGACGAAGTCACGCTGCACAACGTGCGCAATTGCGACTACCGCTCTGAAACCGACTTCACTCCGCGATGGGAAACGCGCACGTTGCGTCTGTCCCAGCTCACGGGCATCGATTTTGCCATCTGCTACTGGGGCTCGCCCTACATGGCGCATCCCATCGCGAGTTTTCAGTTTGCCGACGCGCCGCCGGTTTGCTTCTCGATCGAGACGCGGAAGGAGAAAGGCGAGAGCTACTCGGCCATCGGCGGCTTTTACCGGCAGTTCGAGCTGATCTACATCGTGGCCGATGAGAGCGACGTGCTCCGCGTGCGAACCAACTTCCGCAAGGGCGAGGACGTGTTCCTTTACCGCCTCAACGTAACGCCCGGGCAGGCGCGTGACCGCTTCATGGATTACATCACGGTGCTCAACAAGCTGCATGACCAGCCGCGCTGGTATAACGCCGCCACGACCAACTGCACCACCGCCATCCGCTCGCAACGCGATGCCGCCAAGCGTGCGCCGTGGGACTGGCGCATCCTCGTGAACGGCAAGGGCGACGAGATGATGTTCGAGCGCGGTGCCTTCGTCACCGACGGGCTTCCTTTTCCCGAACTCAGGCAGAAGGCGCGCATCAATGATGCGGCTCGCGCTGCTGACCGTGATCCTGATTTTTGCAGACGAATCCGGATGAGTCATCCGGGCTTTGCAGGTGTTGCAATGCCCGGCTCACAGCCGTGATTGCAGAGACACATTCCGTTCGCTCACTCAACCTTCACCTCAATGAAAAAGCACTTCATCCTTCTGGCGAATGCAACGGCCGCCGGCGTTTAGTTGTCCAGTTGCGCCCAATACGCGACCATCTCGCAAAGGCAGCCGAAGTTTGCAACTTCGCATGGAGCAACCGAATCGTTCAGCCACACGCAGAAGCAGATTGCCAGCGGTCTGACGCAGAAGAAGCGCGATCCGATGTCCGCGCTTGCCGATTGTATTGGCGCGGCGGATGCGGCGGCACAGGAGCTTGCACGTACGCCGGACGATCGGCGTCGTGCGCGATGAGTACAATTTTGCCGTTGCCCGCATTCTCTCGACGCTGCACGAGGCGAAGATTGATGCGTGGACAAGGCCGCTGACCGTGCCCTCCGCAAAAGGCGACTATGTGCTGACGAACAGACGTGATCCGCGGAAGAAATGGAATCCCGCTCTTTGCGACATCGAGTCGGCGGACGAGTTCGACGTCGGCGGCGTCTTCATCAAAGAACGCAACATGAAGGAAGGCATCGGCGCACCGATGGTGGCCGCTGGGCGTGCCGAGAACGAGGGCTTCCATGAGGACTTCTCGTTGCAGCGAGTATTTTATGGCGTCACTGCCGTCGCCCGTTTCTCGGGCAGACGTTGCGAGATAAGCTTTGAAGATCCGCTCGCCACCGAGACAGTGCGGCTGGACGGACATGCGTTTCCGCTCGCCGCAGATTTCACGGTGCCCGTCGCCGTCATGCTTGCGAGCACCGATCCGGAGAAAATGGGTCTTTCGCGTTTGCTGAATCCAGCAAAGTACGCGCACACCGCACGGATTACGCGTCTGCAGCCATATGATCCGGACAAGACCGTCGTGCTGGTCGTCCACGGGCTGAATTCGTCTCCCGCGACATGGACGCCGATGATCAACTCGCTGCGGGATGACGAGCGCATCCGTCGGAATTACCAGTTCTGGTTTTACAGCCACCCAAGCGGCTACCCTTATCCGCACGCCGCCGCGATTTTGCGTGAACAGCTCGACGCGATTGAAAAGAGATTTCCCCTGAAGAAAAAATGGTCGTAATCGGCAACAGCATGGGAGGCTGCATCTCGCGCCTGCTCATCACGGATGTCGGCGATCAGCTTTGGCTCAAGGTAATCGGCAAGGCACCGGAGCAAGTGCGTATGTCGGACCAGAGCAAGCAACTGTTCAAAGATGCGCTCATTTTCCATGAACGGCCCGACGTCGGCCGCGTCATCTTCATCGCTGCTCCGCTGCGCGGCACGGGCATGGCTGCGGGCTGGATGGGACGCATCGGATCGAAGCTCGTCAAGGCACCGGTTGTCCTCGCAACCGCCGGCCGCGAGATGCTCGACATCGAGACCTTTAGCGAGGACGACTTGAAGCTCCAACGCATTCCGAACAGCGACGATACGCTCGCGCCGAACGCCCGCTTCGTAAAAGTGATCAACACCTTCCCGCTTTCATCCACCATTCCGCATCACGCCATCGTCGGTGATCGCGGCAAGGGTGGAAACAAAGTCAAGACGGATCCTGTCCAGTCCGACGGACTTGTGCCCTAATGGAGCAGCTATCTTCCGAATGCGAAGAGCGAACTCATCGTTCCCTCCGGCCACAGCGCTCATCAGAATTCGCAGGCGATCGCCGAGGTGAAGCGAATCCTGATGCTGCATGCTCAAAAGGCCAGCGATTAAGCTCTTCCGCAACTCCCGTAGGCAACCGAGTCTCCAAGCAATCCGCCTTAAATCAGCTCCTTCATCGGCTGCCAGGAATCGACGAGGTATTGCGGGCGGCCGGTGAGGTCGTTCAGCGTGGTCTTGTTGGCGTCGATGCCCATGAAGCGGTAGAGCGTGGCGAAGACTTCGCCGAAGTGGACGGGGCGCTCGGTGGGTTCGCCGCCGGTTTTGTCGGTGGCTCCGATGACCTGGCCGGTGCGGAGTCCGCCGCCTGCAAGCAGTCCGCCGCCGACACGCGGCCAGTGATCGCGGCCGCCTTCTTTGTTCACGACGGGCGTGCGGCCAAACTCGCCCCATGCGACAACGGCCACGTCCTTGTCCAATCCGCGCTCATGCAAATCCTCAACGAGCGCGCTCATCGCCTGATCGAAGGGCGGGAGGTGGCGGAGGAGCTGAGGGTAATTGCTGTCATGAAAATCCCAGCGGCCGAAATTCAGCGTGACGACGCGTGCGCCGGCTTCGACGAGGCGGCGCGCGAGGAGGAAGTGTTCGAGGTTGAGCGGCGCACCATCGCCGTAGTTTTTCGGGTCACCTTTGCCGTAGCGCTCCCGCGTTTTCGCGCTCTCCTTCGAGATGTCGAGCGCATTGAGCAGCTTGCTCGAGGTGAGCACGTTCAGCGCCTGCTGATTGAAGGTGTCCATGCTGCCGAGCACTCCGCTCGAATCGATGTCGCGGCGGAATTTGTCGAAGCCGGTGAGCAGCGAGCGACGGTCTTCGAGCCGGTCGAGCGTGATGCCATTGAGCTTGAGGTCATCCATGCTCGCGCCGTTCGGACGGAAGGCTGTGTGCGCCGCACCCGCATAACCGGGATGACCGGGCGAGCCATACGGCGGATGGCCGGCCTTCGGCGCGAGGCCCACGAAGGTGGGGATCGCGGGATCAGCCTGACCGTTGAGCCGCGAGATGACGGAGCCGAACGACGGCGGATCGGAGGGCTTGCCGGTCGGCGCATTTCCGCCGTTCGGAGGCGGCGGGCGACCTGTGTAGCAGATGAAGGAATCGTGCGCGCCATTCGGCGAGCCGTATAGGCTGCGGATGGGTGCCAGCTTGTCCATGATCTTGGCAAGACGTGGCGCGTGCTCGGAGATGTGGATGCCGGGGACGTTCGTGCGGATGGGTTTGTAGGGACCGCGGATTTCGCGCGGCGCATCCATTTTCAAATCCCACATGTCCTGATGCGGCGGCGCGCCACAGAGGTAGATCATGATCACGGACTTGAAGCTGCGCCCCGTGCGTGCCTCGGCCTCGGCTTTGAGCAGCTCGGGCAAAGACAGCCCGCCCATTGCGAGGCCGCCGATGCGCAGGAAATCGCGCCGCGAAATGCCGTCGCAGAATTTGCCGTGGGTCTTGCCGGAGATGGTGAGCATTGGAGGGAGTTGCGGAGAGGGACATCATTACGCGAATGCGGCGACGGGTCTTGCCGAGTGGTCGTGAAGAACTACATCGTCACCCAACTCCTGATTCGGATCGCGGCCCTCCGCCAGACCTGCCGCCACATCACGCTGCCGCCGACGGGCGGGCGGGCGGCGCGGGCTTCCTTCCGGCCGCAAAGAGCAGCAAGGCGAGCTGCACGATCCACCAGACAGGATTGATGAAGAAGATGATCAGCAGGCTCTGGTTCGCGGTGAAGGCCAGGTCCATCAGCCAGTCCAGGCTCTGGTGAAAGGCGAGGAGACACAGGCCCATGACCAGTGCCAGCCGCCGTCCGAGCAGTGCGAGAAAGGCAAACAGCTCCAGCAGCAAACCGGAGCCAAGGAAGATGTAGGCCAGCCACGGATGATCGATGAGCGTCTGGAGAAATGCCTCGCTGCCGGCGCTGATCGACCGGCCGAAGCCGTACCAGCTCTCTCCCTGCACCTTGCACACCTGAAGCAGAAACAACGGCGCGCGCGCCAGCCAGGCACCTTGCGTCTCCATAAGTTTGGTGATCCCGGCGACGATGTAGGCGCCCACGACGGCCTGCCGCGTCCAGTCCACGCACAACTGCATTTCGGCGCCATCGCTGATCAAAAAGTCGCGCCAGCGTGGCCTGACCAGCAGCCATGAGCACCCCGAGGCCGCTACATGCCCCAGCACCGCCAGGCCGGTGGCCAGGCCTGCATGACCGATGAAGCCTTGCGAGTTGTTCAACGCCGCGCGCGCCATCAAGAAAAGAAACAATCCGCCGAGCGACCAGAACGTGCGCACGCCGAGTGCATACAAGACGATGCAAATCTGCGCCAGCCGGTGGCAGAGCTGGTAGGTGTCCGGCTGCGCCAGAAAGGCGAGGTCAAACACGCGTGCCAGACCGTACGGATGAAGCACATCTCCGGGCGGTGGGCGTGGAGTGAGCAGGCTCAGCAGCAGTGCGGCGAAGGCGAGCCGCATGAGAACCAGCTCCCATACTTCGTGGTGGATCGGTGCCAACGGCCCGCACGCGCGGCGAATCAGTGCGGCGGTGGATTGAAAGGCGCGCTTCATGGGCCTGCGAGGATCTCAGTGGTCTTCCGCACCCTGCCGTTCTTGACTGTGTAATTCTCCGCCATGAGCTTCAGCGGCACGGCGTGCAAAGGCTGGCCTTCGGCTGCGTACTTTCCGCGAAACCACTCCAGCACCTCGGCAGCCGCCGCCTGCATTTTTTCCGGCGGCACCCGGCTGCGCTTTCCGCCGGGCACGGCGCGTTTCAGCTCGTCGATCTTGGTGTTGTAAATCTTCCGCAGCACGAAGGGTTGCAGGCCCAGCTCGCTGCCGATGAGCACCGGTGTGCCGTCCGCCCGCGCGATGTAGAGGCACTGGGTCGTGGGGGCCAGCTTCGCATACATCGGGAACCGGGAGAAAGGATACCAGTCTCCCACCCAGAGGCAGAGGACGATGATCACGAGCATGAAGGAGAAATGGCGCACGCAACCAGCATGGGCGTGGCGCGTGGACCGGTCAATGCCGCAGGTCGTGTGCCTCGGTGCGCCGCATGTCCGGCATTCGTTGGCGAGTCGTCATGTCCCGGCACTGTCCGTCGGCTTGTTCATGATGGCGCACATCAGGATGCCCGCGAAGAAGCCGAAGGCTTGTGGCGGGCCGAAGATGCGGCCGTGTCTGACGACGGCACCGAAGCACATGCGAGCGGGCCGTGATAGGCCGGGCAGTGAATTGTCATTTGCGCGATCTGGCCGCCCCGCCTTCACTGCTACATGAGCGCGGCTTGGAAAACAGTTCGGGTCTTCATCAGCAGCACGTTCAAGGACATGCAGGCCGAGCGAGACCATCTCGTGAGGTTTGTGTTTCCAAAATTGCGCGAGGAACTCCTCAAGCATCGCATCCATCTCGTCGATGTGGACCTGCGCTGGGGCGTCACGAGCGACCAGGATGCGACGGGTGTTTGTCGGCAAGTCATTGATGAATGCCGTCCACGTTTCATGTGCATCCTTGGTGGACGCTATGGCTGGGTACCGGATGGGAAAGACAAATCCATCACGGCGGATGAAGTGCACTACGGCGTGCTGGATCGTGAGGCGGCGAAACGTGGGCACGCCTTCTTCTACTTCCGCGATGACAAAGCCACGGCGGAAATGGTGGAGGAGGTCGCTGGCGAATACCGCGAAGCTGATGGCAGTGAGAACGCGGACAAGCTGGTGGCCTTGAAGCAGTCGATCAAAGACGAGGGACTGCCGGTCGTCGAATATCACGCTCAGTGGAGCAAGGATCAGAAGCGTCTCGTGGGACTCGAGAGGTTCGGTGAACGCGTTCACGATGACCTGCTGCAGAGCCTCAAAGCTGATCCAGACCTTGCCGATCACTTCACCGTAGATGGCAGCGCAGTGCTGGATGAGTTCGCTGATGAAGCCGCGCAGATGGAAGCCTTCATCGAGGAGCGCACCGAGCGCTACGTCGTCGGCAGTCGCGATAAGGTGTTGAAGCAGATGCAGGATTTCGCCGCCGACAGTGGCACGCCGAACATCTTCGTCCTCACTGGCTCTCCCGGCTCCGGCAAGTCAGCGCTGCTCGCGAAGCTGGTGCGGCAATTGCAAGGTAGGGCGCTTGATCCCTCAAGCGCCGCCGTTGCGGAAGGTGGGGCGCTGAGTCCTCTCAGCGCCGCCTCCGATGACCGGCGCGTTGAGGACAACGCTCCCTACCTGATCATTCCGCATTTCATCGGCGCCAGCACCGGCTCCACTGATCTGCGTCGCACGCTCCGTCGCCTCTGCCACGAACTCGCGAAGGCCGCAGGCAACACCGAGCCGCTGCCGCTCGACATCAAGGAACTCATCACGCATTTCCAGAAGCTTCTCACCGAGGCTGCAAAGGAAGGTGGCCCGCTCAGTCCTCTGAGCGGTTCAGATCAGCCCGCACAGGGGACTGTGCGGACCACCCGTGTCATCCTCGTCTTCGACGCGCTCAATCAGTTCGATGAAACCGATGGTTCCCATTGGATGAACTGGCTGCCACGCGAGCTGCCGCCCGGCGTGCGTATCATCGCCTCCGTCATCTCTCCGGCAGAAGGAGAGAAGGAACACCAGACCCTCGCCATCCTGAGAAATCGCAAAGATGCCCGAGTCGAAGCCTTGAAGCCGCTCGATGAGTCAGACACGCAAGCCATCATCGAAGGCTACTTGAAGCGCTACTCCAAACGCCTCAGCCCGGAACAGATCGCCGCGCTCAAGGCGAAGTCCGCCAGCAACCTCCCTCTCTACATCCTCACCGCGCTGGAGGAATTGCGCACGCTCGGCACTTACGAGGAGATCACCGAGCGCATTCGCACGCTGCCCGGCGACGCCCGCGCGCTCTTCGGCTGGATTCTCACCGAACGCCTCGCCCGCGACCCCGGCTTCCGCGACCACGAAGGGCGGGCTTGCGGCGCAGCGCTCGTGGAAAAATTCGCCGCCTGCCTCGGCGTCAGCTGCCTCGGCGTCAGCCGCCACGGCCTTTCGCCGACGGAACTCACCGCCCTGCTCTCCGATGGTGGGGCGCTTGCTCCTGCAAGCGCCGCCTCAACCGATCCGCTGGGTAACGTCGCCGCCCTCCTCCGCCTCCTGCGCCCCTACCTCATGCGCCGCGGCGAACTGCTCGACTTCTATCACGGCCAGTTCCGCGAAGCCGCCGAGGCCAAGTATCTCGACACCCCGGAAAAACAGCGCGCCGCCCATCAGTCCGTCGCCAACTGCCTCCAGGTGTTCGCCGACCCGCACCGCGACGGACAATACCGCGACGCCACCCTGCACGCCCTCAGCGAACTGCCCCATCATCAGACCCGCGCGGGAGCCTGGCCTGACCTCATTGCCACGCTCGAAAACATCTTCTTCCTCGAAGCGAAAGTCATCCATGACATGGCTTTCGATCTCGTGGTGGATTTCACCACTGCCGTGAATGCATTGCCAATCGAGCACGTTGAAAGAAAACGGCTGTGGGTGCTAAAAGAAGCTTTGCGCCGTGACATTCACTTTATTGCCCGACATTCGAGGGACTATCCGCAAGCGCTCTTTCAATGCCTGTGGAATTCTGCCTGGTGGTATGACTGTCCAGAAGCAAGAACACACTATCTAGGTCTGCTGAAGACGTCCTGGCTGAAGGACGCTGTGGAAGAGCCTGACGTGAAACTTTGCCACCTACTAGAGGGATGGAGAACTGAAAGGCAAACATACCGAACAAATCAGAATTGGGTCCGGTCGCTTCGACCGCCTCTCGTCCCAATCGGGAATCAGTGCAACCTAGTCCTCAGCGGCCATCAGGGAGGGGTGGTCGGGGTTGATTACTCGGTAAACGGCCTTCTCATCGCATCCTGTTGCGGTTTCGGGACAACACTACTATCCGATAGCGACTGGACCGCTAGAATCTGGAGATTGGACGATGGGGCGGAGCTGTTGTCGTTGAAGCACCCCAATGTTGTGACAGCAGTTCACCTTCTTTCGAATGGTCGCGGTGTCGCGACAGGTTCTACCGACGGCCTTCGCATATTCGCCTTTCCAGGTGGGGACGAATCTCTTCACTTACCTGGATCCAACATCAATGTGTTGGCGGAGGATCCGGATGGCAAGCATTTGGCCTCAGGTTTTACCGATGGCACAATCAGGATATTAGATATTGATGCAGGGGTATACACAAATGAGTTCAAAATTCACGACGGTGCTATTTGTGCAATTGCCTATTCGCCTCAGCGAACTCTTCTGGCTTGTTCGCACAAAGGGACAGTCATCAACTGGAATCTGGACACGAGGCGACCGCTCTTTTCGGTTGTTCAGAGAGACGCATTGTCGGCGGCGTTCATTGCAGATGGAAACCAGGTAGCCTTGATCACCAAGGACGGTTACGTTGCCCGATACGACTCAACTAGCGGTCAAATCATTTCCTCGTGTCGGATGGTTGACTCCCCATGCTGTGCGGCCTTCTGCCGGAACTCGCTTTATGTTGCGACGGGACACTATGACGGAGGGATTCGGGTCTGGAATTACATCACTGGTGAGGAGACTGCGCAATTCACCGGGCACCAGGACTCCGTATGCTCAATAGTCTTCTCAACGGACGGACAAAGACTTGCGAGTGGCTCATATGACGAGACAGTTAGAATCTGGGATTATCAGCCTGGGCATGCCAAAGTCACTCGAACGTCACCGCGCCACGAAGCTCAAGTTGCAATGATGCAGTTCTCACCAAATGGCCTCAATGTCATGAGTAGCACGTTTGACGGAGACGTGATGATATGGAGTATCCACGACGGCCATCTCCTTGGAGAACTCAAAGGTAATATCATGTCGCGCAGTCCAAACATTCGACCGCTCTCTTGGACAGGAAAGCCGACAGTCGACCAAACACGATTCGTCCTATCTGGTTCCGGATTATCACCAGTCTGGTTCCCGGCGCGTCTGGATATTCTGCTTACACACCCCTGTGGCAAGGTGTTTGCTGGAGCGCTCCGACGAGATGTGTATTTGCTTCAGATCGAAGGACAGATGGCGCACGACGCAAGCCGTCTTGACTCAGCCAGCATTCACCGCCTCGAAGTCAACGCACAGGGTTTGGCATCACGGCTTCAACTCGCTCGACGTGCGTTGGATTATCGGTCATTCTTTGAAAATTGTGAACCGCTGATTGAGATATATTTGGCGTTGGGCAAGCTTGAGCAGATCGGTGCCGTGCTCGACGAGTGCGGACAACTCATGGAGCATGAGCACGATCGAGAAAACGCGATGTTTTTCTACAAGCAGGCGGAACAAATATGGCGATATGAGAAAGCCGATCAGAAACTGACTGTCACGCTACTCGCCCAACAGCGAGTGCAGAACCTACAGAACCTGGGTCAGGCGGCAAAAAGCAACAAATAGGTTTGTGCGTTTGGGGGCTTCATGAAACCGCTTTCAACCATGCTGCGTCCTTTTCGAGATGGGATCGCTCCAATTCACGCTCTTTCGTTCAGAGCCACCTCGCGACGAAGTTTTTCAAGCTGTGTCATGATCTCCGGGGCTTCCTTGATCTCGCAGAGCGGTCGCAACTGGCGCTGGATGTAGGGCCAGTCGAGGTTGCTTGTGCCCTGGCGGACGAGGATGCCGCGCACGTCGTTCCAGTCCAGCGGGCGGCTCGCGAAGGCTTTCATCACGATGAGGTCTTCAGCGGTGCAAAGTCGCAACGATGCTCCTGCTTCGACTTCAATCTTCCGCGCACGCTTCACGGCTTGATCCTCAAAAGGCAGCGCGCCGAGCGCCACATCAATGCCGATGCCTTGTGAGGAGCGAAGCAGAAGCACACGATTGCGAAGCGCAAACTCCCGGGCGTCACTGACTCTGGACTCATAAGCGGAGATAAGACTGTCAACGAAGGCTTCTTCTCCTCCGAATCCGGTCAGCAGCGTGATGTCCACGTCCTTGGTGAACCTTGGCTCGCCCCAGTGCTGAACGGCGATCCCGCCGATGATGCAAAAGGACCAGTTCCTCGTTTCAAAGAAGCTTTGAAGTTCCAAAGCCAGCTTGGTGAGTTCGTTCATGACGCTGCGGCCAGCTTGGCGAACCATCGTTGTTGCTCGATGAGGCCGGAGGTCGGCAAGGCCGGGCGGTGAACCACAGCCCACTCAGCAGATCCCGCAAAGAGCCGCATTGCCTTTGCCGTGTCCGCCGCTCGGATGTCCGCATCGCGCACCTTCTGCAACTCGGGCGCGGCCTTGGCCCAGGTGTCCACCCAGCGTTTGGTGAGTTCGCGTTCGGCTTCGGTCATGGGCGAAGGGTAGGTGGCGGCGATTCGATTGCGAATGGATTCATCGCCGGTCAGAACACTTCCTCACCATGCGGCACCTGGCCGGGAATGCGGAAGGTCTTCACCAGTTCGTCCTCGCCGCAGGCGATGAGGCCGGGGAACCGCTTAAACCATTCGCCTTCGGGGACTTCGGGGTTGGTGTCGAGCCACGCGGCGAAGGCGAGAATGTCGTCCCTCGAAAGCTGGCGTTCTCGGGCACGAGTGAGCAAATGCTGGAAGAGAGCATTCGGCAGGCGGGCACGGCGGATCTTGGGCATCGGATCAGCGCCCGTAAAAGCCTTTGGTGACTTCCTCTCTCAGTCGCTCAACTTCATTCGGATCGGAGGCTTCAATGAACTGATCTAGCAGCATACCCAATGCTACCGGCGAAAGCTGACGAAGCTCCTCAAGTCGCTCGTTTGCGTGTGTTGCGATCCTTTCGACCTCCGTCGGAGGCAGGCAGTCGATCTCTTGAATGATCTGGGCGGCTGTCATGGCGGGAGATTACGGGGACGCCCAGCGATGGTCAATGAGTGGAAAGCGGGCTGAGAGTGGAGGATAGGCGTCCACGCCTGTCATTGGCCTGGGGCCTCTGGCCTTCAGGGGAGTCGGACCGAGGCTGAAAGCCCCGGGCCGTTGACAGGCCGGAGGCCTATCCTCCGTGGCGCTCACCTCACCTCCCACGCGGGCGGTAGCTCCTTGCTCTCGGGACCATACGTCTGCGATACGATGAAGCCGCTAGCCTGCGAAGTGTAGAAGATGCGGCCGTTGCTAACGACGGCACCGAGGCATTCGCGTGAATCAATCGCGGGGCCGGTGCTCACGAGTTTGCCTTCCTGGGAACCGGGGTCAGGGTGCAAAAAGCAACAAATGTGTTCGTGCGTTGGAGGACTTCATGAAGCCGCTCTCGCCGATGTTGCGTCTTTTTCGAGATGGGATCGTTCCAACTTACGCTCCTTCGTTCAGAGCCACCTCGCGACGAAGTTTTTCAAGCTGGGCAATGATCTCCGCGGCTTCCTTGATCTCGCAGAGTGGTTGCAATTGATGCTGGATGTAGGGCCAGTCGAGGTTGCTTGTGCCCTGGCGGACGAGGATGCCGCGCACGTCGTTCCAATCGAGCGGGTGCCGTGGGACTGGCGCATCCTCGTGAACGGCAAGGGCGACGAGATGATGTTCGAGCGCGGTGCCTTCGTCACTGACGGCCTGCCTTTCTCCGAATTGAGATCGCGCGCGCTGATCAATCCTGCGGCGCATGACGAATCGTCCGGTTCAGATTTCTCGAAGCGCATTCGATTGAATCGACCCGGCTTCAATGCTGGCGCGCCTGCAATTCCGCGCTAACAACCTCGTCTTCCCGGTTAGCCCCCTCAACCCAACTCCTGCTCTCATGAAAACCCGACTCCTCATTTTGCTTCAGGCGCTCGCGTTCTGCGCGCTGCTGTCCAGTTGTGCGAATTATGCCAGGGTCAAAGAGAAGCGCCTGACATTCCGGCCCGTCACTGGCACTGTGAAGACAGTGGCGGATGTCGCCCAATGCATCGACGGCGCGCTGAAAGCCCGGAAGCACGATCCGATGAAGGCGCTCGCGGGCTACATCGAGGCCGCATCGAAAGCATCGGATGAACTCGCAAAGACATCGAAGGACGAAGTGCTTCGCGATGAATACAACTTCGCGGTCTCACGCATCTTCGACACGCTGAACACCGAGAAGATCGATCCTTGGACCCAGCCCCTCACAATTCCGGCTGACAAGGGTGGATGGGTGCTCAGCCGCAAGGCCGATGCACGCAAAGAGTGGAATCCCGCGCTCTATCAACTAAAGCCGGCAGACCAGTTCGACACGAATGGCATTTATGTGAACGAACGCCATCTCAAACCCGGCATCGGAGCGCCGCTCGTCGCCATTGGCAAGGAGACCAACATGGACAATGCAAAGAAGAACTTCGCCTTGGCGCGCATTTACTACGGCGTGACGGCTGTCGCGCGATTCAATGGCAAACGGTGCGAGATCACGTTCCTCGATCCGCTCGCCGTCGAGACCGTCTCGCTGAACGGGCACACCTTCCCGCTCGCTGCAGACTTTACCGTGCCGGTGGCGGTGATGCTCGCGGAGATGAATCCGATGAAGCTCGATCTCGCCCGCTTGTTGAATCCCGAAAAGTTTGCCGAGACTGCGCGCATCGCCCGTCTGCAACCGTACGATCCGAACAAGACCGTCGTGCTGGTGGTGCATGGCTTGAACTCCTCGCCCGCCACCTGGGCACCCATGATCAATGCGCTTCGTGCAAATGAGACCATTCGTAAATACTACCAGTTCTGGTTTTACAGCTATCCGAGCGGCTATCCCTACCCCCACGCGGCCGCGCTTCTTCGCAAGGAACTCGACTCGATCGAAAAACGCTTCCCGCTGAAAAAGAAGATGGTGGTCATCGGCCACAGCATGGGCGGCTGCATCTCGCGTCTGCTTATCACCGATGTGGGCGACCAGTTGTGGCAGAAGGTCCTCGGCAAGCCGGTCGAAGAGGTGCGAATGTCCGAAAAAAGCAAACAGCTCTTCAAAGACGCGCTCGTGTTCCATGAGCGCCCCGATGTAGGTCGGGTGATCTTCATCGCAGCACCGTTGCGTGGTGCAGACATGGCTGCTGGCTGGATGGGCCGGCTCGGAGCGAAACTCGTCAAAGCGCCCGCCACTCTGGCCAATGCCGGCCGGGAGGTGCTCGGTGTGATGACGTTCAACGAAGACGATCTCAGGCTGCAGCGCATTCCGAATAGTGTCGATACGCTCGCTCCAAACGCCCGCTTCGTGAAGGCAATTAATACCTTCCCGCCTTCGTCGAAGATTCCCTACCACAGCATCGTCGGTGATCGCGGCAAAGGCGGGAGCAAGGACAAGACAAAGCCCGTGCAGTCAGACGGACTCGTGCCCTATTGGAGCAGTCACCTCGATGGTGCCAAGAGCGAGATCACCGTCCCCTCCGGTCACAACGCCCATCAGAACGAGAAGGCCATCGAAGAAGTGCGACGCATTCTTCTCCTGCACACCAAAACGGGAGCGAAGTGATCACAACCTTTATGATAAGCGGCCACATGTCGGCGTCATTCAATTCAACCCACACCGCGAGGCCACGATCCGGAACAGCGCGCGCCTTGCCACTGCTTCTCGCCGTCGTGAGCGGCGTGATGCTGAGCCAGTGCTCCAGCACAGGACCTCTCGCCAGCGTGAACTCCGCTCACTCGAGCTGCTCTGAAATCTCCACCGATGCCCGTCGTGCGCTCCGGGATCTCTACGACGCGCAGCCAGCAGCACGGAGCCTCGGTTCCAGGGCGGAAGCCATCTTGGTCTTTCCCGACATCTTCAAGGCAGGATTCATGATCGGCGGCATGGGCGGCAATGGAGCGCTGATTCGCAGCAACGGAAGCATCAATGCCTTCTACCAAACCGGAGGATTGTCGTACGGACTTCAGGCCGGCGTGCAGCATTACGGCTACGCGCTCTTCTTCATGGACGAGGAGGCCCTCCACAGCCTGAGTCATAGCGATGGCTGGGAGATCGCCGCCAGTCCGAGCCTCGTGATCGTGGACGAAGGCAAGGCCGGCTCGCTCTCCAACCTGACTCTCCACCGAGGCATCTACGCCATGTTCTTCAACCAGCATGGACTCATGGGGGGACTCGGTCTGCAAGGCTCGAAGATCACGCGCATTCATCCGAGGACCTGAGCGGCCAACGTCGCGATGGGCGCAATCGCCAATGCCGGGATCAACGGCTTTGGTATCAGCAACGATTTGATGCAGCAGGCGCACCGCACGCCGAACCGCCCCCCTCGACCAGTCTGGTACGACAACAGCCGAGATTGGCTGCCTCTTGAGCTTCCATTTAATTCGAGCACTGTTCGACACTTCATCGCAAGACCAGCTCTGATTTCCCATGTCATCCTTCTCGCCCCGCGTCGCCACGCTTGCCATGCCCGCTCTCGTCGCGGGCTTTCTTAGTTCCTGCTCCGTCATCGGACTGAAGAAGCACATCGAGACTCTCGAATCTCGTGGCGGCATCACGATTCAAATCGTGCCACCGCCGAAAGGCCCCGCTCCGACTTACGCGCTCGCCTGGCGTATGGAGAATGGCACGCGCAAGGACTCGGCAGGCTTCCATCGCGTGCGTGCGGATGGCATCGCGTCCTTTCATTTGTCCATGGGCAGCTTCTATCGAGTCGGCGCCTTCACGGATGAAAACGGAAACGGCTCATACGACGCCGGGGAGCCGCTCGCCTTCCTGACCGATATTGTGCCAATTCCCATCACAGATCCAAACGCGCGGTCAAAAATCCGTATGGTCACTCTCAAACGCGAACACGGTCTTCCCGCTGGCACCGTGATTCGCGTCCCCAAAGAGAACAAGGAACTCGGCGGCCACACGAACATCGCCCTCGGTGATGTCGTCTCGCTCGGTGAGAAGAGGTTCGCTGCGGAGCAAGGAGGAAGCGGCCTCTGGCGGCCTCTCGACTTTCTCAGTGGCAATGCGCTCGGCCTGTACTTCACCGAGCCCTACGATGCGAAACGCACGCCCGTCATCTTCGTCTATGGGATCGCCGGCAGCCCGCAGGACTGGCGCTATTTCATCGAGCACTTCGATCGCTCGCATCACCAACTCTGGTTCTTCCACTATCCCAGCGGCATGAGGCTCGATCGCGTCTCAGGCGCGCTCGCCATGGCGATTCTCGAATTGAAACACCGTCACGGCTTCAAGCGATGTGACGTGGTCGCGCACAGCATGGGCGGCCTCGTCGCGCGCACTGCATTGTGCAGGGCGGTACAGGACGAAGGCGTGAACTTCATCCCGAAGTTCGTCAGCATCTCCACGCCATGGGGCGGACATCGCGCCGCTGAGTCCGGTATCCGCCACTTGAAGAAGCCCGTGCCCTCCTGGCTCGACGTCAAACCTGACAGCGAGTTTCTTCTGAGAATGTATGCCACGCCGCTGCCAAAGGGCACCACGCATGACTTGATCTACGGTTCCATCAAAGGCGGCCCCATTTACATCAAGGGCGAAAACGACGGCGTGGTCACCGTCGTGAGCGAGACCGATCCGCGCATCAAAAAGAGCACTTCGTCGTTCAGGCACTTCCTCCACGATCACATGGGCATTCTGCAGCAGCCGGAAACACTGAACCTTGTGGAGCAGTTGCTCGCTAATTAGCATCGCAACCCGCAGCCTTTCCGTGCTGAACGCTCATTTGTTCATCTCTTTGGCGATGCAATGAGCGTTTGACGAGCGTATAGCGTGGGTTTCCATTAACTTTCGTGGCCTTCTTCCAACCGAGTGTGCCGCGATCAGGAGAATCGTGCGCCCAAAATCCCAGCAGTCTGAGATGGAACCAACATCCCCACCAACCCCCAAGGAAGACAAGAAAGGGAACCGGGGTCAGGGGAACCGGGGTCAGGGTGCAAAAAGCAACAAATGGGTTCGTGCGTTTGGAGGCTTCACGAAGTCGCTCTCGCCGATGTTGCGTCTTTTTCGAGACAGGATCGCTCCAAGTCACGCTCCTTCATTCAGAGCCACCTCGCGACGAAGGCTTTCAAGCTGTGTCATGATCTCCGGGGCTTCCTTGATCTCGCAGAGCGGTTGCAACTGACGCTGGATGTAGGGCCAGTCGAGGTTGCTTGTGCCCTGGCGGACGAGGATGCCGCGCACGTCGTTCCAGTCCAGCGGGCGGCTCGCGAAGGCTTTCATCACGATGAGGTCTTCAGCGGTGCAAAGTCGCAACGATGCTCCTGCTTCGACTTCAATCTTCCGCGCACGCTTCACGGCTTGATCCTCAAAAGGCAGCGCGCCGAGCGCCACATCAATGCCGATGCCTTGTGAGGAGCGAAGCAGAAGCACACGATTGCGAAGCGCAAACTCCCGGGCGTCACTGACTCTGGACTCATAAGCGGAGATAAGACTGTCAACGAAGGCTTCTTCTCCTCCGAATCCGGTCAGCAGCGTGATGTCCACGTCCTTGGTGAACCTTGGCTCGCCCCAGTGCTGAACGGCGATCCCGCCGATGATGCAAAAGGACCAGTTCCTCGTTTCAAAGAAGCTTTGAAGTTCCAAAGCCAGCTTGGTGAGTTCGTTCATGACGCTGCGGCCAG
Organism: Verrucomicrobiaceae bacterium; assembly: GCA_019694165.1. Classification (GTDB taxonomy): domain Bacteria; phylum Verrucomicrobiota; class Verrucomicrobiia; order Verrucomicrobiales; family Verrucomicrobiaceae; genus JAIBCL01. The sequence goes on along the minus strand of JAIBCL010000004.1, from coordinate 292,853 downwards.
CTTGGCGAACCATCGTTGTTGCTCGATGAGGCCGGAGGTCGGCAAGGCCGGGCGGTGAACCACAGCCCACTCAGCAGATCCCGCAAAGAGCCGCATTGCCTTTGCCGTGTCCGCCGCTCGGATGTCCGCATCGCGCACCTTCTGCAACTCGGGCGCGGCCTTGGCCCAGGTGTCCACCCAGCGTTTGGTGAGTTCGCGTTCGGCTTCGGTCATGGGCGAAGGGTAGGTGGCGGCGATTCGATTGCGAATGGATTCATCGCCGGTCAGAACACTTCCTCACCATGCGGCACCTGGCCGGGAATGCGGAAGGTCTTCACCAGTTCGTCCTCGCCGCAGGCGATGAGGCCGGGGAACCGCTTAAACCATTCGCCTTCGGGGACTTCGGGGTTGGTGTCGAGCCACGCGGCGAAGGCGAGAATGTCGTCCCTCGAAAGCTGGCGTTCTCGGGCACGAGTGAGCAAATGCTGGAAGAGAGCATTCGGCAGGCGGGCACGGCGGATCTTGGGCATCGGATCAGCGCCCGTAAAAGCCTTTGGTGACTTCCTCTCTCAGTCGCTCAACTTCATTCGGATCGGAGGCTTCAATGAACTGATCTAGCAGCATACCCAATGCTACCGGCGAAAGCTGACGAAGCTCCTCAAGTCGCTCGTTTGCGTGTGTTGCGATCCTTTCGACCTCCGTCGGAGGCAGGCAGTCGATCTCTTGAATGATCTGGGCGGCTGTCATGGCGGGAGATTACGGGGACGCCCAGCGATGGTCAATGAGTGGAAAGCGGGCTGAGAGTGGAGGATAGGCGTCCACGCCTGTCATTGGCCTGGGGCCTCTGGCCTTCAGGGGAGTCGGACAGAGGCTGAAAGCCCCGGGCCGTTGACAGGCCGGAGGCCTATCCTCCGTGGCGCTCACCTCACCTCCCAAGCCGGCGGCAAATCCTTGCTCTCCACCCCATACGTCTGCGAGACGATGAAACCGCTGGCCTGTGACGTGTAGAAGATGCGGCCGTTGCTGACGACGGCGCCGAGGCATTCGCGGGAGTCGATGGCGGGACCGGTGCTGACGAGTTTGCCTTCCTGGCTGAGGTCGATCATGTCCATGTTCGCGCCGAGCACATACGGCTCGCTGAGCGTGAAGCGGCAGCAGGCGTAGTTGGTGAGGATGCTGAAGGTGACCTTGCCGGTGTCGCGGTCGAAGACGTTGCCTTTGCCGCGCAGGGCGTTGGAGAAGATGAACTTCTCGCCGACGCTCACGCAATTGAGCGCGCTGGTCACGGCGTCGCTCTTCCAGACGAGCTTGCCGGTGCTGGCATCGAGACACCAGACGAAGCGGTCGTCGGTGCCGAGCTGGGCCTTGTTCGCGCCGCCGATGTAGAGCTTGCCGTCGCGGGCGCTGAGCGTGCATTTGCTGGTGACGTAGTATTCGTTCGTCTGCCAGATGATCTTCCCGGTGGTGGGCTCGACGCACATCGTCACGCCGTTGTTTTCCACGGGAAGGCCGCGACGCTTTTTCGCATCGGCGTCGTAGCCGAAGAAGACGCTGTAGTAGAGCTTGCCATCGAGCACGCAGAGGCCGCAGTCATTGCCGCCGCGACCGAGATCAACGAAGTCCTTCTCCCACACGAGCTTGCCGGTGTCGAGGTCCCAGGCCCAGACGCGCGGGTGGTGATCCTTGGGGTAGTAGGGGTTGTCGTTGGAATAGATGAAACTCATCACCTCCTTGCCCTCGGGCACCTTGATGGGATCGCCGCCGAAGGTGAAGAACTTCTCGCTGCCCTGCGGTCCATACTCGCCGGTGCCGCTAGCGTAGATGGCGACCTTGCCCACCACAACGGGCGGGAACTGCCGGCTCCAGCTCGGCGATCCGGTGAAGGGCGCTTCCCAAAGCATGTTGCCCGTGGCAGCATCAAGGCACCGCACGAACGATTTCTTGATGCCGGCCTGCGGCACCAAAAGTTTGCCGTCGATGTAGAGCGGCGAGGTGAAGCTCAAATACACATCCGGCCACCACTTGCGCCACAGGAGTCGTCCGGTGTCCTGCTCGCAGGCGATGATCTGGCCCTCGGCGGTGTGCGTGTAAAGCCGACCGCCGCCGCACACGGGCAGATGCTTCACCGTGCCTTCAAGCCGACGCGCCCAACGCATCCGCAATGGCGGCGCGAGGTCCTGGTTGTTCGAGTTCTGCCCGGCGAAGTTGCCGTAGTTGGTGAACCAGTCGTATTTGGCATCAGCGCGCGGGCCGGTGAGGGGGGAGCGGAGTTTTGTGACCGAAGGTGAAAGAGCAGACGATTTGAGCGAATGGTCTTCTTTGGCAAACATCCACAAAATACCTCGTTCGCCTGCAACGAATACTCGACTGTCAGCCACGGCAACCGGAGCCGTGATTGGTCCGCGGGCTTTTGAAGACTGAAGCAGTGTAATAGGACTGCTTCCGTCGAGTGGTATAATGTTCAGCGCTCCATCAAGTGCGCCAACAAAGACATGCCTCTTCGTCACCACCGGCGGCGCAATCGCACCCGCACCACTCAACATCAGCGACTCCTTGCTCGCCATGCTGTGCTTGATCAAACCGCGCCCCGTCTCTGGCTTCACGCGAAACACATCCTGTCCCCGAATCGCCACCGGCGAAAAACTCAGCAGGCCATCCATGCGGATGTTCGTGTCCGTGCCGGGGACGAACTCGCCCGTCTTCAACTCGTCTCCAACCAAGCGCATGATGTCCACGCGGCCGGCATTGTCGCGGCGATGCCATTGGACATAGACGTTGCCATCGTCGTCCGCGCTCTGGCCGAAAGTGGCGGGGAACTCTTTGCCGGACCACTCGGGGATTTCGCCCGTGGCCTTCAGCTTCGGTGCTGCACCGGTGTCTTCGATGAACAAGGTGCGACCGCCCGCAGGCACGACGACCACGTTGCCCTTGATGAGGCAGATGTCGCGCGAGCAGACGAAGTGATCCTTCCACGTCACGCGACCATCGCTGGAGGTCGGCTTGGTGCCGGGCTTCAGCGTCTTCAACATGCGCGCCTCGCAAAACTTCGCCCACTGCTCGCCGCTCCAGCGATTGCCCTCGAAGCCGACGACTTCCTTCACGAAATCCCACTGCCACTTCACCTCGCCGTCGTTCGTGATCGCATACACCTGCGCGCCGAGCGTGGCGAAATACACGCGATCCTTCCCGATGACCGGCGTGCTGAAGATCGGCTCATGGCAGTCGATCTCTTTCACCACCGCGCCCGTCGCGCGATCGAGCACATAATAAATGCCCGCCGTGGTGCCGAAGTGCAGATACTTTCCCACGATGGCTGGCGAGCTGACGTTGTTCACGTTTTGCTTGCCGCCTTTGCTCTGGAATCGCCACACCTCCTTCAGAGTCGCCGTCTCAAAACATGCCGCGACGCCTGACCCATCGACGACGAACACCTTGCCATCGGCCACGACTGGCGACGTGTAAATCCCATCGCTCATCGCCACCGCATCTTGCAGGCCAAGATGCTCCACGTCGATGTCCCGATCCGCAGCATTGCCCGAGTGCGCCGAGTTGAACATGAACTGCGGCCAGTCTTCGGCGAGAGCGACGGATGAAACGAGAAGGAGAGCGAGGAGCGGGCGTGTCATGCGCACTGATACGATCATGAACCGTCGAACTCGCAAAGCCGCACCAACCGGAGGAATTCCATCTTCAGCCCACGGCCGCGAGAGCTTGGCTGGCTGGTGAAAAACGCATGTGCTGCATCTTCGGGCGGGGCGGCACGGTCTGCTGCGCTGGGTGGTTTGCCGTTATCGCCTCGGCAGCGGCTGCACCGTCCGCCTTGCAGCCCGTGCTGCCGCGCTCCGAATCGGCTTCCAAAGCCGTTTTCGGCAACCATCTATGCCGATTCTCAAAATGAATGTCATTTTGCCCACCCACCACCGGGAGGCCTCGATTTGCGATGGACTGCCTCTGACGCCCGCGTGCTCCCTCAGTCGAAGTTCCGAGAAGGCCAACGGCCTTCTGTCTTCCAGCCCAGGGTTCGCGCAGCAGAACCCTGGGTATGGGTGGCAGCTCGACCGATTCGATCAAGGGCGAACCGCAACGCGGTTCCGTCCGCAGGGTTCCGCGAGATGGACGGAACCACGTTGTGGTTCTCGCTCACGGAATGTAAGGCTACCCTCCACTTCCCAGGGTTCTCCGAACCCTGGGCTTAATGACACAAGCCCGTTGGGCTTGAAGAGGAATGCAGGTTCTCAAGCCGCATCGTTGTGTCACGCTGGCCTGATCCTGGTCCTTTTCGCGAACCTCAATCAGACAAACATTTTGAGAACATGTCTGGGCGCGGGCTATTTCACGAGGAGCGGAGCGGCCCAGGCGGCGTAGTTGCTTTTGGAGTCGAGGCCGCGCGGGGTGAGGGCGAGCTGAAGCCGGGCGACTGCCGAGACGTCGCAGTCGAACGAATGCGCGGGTTCGTTCCCCGCGACGACTGCGGTGGCGAGGGTCCGGCCATCGCCGGTGACGGTGAATTCGACGCGGCCTTTGGCACCCAGCCTCGGATGCAGGCCGCCGAAGACGGTGAAGCGGCGGAACACGCCCGCCGGCAGGAGGTAGGTGAGCGGACGGCCCATGCCGGCGCTGATGCCGTCTGCGAAGGTCTTCTCGACGATGACGCCGGGCTGCTGCTCGACGCGCAGCACGATGGGCACCGCTTTTTTGCCACGCTCGAGCATCACGCCGCTGCGCGGGTGGCCCCAATACGGCGAACTGAAGAACTGCTTCTGCGGGAAGCAAAGGTTCTCAGCCTCCAGCGGCCAGAAGGAACCGATGGGCACGGTATCGAGCGCCTTCCGCCCGCCGGCATCGAACTTCCGCATGCCGAGGCACAGGATGGTGTGGAATGCATCGGCCACGATCTTCGCATCAAGCGTGGCGGCGCGGAGCTGGTGCCGCACGACGGCTTCACGATCATCCGCATAGAGCGCCTGGATGATGGGAATGGTGGTGCCGCGTGCATTGATGATGCCTTCGTGCACGCGGTGCAGCAGCCGCCATGCGGCCTCCTCGACCGTGACGCCGAGCAGCGCGGGCTGCCAGCCCTTGATGTCCACGCTGATCTCGCCGCTCTCGATGGGTCCGTGCATGAGCTGGTCCTTCATGCCTTCGGATGCGGGGAGGAACTGCTGGAGCAGGGTGAACATGTTGTCCCCCGGCACGGTGTGGGCGGGGCTGCCGAAGTCTTCGAGCATGTGGCAGACGGTGCCCATGTAGCGCGCGGCATCTCCGGCCTTGCGCTCGCTCACGGCAGCAACCGCCCTGCTCATGAAGTAGCGCAGCGTCTCCAGATTCTCCGGCTGCTGCGCAGGCAGGTGCAGCCCGGTGAGATAGACCTCGCCGGGCTTGCTCTCCATGGCGGCGAATTTCGCGTTCTCCTTGTCGGTGAAGACGTGGTCCGGAATGAGGCAGTAGTCGTCGCCCAGCCGCACGGCTTCAGCGCCGAGGAAATCGCGCTGCCACTGAGGCAGCACGGCCACCGCGGCCCTGGTGATGGCGAGATGCGGCTCGCTCCAGCCGTGCGCCGGGAGTGATGGCAGAAAGGTGCAGAGCGCGACGATGAAGAGACAGGGCTTCATGGGCCGAACCCGCTTACTTCCCCTTCACCTCCGCCGCCATCTCGAGCAGTGCGTCCATGATTTTGACGGAGGCTTGTGGCTCGAGGTTGTTCGTGCCGGGCCAGGTCTCGTAGCCGCCGAGTTCGAAGTGGCGGGGCGTGGGCATGTAGCCGTAGTAGCCGTGGGCGATCTCGACCATGAAGGAGCGCGGGAAGGGGCTGCGCTTTTTGAATTCGAGTCCGGTCTCCGCGAAAGTCTCGCACGGTGAGCTGCCGATGCACACGTCGCCGATGCGGATGATCTGCACGGGTGCCTTCGTCTCTGGGCTGGCTTCCGCGAGGCGCTGGACGCGGCCCGCGTAGGCCAGCGGAAGGTCGGCCTTGCCCTGGATGCGCGGCGTGGTGGCCTCGGTCTCCTTTGCCCACTTGATGAGATCGGCGTCGATCTTGCGCCACGCGATGCCCAGCTCGCGATAGCGGGCATCGAGCGGGGCGGTGCTGCTCCAGGTGACTTTCGCGAGCGCGGCATTCACTTTGCCCGCCACGTCTTCGGCCACGAAGCGCATCTGCTCGTAGGCCGGCTTGCTTGGGCGCGGGTGGAGGAAGTTGATGTTGTTCACGTCTCCGCTGGTGCCATTGGCCATGATGGCGACGAAGGGCGGATCGCTCTCGCCGCCAGACTGCAGTTTCTTCAACGCCTCACAGTACATGCCGTAGTAGTCCGCGGAGATGTGCGCATTGCCGACGCCGCCTACGTAGTGCAGCCCGTAGGCCGAGTACACGGAGATGAGCCGTCCGCCCGGCTCCCGCAGTGCGATGAATGACACGGTGGTGTCAGGCACGCCCGCCGGCTCGACGAGATTCGCGTTTCCCGCGCCGGGATTCATTTTCACCTTGTCGATCTTGCCGAAGGGATTCGGCGGCATGGTGCCTTCCTTGAGAAACCAGCGCCGGACGAAGACGTGCTCCGGGGCCTCGACAGTGCCGAAGGCGATCTCGGCGGGCCGCAGCAGATTCGCGGCGCGCTTCACACCATCGGCGATGCGACGGGCTACGAAGCGCTGGTAATCGCCCAGTTTCATGTCCGAGACATAGGCGCGTGGCGAGTCGCCGAGCGCGCTGGTGGCCGAGTGGGTGTGCGTGCAGGAAATGAGGACATTGGACGCGGCAATGCCGGTTTCCTTCTCGATCAGCTTGCGTGCCTCGAGCGAGACGCTGCGGTGGATGCCGAGAAGGTCACACACGACGAGCGCGACCCTGGCCTTCCCATCGTCGAGCACGAGACAGCGGGCGTGCAGCTCGTCGTGGATGTGCGTGGAAGGGAAGGGTAGAAAGCCGCCGATGATGTCACCGCCGATCTCCGGCGTGATGTTGCTCGTGGCGGCGCCCGCCATGAGCGGAGCCTTGGGTGCATCTGCGGCGAGGGCGGAGACGGAGATGAAGACGGAGAGAATGAGCGTGCGCATGGCACCAATACAGCATCCGCGACTTGTTTTTCTCAGCGGACTTCGGCGGCGGGGAATCAACAACCGGTCGTGTGTGCGCTCACTTCCAGTCTGCCGGCAGCTTCAGTGACCACACCTCGCTCGAGAGCGGCCGGGCATGGCCGCCGGCCACCCAGAGCTTGTCCTGGAAGACAAAGACCGAGTGCTCGTGCCGGGCTTTCCAACACGTCTTCGTCTCGAGCCGTGTCCATGTCTTGCCATCGGCGGAGTGCCACACATCGCCCGCGTTGTCGTGCTCCTTTGACCAGCCGCCGAGCACCCAAAGCCGTCCGCGATACGCGGCCGCGGAGAACCAGAGGCGTGGCGTCCACGGCGCAGCCTCCATCTCGCGTGTCCAGCGGACTCCGTCGTCGGATGACCACACGTCGTTCTTCGCGTGATACGCCGGCACGTAGTTGCCGCCGCCCATGACGTAGATGCGGCCGTTGAGCACCACGGCCTGGAGATAACCGCGAGGCGACCAGCCTGCGTGCTCCGTCTCCAGCTTCCATTCTTTTCCGTCGGCGGACGACCAGACGTCGTTTTTCAAATTTACGTCATTGCCGAAGTAGTAGTCCTCGGTGCCGCCGAGCATCCAGAGCCGGCCTTTGAATTCCACCAGCCCGGCGGCGATGCGCGGCGACCAGCCGGCAGCCTTTGTGTCCTGGCGCCAGTCGATGCCGTCGGCGGAAGACCACACTTGATTGCTCGCAGAGTGGCCTTCGAGCCGGCCTTTGTACCAGCCTCCCATCACCCACATGCGGTCGCGGAAGGCGATGCTCATGGCCAGGTCGCTGTGGAGCCAGGGAGCCTCCCGCTGCACCAGACGCCATGTCTTTCCGTTGGCAGAAGACCACACGTCTCTCGGCGGTGCTTCGTAGGACTGAAACCAGCCGCCCATGATCCAGAGCTGATCGCCAAACACGCACTCGACCTGCGAATCGCGCGGCTGCCAGGGCGCGATGCCTTCGAGCACCCAGTCCGGCGCGGATTCCTGCGCAGAGCCGTGCAAGGCACAGGATGCGATGGCGGACAGGATCACGAGGTGCGCGGATGGCGCAGTGCGAATACGGCGAGGTGGAGCGATGCGGAACATGTGCAAGATACGCAGTCTGCGAGCGCGCCTGTCTTTGCCGCCGCGCCCGCGCACCATGCCGTGGGCCAGGGACCCGGCGGGGCATCCGGCGCAAATTCCATTGGATCGCAAAGAGTCGTTGGTGAATGAGTCGCCCCCGCCGTCGAAGACCATCGTCCATCAACTATCCACCACTGACAACCGCCATGTCCTTCACCGCCCCCCGATTCGCCCCGCCTGAACGCATCCTCATGGGGCCTGGCCCCAGCGATGTGCCGAAGCGCGTGCTCGCCGCGCTCGCCGCGCCGACGTTAGGGCACCTTGACCCCGAATACCTCAAGATCATGGACGAGGTGCGGGATTTCCTGCGGCAGGTCTTCCGCACGAAGAACGAACTCACCATGGCTGTGAGCGGCACAGGCAGCGCGGGCATGGAGGCGTGCGTGGTGAATCTGCTGGAGCCGGGCGACGAGGCCGGCGTGTGTGTGAACGGCGTCTTCGGCGGCCGCATGAAGGATGTGATGGAGCGCACGGGCGCGACCGTGCGCGCCATCGAAGCACCGTGGGGCGAGACCATCGATCCCGCCGTGGTGGCGGAATTCTTTGCGAAGCATCCGACGACGAAGGTCTTCGGCATCGTGCACGCCGAGACATCGACCGGCGCGCTCCAGCCGCTGGAGGAGATATCGAAGATCGTGCATGACGCAGGGGCGCTGCTGCTCGTGGATGCCGTCACCTCGCTCGGCGGTGTGCCGCTCGATGTGGACGCGCTGCGGATCGATGCGATTTACAGCGGCACGCAGAAGTGCCTCTCGTGCCCGCCCGGACTTGCGCCGGTGAGCTTTTCGGCCGCGGCGGTCGCGAAGATCAGCGAGCGGAAGACAAAGGTGCAGAGCTGGTATCTCGACATGAGCATGCTCCGCAGCTACTGGGGCCAGGAGCGTGTGTACCACCACACCGCTCCGATCAACATGACCTACGCGCTGCGCGAGGCGCTGGCCATCGTGCTCGAAGAAGGCATCGAGGCGCGCTGGGGACGCCATCAAAAGAACCACCTCGCGCTGCGTGCCGGGCTTGAGGCCATCGGGCTGAAATACATCCCGAAAAACTCGCTCGCGACGCTGAATGCCATCCACGCGCCCGAAGGCGTCGATGAAGCCGCGCTGCGCAGGCGCCTGCTGGCGGAGTACGGCATCGAGATCGGCGCCGGCCTCGGTCCCTTCAAGGGCAAGGCCATTCGCATCGGCCTCATGGGCGCGAGCAGTACGAAGAAGCATGTCATGCTCGTGCTCGCGGCGCTGGAGGACATTCTTCGCCTCAGCGGCGGCACTGCCGCTGCCGCGAAGGCGTATGCGGTTTAGCAGGGCTGATGACCATTGCCGCACGGACTGATTGCGGTGCGGTCACGGATTCACCGTCACGCTGCTCAGCAGACCGGAGTCGAGGCGCGCGCGGGATTGCCATGCGTCGAGCATCCGGCGTTCTTCGGGGAAGACTCCTTCACCGCTGATCTTGCCGGCGAGTTGGGCCGCCTGACGGATTTGCCCGCCTGCGGCCAGAATGGTGGAGATGACGACGGTCTCGCCCTGCTGCCATCGGTGGGAGGGAAGCGGTAGAAGTGCCTTGACCGCTCCGGCATAGTCGCCGAGCCGGAAACCTGTGAACGCATGAAGGAACTTGAGGTAGGGGTCGCCGGGGTTCCGCTGCCGCAATTGGGCCAGGTCCAGAGCGGTGCGTTCGATTTCCAGGCCGGTGAGCAGGCGGAGGTAGATCGATTGAGCCAGGAGGTCGTCGTCGCAGCGATCCACGGCGGCGCGGGCGGCGATGATCTTCATGGCGTCGCCAGCCGTGCTGCCACCGCGGCGCGCAGCGAGGAGGTATTCTTCGAGCGGGACGGCCACATGCGGGCAGCCCTGAATGGCGACGGCAAAGGCACGGGCGGCGAGCGGATAAAGGCCGTAGTCCAGCGCTGCGAAGCCGAGCGCCTTGCAGGCGGTGTAGTGCTTGCCGGTCATTGCGTCTTCGAGCGATTGAGTGAGGAGCTTCGCCGCCATGTTCTTGGGCTCACGGCAGGAACTCAATGCGTCGAGAGTGTGGAGCCAGCCCTGGCGGGCGATGGTGTCACCGGCGTCAGGGTGCCGGGCCATTTCCGCGGCTTCCTTCCAGAGGCCACACGAGAGGAGGGCCTCAAGCCGCTGTGCGAAGAGGACGGGATCACCGGCGGCCTCCGCGAGGCTGAGGGAGTCCAGAATGAGAGTGCTTTCGCCATGCTTCTCAAGCACGAGTGAGACGGCCTTGCGTTCTTCGAGTTCGAGAGCGGGACGGCTGGCGAGGAAGCGCCGCACTTCCTCACGCCGGCTCGCAGCTTCACCTGCTTTCGGTTCCAGGGGGTGGGTGAGAAAAACGGCCGCAAGTGCATTGGCGGCGGACAGGTCTGTTGCGCGCCGCAGGACCGAAGCTGCCTTGGCACGCTGCTCCGCATCGGTGATCGGGATGCTGACCAGGAACCGGGCGAGATCGTCAGCACCTGGGAGCTTCGCGCCAACAAGCCGGTCAAGCTGGTCGATCACCAGCGCCGCCGCGGCTTTGTCGTCCTTTGCGGTGCCTGAGCGCAGAAGGAGCTGCGCGATGCCGATGCTGGCCGTCAGATCGTGGGGTGAGAAGGCAAGCACACGACGGTAGGCTTTCATTGCCTCGGAAAGTTCTCCTCTGCCGTAGCAGGCCATGGCCCAGGAGCGCCACACGTCGGGACTCGCGGGGTATTTTTTGACCAGCGACTCGAAGACTGCGGCCGCCTGCACCGGTTGGTCGAGCGTGATGTAAGTGGAGGCGAGGAGCATCTGGTCCTCGGGTGTCGCCGATTCCTTCGCGACGAGCTTCTCGAGGAAATACTTTCCTTGAAGAGGAAAGGCCGGGACCGCCGACCAGGCAATGCCGCGGATGACTTCTGGCTCTTCCGGTGTGCGTGCGTAGGCGCGCATCAGCCGGCTGAGGGCGGCATCGGCACGGCCTGCGAGGCGCACTTGCTCGGCTTTCCGTGCCTCCATGCGAGCCTGCAATGAACGGGCGTGGCGCACCAGGGTCTGGCCGTGGTTCCAGACGAGGTAGGGCAGCAGGAGCGCCACCACCACCAAAGCCCGGTGCATGACTTGTGCCGGCGTGAGCGGATGGCGCTTCGATCCGATGAGCATCTGGCCGATGCGGTCGGTCCAGTTCCGCCTGCGGTTGCGTCGTGAGCGAAGCGTCAATCTCATGACGACGGCATTTTGCAGCGGCCGTTCACGCGGCTGCGGCGGCGGTGTGCGACGGCGAGGGTGATCGCGATGAGGCTGAGCATCGCCCTTGAGGGCTCCGGCACTGCGGCAGCTCTCAGCGAATTCTCGATCCAAGCCTGATTGGTCGCATTGTTCGACGCCCCCATCGTGGAAGTGGTGGAAGCCGTCAGCGCCACGGCGTCCGTGCCTGTGTTCTGCACGGAGCGTGCGGTGGGAAAGGCGGCGTTCAGGATGCTTCCGGCGCCGAACTGTGCGATCACCGCATTGGCGATGGCCCCGGGATTGTCATCGTGCCCGATGGCGGCGATAAATCCCGAGGTGTCGATGTTGCTCGACGGAGGATTGTCGGTGGAAACCCAAACGACGGTGCCGCGGCGATCGATGTCGAGCACTCCATCGATCACGGTTTCCGCATGGTCCGTCGCTCCCAGCCCGGCCACCAGTTCGATGCTCCATGCATCGGCATTGCCGACGTTGGAAACCTGGGGATCATAGCTCAGGTTCTGACCACCGAGACCGGATCCCTTCACGACAATGATGGTCCCAGCGAGGAAGGAAGTCTGGCCTGAAGCTGCCAGCACCCCATCGAGCGTGGGCTTGTCGAACTGGAAGACGCTGATCATCGTCTTCGTGTTGTGCGTCGTGTCGCCGAAGGTGAGGGAGGCGAGGTCTGCCGACGTTGCATTTTCCGTGAGCACGAACTCGATGAAATCATCGGTCGCCATCTTGGCGGTCGTCGAACCGCCCGTCCCGGCACGGTACTCGTTCACCATGATGCCCACAGCCCCGCCCACGGCAGGCACGGCGCAAAGCAGCGCGGTCAAGGCCACGGCGCGGCTTTGCGGGCTTGAAAAGCAGGAAAACGGGTTGAACACAGTCATAACCTTAACCGAGCCGAAATAATATTCAATAGAAATTCTAGAATTATCATATCTAAGGCTCTGATTTTCAGCCTCGTTCACTCTTGGCCCCAGGCTTGCCAACTTCGCTTCCCGTCATGTCCACCGCTGCCCACGTCAGTCTGTCCGCCCGGCAGGAGTCGCTTATCGCCGACTTGAACCTGATCCCTGATCCGCACGAACGTCTTTCAGTGCTCGTTTGCCGGGCCGGCAGCAACCGCCTTCCTGACGCTCTCAAGACGGATGACGCCTTGGTGAAGGGCTGCGTGTCACGCGTCTGGCTGCGAGGAGAACTGGACGGCGGACGGTGCCGCTTTCGATGCGAGGCCGATTCACCTCTGGTCAAGGGACTCGTCGCCCTGCTGTGCGAGTTGTACAGTGGCGCCCTGCCGGACGAAGTCATCGCCGTTGAGCCGGAAGTCTGGCTGCGCTGCGGATTCATGCGGCTCCTCTCGCCCACGCGGCTGAACGGCCTTTCCGCAGTGAGAAATCGCATCCGGGAACTGGCGACGGCCATGAGCGAAGGAGCCAGCGCAGAGTGATGAACCTTTACGACGCCCACAGCCATCTCCAGGACGAACGATTGCACCCATGGTTGCCGGAAGTGCTCGGGATGCTCCCACGAGCCGGTGTCCACCGGGTGGTGGTGGCCGGCTCTTGCGAGGAGGACTGGGCGGCCGTGGCCTCGCTCGCGCGAGCACACGAGTGGGTGAAGCCCTCCTTCGGTCTGCACCCATGGTATGTGAAGGAACGCAGCCCGCGATGGAAGGACTCACTGCTGGGCTGGCTCGACGAGTTTCCGGGTGCCGCCATCGGCGAAATCGGACTCGACCGCTGGATTCAGAACCCGGACATCGCCGACCAACTGGAAGCTTTTCGATGGCAGCTTGGGATAGCGGCAGAGCAGAACCGGCCCGCAGCCATCCATTGCTTGAAGGCCTGGGGGTTGCTCGATGAAACGCTGCGTTCGGTTGCACTGCCCCGCTGTGGCTTTCTGCTGCACTCCTACGGCGGTCCGTCCGAGATGGTGCCGCAATTTGCACACCTCGGAGCTTACTTCTCGTTCTCGCCCGGTTTCTGCCAAGAGAGGAAGGCTCGGCAGGCTCTGACGTTTGCGGTCGTGCCGGACGATCGATTGCTTGCCGAGACCGATGCTCCGGACATGTGCCCGCCGGATAGTTTGAACCCACACCCCCTTTGGGCGGCGGACGGCAGGCCACTGAATCATCCGGCCAATCTCATCGTCAGCTATCGCAAGCTCGCAGAACTGCGCGGTGCATCCCTGGAAGAGATCGTCACTCAGATCGAACAAAATTTCATCCGGCTCTTCGGCCCCTCTGATTGATCCCGCCGCACCACCGCCTTCAAGAAATCAGCGCTGGCGGCGCATCAGCGCCACAGCAGCCGCGAGCATGCTGAGCAGCACCCTGGAAGGCTCGGGCACGACGGCCGGCTTGATGCCAAAGGGACGACCGAAATCCACCCACCAGGAAAACTGAAACGACGCATCCCATGACGAGCTGGCATACGAATCTGGAGCATTCAGCAAGCGGCTCAGAACAAGCCAGACGAAGAGTCCGGCAAAGGAAAGGCTGACGCCCGCTGAGGCGCAGGTGACGGCTTTCCAAAACGGAGTCCACCCTTTCGCACACACACGCCACTTCTTCACGCGCACCCGCATGCGAAGAGGCTTTGCAAGAGACTGAAGCGACTTGGACAGCACACGGTACTAAACCGCCATTTCTCAATCAGGCCAAGAGCCATTTGAGCCGTTGGCCGCCACTGCCGCCGGTGATCAAACTGCCGCCAGGCGCTTCACCACCTCGGCAGCCGCGACGAATGCAAACGCGCCGGTCACAAACGTCGCCGCCCCGAAGCCGCCCGCGCAGTCCAGCCGCAGGCTCTCGTCCGATCCTGGTTCCGGCTCGAGCGCACACGAGCCGTCGGCCTGCGGGAAAACCGGTGTCTCCGTTGAAAAGACGCATGGCACGCCCATCGGAAGCGCATCTCCATCCGGGCTGCGCGGGAAGCCAAAGTCACGCCGCAATTTTCGCCGCGTTTGCTTCAACAGCGGATCGCGGCCTGCGTGCCCGAGGTCCGTCGCGCGGATCAACGTGGGATCACGGCGTCCGCCTGCAGAACCCACGGTGATCACCGGCATGTTTCGCGCATGGCAGGTGCCGATGATGAGTGCCTTCACCGACATGCGATCCACGGCATCGACGACGAAATCGAATTGCGGTGCCAGCAGCCTCGAGGCCGACGTTTCAGTAAGAAACTCGGCCGCCGCAATCACCTCGCATTCAGGATTGATGCCACGCACGCGTTCCGCCAGCACCTCGACCTTCGGACGTCCCGCGGTGCCAGTCAGCGCGGGAAGCTGCCGGTTCGTATTGGTGATGCACACGTCATCGAGATCCACGAGCGTGAGCGCGCCGATCCCCGTGCGCGCCAGCGCCTCCACCACCCATGAGCCGACTCCCCCCACGCCGATCACGCACACATGGGCCGCAGCGAGTTTTGGCAGGGCGGCTGTTCCGTAGAGCCGGCCGATGCCGCCGAAGCGCGAAAGATAATCATCGTTCAATTCCATTGCCCGGACTGTGCCGCAGATGACGGGTTCCGCCAGCAGGCTCGATGCCGTCGTCATTTGCTCCGGCCGGCGCAGCACGCTTGCCGTCACGCGTGCCGGTCATTCCCCTGCCGCCTGCCTTCCGTCTGCCGGAACTGTGTCGGCGTGAGGCAGGTCATCTTTTTGAAGTCCTTGCTGAAGAAGAACTGATCTGAGTAGCCGACCTGCTGCGCCACTTCTTTGATCGCATCGTCGGACTCGACGAGACGTCGCTTCGCTTGATTGATGCGCTCGCGGCGCAGCCAGTCGATGGGGCTGGTGCCCATGGCCGCCTTGAACATGCGGCTGAAGTGCGACTCGCTCATGTCGGCCATTGCTGCGAGCTCGGCCACGCGCGTGGCCCTGTGATAGTAGAGCCGCATCTGCTCCAGCGCCTTCACAACAGCCGGCGGGAGTTCCGGAGCCGCGGCGTCGAGCAGACTCGGTCGGGCCTCGAATGCGACGGCGATGATTTCCGCCACGGCGGCATCACACATCGCCGCGTCACCGGGCTTGGTGCCCTGCATCGCCGCGAAGACATGCTCGAAGAACGGCTTGGTCTTCGCGCAGTCGATGCCGTCGAGCACGGGTTGACTGCGCACCTGCAGCATCTGCGCGAGGCGGTCCAGCGAGCGGCCTTCCGCGCGCAACCAGTAGAGTTCCCACGGCTCGTTTGACACGGCTCCATAGGCGTGGGCGTGATGGCAGTTCACCCACACGAGCTGCCCGGCGTTCACCTCATGCCGCCGGCCAGCCACACGCACCCAGCCCTTTCCGCCAAGGCACAGCATCAATTCGTGACCGGGATACGTCTCGCGCTCGATGCGGTGGTCGGTGCCGCCGCGCAAATGGCCGGCACGCACCACGGAATAAAACAAATCACGCTGCCACTCAGCGGGGGTCGCGTGGAGATTGATGACGAAGTCCGTTTCTCGGAAGAGCGATGCCATGGCGGAAAAATACATTGCTTGCCGCATTCGTGTCCAGCCTTGAATCGCGGGCATCACGAGGCTTGCTTTTGTCCGTGGCAGGCGACAACATTTCGCCCCGAGAAACCGGCTGGCGCTTGCTCGGATGGAGCATGCAGCCCCGCCGGCCTCTTTTTCCGCCCAGCACCGCATGCACACTCGATTTTGCCATCTGTTTTCCGCTCCTTTCGCGCGTCACGTCGGAGCAGTCGCCGCCGGCATCGCGGGCCTGACGCTGGTGCCGGTGGAAGCTGTCGCGCAACAGTCCCCGCAGCAGAAGCCGATGGCAACGGAGCACACGAGCAGCCTGGGGGTGAAGTTTGTGCCGATCCCGGGCACGATGGTCATGTTCGCAGAGTACGAGACGCGGGTGTCGGACTACGAGTCGTTTGTGAAGGACGCCACTTATGCATGGTCGTACAAGCCGCACTTTGCGCAGGGGCCGGATCATCCCGCGGTGGGCGTGAACCTCCAGGACGCCATCGCCTTCTGCAATTGGCTTACGAACAAGGAGCGCGCTGCCGGCGCCATTGATTCGAACCAGTCCTACCGCCTGCCGACGAACGAGGAATGGGATGCGGCCATCAATCTGATGCGTGCGCGCAAGGCGGATGCGACGCTCGATGAGAAGGTGCAGGACGAGAGAATATATCCCTGGGGGCTGAAGTGGCCGCCGCCCGTGCGGGTGGGGAACTACGCGGCGGCGGAGATACCGGGCTACGAGGACGACTACGAGTACACGGCGCCGGTCGGGAAGTTTCCGGCGACGAAGGAGGGCATTTATGATCTGGCCGGAAACGTGTGGGAGTGGGTGTGGGACCGCAAGGTGCAGGCGTTGCCAGTGGGCGGCCTGCGCGGCGGCTCATGGGCTTACTTCCGCCCGGAGTGCCTGACATCGGCGTATCGCTACGAGGTGCCCGCCGAGTTGCGCGCACCCACCATCGGCTTCCGCTGCGTGTTTGAGGACCGCCGCCGCACGGCCACGCTGATGGCTCAGGCGGAGGCGAAAAAAGTGGAGGAAGCCAAGAAGCGCGGCGCCGAGATGGCGAAGGACGATGTGGACCCGAAGGAACTGGAGGCGATGCGCGCGAAGCTCAAGCAGACCACCGGTGCCGTGCCGAATGTGGCGAAGCTCGCGCCGGCGGAGAAAGGCAAGGCGTTCACGAACTCGCTGG
The DNA here is from genome assembly GCA_019694165.1 of Verrucomicrobiaceae bacterium. GTDB lineage: Bacteria > Verrucomicrobiota > Verrucomicrobiia > Verrucomicrobiales > Verrucomicrobiaceae > JAIBCL01. The sequence continues at coordinate 275,797 of JAIBCL010000004.1, read as the reverse complement.
GCATGGAGTTCGTGCCGCTGGGTGAGCGGGGCCTCCTGGCCGGGAAGTTCGAGACACGGCTTCAGGACTTCAACACCTACGTCAAGGAGACAGAGGTGGTGTGGGACAAGAAGCCGGCGTTTCTCTCCCAGGATACTCAACCGGTGGTGGCAGTCTCCTGGTTGCAGGCGTTGGATTTCTGCGAGTGGCTCACCAACAAAGACCGCGCTGCGGGGCTGATTCCCGCCACGGCACGGTACCGTCTGCCGACGGACGCCGAGTGGAGTACCATGGCGGACATGCCTGCGGAAACCGGTGCAGATCCAGTCGCACGCCATCTCGGGAACAAGCTGCACTATCCTTGGGGCAACGATGCCTGGCCTCCGCCCCCATCGAGCGTGAACATCGACAGCGAGAAGGCACCACCGTACCGCGACTCATTCTCCTACCCGGCGCCGGTGGGATCCTTCGCGCCGAACGGCCTCGGCTTTCATGACCTCGGCGGCAATGCCTCCGAGTGGTGTGCGGATCCATGGCCCGGCGCGCCGGATGAGCGCGTCGTGCGCGGAGGTTCCTGGCTGTCCAGTGACAAGACTCTGCTGCTCTCCTCGGCCCGAGTACATGTGCAAAAAGGCGGCTCACGCACCGACGTGGGTTTCCGCTGTGTGATCGAGTTTTGATCCGCCGCGCCGGCCTCGGGTGCCAATGCAAACTGAAACCACGAACTGACAGCCATGCTCAAGAACAGACCATCGGGCAATCCGGAGCCGGCCGACGGCGAGCAAGCCGTCAAGACCGGCGGCAGCCAGCGCTCCATGTGGCAGATGGGTGTCGCCCTCGTGGTGTTTTCTCTCATCGTCGCCGGCATATTCGGCGGCCGCGCGGTCTGGAGGAAGGGGATGAACATGTGGGGAGGGCACATCGCCGCCCAGGTGGCCGACCTCATGAAGGATGAGAAATGGGACTCCGCCGCCCGCGCGGTGGGAGAGGCTCTGCGCACAGCGCCTGAAGATCCCGCCGTTCTTCGTGTGGCAGCGGAGTACCTGCAGAAGACCAACGGCGACCCCGAGATGGCGCGCTACTTCCTCCAGCGGCTGCAAGATTTGAATGCGGCCACGGCGGAGGATTCCATTCGTCTGGGCGAGGCGCTCATCATCACCGGTGACGTCAGCCGCGCGCGGAAAGTGTACGCTGAACTGCCCACCGCCGAGAAGCAGAAGCGCAAAGGCATGGAACTGCTTGCGAAGATACTCGATGACGAAGGGCAGAAGCCCCTGGCCATGTCCACGCTCCGTCAGGCGCTGCTCACCGAGCCGGACAACCCCGAGTCCATCCTGCGGCTGGCGATGCTCGATCTTGACCAGCCCTTCAACGAGACACGCCGCCAGGCGCAGGATATGATCTGGACACTTGCGCTCAAGACCGACGACACCGCACTGCAGGCCGTGAGTTTCCTGGCCGCCAGCAAGGACCTGACAGCAGGCGAGGCCGACGATCTGGTCAAGACCGTGAATGCGCACCCGAAGGCGAAGGACAATCACCGTTTCGCCGTGCTCTCCGCTTACATGCGCCTTTTTCCCACCCGGCGTGACGAGGTGCTCGACGCCGAGTGCACCAAGTACAAGGGCAAGGACATCGACGCCCTCGTCCACCTCTTGCGCTGGCTCACGCAGGAGCGCCAGCCGGACCGTATCCTCAGCCTCGTGCCGAAGTCCCTCGTGCTGAAGTCCGCCGACGCCTTCCCGGCCTACGCCGAGGCACTGCTGGCCACGGGCAAGTACGCGGATTTGAAAGCCGTCATCCAAGGCAATCCTCCGCCACCCCTTTCCCAAGCCAACGCCCACGCCTACCTCGCCGCGTGCTTCAGCAAGCTGGAGCCAGACCTGTTGCAAGCCAAACAGGAGATCGACAATGCCTACCGCGCCGCCGCCAAGAGCGGAGAGCACGGCGTGATCCTGCGCGCTGCGGAACTGGCCGAGACCCACGGCCTCTGGGATCTCGCGGCCAAGGGCTACGAGGCCATCGCCGCGAAGAATGCCCGCGTGCGCGTGGCCATGCTTACCAAGGTCTATGAAATGGCCTCGCTCGCGAAGGACGGCGGCAAGATGCTCGACATCGCCGCCCGCATCTCCGCCTCGCGGCCTGACAGTTGGGCGTTCAAGGCCCGTGCGGATTATCTCAGGATGGTGATCGGTTCGGGCTTCGAAGCGGCGTGTGAATCGGTCCTGACGATGGATGCAGCCGCCAGCGCCGAAACGCGCTCGCCGGAGTCCGCTTCATATCTTGCCGTGCTGCGCGCGCTCGCCCTCTACCGGCTCGGTGACAGGGCGCGCATCAAGACCGAGCTGAGTGCCGTCGCCGCGCCTGAATCGCTTCCGCCCGGCCTGCGCGCCGTGCTGGCAGGGCTGACGAAGCTTTCCCTCGGTGATGCTGCCGCCGCCTACCGCATCGCCGAGGCCGTGCCGCCCACCATCCTGCTGAAAGAGGAAGTGCGCTTTCTCAACATGGCCCTCTGAGGTGAGCCGCGGGTGTGCGGCGCTCGTGCCGGCAAAACCATTGGAGAAATACCTCCGCCGTGCTATGAAGGCCGGCATGTCATCATTCATTCATCGTTCGTTGGGGACTCTGGCGGTCGCGGTTCTGGCACTTGGCCTGAGCAGTTGCGCCGGAGTGAAACAAGGTTCATCCGGCAGTTACTCCACCACTTTTGATCCGCCCGTGGAGCAGCCGAAGAACCCGTCCGCCGTCCGCGTGAAGCTGAGCACCGGCGCGCAGCGTGTCTATGTGATGGAGGGCAGCAAGGTGCTGCTCGCCACGCCGTGCTCCGTCGGCACCGCCTCGTCGCCCACGCCGAAAGGCAGCTTCACCGTGTACTCGAAGCAGCAAAACCGCCGCCGTGCCAGCAGCCCGGGCGCCGGCTATCCGATGACGTTCTGGATGGAGTTTGCCCCTGCCTACGGAATGCACTGGGGGTTTGTCAAACCCTACCCGTGCACGCACGGCTGTGTGCGGCTTCCCATCAAGTCGGCAAAGAAGATGTTTTCTATCGTCAAGGTGGGCACTCCGGTGAACATCGCCACCAGCCAGCCTGAAGATGCCACGATCGGCAAGACGCTGCCGGTGCTGGACGACAGCCGCATGCCCGACCCGCCGAACAGCTACATGCTCAGCCCGCAGGTGTTCTCCGACGCTGAGAAAGGCAAGCTGTACAACTTCTGAGCAGACCCCGGTGACGGGGAGGGCTTGTTCGTTTTCTGTTTTCAGTGTTGCGGTTTCGCGCTGTCACATATTGGCGGACCACAACACGCCTTTCTTGAGCGTGGCAAGCGGAGCGCGGCCACGCGGACAAACTTCTCCTCCACATGACGACGCCCACCATTCCTGATACGCCCGCCGCCTCCCGTCGTGTGAACGTCCGCACACCGGAGGTCATGGACCGCGTGCAGGCACAGGTGGAGGAGCACTATCGCAGCCCCCTCGTTGAGACCATCCGCGAGCGCGGAGGCGTCTTCACCGTGGGAAACACCACGCTCCGCCTCGCCAGGGACTTCGGCTTCTGCTACGGCGTCGAGCGCGCCATCGACCTCGCATACGCCGCGCGCAAGGTCTTCGCTGACCGTCGTGTGTTTCTCCTGGGAGAGATCATTCACAATCCCGAGGTCAACCGCCAGCTCGCCGACATGGGCGTGATCAGCATCCCGGTCGGCAAACACGAGCAGGAGGTGGCGAAGCTGACGTGCGAAGACGTGGTGATTGTCCCCGCATTCGGAGCCGAGACAAAGTTGATGGATCTCATATCTTCCCGCGGCTGCCTCGTGGTGGACACGACGTGTGGTGACGTGATGAGCGTGTGGAAGCGGGTGCGCGGCTATGCAAAACAGGGCTTCACCTCCATCATCCACGGCAAGGCCGTACACGAAGAGACGCGCGCCACTTCCTCGCGTGCGCTCGGCGATGACGGCACGGGTCATTTCCTCGTCGTGCTCACGCTCGCAGACGTGGACTACGTCTGCGACTACATCCGTCGCGGCGGCGACAAGGCGGAGTTCCTGAAGCGCTTCCCTTCAAACGCCCGCTCGGCGGGCTTCGATCCCGAATTGCATTTGCGGAAAGTCGGCGTCGCGAATCAAACCACGATGCTCAAGTCCGAGACTGAGGAAATCCAGCGCCGCGTGCTCAAGGCGATCGAAGATCGCGACGGAGGCGACCGCTCGAACTTCCAGGTCTTCGATACCATCTGCGGCGCCACGCAGGAGCGGCAGGACGCGCTGTTCGACATGCTGCGCCACAAGATGGACCTGCTGCTCGTCGTCGGCGGCTACAACAGCAGCAATACCACGCACCTCGTCGAGATCGGCGAGCAGCGGCTGCCCACCTTCTTCATCAGGGATGCCGGTTGCATCACTTCGCTGGAGCAGATCGTCCACTTCGATCTGCACTCGAAGTCGGAGACGACCAGCTACTCCGCAAAGCTCGCGGGCGGTGAGTCCGTCGTCGTCGGCATCACTGCCGGTGCGTCGTGTCCGAACAACCTCATTGAAGACACCATTCGCCGCGTCTTCAAACTCCGCGGCATCGACGAAGCTGCGGTGATGCGCGCCGCCACGCGCCAGGGATCCGTGAGTTCATGACCCGCCCCGGTGGATATGCTCTCAAGTCGCTTGTGCAACCATCCCTGGAAGGGCCGCCGTCCCACATGGCTGCGGATTCCGGCCGCCGTAGTCGTCAGGACAATCTGACCTTGCCCGCCGCGGCCATCCATGGAGTGCCTTTACCCGCCAAATCCGGCCACATGCCACCGGTGAGCCGGGATCCTCTGTGGGGCGGGCACGCCGTGCGAGGCTGAGTATTTCTCAGCGACCAGATCGGCCGCAGGCAAGGGGGGTCATTCTCCCGATTTCGGGTCGAAGGCATCGCGCAGGCCGTCACCGAGGAAATTCAGTGCGAGAAGGCTGAGCGACATGAGTACGGCGGGGAAGACCAGCAGCCACCATTTGCTCTCGATGGGATTGATGACCTGCGCGCCGTCGCGGAGCAGGGATCCCCAGCTCGCCGCGGGGTCTTCGATTCCGAGGCCGAGGAAGCTGAGAAAGGATTCGTCGCGGATGACGGCGGGGATGGTGAGCGTGAGACAGGTGAGCACGATGGTGCTGAGGTTCGGCCACAAGTGCTTCCAGAGAATGGTCCACCCGCGCTGTCCCATTGCGCGGCTCGCGGTGACGAAAGCCATCTCCTTGAGCACGAGTACCTGGCCGCGCACGATGCGCGCCATGGTGAGCCATTGTACGAGACCGAGCGAGAGGACGAGGATGGCGATGCGCGAGTAAGGGATGAGCAGGCCGGCCATGTGCTCGATGATGCTCCAATGACGGGACTGGCCCCAGAGCCGCAGCGCGTCGAGCGCGTCCTTGAAAAAGGCATCGAAGGTGGACACGAAGATCATGACGATGAGCAGGCTCGGGATGGCGTTGAGCATGTCCACGAGCCGCATCATCGCGCCGTCGATGCGGCCGCCGGCATAGCCGCTGACCATGCCATAGACGCCGCCGATGACGAGGCTGACGAGCGCGCCGACGAGGCCCACGCCGAGGCTCACTTGCGCTCCGGTGAGCAGACGGTAGAAGAGGTCGTTCCCATTGACATCCGTGCCGAGCAAACGGAGCGGCGCGCCGGGATGCGAGCGGCCAAGCGGAGCGACGAAGGAGTCCGCGCTCACCTGTTTCATCCAGTCGGGCAGCAGGAATGGCACGATGAGCGCCGTCGCGGACACGAGGCCGAGAAAGACGAGCGCCGCCATGGCGGCGCGGTTCCGCCGCAGCACGGCCCACCCGCCCGGCGGTGCGCCCTTCACGCGATTGTCGGCGGCGTCAGGCATGGAGCTGGATGCGTTTGTCGAGGAAGGTGTAGAGCACGTCCACGATGAAATTGAAGAACACGATCAACCCGGCATACACGAGGACCGCGCCGGTGAGCAGGAAGCAGTCGGCATTCTGGATGGCGTTGACGAAGACGCCGCCGACGCCGGAGATGTTGAACACGCTCTCGACGACAAAGGATCCCGTCAGCACGTAGGCGGCCATGGGACCGAGATAGGTGACCACGGGCAGGACGGCCATCTTCATGCCGTGACGCAGCAGGACGGCGGCCTCACCCAGCCCCTTGGCCTTTGCGGTGCGCATGTGATGGAGGTTCATGACATCGAGCAGGCTGTTGCGCATCAGGCGCGCGACGTAGGCCATGAAGGGCAGGGCGAGGCAGACGGAGGGCATCACCAGATGCAGCCAGCTCCCGAATCCGCCGATGGGCAGCATCTTCAGCCACAAGCCGAACACGGCCACCATTACCGGTCCGGTGATGAATGTGGGCACGCTGATGGCGGCGAGCGCGAAAAACATGGCGGCCAGATCGACCAGCGTGCCCTTCCGCATGGCGGCGGCGAATCCGGTCGCAACGCCGCCGAGCGAGGCGATGACAAAGGCGCACATGCCGAGGACGAGGGAGTTTGGCAGCTTTTGCGCGAGCACCTCGGCCACGGTGCGGTCCTTGTAGCGCAGCGAGACGTTGAGATCGCCGCCGAGCAGCCGCCGCTGGTAGCGCACCAATTGCCACCACTTCGGGCCGTCCAGCTCGTGCTGGCGGAGCTTCTCGGCCTTGGCCTTCTCACTGAGTTTCTCTTTTTCAAACGGGCCGCCCTTTTGCGAGATGGAAAGCAGAAACGTGAGCGATGCCGCGCAAAACAGCACAAGGATGCTGCTCGAGAGTCGGCGGAGGATGAAGGCGGCCATGCGAGCGCGGATGATGGCGACGATTGCGCGCGGCCTCAAGCGCGGAGATGGGGTCGGCGCGGATGCGGGATGCAAGCTGCGAGACGCGGGATGGCGGATGGTGAATGGCGAATGGTGAAAGGGTGAAGCTGCGGCAGGATCAATGGCTTCCTTGTCGGAGTCTTCCGCGTGTTCCTCTGGCCGGGACTTCTGGACCCAGTCCCGCTCTTGTCGGAAGCGAGAAGTTAGCGAAGACCTTGAAGACAAAATCATGCGGGGCAAAATCATGTGATCGCTCAGAACAATCCACGGTAGCGGGCATGATTCTGTCCTTCATGATCTTGTGCGCGGTCCATCCGGCTTTGCCGGGCTGCGATGAATGCGGGCCGTTGAGCGATTCCAGCACTTCGCCGCATGGGCTGACCGACCGACGAAAGTTTCTGAACAAAAGCCTTTTCAACTTTTGGGTTTTCTGGTTCAAATCTTGGCGTTCGGAAGAAATTCCGAATATTCAGGGACGACAAGAAACCACTGCTCCTAAGTCGGTATGAAACTCTCTCTCTCTCTCTCTCTCTCTGCGGCGCATTCGGAACTGGCGTTGCATTCGTTATCTACAGCTCGCTGCCTTGGTGTGCTGGTCCATCGGCCCGTCTCTTCTGAGGGCGGGATATGTGCCTGATGGGGCTGCCTCACCGCCATGGGCACAAGCGCCCGTGTGGGATGGCAATGGTGACGAGCCGCCGGAGGGGCCCGACCTGGGCAACAGCGACTATGACTTGCTGCCGAATTGGTACGAGGACTACATCGGCACAAACAAATACAGCCCCGATACCGACGGAGATGGCATCACGGACAGCGATGAATTGCTGGTAACCGGCACCAATCCCCTTCTGGCCGACACCGATGGCAATGGCTGGACCGACCACCAGGACTGGATGGGTTTGAGCGATCCTTCCGCCGATGCGGACGGTGATGGCGTCAGCAATGGCGATGAGACGAATGCCGCCACCAATCCGCGTGTCGCGGATACGGATGCCGACGGGCTGCCGGATGGCATCGAACTCAACAGCAACGGTGTGTTCAGCCCGTTGAACCCGGATTCGGACGGCGACGGAGTCGGCGACTATCAGGCATTCTACGGGCAGCCGCCGGCGTCCGGTTCTGGTGGTGGGGGTGAACCGCCGGCAGATGCGGATCAGGACGGGTTGTCCGATGTATTCGAGGCGTCGATTGGCACCGATGTGCATTCCGCCGACTCGGATGGTGATGGGCTTGATGATGCCACCGAGGTCGCCATCGGCAGCAATCCGCTCGAGTCCGACACGGATGGGGACACGCTGCCGGACGGCTTCGAGTACCACACCTTTGGCAGCAGCCCCACCGATGCCGACAGCGACGACGACGGCGCGACGGACGCCCAGGAATACGCGCGCGGCCTGGACCCGAACGACAACGACACGGACAATGACAACCTTCTCGACGGGTTCGAGCTGTCGTTTGGGAACGGCGCGGTGTACGACCCTGCGGTGGCGGATACGAATGGCGACGGGGCGTCGGACTATGAAGACTACACCGGCCAGCTTCCGCCCGGCACCGAGCTCGATACTGACCATGACAATGTTCCGGACAACCAGGAGATCGCCAACGGCACCAGCCCCACCAATGGCGACACGGATCAGGATGGATTGACGGATGGTCTCGAGGACAATCTAGGCACCGACCCCACCAACCCCGACTCCGACGGCGATAATGTCGGCGACGGCACTGAGAACCAGCAAGGGTCCAATCCGAACAGCCCCGACACGGACGGAGATGGACTCAGCGACGACGACGAGATTCTCCACGGTACCGATCCCGGCGTTTCCGACAGCGACGACGACGGGCTGAATGACGGCTTCGAGATTCACACCTCGCTGACCGATCCGCTGCACGCTGATACGGATGGTGACTTCCTGACCGGCTACGAAGAGTGGAACGGGCAGACCATCTTCAGCCGCGCCTTCAACCCACTGAGCGCGTGTTCGGATGGCGATGGAGTGCCTGACTATCTAAAAGCTGCCAACCAGCTCGCTGATACAGACGGCGGGGGCATCCCCGACAGGATTGAGGCGTTCTATGGCCTCAACCCGCAGAACCCGGCCGACGACAATGGCGATCTTGATGGCGACGGCTGGACAAATCTACAGGGCTACCTTTCCGGTCATTCGCTCAACGGTGCCTATGCCCCGGTTTATGACTGGGACCGCGACGGCATGAGCGACATCTGGGAGATGGCGCACGGGTTGAATCTCAGCGACCGCAGGGATGCTGCCAATGACGAGGACGGCGACTTGTCGCTCAATTTTGAGGAGTATCGAAACGGCACCGACCCATGTGACAGCCAGAGTGTGCCTTCGGGACTCACGAACCCCATGCCGGATGGCACCTATTTGGCAGCCATGTCCGGCCCGGTGCAGTGGTTCGCGGATTGGGATGGCGACGGCATTTCAAATCTCGATGAATTGCTCGCTGCTCATACTGACCCGCGTGTGCCGAACGGTGGTGACGACAGTAGCGGCGGTGACGACAGTAGCGGCGGTGACGACACTAGCGGCGGTGACGACACTAGCGGTGGTGACGACACTAGCGGCGGTGACGACACTAGCGGCGGTGACGACAGTAGCGGCGGTGACGACACTGGCAGCGGTGACGACACTGGCAGCGGTGACGACACTGGCAGCGGTGACGACACTGGCAGCGGTGACGACACTGGCAGCGGTGACGACACTGGCAGCGGTGACGATACTGGCAGCGGTGACAGTTATCTCTGCACCTGTGGCGGCACCGGCTGCACTTGTGGCAGCAACTCGCCTTGTCCGTCGTCCTGTGCAGGTGCTTCCTATAGTTGTCCCTGTGGCGGCTCAACCTGTGGCTGCACGGAGACCGCCAACTGCGGCAACGCCGACGGTGCCTGCGAGGACGACGAGGACGAGGAGGAATGCACCGACCCCAACGCCTGATGATTCTCCCTCGGGCATGCGCCTGCACTTGCTGATCTCAGGCGGTGCGATGGGGCCGGCCCGGACACCTTCACCAACTTTCAACCGCAACTTCCTTCCAATGAAAACATCCCGCCTCCTCCTGCTCATCGCCTCCGCCGTCATGCCGGTGCTCGTGCCGTCCTCCCTTCCGGCGCGGCCGGTCGATCTCTCCATCCCGCCCGGCGGACTTGGCCCCACCAGCGACAAGGGTCATGCCTCGCACTGGCTCGATCTCGGCGAGATCGATTTCGGCGGCGGGCTTGCCCTGCCGCTGCGTCTCTCGTTTCTAAGCGGGCGCACGGGCGAGTCCGAGGACTTCGGCACCACGGGCTGGCGGTCGCCGTTGTTCACGTCCCGCCTGCTGCCGAAGACCGCCACGCGGTGGCCCATCCTCCTGCCGTGCGGGAAGGTCATGCACTTGGAGCCGATGCCCGCCGATGCCGGACTCTGGGCCACGCCGGATGGAGAGTGGATCGCTCGCGCGAAGGGCGCGGGCACCGTCGTCTCCCGCGAGGACGGCTGGGAGTTGGAGTTTGACAAGCGCGGGCTGCTCATCCGTCTGCGCACCGATGCGGGGCGGAACATCCTGTGGAATCGCGATGCCAGCGGCGGGCTCATCGCGCTGAGTGAACTTGCAGGCGGGAAGATCACGATGACGGGTTTCAGCGTCCACCGTGATCCCGCCAGCGGTTTGGTCTCGGCCATCGACGCCCGCACGGCCTTCGGTGCGAAGACATGGAAGGTCAGCTATGACGGCCAGCGGCGCTTTGAGAGTGTCACCTTTCCCGACGGGAGCGCGGAGCGTTGTGGCTACGACCAGGACGGCGCGGGCAATCCACGCATCACCATCACCGACCGGTCCTTGATCAAGTCCACCCTGGCCTGGAACCAGAGCACCTTCACCCTCGTCTCCGACGGCGTGTGGTCCTACAGCATCGTCGCCAAGAACGGCACCGGCCCCATCATGAACCGCACCGGCCCCGGCGGCGAGACCGAGAGCTACCAAGACGACGAAGCCACCGGTCGCGTCATTTTCACGGCCGCAGACGGCACAACCACCACCCGCCAAAAAGTCACCGCCGCCGGCCCGGCCAAAGGCAGGCTGCAGAGCGTGACGCGGATTCCGCCGGGTAGGGCGCTTGCTCCTGCAAGCGCCGCGCCCCCCCCCCCAACAACCCCTCCCACTAACCCTCTACCGCGCCGAGTTCGACGCCAAAGGCATGGTTGCGAAGGAATGGGACGCCCTCGACCATGTCACCACGCACAGCCACGTCTTCTTCGGCGGTTCGCCGCACTCGGGCATCAGCAAGCACACCACCACCAACCCGCTCGGCCATGCCACCGTCGAGGAGTTTGACAAGCAGGGCAATCTCATCGCCAGCACCGACCCGCTTGGCAATGTCACGCGCCACGAGTACGATTCGCGGAACCGCCGTGTGAAGACCACAGGACCAGACGGCACGGTGATTGAGACGCTTTCGTACACCAAGGAGAGCCTCATCGCCTCGCGCACCGACCCGGCGGGAAACAAGACTCAGTACGGCTATGACAAGGAGGGCCATCTTACCTCCATCACCGACGCGCTCGGCGGCGTGACGAAGACCGCCTTCGACGCGCTGGGCAGCAAGACCTCCACCACCGACCCGCTCGGGCGCACCTGGAAGTTCGAGAACGACGCCGGAGGCCGCCTTGTCCGCACCATTGGCCCCGATGGCAAGGAAACCGAGCGCCGTGCCTACGACGACCAGGGCCGGGTCACTTCCATCACCGACGCCGCGGGCAACACCAGCCGCACTACGTACGATTATTTCGGCCGCGTCACCTCGCGCACCGACGCCTTGGAGCGCGTGACGAAGTACGCCTACGACGTGAAGCAAGGTGCCGTCGGCTGCACCGCCTGCACCGCCTGCACCGCCTCCGCCATGCCCACGCGCATCACCATGCCGAGCGGCAGGATCATTGAGCGCGTGTATGATGCGGACCGGAGGCTGGTGGAAGAAAGCAGCGCAGGCGCCCCGCCCGCCGCAAAAGTGGGGCAAGCCGCTGGCTTGCCAGTCGATCCCGCAACCCAGCAGGTTGCGCCACTTTCTCCACCGTCCACACGCCACGCCTACGACCTCGCGGGCAATCTCACCTCCACCACCGATCCCCTCGGCCGCACCACCAGCTTCGAGTACGATGCCGCGAATCGCCGTGTGAAGACCATCAACCCCGACCAGACCACGCGCACCGCCACTTACGACGCAGGAGGCCATCTTATCACCGAAACCAACGAGACCGGCGCGACCACCAAGCGCGGCTACAATGCGTACGGCGACATCACCTCCGTCACCGACGCCACCGGCGGCACGCTCTCCTTCCTGTATGAAGCACCCGGCGCCGCCGCCCGTCACCGCCTGACCGGCACCCTGTCCGCCTCAGGCGTCCGCACCGACTTCCATTACGACGCCCTCTGGCGCAAGACCGCCGAGATCAAAGGAGCATTGAATCGTGACGGTGCCATTGAGGCCCTGAAATCCGAAATCCCCAATCCCAAATCCGCAATCGCCACCACCCGCCACGAATACGACGCCGCCGGCAATGAAGTGCGCGCCATCAGCCCCACCGGCAAGATCACCACGCACGAGTACGACGCCCGCAACCGCCGCATCCTCACCGCCGAGCCGCTGGGGCGTGTGTGGAAATTCGTTCATGCCGACAACGCCGGCCCGTCCGGTCCCGCGCCCTGCTGCGGCGGTGATCCTGGCGCGAACAGCAAGGCCGTCGAAACCATCCTGCCCGATGGCGCGAAGGAAAGCCGCGTGCTTGATGCCGCAGGCCAGCTTGTGAAAACCACCGACGCCAAAGGCGACTCCATCGCCTACACCTACGATCCCGACGGCCGCCTCGAAACCCTCACCGACGCGAAAGGCAACGTCACCCGCTGGACCTACGACGCGCGCGGGAAGCTCTCGGCCAAGATTTATCCGGACAAGACCATGGAACTCTACGAGCACGACGCCGCCGGCCAGATGATCCGCCGCACCCGCCCCGACGGCACCGGAGCGACGTATGTTTACGACATGCGCGGCAAGCTCACCAGCATCAAGTGGGACGGCGACAAGGCCGAGCCGAGCACCTTCGCCTACGATCCCGCCGGCCGCATGACCCTGGCAAAGAACTTGTCCGCCACCGTCGAGCGCGAGTATGATGCGCGCGGCAGGATGCAAAAAGAAACCCAGATCATCACCGCCTCCTTCGATCCCCAGTCAGGACCTGTTAATCCTGCAAATCCTGTCAATCCTGTCGAAAAACCCGCAGCCCTGTCGCCTTATACCGTCGCCTACACCCACAACGCCGACGGCCAGCTCCACTCCATCACTTATCCAGACGGCACCATCATCACCTACCTCTACAACTCCCGCGGCGAGCTGGCGGAGGTCATCGACTCCTCCTCCATGCTGCCCGCGCCCGGCACCCCGCGCCCGCTCGCCACCTACGAGCGCCGCGCCGACGGCACGATCGCGAAGCTCACCCTCGCCAACGGCGTGGTAACCACCCGCACCCACGACGCAGCCGGCCGCCTCGCCGAAATCAAACACACCGACGCCAACGGCAAAATCCTCGAAAGCGAAGCCAGCCGTTATGACGCCCGAGATCGCCGCACTGCAAGAATTCGCGGCGACGGCACGGCCGACCTCTTCAGCTACGACCCCGCCGGACAAGTGGTGGCCGCGGCCTACGGCCAGGCCAGCAGTGATGCGGGCACTCCTGCCCGCAATCCCAACGGGGCGACGCAATCAGGAACCGAGAACACCAACAACAATCCGTCACCTGTAAATCCTGCCAATCCTGCAATCCTGTCAAAAGAAGCTGAGCAGCCCGCCTTCACCCCAACCCAAACCTTCGCCTATGATGCCGCTGGCAACCGCATGAAAACCACCGACCAGGGCCGCACAACCGAGTACACAGCCAACGCCAACAACCAATACACCGCCATCGCCGAAGACGGCCAGCAGCACGAGCCCGACTACGACAAGAGCGGCAACCTGCTACATGACGCAACGAGGAAGTTCACCTGGGACGCCGACATCCATCTCATGTCGGTGACAACCCAGACAGAGGTCAGCGGTCAGAAGTCAGAGGTCAGGGAGAGCTTCCGCTACGATGCGCTCCACCGCCGCGTTGCACGCACCGAGTCCACCTCCCAACTAACCACTTACTTCGTGCATGATGGCTGGAACGTCATTGCCGAATATTGTAGCACCGCCGAGCCGGCGGTGAAAAGTAGTGCAGGGCTTAAGCCCGCACCGCGCACGCCTGGGGAGAAACAGCCCGCCGAGGCCAGCGCACCCGATCCCGCGCTAAAGCGCATGACTACTTTGGCTATCCGCCACGTCTGGAGCGAAGACCTCTCCCGCACCCTCCAAGGCGCCGGCGGCATCGGCGGCCTCCTCTCCTCAACGCATTTCCCTCAACAACAACCGCAAACCACTGCCAACAACCGCCAACCATCGCAAACGTATTTCTTCTCCTACGACAGCAACGGCAACGTCATCCTCCTGACCGACGCCCGATGCCTCACCGCCGCCAAATACCGCTACGACGCCTTCGGCAAGACCATCTCCGCCACTGGCAAGGCGGCTGAGCTGAACCGCTACCGGTTCTCGACCAAGCCTGTGGAGTCCGCGAGTGGGTTGGCGTATTTCGGCTATCGCTACTACGATTCGCAGACGGGAAGATGGCCGTCAAGGGATCCCCTTCAGGAGCGCGACGGGCACAACCTGTATTCGATGGTCGAAAACGAAGCGCCAAACAAGGTGGACAGGTTGGGTCTAAGTTGGTTGCCTCCCTGGACGCCGATTGTCACGGTTCTTTGCACGCAGAGCAATGTCTGTGTTGTGGGTAGCACTATGCAGGAACCTCATGCTGGTGAACCTTGCAGGGTTTGGTGTTCTCATGGGTGGGGACTCGGGGGATTCTACGCTCACGGTACCGAGGACTATGTCGCTCATTTTGTGTGTATTGATTTTGGATTGTTGAGTGTTGGGGGAAGGGGCGGTTGGCACGGCACTCAGAATGTTTCGACTCGGGGTTGTGACGCAACTTGCCCAGAAGGGACGGAACAGGGAGATCCTGAGGGTTGGTGAGAGAAATGAATAAATTAGCTACCATTTTGTGTGCTATTTTTCTCGCGGCGTGCACACCGAAATCCTGCGATTTGGCGGTTGACGCCGTTTCAATCCGACCGAAGGATCCGAAAGTCGGCGATCAGGTCGTCGTGACCTACCGGATAATAAACAACGGTCCGGATATCTTGCCGGCGAAGTCTTACAGGACAATTGTGACGGTGGATGGACGTGAGACCAGTCTTGATTTGGGCGGCTCGCATTCGGCACGAAAGGTTGGCGAATACGTTGAATACAGTAAAGCGCCTGGCTATTGCGATTTTGTTCCAACCAAGTCAGGATCGTATAAGATTCGAATTGACGTTTCGCCAAAACTGTCTGTTTCGGATCCGGTCGCTGGTAACAACACTTTTACTCGAACAATCGCTGTGCCTTAAAGAACGAAGCAAGGGTCAGGATAATAATCTAGAATCAACCAAGCCCGATGACACGAATCACAAGCCTTGAATGGCGCGCTCCACTGGCCTTGAGTCAGCGGGCAACGGGGTCAGGCTGCAACAGGCAACGGGGTCAGGCTGCAACAAATTGACAGACGCGAAGAACCGAAACGATGAACGCGATTCCGACTTCTGATTTCTCGATCCGCCGCTGGAGCGTCCTGCTGCTGGCGATCATGCTGGCCGCGTTCATGCACGGGGATGCGCGGGCGGTGCCGGTGTGGCTGGTGGTGGTGCCGTTTGGGCTGATGGTGGTCGAAGAACTGGGTGCCAAGTGGGGACGGATGAGAGCGGGAGGCGGATCTGTTGGAGTCCCGCCTTTAGGCGGTCAGGAGAGCGTACGTTCGTCGCAAGGCGCTGGGGCGTCATCGAGAGCGTCCGGACCGGCTAAAGCCGGGACTCCAACGGGGAGCTTCGCGCAGGTGGTGTTGAGTGCGGTTTTGTTTCATGGGGCGGTGATCGCCACGGTGGTGGTGGGGCACTACGAAGCCAAGGAATCAAAATTCAGGATTCAGGGCTCGAATCTGACTCCGGCGCTGCTGGGGCAGTCGAGCAGCAACCTGTGCGGCGGCAGCGGCTGCGGGACGAGTGCGGGGTGCGGCAACGGTGGATGCGGAGCGGGCGGTGGCGGGCAGTGCAGTTGCGGCGGTGGCGGATCAAAGAGCGCGACGACGGCAAAGACGAAAACGAAGGCCAAGGCCAACGTGCCCGCGATCTCCGAGCAAGAAGCGAAGGCCCGCGTGGCGGCGATTCAGAAGCGGACGATGAGTCTACCTGCGTCGGCACTGCCTGGTATGGGACCGAACGGGAAGCCGCTGCCGCCGGGCCTGCAACCGCGGGCGAGCGCGCTCTTGCCAAAAGGAGTGACACCAACGCCGGCGTCGGTGCCAGTCGCTCCTGCTTCACCCGTCGTGGTTCCAGCTGAGACGGGGACTGAGCTTTCGCCGGCACCCGCGAAGCTGCCGGAGCAGCCGTTCGCGACTGGCGCGCCGCAGAAGGCGGCCGGCGGCCCGTAGCGCGGCGGCGCTGCTGTCGGGGCTCGCTGGCGAGCGTGAGGTGGGGGAAGGGGGGTGGGATGGTTGGATGGTCGATGGAAAATGGGGAATGGAGAGTGGCGATTGGAAAATGGCGGGATGCTGAATCGGGCAGCAGGTTGTTCACTTCATGACTTGGCGGTGGAATCAGGTTGCGGTGTGGCCGGGGAACGGTGTGCTTCCGGGTTGATTTGCCGGCGGATTGATTTGGCATTTGCGCGATGCGGGGCGCGCTGGTTGAATGGCGGGATGGCGGACAGCAAAGGCACTCTTTTGATCACGGGCGGAGCAGGCTACATCGGCTCGCACACAGTGAAGCATCTTCTGGCAGGAGGGGAGAAGATCGTCGTGCTGGATAATCTGGTCTTCGGCCACCGGGAGGCCCTGCCGCTGGAGCGCGTGACGTTTGTGCAGGGTGACATGAGCGACGCCGCGCTGGTGGAGACGGTTTTCCACCAGCACAAGCCCGAGGCCGTGCTGCATTTCGCCGCCTTTGCCTACGTTGGCGAGTCGGTGACCGATCCCCTCAAGTACTACCGCAACAACCTCGCCGCCCCGCTCACCGTGCTGGAGGCCATGCAGCGGCACGCCTGCCGGCGCTTCATTTTTTCCTCCACCTGCGCCACCTACGGAAATCCGGTCCGCATTCCGATGGACGAGACGCATCCGCAGGACCCCGTAAATCCCTACGGCGCGAGCAAGCAGATGCTCGAGCGCGTGCTGCGTGACTGTGAGGCGGCCTGGGGCCTCAAGGCCGTGTTTCTGCGCTACTTCAATGCCAGCGGCTGTGACCTGGACGGCGAGATCGGCGAAGACCACGATCCCGAGACGCATCTCATCCCGCGGATTCTGATGGCCGTCACGGGCGAGATCGACGCAATCACCGTTTTCGGCACGGATTATCCCACGCCCGACGGTACCTGCATCCGCGATTACATCCATGTGAACGACCTTGCCGCCGCCCATGCCCTGGCCCTCGGCTACCTGCGTGGTGGTGGTGCCACCACCGCCGTGAATCTAGGCACCGGGCGCGGTTTCTCCGTCAAGGAAATCGTCGCCACCGCCGAAGCCGTCACCGGTCGGAAAGTCCCGGTCTCCTACGGTCCCCGTCGTGCCGGCGATCCGCCGGAACTCGTCTGCAATCCCGCCCGGGCCAAGGCCGTGCTCGGCTGGGAGGCGCAGCACAAGGATCCCCGCACCCACATCGAGAGCGCGTGGAAGTGGATGAGCGGCCCCCGCCAAGGCCGGTATTGATTCCAGCCGTTGTTTCTCCTGACATGCGTGCCCTTCCGTGGCGGCACGCCGGTCAATTCTTCCTTTACCGCCTGCGGGCGCGCCTCTATAAAGCACCGCATGCACGACCCCCGAATTGACCAACTCGCGCGCCAGCTTGTGCGCTACTCGACCAAGGTAAAAAAAGGCGACCGCGTCTGGATCGACTGCTTCGACGTGCCGAACACCGTCGCCGTCGCGCTCATCCGCGCCGTGGTGGAGGCAAAGGGGCTGCCAATCGTGAAGCTGCACGACTCGGTGGTCTCGCGCGAGCTGATCCTCCACGCGACGGAGGAGCAGTACGATGTGCTGGCGCGGAACAACCTCGACCTGATGAAGGAGACGGACTGCTACATCGCCGTGCGCGGCAGCCACAACATCACGGAGAACTCCGACGTGCCGAACAACCAGATGCAGATGGTCATGGGCAGGATGCGCCCCGTGCTCAACGAGCGCATCAACCACACGCGCTGGTGCGTGCTGCGCTGGCCCACCTCCTCGATGGCGCAGCAGGCCGGGATGAGCACGCAGCAGTTTGAAGATTTCTTTTTCCGCGTCTGCCTGCTGGACTACGCGGCGCTGCTGCCTGCGATGAACGCCCTGAAGAAAACCTTCGACAAGACGAAGAACGTCCACATCAAGGGGCCCGGCACCGATCTGCGCTTCAGCATGAAGGGACTCAAGAGCCGGGCTTGCGGCGGGGAGCACAACATCCCGGACGGTGAGGTCTTCAGCGCGCCGGTAAAGAACTCGGTCGAGGGTCACATCAGCTTCAACGCGCCGTCGATCTACCAGGGCATCGCCTTCGACAGCGTGAAGCTCGAGTTCAGCAAGGGCAAGGTGGTCAAGGCCGCCGCCAACAACACGGCGGCCATCAACAAGATACTCGACTCCGATGAAGGCGCCCGCTACGTGGGAGAATTCGCCATCGGCTTCAATCGTGAGATACGCGAGCCCATGCGCGACATCCTCTTCGATGAGAAGATCGCCGGTTCCTTCCACTTCACGCCGGGCCAGGCCTACGAAGGGCCGGCCGACAACGGAAACCGCAGCCAGGTGCACTGGGATCTGGTCTGCATCCAGCGCCCGGAATACGGCGGCGGGGAGATCTACTTCGACGACAGGCTGATCCGCAAGGATGGCAAGTTTGTCCTGCCGGAACTCAAGCCGCTGAATTGATGCGGATGCGCGACTCGGCCGCGACCGACGCCCGGCGGGCAGGCGCAACGTTTTGATCCGGAGATTGCGATATGGTCACCACCGCGCGGCGGGTGCCGGCGGGCCGTCCAGCAGTCGTCTGACCGTATGAAGACCAAGCGAAGCGACCTCGAACAAGCAGCCCGCCAATCGGAAGCTGGACGAAAAGCAGCCGAAGAACTTCGAAGCCGGGCGGGAACACATCCGAACAATTCGGAACCAGCGAATCTGAAGTATGCACGCGGAAGGCAACTGAACGGGGCTACTTGCCGCCGTTCAGCGTCTTCTTCGCCTCGGCGAGCAGCTTCAGCTCCGCAGCTCCGACTTTTGGGTAGTGAAGGTCGAGCGAGGCGAGGCCGTCGATCACCGCTCCGGCGACGACGAGGCGGGTGAACCATTTGTTGTCCGCCGGCACCACATACCACGGCGCCGCGTCCGTCGAGGTCTGGCGGATCATGTCTTCGTAGGCGTCCTGATACTCGTTCCAGAAGCCGCGTTCACGGCAGTCGGCGGACGAGAATTTCCAGTTCTTCTCCGGGTTGTCGATGCGCTCCATAAAGCGCTTCTTCTGCTCGCCTTTGGAGACGTGGAGGAAGAACTTGCGGATTAGCACGCCGTTGCGGCTCAGGTAGCGCTCAAAGGCGCGGATGTCGTGAAAGCGCTCCTTCCAGATGTCCTTTGTCACGAGCTTCGGCGGAAGCTTCTGCTTCTCCAGCAACTCCTCATGCACGCGCACGACGAGTGTCTCTTCGTAGTAGCTGCGGTTGAAGATGCCGATGCGTCCGCGCTCGGGCAGGCATTTCATGCAGCGCCAGAGAAAATCATGGTCGAGATCCTCGCTCGTCGGCGCCTTGAACGAATACACCTGGCAGCCCTGCGGATTCACGCCGCTCATCACATGCTTGATGGCACCGTCTTTTCCCGCGGCGTCCATCGCCTGGAAAATCAGCAGAACGGCCCACTTGTCCTGCGCATAGAGCATGTCCTGCAGTTCGGCCAGTGCCTCGATGCCGGTTTGCAGCGCCTGCTCTGCGCGCGGCTTGTCTTCCGATCCGTATTCCAGCGTGTCACCGGGATCGATGTCCTTGAGCCGGAACTTGTCGCCGTCGGTGATGCGAAACGGTTTTGAAAACTTGTGGGCCGCTTTGATGATCTCCTTCAGTTTCATGGCGTCATGCGTGTGGGGGTGGGCTCCGTCGCGGAGCGATGTGGCGGATGTCAGTCTCGAGCATCTGGCTGGAATTGTCGAAAAGCGTCTCATCCCAAAGGCTGGCATCCGCTGAAGAGCCAAGGGCCGCCGCGACAGATCAAACGCATCTTCTGCCGCATGGTCACGTCGCCGGATGCGACACCGTTTTGCACTGCGATGACCGGTCCCGGCCTGCCGGAGTCATCGCCGCGATTCAGCACATGCGCGTTGGTTTGGTGATTGGTGACGGTGGGCATGGCAAGCGCCATCATAGCGTCTCTCCAAACGGACTGTCGAAACAAAACTGCCTTCGGGACACGCCCGCGCTCCGGCCTTTTCCATTCCGATGAGCGGCACGGGCAGACCGGTGGCTCGGCGCGCATTGTGGCAAAACGGTTCTGGCAATTCCGGCCTGGCTATGGCAGCGAGTGCGGATGCCCAAACCTCTGCCTGAGACCATCGAATCGCTGCTCGACCTGCTGGCGCCGCTCGGAGGCGTGAGCGCACGGCGGATGTTTGGCGGCTTCGGCATCTACAAGGACGGTCTCATGTTCGGACTCGTGGCCTTCGACAGGTTTTTCCTGAAGGTGGACGACGGGACGCGGCGCGAGTTTGAGGATCTCGGTCTTGAGCCTTTCCGCTACACATATCCCGACGGCCGGGAGATGGTCATGTCTTATTACATGCCGCCGGAGGACGCATTCAACTCGCCGGCGCGCATGAAACCCTGGGCCGCGCGCGGCTGGGCCGCCGCTCAGCGCGCAGCCCGGAAGCGACCCAAAGGACTGAAGCGACCCAAAGGGAGCGGCCGCGCCAGCCAAACAGCCCCGAACAAGAACCGCCGACCTCCGCGGCCCTGACCTCTTGCTTCTGTCTCATGCCCGCCCACGCCGACAGCTTCACGATCGCCACCTGCGGCAAAGGGACGTGCGAAATCACCGATGCCTGCGAGCGCATTGTGCGTGCGAGCGGCATCAAGACGGGCACGGCCACCGTCTTCGTGCAGCACACGAGCTGCAGCCTCGTGATCTTTGAAAACGCCGATCCTTCGGCGCGCACAGACCTTCACTCCTTCTTCGACCGCCTCGTGCCCGAAGACGCATCGTACTTCATCCACACCCTCGAAGGGGCGGACGACATGCCCAGCCACCTGCGCATGGTTCTGACCCGCACCTCGGAGGTGATCCCGGTGGTGGATGGCCGCCTCGCACTCGGCACCTGGCAGGGCATCTTCCTTTTCGAGCACCGCCGCGCGCCACACCAGCGGAGCATCGTGGTGTCGGTGGTCGGGGAGTGAGAGGGATGCCAAGTTTTCCGGTGCACAGGACGTTGGATGGTCGTGTCCTTGATGGCGTTCCATGCGGATTCGTTCGGCCTGCCCGAGCTGGTGATCACTGCGATTCTCGTGCTGACATTCGTCACAGCGAAGAAGCAGCGACTATGCGGATGCCCGCCGCCCGTGGCGAGGCCCGTCGGTGATCTGCCAAAGGGCAAGAAACCGCTCACGAGGCGGAGTGAATGCCGCGATTCCGGCGATTCATCCAAACCGAACACGCGGTCACGATGAGCGAGAAGCTGGCAAGCCACGCCGCGCATGGGACGCCTGGAATGGTGATCGTCGCCATTCTCATCCTGGTCGTGTTCGGCGCAAAGAATCTGCCTGCTTTCGGCCGCTCGCTTCGCCGGTCGATGGGCGAGTTCTGGCGGGCGAAGGAGGATTTTGAGCATGAACTCCGTCGCCTGGTGGCGAATCACAGTCGCGACGAGGACGATCTGCCTTCGGACGACGGTTTGGAAGCAGCGGAACGGTTGCACCACAAAACATTTCGCCCGCGCTTTGTATGGCGCGGGCGAAACGGGATTGTCGTTTTGCTGATGATCGTCAGCGGGTTGCTGCTGATCTTTGCGTGGCTGCGCTGAAAAAGGAGCACGCCACTCCGGTGGATCAGCGCGGGGGCGGGCCGCCGCCAGGAGGGCCACCGCCACCACCGCTGGGCTTCTTCTTCTTGGTGCCGCCACCGCCGCCACCACCGCCGCCCTTCTTGGCACCACCACCGCCGCCACCACGCTTGTTGCTGTCAGCGATCGTGTGGGCCGCGTGCCGGGTGGCATCCGCCTCGATGAGCGCACCGCCGATGGTTCCTGCCGCACCAATGGCCGCGGCACCGAGGGCCGCGTTCGCGGAATTCTGCGCAGCCCAGGCGTCACTGCGGTTCCTCAGAGACTCCGACTGGCGGTTGTACTCTGCTTGTGAGATTCTTCCAGCACGGTAGTCGGCGTCGAGCGCGTCCATCTGGGCCAGATACGGATTCGTGCAGGCGACGAGCGTGCAGCACAGCGAAGCGATGAGTGAGCGGGTGATGCTTGTTTTCATGAGTTGAGATGAGAGGGCCGTAGTTACGTGCGGGAGCTGGAATTCTTCAACTTCTTATTGCGCCGATCCTGTCATGCATCCCTCACCGGGCGGGCGCCGCCGGTTCACCGGCTTGCCGCATCCGTGAATCTGGACACCTTGGCCGCCACGCATGAGTGCGGCAAAACCGTCCATCACCTACTTCAACCGCCACACCGGCCGCATCGAGGCCGAGGCGGTGTATGGCGAGGGCTTCCTGCGCTTCGTTTACGAGAATCCGCTCGGCGCGCTGCCGCTGCACGCACTGGTGAAGCGCGCGCTTTTCTCCCGCTGGTACGGCTGGCGGATGGACCGGCCGGTCAGCAGGTCGCGCGTGCCGTGCTTCATCGAGCGCTACGGCGTGGACTGGTCGGAATTCGACGAGTCGCCGGGCGAGTTCGCGAGCTTCAACGATTTCTTCGCCCGCAAGCTGAAGCCCGGCGCGCGCCCGATCGACGCGCGCGAGAATGTCGTCGTGCTCCCTGCCGATGGCAGGCATCTCGCCATCGCGGATGCGACGGTGGGCGGAGACTTCTTCGTCAAAGGCGTGCGCTTCGACGTGGCGGTGCTCCTGGGTGACGCGGAGCTGGCGGCGCGTTTCGCCAAAGGCAGCGTGCTCATCTCGCGGCTGTGCCCGCTGGATTATCACCGTTTTCACTTTCCTTGCGACGGTGCACCGGGCGAGGCGCGGCTCATCAACGGTCCTCTTTTCTCAGTCAATCCGATCGCACTGAAGAAGCGGCCAACGATTCTGTGGGAAAACAAACGCTGCCTCACCGTGCTCAAGACCCCGAACATCGGTGATGTGCTGCTGCTCGAGATCGGCGCGACGTGCGTCGGCTCGGTCGTGCAAACTTATGATCCCGGCAAGCCGGTGTGCAAAGGCGATGAGAAGGGCTGCTTCCGCTTCGGCGGCTCGTCGCTCGTCACGATCTTTGAGCCGGGTCGCGTACGTTTCGCGGATGATTTGCTGGAGCACAGCGCGGCGGGTCGTGAGGTGTATGCGAAGATGGGCGAAGCGGCGGCATTTGTGAATGCATGAGCGCGACCTCTCAACGACCCACGCTCTGCATCATCGGCGGCTGCAATGGCGCGGGGAAGACCACGCTGGCGCGCGAGCTGCTGCCTCGCATGGGACTGATGCGCTTCCTGAACGCGGATGAGATCGCACGCGGCCTCTCGCCGCTCGACCCCTCGCTCGCCGCGTTCAAGGCGGGGCGGCTGCTCATCGAGGAGGCGCGCGCCTTGCTCGATGCGAAGGCGAGCTTTGCCGTCGAGTCCACGCTCAGCGGGAAGACCCACGTCGCCATGCTGCGCGCTGCGAAGGCGCTCGGTTGTCGCTTCGTGCTGCATTACATCGTGATCGACTCGGCCGCTCAGGCCGTGCGGCGCGTGGCGCTGCGCGTGAAACTCGGCGGCCATCATGTGCCCGCCGACGACGTGGAGCGCCGCTTTGCACGCAGCAGGAAGCATTTCATCGAGGACTGTCTGCCGCTTGCCGACTAATGGGGCGTGTAGGACGATGCCGAGTCGCCCGCGCTCCGAATCGCGCACAGCGACACCCACTCAATCGAACAACTCGACTCGCTTCTCATGTCAGCACGACTCATGGAAACCGCGCCCGCTGAAGAATCCGAGAGCATCCGCATGGTGCTCGAAGCCAGCCGCGTGGCCACGGAGAAGATGCTCGACTACTACCGCCGCATGGGCATCAAGGTCACCCCGCAAATGACGCTGGCGCCGGGTCAGGACGAGGAAGACGTGGCGAAGTTGTTCCGCTGATCCCGGTTCGCGGCTTTTCTTTTCGCCGCACCACGCAAGTATGTCGCCGCGACGCTTCATGCCGGACGACGACCAAACATCCAACGCTGCAACCACTCCGATCCACGACGCCCGAGAGGCGTTGCGGAAGTATTTTGGCTTCCGCGAATTCCTCGACGGGCAGGAGGAGGTGATGGCGCAGATTCTCGGCGGGCGCGACTCGCTGGTGATCATGCCGACGGGCGGTGGCAAATCGCTGTGCTACCAGCTTCCCGCGATGGTGATGGAGGGCGTGACGGTCGTGGTCAGCCCTCTCATCGCGCTGATGAAGGATCAGGTGGATGCACTGGAGCGGCGCGGCATTCCGGCCACGTTGATCAACAGCACCCTCACGCTCGCGGAGCAGACCGAGCGCATCGACGCGCTGAGGCGCGGTGAGTTCAAGCTCGTGTATGTCGCGCCGGAGCGGTTTCGCAGCCGGATGTTCACGAACACGATGCGGCAGGTGGAGATCGCGCTCTTTGCCGTCGATGAAGCACACTGTCTCTCGCAGTGGGGGCACGATTTCAGGCCGGACTATTTCCGGCTCGGCGAGGCGCTGGAACATCTGGGCCGGCCACAGGTCATCGCGCTTACCGCCACGGCCACGCCGGAAGTGCGGGATGACATCCGCCGCGTGCTCGCGCTGCGCGATCCATTCGTCACCATCCGCGGCTTCGAGCGTCCGAATCTCAGCCTCAATGTCACACACACGAAGAAGGGCGACGACAAATACGAGCTGCTGAAGAAGATCGTCGAGCAGTGGAAGACGGGCATCGTGTATTGCTCGACGCGCAAGCGAGTCGAGGAAGTCGGCGAGGTGCTAAGCGAGTGGCGGACGAAAGTCATCGAGTATCACGGCGGACTCGATGACAAGGAGCGCGATGACCGGCAGAACAGATTCATCTCGCGCAAAAACGACATCGCCGTCGCCACGAACGCCTTCGGCATGGGCATCGACAGGCCCGACGTGCGCTTTGTCGTCCACTTCGACGTGCCGGGCAGCGTGGAGGCCTATTATCAGGAGGCCGGCCGCGCGGGACGAGATGGCGAGCCGAGCTATTGCGAGCTTTTCTTCAACTTCGCCGACACCAAGACGCAGGAGTTTTTCATCGAGGGCAACAATCCCGGCGTGGAGACGATCCGCGAGGTCTATCAGGCCCTGCTGAACTGGGCGAACAATCAGAACGAAGTCGAAGCGAAGATCGACGACATCGCCGAATACGCCGGAGTGAAGAACAGCATGTCCGTCGGCTCGGCGCTCAGTCATCTCGCGCGTGCCGGCTACATCGAGCGCTACGACATTCCCGGCAAGCGCATCCGTGGCACGCGGCTCCTCCAGCCGAATGTGCTGACGCGCGATCTGAAGCTCGATGTGAAAGCGCTGGCGGAAAAGGAGCGCCGCGACCGCGCCAAGCTGAAGGCGATCATCGACCTCTGCTACGACGAGCAGCGCTGCCGGCAGCAGCAAATCCTCGCGTATTTCGGCGAGACGGAGAGCGCACCGTGTGGCTCGTGCGATGTCTGCACGCGCAATGGAACCGAACCGCCACGCGAGGGCACGGCTGACGAGATCACCATCGTGCGGCAGGCGCTCAGCGGCGTTGCGCGCATGTCCGTGCGACGCGGCAACGCATGGGAAGGCAGGTGGGGCAAAGGCCGCATCATCCAGATGCTCGTGGGCAGCCGGTCGAAGGAGATCGTCGATGCCGGACTCGATCAGCTCACGACCTACGGCATGCTCAAGCGGCTCGGCACGCAGGCGCTGCATCCCATGTTCATCGAGTTCGAGAAGCAGGGCCTCATCGAGAGCAGCGGCGGCGAGTATCCAAAAGTCACGCTCACCGCGAAGGGTGCCGAGTTCATGAAAAGCGGCGGCACCATCCGCATGAGATGGCCGTCGCAGACCAAAGCAAAGCCCGCCGCCGCCTCGCCTCGATCCAATGACGATGTCGCGGCGCGCGAACTCGGCTTCGACGACGCGCTCTTCGAGAAACTGAAGCGCCTCCGCAATGCGATGGCGCAGGCCGAAGGCGTCCCGGCGTATCGCATCTTCAACAACCAGACGCTCGAGTTTTTCACGCGCCTGAAGCCGAAGACAATCGAGGCCGGCATGAAGATCCGCGGCGTGGGTGCTGCGAAGGCGGACGAGTATCTGCCGGATTTCATCGCGGCGGTGAAACAGCACGAGGGCGCGCGGCGGTGAGCGGGAGGCAGCGGTTGCTTGTCACGTTGTGACGTTGCGATCATGATCCGTGCCATGCACTTCACGGAAGCACTCATCGCGCCGATCAAGTCGTCTCCTTTTCTGCCGGAACTGGTGGACGAATTGTCCGCCATTCTCACGGCTGAGCGGCAGAGGCGGCAGAAGTTTTATGAAGAGATCACGCCGGAGATGAAGGCGGAGTTTGTTGACGGAGAGGTGGTGCTGCATTCGTCGGCGAGGAACGTGCATCTTGACGTGACCTACAACGTGGCGACCCTGCTCGGCTCGTATGTGCGGGCGAAACAGCTCGGCGAAGTGAAGATCGAGAAGTGCCTCGTGGTCTTCCCGCGCAACGACTACGAGCCGGACGTCGTGTTTTTCAGCGAGGCCAAGACAGCCGGATTGAAGCACGACACAATGAAGTTTCCAATCCCCGACCTGGTTGTGGAGGTGCTGTCAGAAAGCACGGAGGAGCGGGATCGCGGCGTGAAGTTTCAAGACTATGAGGCGCATGGGGTGTCTGAATATTGGATTGTGGATGCAGAGATCGGCGTGCTGGAGCAATACATTCTCGAGGACGGAAAGTACCGCCTGCGGATGAAGTCCGGCAGCGGCACCCTGGCAAGCGTCGCGGTGGACGGCTTCAGCGTGCCGCTCGAAGCTTTTTTTGAGTCGAGCGCGAACACCGGTGCATTGCGAGTTCTGCTTGGGTAAAGCGGCTTCTCGGGGCGGGATCGACGAGGCGGACAGGATCGCCTCGGCCCAAGAAGTCAGCCAGCCCGAATGATTGCAGCATCGGACGGTCGGGCGGCGTAGATTTGCCTGTGTCGCGATTTTTCTCCTTCGCGCATTCCGACATACTGACCACTGAGCCGGCGGCGTTTACTCTCCGGCTGCAAGCCAAGACCAAACCCCAGTCCTACTGACACCATGAAATCCACCTCGTATCTGAAAACCGCCGTGCTGCTCGCGGGATTCGCCGCCTGCGGCCTCTCGCACGGTGCCGATCAACCCAAAATCACCGTCGATGAGTTCCGGTCGAAATTGAAGAAGGACGAGAGTCCGCTGCCGGCCGGAGGCCAGTTGGTGATGAGCTACGCCAGCGTGGTGGACAAGATCATGCCCAGCGTGGTCACGATCACTTCCACCGGGAAGGTGAAGGGCCGCATGGACGGCATGCCGCAGATTCCGCCGAACATGGAGCCCTTCTTCCGCCGCTTCTTCGGACTGCCGGACGACGGGGACAATCCGTTTGACGATCAAGAGGAGCAGCCCCGTCGCCGCAAGGGTCCGGGCTCGGGTCAGCAGCCGCGCCAGCAGCCCAAAGAGCGCGAAGAGCGCCTCGGCCTGGGATCAGGAATGATCATCACCACCGATGGCTACATCCTCACGAACAACCACGTCATCAAGGACGCGGACAAGCTCGATGTGGCCGTCGATCTGCCCGGCGGTGCGACAAAGACCTATCAGGCGAAGGTCATCGGCCATGATCCCCTCACGGACGTGGCCTTGATCAAGATTGATGCCACGGGCCTCCCGCCTGCCACGATCGCCGACAGTGCGAAGCTGCGCGTGGGCGACATCGTGCTCGCCGCCGGTGCGCCGATGGAACTGGCGCACTCGGTCACGCAGGGCATCGTCAGCGCGCTGGGCCGCAGCAATGTGGGCATCGTGGGCGAGGGCCGTGCGGCCGGATATGAGAATTTCATCCAGACCGACGCCTCGATCAACCCGGGCAACTCGGGCGGCCCGCTCGTCGATGCCCTCGGCCGCGTGGTCGGCATCAACACAGCCATCTTTTCGCGCTCCGGCATGAATGCCGGCATCGGATTTGCCATTCCAGTGAGCATGGCGCTCGGCGTGGTGGAGGACCTTCTCGCGCACGGCAAGGTCGAGCGCGGCTTCCTCGGTGTGCAGATCAGGGATGTGGATCAGGACATGGCGAAAGACCTGGGTCTTTCGGACCAGAGCGGCGCCGTGGTCATGTCCGTCGGCAAGGATTCTCCGGCGGGCAAGGCAGGCGTGGAGGTGGGCGACGTCATCGTGGCCGTGGCCGGCAAAAAGGTGGCCGACAGCGGCGGCCTGCGGCTGATCGTCAGCAGCAACAAGCCTGGCAGCAAGATCGCCCTCGACATCATCCGGGACAAAAAGAAGCTCACGGTCAATGCCACGCTGGATGTGCTGCCTGAGGAGGCCCTGGCCGGTGCCATGCCGGGCGGGCAGATGCCGCGGAGCGGCGGTGGTTCATCGGAACTCATCGCCGGCGTCACCGCGCAGGACATCACGCCGGAGCTGGAGGAAAAATACAGCATTGCCAAGGGCGCGGGCGGTGTGGTCGTCACGAAGGTGGACCCGAACAGCAGCGCTGCGGCTGTAGGCCTCACCGAGGGTGATGTGATCCAGGCCGTGAACCGCACGCCGGTGAAGAACCTCGGCGAGGCGAAGGCGCAGGTGAATGCCAAGGACAAGAAGCAGGCCGTGTTTCTCAAGGTGAATCGCAAGGGAGACTCAATTCTCCTGGTGGTGCGGGATTGATCCCGTTGTCATCGCGAGCGCCTTGGGCTTGAAGCCCGCGCGTTGGGAGGCGCGCGGGCTTTCTCTTTTTCGCGGTGTGGGCAGTCCGGCGCCGCTTTGTGCTGGCAGGCTTCTTGCAGCTTGCGTCCGCGTGCGGAATTTCCGATGCTCGCGTCCCTGCCATGAACACCCGACAGCTCGCACTTCTCGTCGTTGCGCTCGCTACATCGATCGCCTCCGCCACCGAATTCAGCGCTCGTTATTGCGACAAGAATCTCCTTCCACGGCCCATCAAACTCGTGCCCGGACGCAAGTATGCGCGCGACCGGCCGATCGACATCCAGCATTTGAAGCTCGACGTGACGCCTGACTTCACGAAGCGCACGATTCACGCGACGGCCGCCCTCACCTTCAAGCCGATCGCGCGACCGCTGCCGAAGCTGGAACTCGATGCGATCGACCTGCGGATCGAGAACATCGACTGCAAAGGCGCGAGCATCGCCGATCGCGACGTGGCTGCGGAAAAGCTCACGCTGACTTTTGTGCAGCCCGTACCCGCCGATGCCGAGGTCACCGTGTCCATCACCTATCACGCACAGCCGGAGCAGGGCCTGTATTTCCGCACACCGGAGACGGGCTGCAAACCCGGCGACACGCAGATGTGGAGCCAGGGAGAGGCTGAGCTGCATCGGTTCTGGTTTCCGAGCTACGACTATCCGAACGAGCGCTTCACCAGCGAGGTGACCTGCCACGCGCCTGAAGGCATGGAGGTGATCTCAAACGGGAAATTGCTCTCAAAGGAGAAGGGCGCATCGGGCCTGATGTCGTGGCACTGGCTGCAGGACAAGCCGCATGTGAACTACCTCGTGGCCCTCGCCGCCGGATATTTTCACAAGGAGGAAGACAAGGCGGGCGCACTGCCGCTGGCCGTGTTTGTGCCGCCGTCTGAAGCTGCGCAGGCAAAGAACGCACTGCTCGACACGAAGAAGATCATCGAGTTCTACAACCGCGAGACCGGCACCCCCTTCGCATGGGACAAGTATCATCAGGTCTATTGCCTCGATTTCCTCGCGGGCGGGATGGAGAACACGAGCTGCACCTTCCTCGCCGCGGGTCTGCTGTACTCGAAGGAGACGGAGCAGCTGCGGTCGCTGCATGATCTCGATGCGCACGAGACCGCGCATCAGTGGTTTGGCGATCTGGTGACGTGCCGCGACTGGTCGCACCTGTGGCTGAACGAGGGATTCGCCAGCTACTACACCGTGCTCTACGAAGAAGAGAAGCTCGGCCGCGATGCAATGCTGTACTCGCTCTGGCGCGAGGCCGATCAGGTGTTCAAAGCGAACGATCAGCGGCCGACCGTGTGGCGGGACTACGAGGACCCGATGCAGCAGTTCGACTCGCGCGTGTATCCGCGCGGCGCGTGGATCTTGCACATGCTGCGCAGCCAGCTCGGCGCGGATTTGTATCGCAAGGGCATCCAGCTCTACCTCGCGCGGCATCGCAATCAGGTGGTGGGCACAGACGATCTGCATGACGTGATGAGCGAGGTCAGCGGGCTCTCGCTCGATGCTTTTTTCGACCAGTGGCTCTACCACGGCGCATTCCCCGAACTGAGCATCGACTACTCGTGGGACGCCGGCGCGAAGCACGCGAAGCTGACCGTGAAGCAGACGCAGAAATTGAGCGACAAGGTGATGCTCTTCCGCCTGCCGCTGCCGGTGCGCTTCACCATCGCGGGCGAGTCGAAGCCTCTCGACTTCACCGCAAACGTCACGCAAACCACCGAGGATTTCTATTTCTCGCTGCCGAGGCAGCCCGACCTCGTGCGCATCGATCCGGACTACACCATTCTCGCGAAGACGGATTTCTCTCCGCCGCCCGACATGCTCAAGCGCCAGCTTCAGAGTGATGTAATCGGCCGGATGCTCGCCGTGCAAAAGCTCGGCGGCAGAAAGGATGCCGAGACTGTGAAACAACTCGTCGGTGTCCTGAACGGCGATGCCTTCCACGGCGTGCGGACTGAAGCTGCACGCATTCTGAAGAAGATCGCCACACCCGAGTCCCGCGCGGCGCTGATCAGCGGCATCAAACAGGATGACGCCCGCGTGCGGAAAGAGGTGGTGGAGGCGCTGGCCGCATTTCATGAACCTGACGCATGGAGCGCGCTGGCAAAGCTGGCGGATACGGAAAAGAACCCGGAGATTCGCGCCGGCATCGTGCGCACATGGGGGGCGCGGCCGGGTGATGCAGAAATCACGCCGCGATTGAAAACCGAGCTGGCCTCGAAGTCCTACGGCAATATCGTCGCCCTCGCCGCCATCGATGCGCTCCGTGCTCAAAACGACACCGAAGCAGCGCCCGCCGTGCTTGGGCGGCTCCGCGCCAGCCCGCTCGAATTTCACTCACGCGATTTCGCCGCAGCCCTGGACTCGCTGGCGTTTCTCGCGCGCGAGCAGAAGGACCGCGAACCGGTGCGGCAATTCATCGCAGGCTATCTGACGAGTCCGCGGGAGGAATTGCGCAAAGGCTCGGCCAAGGCGCTGGGCACGCTGCGTGATCCGAAGTCCATCGCGCTGCTGCGTCCGCTGACGGAAGTGGAAAAGCCGTTCAACGATCCCGTGCGCGAAGCGGCCGAGAAGTCGATCCAGGATTTGCAGGCGTTGCTCGCGGGACCGCAGGATCTGAAGAGCGTCTGGAGCGAGATGCAGGCGCTCAAGAAGAAGACCGAGGATTTGCAAAAGGAACTCGAGACAGTGAAAAAGAAGGCCGCCTCTCAACGCGTGGAAAGCAAGGCCAAACCAGCCAAGCCATGAAAACGAACATCGTCCTGCATGTCGCCGCCCTTCTGGTCGCGGCTCACGCACCAGCCCAGGTGACTCTCGTCAAAGTGCCAGACAATGCCTTGCAGCCAAAGGCTTTGGTCGATGCAGCCGGCACGACGCACTTGCTCTCTTATCGAGGCAATGAGCGCGGAGGCAATCTGTCGTATGCGACAAAGCCGGCGAAGGCCCCGGCCTTTGGCACCCCGGTGCGCGTAAACAGCACGCCGGACAGCGCGATTGCGGTGGGCACCATTCGCGGCGGCCAGTTCGCGCTCGGCAAAAATGGACAGGCGCACGTCGTCTGGAACGGCGTCGCGGCGAGAAGGCGCCAGATGGCGCCGCTTTTCTACGCACGCAGCAAAAGCGACGGGTCCGGCTTTGAAGATCAGCGCGCCATGTCGGGCGACTGGGTCATGGACGGCGGCGGCGCGGTGGCCGCCGATCCCTCAGGCAATGTTTTCGTCTTCTACCACGGCGGCAATCCCGGCGAGCGCGGCGAGGACAGCCGTCGCGTGCTCGTGCGCATCTCGCACGACTCCGGCGTGACATTCGAGCCGGAGAAGATCATCTCGCCCGATGGGCTCGGCGTGTGCGGCTGCTGCGCGATGCAGGCGTATGCGGATGCGGGCGGCAGATGGTTTGTCGTCTATCGCACCGCTTCGAACGGCGGAGCGGATCGCGACATCGCGACGATGTTCTCCAGCGACCACGGCAAAACGTGGAAGCACTCGATCGCCAGCCGGTGGCGAATCGCGATGTGTCCGATGAGCAGCATGAGCATCGCGGAGGTTGGCGGCCGCGTGCTGATGGCGTGGGAGAAAGAGGGGCAAGTTTTCGCCAGCCCATGGGACGATACCGCCGAAAGTCTTGGCGCGATCATCGCGATGCCCGGCCCCTCCTCGGGCCGCAAGCATCCCGCCATCGCGAGCAATGCGGCGGGCCAGATTCTCGTCGCGTGGACTGAGGGCACCGGCTGGAACAAAGGTGGCGGTGCGGCCTGGCAGATCTTCGACCGCGACCTGAAGCCGGTCGGCAACACCGAAAGCAGTCCAGGTGTTGACGTGTGGAGTTTCGTTGCGCCCGTGCCAGATGCCTCGGGAGGCTTTGCGCTGATGCACTGATTGCCGTCGGCGCTCTCGGGTGTGTGATGAACATCTTACAAACTTGTTACAACGACCTGACAACATTCCGGCAGGGGTGTGGTCTATTCCTTCGTGATTCGCGCCGGACATCGAGGGATGAGGCGGGGATGATCGAAAAAGAATTTCACGAACAATTGGTTCCTTCGGGCTGTTGGACTCAATGACTGATGACCGGGGCGGGTGATGCAAAACCCGCTCCGGTCTGTTTTTGGGTTTGGAGCGGCGGCAAAGCCGGTGTTTGGTACCGCCGTTCCCACCGCCGCCCCTCATGCCCCAGAGACCTTCGCTCCTGCTCATCCTGCTGGTGATGATGCCGCTCTCGCTGCTGGCATGGCTGGGCACGTACCTGGCGCGGGATGCCGCGCGGCGCTCAGGGGAGATGCGCCTTCTGGTGACGGACCCGCGTTTCACGTCGGTGGATCCGCAACTGATGCATGAGGTGACGCAGCGCACGGATGAATTCGCTCGCACGGCCCTGCTGCCGGTGTTCCTGGCCGTGGCGTCGGGCAGCGTGCTGCTGGTGGCCCTTGGCTGGCTCTTCCACCGCGAGTCCACCCGTGCGATTCGTGAGGCGCAGGAGCGCGTGACCTTCGTGAACCAGGTCTCGCACGAGTTGAAAACGCCGCTCACCAACATCCAGCTCTACGCGGAGATGGCGGCGGACCGCGCGGAGAGCGCGGGCGACCAGACGGCGCTGCGCTACCTCGGCGTGGTGGGCACGGAGACCTCGCGGCTCTCCCGCTTGATCAACAATGTGCTGAATCTCGCACGCAAGCAGCGCGACAAGCTGAGCATCCAGCCAAAGCCCGGCGTGCTCGACGAGGTGGTGCAGGCGGTGGTGGAACACTGGCGCGCGCTGCTCGAGAGCCGTGGAATCGCCATTGACCTGGCGCCGGGTGCCGCGGAGCCGGTGCGCTTTGACGCCGATGCGATCACGCAGATTCTTGGCAATCTCCTTTCAAACGTGGAGAAGTACGCCGCGCAAGGGAAGCATGTGCGCATCGTCACGACGATGGATGCTGACCGCGTCCAGATGCGGGTGGAAGATCGCGGGCCCGGCATCGCCGCGGGGAAGCGGGAGATCGTCTTCGAGGCTTTCGAGCGGTTGCGCTCCGACCTGACCGAGGGCGTGAGCGGCACCGGCATCGGCCTCACCATCTCGCGCGAGCTGGCCCGGCTGCACGGCGGTACGCTGGAGGTGGATCCCGCGTATCGCGACGGCTCGCGCTTTGTGCTTACCATTCCAAGAAACCAGCCATGAAAATACTCGTTGCAGAAGACGATGCGAACACGCGCGCCGCCCTCAAGGAGGTGCTCGAAACCGAGGGCTTCACCGTCACCGCGGCCACGAACGGCACCGAGGCCGTGGACCTTTTCCGGCGGGAAAAACCCGACTTCATCTGCCTTGACGTCATGATGCCGGGCATGAACGGCTACGAAGTGTGCAGGCATGTGCGGAAGCTCGACGAGTCCGTGCCCATCCTTTTCCTGACCGCGAAGGCGGAGGAGATCGACACGGTGCTGGGCCTCGAACTCGGCGCCGATGACTACATGACCAAGCCGTTTGGCATCAAGGAGGTGCTGGCCCGCATCCGCGCCATCCTGCGCAGAACGGCTCCGCTGCGCAACACCAGTGCGAGCCAGACCTTCCAGATGGATGACCTGCGCATCTTCGCCGGCGAGCTGCGCGCGTGCCGGGGCGAGCAGGAGATGCCGCTGACCATCCGCGACGTGAAAATCCTCCGCCTGCTCTACGATCGACGCGGCAAGGTGGTGGATCGCAACACGCTGGCCGACGAGGTGTGGGGCGCGGACTACTTTCCCGAGAGCCGCGCGCTGGACCAGCACATCTCGCAACTGCGCAAGCGCATCGAGATCGATCCGTCGAACCCGCGCATCATCCGCACCGTGCATGGTGCGGGCTACCGCTACGAGGGCTGAAAACGAAACCGCCGCTGCCCGGCAAGGGAACAGCGGCGGAGTGATTTCGCTGGGAACGCGGGCGGTGGACCGCCTACTTCTTTTTCTTCGCGTGGCTGTCGCAGGAATCGCACGACGACGACGACTTCGACGCCGCTCCGCTGGAGCAGCAGTCGGACTTCGCGTGGCTGTCGCAGCAACTGTCGCCTCCTTTTTTCGGGGAGGCACAGGACACGAGGGCGAGCGATGCGCCCGCGACGAGTGTGATGAACAGACGGCTCATGGTTAGGCAAATATGGATGCTGGACCGCGCCCGCGGGCGGGCGCGGGACCGGGTCTTACTTGCTGGAGCGCGCGCCCATGTCAACCACCGGAGGGTTGGCGGGAGCGGGCTTCGACGAGCACGAGGTCATGCTGGCTGCGACGGCGGCGACTGCGAGGGCGAGGACGATGTGTTTCATGGTGTGTGTGGTGGTTTCTGAGTTTGAGTTCTTCTTATCGACGCCCTCGCTTGCCAGCACATCTGACAAAAGGGCTGTGGGGGCGAGACTAGCTGCAAAACTTGTCTTTGCAATCGGCCAGATGATCCGCCCGGACACCGCACAGGGCTTGCGCATGAATTGCTTCTGAGTGTATTCCCACGGATTCAGGACGACCACGGATTGCCCTTCTTCTGAACCCATCTGTGGAATCCTGAATCTGCGGCGCAAATCATAGATTTGAGGCTTTCCCTTTCGGTTCATGCGTAAGCCCTGGACACCGCAGGCAGCACCGCCGGTCATTCCTCGATCCACACCGGCGTGCCCTCGGGCACGAGGTCGAAGAGTTCGATCACGTCCGCATTTCCCAACCGCACGCAGCCGTGGCTGCCGCGCTGGCCGATGAGCCGCTCGTCATTCGTGCCGTGGATGTAGATGTAGCGCTCGAAGGTGTTCGCATTCCGCGCCTCGGTGCCATCGAGCCGCAGAATGCGCGTCAGCACCAGATCGTCCGAGGTCACTTCCCCCTCACGCCACACGCCCACGGGCTCGCGCGCTTTGAAAACCGTACCGTGCTCCGCACCCGCGCCGTGCTTGCCGCGCACCACGAAGCCGCCGAGCGGTGTTTTATTACTGCCCTCCACAAAGCCGATGCCGAACTTCGATGTCGAGCACGGCCACTCCCGCACGAGGCGATGGCCGTCAAACAACCGCAGTCGTTGCGTGCCGATGGAGACTTCGATGCGTGGTTGGGCGAGGCTCATCGGTCACACTATCACGGCTCCGCCAGCATGGAAACGGCGGCCTGTCACACCACGAGGTTGCCTTTGCGTTTCGAGATCGCGATGGTGGCCTTGGCACCCGAATTGAATTCCAGGAAATCATGCTCAATGCCATCACTGAAAATCACGCCATTCTCGCCCATCTGTGATTCGATGACGAGCGGGTGCTGGGGCGTGACCTTGCCAAAAACCAGCGAAGCCCCGGTGGTGTTGCTGGGAAACGGCTCGCGCACGGTGAAGAAAAGATGATCTGCCTCCCACGGGAAAGTCACGTCCTTGAGCTGCTTCGCCTGCGCTCGACCCGATGCCACCGCCACGCCTGCGGCACCGGCCATCAGGCTCTTGAACCATCCCGTGGAGCCGAGGCCGGTGGAAACAATGACGCCGCTCGATGACTGGTTTTCCGCCAGCTTCCCGAGTGTGATGCGATAGCGCGCTGATCCGTGCGACTTCACGCCGATGAAAAGGTCGTTCACCGCGCAGAGGCTCAGCCCCGTGTTCAGCTTTGCCTCCGCCATGGTCACTTCGCGTTTCGCGCGGCCGCCACGCAGCACCTCGCGCATCACCTTGTCGAGCTGCGGCACGCAAAAAGGCAGGAGCTGCCCGTCGTAGCGTTTCGGGTCGGGATTCACGCCGACGAGCGGCTGGCCGTCGAGATACTTTAGCGTGTTCGCCACCAGCCCGTCCTGCCCGAGCGTGACGACGATGTCCTGCGCACCGAAGACGAAGTTCGGCAAAAACGCACGCTGCACCAATTGCACGCGACCCAGATCGCCCAGCAGCCGATGCGTCTCGGAGATCGCGGCCTGGTAGTTTGCATCCTCGCGCTCGTAGTCGCTGAAGTCACCGCCCAGCCGGCTCACATAGAAGCGCGCCTGTGATTTCGTCGCGAACTTCGCCTTCAAGTCCGCCAGCCGCGTCGCACGCACGACGAGAATGATCTTGGTCTCGGTGAGGCGGTTCATCGCAGGCCGGTGACGTCACTTTTTTGCGCCTGGACTCGCCAGCAGCTCGCTGAGCAGTTCGGGCGAGATGTTCAGGTTGCCGATCTTGTCCGCTTTCGCGGCGAGTTCCTGGAAAGCAAAGGCGATGAGCTGCTGCGGCTTCATGCCGGTGGTAGCCAGTGCCTGGAGCACTCTCGCGTCCGCGCTCGAGAGTGCCTGCATCGTTGTTGAGATGCCGTAGGCGCGGGTGTCGGATTCCGCTTTCGCATTCTCGGCGGCCAGCGCCACAAGTTTCTTGCGCTCTTCCTCGAGTCCGATGCTGGACTCCAGTTTCGCGCGCTCGAGCTGCGCCTCCTTTTCCTGCACGGCCTTCTCCGCCTCCATCTGCGTCTCGCGGATTTGCCGCTTCTTGTTTTCTACGGCGATCTCGGTGTTCAGCTCATTCTCCTTGATCGCGCGCTCCTGCTCCACGGCGGCATTGCGGCGCATGAAGATGGCCTCGTCCGCGCCCTTGAGCAATTGCTCACGCGTCTCCGCCTCCAGCGCGCGCGCCGTCTCGGGCGTGGGCTTGATCGCGAGCAGCGAAAGGCCTAGCACCTCCAGGCCGAGCGCGGACAGTTCCGGCAGCGCGGTCAATTGCGCGCGGATCGCCGCGACGAGCGGCTCCGATGCACGCAACGCCTGACGCAGCGGCAGCTTCTCGATCTCCGCGCGCGCCAGCACATGCACGAGATTGATCACGCGCTGTGGCAGCTTCTCCGGATCCTCCGAGGCATAGCCTCTTCCATGCGGAGCCAGGGTGAAGTCCATCAGCGCCGCCAGCTTCTTCGGCTCCGCGATGCGGTAGGTGATCTGCCCCTGCAGGCTCACGGTTTGATAATCCGCCGTCTGCTCCTCAAAGATGAACGGCACGTCCGTGCTCGCCACCGGCACCGCCACGAGCGAGGTCGTCGGTGAAAAGAAGAACAAGGAAATGCCAGCGCCCTCGCGGACGATCTTGCCGCCGCTGAACTGGATGACATGCGTGGTGGGAGGAATCTTGATGAAACGGATGCCGAACATAAGCGTGAGGTGTTGTCTGGATTGAGGCTGGAGTGTGGAAATGGACGACGAGAAATCAATAAGGCGGCAGCAGTCTGCGGAAGCCATGGAGAAGCACCACGACGAGAAAGAAAATGTTTCGTGTCAGGACAAACGGCCAGTACACCCGCGGCGCTCTGGCGGAGCCACGGGTCAGCTCATCGGCGACACGCCGGATGTGGTTCACCGAGCGTGGCCAGTCGCAGATGCCCGCGAGCCATGGCTCCGGGATTCCAGCTTCGCCGCCTTCAGCACCGGCGATGCCGCCCGTTATCGCCGCGACAGTGTCAGTGTCGCCTCCGCATGAGATCACGGATTTCACGGCCGTTTGAAAATCGTGTCGATGTCGCAGCCAGGCGAAAAGCGCCACCGCGACGGTGTTTGGGGCGAAACCACTCACCCCACGTTCACAGCCAATCTCGGCCGCGAACTCCGGCACGGTCCGCGCGCTTGCTAGCGCTGCTCTGAGGGAGGCAAATCGCGCCTTCATCTCATCGCTGCTTATAAAGCCCTGAAGCGTTTCGAGCACGGCCTCAACCGAAACTCCGTTCGCCGCCATGGCAGCCGCCTCTG
This sequence comes from Verrucomicrobiaceae bacterium, assembly GCA_019694165.1. Classification (GTDB taxonomy): domain Bacteria; phylum Verrucomicrobiota; class Verrucomicrobiia; order Verrucomicrobiales; family Verrucomicrobiaceae; genus JAIBCL01. Next base: position 237,080 of record JAIBCL010000004.1, on the reverse strand, counting down.
CAACGAGCAAGGCAGACTCCTCCGCCCTCGGATCCGTGTGAGTCACTCGACACGCCGCCAGCGCAAATTCGCGTCGTTTAGCCGGATCATCCCGCAGCAGCACACCCAGGATTGCACTGCGCATGGCCGCACCATTGCCCGCCGAACTCACTCCTGATCGCGAAGCAGGAAAACCAAGCCACAGCTTGACGATGGCCTTCGCAGTGCTCAGGCCCACGCCCGCCGGCAACCCCAACAGCCACCAGCGCAGTTTCCAGGCAAATGCCCGTTGAAAGCGGCCCGTGTCATTTTGATTCTCCAGCCACGCCGCTGCCACCATCAACGTGTGTTCCGTGTCATCGCTGAGCATGCCATGCCCCAGGATGAAGCGATGCCCTGCCAAGCCGAAAGCCGCCACACGCCGCCGCGACAAGCCCTCATACGGCAATCCCAAAGCATCGCCGACCGCTGTTCCAAGCAGCGAGCCAAGGATCGGATTTGTGCAGCGAACATTCATTGCTCATTGAAGCAAAGCTTCATACCGCTCCCGATCCGCTTCGCTGAAGCAGCAAAACACGACTTTCTGGATCGACCCCGGCTCGCGCAAAAACTCGCGCACGGTGGACAGGGCGATGCTCGCCGCTTCGTCCGGCGGGAAGCGATACACGCCCGTCGAGATGCATGGAAAGGCGATGCTCGTTAGTCCGTGCTCCGCGGCGAGGCGCAGCGAGTTCGCGTAGCAACTCCGTAGCTTTTCCATCTCGCCGCTACGACCGCCATTCCAGACGGGTCCCACGGTATGGATGACGTGCCGCGCGTTCAGCCGGTAGCCTTTGGTGATCTTCGCCTCGCCCGTGCGGCAGCCGTTCAGCGTGCGGCACTCCGCCAGCAGCTCCGGCCCCGCCGCGCGATGGATCGCCCCATCGACACCACCGCCGCCGAGCAGCGACGTGTTCGCCGCGTTCACGATGGCATCGAGATCGAGCTTCGTGATGTCGCCTTGGATGACTTGGAGGTTCGGCTTCATGAGGTTGAGTCCACCGCGAGAGATCAGAGAGGCGCAAGAGGTTCAAATTTCAGGACTCTTGTGTCTTTCCAGTCTCTTGCGGTGTGTTGGTTTGGGCTTCGGGGAATCGGATGAAGTTCGGCGGCACGTGCTCGACGAGCCACACGCCGTTGGTGCTGACATAAAATGTGTGACCAGACCGATGCATCTCCACCGCGAGGACGGTAAGGAACACCGGCGTGCCGTGCCGCGCACCGACCGCCAACGTCGTCTGGGTGTCCGTCGCCAGATGCACATGATGCCGCTGCATCTTCAGCAGGCCCTGCCTCCGGATCGAATCCAGAAACCGCGCCGCCGTGCCGTGGAAAAGAAACTCGGGCGGTTCCTGCGGCGCAAATTCCAGATCGACCTCGACCGAATGTCCCTGGCTCGCACGGATGCGCAGCCCATCGGCGCTGAACTCGAAACGCCTCTTCGCGTTGGTGCCCACCACCTGATCCAGATCCTCCCGTGACAGCACTCGCCCGGCCTTGCCACAACCAGCGAGCAGAGCCTCGACCTCCACCCATCCAGCGGAATCGAGCATGACATGCGCCGCCGATGGCTCATGCCGGAGCACGAGGCTGAGGAACTTGCTCGCGCGGGTGGTTTGGTTTTGAGTCATGGGAATCGTTGTGTGACCTCAATGAGGCCGATGATGTGTTGGTTGAACTCTTCGAGTTCTTCCGCAGGCACCCAGAGCTCGCGGTGCATGCTGCCGCCCACGACTTGCTCGGTGAAGCGGATGAGGTAATCGGCATCGACCGCGAAGCGGGTGACGAAGCCGGAGCCGGAGGCGGGCACATTCCAGTCGCGGGCGATCTGGATGGCGTAGTCCTCGTTCATCACGGGATAGAAGATCGGCTGGTCAGGCAATCGTGGCGGAAAGGCTTTCCAGCCGCTTTGCTCGATCAAGGCGAGTTCTTTGGGTCCGACGGGGCGGTACAGAATGATGGCGCTTTGATTCATCGAGTTGTGAATCAGCGGGTGTGCCCGAGAAATGAATCCACCCACGCGGTGACCGTTTGAGCGGCGGGACCGGCGATGAACTCGTCGAAGACCCCATCGCTGGATTCGAGATTGAACTCGATGCAGCGGGCGCCGCGGGAGCGGGCGATGTGGACGAAGTTGGCGGCGGGATAGACGAGACCGCTGGTGCCGATGGCGGCGAAGAGGGTGGCGTCGCGAGTGCGGGCATCCAACTCTTCGAGAAACAGCGGTGTCTCGCCAAACCAGACGACGTGAGGCCGCAGCCTGCCTGTGCCGTGGCATGAAGGACACACGGAAGCAGGCCCGAGGTCCTCGCGGCACGCGTGGATCATGCCGCAGTGAGTGCAGCGGCTTTTCAGCAACTCGCCGTGAATGTGCCACACCTCGGGGGAGCCTCCACGTTCGTGGAGATCGTCGATGTTTTGGGTGATGAGTGTGACGCGGCCAGAATGCTCTTTTTGCAGCCTCGCGATGGCATGATGGGCCGCGTTGGGTTCCTTGGTGAGCAGAATCTGGCGGCGCTCGTTGTAGAAGCGCTGCACCAACTGCGGCTGGGCGCAGAAGGCCCGGGGTGTAGCCACTTTCATGACATCATGCCCTCCCCACAAACCGCCGGCACCGCGGAAAGTAGGTATGCCGCTCTCGGCGGAACCCCCCGAACCAGTGAGGATGACGATGTGGCCGCTGGCTCTCGATGATGGCTTCGTGTTCATGGCGGGCGGGCATGAGCGCTTGTCACGATGCGCCGGCCTGAAAGCAATGGTCGAGGCAGGCTTCTGGCGGCTGTGGGACGCCGTCCTCGGCGGCGTGGATGAGGTTTGCCATCTCGCGGGCGGTGACGAAGTGGGCGCGAACGGCCCGGTTGCGCACGAACTGGCCGGTGAAGAACTCGAGGAAGGCGCGCATGGGAGCGCCGAGCAATGCGTCGGTATTGGCAGGGAGGGCGCCGTGGGTGTGGAGCTTGACGAAGAGCCAGCCGGGGCGGCCCGTCACATGAATGTGCTGCCGCACCCACAGCGTGCAGCGCAGAGGCGTGGGCGGATTGGCGGCGGTGAGGTCGGCGTTCTCGAGCCGCGGGAAGATGCCGCGCGTGCGCCGCTTCCAATTCAGCGCAAGCGGGCCTTGCACGAGAAGCAGGTGCCGCGGGCTGTGGCGGAGCTGGCAGGTGGCTCCGACTTGCGCGGATACGAGGCTGTCGAGCGCCCGGGCTGAGCCGCTCTCGGCGGCGTAGCCGATCTGGTTCACACTGCGCGGCTGCGTGTCGCTCGGAGCGGACGGGAAGGTGAAGTCTGCGTAGCAGCCGAGATCGCGGAGGATTTCGATTTCATTCGGCACGCCGCACCAGCGGCCATCGGGGCGCGAATTGCAGAGCGACCAGTTCCCGTGAATGAAGGCGAAGCGGCCACGACCTCCGGAGTCGCGAGCAAGCACGCCGGCGTTTTTCATCCGCACGATGCCCTCCGCCAGCTTCTCCCGCAGAGTGGCCTCGGTGTCGCCATCGTGATGCAGATGCACTTCCATCTCCGATCCGGTCTGCCGGCAGATCTCGCGGATGGCGGCGACGTGGCAGTCGTCCCATTGCTCGACCGGATAGAAGAACGTGTGGCGCGGACCGCGGCCGGATGAATCACGGAATTCCGAGGCGAGGCGGGGATAGTCGCTGTGCCAGCGTGCGAGCCGCGCGCGGGCGCCTGCATCGTCGGTGTGGTGCAGCGGCTCGAAGTGATCGCACACGGCGAGGAATACGTGGAGCGGCTCGTCGGCAGGCACGCCGGGCAGGGAGACTGCACGCCGGAGCCAGGGGATGAGCCATTTGTCGAGGGAGCGGAACATGAGATGTGGTTACTTCCAGCCTGTCTGCGGTCTGCCCAGCGACTTGAGCCAGAAGACGAAGCCGCGCACGACGGATACTTGCAGGAAGAGAAATCCGGCGGGAATGCAGAGGATGCGGACACGCAGCCCCGGCAGCAGGAGTCCGACGACAGCGAGCGCCCAGAGGAAGACCTGCGCCCACCACATGGCAGCGTAAAGAGGGAGTGCACGCAGCCGCCAACTGGCGGCGAGGCAGCCGGTGAGAAACGCGGGCGCGGCGATGCGCAGATATTTGTGCGAAATGAGTTCCCACCACAACCGGTTCACCGGCGGCAGCAGCCATTGCGGATGGCGGAAGAGCATCTGAAAGTTTCCGGCGAGGGTGCGGATCTTCCGACGAGACTCGGCCTCGCCGTCGAGCGTCTGGGGATCGAACGCCTTCGCGTCTGGATCAAAGCGCACGCGGTGCCCGCTGAGAACGATGCGCATGGGCGTGACGACGTCATCGAGGATCGTGTCGGCGGGCAGCGGTTGGTACAAGGCACGGCGGATCATGTAGATCGCACCGGTGCAGCCTATGGATGAGTCGAGCCGGGATTCGCGGTGGCGGATGAATTTTTCCAGACGCCAGTACAAGTCGAGGCCGGTGCCTGCGGACTGGTTCGCAGGTTCGATCTCGAGGCTGCCGGACACTGCGCCATTGGCGGGATCAGAGAACCATGCGGCGAGGCGCGCGCTGGCGTCGGCTGCGATGCGCTGGCGGACATCGGTGAAGAAGATGAGTTCGCCCGTGGCGGCGGCCACGCCTTCATTCAGAGCGCCCGGCTTGCCTGGAGGGCCGTCGTCGTGAAGGATCACCCGGATGCGTGGATCACCCGCCGCGGCGGCTTGCGCGGCGGTATCGTCCGTGCAGTGATCGCACACGACGATGATCTCGCGGATGTGCGCCGCGCCGCCTGCGAGCAAGCCGGCGATCTTGCCGCCGACCCGTGCTCCTTCATTGCGCGCGGCGATGACGACGGACACCTCTCCGGAGGCCGGTGGCGGGAAGCCGGCCGCCGCTGCATCGTCGCCCCCGGATCGGAACCAGAGCCAGAGTGGATAACCCGCATGGCACCAGATCAACGCCGCGGTGGATACGGCAAATACAAGGTGCCAGACCAGCGGCTCCATTTCGGTTTGCAAGGGGGGGTCAGAGGTTCTCGATGATGTAGTCCCAGAACCAGACGACGAAATTCAGCGCGAGGTAACCGGTCGCGACGTCCACGAACCCGTAGCGGGTCCAGAATTTGCGCGCGGGCTGCGGCTCGCCAGCGTCCGGTTCGGGGCTGGCGGGTGTGACGGGTGCACCTTGTGCCTCTGCCTCAGGCTGCGGGGCCAGGGCCACCGGCTTGCCATCTTCGGCGGCGGGCACATCGGGTTCGGGCATTTTCTCCACCACGCCGAACTCGGGGACGATGCCCTTCAAGTGCTCGACGGCCAGCCGGTGGTAGGCGGTGGCCGCTCCTGCGAGCAGGAAGTACTCGGCATGATACGGGCGGGTGATCATCCAGCCGGACACTGCGAGGCCCACCATCAATGCGAAGATGAGCCGGCGACATCGCTCGAGATCGTCGGAGTCGGTGCGCAGAGTGATCACGGACCGGAAGGCACAGCAGAGCAAGGACAGGTAGAGAAACATGCCTTTGGGCCCGAGGTCGGCGCCGACCTGCACGTACGAACTGTGGGTGGCCTTGGTCTCATCCTGGCCCTGCCATTTGATCGTCGCCACGAAGTGCTTCCAACCGGCCGGCTGCGTCTGGTATGCGGTTCGCGCCGCCTCGAAGGCCAGCAGTCGTCCCATCACGCCCTCGTCATGCCGGAGCTGGTCGCGGTCCACCATTCGCGGAAGCATGGAAGACGCAATGTAGAGCGTGCCTGCGAGCAGGCACCCGACCAGAATCTGCATCCAGAGTTTTCTGCCGACGAGCAGCGCGCCCGCCAGGCCGGCGATGCCGCTGAGGTAGGCGCCTTTTGACTGGGTGGAGACCACGCACAATCCCACCATCATGATCAGCGGGATGGCAAGGAAACGCGTGGCCACATCGCGCCGGAACACCAGCAGCATGTAGATGAGCACCAGGCCCGTGACGGCGGTGTGGCCGAGGGCGTTCGGGTTGTCCATCTGGTAGGTGTTCAGGGCCAGGCGGCCGTTTTCCGCGACGATGAGGTCCTTGGCGTTCGTCAGGTCGATGCCCACCACCGTGAGCGCGCCGACGACGCCCATGAACACGACACAAAAGCCCCACCAATTGAAGAAGCCCGCGAGCTTGGCCTCGGTGTTCAGCGCGTAGGCCGTGAGGAAGTAGAAGCTGGCCAGCGGGAAGACATCCTGAAACGTGCCATACCAGTCCAGGTCCATCCACACGGCGAAGCCCAGGTAGGCCACGAGCACCCACTCGTGCGGGGTGCCCATGAACTTCCAGCCTGGCGTGCGCCGCTGGCGGGTCAGGAGGCCGAACCCGCCGAGAATCATCGCCGGCTTCACCACGTTGAGACCGGAAAGGTACGGAACCCAGTCGTGCAGGCGGACGAAGTAGAGGAAAAGAAAGAGGATGGCCGCGAAATAATCCATGTGGGCGCGAGGGGCGGCATGATTATCTCATGCGACGGAGGCAGGCAAACGCGAAGCTTCGCGGCGCGGCGGGAATGCCTCGCGGCTCATCACGACGGGGACGAGCCGGAGACTGTGGAGGGCAGCGGCACGGCGACCTCCCGGTGTTTGTCATTGCCGTTCACGAAGGCCGGCACCCGTGGTGCGCTGCGTGCGCCGCCGTTCAGGATGATGCGGACTGTGTCCAGGAGAGTGAAGACATCGAGCGCGAGGCTCATGTGCTTGAGGTAGTAGAGATCGTACTCGAGCTTCCGGCGGGCATCTTCGACGGTGGCTCCGTAGGGGTAGCACACCTGGGCCCAGCCCGTGAGGCCAGGCTGGAGGTGAAGGCGCTCGCGGTAATGCGGTATCTGCTTTTCGAGATCGGAGACGAATTCCGGACGCTCCGGCCTCGGCCCCACGAAGGACATCTCGCCGCGCAGGATGTTGATGAGCTGGGGTATCTCGTCGATGCGGTACTTGCGCAGCAGCCGGCCCAGCGGTGTGACGCGCGCGTCTCCCGCCGAGGACCAGCGCGGACCGTCGGCCTCGGCATCGGTGCGCATCGTCCGCAATTTCACAACGGTGAAGACCTTCCCAAAACGACCGCTGCGGGTCTGCCGAAAAAGCACCGGCCCCCGGGACGTGAGCCGGATGAGCAGCATGGCCGCGAGGCATATGGGGCCGAGCAGTAGCAGCAGGACGAGGGACACGACGATGTCAAAGGCGCGCTTGAGCTTCCGGATGTAGATCATCTGCGGCATCGAGCATGCCTGGAGGAGCCAGCCGCCGTCGATCAACTCCACGGGCACCATCTGGAAGAGGTCCTCGAATGCGTCGATGAGCGTCATGATGTGCAGCCCCTGGTAGCGCAGGCTGCGCAGCGGGCTGGCGATCTCCGCCCGGAGCACATGCGTCTGCCGGACCACGATGCCATCGAACTGGTCACCCGCGCGACCGGCGTCGAAATCGTCGAACCGTCCCAGTTCCGCCAGACCGCGTGAATCAGCGGGCGCGTAATCAGCGCCGGTCACGATGCCGGCGAACTTCACCTGCGGCTTGTCGATGGACGCCAGCCGGTGCGCTTCTTCAAGGTCGTCCGCGGTGATCACCAGACAAGCCAGCCGCAGCGGGCGGCGACGCGCACGGTTGAGCAGCACCACATGGTGCATGGACACGGAAAGCGAGAAAAACATGGCCGCCAGCCCCATGACACCACGACCGATGCGTGCGTCCAGGTCGATGGATCCATATGCCAGCGCGACGACCAGCGTGAGGCCCAGCGCCGCCGAGAGCAGAACACTGCGGCGGAAGCCGCTGAAATGCATGCTCTCCTCGGAATAGAGGCCGAAGATGTAGATGACGCAAGGCAGCAGAAAGGAGCAAACGACGATGGGTGGCAGATAGAAGCCGAGCTTCTCGGGCCACCACTCGCTGAAGCGGATGACCGAGGAGGCGTAAAAGCTCAGCGCCACGAGCAAGGCATCGGTCATGAAGCGGCGCCCCACGCTCTCCCAGTGCCGACTGCGATTGCCGTAAATGCTCATTGTGAATCTGGTCTTGGTCCCCGTTTTTGCACCGGGCGGGGTGGCGACTCTGCGACTGGGCGGGCGAATTTCAAGTGCCTCCACGGTTTTTTCATTTTTTGCGGATAAGCAAATACCGGGCCGGAGTACCAGATGATCTTCGCACCCCCGGCCCCGACAAGCGGCATAGCGTCCCGCGCAGTCATCGGCGAAACTTGCGCTGTCATTGGGCGGGGGGCGTGCTTTGATGGCCGCGATATGAATGGAAGGAGCGGAGCTTTCTCGTGGTTCGGGCGGCGCGGTCTGGTGATCGTGACAGGGGTGCTCATCGCCCTGGCAGGGCCGGGTGTGTGGCTGGTGCTGCGGCCCTCGCACCGCTCGCTCTTGTTCTGGCTGTGCTGGGGGGCGCCGGTGGCCGGAGGGCTTCTTTCCTTCTTGGGCGCGCTGCTCCGGGAGGGCAGGCTGCTCCGGTCGGTGCAGCTTCTGGTCATGAATGCCTGCGTGCTCGGCGGCCTGCTCGGTTTCGGCGAGGCGGCCTTCCGGCTGGCACATTTCGATTTCGACACGATGACCGGCCGCAGCGAAGACCCGCGCGAGGCCTACCCTGTGTGCTTCCGCATTCCCGAGCAGCCCTTTGGCGAAGTCTTCTTCAAGCGGCCTGGCGCGCTGGAGTGGACGGGCCGGCCGCTGGCCACCGCATTGAAGCTCCGCCACGGCACGGACCGTGCCTATGAAGACGAGCAGCCATTCACCTCGCGCTATGATGCGGATGGATTCCGCAATACGGCGGCACTCACGGACTGGGACATCGTCGTGGCCGGGGACTCGTTCACCGAGGCGGGCTATCTGCCGCTCGACGACATCTTCACCTCCGTCGCGGCGCGGCAGTCCGGCCTGCGCATCCGGAACCTCGGCGTGTGCAACACGGGGCCGTTCACGCATGTGCGCTATCTGCGCCAGTTCGGCGGTTCGCCTTCGTGCAAGCACGCCGTGCTGGCATTCTATGACGGCAACGACGTGCTCGATGGCGAGGAAGAGATGATGAATTTGGAAAAGAACCGCGCCACCGGCTGGCGGCCGTCGCGGGAGATGAAACCGCAGTCGTCACTGCTGAAGGCGTGCTATACGGTGGCAAAGCGCATCGTGGCCGTGTCTCCCGCGCGGCGCTATCAGGACGCCTGGTTGACGGCGGGCGGCAAGGAGACGCCGATCTCCATGCGGCCCAGCCCCATGCCCGTCGATCCCGAGACGATGAGCGCCCGCCAGCGGCAGGCGCTCGAGCGTGCGCTGGATGAATGGGCGGCGGCCACCCGCGATCTGAAGCTCACACCCTGGCTCATGTACCTGCCGTCCAACAACCGCACCTATCAAGGCTTGGTGCGCTTTGCCGACAACGCCTCCTCGGAGTGCCGGAACTGGCGGCCCGGCTCGCTGCCGGCGCTCATGAAAGACCTCTGCAAGGCGCGCGGCATTCATTTCATCGATGCCTGCCAGGTGCTCCGCGCCGCGGCGGAGAAGGGTGTCCTGGTTTACAACCCCGTGTACGACACACATCTGAATCGCGAAGGCTCGCGCCTCGTGGGTGAGCTGCTGGCCGGGCAATTGCGCGCCGCCCGTTGACGTGCGCCTTGAAGATGCTGCCTTGTCTGCGCCGCTGGCGACCGGTCTGCGAAAAGTGAGCGGGCATGGCTTGATCCCCCTCGTCCCTCTTTTCCACGGCCCGGGCGCGATGCGTTCGGGTGCGGCAAGGAATTCGTTGCGCCAGAGCGGGTGGATGGTACTACTGCGGCCTTGTTCCCGCCCATGACACTCCCAAGCTCGAGTCCGGATCGCCGCACGGGCCGGAAAGACCTCCACCGCTGAACCTGTCGATCTCAAGTCGCCCTGTGTCCGCCGACCCGACAGTTTCATCGTCATCCGCGAAGGTTCGCGTCGGGCTGATGCTGGACTCCACCGATGTGCCCGCCTGGGTGGCGCGCCTGGTGGAATTGATCAAGGCAGGGGAGCACGCCGAGATCGTGCTCTTGATCATGAATGAGGGAAGCGATGCCGCCTCGCGGGAAGACACCTTCCGCGCAAAGCTTGCGCGCCACTGGACGCGGCTGCCGGCCGTCTTCGCCCAGCGGCTGGCCGACTGGGTTTACCGCACTCTCATCGCACGGCGTCCGCGGGTGCGTGATGCGCAAAGGCCGGCCAGCATCGGGTCGCTCATCGGGAACGTGCCCGTCATCATGGTGCAACCGGCGCGCGCGAAGTGGTCCGACCGGTTCGCCGACGATGACCTGGCTCGCATCCGCTCGCACGAGGTGGACGTGCTGCTGCGCTTCGGTTTCCGCATCTTGCGCGGCGGCATCCTGCAGGCGGCGCACTGCGGCGTGTGGTCCTTCCATCATGGCGACAATCTCGTGAACCGAGGCGGCCCGCCAGGCTTCTGGGAGACGATGGAGAACTGGCCCGAGACCGGAACCCTGCTGCAAATCCTCACCGAAGAGCTGGACAACGGCGTCGTGCTCTCAAGGTCGTGGTCCGGCACGGAACCGTTTTCTGTGGAGGACAACCGAAGCGCCGCTTCCTGGAAGGCACTGCATTTCGTGATGCGGAATCTCGAGGAGCTGCGCCGGCTCGGCAGCTCGGAGTTCATGCGCCGCGCCGCCGCGCGGAATACCGCGCCGCTGTTTTACTCGCGTCCATTCCATCGCCGGCCGGGTGCGTGGATGTGGTGCCGGCTCGTGCTGAAAAAGTTGATGCAGAAGATCTCCACCATGGTGGAGAACCGCCGCTGCATCCGCCAGTGGCAGCTCCGCTACCATCTGACCGGCGACCTCGCGACCTCGCTGCATCACTACAAGAGCATCGTTCCACCGACGGATCGTTTCTGGGCTGATCCGCATGTGATCGAGCGTGACGGACGCTACTTCATTTTCATCGAGGAGCTGCCTTACTCCTCGGGCAGAGGCCACATCTCCGTCATCGCGATGGACCGCGACGGTCGCCACGAGCCGCCCGTGCCGGTGCTCGAGAGGCCCTTCCACCTCTCCTATCCTTTCGTGTTCGAGCATGAAGGCCGCATCTTCATGATCCCCGAGAGCGCTGAAAACAGGACGATCAGCCTCTACGAATGTACACGCTTCCCCGACCGGTGGGAGCACCGCATGAATCTGATGGAAAACGTCCGCGCGGTCGATGCCACGCTGCACAACGACGGCAGGCTGTGGTGGATGTTCGTGAACATCGCCCTCGAGCCCGGCGCATCCACCTGTGACGAGCTTTTCTTGTTCAGCTCGCCTGCGTTGCTTTCGAAGGAGTGGAAGCCGCACCCGCTCAATCCCATCGTTTCCGACTGCCGGAACGCGCGCCCGGCCGGTCCGTTGTTCGAATGGAAGGGCCGGCTCTACCGCCCGGCGCAAAACTGCTCGAAGCGGTATGGCTACGGCTTTTCGCTGAACCGCGTGGACGTGCTCACGCCGGACGACTATGCCGAGACGCGGGTGACCATGGTGTTGCCGGAGTGGGAGCCGGGTCTCATTGCCACGCACACCTTCTGCCGCGCGGGCCGCTTGAACATTGTGGATGCGCAGGTGCTCAGGAGACGCCGTTCGTAGCTTGTTCGGTCGATGCCGGATGGTGTGACGCCTCCACCGTCTGACCGTGAACCGCTTGCAAAATCCTCGCATGATGCGAACTCCAGCGCCTTGAAAGTTGATGCGCTGACACCATGACACTGCTGCCCAAGATCGTGCGCGGCTCCGCGATGCACGTGTTGGAGCAGGCGGTGCGCCTCGTCTGCGCTCTGTGGATAACGCCGAAAATGGTGAAGCATCTGGGAGAGTCCGGCTACGGCCTGTGGGTGCTGCTCACGGGCATCTTCGGCCAGTTCATCCTGCTGGAACTCGGTCTCGGTTCGTCATTGCCCCGGTTCCTCGCACGGGCCATGGGCCGGCAGGATGAGGATGCGCTGCGGCGCGCGGCGAGCACCGGCGCGGCAGCCTTCGCATGCGTGGCGGTGGTGGCCCTGCTCGTCGGCGGCACGGTGTGGGTGGTGCTCCCGCACTTCCTTTCGGGTGAGCATCAACTGGAGGTGGCCCGCTCCGTCGTGGCCTCGCTCATGGTCAGTTCCCTCGCCTTCTGGGCAGGGCGTCCCGTCGTCGTCCATCTTCAGAGTCTCCTGCGGCGCGACTTGATGGCGCTCGCTGCGATCGTGCGCGTGCTCGCCTGCACTCCGCTCGCGGCGTGGGCGCTCGCGCATGGCAAGGGGCTGGCAGCCGTCGCGTGGATCCACGCCTTCGGTGCCGTGGGCGAAGTGCTGCTCATGGCCCTGTGGGACCGCTCGTTCTTCAATCTCATCCGGCCACGCTGGGCCACTCGTGCCCAGGCCCGCGAGATCTTCGGCTTCTCCCGCTGGAATTACATGATGATCACCAGCGAGCGGCTGCGCAGCGGCGTGGACCCGTACATTCTCGCGTCGTATCTGAACAGCGCCGCGTCCGGCCTCTATGCGCTCGGGCAGCGGCTCGCGCTTATGTTTTATGACGTGGCCTACGCCTTTGTCGGCACGCAGCTTCTATCCGCCTTCAGCCATCTCGAAGGCTCGGGCAACCGCGCGAAGCTCGAGCAGGGCTTCGTCACCGCTTCGCGCTTCTCGGCGCTCACGGCCGTGCTCGGCGCCGGCCTGCTCTGGGCCTGCGGTCCCGCATTCCTCGTCCGTTGGGTGTATGATCAGGCGGACTCCGCCCGGCCCGTGCTCATGTGCCTCATTCTGCCCCACATGCTCTACGCAGCACAGATTCCCTCCATGCATCTGCTCGTGAGCCTCGGCCGCCACCGGCAGCTCGCGTGGACGTACCTGGGCGGGCTGCTGCTCAATCTGGCGCTGAGCATCGCCCTGGCGCGCAGCTACGGCATCGTCGGCGCGGCCTTCGGCACGGCCATCGAGATGGCGCTCGTCTACGTCGCGGCCATGCCGTGGCTTGTCGTGACGCAGGCCGGCCTCACCTGGCGCGCCGTGCTGTGGAGCGGGCTTTGGCAGCCGCTGCTCCGAGGCGTGCTCGTGCTCGTCGTGCCCCTGGTGCTCGTGCGTCGGTGGCTCGTCATCGCGGACTACTGGCGCATCGCCACCGGCATCGCCATGGTGTCGGTCTGTTATCTCCTCGCCCTCCTCGCCGGGATCCTCGGCAAAGAAGAACGCCAATGGGTGCTCCGCGGCTGGGCCTGGATCTGGCGCTCCCCGCAACCCTCCGCCACCGAGCCCTGACGCCAGCCATTCGCCCCAACATTTTTCCGCTCCCGCTCTCCATCCACCACTCACCACAGGATGCCCTCCAACATGCCCGCACCCATCCCCTGGCCCGACGGCAAGAGATTCGCCTTCACCATCTTCGATGACACCGACGCCTCGACGGTGGCAAACTCAGCGCCCGTCTATGCGCTGCTCAGGGATCTCGGATTCCGCACCACGAAGTCCGTCTGGGCGCTCGAAGCCACCGAGCCCCCCGTCGTGGTCGGTGGCGCGAGCTGTGCCGAGGCCGGCTACCGCGCGTGGGCACTGCAGCTTCAGTCGGAAGGCTTCGAGATCGGCTTCCACAATGTCTGCTGTCATCATTCGAAGCGCGAGCGCACACTGACCGGTTTGCGTCGCTTTGAAGAGATATTCGGACACCCGCCGCGCTCCATGGCAAACCACACCGGCTGCCGCGAAAACTTGTACTGGGGGGCGGATCGTGTCACCGGGTTCAACCGCCTGGTGTATCAACTCGCCACCCTCGGCCGCAAGAGCGGCTTCAAGGGGCATGTCGAAGGCGACGAGTACTTCTGGGGCGACCTCTGCAAGGAGCGCATCACCTACGCGCGGAACTTCGTCTTCCCTGACATCAACACGCTCCGTGCCTGCCCCTGGATGCCGTATCACGATCCGCTGCGTCCCTGGGTGAACCAGTGGTACGCATCCTCGGAAGGCGGCGTCCTCTCCTCCTTTCTCGAAACGCTCTCCGAGGAAAACCAGGACCGGCTCGAGGCCGAAGGCGGTGCCTGCATCATGTATGCGCACCTCGGCAAATTCTTCCGCGCCGACGGAGTCGTCAGCGCGCGCTTCCGGGAGTTGATGGAGCGGCTCGCGCGCAAAGACGGCTGGTTTGTGCCTGTCTCCACGCTGCTCGACTACATCGTGGCAAAGCGCGGCCCGCATGTGCTCACGGATGCCGGGCGCGGCGCGCTCGAGCGCCGGTGGCTCTGGCACAAACTCACCCACGGCGAGAGCTGATGGCGGGAAAGCCTGGCGGCCTGTGCACGCCGGGCCTGATGCAGCCAAAGAAAAAGGCGGGCTGCGCACCCGCCTTCGTTTTTGCCGGTTCGTGATTTGTCAGTGTCTCACTGCGCTTTCGCCGCTGATGGACGCGCCATATGTTCTGCCTTCCGGTCCGCCTGCCTCGCAGCCTGCTTCAGCATGGCAAAGTAGCCGTCATTCCAGCGCATCGTGCCGTTCAAGTTCGACGCACTCGCTTTCGATGCCCACAGATACGCGCGCTCCGCCGCATCCCATTCTCGCAGGCGGTTGTAGTGAATCGCCAGCGCAAGCCGCGGCTCCTCGTGAATGGGTGCGAGTGAGATGGCCGCCTCGATCATTTTCCGTGCTGCATCGTGATCACCCAGTCCGTCGTGCGCGTCCGCCAGAGCCAGGGGATACAAGAACGCATTTGGATTCAGCTTCACCGCGGCCTCAAGATCAGCGCGCGCCTTCTCCAGCGCGCGGCGGTTCGCCACCGCTGACTTGTCCGCCCCCACCTGATCCATCCATGCAAGGCCGCGCCGGTAAAAGGTCTCCCCTTTCGTCGCATCGATCTCGATCGCGCGCGTCAGATCGCGAATCTGCTCGAAGGCGTCGCCGTCCTTCGCCGCGATCTCGGCCTCCGCGGCAAAGTAATCCGCGCGACCGAGCGTGACGGCCGCGCCGATCATCGCCAGCGACGCTGCGATCATCGCCAGCTTCGCGCCCACGCGCACGCCCGGCACCCGCCGCGGCTTGTGCTCAGGTCCTTGGAATCCGGGATTCGCCAGGATGCCGAGCAGCACCGCGCCCGTGATCGCCGTCGCCGCCACATGCCAGTGAAACTCAAAGACCGCGTGCACCATCGTCGCCGCGAGCGCCGCAAGGCTGCCCAGCGTGAATGCCACGCCATTGCTCGGCATCAGGCCCACCATCGGGAACTTCCAGTGTGCGAACCAGTGCAGAAAACGGATGCCATTGGCGGCGTGCGTCACGACGACAAGAAGCGTCAGCGCGAGCCCGATCCATCCGTAATCGACCAGCATCTGCAGATACTCGTTGTGCGCGAAGAGCGCATCCGCACCCCAGCCCGGCATCTTTGTTGAGCGGAACTTGAAGCACCCGTCATAAAACGACCGTGCACCATCACCGATCAGCGGACGCGCAGATGCGTCGTGCTGCGCGAGCGCCGCCGACCACACATGGCCGCGCACATCCGTCGTCGTCTCCTGCTGCATGATGCGGCGGCGCAGGTATTCTTCGTTGACCTTGTAGAGTACGCTTCCGCCGAGCACCACCAGCACCGTGATGCCGGTCACGATGCGCAAAAACATGTGCCGCTGCGTGCGCCACACGATCCACAAGCTGAGCGCCGCAAACACCGCGCCGCCAGCCGCCAGTCCGATCAGTCCGCCGCGGCTGATCGTGAGCGACATGCCGATCGCAAACGCAACGACGAAAAAGCCGAGCAGCAGTTTCCACGTCGCGTTGCCCCGGCCAAAGCACACGATGCCTGCGGACAGAAACAGCACGTACGAAAAGAAGGCGGCGAGGTGGTTCGGGTTGTTGAAAAAGCCGCCGATGCGCCCTTCTGCGAACGAGCGGAAAAAGTGCGGCACCACATGGAAGCTCCAGTTGCCCGAGAAATGGATGAAGCCGACGACGAGATCGCCGACGCCCACCAGCAGCAGCGTGCTGAACACCGCGATCCGCCGCCGCGGATGATTCACCACCGTCACCATCAGCACATAGGCCACGAAGCAGCCGAGGATCACAAACAAATCCTCCCGCGCCAGACTCGCCACCGGCGTAACCCACGCACGCCCGGCCAGATAGAGCGCGAGCGCCATCACGGACGCCACGCACCAGTCGCTCGGCGGAAAGCTCACCTTCAATCGCCACCGCAAGCCAGCGAGCAAACCCGCCAGCCCGAGCAGCAAACATCCTGGCCAGAAGAACAACAACCGCGTCTCCGTGCCGAGCACGCCGGTCACGAGCAGCGAAAGGAGGAAAAGGCAAAAGACGAGGAGATGCATGAGAGAGGTCAGAACCTCAGAGGTCAGAGGTCAGAGCCTCAGAGGTCAGAGCCTCAGAGGTCAGAGATCAGAGGTCAGAGATCAGAGGTCAGAGATCACAGGTCAGATGTCAGAGGTCGCCGGGCACGTTCGGACTTGGAATTCAATCTGGCGGCAGATACCGAATCGCCGCCGCCGTTTGCAGTTCCCTGCGGCTCTGACCTCTGACCTCTGAGGCTCTGATTTTTGAAACCCTGCTTCACCAGCCGCCAAACAAACAACGGATTGTTCCTGAAGTACCGCCCCGCCAGCCGGCGCGGCTCACAACAGACGCGGAAGAACCATTCCATGCCGATGCGCTGTATCCACGCCGGTGCCTGCCGCACGCGGCCCGTGTGAAAATCGAATGCCGCGCCGACTCCGAACATCAGCGTGGTATCGAGCTTCGGCAGATAGTCGCGCATGAAGCGGTCCTGCTTCGGCGAGCCGAGGCCGACCCAGATGATGTCGGGCTTTGCTTCGGCCACTTGATGCGCCAGCGCCGCTTCCTCTTCCTCATTGAGCGGACGAAACGGCGGACAATGTGTGCCGACGATGCGGATGCCTGGAAATCTCTTCTCCAGCACCTTCTTCAGTTCCTCTGCCACATCTGGATTGCCGCCATAGAGGAAGTGGGTGATCCCACGGGACACGGACTCCTCGCAGACGCGCAGCATCAGGTCGGGTCCATAGACGCGGCTCATGCGGCTCTGCCCTTGCAGCCTGCCGAGCCACACGAGCGGCATGCCATCGGGTGTCACCAAAAAGGCACGCTCGAGCACTTCGCGATAGTCCGCGTGCTCGCAGGCCTCTGACAACAACTGCACGCCGCCACAGCAGACATAGCCCTTTCGCTTCGTGGCAAGTGCATCACAGACCGCGGCGACGGCTTGATCCATGTTGATCGCATGAACAGGCGATCCGAGAATCTCAATGCGCGGCAGCATCATGGTGTCGTTTGCGCGACGGGGTGGTTCATCAGCGACCGCTGAAACGTCGGTGCCAGTTCGCCGACGAGCGCGGTGATGAGCCGGAGTGTTTCGTCAGCCGTCCGCGCACGCTCCTTCGTCTCGCCCGGTTTAAAGCCATCCGTCACGACCGCCATCACAGCCGGATATGCCCAGCGGTGATTCACATTGCGCATGATGCTGTCGCGCGTGCTCAGCCACATGCGCGTCCAGTTGCTCGGTGTCGTCACGTCACTTCCCACGAACCAGTAAACGTAGTGTGCTTGAATCCGGCGTTGTCCGCCGTCCGGGAGGGTGACGGGCTTCTCGATCAGCAAGTCGCGCACCTCCATTGATTCACCACGCTTGATCTCGACCGGAAGCGTCTTTGCATCGAGCAGGGTCCACCCCTGGCCGCTGAGACACACCTCGGGGCGGTGGATGCTGCGCCGTTCCGCGCCTGCGAGGATGATCGACGCCGTGACCAAATCTTTCGCGGCCGTCTGATAAACCATGCGTACGATCTCGGTGTCAGCAGGCAGCGTGTCCTTTTCTTTTTGCGACACCTCGCCGGGCCGTCCGACAAACGCACCGGCGCGCTCCGGCAGTGACATCACCACGCCGCAATCGTCGCCAGCGCGCGGCTCCGGCGAAAGCCAGCACGCCGCCGCGACACCCGCAGCGAAAACGAGAACGACGAACGAGCGGAGGATCATGTCGGTGAGGCGTGCGCATCGCAGAGGTGGGGCGCTTGCTCCCGCAAGCGCCGCCGAAGTCCCTGTGGCTCCGAATTCATCTTTAGTGCCTCGTTCATGTCGCGCTCCAACGCGGCGGACTGAGGACAGTCCGCCCTACCCTTCCGCGCGACGCACCCGCGGCATCAAGACGGAATCGGTCGCTTGCGCGCCGCCGTTCCTCATAGGCTGCCGCTGTCGGTGGAGACGATTCAGCACGCTCGAGATCAGCTCCAAACCACCCAGCGCCACGATGAACACCACAATGCCGGAGAGGAAGTGAAAGGTGGACACCTCCTTCTCCTCGTCACCGACGGCGAACGCCTGACCAAACATGGCCGAGGCAGCGATGAGCACGAAAATGCGCGCCATATTGGCGATCACGGCGAGCGGAAGACTGCAAAGGAAAAGCGTCCACCGCTTCCACGGGAGGCGCTGCCGGTGGTATGCAAAGAGCGCGCTCACCATCATCAGGGCGAAGAGCGAGCGCAGGCCGCTGCATGGCGCATCGATGTTGAGCTTGAAGAGCGCACCCGCATCGATCCCCGCCGCGTGATTCGGTGCCGAGACAAGCGCCGTGCCTTCGCGAATGACATTCACCCCGATCACATCGAGCACCCACCCAGCACACGAAACCATCAGAAGGCGCAGATGAAACGCGAGCGACTCTTCGAGAAACAACAGCGGCCACGCGAAGGTCAGCATCATCCACGGAAACACGCACGCCCTCGCCCGCTCCCAGCCGAAGAGCCACACGCACGCGCCTGCGGCGAAAACCTGCACGGCACCGAAGCCGAAGTAGATCAGGTGCGCCTTGTAGCCCGCGTAGTAGAGCAGCATGGAGACGACCATGAGAGGGAGTCCAGCGGCCGACGGCTGCGGCACCATCTTGGCGAGCGACTCCCGTCGGCTCCAGACGAGATACGCCGCGATCGGAAACGCTAGAGCACCATGCTGCCATGTCGGATCTGACCAGTGCTTCATCAGCGTCTGCAGCAGCGTCACCCGGTGATGACCGTAACCGGCTGCGTATGGCAGGAAGACGATGAGCAACAGCGCGGCAGCACACAGCATGATCGCCGAGAGTGCGAGCTTCATTCGTTCAGTTGGATCTCCTTTGATCATGAGCGCAGCGCCTTGGACTGCGGCAGCCCTGCTGCCGTCGCTGGCCGGAAAGCGCGAATCTGCTGCCGGCACACAGATGATTACGGATCGTTCAGATTATCGACGCCAGCAGGGCTGGCTGGGGAAAGCGGCAACAGGGTTGCCGCAGTCCAAGGCACTTCGCGCTACATCACTCACCCAGCGCGCAAGCGTCACTTCGAGAGCAGCGCGCTGAGCGCCTTCAAATTTTCCCTGTCGTCAAACGCAGCGCGAACCGTCATGGAAAAGCCTTTGATCACCTGCGCGCGCACCGTCCCGCGCGTGTGCCTGGCCGCCGGTACGTATTCGCCTTCGCCGCCGAGCAGCCACACCTCGATGACTTCCGCCACCGGATCGACGATCCAGTACTCCCGCACGCCGTGGCCCGCGTAGTCGTCGAACTTCACGCCGCGATCGCGCTTCCGTGTGCTGGGCGAGAGAATCTCCACCACGAAATCGGGCACGGGAAACTTCATCGTGTCATCCTGAATCTTCGCCGCCTTCGCATTGCCGAAGAAGACGATGTCGGGCATGTAGTCGTTGCGGGTGAAGACCGTGAGCGCCTTCTCGCCGCCGAGCCAGCCGAGTTCATGAACGGCGACATGAGTGCCTAACAGGCGGGTCATGCGTTCGCGAACTTCAATGTGTTTGGCCTTGTCTGGTGAATGCACGATGACCTCCCCGTTGATGAACTCTGTTTTCACTCCATCTTCGATCTCGTCGTAGAAGACCTTGCGGCGGTCTTCCTCTTCCTCGGAAAAATCCAGCAACTCGCTCAGCAGCAGATTGAGCCGCGGCGATTTCGTGAGGGCCTGGAGGTTTGCGTGCACGAGCGGATTCTAGAGCAACGTCGCCGGTCGTGCAAATGGCCGGCGCGCCGCGATTTCACACAGCAAAATTCATCCGCATCCACTCCCACACCGCCGGACCGCGACGATGCGCAGAGAATTCTTCGCCGGTTCGCCGCGATTCGCGCGACATCGGCGCGCGGGCTTGTTTGTCGCACATCACCGCCATGCGTGCCGCGAAGGACACGGCGTCAGCGGGATCGATCTTGAACCCGTTCACGCCCTCGCGCACGAGCGCATCGGCCGCACCGGCGTGCTGGCTGACGATGAGCGGCAGCCCGAGGCACGCGGCTTCATGCACGACGGCTGCATACGTGTCCTGCCGCGTGGCGATGACGAATGCATCACCGCCGCCGAATTCATGCCGCAGGGCCTCGCCGTCTTTGAAGCCGGTGATCCGCACCTCTTTTTGCAAACCGAAATTCTCGATCAGCCCCGCGCCATAGCCGTCGGCATCGGGGCCGACGAGCTTGAGATTCCAGTCGGCGCGACCGCTGGTTTTCAGACGCGCAGCCGCAGCGAGCAGCAGGTCGATGCCTTTTACCGGGATCATTCGTCCGACAAAAACGAAGTTCGTGATGCCTTCGCGGGATTCACCATTCGCCGCCGGCACGAAGACACGGCTGTCGGCTGCGTGATACGCTTCGACGAACGGCGTCGGCGTCGCGCACAGCGGCTGCCGCGCGGCCGGCGTGCAGGCGATGACGCCGTCGGCGAGATGGCTCCACAGCCGGTGCCAAAGGCGCACGATCCACGGAAAGCTGTCGCGATTCGCGATGCCGACATCGCTCGACACTACGACGGGACGGCGATTGGCCTTCGCAAACAGGATGCCCGTGAGCGTGTAGGGACTGTATTCGTGAACCCACACGAAATCGGGCCGGTAGTCGCGCAGCGCATTCCACAACGCGCGTGAAGGAAGCTGCGTGCCGATGGCCTCCGTGCGGTAGCGCGCAAGCATCGTCATCACGCCGCCTTCGAGTTTGGTTGAGTCGATCCACGCCGTGGAGATGTTCGGCCCGACGGGCAGCGTCTCGTTTTCGTCGAACGGGCAGAACGAGTTTCGTGGATAAAACAAACGCAAGCTGCCGCCGCTGCCAAGCGACTCCGCAAAAGCCTCCTGCAACGCCTTGTGATAGGGCGCGCGCGCACGGGTGACGAGGGCGATGCGGGTCATGGTAGCCCAGTCACTCCGTGACTGGTGACTTTGGATCCAGTCACGGAGTGACTGGACTGCTTTTCTTCACCACGGCGAAAAGGCGCGGCGCGAACATGCTCGGCATTGCGCGTGCGAGCCACGCAAAGGGAATCGAGAGAGCGTTCAACAGCGGACGCAGCTTCGTTTGCTTGTAGCACCACGGCAGCACCGAAAAGTTGAATGGTTGCGTGAACAAATACGAGAACTCGAATCCGCAAGACTCCAGCATCCGGCGAAGCAGCGCGGGATTGTAGAAACGTATGTGGGCGTCGCGCCACGGCGTCTTGCGGGCCGTAAGCGGGCTCCCCCCGGGATTCCAGAATCCGGTTAGGAGGAATTCGATTCGTTGCGTGATGAAGGCGGCATTCGGCACGCTGATGATGGCGATGCCGCCGGGCTTCAGCGCGCGATGGATCGCGGCCAGCGCGCGATCAGGCTCCAGGAGATGCTCCAGCACCTCGAAGCAGATGGCCGCGTCGGCGCTCGCGTCGGAAAACGAAATGCTGCTGTCGGCGCCGATGAGATCGACCTTGAGGCCGAGGCTCGCGGCGTTGGCGAGGGCAGTCTCTGAAATGTCGAAGCCGCGATAGTCGATGCCACGCGCGAGCATGTCGCGGCCGTAGCGCTCGCCATTGCCGCAGCCGTAGTCGATAAGCGTCATGTCGGATTTGAGATGGCGGTCGAAGAGTTGCTTCTCCTCGGGGTTGTTGACGCCTTCGTCGGGCGCCCAGCCGTCGGTCTTGACCCAGTAGCTCTCGTAGTAGGCGGGTTTGGTGATGGTGCTCATGGTGGATTGGATTTGTTGGAGTCCCGCCTTGAGGCGGTTCGGCCGCTCTTCGTGTGCGTCGCAGTTTCGGCGTGCAGAGTCATGAATGAATGCGTTTCAGCGACGGCGCGTCGGGCGACTTCGTGGCGTGACCGCCTAAAGGCGGGACTCCAAGCGGGATTCCAACGGAATGGCTGGCTGAGGGGGGCTGTGCGCTCATGCGTGTTCGCGAGGCTGCCGAGCGGAGGACATTCACGAGCGCGGCGGCGTAGGTGTCGCGATCTAGCGCACGCTTCAAAGTAGCTTGCTGAGGCTTCCACTCGCCGGTGAGGAAGCGGTCGAGCGTCTTCGCCATGTGATCGGGGTCGAAGTCGATGAGGCTGCCGTTCACGCCGTTCTCCAGCACCATCTCGGAGCCGTGGTGGTGGGTGAGGAAGAGGGGCAGGCCGCAGGCGGCGGCTTCGATCTCGACGAGCGCGAGAGCTTCCGACCAGGACGGAAAGAGAAAGGCATCGGCTGCAGCCATGAATTGCTCCGGCGTATTCGTGCTGCCTGTGAAGTGCAGCCACTCTTCCCAGCCCGGATGATCGACGCCGAGGCGCTGCTTCAGCCGGTCGAGCGTCCGGGGCACTCCGCCGACCACGAGCAGGCGCGCATGCGGATGATTGAGGCGGAGTTTTTCGATCGCCTTCACGGCAAGGAAGAATCCTTTCCTCCGGTAGTGACCCGTGCTGACGAAGATGAAGACGCGATCATCGTCGCCATATCCGAGTGCGCGACGTTGCGGGGCGCGCCAGCGCTCGCGTGTCTCGAGATTGAATCGCGCGGGGTCGTACGAGTTCGGCAGGACTTCGATGGACGCCCGATCGGTGGCGCGACGGAAATCTTCCGCGACGGCATCCGAAGGCACGATGATGCTCCTGGCGCGGGTGGTGCAAACGAACCAGTTCGTCCAGCAGCGGATGATGAGGTTGGCGGCACGCTCGAGCCATTCTTTTGGAGTGCGGCTGCCCATGGCGCTCATGCGGTTCTCCCAATCCCACGGTGAAAACTGCGCGTGGGCGACATCGCACCGGGAGAGATAGGGAACGAGGGAAAAAGTAACGTCGGGCTGCGGGCGTCCGAGAATCTGGAACACCCAGAAGGCTCGCAGCGTGACCAGGATCGAGAATACGATGGCCTGCAGCGGCCCGAGAAGACGCGCGCCGAGGACCGGCAGCCGCACGACGTGGTGGGGATCGACGCCGTCGTCGCAGCGCCAGCACCACACCTCAATTTCAAAACCAGCCTGACGGATCTCGGGAAAGGAACGGATCACGCCCTTCATTGAGGGGCTGACCAGCGAGATGTCGGGGTCGATGATGAGAAGCTTCATGGCCGTTTTTGAAACAACACGAGAATTCCGAATGGCTGCCGGCTTCGGCGTTCGTCGATGGAGAGTCCGGCCTCGGCATCGATGAGCGCGAGCGGCAGATACACGCCGCCGAGCGGGAGCCGCGAGGCGAGCATCATCCACCCAAGCGTCTCGCGCGTGAGGAACCAGTCGGTGTGCAGCGGCGTGAGGCCGCACGGAGCGAAGAGCGCCTTCAAATCATCCTCGGTGTAGCCCTCGCGCACATGGCCTTCGTTCGGGAATGGCTCGGGCGGGTGCGGCACGGTGATGATGGCATGGCCGCCGGGCTTCAACACGCGCGACAACTCGGCGGCGGCCTTTTCATGCTCGACGATGTGCTCGATGACCTGGGTGCACTGGACCACATCGAAACTCGCGTCGGCAAACGGGATGTCGAGAATGGAACCGTGCCGGGTGGTGGCGGCGGATTCGCGGCCGAGATTGCGCTGGAGGAGCGAGAGATTGCTGGCGTCGTACTCGATGGCGGTGACGCGCTCGCACAGGCCTTCGTCGAGCGTCTTGCGTGCGAACTCTCCCGATCCCGCGCCGCCGTCAAAGAGATGGTCCGCCCTGCCGATGCGACGCCACGCCTCGCGCAGGCACCGCCACTCGACCCGGTAGCGGATCGTGTTTTGCGTGTAGCAGAATCGTCGAAGCAGCGGGCGCAGGATCATGACAGGTGCATCGGATGCACGGTGGTGACATAGCTACTTTCGGACCCGGGATGCGGTTCGCCGGCCCGCAGTGGTGCCGTTTGCCGGACGGACACCTGCGCCCGTGCATCGGCCGACACCACGACGATCGTGGCGGTGACAGCGAGCCAGAAAAACGTGTTCACCGGGAAGATCGACAGGACATTGCCACTGGTGATCGAGATGGCAAAAAGAGACATCGCAAGCGCCAACATGGCCGCGCAGATGTTTCGTCTGCGTTTGTCCCTGATGCCGAGCAAATGGGCGTGGGTCCAGGTCAGAAACACGATCGCCGAGACGACGAGCACGGTGAGCGGGACGGCACCGTAGCGCACCAACGTGTTGCTGAGCAGGTCGTGATTGTACAGTGGATCGCGAGGATCAACTCCGCGTCCCGCACCATATCCGAACCATGTGTATGCCTCGGGATTCGTGAGCACATCGGCGAAACCATGCAGGCGATCGCTGAACGTGTTGATGTTGATCGTATCGTCGCTCACCGATCCGCCGAATTTCATCAGCAGTCGGTCCGTAACCCCCTCGATCCGATCCAGCATGTAACGCGCGCCCACGAGCAGCGTGGCGAAGGCCGCGCCGCCGACGGAGTAGAATGCGATGGTGCCCGTGCGCGTCCGGAAGGCGATGATACCGGCGACCATCACCGCCACCATGATGAAGCCGGTGCGGCTGGTGGAAGCGGCGAGCGATCCGAGATGGACAAGCGAGAACACCACTGCGAGTGCCATCGGCAGCACGCGGCGGTGACGATTTGCCGTCTTTACGCTGGCAAGATAAACTGGCAGGGCCACGAAGGCAGCGCTGATCGCCCCGAGCGCGGTGGGCGAGTTCAATGTCGAGAACGCGCGCACGCGATCGGTGAAGAGCTGTTTGATCTCGATGCTGAGGCCAGTCATCAAGTAGGCCAGCTCGAAGTCCTGAAAGCCCCACACCTTCTGGACGATCCCGTAGAAGCCCACCGGGAAGTAAGTCCACAGCAGAAACTTGAAGAGATGCAGCACATCGTCCTCTTCGTGAAAGAGCATGGGCACGACAAAGATGAGCATCCCGTAAAGGCCGCCGTTCGCGGTTCCCTGCATCACCTTGCCGATGCTGTGATCGACGTCGAGATACGACAGAAAGGCATTGAGGAAAACCACGGCGCACCCGATCACGAAGAGCCGCATGTGCTGCCTGCCCATCGGCAGCCCGCCGATGACTCCGCGCACGACCACCGACACGATGATGCACGAGAAGAGCGCGGGGGCCAGACCCAGCACGTAAAACAAATCATCCATGGACACACGGCCGGAGACGACCATCAGGCGCTTGAAGAGATCGACGTAGCCGCAGGTGACGAGGAAGATGAAGAAGGATGTGCGCGGCTCGATGATGGCGAGGCCGCATGTGCCGATGATGAGGTAGAGGAAGACGTTCGCCAGCGTGTTGCCCTCGCCCAGCATGATCGACACGATGGCGAAGAGGCAGAACAGCCCGCCTGCCGCGATGGTGAATGCGCCTGGAAGACGTGTGGAGGTCATGAAGGAGAATGCGTTTGCGGTTTTCCGCGGCGCGAGTCGAGACGCTCAAGGGCGCGCTTCGCGAATTCGATCATCAGCGCCGGCATCTGCGCGAAGCTGCGCAGTTTCAGCATCGCCACGGGCCGCACGCTGGGCAGCAGGAATGACGTGACGACCCACGCGACGGTGTAGGCGATGAGCGTGGCCCACGCCGCGCCTTCACCGGACCACCTGGGAATCCACAGCCAGTTCAGCACGACGTTCACCACAAGGGCGAGCAGAACGCTCGGCAGATTGGCCCACAGCTTGGATTCGGCGGTGAGATACTGCGTGCGCGCCACGCCGAGGCAATAGGGTATGAAGGCCCACGCATGAATCGTAAGTATGGACGCACTGCCGGCAAAGCGCCCCTTCCACAGCGCGGTGATGATCGGTTGCGCGGCGAAGTACAAGCAGCCCGCACCAGCGATCGCGAGCAACAGAGACACGGCAAAGTAGTCGGCGAAGCGCTTTTCATACTGGCGGCGGTCACGCTTTTTCAGTTCGACGAGTTGTGGGAGCGCCACTCCGGCGAGCGCGACGGGAAGGAAATAGAGCACCTCGGACACGCGCACGGCCGCACCGTAAATGCCGGCGGCCTCGGCGCCGTTCATAGCCTTCACCATGATGGTGTCGATGCGATATAGAAGGACGAGCGCGAGCTGCGCGGTCATTTCCGGCCACGACTCGCGCAGCAGCTCAAGCGCACGGCGGCTGGTCCAGCGCCAGTCGGACATGTGGCCGCCGAGTCCGTGGAAGACCCCCATGAGGAAGAACGAGGTGATCCAGCACTCGAACACATAGGCCATGGGGAAGAAAATGATCGGTGCCTTGATCGCGATGCCGAGGATGGTCATGGATGCTCCGGCGATGAAGGCCCAGAGCTGCACCCATGCGCCGCGCGCGAGCTGCCCGCGTCCCTCGATCCATGATCCGAGTTCGGCGAATCCATGCGTCGGAAGCAGCAAGCCGTAGGCGAGCAAAAGAAGCCGCTCCGTCTGCGGCATTCCCAGCGTCGCAAGGCCGAGGCCCGCGAGCATCACCGTGCCGGCCATCAGCCGCGTGTAGAAAGTTGCGCCGAGCGTGCGTGCCTCGTCCTCAGGATCACGCACGAGTTCGCGCACCGTGATGCGCGCGAAGCCGAGTTCGGCAAAACAAAGCAGCACGGCGATCGCGGCTTGCGCGGTGAGAAGCTGCCCCATCTCATGCTCGCCAAGGAACCGGCCCAACATGCCGATGATGAGCACGTTCAGCGCAAGCCTGACAAAGCGAAGCGTGACCGAGATCGAAAACACGCCGAAGAGGCGGCCGAGGACGCGGGGAGATGAGTTCATGTAGCAGATCCGTCCGCAGTCGGCGGACCGGTTTGTCGTTTCAGTCCCTCCGGTTTCTTCCGTCGCTTGAAGAGAAGGGACGGAAGGGACTCAAGGGACGAAAGGGAGCGAGGGGAAGGAAGGCGACGCTACTCCGACAGAAGGGCCTGCTCCACGACTTCACACAGCACATGCCCGACCAGCAAATGGCACTCCTGCGCGTGAGCCGTGATGTCGGACGGGGCACGAAAGGCAATTTTTGCGATCTTCGCGCACTCGCCACCACCAGCGGCGGTGAAGGAGATGGTCACGCAGCCGCGCTCGTTGGCGGCTTTGAGGCCGGCGAGGACGTTCGGGCTGTTGCCGGAGGTGGAGATGCCGACGGCGACATCGCCTTCGTTCGCGAGTGCCTCGATCTGGCGCGCGAAGACGGAGTCAAAACCGTAGTCGTTGCTGTGCGCGGTGAGGATCGAGGTGTCGGTGGTGAGCGCGATTCCTGGAAGCGCTCTGCGATTCTCGCGATAACGCACCACCAGCTCCGCGGCGAGATGCTGCGCATCGGCCGCGCTGCCGCCATTGCCAAAGAAGAGGATTTTTTTTCCGGCGCGCAAAGCAGTGAGCCACACGTCGGCCATTTGCGAGACAACCGGTCCGCTTTCGCGCAGTTTCGTGGCAGCGGCGAGATGAGCGTCGAGGTGGGAGAGGAAGATGTCGGAAGGTGTCATGGTGGGGCAACCCGCTGGGTTGCCGGGACAGTTGCGTGCAAGCCGGCGGCTTGCACCACTTTATTCAAACGCAGCGAGGAGTTCGTCCGGTGTGAGGCTCGCGGTGCCGAGTTTGCCGACGACGATGCCGCTGGCGTGATTTGCCACATCGGCGGCTTCGACGGGACTGAGGCCCGCCGCGAGTGCGAGGGTGAGCAGCGCGATGGCGGTATCGCCTGCGCCGGACACGTCATAGACCTCGCGCGCGCGAGTGGGGATGTGATGGGGCTTGCGGCCCTTTTGAAAAAGGATCATGCCCTGCTCGCCGAGCGTGATGAGGACGTTCGGCACCTGCCAGTGCGCGAGCAGCTTTTCGCCGACGGCGACGAGTTCAGCGTCTTCCTCCGGCGGGATGGGCCGGTGGTGATCTTCGATGCCTGCTGCCGCGAAGGCTTCGATGCGGTTCGGCTTTACCAGCGTGGCACCGCGCCATTGCAACGGATTGCGCGGCGAGGGATCGACGGTAACAAGTTTCTTCGCCACCGAGGCCTCGCTCACGATCATTTCGACGAGCGGCTGCGTGACGAATCCCTTGCCGTAGTCCTCGATGATGATGGCGTCGATCTCCGGCAGCAGCGCGTGCAGGCGCTTTTTTGCGACAGCGAGTTCGGCGGTGGTGAGCTTCTCGATGTGCTCGCGATCCACGCGCACAACTTGCTGCTGCCGGGCGATGATGCGGGACTTGGAAATAGTAGGCAGCGCGCTGCTTTCGATGAGCGGTTTTGTGTTCACGCCTTCTTCGCCAAGCAACTCGCGCAAGCGCCGCGCCTCGCTGTCCCTGCCCACGCGGCCCATGAGCAGCGAGTGCTTCGTGAACGTGGCGAGATTGCGCGCCACGTTTGCCGCACCGCCGGGGAACGATGTCTCCTTCACCACCTCCACCACCGGTACCGGCGCCTCCGGAGAGATGCGGCGCACATTTCCCCAGATGAAGTGATCGAGCATCACGTCACCCACGACGAGAATGCGGCTCCGGGCGAAGCGGGCGATGTGTTTGCGGGTGAGTTTCAAGACGGGCTTCTTTGACAGGATTACAGGATTGGCAGGATTAACAGGAGGGAGATTAGAATTGCTCAGATGCTTTCCTGTGAATCCTGAAAATCCTGCAATCCTGTCTATGCATTGCGGCGCGCACGGACGGCGGCGGCGAGTTGATCGAGGACGCCTTCCGTAGTCTCCCATGAGATGCAAGCGTCGGTGATGCTCTGGCCGTAGGCGAGGGGCTGGCCGGGTTTGGCGTTTTGTTTGCCTTCGACCAGATGGCTCTCGATCATCACGCCGGCGATGCTTCGGCTGCCGGATGAAATTTGCTGCGCGAGGGAGTCGGCGACGACTGGCTGCTTGCGGTAGTCCTTGAGGCTGTTGCCGTGGCTGCAATCGACCATCGTGTAAGGCGGCAGATTCCGAGCGATGAGCTGGTCCACGACGCTCTTGATTGACTCGGCATCGAAGTTCGGCCCCACTTTGCCGCCGCGGAGGATGACGTGGCAGGAGTCGTTCCCCTTCGTGCGCACGATGGCGGCGACGCCGTCCTTCGTGACGGAGAGAAAATGATGCGGCTGGCTGGAGGCTTCGATGGCATCGAGCGCGATTTGGATGTTGCCGTCCGTGCCGTTCTTGAAGCCAACGGGCATCGAAAGGCCGGAAGCGAGCTGCCGGTGCACCTGACTCTCCGTGGTGCGCGCGCCAATCGCGCCCCATACGACTGCATCGGCGATGTATTGCGGCGTGATGACATCGAGAAACTCGGTGCCCGCCGGCACGCCCATGCGAGCCAGCTCGATGAGCAGCCGACGCGCGCCGCGCAGGCCGTTGTTGATGTCGTAGCTCTCGTCGAGCTTCGGGTCATTGATGAAGCCCTTCCACCCGACGGTGGTGCGCGGCTTTTCAAAATAGACGCGCATGACGATTTCAAGATCGGCGGCGTGCTTCTTGCGCGCCTCGATCAGATGCCTCCCGTATTCGAGCGCTTGCGACTCGTCGTGAATCGAGCAGGGGCCGACGACGATGAGCAGCCGGTCGTCCGCGCCCTTCATGATCTTCTCATTGCGCCGGCGCGCATCTTCGACAAAAGCCGCCTCCTTGTCCGCCAGCGGCCACTCGCGCATTAGGATTGCAGGCTGGATAAGCGGGAAGATGTCGTCGATGCGGAGATCGTCAGTGCGGCGGGTGTGGGTCACGGATTTGAAAGGCTGGCGGTGCGGGAAAAAGGGCCGTGAAGATGGGACGAAAGCCCGGGCGGTCAATGATCAAACGCTCGCTTGAACTACAGCGTGCCTCCCCTGGATTTCGACTGCGATTTCCGCGAATCGCCCCCACCAACAAGCCACGCCAGAATTTGCAAGCAGCCATCTCCGCCCTGTGGATCCCATCGCGGACGCGGCGGGCGAATCGTGATGAAGACGGAGCACATCATCGGCCAGAGCTTCGGCATCGCCTGGTTCATGGAGGAGACCGCTTTGCTCGTGTGCAACGCTTTCCGGCAACCCGCCCGAGCGTGCGGCGAGAACGGGGCACGCGTGATCGAACGCCTCATACACGACCGTCGGATACGGGTCCCACCAGATGGATGGCACGATCATCGCGATGCTGCGGGCGATGAGTTGCTGCTTCGTTTCGCCGCTGACATTGCCGAGATAGCGGATGGTTCCTCCGGATGCGGCGGCAGCAGCGCGGACTTCTTTCTCCAGCTCGCCTTCGCCTCCGATGACGAGGTTCGGCGTGGTGCCACCCAGCTTCGCGTGGACAATCTCCCAGGTGCGCAGCAGCACCCGTACGCCTTTTGCAACGGTGAGGCGGCCGAGGAATAGGAAATGCTCGCGCGGAAGGCCGGCAGGCACGTTTGGCGACGGCACGAATGGGTAGGCGAGCACATGCGTCTTCTCGCGCGGCACGCCGGCTTCAACGAAGCGCTCGCGCACGAAATTCGAGACGGCGATCCAGCCATCCACATGCCGATACCAGCCGAGCGCGTGGGCCGTCCACAGCAACATGGCCATCCACGCTGTGCGCGGCACCGAGTCCTGCCACGCGCCGGTGACGACCTCCCGGAGAAAGTTCTTCCGCAGCCCCCCGGGCGCGATGCGATCTCCAGCCCAGAGCGAACCGCTGACCGAGAAGGGTCGGTAATTGTGCAGGTAGAGGGCGATGGGCACGCGCTGCTTTCCCGCCTCGCGCAGGACGCCAGGGGACAGCACCGGGAGGATATTGTGCGCGAGCCAAAAGTTCGTGTGCCGCTCGCGATGCATCTCGCGCACGCGCTTCAGCGCCGCTGGATTGCTGAGGGCGAGAAAGGCCTGCTTCCATCGCGGCGGCGCACCGGGCCGCTCCCAGTCCTCGCTGGCAAAGAAGCACTCCGCGACCTCCGCACGGCTCTCCCGCATCGCCGTTGTCATCCGCCGGACCGCCGCCTCCTCGCCGCCGAAGAAGCGGTAGCGATTAAAGAGATGGAGCACGTGGAGCTGGTCGGCAGCCGGTCCATTCGCATCGAAGCTGCCAAGCGAGACGCGAGGCTTGGCGTTACCCACAAAAGGCGGGACTCCGACGACAGGCGGCACGTCGTCGACGAGATTGCGAGGGGTGAGACGGAGCGCGCTCATGGTCGTTGAAGCCGGGTCGCCTCGGGCAAGCTGCCGCCCTCGGTCGGCCAGTGTGGGGTCGGGCTTCCGTGGCTGGATTGGGGTGATGGCCTCGGCGCTGCCAGAATCGAGGTGGGCTGGCGGTTTGGAGGGAATGGCACGGACAGAACTCCGGGCTTTGACACTCAGAATTCAACAACAAATATGCTGATTACAGAAAATGACACAAAGTCACCAGAATGGGAAGTCAAAAGTTAAGATGTCTTTATTTCCGGCATCATTCTTTCGGCCTGGCAAGTTCGGAGCAAGAAATAGACGACTCCCGACCGTCAGAACGGCCCTTTCGGCAAACACCAGTCGCGGCTCCAGCGGGGCTTCTCGCTCGGCGGCAAAGGGTAACCGGGCCGTCGTTCAAGCCAGAGCTGGGGGAGGCTTCATCGGCGTATTGGCGCAGGTCGATGAGCGTGTCGTCCTCACTGGCGCTGCCGATAAAGGCGTGAAACCACGCGGCGGTGCGACTGGGCACTCGCGGAAGCATCGCGTCCTCGCGGGCACCGTGTCTCCACAGCCGCCCATAGAGTTGGAGGTCGCCGAGATGATCCGTGGGCAGCGCGTAGAAGCCGGCGACACGCCAATTGTCGGAGCAACTCACATGGGACTGGCGTCATCGCCGCATCGGTCCCTTCGGCCGACGGGATTGGGAGTGAAGCCAGAGCGTTGCATTTGATCCGCCGGTCGTTCCCGTTTTTCGGCCGGCGGTTCCGTGTCGTGAAACGTCAACGGCAAGGAAGGCGTGGCACCGATTTTTCAGTCCGCGTCCTTCAGACCGAACGGATCGGCAGTGAAGTTTGCGAAGAATCTCCGCGTGGCCATAGCGTAGATCAGCTCCCGGATGCGACCGGCAATCAGGTCCTGCGGCACCGAATCAGGCGGAGGCGAGACAAAGCCGCATCGCGCGCGAGGATGTCGCGACCTCGGAGCAAGGGAGCGTTTTCCATAGCGTCCATCTCCCCCTCAAACGTCGGCTCGTCGTCGTCCAGCATAGCTGGAAGAGAAACCGGGATCGGCGCACGCTACAGGCTTCGGAAGCCTTGAAAAGGCGGCTGCCCGCTCGCGTGTTCTCATGGGAAAAACAGGTTGCGCGAAGGGCGACCTTGAACACATTGCGCGCCCCTCGGCCGGAGCTTGAACCAAACCGCGCCGCCCGCGCCCCCCCCAGAAGGAGTCACACCATGAGCAGCATCATCGCCAAGATTGAAAAAGAACAGAGCAAGTCCGACATCCCGGAGTTTCGGGCAGGGGATTCCGTGAAAATCCACACGCGGGTGGTCGAAGGGGACAAGGAGCGCATTCAGATTTTCGCCGGCATCGTCATCTCGCGGAAGGGCAGCGGCCTGAACCAGGCGTTTACCGTGCGCAAAATTTCATATGGCGAAGGTGTCGAGCGGGTGTTCCCGCTGCATTCCCCGAAGGTGGCGAAGATTGAAGTCACGAAGCAGGGGCGCGTACGTCGTGCCCGTCTCCACTACCTGCGTGGCCGCAAGGGCAAGAGCGCCGTCATGGTAAAGGAGCAGGGCGCGCAGCAGGGGGCCGAGCAGGCTTGATTGCCGCGACAGGTTTTCAGAAAAGGCGTCTATTCTTACGGGGCGGCGCCGTTTTTGTCCGGCGCAAGAGTTGGAGCACTCCCGTCCCTCAGTCGTCCTTCGCCATGACCAGCGGACCTTCCATGGTGTCGCCCACCGGTACAATGCGGTAGAAACAGCTTTTGCGCCGCGTGTGGCAGCAGCCGCCGCCCATTTGCTGAACTTTGAGCACGATGGCGTCCTGGTCGCAGTCGGTGCGCATCTCCAAGACCTTTTGAAATTCGCCGCTGGTCCTGCCTTTGTGCCACAGCTCCTTCCTGCTGCGGCTGTAATAGACTGCCTCGCCGATCTCGATGGTCATGCGCAGCGACTCCGCGTTCATGTAGGCCAGCATCAACGGCGCGCCGGTGTCGGCATCGATCGTCATGCACGGGATGAGTCCGTGCTCGTCGAACTTCGGCGCGAAGATGAGCCCCTCCTCGATGGTTTCCTTCGAGTCGCGCGGGCCAAATTGTATCTGCGGTGTGTCGGGCATGTCGGGTGGTTTTGATCGCCGCAAAGAAGCACAAGGCACGGAAAAAAAGGAAATTTTTTGTGCCCCCCGCGGCTCTTTGTGGCTAAAGAGAAGCCCGCCATGCCCGCTGGTTTTCTCATCTCATTCGAAGGCTCCGAAGGCTGCGGGAAGTCCACGCAGATTCAGCGGCTGCGTGCGCGGCTGGAGGCCGCCGGACGTGAGGTGATGGTGCTGCGTGAGCCGGGCGGCACGGCGGTGGGCGAGCACATCCGCCACCTCCTCCAGCATGAGAAGGAAGACGCCGCGAACATGACGCCGGAGACGGAGCTGCTGCTCTTCGCCGCCAGCCGCGCGCAGATCGTGCGGGAAAAAATCCAGCCGGCGCTCGCTCGTGGCGCCGTGGTGATGCTGGATCGCTTTCTCGACTCAACCACGGTTTATCAGGGTATCGCGCGCGGGCTGCCGCTCGATGCGGTGCGTGCCATCAATGCCTTCGCCGTGGGCGGCACGCTGCCGCAGCTGACCCTCGTGCTCGATGTCGCGTCTGACGTCGCCTGGGCGCGCATTCACCAGACCGGCCGCGAACTCGACCGCATGGAGAGCCAGCCCATCGAATTCTTCGAGAAAGTCCGCCGGGGCTACCTCGATCTCGCGCGGCAGGAACCGCGTCGCATCAAGGTGATCGATGCATCGCAGAGCATCGAGACCGTCGAAGCGGAAATCGTCAGGCTCGTGGAGGAGCGCATCCATGCCGTTTAAGGCCGACAAAGCGATGGAACTCCTCGCGAAGGCGAAGGCCGGCAACCGCCTCGGCCACGCCTACCTCATCAGCGGGCCGAAGGAGGCGGACCGCGAAGGCTTTGCCACGAAGTTCCTCAACCTCGCCTCCGGCGCGCGCTGGAAGTCGCTCGACGAGTGGAGCCGGCACTCGGTCATCATCGTGCGGCCCGAGAGCAAATCGCGCCGCGTCACCACCGACGCCGTGCGCGAGCTCGAGCGCACGCTGAACATGTCCTCCGGCCCCGAGGGCCACAAGTTCGGCGTCATCGTCGATGCCGAGCGCATGATGGCGCAGGCGCAGAACGCGTTTCTGAAAACGCTCGAGGAGCCGCCGCCGCGCACGCTGCTGCTGCTCCTCACCGCGCAGCCGCAGCAGCTTCTGGAGACCATCCGCTCGCGCGTCATCGAGATTCCCCTGCTGCCGCCCGCGGGCGCGCGCATGTTCTCCGACCATGAGCAGAAGCTCCTCGCCGTGCTGAGGAAGCTCAGCTCCCGTCCCACCGGTTCGCTCGCCGCCGCCTTCGCTTTGAAGGGCGAATTCGAGGAGATACTCGAAGAGCTGCACGCCGGCATCAAAGAGGAGATGGAGGAAGATTTCGAGCGCGAGAAGGAGCACTATGGCAAGACCACCGACGGCTCGTGGCTCAAGCAGCGCGAGGAACAGGTCGAGGCCAATATCGAAGCCGCCTATCTCATGCAGCGCGATGCTCTCATGGACCTGTTGCTCTCCTGGATGGGTGACGTGGTGCGTCAGCAAGTCGGCGCGGAACACCTCGACCTGCCGGAATATCGCGCCGCCACCTCCGCGCTCGCTCAGCGCTGGGAGCCCGCCGAGGCCGGCAAACGCCTCCGCGTCATCCGCCGCCTCGAGCAGCACCTGCACACCAACGTGAACGAAGGCCTCGCGCTCGAGGTGTCGTTCGTCGCGGCGTTTGGGTGAATGGCGCTGTTTTTTCTCGTCACCGCCATTGCGTCGGCGACGACGCTCATGGTAATCTCGGCGCATGATGCGGATCGCGTTGTCGTGCCTGATCGCTCTCACGCCGGCTTGGAGCGGGCCGGTGAAAGTGTCGGTGACATTGCTGCGCTGCGCCGAGGAGCACTGGCAGCGGGTGCTGGCGGACACAAAGCCGGACGCGGCGCGGTTGCTGTCACTGGCGGGGGAGAAGAAGGGAGTGGAGGCGGTGCTGCGAGCGGAGTTCGAGGTGAATGTGGAGGAGGACAAGCCGACGATCTGGATGGACGGCAGGGAGATGGAATTCACCGCGGGCTGGCGGCGTGAAGACGATCCGCTCGCCTTGAAGCCGGAGGCGAAGGACAAACGCCATGTGGGCACGGTGATCCGCGCGGAGGGTGAGTTCGATGACCGGAAGTCGCTGATGGACGTGGACCTCGACCTGCGCCACGACTTCGCGCCGCCGACGTGGACGACCTTCTCGTATCCCATTGCATCTGACATCGGCCCGCGGCGCGCGAAGACGCAGCTGAAGTTGCCGCGCTTCCACCGCATCGAATGGCGGGGTGCGGTGAGTGGCAGGCATTCGCAGCCCGTGCTCGCGGCCTCGATCCTCGTGCCGGCGGAGGATGGGACGGGAGGCAAGGCGGTACGCTGGTTCATCATCGTCACGCCATGAGACTCGCGCTCTGTCTCGCTCTGCTTGGCAACGTCGCCGCGCTGGCGAAGGTGCCGCCGTGCCGTCTGGCGCAAACGATCATCCGCGCGCCGGAGATCGAGACGCTGGAGCTGCTCACGCGGCGCACACGCACGGACGCGGAGGTGGCCGCCCGCTTGCACGAGTGGGTGCGCGCCGGCCGTGCGCGGATCGTGTCTGACATCAGCGCGCTGCGCACGCATCCGCAGGACTCGCACGCGCGCGCGGGCACGGAGTACTTCTGGTGGCAGGAGCTGGATCAGGACTTTGATCCCGCGATGGAGTTTCCCACGCGCAGCGGGCCCGTCTTCATCGGCGCCACGCTGACGTACAAGTCCGAGAACCGATGGACATGCTCTTTCGGTCCTCGCGCGCCGCTGCTGGTGCGCTGGCCCGTCGTGTGGCCTGCGCAGAAGAAGCCGGCGCTCGACTGGACGGAGCAGCTCGATGTCTTCGAGGAAAAGATCGACGTTGATGTCGCCACGCCCTTCGCCGGCACCGGGCTGCTCGGCATCTGCCGCCCGGCGGACAGGCTTGAACGGGCCGCAGGCGCGGACCGCTGGCTGCATGTGACCGAGGTGGCCGCTGAGTCAGCGGAGCCGGACAATGCCGCCATGAGTCCGCCGCACCAGCGCGTGATGACGATGGTCTTCGCCGTGCCGGACGGAGTCGTCGATGAACTCCTGACGACGCATCGCGAATCCGGCGACGACGCCCTGCTCAACCGCCTGCTTGATGACGTGAAGGCGGGCGGTGCACGTTTGCAAATGGCCGGCGGCTGTCGCAACAGAGGTGAGCTGGTCTCGGCACGGCGGCACGCATATCCGACGGAGATGCACACGTTCCCGTCGGCCTGGGACACGATGTCGGTGGGCGACTCGGTCACGGTCGGCGATGGCGAGGTCTCGGTGACGACCGATCTTGCTCCGCCCGCCCGCGCGGAGTTTCCACTCTCGAAGAGTCATCCCGACTTCGTGCTCTGGTGGCCCGAGCCGTTGCGTGCGCACTTAACAGCGGACACCAGCCTGCCCGGGCACGGCGCGATGCTGCTGGGCATCACGCGCATGCCCGACTTTCTGGAGACGGAGCCAGCGGATTGCCGTGCACTCGTTTTCATTGCGCGCAGCGACCACGATGACCGCCTGATTCGCGCCGCGCCGCGTGACGCATCTCCGGGTGTCGAATGCGAGGCGCAGGTCTTTGAAATCGACGCCGCTGATGAGGCGCAGTTTCAAACCGAAGGCTGGCAGTTGCCGGACGACCGGCGGCTGGACGCCTTGCGAAAACGAGCGGCGGACGGCAGTGCGCGGCAGATCGCCCGCGCATGGCTGGCATCGACTGCCGGTCGCGCGGCTAAGACCAGTGTGATCCAGGAGCGCTGTCACGTCACCGAGTGCGACACCGACTTTGAAGTCGCACCCGATCAATACCGGCCCACGGCGCTCGATGTCTTGCGTGTCGGCGTCGAGTTCAGCGCGCAGGCCAGCCCGCTCACCGACGAATCAGACGCGAAACTCCAAAGGTTTGCCGGCGGCTTGGAAATCATCTGTCATGTGCGTCAGCCGCGCATACCCACGCTTGACGAGCAGCTTGACAGTCTTCGCCAGAACCAGGGCGAGTGCGCGCAGCCGCTGCTCCACGAGTTGAAGTGGACGACGGAACCCGATCCCGCCACCGGTCGGATCGTCTTCGCGACGGGCAGGCCACGCTGCCTAGGCGTGAAGCGGCTGCCAGGAGCCGGCGATGCGGCCAGACGCTTCGTCGCCTTCGTGTCCGTGCAGGTCGTGCGGTGAGGCCGAATCCAGGGACGCACATCTTAGGCACATGAGCGAAGCAGTCAGTGTCGGTGGTGCAGTTCAGCGCCGCGATCCCGGGATCGACGGCGGGCGGCATGACGATGGAAGCTGTTGGCCGACACGGGAAAAGGCAAGAGTCACCGCAAACGGTGCCTTGCACGAGACTTCGCCTGCTCGTCCGTCGATCGGGAAACAACGTGCCACCGCGGAAGTTTCTCTGGCTTCGGTGCGTTTTCCCCGCCCAAAATGCGCACTCTCATCCCATCCCGTCATTGGCTCGCCCTCGCGTTGGTTTGTTGCTTTCCGGCCGCGGGCGCGCCTGCCGTGCCGGGCCTCGATTATTACCTGCCGATCAAGACGGCCGATTACGATCCGGCGATCCCGACGCCACAGCAGGCGCTGGGTTATCAGATCGGCGAGTGGCATGTGCGGGCGCATGAGCGCGTGAGCTACATGGAGAAGCTCGATGCGCTGTCGGATCGCATCACGATGCAGGAGTATGCGCGCTCGCCGGGCCGGCTGCCGCTGGTGATGCTGACGATCACGTCGCCGGAGAATCACAAGAAGATCGATGCCATCCGCAAGGCGCACGTCGATCACGTGATCAGCGGCGAGCCGGAGGCAAAGGAGGCGCCGATCATCGTCTGGATGGGCTACAGCGTGCATGGTAATGAGCCGAGTGGCACGAATGCGGCGATGCTCCTCGCGTATCATCTCGCCGCCGCGCGCGATGCGTGGACGAAGGAACTGCTGCAAAAGGCGGTCGTGCTGCTGGAGCCGTGCCTGAATCCCGATGGCGGTGAGCGCTTTGCCTCGTGGACGAACGATCATCGCGGCCAGGTGCCGGGCGCGCATCGCGCGGACACGGAGCATCAGGAAGGCTGGCCGAGTGGAAGGCCGAACTACTACTGGTTCGATTTGAATCGCGATTACGTGCCGGCGGTGATGCCGGAGTCGCAGGGGCGGCTGCGGCTTTTTCACGAATGGCAGCCGAGCATCATGACGGACTACCATGAAATGGGCAGCACGGCGGCGAGCTACTTTTTTCAGCCCGGCATCGCGAAGATGGTGAATCCGCTCACGCCGCCACAGAACCAGGAACTCACGCGCGCGCTGGCTCGCGAGCATGCAAAGGCGCTGGATGCCATCGGCTCGGTTTACTACACGGGCGAGGCGTATGACGACTTCTACCCCGGCAAAGGCTCGACCTATCCCGATCTCAATGGCTCGGTCGGCATTCTCTTCGAGCAATCCAGCTCGCGCGGCTTTCATCAGGACACGGATCGCGGGCGGTTGACGTTCCCGTTCACGATTCGCAATCAGCTCACGACCTCGTTCTCCACCCTGCGTGTCGCACTCAGCCAGCGCGAAGATTTCAAAGGTTACCAGACGACGTTCTATCGCGACGCACTCGAAGCCTCGCGGGCTTCAAAGACAAAAGCGTACGTCTTCAGCGCTCCAGGCGATCGCGCGAGGATGGATGCGTTTCGCACGGTGCTGACGCGACACCAGATCAATTACTCGTTGCTCGCGAACGATCTGAAGCAAGGCGACCGCACCTTTGGCAAAGATGACTCCATCGTGGTGCCGGTGCAGCAGCGGCAGTATCGCCTGCTCACGGCGCTGTTCGAGCATCGCACGGAGTTTCAGAGCGCGATCTTCTATGACGTGTCCGGCTGGCACCTGCCGTCGGCGTTTGGAATGCTGAGCGCGGAACTCACCAGCGAACCTGCAACGGCGAAACACGAAGCCGCGTCGCTCGCGGGCAAAGTGATCGGCTCCGAGAAGCCTTATGCCTACGCCTTTGCATGGGAACCGTGCTTCGCGCCGCGTGCGATGTTCAAACTGCTGCAAGCCAAGGTGCGCTGCTGGACGACGATGCGCCCCATGGACACGCCGAGCGGTCTGCACTTCAACCCCGGCAGCATCATCGTGCCCGTCGGCTCGCAGGATGCGATCGCGGCCGATGCGCTGCGCTCGCTGATGCAATCGATCGCCAAGGATGATCAGTTCGACATTCACGCGCTCACGACCGGTATGAACACGGGCGTGCCGGACATCGGCAGTCCATCGATCAGGCCGGTGAAAAATGACGGCGTGCTCATGGTGGTTGGTCCCGGCGTGACCTCGACATCGGCTGGCGACGTGTGGTTTGAGTTTGATCAAGTGTGGAAAGCACCGCTCGCGAAGGTGGAAGCGAGCGAGATCTCGCAATCGACGCTGAAGAGCTTCTCCACCGTCATCCTCGCCGGCACAGCGATGAGCGCATTCAAAGACGGCGCGAAGGAGGCGCTCGAAAAGTGGGTGGCACAAGGCGGCACGCTGATCGCCATCGGCTCATCTGTCGCATCGCTCGCGAACGAGAAGTGGGCGTCCGCGACCATCGCGCGCTCCGGCGGCGAGACCTCGACCAAGACCGGCACCGCCAAACCAGCCGCCACGCCAACGCCGCGCTACGACGAGGCCGATGAACGTCGTGCCGAGCGAGAAGTGAAGGGCGCGGTGGTGCGCTCGACTTTTGACCCCACGCATCCGCTTTGCTTCGGCTACAGCCTGCATCAGCCCTTCATCGAATCGCTGCGCACGAGCACCAGCTCGCTGAAGCCAGCCGCAAACGCCTATCTCAATCCGCTGCGCTACACCGACGATTTCCCCGTCGTCAGCGGCTACATCTCAAAGACGAATCAAAACACGATCAAAGGCACCACGCCCGTGCAGCTCCGCGAATCAGGCGAGGGCCGTGTCGTCTTCTTCACCGACAACCCCGTCTTCCGCGGTCACTGGCTCGGCACCGAAAAGCTCCTCGCGAACGCCATCTTCTTCAGCCCTCTCGTTCGCACGGGCGGCGGGGATGACGAGAAGGAGGAGCAGTGAAACTGTGACTACTTCGACATCGGGTAGTCGAGCGTGAACTGATGCTTCACCTGCTCGGGCACATAGTTCGTCGCCTCCACGAGCCGGCTCTCGCGTACGTCGCAGGTGACGACGTGGATCTTGTTCTCCGCAGGCACGAAGCGATACAGACGGAGGACGGGCTCGCTCATGTAATCCGAGAGCAGCGAGTAAACGACGTTTCCGTGATCACCTGTGCGCGTTTCGCTCATGGCGGTGACGCGGCTTTGATCGCCGGAGAAGACGATGCCGAGGTTGGCGTGCTTCCGGTACAGCCGGTCCCACATCTGCTCCGCACTGTTGCCGCGCACGCCGTGGCACTTCACCCAGCGCATGCGGCCTTTCGGATCGTGGATGTAACCATCGTTTTCCTTCGGCTTTTCCAGCACGCCGAGGTCCATGTGCGTGGTGATGAAGGCGCGGCGATTCGCGTTCTTTGCCAGCACTTCGCCGGCCCAGGCGAGCACGTCGTTCGGCGCATTGCACTCCAGATTGATGTGGATGAAATCGAGGCCGCCCGCGCTGAAGAGCTGTGTGCTGTTCACATTGTTGGCGGACACGGTTTGATCATCGTTCGCGTGCTCGAAGCAGCCGAGATACCACGGATAGGATTTGAAGCTGGAGGCCGGGAACGTCTGCTGGAACAAATGCGCATCGCCTTTGCCGGTCATGTCGTGATTGCCGACGGTCAGGCCGAACGGCACCACGCCGCGCAACGTATCGAGATGCTGCTTCGCGATGGCCCATTGCTCGGGCACGTTGTAGTCCACGATGTCGCCGACGTGACTCACGAAGACGATGTGCTGTTCCGCCTTGTGCTCGCGAATCCAGCGCGTCTGCAGTTCCAGGTTTTCGTTCGTCACCGGTTCGGTGCTCTTGGGTGAGAGCTTCGTGGCCTTGCCCACGTAGTGCTGCGTGTCGGGGATGACGACCACAGTGAATGCCCCGTCGGGCAGTGGTGAGATCGGAGCGCCCAGTTTGAATTTTGCTCCGGCCTCGGCCTTCTCCTGAGCGAAGGCTTGGCTGAGGATCGCCAAAAGTGCTGCGGTGAATCGAAGAATGGACATGTCGATGAGCAACGCCCGTGAAGCCCTGTCGTTTCAAGACAATGCCGACGAATCACAATTCTGACTTCACGTGCATCACGCCACGCATGATCACCCAGTGGCCGGGGAAGGTGCAGACATACGGGTAGTCTCCGGTAGAACTTGGCGCGGTGAAGCGCAGCGTCTCGGCGGTGTTTGGCATGAGCAGCTTCGTGTGCCAGAGGATCTTGTCGGTGGTTGGAATGTAGTCCTTCTTCAAGCCTTCGGGGTCTTTGGCCATTTCGTTGCCGGCCATGCCGATCTCTTCGGCGCTGCCTGGCTTGCAGATGGCGAGGTTGTGCGCGGTGGCATCGGGATTGGAAAACGCGAGGCTCACGGGCTGGCCGGGCTTCACGGTGAACTCGGTGATGTTGAACAGCATTCGCTCCTTCACGGCGGCGATGGCGATCTTTGCGACACCGGGCTGCTTGTCGAAGTCCGTTTCTTCTTGTGTCTTCGCCTTCTCGAACGGTCCGCGTTTGTAGCCCTTCTCGAACTCCGCGATAAAGGCGGTGACCTTCGGGTAGTCGCCGTTCTTCCAGTGCTGCGACAGCGCTTCGCTGCCGAGAGAGGTACGCACGGCGTATTTCAAGTGATCGCCCATCGGCTTGTCGAGCACGCCAAGGATGGCATCGAGCGCGGGCTTGGTCCCAATGTAGCTCGCGGCGATGACAGCTTCGAGGCGGACAAGTTGGTTGTCGTCGTTGGCGCGTTCGCGGAGAAGATCGACAGCATCCGGCAGCGGGCTCCAACGAAGTTGCTGCGTCGCAGCAGCGCGGGCGAGATGGTTGTCGCAATGAAGCAAGTCTTTCAGCAATGGGCCATTGTCACTGCCAATCGTCTGATACAACCACTGCGCTTCTAGTTGATGATGCCGAAAGTGCGCGTCTTTCGGATCGAGGTTCTTCACCCACGAATCCAGCACCGCGTCCACCGCACGTTCGCCTCGTTCCCTTAGCTCCCGCTTCGCCTGATAGCGCCAGCGGTAGTGCGGGCTCTTCAGCACTTCGAGCAAATCGTTGATCGGCGCTCCCGCAATGGTCGGTGGAGTGGTGAGCGTTGCACCCTTCGGCACGATGCGCCAGATGCGGCCGCTGGTTTTCATGCGGCGCGGATCGCGCAGCGAATACTGTGCGTGGCCTTTGATGGGGTTATACCAGTCGTTGATGTAGAAGTCGCCGCGTGGGCCGACTTTCACATCGGTGGGGATGAAGCTGAGGTTCGTGGAGAAGATGAGGTCGCCGAGCTTCTTCTCCTCGAAGTGATCGTCCTTCTCGATCCACTGATGCATCTCGATGTTGTTCGTCGGCTTGTAGCGCGCCTTGATTAAGCCACCGCGCAGCTCTTCAGGATAGAAGTCGAAATCAACGAACTCCTGCCCGCATGTTCCCGAATACGCTGGCATCGAACCCGCGCCGGGATGCTGCTCAGGATACGGCGGATTAGTCGCGTGGAAGGCGCTGGCGAAAATCGGATGACTCGCGACGTGATGGCCCCAGTCATCGAAGGTCACACCCCACGGATTCGTGCTCGGATAGCTGCCGAAGGTGGTGAGCCGCATCGTATCGGTGCGAAGGCGGAACCAGCCCGAGTTGTCCATGCGCTGCGGACCATACGGCGTCTCGACTTGCGAGTGCAGGAAGATGGAGTCGCGGAAGATGAGATCGCCATCGGGAGTCCACACGAAGTCATGCAACGCGTGATGCGAGTCCTCGGTGCCGAAGCCGGTGAAGATCTGTCGGCGGAAGTCTGCCTTGCCATCGCCGTCGGTGTCTTTGAGGAAGGTGAGATGCGGTTCATCGGAAACGTAAACGCCGCCATCTCCGAACTCGAAGGCGAGCGGAATGTGCAAGCCGCTGGCCCACACGGTACATTTGTCGGCACGGCCATCGTTGTCAGTGTCCTCCAGGATGAGGATGCGATCCTGCGGCTCCTGGCCGGGATAGAGATGCGGATACGCCTGCGAGGTGCTCACCCACAAACGTCCGCGCGTGTCGAAGCGAAGCTGGATTGGATTCGCCAACTCGGGGAACTGCTCCTCGCTGGCGAACAGATTCACCTCGAAGCGTGGATCAATCTTGAAGGCGGCGAGTTCGTTCGCGGGTGTCATCCACTCGTTCGCGCCACGGCTCTCCTTCGTCTCGGGCATCGGCGGGACGTTGCTATCGTCGATAGGAGGCGGGAAGTAGTCGGCTTTCACTCCGTTGTGAATGACTGGAGGAATGATAATTCTACCTGCTGCGATGTCCCAAATGCGCTTGTCACGATTGCTCACCATCACATCGAAGCTCCGCATCGCGGGCAGGAAGTCGAGGTAGCCGTAGTCCTTGCTGCGGTCGCCCGTGTAGTAAAAGCCGTTGAGCGGACGATAGCGGCGGAAGAACTGGGTGTTCTTGTCGGCGATGGCAGCGCGTAGTTCGGGCGATGTCTCCGGTGCTGTCGCAGCGAAGGTCTCGCGGAACAAAGCCTCGCCAAAGACTTCGTAACCTTTGTCATCGTAGTGCACGCCGTTGAAGGTGATGCCCTTGGTTGAAGACGTCGCGTCGAACACATTCGCGAATCCCACCTTCTGCTCCGCTGCCACCTCGGCCATGGCTCTTGAGTAGGCTCCAATCTGTTCGTTGTTCAGGTTTGCAGCAGGGATGTTTGTCACGTTCTCGTTCGCCGTCGGCGACACGAGGACGATGCGCGGCGCGGTCTTGCCGTTGTAGGCATGCGTGCGCAGCTCTTGCAGCAGTGCGGCGAGCCGCAGCTTGAACGATGGAATCTTCTCCACGCCCGCGAAGGATTCATTGAACCCAAACGCTGCGAAGATCACGTCAGCCTTCTGCACCGTGAGATGCTGGTTCAGCGTGCCGAAGTTCGACGGACGCGGCATGAGATCGACCTCATCGGCTGCCCATGCGAGCGTGCGCACGACGAGGTCCTTGTCCGCGTTTGCCTTGACCATCATCGCCTCGAACCATGGATACTGCGCGCCGCGATCAAAGAGCGTGTTGCCGATGAACACGACGTGATCGCCCTTCTTCAACTCCAGCGGCAGCTTCGTCTCACTCGCGGCAACGACCGCTGGCTTCGGAGCAGTCTTTTCGTCGATGAGATACTGCTGGTAGATGGGATCTTCGGGCGGCGGAGGCTTCGCGCTCGGCGTGTTCTTCGCGTCTTTCGGATTC
This sequence comes from Verrucomicrobiaceae bacterium, assembly GCA_019694165.1. Lineage (GTDB taxonomy): Bacteria > Verrucomicrobiota > Verrucomicrobiia > Verrucomicrobiales > Verrucomicrobiaceae > JAIBCL01. The sequence continues at coordinate 192,376 of JAIBCL010000004.1, read as the reverse complement.
ACCGTCGCCTCATAGACAGGCTTCTTCTTCGGCTTCTGGGGCTTTTGGGGTTTGTCTTGAGCGACCAAGGGCAGAGCGATGGCAGCGGCGAGAGTGAAGGGAATCAGTTTCATGCGGGCGGGATGGATCGCAGAAGAACGCGAAACCGGACTCGATTCATCGGAGAAATCGGCGCACAAAGCAAGTCAGGGTGCTGCTTCGCAGTTTGCTTGTGCAGCCACTCCAGACGAGCATTCGCGTCCATGAACATGCGGTTTTCCATTGTGAGCTGTGTCGTAGTTGCCGTTTTGACGACCGGCTCTGCCGCCGATGAGGCGGCTCGCGCTACGGCGACGCTCATTTTCGCGGGCGACGTGATGCTGGCGGAGACGGTGGGCCGGCAGATCGCCGGCGGTACGGACCCATTTGCCGACGTTTCCACCTTTCTGAAGACAGCGGACGCGGCCATTTGCAATCTGGAGTGTGTCGTGGCCACAACAGGCGTGCCCATGGAAGGGAAGCCATTCACATTCCGCGCGGACCCGGGCACTCTGCCGGTCCTGGCGCGCCACTTCCGCATCGTATCGCTGGCGAACAATCACACCGGCGACTTCGGCCGAGAAGCGTTCCTTGAGCAGCTCGACCTCCTCAGGAAACACGGCATCGCTTGGTTCGGCGGCGGGAGGAATTGCGCGGAGGCGCGCGCGCCGCATGTGATCGAGATTCACGGTGTCCGCATCGCGCTGCTCGGTTACAACGACTACCACCCGCGCGAGTTCGAGGCCGGGCCGGACTGGCCTGGCATCGCGTGGGCGGTGGGGGCGCAGATGGAGGCAGACATCAAGGCGGCGCGGTCCCTCCATCACGCCGATGTCGTGATCCCCTTCATGCATTGGGGACTGCAGTATGTTCCGGAAAACGACCGTCAGCGGAAGCTCGCGCGCCTCATGATTCGAGCCGGCGCTGATGCCGTGATCGGCGGACACCCTCACGTCACGCAGGGAGTCGAGAGGTTCCGCGGCAGGCTGGTCGTGTACAGCCTTGGCAATTTCGTCTTCAACGGCTTCGACGATGGTCCGTCGCGCGCCGGCTGGCTCCTGCGTCTGCGTGTCAACAAGCAGGGAATCGATTCCTGGGACACGATGCAATACCACATCGATGACGAGGGCATCCCTCACCTGAGGGGCGAGGGACCGTCTGCATCTTCCGGCAATGCGAGCGGGGTCGGCAAAAGTTCCCGTCGATGAACGTCGGTGCGGCTGCGAAGTTGGATTACCGCTTGCGGCGCGACGCGAATCCGTCAGCTTCGCGGCATGTTCAACATCGGATTGATCGGTTGTGGCAAAATGGGCGGAGCGCTGCTCCGGGGAGTGGTGTCCTCGCTTGGGAAGGACAAGGTGCACGCGGTGCTTGGCGATGTGATCCCGCAGGCCGTGGAGTCGCTCAAGGCATCCCTCGCGTGCAAGTGTTCCACCGGCTCGCCGGCCGAGGTGGCTGCCGCCTCGGAAATTCTGATCCTCGCCGTGAAGCCTGCCGACATGCAGGCGCTCTGCCAGTCTCTGGCGAAGGTGAAGGGTCAGCGTCTGTGCATCTCCATTGCAGCCGGCATCCCCTTGGCGGATCTGGAGTCCTGGCTCGGCGGCAGGCAGCGGGTGATCCGCTGCATGCCAAACACGCCTGCGCTCGTCGGCGCCGGTGCCGCCGCCTTCTCGCGAGGCAGGCTCGTCGGCGATGCGGATGCCGGGCTGGCATCGCGCATCTTCGGCGCGGTGGGCACGGTTACCGAAGTGCCCGAAAAACTGCTCGATGCCGTCACCGGCCTCAGCGGCAGCGGCCCGGCCTACATCTATACCGTCATCGAGGCCTTGGCGGATGGCGGCGTGCTCATGGGATTGCCGCGCGCCGCCGCGCTGCAGCTCGCCGCGCAGACCGTTCTCGGTGCGGCGAAGATGGTGCTCGACACCGGCAGGCACCCCGGCGTGTTGCGCGATGAAGTCACCAGTCCGGGCGGCACCACCATCGCCGGCCTCGAGCAGCTCGAGGCCAAATCCCTGCGCAGCGCCCTGATGAAAGCCGTGCGCGCGGCGACGGAGCGGAGCAGGGAACTCGGCCGGGCCTGACAGGCTGCTGAAAAATGCATGTGTCGCATCTTCTGCGGGCGGCACGGCCTGCTGCTTTGGGTGCTTTGCCGTTATCACCTGGATGGCGGCTGCACCACCCGCCTCGCAGTCCGCGCCGCCGCGCTCAGAATCTGCTTCCACAGTCCTTTTCCACCAACCTGCTAAACTCCCGTGCCGAGCGGGAAGATGTAGTTCAGCAGCACGGAGAGGAAGAAATTGAAAATCAGGATGGCCAGCGATGACACCACGACCGCGCGGGTGGTGCCGATGCCCACTCCCACGGCGCCGTTCTCCGCCGTCAGGCCCTGATGGCAGGAGACAAGTGTGATGAGAATGCCGAAGACGAATCCCTTTGCCATGCCGATGAAAAGGTCCTGGAAATTGGTGTGTTCCATGGTGTGCGTCCAGAACCACGGCGAGGGCATGTCGTAGGCCGCGATGCACACCATCGCCGAGGCCAGCAGGCCGAAGGTGATGCTCTCGGCGATGAGCATCGGCATGGAGATCATCATCGCGATGAAGCGCGGCAGCACCAGGTAGTCCACCGGATGCACGCCCATCACACGCAAGGCATCCACTTGCTCGGTCACCTTCATGGTGCCGATATCCGCGGCCATCGATGCACCCACGCGGCCCGCCACCATCAAGCCTGCGAGCACCGGCCCCAGCTCGCGACACAGCGCCACCGAGACGATGGCGCCAACCCCGCTCTCCACGCCGAAGTCCTTGAACTTCGCGTACGACTGGAAGGTGAACACCGCGCCGGTGAAGGCACCAGTCACGATCACCACAACTTGCGAGCCGTAGCCGATGGCCACGATCTGCTGCGCCACGAGTTTCAGACGCCAGACGCCGGTGCGCACAGCCCAGGCCAGGTCCACCATCAAGCCCGCGAGCTGCCCCATGTACCGTAGAAATACGAGACACATCCTGCCAGGCAGGGCGAAGAAATGTAAGAGGCGTTCGAACAAGCGTGCGAATGATGCCACGCTGGTCATCAAAGGCAACCCGGCCCGGCAAAGTGCGCGCCGAGGCTTCAGGCCGCCGGAGACACCGGCCGGGGTTTCCGCAGTCCGGCACCGGCCACCAGCGCGCTGATCAAGGGCAGCAGCAGTCCGGGCAGCAGCAAGGTTGTTGATTTCCGCGAGATGAAGAGCAGCGCCTCCATGCTGCCCGAGGCGCCGATGTTTTGGATGCGCGCGATCGCCCGCAGCTTTTCGATGTCGCGCTCGCTTTCGATGGCCCTGCACGCCAGTTCATCCAGGGGGAGGAATCTGGCCCGTTCAGCCGCGGTGGCAGCCGACTTCGTGTGCGACACCCACATCATTCCTGCCACGAGCAGGATGCAGGGAAGGTTCAGGAGCAGAATGAGTCGGAGTGATTTGTGGCAGGCGGCAGAAGTATGCATGGCGGGGGCGGCAAGGCTGCCATGCGATGCCGCCGGCACAACCGCCGTCTTGTAAGGCGTTTGTAACTCGGGGCAGATGCCGCACTCATGAGCGGCGATCTATGCTTTGTGGAAGTCCCGGTTCTCCGTTCTTGTGCCCGCTTGCGTGCGGCGTAACGATGCCTCGCATGAATCGCCGCCAGTTTGCCGTCACTTCCGCCGCCGCTTCGCTGCTCTCGGCTCTTTCCGGGGCGACACGCCCGCGACGCATCGTTCTGCGCTCCTCGTGGCAGACCGTGAACATTGGCGACATCGCCCACACACCCGGCGTGCTGCGGCTCTTGGAAGAATATCTGCCGGAGGTGGAGGTGCGCCTGTGGCCGGGCAGCGTGGGCAATGGCGTGGAGGAAGCCCTGCGCGCACGCTTCCCGAAGCTGCAGATCATCAAGGGTGCGGATCAGACCAAGGCCGCCTTCACCGAATGCGATTTCCTCCTGCACGGCTCCGGCCCCGGATTCGTCGCGCAGAAGGATGTGGAGCGCTGGCTGAAGGAGACGGGCAAGCCGTTCGGCGTCTATGGCATCTCGCTGCCCATGCAGAACTCCTCCCAGACAAAACCGGCGGATGATGCCGTGATCGCCAAGACCATCAGCACGCTCAGTGCGGCCAAATTCGTCTTCTTCCGCGATTCGGTCTCGCTCGAGCTGGCAAAGACGAAAGGCTGCACCTCGCCTGTCATGGAGTTCGGACCCGACGGCGCCTTCGGCAGCGACTTGCTCGATGACGAAAAGGCGCTGGCATTCTTGAAGGCACACCAGCTTGAGGCAGGCGGGTTCCTCTGCTGCATCCCGCGGCTGCGCTACACACCCTACTGGGTCATCCCGGAGAAAAAGGCCGCATTCGATCCGAAAAAGCACGCGCGAAACGAGGAGATGAAGGAGCACGACCTCAGCCCCTTGCGGGAGGCCATCGTGCAGGTGGTCCGTCAGACTCATCTCAAGGTGCTCATCTGCCCCGAAGACCGTACGCAGATGGCCGTCGGCAAGGAGATGCTCCTCGACAAGCTGCCCGATGATGTGAAGCCCCGCGTCGTGTGGCGGCCTGACTACTGGCTGGCAGGCGAGGCGGTGAGCACCTACGTGCGCAGCGCCGGTCTGTTCGGCGCGGAAATGCACAGCCCCATCCTGTGCATCGCCCGCGGAATACCGGCGATCGTCTGCCGCTGGGCCGAGCAGACGAGCAAGGGCTTCATGTGGCGCGACATCGGGCTCGGCGAATGGCTCTTCGATCTCGACAAGGAAGATGAACTCCGGCGCGTGGTGCCCGCCGTGCTCGCCATGGCGAAGGATCCTGCCGGAGCGAAGGCAAAGGCCGCGACAGCCCGCGTCTTCGTGGAGAAACGCCAGCGTGAAACGATGGCCGCCGTGGCGCGGGCCCTGGGTGCCTGACCAGCCTCAGCCTCAGTGCGAGCGGCGCGATTGACGGGCTGACCGCCAAACAAGTCCGGTCAGTCCACAAAGCTGAATTCATTCAGATTCAGGATCACGCGGCAGGCATTCTCCAGGCCCTCTCGCCGGGCGTACTCGACCAGAGGGGTGACCTCGGCGGCGTCTGGCGGGCGGGAGAGCGCGAACTCGAAGGCGCGTCTGGTTTGCGCCTCGATGCCGGCCACGTTTTTGGCCGCGCGTTCGGCAAAGTGTTTCGCCATGGCGACGGTGAGGCCGTTGTTCATCATCGCGAGCGCCTGCAGGGGGCTGATTGATTCGTTGCGCTTGTCCACGCGCATCGACGGATCGGCGCAGTCCATCACGGTCATGAACGGCTGCTGCTGGGAACGCACAATGAAGCGGTAGATGCTCCGCCGCCACGAGTTCGGATCATCCGGATCGTGCAATTCGTACTCGTAATGCGGCGAGTGCTCGGGATGCGTGATGACGAAGTCCTGGAAGCCCGGTCCGCCCATCGTGAAGTCGAGTTTGCCGCTGACGGCGAGAATGGAATCACGCACCGCCTCGGCGTCGAGTTTGCGGCGGTTTTGATGGGAAAGCCATTGGTTCGAGACATCGGACTTGTCTGCCAGGGCCGATGAGGCCGAAGTCTGCCGATAGACCTCCGACATCACCAAGAGCTTGTGGAGTTTCTTCAAACTGCCGCCCATGTCATCGCGGAACGCCACCGCCAGCCAGTCGAGCAGTTCAGGATGCGTCGGCAGCGCGCCCATGCGCCCGAAATCATTCGGTGTATCGACGAGCGGCCTGCCGAAGTGATGCTGCCAGACGCGATTCACGATGCTGCGCCAGGTGAGCGGGTTGTCTTTTGCGGTGATCCATCTGGCGAGCGCGGCGCGCCGTTGGGCTTCGGGGCCGGTGTTCGGGAACGCTGCTTCGACGTGGGCTAGTTCAGAGAGGGCCCTGATCGCGGACGGAGCGGCTTCTTTGCCCGGATTCTTCACGTCGCCGCGCTTCAGTACCGCAATGACGCGAGGCTTGCCGCCTTCATGACCAGTGCCGCGGAAGGCACCGGCGCCTGTGTGCACGGCGCCTGCATACACCTTGCCAGGAGCGGGCAGTTTGGCGATTTCAGCTTCGATGGCGGTGCGTTGCCTGCGGGCATCGTCGAGCTTTGCGCGCGTGGCGGCGTCAGCCTGCGCGAGCATGAGTGCGTCGCGTTCACGGATGAGCTGCCGCTTGTCCTCCTGCGTGCGTGGCTCGGGTGCGATGCCGTCGGTGAGATTCATTCTGCGCCAGCGTGGCGGAGCTTCGATGGAGTCGAGTGATGTGACGGGCCGGCCGGCGGCCAGATTCGGGCCGGTCTTGCAGCCGAAGACCTCCAGCTCGGACAGCGCGAAGATGAAGTCGCCCTTCCGCGGTGCAAGCTTCACGGCGGTGATGCGCACATGGCGGCCGCGCACGCCGTCATCGCCGGCGGTGTTCGTCTCGAACGGCGTGAGGCCCGGGTTCTTGAAGTCGTTCATGAATGTGGCGTCGTGTTTCCGCCAGAGCAGCGTGACGCCCGTCTTGAATTCAGGATCGTCGCTGGCCTCGATTTTGAATCGCACGGGAAAACCAAAACCTCCGCCGATGCCGCCGTAGTCGTCATAGCAGGGCTTCAGCACGATGCGCTGAATCTCGACGCTCTTGCCGAGATCGACCTGCACCCACTTCATCACGTCTTGCACCGGCGAGATGGCGCTGTGCCAGCCGAAGTCGGGTTTCGCGTTCGGATTGTTCTTCGCACCCTTGTCAGCCGCCCCGTCGATGCGCCGGCTGAGCGCGACGAACTTTTCACCAGCCTTTTTCTTCAACGGCTCCTCCAGCGCCGAGATGGCGGCCGCGCTCTCCTTGCGTTGAGTGTCGAGCTTCACAAAGCGCCGCATCGCCGCGTCGTCAGGGTAATAGTTCACATCCGTGCGGTCGATCGCCGCGAAGACGGCCTGTAGCGAGTAGTAGTCCTCCTGCGTGATGGGATCGAATTTGTGATTGTGGCACTGCGCGCAGCCGATGGTGAGGGAGCAAAAGGCGCCGATGGTGTTCTGCACCATGTCATCGCGGTCAAGGTGGCGTGCGATCTTGCCGTCGATTTTCGTCTCCGGCACTTCCGCATGGCCGATGTAGTCCCAGGGGCCGGCGGCGATGAACCCGAGCGCCGTGACACCATCGGACGTGCCCGGATACATAGCGTCGCCGGCGATCTGTTCCTCGACGAAGCGCGTGTAGGGCTTGTCGTCGTTCAGCGCGCGGATCACGTAGTCTCGGTAGGGCCAGGCGTTCGGCCTCGGCTTGTCCTTGTCGTAGCCATGTGTTTCACCGTAATGCGCTACGTCGAGCCAGTGCCGCGCCCAGCGCTCGCCGTAGCGGGGCGAGGCGAGAAGTGAATCGACGAGGCGCTCGTAGGGGGAGGCAGAGGACGACAGGCCGGAAGAGGTGGTGCCTGATGCTTTCGCGTTGGCTGCAGTTCCTGCCGGCTTTTTGTCTCTCATCTCCCAGTCCTTTGTCTCGCGCTCAAAGCGCGCGACTTCCTCCGGCGTCGGCGGCAGCCCCGTAAGGTCAAAGTACAGTCTGCGGATCAGCGTGAGCGGATCGGCAGGCGGGGCCGGTTTGAGACCCTTTTCGGCCAGCTTGGCCCGGATGAAGTCATCCACCCCCTGAGCCTTGTCCCATGCTCCTGGCTTCAACGGCTTGAAACTCCACCAGTCGGTCTTGTCCTCAAGTTTCGCCACGTCCACGCCGTCCGGCCATACTGCGCCTTCGTCGATCCATTCCTTGAGAACGGCGACCTCTGCTACTGACAGTGCGGTCTTCTCCTTCGGCGGCATCCGCACGTCGCGGTCCGAGCCGCTGACAAAGCGGAACAGCGGGCTGTCCGCGCTCCGGCCGGCCACAATGTCCGGCGCGTGCTCATCACCACCGTGCAAGGCGGCCTGCTTGACATCAAGGCGCAGACCATTCTTCTGCTTCCTCGCGCCGTGGCATTCGTAGCAGTGCTTTTCGAACAACGGCCGCACCTCGCGCACGAAGTCCACCCCGGCTGAGGCGGGAACGGTGAAGATGGCCAGCAGCAGGACAGGACGCATGGATCACATTGATACGCTGCGGCGTGACGGTTTTCGCGGGGCCGGGCGGTGGCTGTCGTCGCCCTGCGCGTACGGACCGCATGGCGAATGGATCACTGCTCGATCTTCACTTTCGGCAGGCTCTTGGTGACGCGGATGACGATGTCGCTCAGCAAGCTGCGGTCCGTCTCCTTCAGGTGACGCAGGGCGAGGCCGATGAAAAAGGCCGTCACGAAGAGGCCGGTGAGAAACATGGCCGTGGCACAGCCGCCGCCCGAGTTGTCGGAATAACCGGACGAAGTTTCACGCGAGACCGAACGACGGCGGAACCGCCTGTGGTGAACGGGCGGCGCACCAGTCACTGGTGGCGCCTCCTCGACGCGCGGCGCATCCGGCGGCGGCAAGACGGCGGTTTTCTGCTGCGCCGGCGGCGGAGGGGCCGGGGCGGCGTCCTGCAGCGGTGGCGGCTCGCCTGCATAGAAGACGGCCTGCACGTCGCCGAAGGAGACACGGTCGCCGTCGTTCATGAGAGCCTCTTCTATCTCGGCGCCGTTGAGCCGAGTGCCGTTGCTGGAGCCGAGATCCTGGACGTAGAAGCCTTTGTCACGCTTCTTGACGGTGGCGTGGTGCGCGGAAACCGACGGGCTGGTGAGGTGCACCACGCTCTGCGGATGGCGGCCGATGGTGGCGGTGTCGGCATCATTCAGGGTCACCACGCGGGTGGAGCCATCATCGAGATAGAAAACAACGCAGGCCATGCGGCGGGAATCAGGTGGGTGGAGCCGGCGCGTGGCTTCACGCGCTCAATGCGGTGCTAACGAATCTTGGGTTTCCTTTCCTGCAACGCCTATGTTGGCGAGCAGCGGAGTTTTTTCCCGAGCCAGACTTTGACAGCAGGCGCGGGTGATGATTGCGTCGCGCACAAAATGGAAGCCGCTTTTTCCAGACGCCAGTTCATCGCCGCCGCATGCCTCTTTCTGGGCGTGCCGGTTGCTCGGGCGGGCCGCGAGCAGAGTGAAGCCGAGGCCGCCGCATGGAGCATGGCGCGCCCGCTGGAGAAAGAAGGTTTTTCCTTCCGTGCCGAGTCCTGGGAACGGGAGCTGAAGCCGGAGATGGGCAAGGCCGTGCGCGTGCAGCTTTTCAAGGGCAACGACTACCGTTTCTGCGTGGCCGTGCCGGTGGACTCCGGCGTGCAGATCACCGCGGCGGTGCTCGACGGTGACGGGAAGCCGCAGGGCCAGTTGCAATCCGTGGATGCCGGCTGGGGACTCGTGCTCTCCTTCAAGCCGAAAAAGACCGGAGTCTATGCGGTGGCCATTCGCCAGAGCGAGAAGGGCAGGATGAAGGCAGTGAACTGCGCGATGCTCACCGGGTTTCAGTGAGGGTGAGTTGGTGGACGGTGATCGCCGAGAGAATCTCGTGATCGCACTGGTCCCCGGAATTGAGGTCGGTGGTTCGAGGACGAGCGGGCGGTCGCTTGAAACGATCCGCCAACTCCTCTTCAACCGGCCTGCTCACTTCAGCTCCAGGCACACGCCTTCCTTTGTACTGCGCGCGTAGATGTGATCGTAGGCGAGCACGGGATAGCTCCACACTTTGCCCTCGAGCACGTCCTGGCGCTTCAACTCGGTGTAGGTTTCGGGATTCGCCTCGACGACGACGACCTCGCCCTTGTCGCTGAGCGCGATGACTTTGTCACCCACGAGGATGACCTGGCCGGGGCCGAAGCCGGGCGTCTTCCACTTGTCCGCACCGGTGCGGATGTCCACACAGGCGAGGGGGCCGGCACCGTACTCTTTGAAGCTGAACATGCCGTAAAGGAAGCCGTCCTTCACCACGGGTGTGCTCCAGTGGTTGAAGCACTCGTTCTCGCGGCGCCAGATGCGCTCGGCCTTCAAGCCGCCGCCGGCCTTGCTGATCTTGAAGCACGAAGCACCGACGCCGTAGCCGGAGGAGCAGTACACGATGTCCTGCCACACGACGGGCGATGCCGCGGTGGAGACCTTGTACGGATGCTCTCCGCGCCACAGCACCTTGCCCGTCTGCGGATTCACCGCCACCAGGCCGGTCTGTGTGAAGAAGATGCACTGATGCACGCCGAGGATGTCGGCGATGACCGGTGTGGCGTGAGTCATCTGGTCGTCCTCGCCCTTCCATTTCACCGCGCCGGTCTTCTTGTTGATGCCCAGCAGCGCCTGGCCTTTGCCGCCGCCAGCCATGAGGAGAAGCTCACCGTCGATCACCGGGGACGCGGCGTTCTGCCACTTGATGTTCACGCCGTTGTTCTTCTTCATCACATCATGGTCCCAGACCTTCTTGCCGGTGGCGGCGTCGAAGCAGTGCACGCCGATGTTCGCGTCGATGCAGTACACTTTGCCGTCGTTGATCACCGGGGAGGAGCGCGCGCCGTCGCCGCCTTTGTTATCGGGCGTGCCGGAGTCACCGCCGCCATCGTACTTGGCGATCACGGCGAGCTGCTGCGCCCAGAGTTCCTTGCCCGACTTCGCGTCGTAGCACACGAGCGTCTCGCCGGAGTTTCCATCCATCTCGCGCGTCATGATGGTGTAGGCCTTGGCACCGGCGATCGCGAAGGAGCTGAAGCCGTTGCTCGCCTCCGTCTTCCAGAGCTGGGAGAGCGTGGCCGATTTCCAGTCCGTCACGCTCTTGGGCGCCGCGGTGGTGCCGTCGTTGTTCGGGCCGCGGAAGCTGGCCCACTCGGCGGACTGGGCGGCGGCATTGCCGACCGCGGCGAGCGCGACAGCGGCGGAGATACGGAGGGCGGATTTGATCATGGCGGGTGTGTGGTTTTGCAGGTTGGTATTCACGGCGGACGATATCCGCGCCGCCGCACGGGGACTCAAAACGCGGAGCGGCCGCCGCGTCTTGCGCCGGAGCAAATCACGTCTCGAACCGCTTCGCGCGCGGCTCGGCATCGACAGTACCACAAGCGCCCGGGCTCGTGACAAACGGGCCGCCTTCGAGCGGAGCGATGCCGGTGAAGGCCACTTCTGGCAGCTCGCTCTCCTTGCCGGCCAACGGGAAATCTTTCCGCAGCGGATGGAAGGGGTAGCCTTCCCACATCAGGATGCGCCGCATGTCGGGATGGCCGTCAAAAGTGATGCCCATCATGTCGTACACCTCGCGCTCGTGCCAGTTCGCGGTCGGCCAGATGTCGGTGACGGTGGGCACGGACACGTCTTCAGACACGAGGCTCTTCACCCGCAGATGTTGGTGGTGACCGTAGCCGTACAACTCATAAACCATCTCGAAGCGCGGCTCGGCATGGAAATGGTCCAGGCTCGAGATGTCCACGAGGTAGTCGAAGTTCAGTTCGTCGTGGCAGTATTTCAGCAACTGCTTCACCGACTCCAGCTTCACGCCGATCGTGTGCTCCCCGCACTGCTCCTTCGACCCGGTGACTGCGTCACCGAACTTTTGCTTCAAAGCTTCAACCATCTGCTGTGCGTTCATGCCGTCTGAAGTGAATAATGAATCCCTCCCGCTCACGCCAGCTCCTCAATGAGCTCCCTTTTCTGCTCCATCAGGGAGTGCTCGGCGTCGATCTTCTTCTGCAATCGCATCAGGCCCTCAAGCAGCGCTTCGGGCCGGGGCGGGCATCCAGAAATGTACACGTCCACCGGGATCAGGCGGTCGATGCCCTGGAGCGTGGCGTAACTGCGGAACATGCCGCCGCTGCTGGCGCACGCACCCATGGCGATGCACCACTTCGGCTCCGGCATCTGGTCCCAGATGCGCTTCACGGCCAGCGCCATTTTGTAAGTGACGGTGCCGGAGACGATCATCACATCGCTCTGGCGTGGCGAGAAGCGGAAGACCTCCGCACCGAAGCGGGAGATGTCGTAGCGGCTCGCGCCCGTGGCCATCAGCTCGATGGCACAGCAGGCCAGTCCCATCGGCATCGGCCAGAGCGAGTTCTTGCGCATCCAGTTGATCGCGGCGTCGAGCTTCGTGATGACGATGTTGCCCTCGATCTTCGAGTCGTAGGCGGCGTGGACGGGTTCGGGTGCGGTCGCTGTCATTGCGGGGCTTTGCCTCGGCGGCAGGCACCACGATTACGACCCGCCCTCCGCTCCGGCAACCGCTTTGTGCTTGTTTTCCCGCTGCCACGGCGAAGCTGACTGCCATCCGCGGTTTGCATCATCCGATTCTTCCACTATTCCAGTATCCCAGCCCGCAGCCTCTTGCCATATGGACCAGTTTCGCCGCATCATCTTTGCCCTCGCCGTTTTCTTCGCCGCGTTTTTCGTGTTCGCCATGTGGCGCGGCTCGCGTCCGGGCTATGGCTTGCTGGATCTGCTCCAAGGCAGGAAGCCGGCGGCGGAGAGCTTCACCGCCCCTGCGGCACCGAAGCTCAGCCTCGACGACGTGCAGGTGCTGGCGAAGCTCAACGACGAATCGGCAAAGCTCGCATCCGTCGTGCTGCCGTGCGTCGTGAGCGTGAGCACGAAGACGGTCGTCCCGGGGCGCAGGTACTGGAATCCATTTTACGGCGGCATCGTCCAGGGGCGCAGCACACTCGCGACAGGTCTCGGCTCGGGTGCATTCATCAGCAAGGAGGGGCACATCGTCACCAATTTTCATGTCATCGACGGCGTGACCGAGGTGCAGATCGTCACGAACGAGGGGAAAAAGCTGCCGGCCCGCGTGATCGGTGCGAACCAGCAGCGCGACGTGGCCCTGCTGAAAGTGGACGACGCAAAGACGGAGTTCCCCGCGCTCAGCTTTGCGAACTCCGATGAGGCGAGAGTGGGCCAGATCGTCTTTGCCGTGGGCAATCCATTCGGACTCACCGGCACGGTGACGCAGGGGATCATCAGCGCCCGAAACCGCCACCTGAGCGACAGCGCGGTGGACTACCTCCAGACCGACACCGTCATCAATCCGGGGAATTCCGGCGGCCCGCTCGTCAACATCAAGGGCGAGATACTGGGCATCAACGTGGCCATTTTCCAAGGCGGCGAAAACACCGGAGCCTGGCAGGGCGTGGGCCTCGCCATTCCGGGGAATGAAGCCAGGGCCGTGATCGATGACATCCGCTCGCAGGCCGGCACCGCGGCCACGGGCATGGGCTACCTGGGTCTTACGCTTAGCGATCAGCTCGTGCGCATTGATGCCGCGCTCGGCGTAGGCACCATCGGCGCACTCATCCAGGAGGTCGCTCCCGGCTCGCCGGCGGAAATCGCCGGCCTGCAGGCCGACGATGTGATCCTCGACTTTGGCGGCAAACGATTCCGCGATCCGAACGACATCTTCGCCGCCATCCGGCAGATGCGGCCCGGCACGCAGGTGAACATCACCGTGCTGCGCAATGGCCGCACCGCGGTGATCACCTCCACGCTCGGCCAGCGTCCGCAGACGCGGTAGAGCGTCCGCCGTACCGCATTCCGCCCGCCGTGATGTGCGCACGGGCAGGCGTGTGGCGCAATGCACGCAAAAGCAGCACGGAGAATCATCTTGTTTGAGAGATGGCTGGTGGCACCTTGTCCCCCGTTTTTTGCCAGCGCATCATGCAATCCAAACTTCATCGCCGTCACCACGCCCCGCGACTTCAGGCAGGGAACAGCCTCGTGCCCGTTCTCATCGTCGTCTCGGCCCTCGCCATCAGCGCGGCGATCTTCTTTATGTTCACCCGGAAACACATGGCGTCCGGGGAGGCTGAAGCACCGGCTGCTGCTGTGCCGCCATCGTCCGCTCCGTCGGCGTCGTCCGACGGCGCACGAGCGGCCACGCCGCCGGGCACGAAACCCGCGCCAGAAAACGCACCCGCTCGTCAAACGGCTGCTGCTCCGGCACCCCCTGCGCCCGCCCCGCAGCCGCTGCCAGGATTCGCGCGCCCGCTCGATCTCGCGAGCCAGTTCGCGCGCAGTCTTGGCTCCGGCGACATCGCCGCTGCGGGCAGGCTTGCCGCAGCGGCAAACCCGTCGAAATCTGACGAGGCGGCCGGCGTGCTCGACAAGATATTCAAAGGCATGGGCTACAAGGTCGGGCCGGAGGAAAAGGTCGAGCTGCTCGGTCAGGTCGAGAATTTCACGCGTCTTTCGATCCCGCTGGTGAAGCCGGGCGATCCCGCCGCCACGCTGCGCATGCAGATCGACGTCGAGCGCGACGACAAGATGGGCTGGAAGATCGCGAAGCTGCATCTGCCAAAGGAACTCGGCGGCGCGCTGGCAGGCCTGCCGTCCACGCCGTCCGCGTCATCGCCCCCCGCCGCGGCGACCACGCAGACCATGATCGGCCCCGATGGCAGGCGTGTGGACGTGCCTCTGCCGCCTCCTCCCGGTGGCGCGCCCGCCACCGCGGTGCCCGGGATGAAGAGCGGCGCTTCGCTTTTCACCGTCGCCGAGACCACGGACGCGCTGGCCTTTGCCACTGACTTTGTGCAGACCCTGCTGAAGCACGATTTCGCCGCGGCGCGGAAGTTCATCGACGAGCAAAAGGTGCCGCCGCAGAAGCTCGCGGGCCTGTGCATCGTGTTTGAAGAGGGCGGCTACGAATTCAAGCCCGCCAAGCCGCTCATCGTCACTGTGGCGAACCCCGAGGTGTCGTGGGTCATCGCGCAGGTGCAGTCCGAGGCGCTGCAGCAGTCCACCGAGTTCGGCCTCGAGCTGCAGCGCGGTTCGCCGGCGGAAGAGTGGCATGTGGCAGGGCTGAATCTCTCGGAAATTCTCGGTTCCTTCGCACAGTCGGCCACGAAGCTCGGCGTGCCCTATACGCCGCTCGTGCGCAATCCCAAGGGCGGCGAGTCGCTCGCGCTCTACTTCGAGTACGACCGCGCCGACCTGCATCCGCGTGCGGTGAAGCAGCTCGAGATCGTGGCCGCCATCCTCAAGTCCGACACGAAGCGCAAGCTCAACATCGCCGGCCACACGGATGCGAAGGGTGCGGACGACTACAACCTGCGCCTCTCTCAAGCGCGCGCGGAGAGTGTGAAGAAGGGTCTCATCGGGCTCGGCGTCCCGCCCGGACAGGTCAGCACCTCGGGTCTGGGCAAGGCGCAGCCGCTTGGCCCAAATCAGAAGGCCGATGGCTCCGACGACCCCGAGGGCCGCTCGAAGAACCGCCGGGCCGAGATCTTCCTCGACTTCTGAAGTTGTGTCGCCTCGCGATCATCCGGCAAGCGCGATGCGCCGCCTTGCCGGTCGAGGGACGACGGCTGAAAAAAGAGGTTCCACTCTGATCCAGAATCTGGTAAAGCCGGCGCTTCCAAATCAAAAACGCGCCAATGAAACTTCAGTCACCTAGCCGCTGCCTGACGGCAGTCTTTGCCACCCTTGCCCTTGCCCTGTCGTTTCTCCATGCGGAGAACGCCAAACTCAGAACACCTCTCGGCATCCCGCTCCCGGCGGCGGGTCCGCATGTGAAGATCGAAGTCGCGCGCAAAAAGCTGCGGGACAACATGGAGCAGCAGATCGCCGAGTTTTTGAAGATTCACAATGATGCGCGGGCTGAGGTCGGTGTGCCGCCGCTGGTGTGGGATGAAAAAATTGCCGCTTACGCGCAGGAGTGGGCCGAGAAGATCGCCGCTGAAGACAACATGATCCATCGCCCGAACGGCAAGTATGGCGAGAACCTCGCCGGCTATCTGCCCGAATACGGCGAGCGGCCCGTTCACGGTGCTCAGATGTGGTATGAAGAGATCAAGGACTACAACGGCGGAGTCATGGACGCCGTGAACTTTGAGGCCGGGCACTACACACAGATGATCTGGCGGAAATCGACAAAGGTCGGCTTCGGCATCGCGATGACGAAGAACGGCATGGCGATGCTGTGCGCAAACTACGAAGAGGCAGGCAATTATGGAGGCGAACATCCATACAAAGTGGACGGAAAGGCCGATGCACCGCCACCGGCAGCCGCAGCGCAGGCTGACGCTCCTCCTGCCGCGAAGAAAAAGTCAGGCAAAGCAGCCGCGCCGGAACTCGGCGGCGGTGAAGCCATTGGCGGCATGCGTTTCCGCTTTGTGGCTGATTGGATCACGAATTCCACCGACGACACGATCAGCTCCGTCAGCCCGGAAGGTGCAGCGAGCGTGGTCATTCACAGAAAGCCGCTGCCAAAGGACATCGACTCGCCATGGGACAAGATTCAGGAAAACATGGCAAAGGAACTCGCGCCTTTCCTGCCGGGCCTCACCGATCTCACTGAAGTCAGCACCGAACACGATGTCTTCCGCTCCGGCGTCGGCATGCGCGTGGTGACCTACACCGCGAAGCAAAACGGCAAGCCGGTCGATGTGATCGTGGATTTCGCCCGCGAGAACAACGTGGACGGCGAAGGCGTGGTCCTCATCATCCGCTGCATCGACCAAGGCTCCGCCGCCCAAGCTGCCGCCGCTCTGGCGGTGGTGGATTCGCTGCGGTTCAAGAAGTGAGGCGGACCACAGCAAAGGCTGTGAGTAACTGTTGCCAGGCTCGTCGTCCGTCTCATGCTAGTGACGGCGGACGACGGATGTTCGTCGCGTTTTAGCTCAGATAATCCAATGAACTACTGGCTCGATCTTTTCAGTCCTAAATCGTGGCAAGAATTCCGTGCTGCGGGGTGCAAAGTAACTGGCTTCAACGCCCGAATGAAGACTGCTGTGAGCAAAGTTCAGCCGGGCGACATTCTTATGTGCTACCTGACCGGGGTAATGCACTGGGTGGGTGCTTTACAAGTCACGGGGGTCAGTTCAAATGAAGAACGAATATGGGCTGACGCAGATTTTCCCTTGCGGTTCGACGTTCGTCCCATCGTCATCTTGGACCCGGAGTACGGCATTCCGATGAGCGAGTTGGAAGGCAAGGTGATCTTCTTCCAAGGACCGAAGGACCGCGGAAAATTTATGGGCTTCATTCGTATGAGCCCGAACAAGTTTGCCAATCCATCGGACGGCGAATTTGTTTTGTCGCTGCTAAAGCGCGCCGAGGCTTCCCCTGTAGTTCGCGAAATCGATCCGAAGCGTCTGGCTTACAGACCTTTGTTTCAAGTCGAGAGAAGAAAAGGAAAGGTGTCGGTCCCGACGAAGGTCAGTGTGCCGGAATCGGATCAGATCGAAGATACGGTGGAACGCAAAACACCGGTGTCGGAGACAGCGCAGTCTACCCGACACACCGAGATTCAGTTCTGTCTCCTCTCATTGGGAATGGAAATGGGGCTCGATCTTTGGGTGGCTCGCAATGATCGGTCTCGGAAGTGGAATGGCCGCACTCTTGGAGACTTTCCGAGTTTGGTGCGTGAGCTGCCTACCCAGTTCAATGAGGCAACGACACGAACGATTGAGTTGATCGACGTGCTTTGGCTCAAGGGCAATTCCATCGTCGCGGCATTCGAGGTCGAGTGCACCACGGCAATCTATTCTGGCCTGCTCCGCATGAGTGATTTGCTCTCGCTTCAGCCCAATCTCGACATCAACCTGTTTCTTGTTGCCGCCGACGAACGGCGAGAAAAGGTCGAGCAGGAGATTCTCCGTCCTACGTTCGCCCTGCGTGAGAAGCCGCTGGCAGGTGTGTGTGGGTTCTTGAGCTTCTCGAAGCTCACTGAGCAGGTCGACGGCATCCGGAAGCTCGGTCTGGCGTCTTCGCTCAAACCAGATTTTCTCCAGAAGATCGCAGAGTACTTCGCCGATGATGATCGGAAGGCATAGGGCCGTCGGTGGGAAAGCCAATGGCGATGACGGACCGGCTTTATGCTCGGCGAACATTATGCTCGCCAGACATAATGTTTGCCGAGCATAAAGCTGCGAACACCCGCCTCACCGACGTGCCCGAGCGCAAAAGCAGGACGCCTACTTCTTCACCAGCCAGATGTTCCGGTAGCGCACTTCGTTGTTGTGGTTCTGGAGATGGATGGGGCCGGTGGGGCCTTCTGTGCTGATGGGTGCTGATGTGGTGGTCTTGGGCAGGGCGACGTTGTCGTGAATGAGCACGCCGTTGTGCCTGACGGTGGCTTTGGCGTCGGCGGTCTTGGTGCCGCTGGCGTCAAATTTGGCGGCGGTGAATTCGATGTCGTAGGTCTGCCAGGTGAGCGGCGGCAGGCACATGTTCACGAGCGGCTTGGCGATGGTGTAGAAGCCGCCGCATTCGTTGTTCTCGCCTTTGAGGCCGAAGCTGTCGAGCATCTGCACTTCGTAGCGACTGGCGAGATACAGGCCGCTGTTGCCGCGACCCTGGCCGCGCGCTTCGGGCATGTAGGGCAACCGGAATTCGACGTGCAGCGTGCAGTCGCCGAATGATTCCTTGCTCGTGCAGCCCTGCATTAGAAGGCCGTCGTCGGTCATCTTCGCGCCGCTTTGGAAAGAGTCGGTGTCCTTGCCATCGAAAAGGACCACGCCACCGGCTGGGGGCTTCGCACCGAGGGTCGGGCTGGTGCGCTCGATGCGCTTCAAATGCGTGGACGCACCGCTCGCATCGGTCCAGACCAGCGTCTCGCGCAAGACTCCGTGTCCGGCATCGCCTTGAAAGTCCACGGAGTCAGTGTGGACTTCTCCGTGCACGACCTGACGCGGATTCGGCTTCTGCGTCCAGCCGGCGCCCGGCAGGCCGCCGGGACACAAGACCGCGTCATACTCCCTTTTGCCCAGCGCCACGACTTGAATGGCGAAGTTTTCACCGTTCAGCTTGCCGACGTATTCTCCCTGCGAGCGGAAACCACCCTTCGCCGTGGCGGGGTCCGTGTAAGTGATGGGCTTCGGTTTGGGCGCGGCGTCTTGAGCGTTGAGCGACAGCGCAGCCAGAGAGAGTGTGGAGAGGAGCAGGCGTGAGTGCATGACGGCGGAAGCAAACGTCTCTCGCCGGCCTTCCGTTTCCCACAGCTCAAGCTGACAGGGAATCTGGAAGATTGTTGGCGGGAACCAATCCGGGAGCTCCGGCCAAATGATGCATTCGAAGCATAATGTTTACGGCGCATCATCTGCCGCCCGGCCTCACTCCTCCGCAAACAGAATCCGCAGGCTGTTGAGGCACACGACGACCGTGCTCCCTTCGTGCGTGAGCACGCCGAGCGTGAGCGGGACGATGCCGAAGAGCGCGGCGACGGCCATGATGATCACGGAGCCGAGGGAGATGGCGATGTTCTGCTTGATGATGCGTCGCGCGATGTTGCTGATGTGACGGGCGGAGAGGAGTTTCTCGATCTTGTCTTGCATGAGCACGATGTCGCTCTGCTCGAGCGCGGCGTCGCTGCCGCGCGCGCCCATGGCCACGGAGACATGCGCGGCGGCGAGGCTGGGGGCGTCGTTTACGCCGTCGCCGATCATGGCCACCTTGTGGCCCTGGTCGGTCATCTCCTTGATCGCGGCGACCTTGTCTTCGGGATGCAAACCGGCGCGCACTTCGGCAATGCCGAGCGCGGTGCCGACCTCGGCGGCGGCGGTGCGGCGGTCGCCAGTGAGCATCACGGTGCGGATCTGTTCCTTCGCGAGTTGTTCGAGCACGGCGCGGCTGCCGCTGCGGATTTCGTCCTTCAAAAGCACGCGGCCGATGAGCTTCTCGTGCACGACCCACACCTCGGAAAAGCCAAGCGGCGCATCGGGCACGTCGGCAAGCCACTCACCGAGATCGCTCTGCTTCATAAGCTCGCGGCGTCCGACGTAGCTGATGCCATCTTCGGTGCGGCCGCGAAGTCCCTGGCCGGTGATCGACTGAAACTCGGCCAGCTTCTCGGCGCTGATGCCGTGCGTCTTGCCGTAGTGCGTGATGGCGCGGGCGATGGGGTGGTTTGAATTGGCCTCCAGCGTGACGGCGATGCGCAGCACCTCGGCCTCGCGTCCGGGCGGGAAGCTCTCGACCTTCGACACCTTCAGCTCGCCCTCGGTGAGAGTGCCGGTCTTGTCCATCGCCACTGTGTCCACTTCGGCGAGCTTCTCGATGGCCGCGCCGCCGCGGAAGAGAATGCCGCGCCGCGCCCCCCACGCGATGGCGGCGAGGATGGCGGACGGAATGGAAAGCACGAGCGCGCACGGACTCATCACGACGAGCAGCGTCATCGCGCGGTAGAAGGCGGACTTGCTCTGCCCCGTGTTTTCGAACGGCGCAATTTTGAACGCAAACCACCAGACGAAGAACATCACCACCACCGCTGCGAGCGTGCCGACGGTGTAGCTGGTGCCGAAGCGATCCGTGAAGCGCTGGCTCGGCGCGCGGAGATGCTGCGCGTTCTGGATGAGATGGATGATCTTTTGCAGCGCGCTCTGCGTCGCGGGCCGCTCGACGCGCGCGTGGACGAGACCCCACAGATTCAAAGTGCCGCCGAAGACCTGCGAGCCGATTTCCTTGTCGATGGGCAGCGCCTCGCCGGTGAGCGTGGATTCATCCGCAGCCGTGTGGCCGGAGATGACTGAGCCATCGACGGGGAACAACTCGTCCGGCTTCACCACGATGGTGTCGCCTACTTGCAGCACGGCGACGGCACGGTCCTCGATGTGCCCGTCGGGCAACAGCACATGCGCGAGCTTTGGCGCTGCCTTCGTGAGTGCATTGATCTCGCGATGTGTGCGGTGCAGCGCGAAGTGCTCGAGCGCGCCCGAGGTCGAAAACAAGAACAGCAGCAGTGCGCCCTCCTCCCACGCACCGATGCTCACGGCGCCGACCGCGACAGCGAGCATGAGAAAATGAATGTCGAGCTGGCCGAGGCGGATTTTTTCCCACGCATCTCCCGCCGCATCCCAGCCGCCGGCGACGAGCGACACGCAGAGGATGGAATGCACGAGCCACTCGGGCGCGTCGAAGAGCTTCTTTGCGATGACTCCGGCGATGAGCGCGACTCCACAGATCGTCGCCTGCAAGCTGAGCATCTTCCATTCTTCGAGGCTGCGCTTCTCGATCTCCTCCGGCTCCGGCCACTCGAAGTCGCGCCAGTGCCAGAGCTTCGGCGCGGTGGGGCAGCTCGGCTTCTCCAGCAGCACGTCGCCCTTTTCATTCTGCACATG
This sequence comes from Verrucomicrobiaceae bacterium, assembly GCA_019694165.1. Taxonomy (GTDB): domain Bacteria; phylum Verrucomicrobiota; class Verrucomicrobiia; order Verrucomicrobiales; family Verrucomicrobiaceae; genus JAIBCL01. Next base: position 171,413 of record JAIBCL010000004.1, on the reverse strand, counting down.
GAAGACGCCGGTGTGGTGCTCGGCGGGCGGCACGGGTGCCTTGCCGCTCACCACCCAGTGTTCGTCGAGCGTCTTGAGCACTTCGGAGAGCTTCGTCTGCAGCGCTGCGGAATCGACATCGCCGAGTGTGGCGATCGATACGCGACGGTCCTCGGGATTCACGCGGATGGCCTCGACGCCGATCTCGTCCATCAAAAACTCCGCCAGACCGTCGATCCACGACGGCACCTCGGGGGGTGTGGCTGGGCTGGCTCCGGCAGATGGCATCGCTTTATTTGGCACAAAGAGCGAGGAAGGCACAAAAATTTTTCGCCCGTGTGCTATCCTGCGAGCCATGTCCGTGCCAGCCCAGCCGCAATCTCTCCTTGGAACCACGCTCGACGAGCTGGCGCGCCTCGTCGCGGACATGGGCGAGACCGCTTTTCGAGCGAAGCAGGTGGTCGAGTGGGTCTTCCGCCGCCGCGTCGCGACCATCGATGAAATGACCAACCTCAGCCACGAGTTGCGCGCGAAGCTCGCGGAAAAATTCACGCTGCGCACGATGAAGGTTCAGAGCGTCACGGGAGCCGGGGATACCACACGCAAATTTCTCCTGCGCTTGCACGACGGGCGCTTCATCGAGACCGTGCTTATTCCGGCCTCGCCCGCGCTTTACGGAGATCGCGCGGACCGGCGGACGCTCTGCGTGTCGAGCCAGGTGGGCTGCGCGTATGACTGCAAATTCTGCGCCAGCGGCCTCGCGGGCTTCACGCGCAATCTCAGCGCCGGAGAAATCGTCGAGCAGGTCGTGCAGGTCGAGGCGCACACCGGCGAGCGCGTGGACAACATCGTCTTCATGGGCATGGGCGAGCCGCTCGCGAACCTGACGAATCTCGCGAAGGCCATCGAGATACTGAATTCCCACTGGGGCATCAACATCGGCGCGCGGCACATGACCGTGTCCACCAGCGGACTCGCGCCGCAGATCAGAAAGCTCGCCGACTTCCCGCTGCAAATCCGCCTCGCCATCTCGCTGCACGGCGCCAGCGACGAGGTGCGCGAGAAAATCATGCCCGTGAATCGCAAGTATCCGCTGGCAGAGCTGTTCGACGCGCTCGACTACTGGACCTCGAACCGGAAGCAGCGCATCACGCTCGAGTACATTTTGATCGAAGGTGTGAATGACATGCTCGAACAGGCGCACCTGCTGGCGAAACACGCCCGCCGCCTCGATGCGCTCGTGAACCTCATCCCCTACAATACCGTCGAGGGCCTGCCGTGGAAGCGGCCGAGTGAAACGCGGCAAGACGCCTTCAAAGACGTGCTCGTCCGCGCCGGCATCATGACCACGCTCCGCCGCGAAAAAGGCCACGACATCGCCGCTGCGTGCGGTCAGCTCCGCCTGAAGCAGGAGACGGAGCTTGGGATCATCGAGAGTCCCGCGAAATCGGGAGCACTCACCCTTTCTTCGTGAGGCTCACGATCTCGTAGTTCTTGGCGAACGTGCCGAGCGCTTCGTTTGCCTTTTCCTTGGTGAGCTTGTCGCTCTTCGCGACGATGACGAGCTTCTGGTTGCCCTCGGGCTTGTCACCGGGCTTTACGTCCACGCTCACCACGCCATCGAGCTTTTTCATCAACATGGTGGTGACGTGCTCCTTGCACGAGGCGCAGACGACGCCGGAAATCTCGCCGGTGTAAGTGACATCAGCCACGGCGTCGGCGGAGCGGGACATGGCGGTGAGCAGCGACATCAGCATGCTCACGAAAACGAGGAACTTTTTCATCGGAATGGAAAGGGGGTGAAATGAATCGCGCCGGGTGGCGATGAGACCAGCCCGGCGCGAGAGTGTGCAGCAGGATCAATGCCTGTCCAGCGTGTGATGTTGCTTACTTCTCAAGCTTCTCACCAGCGGACTTCCAGCCGGAGATGCCGGCCGAGAGGTGCTTCACATTCGTGTAGCCGAGGGCGACTGCCTTCTTGGCTGCGGCCTGGTAGGCATTGCAGCTCGGGCCGCCGCAGTAGGCGACGACGAGGGCGCCCTTGTCGGCCGGGAGCGAGGTGGCGATGTCGCCTTTCTTGGCTTCGAAGTCGATGGCACCCGGCACATGGCCGGCGTTGAACGAGTCGGACCCGTTCACGTCGATGATGGTCACCTTCTTGTCAGCGATGGCCTTCTTGAGGTCGGCGATGCTGATGTCCTCAAATCCCGCCGCCATGATGGAGGAGGCGCAGACGAGTGAGAGGGCAAATACGAGCAGTTTCTTCATGGTATCAGTGGTTTGGTTTGTGGTTTGGTTATTCCGGGACAGATGATGTCGCCATCCGGCGCGCCGGAGAGAGCCGGCGCGCGCGAACGCGAAAACAGTCACGCACGGATACGTCACGAAACGCCGATGCGGGCGAAAGTTTTTCCGGCGAAAATCTGTGTGCCAGGCTGCAACCATTTTCCGGTGCGGTGCGTTAAGTGGCGCATGATCCAGAAGCTCATTCCCATCATCGCCGCTCTCACCGTTTCCATGGCCTCCGCCGCCGACAGCTCCATCTACGACCTCCCGCTCAAGGACATCAACGGCAAGGACGCCCCGCTCGGCGCATTTAAGGGCAAGGTCATGCTGATCGTGAACGTCGCATCGTACTGCGGGAACACGCCGCAGTACACCGCTCTCGAAGAGCTGCACAACAAGTTCAAAGGCGAGGGCCTGGCCGTGATCGGTTTTCCCTGCAACGACTTCGGCGCGCAAGAGCCGGGCACACCGGAGGAGATCAAGACCTTCTGCAGCACGAAGTACAAGGTCACCTTTCCGCTCTACGAGAAGGTGGTGGTCAAAGGGGACGGCAAGTGCGAGCTGTATCAGCTTCTCAGCGGACCGAAGTCGCCCTTCCCTGGGGATGTGAAGTGGAATTTCGGCAAGTTCCTCGTCGGCAGAGACGGCAAGGTCGTGAAACGCTTCGAGCCGAAAGTGAAACCGGACGCGCCCGAGGTGCTCGACGCGATCAAAGCGGCGCTGGCGGCCAAGTAGTTGGCCCGCCGTGTGCGGGATCGAATGGGACGGGTGGATCGCGCCCGTCCCCTGCGGGTGATCAAGTTTTTCGCCGGGGCCTGCCAAGTACCCGGCCCGTTCGTCTTGCCGGTGACCTGCAGCGCAGAGTGCGGCTGGACGCAATCGCATCGCAACGGTTGTTCCGCGCTTGCTTCCGCCCCATGTGGAAGCTGTTCACGCCGAGATTTGCGGCAGGCAAAAACCCCTTGCCCCCACCCCCGTTTCGTGTTCTCTGCGCCTCCAACCCCACCCTAATATTCATGAGCGATAGACGCGTTGTCATCACCGGGATCGGTGTCGTTTCCCCTCTCGGCAACAACAAGGACGATTTCTGGAAGAACATCCTCGCCGGCAAGAGCGGCATCCGCCGCATCCAGTCGATGGACACGGAGAAGTACGACTGCAAGATCGCCGGCGAGGTCGTGGATTTCGATCCAGCGCCGTTTTTCAACAACCACAAGGAGGCGCGCCGGGCGGACCGCTACTTCCAGCTCGGCATGGCCGCATCGAAGATGGCCGCGAAGGACGCCGGGCTGAACCCCGACTCGCTTGATCCTCATCGCGTCGGCGTCATGGTCGGCAGCGGCATCGGCGGGCTGCATACTTTGGAGACGCAGTATGAAATCCTGCTCCACAAGCACCCCAGCCGGGTCTCGCCCTTCCTGATCCCGATGATGATCAGCAACATCGCCAGCGGCATGATCGCCGGCGAGTACGGCTTCATGGGGCCGAACATGGCGATCGTGACCGCCTGCGCGACTTCCAACAACAACATCGGCGAGGCTTGGCGCATCATTAAGTTTGGGGATGCCGACTGCATGATCTGCGGCGGTGCCGAGGCATCCATCTCGCCCTCCGGGCTTGCGGGCTTCGGCAACATGAAGGCGCTATCGATGCGCAATGACGAGCCTGAGCGAGCATCGCGTCCCTTTGACAAGGACCGCGACGGCTTCGTTATGGGCGAGGGCGCGGGTGTTGTCGTCATAGAGGAACTCGAGCACGCCAGGAAGCGCGGCGCGCAAATCTACTGTGAACTGGCCGGCTACGGTGCCACGGCTGATGCCTATCACCTAACCGCGCCCCATCCCGAAGGCCTCGGCGCGGCGAAGTGCATGGAGATGGCCCTGCGCCACGCGAAGCTGAACACGACGGACATCCAGTACATCAACGCCCACGCCACCTCCACGCCCGTCGGCGATGTGTGCGAGCTTCGCGCCATCAAGCGCACCTTTGGCGATCACGCGAAGAAGGGCCTGCTTGTGTCCTCGACGAAATCAATGACCGGCCACCTCCTCGGTGCCGCTGGCGGCGTGGAGCTGGCAGCATCCATACTTGCCATCCGCGATCAGATCGCTCCCCCGACCATCAACGTCGAGAACCAGGACCCCGAGTGCGATCTTGACGTGGTGCCAAATGCCGCGCGCCCCGCAAAGATCGATGCCGTGCTGAGCAACTCCTTCGGTTTCGGCGGCCACAATGCGGCGGTGCTGGTCCGGAAGTTTGTCGGATAGGGCAGGCGTCAAAACCCCAATTTCTCTCGCGATGACTCCGGCTGATCAGCAGCGCCGCCTCAAGCTGATGCAGCGGCTTGGTTTCATTTCCGCGGTCGTCGCGCCGATCACCGGGCTGGCCATCACTATTGTGGGAATGCTTCATGCGTTTCACACACTGGGATCGTCAGGTCACGGAGATCCATCCCGTCTGTCGATGGCGATTGGCGGCGTGCTCTTCGCCACATTCGGAGGAGTGCTCGTGGGTTTCATCGGCCTGGTCGTCGCCATCGTTGCGCGCTGGAGAGTGCGCTCTCTTGTGTCTCCGCCCTCCCCCGATGCACCTCCGTGAGACACTGCTGAATCTCGCGATCACCTGCGTGCTCGTGCTCATCGTGGTGCTCGTGGCCATCCTGCTGCGCGAGTCACGGCCCGGCTCGGTGCCGACGGCCATCCCGGTCAACCAGGCCGGCGTGCCGGGCGGCGGAGCGGGATTCATGGAGACGGGGCACGCTGTCGAACCGAATTTCGTGGCCTTTCCCGGAGCGCAGTTCGTGGAGTCACGCTCAAACGAGCCGGACGCCTTTCGCGTCAAGATCGGAAGCGAGGAGAACGTGTTCGTTCTCTATTTCGTCGATGCGCTCGAGGCTTCGTGGACGCACCCGCAGCTTGTCGCCGCGCAGGCAAAATGGTTTGGCAACGTTTCAAACGAAACCGTGGTCGAAACCGGTCAGGTGGCCATGAACTATGTGGCAAATCTCCTCAAGTCGAAGACCTTCACCGTGCTCACCCGTTGGGAGCGCATGACCAACAGCAGCCGCTACTACGCGCTGATCAGCGTGGAGAACGAGCCCGGGAAACGGGCCTATCTCTCGGACCTGCTCATGCGCAAGGGCTACGCCCGTGTGGAGGGCGTCACCACATTCATGCCATCCGATGACCACCGCAGCACCGAGGACTACATGCTCGAGCTCCGCGATCTGTCCAAGCAGGCGCGCCAGCAGAAACAAGGCGTCTGGGCGTCGGCACCTTCAAAGTAGCCGGGACGAAACTGCGGAACCGTGAGATGTTGCTGCGGACAAATACCGCTGGCAATTCCTCGTGCCTGTGGCTGAATCGAACATCTCGGCGCTGCAATGCGCACGCACTACGACAGCCTCAAAGTCACCGAGGATGCTCCTCCCGAAGTCATCCGGGCAGCGTATCGCGCCCTGTCGCTCAAGTATCATCCGGACCGCTGTGGCGGCAGTGCGCAGTCGCAGCGCATGATGCAATCGTTGAACGAAGCCTACGCAGTGCTCTCGGATTCACGCAAACGCGCCGGCTACGACGGAGATCTGCTACGCCAACGACAACCCCGGACAACATCGCGACCTCCCGAGAATCAGACGGAAAGGCGGGTGAAACCGGCAAGACATGGCGTGCGTCTGCCTTTGGCACCACGACCGGTGTGGCTGAAGTCAGGACTGGCGCTGCTGTCGGATGCGCGGCTGGTGGTGCCGGTCGTCGCGGTGATCTGGTGGATCGTTTACCGGCGCATCACCCATGGATGAATTGCGTGGGCGGCATTACCGCGCCGGATGCCAGCGGTAGTGACCCGTGAGCGGAAATTCAAACAGGCGGTCTTCCATCTGCGGTCCTGCGCCGATGTTATGCACGATCCATGGTCGGCCTCCATCGGGTGCGGGGACGACGATGGCGATGTGCGGCAGCTTGCCAGCGACGGTGCAGGTGATGAGATCGCCGGGCTTGTAGTCGTCGGCCGTTTGCGTCACGGGCAGGCTTGCGCCGCGTCGTTTGAAGAAGGTCTGGAGATTGGGCACGCGGCGGTGATCGATGTTCTTGTCGGTCGAAGCGAGGCCCCATTGCTTCGGATAGGCGCTGAAGTGGGCCTTCATGTCTTCATGGACGAGCTTCTGCAAATCGAGTCCGAGCGTGCGGTAGGAGCGGATGACTTCGTCGGTGCAGACGCCGGTATCTGGCGGCACATCGCCTCCCGGATAATCGAGCTGCACATAGGCGGGATCGTAACGGACGGTGTGCTTCGTGCGATCGAGCGCGGCGTTAACGAGCTTTGAAGCAAACGAGCCGTCATCGGGGACACGATTGCGGGAGAGTTCGACGGCTTGATTTGACGTGGCCTTTGCGACCAGACAGGCTGTTGCGAACGCGATCGAGACGAAAATCAATGGCCAGCGCATGCACGAATCGTAAGCGATGCGTCAAGCAAAGCACGTCTGCCTTATCACGAGAGCGAACGCCATTGCCAGCACAGTAGCCCTCTCGCTCCGCGAGAGGAGCATTGTGCTCACGTTCACACGAGTACTCAACGAACGTCGTAGACGCCCCACTTTGATGGAAATCGCTCGCTCCTCTCGCGGAGCGAGAGGGCTACTTTTTACAGCGTGCGGCGCTTGCGCTTCACATGGAGCTGGGCGGTGCTGCGCTGGATCATGGCCATGGTGGCGGCCACTTCTTCGTCGCCGGTGCTGTGACCCTTGGCCTTGATGGCTTCGAGGGCGGTCTTGGCGCGCTCGAGGGCTTCTTCGACTGCCTTCTCGTCGATGTCTTCGACGCCGATGGCCATGTCAGTGAGGATGCGGGTGGTCGTGCCGGTGATCTCCACCAAGCCTTCACCGACGGCGAGGTGATTGCTCTTGCCTCCCTTCGTGTAGAAAAGCTCACCGTGATTCAGCGTGGTGACGAGATTCGCGTGCTGAGGCAGGACGCCCATCTCGCCCTCGGCACCTGGGAGCACGACGCTGTCCACCTCATCGGAGAAGATGCGGGCTTCGGGGGTGACGATCTCTAGCTTGAGTGGCATTTGCTTGGAGTGGCGGAGTTAGTGCTCAGTGCGCAGTGCTCAATTTTGCAGGCCCGACGACTGAGCACTGAGAACTGAGAACTTCCACACCATCACGATCAATCTTTCTTCACAGTATCAATGCCACCCTTCATGTAGAAGTTGGCTTCGGGCACATGGTCCCACTTGCCGTCGAGGATTTCGCCGAAGGCTTTGACGGTGTCTTGAATCTTCACGTATTCTCCCTTCACGCCGGTGAACACTTCGGCCACGGAGAACGGCTGGCTGAGGAATCGTTGAAGCTTGCGGGCGCGAAAGACGATCTGCTTGTCGTCGTCGGAGAGTTCGTCCATGCCCAAGATGGCGATGATGTCCTGAAGGTCTTTGTAGCGCTGAAGCACGCGCTGCACACCACGAGCGACGCGGTAGTGCTCTTCGCCGACGATTTCCGGCGCGAGCGCCTTCGACACGGAAGCGAGAGGATCCACGGCGGGATAGATGCCCAGCTCGGCGAGCGAGCGCTCAAGCACGACCGTCGAGTCAAGGTGAGCGAAGGTGTTCGCCGGAGCGGGGTCGGTAAGGTCGTCAGCAGGGACGTAAACGGCCTGGAAGCTGGTGATGGAACCGTTCTTCGTGGAGGTGATGCGTTCCTGCATCGCACCCATTTCTGCGGCGAGCGTCGGTTGGTAACCCACGGCGGACGGCGTGCGGCCCAGAAGAGCGGACACTTCGGAACCGGCCTGCGAGAAACGGAAGACGTTGTCCACGAACAGAAGCACGTCCTGGTTCTTTTCGTCGCGGAAGTATTCGGCCATCGAGAGAGCCGAGAGAGCGACGCGGAGACGGGCTCCCGGGGGCTCGTTCATCTGACCGTAGATGAGGGCCACCTTCGAGCCGGGCTCGGTGATGTAGCCGCCCTGCGGATTGCGGACGATGTCGTGACCGTTCTTCTTCACGTTGATCACGTTCGACTCGATCATTTCGTGGTAGAGGTCATTGCCCTCACGAGTGCGCTCGCCCACGCCGGCGAAGACGGAGTAACCACCGTGGCCCTTCGCGATGTTCGCGATGAGTTCCATGATGACGACGGTCTTGCCCACGCCTGCACCACCGAAGGCGCCGACTTTACCACCCTTGGTGAAGGGGCAGATGAGGTCGATGACCTTGATGCCGGTTTCGAGGATCTGAGCGGACGGATTCTGGTCCACGAGCTTCGGAGCCGGACGGTGAATCGGATAACGCTTCTGCGCGGCAGGAGCCGGCTGGTCGTCCACGGGATCACCGGTGACATTGAAAATACGACCGAGAACTTCTTCGCCCACGGGCACGGTGATCGGAGCGCCGGTGTCAGTGACATCCATGCCGCGCTTGAGGCCGTCGGTGGAGGTCATGGCCACGGAGCGGACCCAGCCATCGCCAAGGTGCTGCTGCACTTCGCAAACGAGACGGCTGCTCTTGCCACCGACTTCCACGGTGATTTCGAGTGCGTTGTAGATTTCAGGAAGCTTGCCGCTCGCGGAGAAATCCACGTCCACGACGGGACCGATGACTTGGACGATTTTGCCGATGTTGCTCATAGATTCAAAGGGTCAGAGATCAGAGTTCAGAGGGTCAGTGAATTACTCCAGCGCCAGTTTCGCGGTGGTGATTTCGAGGAGTTCGCTGGTGATCGCCGCCTGGCGCACCTTGTTGTATTCGAGAGTGAGGTCCTTGAGCATCTGCTTCGCGTTGTCGGTGGCGTTCTTCATGGCCACCATGCGACTGGAGTGCTCGGAGGCGCGCGCTTCGAGGAGCATCTGGAAGAGCGTGTTGTTCACGTATTGCGGCAGGATGCCTTCAAAGACGGCGTTGGCGCTGGGCTCGAAGGTGTAGTCGAGCTTCGACGCGGCGTGAACGTCGGCGGTCTTCGGGTCTTCGTAGGAGCGCTTGCCACCGAGCTGCACTTTGTCCACGGGCAGGAGCTGCTCGAGGGTCGGCACGACGGTGACGGTGTTGATGAAGTTGTTGAAGGCGACGAGCACCTTCTTGTATTCACCCGAGCGGAAGCGCTCCTGGATGAAGTTTCCAGCGGCGCGGAGGTCGGTGAACTTCGCGGGATCCTTGATCGGGAAATCGGCGACGATGTTCTTGCGCAGGCGACCGAGCGTCTGTGTGGCTTTGCGACCGATCGTGAGGTAATCGACGTCACCTTCGAGCTTCGAGGCGAGCAGCTTCTTGAAGAGGTTCGTGTTCAAGGCACCGCACAGGCCTTTGTCGGAGGCGATGACGAGGACGAGCGTCTTGCTTCCCTTGCCTTCATCAAAGTAAGGATGCGCGGCGTCCTCGGCGGCTTCCTTCAGCGCGACGAGAATCTTGTTCATCGTCTCGGCGTAGGCGCGGCCGTTGGTGGCTTGGTCCTGCGCTTTCTTCATCTTCGCAGCCGCGACGAGCTGCATGGCCTTGGTGATCTGGGCCGTGCTTTTTACCGATTTGATTCGGCGGCGGATGTCGCGAGTGCTGGGCATGATTTGAAATTTAGAATTTCAGCTTCGAAATGGCGCAGCCTTACTTCCAGGAAGACTTGAAGTCGTCGAGCGCGCCCTTGATGGCGTCTTCGCACTTGTCGATGGCCTTCTCGTTGGCGAGCTGCTCGAGGAGAGCGCTCTTACGGGTGTTGAGGTACTCTTCGAGCTTGCCTTGGAATTCCTTCACGCGATCGACAGCGACGGTATCGAAGTAGCCCTTCTGCATCGCGTAAAGGCTGATGACCATGATCGGCAGGCTCTTCGGCAGGTATTGCTGCTGCTTGAAGAGTTCCACGATGCGCGCACCGCGATCGAGCTTGGCCTTCGTGCCAGCGTCGAGGTCTGAACCGAACTGCGCGAACGCTGCAAGTTCACGGAACTGTGCAAGGTCGAGTTTCGTGGTGCCGGCGACCTTTTTCATGGCCTTCGTCTGCGCGGCGGAGCCCACACGCGAAACGGAGAGACCCACGGAGATGGCGGGACGGATGCCTTGATAGAAGAGGTCGGTTTCGAGGAAAATCTGTCCGTCGGTGATGGAGATCACGTTCGTCGGAATGTAAGCGGACACGTCGCCAGCCTGCGTTTCGATAATCGGCAGAGCGGTAAGCGAGCCACCACCGTAGTTTTCATTCACGCGAGCGGAGCGCTCGAGAAGACGGCTGTGGAGGTAGAACACGTCGCCCGGATAAGCTTCACGACCGGAAGGACGCTTCAAGACGAGCGAAACCTGGCGATACGCGACAGCTTGCTTGGAAAGGTCATCGAATACGATGAGTGCGTCCTGGCCCTGATCCATGAACCACTCACCGATGGAGCAGCCCGTGTAAGGCGCGAGATACTGCATGACCGCGCTGTCGGAGGCGGAAGCACTGACGATAACGGTGTATTCCATCGCGCCGGCTTCTTCGAGCGTCTTCACCACGCGGGCGACGTTCGACTGCTTCTGGCCGATGGCGACGTAGATGCAGTAGAGGGGCTTGTGGCCCTGTAGCTTGCCCTGCTCGGCGGCTTTGTTTTGCTGAGCCTGCGAAATGATGGTGTCCACCGCGATGGTGGTCTTGCCGGTGGAACGGTCACCGATGATCAACTCGCGCTGACCGCGACCGATCGGAATCATGGCGTCGATCGGCATGATGCCAGTCTGCACGGGGACGGACACGGACTTACGCGTGATGATGCCCGGAGCGATCTTTTCCACCGGATATTGGGCGTCGCCCTTGATGTCGCCTTTGCCGTCGATGGCCTGGCCGAGCGTGTTCACCACACGACCGAGGAGACTCTTGCCAACTGGCACCGAGAGAAGACGACCGGTGGTCTTCACTTCATCGCCAGCCTTGATGCCTTCACCGGAACCGAGCAACACACAGCCGACTTCGGTTTCTTCGAGGTTCAGAGCGAGGCCATAGACGCCACCCGGGAACTCGATCATCTCATTGAGCATCACGTCGCTGAGGCCTTCGACTTTGGCCGCGCCGTCGCCGATTTCACGCACGACGCCCACATTGGACTTCGTGACGGCTGTCTTGAGGCCGGCGATTTGGGATTCGATCTCCTGGAGGATGTTGCTCATGGTGAGGTGCGTGTTCTGATTTGAAAATTAAGCGAGTTGGTTCTTGAGGGCTTCGAGGCGTGCCTTGACGCTGCCGTCCCAGACGTCGGAGCCGACCTTGACGCGGATGCCGCCGAGGAGTTCGGGGACGACCTGGAACTGAAGGGCGAGTTCGCGGCCGTATTTTTTGGCGAGACCGGCTTTCAATTGGAAGCGCATGTCGTCGCTGATCGCCGTGGCGCTCTCGACGACCGCGTTCTGGCGCTCGGACTCACCGCGCAGCAGCCGGGCGAAGTTTTCGAGGATGCCGATGTAGCCGCGCGGCTTTTTCTCGGTGACCAGCGCGACAACCGAACGAGCACGAGCCTCATCAAGCTTTCCATCTGCAAAGCAGGCGCGGAAAAGCTGACGGGAGGTGCGGCGGGCTTCCTTGCTGATCTTCATGGTCGGCGGCGTGGAAGGATGAAAAAAATTAAAGAGAGACCTGCGCGGCCGTCTCTTGATTGATGCGCGATTGGTCGTCAGTGGTGAGCACCTTGCCGGTCACGCGGCTGGTGGCGTCGGACACCATGCGGCCGAATTCGCGGCGAAGCTCGGAGCGCGCCTTGTCGGTTTCGAGTTGAGCAGCTTCGCGAGCTTTCGCGAGAATCTGGCTGGCTTCGTGAATGGCATCCTGCTGCTTCTTCTCGGCGAGCGCCTTCGCGCTCTCATCAGCTTCCTTCACGAGGCGATTGCCGTCGGCATTGGCTTTGTCGAGGATGGCTTGAGCGTTGGCATTTGCCTCGGCGAGGTCTTTGGAAATCTTTTCGAGCTTGGCTTCGCCTTCAGCGATGCGCTGCTTGCGTTGCTCCAGCATGGCGAGGATCGGACCGAACGCCTTGGTCTTCAGGATGAAGAAGACGATCAAGAAGATGATGATCTGGGCAATCAAGTTCGGTACCGAAAGACCGAACTGGTTGGCTGCTAGGATGACATTCATCGGATTCGCTGGAGGTAAAAGTGGAACGGAGCTTTTGAAATTGGCGGACCGCGGTTTGCGGCACGGTCCGCCCGGAACTGACGGGAACCGTCTTCGCTTATTTGACAGCGAAGAAGGCGATGATGCCCAGACCTTCAGCGAGGGCCATGCCGATGATGCTCATCGTCAGGATGTTGCCGAATGCACCGGGATTGCGGCCGACGGCTTCAGCAGCCTTCGAGCCGATCATGCCCACGCCGAGAGCGGCGCCGAGACCGGCGAGACCGCCGACGATGCTGCCGGAGATGCCGGCGGGGGCTGCGTGAGCGGCGGCTTCTTGCGCCATGGTGATGACTTCAGTGATCATGTTGTGTGTTCTGTGTTTGTTGTTTTCAAGACCTGCGTCCACGCGTTGCGCATGGTCCCGCAGGGAAAGGGATCAATGGTGCTCTTCACCATGCTCGTCGTGTTCGGTCGAGAGCTTGATGTACACCGAGGTGAGGAGTGTGAACACCATCGCCTGCAGCACACCGACGAGGAGTTCCATGAAGTAGAAGGGAAGCTGAAAAAGGATCTTCAGGAGGATGTTGTTACCCGCCATCGCCGACATCGTGTGGAGCACGTTTTCACCGGCGTAGATGTTCCCGTAGAGACGCATCGGGAGCGTCAGGTTGCGGAGCAGGATGGAGAAGACTTCAATCAAGCCGACGGCGAAGAAGATGAAAATCATCACCACACCCATCGCGCCCTTGAGGCCGCCCTTCGGACCGAACGTGTGAACCAGGAAACCCCACACGCCAGTCTCACGGACGGTCAGATAAATCCACACGGCGAACACGATCAATGTCATGCCCAGCGTCGCATTGAGGTCAGCCGTCACCGGACGCAGCAGGGGCTTCTCGACTTCCGAAACTTGAAGCGCACCCGTGCCCTCACCCCAGCCAATCGTGCCCACGCCAGGCAGCAGACCGAACCAGTTCGAGACGAGAATGAAAAGGAACAATGTGGCCAGCAGAGGGAAGGCCGTAGGTGCCACCTTCTTTCCGACGATGCTCTCCACCTGATTGTAGAGAAACTCGATCACCGATTCCGCGAAGTTCTGCTTCCCGTGCGGAATGAGCGACATGTTCTTCGTCGCGCCGCTCACGAACCAGTAAACGATCCCAAGCACGATCAGGCCGACGAAGATCGAATTGGTGACGAAGCCCGCCAGCGGCATCGCCTCGGGGCTGACGCCGTGCTCGGCGAGCAGAAGCGGGACGGTGAGTTGGCTCTGGAACAGATTCAGCATACCAAAAAAGGAGGGGGCCGGAAAAGGCGGCCCCTTTCTACCCGGCTGAAAGGGGGAGGCAAGGCGATTTTGTGAAATTTTTCACAAAGTCCACCCGTCCACTTGCTCTCAGCCCGCAGCACCATGGAGTCACGGTCGGCGATTTACCACAATTCCACCGCCTCATGCAGCGACGGACGGATGATCTCACAGCCCGGCAGCGTATCGCGGAAGCGGTTCTCGAACCAGAACTGGGCTGGCTCGTCGCCGTGCACCAGCAGCAGTTTTTTCGGCCGCACTTTCTCGGCGAAGGTGCACAAGCCCTCGCGCGTCGCATGAGCGCTGAAGTCGAAGGTTTCGACGCGGCACTTGAGCGGCACGGCCGGCAGCTTCGGATCCAGCTTCACCATCTCGCCAGGCTTCGCGGCGCGGATCTTGCCACCGGGTGATTCGGGGTCGCAGTAGCCGACGAAGCAGATTGTATCGTGCGGCCGCTCGATCACCTTCCAGGCGAATTGGTTCGACGTCGTATTCTCCGTCATCATCCCGCTTGAGAGAGCGTAGATGGAGCGTGGCTGGTAATTGATCTCGCGCCGCCGTTTGCGCGGCGCGACGAGCATCTCGATGTCCTCCAGCAGATGAAAGCCTGGATGGTGCCGCCGCACGCGGTTGGAGTAGTGATCGTAGAGCACAGTGATCTTTGTGCTCAGGCCGCCGATGAAGACCGGCATCTCCGGGATCAAATCGTGCTCATACAGCTCGTGCAGCATCATCAGCACCTCCTGCGTTTTGCCCAGAGCAAAGACCGGGATCAGCACTGCCCCGCCCGCATCCCATGTCTCGCGGATCACCGCCGCGAGCCGTTCCTTCTCCGCGCGCCGCGTGTAGTCCGCCGGTCGCGTGTAGTCCCCACGAGTTGTCTCCATGATGAGCACATCAATGCCCTCGGTCGGAAAGTCCGCTGCCTGCGCGATGGTCTGCGATTCAAAGTTCACGTCCCCCGTGTAGAAAAGGCTTTGCCCGCCCTCCCGCAGCAACACGCCCGCCGAGCCGATGATGTGGCCTGCGTCATGAAACGAGCAGTCAATCCCGGTCTCTCCCGGCTCGAATGGCCGCGCATAGTCGCGGTAGGTCCACTGTGGGCGGAGTTCGTCCAACTCGCGGTGGGTGAAGAGCGGATATTCCATCACGCCATCCTCCTCGCGCTGATGCGTCATCACGTTGACGGAATTGTGCAGCATCGCGCTGCCCACTTCGCCGGTCGGCTCCGTCATGTACACAGGAGCGTCTGGCTGGCGGCGCTGCAGCACCGGAAGACTTCCAATGTGATCGTGGTGTGCGTGGGTGAGCACGATGGCATCCGCGCTGTTCAGCGGCAACGGGCCGAAGTCGGGCAGCCCGGCGAAGCCCACGCCCTTCGGATGCATGCCCGAGTCGAGGACGATGCGATGCCTGCCGCACTCGAGAAGGTAGCTGTTGGCGCCGATCTCTCTGCGGCGCGTTAGATTGCGAAACCTCATTGGAGCGCGGTGAAAAGCAAAACGGGCGCGCAGGCTATCGCCAAAGCCCGGTGGCACAAGGGCAAAGATGCACCGCGTCCTGGATCGCCACGGGCCTTTCCGTGCGGGCCTCCGGGAATCCGCCTCACTTCCTTGCCATCAGGTACGCCACCAAATCCGCCGCCTCCTGTGCTGTGAAGGTGTGCAGCAGAGCTTCGGGCATGAAGGAGACGGGGCTGGTCTGCTCGCTTTTCACATCGGCTTTTTTCAGCGGCAGCGTCTGGCCGGTCATGATCTTGAGCGAGACTGTCTCGTCATCGCGCTTCACGACAAAGCCTGACTGGATGCTGCCGTCGTTCATCGTCACGACAACGGGTTGAAAGCCTTGCGCGATCACCTTCGACGGGGCGAGCAGGCTCTCGATGAGCTGGTCGCGGTTCAGGCGCGCACCGACTTTCGAGAGGTCAGGTCCAAAGTCGCGGCCGCTGCCATTCAAGAAATGGCAGGCGAGGCAGACTTCGGCTTTGCCCGTGGGCGCAAACATTTCCGCGCCGCGCCGCGCGTCGCCGTTCTTCGCGTTGATCTTCTCGGCGGATGCCGTCGCGCCGAGCACGGGCACGCGCTCGCTGTCCGGCAAGTAGTGCTCGAAGAGACCGCGGATGTGCGGGTTCGGCGACTTGGCGGCGAGCCGCGAGGCTGCTTCAAATTGCTCCGCGCCGAGCATGTCGCGCATGATGATGACATCGAGCGCCATTTCGGGCGAGGCGATGGATGTGATGGGATTCGGCGGCTCGAGCGGCTTGCTTTTCGTCATCGTCAAAATCCACTCGGCCATGAAGCCGAGCGCATCGCTGTCCACATCCTGCGGGCCGATCACAGGCATGTGGCCGGATCCGCTGGTGGCGATGCGATGGAGCAGCACGCTCGTCCACGGGCTGCCGGGTACGATGACCTTCGCGCCTTTCATGCCGAAGTCGCCGCGCGTGGGCGGCTCGTTGATCGCGCGCATTTGATCGAGGGGCGTCTCGGCGTTCAGCTTCAGCGGCACGGAGCCGCCGCCATTCTCGCGATGGCAGTGGGCGCAGTTTGCGTGCAGCCACGAGCGGGCGCGCGCCTCGGACGTGAGGCTCTCTTCATGCGGATCGGCCAGGCGCGCGTCGCTCTTCTTCGGAAACGACTCGTCGATGAGCTTGAGCGCGGCCAGCGTGCGCGCGCTGTCGTCGGTGAGCTGCTGCGGCTGGAAGCCGAGAGCGAAGCCGCACCAGGCATTGTGGCACCTCAAGCATTCGGCGCGGCTGTGAAAACGCCACGCATGGCTGTGCCGGCCGCCCGGCTGGTCCGCGCCGGTGAGGGCGAGCACGCGTTCGTCGCCGTTCGGCCCGACGAGATCGGCATCGGTGCCGGCGTCGTTCCAGCGGTACGTGTAGGCATTCCATGCCTCGCCGTCGAAATGCAGCACCTGCGTCTCGATCTTGCGCACCGAAGCCGGATCGGATTGATCCGTTCGAAGCGTGAGTGTCTTCGCGAGCACGGACTCCTTCGGCCAGGCGTCCTTGGCGTCGATCTTGCCGCGGTTGTTCGTGCTCACACTGGTGGCAATGCCGCCTTCAGGAATGCCGATGAAGCGGCTGCCGCGCGCGCCATCAGCCCACATCGGAGCGCGAATGTCGAAGGGCTGCACGCCGGGCACGGGCGTTTGCTTCACTGCATCGGCGAAGAGGCCCGTCTCGCTGAGCTTGCGCGGGAAGCTTGACGGCTTGCCTGCGTTTGGATTGCGCGCGAGGCGGTGGATGGTCGATGACTTGTCCCAGTGGATGAAGTACAACTCACCGTCCTCCGACTGGCCGAAAGTGACGATCTTCTGCGCCGTGTCCGCGATCTCTTCGTGGCGTGTGATTTGTTTTCCATCCCACCACAGCGCCCAGATTTTGCCGGTCTCGTAGTCGCCGTAAATGTATGCGCCTTCGAGTTCCGGCAGCCTCCTGCCGTGATAAACGAAGCCGCCGGTGATGGACGCGGCCTCGCTGTGCGGATGCGTGACGATGGGCGGAGAGATGGGCGTGGGGCCTTTGCGCTCGGGGAACAGCGGGTTGTTCCCTTCCATCGCGCTCCAGCCGTAGTTTCCGCCGCGCGTGATGAGATGGATTTGCTCCCACTGCTCCCAGCCGACATCGCCGCACCAGAGGTTTCCGGTTTTGCGGTCGAAGCTGATCTTCCACGGATTGCGCAGGCCGTAGGCCCAGATTTCGGGACGTGCGCCATTCGTTGTGAGAAACGGATTGTCCTTCGGCACCGCATACGCCTTGCCTGCGTCCTTGTGATCCACGTCGATGCGCAGGATGCAGCTCAGCAGGTCGGCAAGATTCTGGCCGGTGATGAGCGGATCGGGCGGCGCGGGCACTTCGGCATCACCGGTGGAGAGGTAAAGCATGCCGTCGTCGCCAAAGGTGACCGCCGCGCCGTTGTGACCGCCGCTGCGCCAGGTGATGAGGATTTCTTCGCTCGCCGGATCGATCACGAGCGGCTTCTCTTGTTTCACGACATACCTCGAGAGCCGCGAGCCGTCGTCGAGCTTGTCGTCGTTCGTGTAGGCGACAAACACCAGCTTGTTCTCTTTGAACTTCGGATGAAACGCCACGCCATACGCGTGATCGACTGCCGGATGCATCGCCTTCAAATCAAGCGCGAGCGTGGTCTGTGCCGTCTGGAGGTCATCGGGCAGTGACCAGAGTTTGCCTGTGTTTTCCACGATGAGCCACTGACCCAGCTCCGGCGCGGGCACCATGTCCAGCGCACTCTCGAATGAAACCCGCGCGAACACCTGCTCGGATATGAACGGCTTCGGCGGCTCCGGCGTTCCATGAATGCGCGAGCTGGTCCACGGCGTGCGGGCCCCGGCGTGGGCGGCCTGCGCGGCCAGCAATGTGAAACCAACGAAGATCCCGCGGCAGCTCAAAGTGATCATGCCTTCGACTTCGATGGATTCCGGAAGAAGATCAGGAACAGCACGAGCACGCCGGCCGCGAGCCATGCGGGCGTCTGCCAGATGGCGGCCCAGTCGTGGGCGAGGCCGTCCTTCGGCACGGCGAGCGTGTGCTCTTCCTGCACTTTACCGGCGAGCCCGGTGCCGACAAACGCACCCACGCCCCACAGGATGATGGCGATGAAGCCCTGGGCCGCACCGCGGATGCGCTCATTCGCCTCGTCATCGACGTAAAGCTGGCCGGCGATGAAGAGGAAATCGTAGCAGGCGCCGTGCAGCAGGATGGCGGCAAAGATGAGCGCGCTCTGGAAGCCCGGCGACCCGGCGCTGCCCGCGAGCAGGCCGTAGCGCGCCACCCAGCAGGCGATGCCGAGGAAGATGGTGCCCTTGTAGCCGAGCTTCTTGAGAAACAACGGCAGCAGGAGGAAGAAGATCACGTCGGAAACCTGTGCGAGCGAGGTCTTGATCAGAATCTTCTCCCACTTCAACTCGCCGAGGTAGATGGCGAGATTCACGAAATAGAAGTACAGCGGAATGCAGATGAGGAACATGCACAGGATGAAGATGGCGAAGGTCGGCTTCTTGAGCAGCGCCAGCGCATCGAGGCCGAGAATCTCGCTCAAGCTCACGTCAGCGCCGGTCTTCTTCGGCGGTGTGTGGGGCAGCACGAGCGCGAAAAGGCCGAACACGATGGAGGCTCCGCCTGCGATGATGAACTGGCTCTCCGACAGCGGTCCCGTCCATGTGTCGATGGTGAACAAGCCTGCGATCCAGCCCACGGCCGAGAGCATCTTCACCTGCGGGAAGTCGCGCTTCGCGTCCGCGAGGTGATGGAGCGAGAGCGAATTGCCCAGCGCCAACGTTGGCACATAGAGCGTGCAGTAAACAATGAGCGCCGGATAAAAACTGCCGAAGACCTTGAACTGCGGCATCACGCACAACATCACGCCGCCGAGGATGCCGAGCACACAAATGAGCTTCTCCGAGGCAAAAAAACGGTCTGCGAGCAACCCGACGATGAAGGGCGAGATGATCGCACCCCATGCGAAAGCGCCATAGGCCAGGCCGATGTCATCACCTGCGAACTTGAGCGTGGTGGCGAGATACGGCCCCATGCTCACATACCAGCACCCCCAGATGAAGTACTGCAGGAACATGAAGATGGAGAGCTTGATCTTGAGTTGCGTTTGCATGGCGGAAATCAGATGAAATCCCCGCGAGGCTAGCGGGCGGGCCGCGGGTTGGGAAGATCAAAGTTCAGCTCCAGCGCATGTACTTTCGAGCGCCAGGCCCGTCGGTCCCACCGACGCTCGCTTGGGTCGGAACCGTCGGCAAAGCAGGTCGCGAGCATCGTGCGCCGCGCGCCCGGTTCTGAGCAAACTTCTGCCAAAAAGAGCGGCGGAGGCTTCCGCCTCCGCCGCCTGTGACTCGTCGTCGTGTGCGCTTCTGATCAGACCACCGGGACGTTGTTCTGGCCGGGGATCGAGATCGGATACCAGCCGTCGGCGTCGGGCTTCACCGGGGCTTCGGTTTCCCATGTGATGACAGGCGGCATGTGCTGAACCTTCGAGGCCAGCGCGTCTTCCCATTTGATCTCCTTGCCGGAGTAGGTGGCCATGCGTCCGAGGAGCGCGGTCATCGTGCTCTCGGCGCCGTAGTAGGCGTTGTTGATCGGCTTGTTATCGCGGATCGCGGCCTGCAGCGTGTCGTGCTCGGTCTGGTACGGATCGGGATCACCGCCGCGCTTGCCGCTTCCACCACCGGCCGGGCGGTACTTCCAAATGGTTTCTCCCTTGTGGTCGTTGGCGTAGCAGCGGCCGGCGTTGTCGAGGTAAAGCTTGCCCTTCGTGCCGGTGAACTCTTCGCGCACGGCGTTGTACACGCCCTGCTGGTGACGGCACTGGCTGTTGATGCGCACACCGTTGGCGTAGGTGTACTCGACATAGTGGTGGTCGTAGATCTGGCCGAACTTCTTGTCCACGCGCTGCTGACGTCCGCCCATGCCCTGGGCGCTGACGGGATGGCCGCCGAGGAACCAGTTGGCCACGTCGATGTTGTGGATGTGCTGCTCGTTGATGTGATCGCCGCAGAGCCAGGTGAAGAAGTACCAGTTCTGCACCTGATACTGGATCTCGCTCTGGCCGGGAAGGCGATCGCGGAACCAGATGCCGCCGCCGTTCCAATAGACCTGACCGGCGACGATGTCGCCGATGATGCCTTGCTCCTTCACCTGCTTCAGCGCTTCGAGGTAGCAGTTCTGATAGCGGCGTTGGAGGCCGACGACGACCTTCAAATTCTTTTCTTCCGCGATCTTCGCGTATTCCTGAACGGTGCGGATGCCGGGCGCATCGACGGCCACGGGCTTCTCCATGAAGATGTTCTTGCCAGCTTCGACGGCGGCCTTGAAGTGATAAGGGCGGAAGCCGGGAGGCGTGGTGAGAATGACGAGGTCGCACTTCTCCAGCACCTTCTTGTAGCCGTCGGGGCCGACGAACTGGCGGTCTTCGCTCACATCCACCTTCTCGGGGTGCTTCGTGCTCAGATTGCTGCGGGCGCCGTCGAGGCGGTCCTTGAAGGCATCGGCCATGGCGTAAAGCTTCACGCCTTCCTGCTTCGTGCTCAGCGCCTGGCTGGCCGCACCGGAGCCACGACCCCCGCAACCGATGAGGCCAATCTTGATTTCGTCACTGCCCGCGGCCCAGGCACTGCGTTCGACGGTGAGCGCACTGGCGGCAGCGCCGACGGCGGCGGCTGATCCGGTGCGGAGAAAATCCCGGCGCGAGGCGGCGGGTGTGGAGGTGTTGGATTCAGTTGGATTCATGTTTGTTGGAATGATTGGGAGCGGATTCGTGGGTCTGGATAACGAGGACGGAGGGGAATTCATTCGTCGGCCTTGAGGCTCTTGATGATCTTGCGGGCCAGCAGTTCGTTGATTTCGCGATGACGTGGGACCGGCTCGGAGTTTCCTGTTTTGGGATTGTGGTAGATGTCGTGTTTGGCCCCGTGTCGCAGCAGTACACATCCGTGCTGCTCCAGCGCGCGGACCAAATCCCGATGCTTCATGCCACCTCCAGTTCCTCCACGCGCTTGATGCCGGGCAGCTCTTCCTTCGAGAAGAGCGCGTAGAGATCCTTCAGATGCTCCTTCAAATCCTCAAGGCTCTCGCCCTGCGTCCAGTGCTCCGGGAAATCATTGAGATATCCCAGATGCTTGCCGTCGGGCTCCAGCCAGTGTGTGAATTTGATGGTCATCGTGCGAGCTTAAGTCTCGTTCAAATGAACGCCTGCCGCAGTCACTTCTTTTTGGCCTTCTTCGCAGGCACGGCCTTCTTTGCCTTCGCAGGCGCGGATTTTGTGCTGCCCCAGCTTTTGCGGATGAGCGCGTAGCCTTCTTCATACACCTGCTTCGTGCTCGGGAAGAAATCGCGCCACACGCGAGTGGCTGCGGCGAGGTCCGGAAGCGCGCCGCCGAAGGCCTCGATCGTCAGCCAGCCGTCGTAGCCGAGCGACTTGAGCTTCTTGATCGCCGCCGGGATGTTGATGTGGCCGCGACCGGGCGTGCCACGATCATTTTCAGAAATGTGCACATGGTTCAGCTTGCCGGACTTGTACACCGTCTCGATGGCTGCGACGGGATCCTTCTCTTCGATGTTCGCATGGAAGGTGTCGTACATCGTGCCGAAGTTCGGGTGGCCGACGCGCTTCACGTACTTCGCAGCCTGCTCCATCGTGTTCAGCAGATGCGCCTCGAAGCGGTTCAGCGCCTCGATTGCGTTCTTGATGCCCGCCTGCTGCGCGACACCGGCGATGGCGCGATGCACTTCGGCCGCGCGGTTGAGTTCGTCCTCGCTCGGATACTTGCCGGTGAACTGGCCGAGCACCTGATAATAAGGACCGCAGAGCGTCTGCACGCCCGCATTGTGACCGCACTCGATCACGCGCTTGAGATGATCGATCGCACCCTGGCGATTCTTCTCATCGGGGCTGATCGCATTGTGCGCTTCGTCGGGGCAAACCGTCACCGCCGTGCACTCGAGGCCTTCATTCTTCAGCGCCGCGCCGATCTTCTTGAAGTGTTCGGGATCGCTCGTGTCGAAGATGGGAATCTCCACGCCGTCGTAGCCGACTTTCTTGAGCTTGCGGAAGATGGGGAAGTTTTCTTCGGTCACATGACCGGTCCAGAGGAGAAGATTGAATCCGATTTTCATAAGCAGGGAAGGGGAGACTAGGAAATGAGGCGGCAAACCGCAAGCGCAGCCTGCGAAAAGTTCGCTCTTTGCATCATCCGCGCCGGTCCGCCGAAGGGCCGCCAGCGCTGCCGGGACGGCCCCGGCAAGAACGGTGGCGAACCGATGCCGCGCTCAGTGAGCCACCGGACGGGGCTTGATCAGCAAGGTGAGTGCAGCACCGAGAAGCAGCAGCCCGCCGGCGGTCTGGAAGGAGGAGGTAAAACTGCCGCCGCTGGCTGCGGTGAGCTTCTGCTGCAACTGGCTGAGCATATAGCCGCCCACGCCCCAAGCGGTGAAAAGGAAGCCGTAGTTCATGCCGAAGCTCTTAAGGCCCCAGAGGTCTTTGGCGAACGAAGGGAAGAGCGAGAGGTTTGCGCCATAGTTCGCGCCGATGAGCGCGGCGACGAGCACGATGAGCAGCGCGCCGGTGTCCTTGGAGCCGGTGACGGGGATGGCGGCAAACATGAGCACGGCCTGCAGCACCAGCACGAGCATCAGCGTCCAGCGGCGGCCGATCTTGTCGGAGAGCACGCCGGCGAGCACGCGCCCGCCCGCATTGCCCACCGCCATCACCGCCACGGCCACGAACGCCTGGCCGCCCATGCTCTTCTTCGCCATGCCGCTGATGCTGCTGATGACCATCAATCCCGCGCCGGCTCCGATAAGATATATGAGCCAGAGAATCCAAAACTGCGGCGTGCGCACTGCCTCCGCAGGCGACGATCCCGCCGCCGCCGGCTTCGCGCCCGGGACGGAACCTGCCGCGACATAGCCCTGCGGAGGATTCATCAGCAACTGCGCAAGGCCCACCACGATGACGAGAAACGCCACTCCGAAGATCATCATCGAGCGCAGCACGCCGTAGTGGCCGAGCAAATATTCACTCGTCGGCGCGAGGTAAACGGGTGCCAGTCCGAAGCCGGCGACGACAAGGCCGGCGATCAATCCCGTCTTCGACGGTGGAAACCACTTCAAAGCCGGAGGAGTGGCCGACGAGTAGCCGAAGCCCAGGCCGAGACCGACGAGCAGCCCGAAGCCCACCATCCAAACGGCATAGCTGGTCGTCGTCGAGATCAGGATCATTCCCGCAGCCACAAAGACACCGCCGAGGGATGCCGTGGCCCGCGGGCCGATCTTGTCCTGGCAGCGGCCGGCGACGATCATGGCAAAGGCAAACACGAGGCAGCAGAGCGAATACGGGCCGTTCAGATCGGCCTTCGGCCAGCCGAAATCCTTCTCGATTGCCCCCTTGAACATGCTCCAGGTGTAGAGCACGCCGAGGGCGAGATTGATGCCGAGTCCGGCGAAGGTTACGATCCAGCCGCGATTCGCGTGCTCGTGAATTGATGAGTTTTCCGCTGACATGCGCGCGAGGCTAGTGAATCCCCCCGCATGTGGCAAGCCTGCAAATGGGCGATTTGGAAACGCGCGGCACCGCAGTTGCCTGCAAAGCGGCCCCTTCGCGATTGCAGGCGCGGTTTCCCATGATGCGCGCCGACGAGGACTGCCGCGCGCGTCGGGCAGAACACTTTTTCCCTCGCCAATGTGGTATTCGCCGCTAGAATCCGCGCCCCTTTTCCATGCCAGCCAAGAAATCCAGCTCAAAAAACGTGCTCCGGCTCGGACTGCCGAAGGGCAGCCTGCAGGAGCCGACGCTGGAGCTTTTCAAGCGTGCGGGATACACGGTGGTGGTGTCGTCCCGCTCCTACCGGCCCAGCGTGGACGACGATGAGCTGGAGATCCGCCTGCTGCGTGCGCAGGAGATCGGGAGGTATGTGGACCACGGCTTCCTCGACTGCGGCATCACGGGCCGGGACTGGATCGTGGAGAACGGCGCGGACGTGACGGTGATCAGCGACCTGCGCTACAGCAAGGCCACCTCGAAGCCCACGCGCTGGGTGCTGGTGGTGCCGGAGAGTTCCCCCATCAGGTCGGTGAAGGATTTGCAGGGCAGGCGCATCGCCACCGAGGCCGTGGGGCTGACCAAGCGCTATCTGGCGAAGCACAAGGTCAAGGCCGAGGTGGAGTTCAGCTGGGGTGCCACGGAGGTGAAGGTGCCGGAGCTGGTGGACGCCATCGTGGACATCACTGAGACCGGCTCATCCCTGCGGGCGAACAATCTGCGCATCGTGGACACGCTCATGGAGAGTTACCCGCAGTTCGTCGCCTCAAAAGCCGCTGCGGCGGACAAGTGGAAGCGCCACAAGATGGAGACGCTGGTGCTGCTGCTCAAGGCCGCGCTCGATGCGCGGGACAAGGTGGGCCTCAAGATGAACGTGCCCGAAAAGCAGTTGCAGAAAGTAATCGACTGCCTACCCTCGCAACGCTCGCCGACCATCTCGTCCCTGGCCAGTCAGGCTTGGGTGGCCGTGGAGACGGTGATCGACGAGGCCGTCGTACGGGAGATCATCCCGAAGCTCAAGTCGCTCGGCGCCGAGGGCATCGTGGAGTACCCGCTCAACAAAATCGTCGTTTAGGCGGCGAGTTCAGAAACAGAAAGACAAGAACCATGGGATCGCTCAAGAAGCGGAGAAAATCGAAGATCAACCGGCACAAACGTCGCAAGCGCATGCGGGCCAACCGGCACAAGAAGCGTTTGCGCTACAAGGCCTAGCCGCCTAGCGTCGCGGCATGATCTGCCTCCGCAAAGCGAGTCGATTTTCCCGAATCGCAGCGGTTTCGTCCGGTCGCAACCCGCGAGCCGTCCTGCCCTTGCGTTCGGTGGCGGAACTGGGTTTTGTGATGTGGGCCGCCGTGGCGCTGGTGACATGGATGCCCGGCAGTCTGTGGGCGGTGACCGTGGCCGACCTGTCCTTCGGCTCACTGCATGGTGCGGCGGCGGACCTCGCTCTGACGGCTGATGGAGGGCAGCGCGCCGCTGCGCTGGCGCACTATTGCGTGGCGCTGCAGCTCGAAGATGCCGGGACGTCGCGTGAGGCCCTGGCTCACTACCGCGAAGTGATCAAGGCGGATCCTTCGAACGCCCCGCTCGTGGCGCATACTGCGGAGGTGGCCATGAACTTTGGCAGCCGGGACGAAGCTGTCTCCATCCTGCGCAACAGCATCAAGACGAACCCGGCGTCGGCGCAGCACTATCTGAATCTGGTGCGCTTCCTCGCGACCTATGCGCCGGACGATCCGTTTGAGAAGGACAATGCGGCCAATGCCATTGCCGAGGCGCTGCGTCGTTTTCCGCAGGACGCGGCGGTTTACCGGTCGGCGGTGGCCTTGTTTCTCCTCGATGCGGCCACGCGGGACCAGGCCGCGAAGGTGCTGGGCGATGGCTTGAAGCAGCCGTGCACCGATCCCGCCTTCTGGCTGGCGCTGGGCCGTGTGGCCCAGGAAGTGTGGCCGCCCGGGCACCAGGAGTTGCGACAGCAGAATCGCGACAGGGTGAATCCTTTCTTCGAGAAGGCGCTGAGTCATGCCGGCAGCGGTCCTGCCGCGGCCCAGGTGAAGCTGGAGGTGGCGCAGTACTACCTGCTTACCAACCAGCTTCCGCTGGCGCTGGCGCTGTGTGAGAAGCTCGTGCCCGAGGATCAGAGCGGCCAGAGCCGCAAGCTGCTCTACCGGCTTTACGAGGCCGACGGCAGGAGGGATCAGGCGTACGCGACCCTCCAGGCCATCGTCAAAGAGAATCCAGGTGATGTGGAGCAGCGCAAGCTCCTGGCCGGCGTGTGCCAGCAGCGGGAGGACTACGCGCAGGCGGTGACGCACCTCGAAGCCGCGATCCAGGGCGGTGGAGGTGATGTGCAGGACTACGACCAGCTCTCCCAGCTCATGATCCAGGCACAGGCGTTCGAGCGTGTCATCGCGCTCTCGCGGCGCACCACGGCGTTGTACCCGGACCATCTGGAATTCCGTGTCTATGCCGGCATCGCCTGCCGTGTGCTGAAGCGCTGGGACGAGGCCGTGTCTCATTTCGACCAGGCGCAGAAGGCCGCCGCCGAGATGGCCGGGGAGCCGCTGAACTTCAGGTTCTACTATCACTACGGCATCACGCTGGAGCGCGCCGGACGTTTTGACGAAGGGGCGAGGCAACTGGAGAAGTCCATCGAACTCACGCCGAAGGAAAGTTCCGACTTCGCCGCCAACACGATGAACTACCTCGGCTACATGTGGATCGAGCAAGGGCGTAATCTCGACAAGGCCGAGCCGCTGATCCGCAGGGCCATCGAGATCGAACCGACCAATGCGGCCTTCATCGACAGCCTGGGCTGGCTTCACTTCAAGAAAGGGGACTACACCGCGGCTCTGCGCGAGCTGCTGCACGCGAAGGACATGATCAAGGAACTGCGGGCCGATGACGCGGAGATCATCGATCACATCGGCCAGACCTACCAGAAGCTCGGCGAGCGGGACAAGGCATTGGAGAGCTTGAAAAAAGCCCGCGAGCTTGATCCGTCGAACCAGAAGATCAAAGAACGGCTCGATGAATTGCTCGGCAGACCGAAGCCGCAGCCGCCGCAGCCTCCGGCGGCGCAGGAGGAAGTGCCGCCCCCACCAGGGCCGAAGGGCGCGCCGGCAGCCGCGCCGAAGAAGGCGTGAGCGTGCGGCCTCGTGCGATCCAGCCGCCATCGCCGGACTGACGAGGTTCATGCCTCCAGAGAGGTATGGCGCGCGTGTGCGCGATGTGGAATGATCGCGGCCGACGCTTCCGTTTGAAACCGAAGCCTCCCGCCGCCATGAGCCTCATCCTGCTGATCGAAGACGAGCCCGCCCTCCGTGCCAACCTGGCCACGGCACTCCGCATGGAGGGCTACGATGTGATCCAAGCGGCCGATGGGAACACCGGCACCGGCCTTGCCCGTGCCCGCAGGCCGGACGTAGTGGTGTGTGATGTGATGATGCCGGAAATGGGCGGTTACGATGTGCTCGCCGCCATCCGGTCGGATGTGGCGCTTCTGGACACGCCGTTCATCTTCCTGACCGGCATGGGTGACACCCGCCAGATCCGCCAGGGCATGAACCACGGCGCGGACGATTACCTCGTGAAACCCGTGGCGCTGGCGGAACTCATCGCCGCCATCGATGCGCGGCTGCGGCGCAACATTCAGCGCCGCGTGGCAAGCGGGGCGGTGCCGTAACCTTGTCGGAAGTTGCGTCTTTGTGCGTATCGCCGTCTGAATTCACACATGCTAGGGAAGCGCCGACCAAGACCACAAGCCGCGATGAATGCAGAGAAACTCCGTGCGGCATCCAACTTCTGCGCCCGTCGTGCCCCGTGATGAAAAAGTTGTTCCGTGCTTTCCGATCCGTCCGGATACTCCGATATGCGGCTGTTCGCCATCATCACCCTCGCCGTCCTGACATCCGTTTTCTTCGCGGCTGCAGCGTCGTCCGTTGATTCCGACGCGTCGGCGGAAGGCCGGCCGGACGCGGCGGCCGAGACGCAAAAGATCAGGCCGCCGCCGGAGATCACGCCCGTGCGCGACCTTCTCGGTCTCACTCGTGAAGCCGTCAGCACAACCTCGATGCGCGTGTGTGTCGAGGGCGTGGTCACTCTGCAGGAGCCGGCCCGTCACTGGTTCTATGTGCAGGATGCCACGGGCGGCGCCCTGGTGGTGCCTGGCAGTTATGGCATGATCGTACAGCCAGGGCAGAAAGTCCGCGTCACCGGTGCCGTCGGCTACGGCATCTTCGCTCCATATGTGGAGATGGCTGAGAAGGTCGAGCCGCTCGGCGAGGCACCGCTGCCGGAACCGAAATCACTGCCTTTGGAGCCGCAGAACCGGAACAAGCTCTTCGGTCAGTTTGTCGAGATCGAAGGCTACGTGCGCGACGTCTTGCCCGGCATCAGCTACGTCACCTTCCTGCTGGTGAACGGCACCTCCACCTTCGGCGTGCGCGTGAACGGAGCGCCGCCCGGCGCGGTGCGCCCCGACTGGTTCGAGGCGCGCATACGCGTCCGCGGTGTGAACTGGCCGGAGGGGCAGAACATCCTCCAGG
This sequence comes from Verrucomicrobiaceae bacterium, assembly GCA_019694165.1. Taxonomy (GTDB): domain Bacteria; phylum Verrucomicrobiota; class Verrucomicrobiia; order Verrucomicrobiales; family Verrucomicrobiaceae; genus JAIBCL01. The sequence goes on along the minus strand of JAIBCL010000004.1, from coordinate 143,159 downwards.
CGCATTCGATGGAGTTTCTCGAAACGCTTTCCGAGGGAACGACCAGGCCCTTCGATCGTCCGTTCATGAAGGCAGCGGACTTGATCGACGGACAGCGGCCTGACAATGACCGGCGCGTCAAGATCTCCGCGCACTTCGTCGGCTCGGAGCGTGATGCAGGCTGGATGTATGAGTCCGACGGCGTCGTGGTGCGCGTCGCCGTGCTCCCCGTGCTGCCGCGCTCGGGGGGCCAGCCCGGCATCATGCCGAACATGGCGCCCGTACAGTGGGCGGACGGCCGGACGCGTGCCGTGGCCGTGGGCGACGAGGTTGCCGTCCTGGGCGAGCCGCTGCTGGAGAATGGATCGCTCGTGATGCAGAACGCCCAGGTGCTCGTGGTCAAGTCCGGTGCCGTGAGCGTCATGCCGAGACCGACCACCGCCTCCGCCCTGGCGGCCACCCCGGACATTCACCGCCTCGTGCGGTTGACCGCCGAGATGGTGAGCATGAAAAGCTCCCCGCTGCCTGTGCTTCAAGCCGTGCGGCATGACATGGAGCTGCGCGACGGCCCCGTCACCTTTCCGGCGCACATCTACGTGTCTGCGGGGAAGGAGCAGCCGTCCATCGAGCGCGGCTATCTGGTGGAGCTGACCGGCTTCGTCGTCGAAGGCCGGCCCGGCGCGCGGCAGCCATTCGCCATCGCCATGCCGTCGGATGCCGAGCTGCGCGTGCTGCGGCTTTCCGCGCACGCGCAACTGGTCAGGATGCTCCCGTGGATCGGCGCCGGGGCGCTCGTGCTCCTCGGAGCCGTCGGCTGGATCGTCGCCCTGCAGCGGAAGGTCATGTTCCAGAAGCGCGAGGTGGTCATGCGCGAGGCTCTGCGCCGCGAACTCGAGCAGCGGGTCGAAGAACGCACCAACGAACTGGACCGGACCCGGCAGGACCTCGAGCGCGCCTTGAGCGCCGAGAAGGAACTCGGCCAGCTCAAGAGCCGCTTCGTTTCCATCGTCTCCCACGAGTTCCGCACGCCGCTGGCCGTCATCGGATCCAGCGCCGAGATCGTGGAGCGCTATCACGACCGGCTCAGCAGCGGCCAGCGCGGAGAGCACATCGAGAGCATCGTCAAGAACGTGCGGCGCATGGCCTGCATGATGGAGGATGCGCTGGTCCTCAGCCGGCTGGACAGCAGCGCGCTGGCGTGCCGCCCGCGGCACCTCGATCCCGTCGCGCTTTGTACTCGGCTGGTTGATGAAATGACCTCCGCCTCCGAGCGCCGGAACCCCGTCCGCGTCGAAGCGGGCGCCGGACTTGAGAAGCCCGCCTGCCTGGACGAGACACTGCTCCGCCACATGCTCGCGAACCTGCTCGGCAACGCTTCGAAGTACTCGCCGCAAGGCTCCCCGGTCACCTTGCGCGTCTGGCGCGAGGGTGACGAGGCTCACTTCGAGGTCGAGGACCAGGGCATCGGCATTCCCGAGGCGGACCAAGCCCGCATTTTCGAGGCATTCCACCGCGCCGAGAATGTGGGGAAGATCAAGGGTACCGGCCTCGGACTCGTGATCACCAAGCGCTGCTGTGATCTCCATGGCGGCCGCATCACCTTCGTCAGCCGGCTCGGTGAGGGCACTTGCTTCCACATCGTCATCCCCTGTCACGAAAAGCCGGCGCAGGCCTTTGTATCCACCGTTGTGAACACATCCAGCGGCCACACGTCATGAAGCAGAAGATTCTCCTCATCGAAGACGAGCCGCAGATGCGCTCGAACATGAAGACCGTCCTCGAGATGGAAGGTTTCTCCGTGGTCACCGCAGAGAACGGCCGCGCAGGGATCGACGCCCTTTCCCGCGCCCGACCCGACCTCATTCTATGCGATGTCATGATGCCCGAACTCGACGGCCATGCCGTGCTCGCCGCCCTGCGCAGCAACGTGGACACCGTGGACATCCCCTTCATCTTTCTCACCGCCAGGGGTGAGCGCGCCGACGTCCGCGCGGGCATGAACAACGGCGCCGACGACTACCTCGTGAAACCGGTGCCCATCCGCGAGCTGCTCGACGCCATCGAATCACGCCTCAAGCGCCGCCGTGAGCAGGCCGGCAGGATGAAGCCGGCCCTGCCGGACTTCGCCTCGTCCGCCCGGCTCGAAGCACTCGGCCTCACGCCGAAGGAGGCCGAGGTGCTCCTCTGGGTCTGCCAGGGCAAGTCCAACGGCGACACCGCCGTGCTCGTCGGCTGCGCCGAGCCCACTGTCAAAAAGCACATGGAGCACATCCTCCGGAAGCTCGGCGTCGAGAACCGCGGTGCCGCTGCACTCATCGCCATCGAAAAGCTTAGCGGTCGTTGAGGCGCCTGCATCTCGTCACGTTCCGTGGTTTTCCACACCACTTGCCGGGTGCCCGTTGATGAACTCAACCCCGCGCGCGGAAACCACTGGCCCGCATTGCCCGCGCTCCTGGAGAAGGCGCATCACATTGTTTGCGCTCACATCCGAATACTGAATACTGAACACTGAATACAACACACCGCCCCTCCCCATGACCTCCTCCCGTTTTGAGCAAGAGAACGCCCACCGCTGGCAGCGGCTGGAGGCGATGCTCGTTGACGTGGAGAAGGGGCGCGCGCCGGACGATGTGCAGGAACTGCCGACGGTCTTCCGCCAGACGTGTCACGACCTGAGCATCGCGCAGCACCGCATGTATGGCACGGGCGTGATGGGACGGCTCAATGAGCTGGCCATCCGCGGCTATCGCGCGCTGGAGCGGCGCACTGCGGGCGGCTGGGAGAGCCTGTTCCGCATGTTGATGGTGAAGTTCCCGAAGATGGTGCGCGCTGAGTGGCGGCTCTTCTGGTTTTGCTCGCTCGTGTTCTGGGGGCCCTTCCTGTTCTTCGCGATCTGGACGCCTCACGATCCCGAGTGGGCCATGTCATTCCTCGGACCGCAGCAAATGGTGCAGCTCGAGTCCATGTATGGCGAGCATACCTCGCCTCACGACTTCCTGCGCGAGAAGTACGGCTCCGACTTCATGATGTTCTGCTTCTACATCTACAACAACGTGGGCATCGACCTGAAGACCTTCGCCGGCGGGCTGCTCGGCGGCGTGGGCGCGCTTTTCGTGCTGCTCTTCAACGGCCTCTCCATCGGCGCGAGCACCGGCTATATTCATCACGCGGGGAATCCGTCCACGTTTTACTCCTTCACCGCGGGACACTCCGCGCCGGAGCTGATCGGCATCGTGATCTCCGGCATGGCCGGGATGAGGCTGGGCCTCGCTCTCATCATGCCCGGCCTCCGGGACCGGCGCACGGCGCTCGTACTCGGCGGGAAAAAAGCGATGACGTTGATCACCGGAGCCGCGACCATGACGGCGTGCGCGGCGGTGATCGAGGGCTTCTGGTCCGCGTGGCCGATGGAGCCGTGGATCAAGTACTCCTTTGGCGCGGTGGTGTGGTGTGTGACGGTCTCGTATCTTGCGTTTTGCGGCAGGAGGGTGGCTGATGAAGCTTGAGGACATCACCGTGGCGCTGCGGCCGCGCGATCCATGGGAGGCCGTGGACCTCGGCTGCTCGATGGCGCGGCGTGATTTCGGCGCGCTCATGGCACTGTGGGGTGCGACGGTGCTGCCTGTGTGGATCGTCCTCGCGCTCGTGCTGCGCGGGATGCCCGCCTGGTTTCTCCTCGTCGTCTGGTGGCTGAAGCCGCTCTATGACCGCGTGCCGCTTTTCTTCCTGAGCCGGGCGGCGTTCGGCGTGCGGCCCGGATTCCGGGAGACGTGGAAGGCGTGGCCGCGGCTTTGGAGCAAGGATTTGTTCTCCGCGCTGCTGCTGCGCCGCCTCTCGCTCATGCGCAGCTTCGCCCTGCCGGTGATCATGCTCGAAGGGCAGAAGGGCAAGGCCATGCGCCGGCGCATCGACGCGCTCGCCACCGACGGGGGCGGCTCCGGCACGAGCGTGACGTGGGTGTTCTTGAAGCTCGAGACCGCCGCGTGGCTCGGCCTGCTGTTTTTCACCGCCAACTTCATTCCCGATTCCATCGCGCCGGACTGGTGGTCGCTCGTCGAGACCGGTGATGTGACCGGCTTCACCATCTCTCCGGAGATCTACTGGTGGATCAATGGGTGCTACCTCGCCGCCGTGACGCTGGTGGAGCCGTTCTACGTCGGTGCGGGCTTCGGCGTGTATTTGAACTGCCGCACACGGCTCGAGGGCTGGGATGTGGAGCTGGCCTTCCGCCGCATGGCATCGCGCGTGAGCGCGCTGGCGGCCACGGCTGCGGCGGTGCTGGCGCTGGTGGTGCCATTGGGCGCGGTGGCATCATCGCTTCCACGCCTCCCGGAGGTGCATGATCTCCCGTCCCATCATCCGCTCTCCATCTCCTCCACCGGCGGTCCCGCGGCAAGCCCCAAGAAGCCATCCGCCCGCGAGAAGGTTTTTTCAGAGGCGGCCCGATCAAAGCCGGCGCGCAGAGCAGAGTCCGGCGTCTCCCCGAAGACGCGCGCCGCGAACGAGATGGCGGATGAAATCCTGAAGCGACCGGACTTCACCGTCCACAGCCGGAAGTTCACCCGCTGGGTGTGGGATTCACACTTCGACTCCGAATCCTCGCTTGATCTCGAACTGCTGCGCGTGATCGCCTACGTTTTCGTCTGGGCCGCGCTCGCCGCCGCCGTCATCGCGCTGGTCGTTTACCTCATGCGCAACCGTCATCTGCTCGGCCTGCCGCAGCTCGCGGCGCGGCCGATGGAGCGCTCGGGCGGTCCGCGCGTGGTGATGGGCATGGACATCGGACGCGACAGCCTGCCGGAGGACATCATCGCCGCCGCGCGCGAACTCTGGCGCACGCACGGGCCGCGTGAGGCGCTCAGCCTGCTGTATCGCGGCACGCTCTCGCGGCTCGTCGAGCGCCACCGGCTGCCGATCCGTGACAGCGACACGGAGGATGACTGCCTCGCGCATGTGCGCGCAACGGGCGCGCGTGACGTGGCCGGCTACTTCTCACGGCTCACCCACGCGTGGGTCTGCCAGGCATACGCCGGACTCGCCGCGAGCGATGCGGAGTTCGACCAGCTCTGCGGCACATGGCCGTTTCAAAGCGCCGCCGCACCGGCCCGCAGCACTGCGCCTGCGCTCGCCGTCATGCTCGCGCTCATGGTCCCGTTCATCGCCAGCTGCAGCGGCCATTGGGTGGAGGATGACGAGACGCTCGGCTACAAAGGCAAGGCGCGCGTGGATCCCTTCCTCGCAGCGGAAACGTTGCTCGGAGAGTACGGCCACGATGCAGAGCGCACGCCGACGCTCGGCAAAATGCCCGCGTCGGAAACCGGCGTCATCTTCACCTCCAGCGAGGCCGGCGTGCCCGAGGGCCGCGCGAAGCAGCTCCTCTCTTGGGCGGGCCGCGGCGGGCATCTCGTGTATTGCATGGCCGGCGGCATGCCGTACAACGATTTTTCAAAAAGCGGCGGCTTCACCATCAACTTCGGCACCGACGAACGCCCCGACCCGATCCTCACGAAGCTCGGCGTCAAGCTCCATGACCGCCGCCCGAAGCTCGATGTGCATGCCATCAAGACGACCGTCACCAAATCGAAGAAGCAGCCCGGACAGAACAAGCCCGCTCCAGCCGACACGCCGGACGAGTCCGGCCAGTCCGACAAAAACAAGGACGACTCCAAGACCAAGCCCGAAAAGAAGGCCGCCCCCTCCGGAGACACCACCACCGTCACGAGCACAAGATGGGGAGCGCAGACTTACGCGCTGGAACTCTCCGACAAGATCACCTTCACACCCGCGCGCAGCCTGCGGCCGGGCGAGTGGTTCGCAGGCGAGGAGAAATCTCCCTTCATCATGAGCCTGCACTTCGGATCCGGCCGTGTGACGCTGCTGAATCACGCCCGGCCGCTGAGAAACAAACATCTCGGCGATCACGACCATGCCGGGTGGCTCGTGGCGCTGGTGGATGACGGCAGCGGCGTGACGAAAAACGTGCGCTTCGTCGTCGGCATGAGCGCCAGCTTCTGGACGCTGCTGCGCCAGCGCGCGTGGATGCCGCTCGTCGGTGTCGCCCTTGCGGTCATCGTCTGGCTTTGGAAGAGCGGCCGACGTTTCGGCCCCGTCATGCCGCTCGAGCTGAGCGAGACGAAACACTTCGCCGATCATGTTTCGGCGCTCGGCCAGTTCTACTTCCGTCTGCGTCGCGGTGACGTGCTTTTGAAGGCCGCCGCCGAAGCCGTGCGCTCCCGCTTCAGGCGGAAGTTCCCGCAGCTCGCCTCTGCTGATGACGATGGCGCGACCATGATAGCCCGGCTCGCCGAGAAGAGCGGACTTTCCAAGGAGCGTGTCGCCGCCGCGCTTGCCACTCGCGCCCCGGGACAGAATCATCAGCTCGTCCGTCTGCTCCAGGACCTCCAGTCACTACGCCAATCGCTATGAACGCCCCAGCCCACCCGCCCGCACCACCCATGCCGCCGCCCGAAGCCTATGCGCCGCCGGAGGCATTTGCACCGCCGTCAGTGCCGCGCTCGACGCAGGTCTTCCGCGCCATTCGCGATGCCGTCGCGCGGGTGTTCATCGGCCAGGACGAGGTCGTCCATCAGGTGCTCGCCGCGCTGCTCGCCGGCGGTCACGTCCTGCTCGAAGGCAAGCCCGGCCTCGGCAAGACCCATCTCGTGCTTGCGCTCTCGCGCACTTTTGGCGGCTCATTCCGGCGCATTCAATTCACGCCTGACCTCATGCCGACGGATGTGACGGGCCACACGCTCTTCGATTTGCAGAGCCAGACATTCCGGGTGCGCCGCGGCCCGGTCTTCGCGCAGCTTTTGCTCGCAGATGAAATCAATCGTGCGCCGGCCAAGACGCAGTCCGCGCTGCTTGAAGTGATGCAGGAGGCGCAGGTCACCATCGACGGCGAGACACATGCGCTCACGCCGCCGTTCATGACCTTCGCCACGCAAAACCCCATCGAACAGGACGGTACCTATCCACTGCCCGAGGCACAGCTCGACCGTTTCCTGCTCAAGGTGCTCATCGACTATCCCGCCGCCGATCAGGAGGCGTGGATCGTGAAGGCTGTGTCGGCTGCTGCGGCCGGCCGCGGCTTGTCGCCCGCGGAAGTGCAGCAGATATGCCGCCCCGAGGACATCATCGCCGCTCAGAACGATGCGGCGGCGGTCGATGCCGTCGATTCCGTGGTGAACTACGCCGTGGAACTCACGCGCGCCACGCGGCACAACGGTGCCATCTCCCTCGGCGCCGGCACGCGCGGCGCCATCAGCCTCGTGCGCACGGCCAAGGCGTACGCGCTGCTCGAAGGCCGCATGTTCATCACGCCCGGTGATGTGAAGCGCGCAGCCCTCCCCGTGCTGCGCCACCGCGTGCAGCTCGCGCCCGAAGTCGCGATCAGCGGCCAGAGCGTGGACCAGGTGCTCGAGTCCGTGATCCGCTCCGTGGAAGCGCCGAGGACATGACGATATCCGACCGCTGACTCCTGACTCATGCGCCCCACCACCCGATTCCTGAAACTCATCGGAGCCTGGATTCTGCTGGGGATCGGCGCATCGATCTGGCCGGACTTGAAGACCGGATGGTTCGGTGCGGGCTTCGTGTTGCTCTTGGTATCGCTCGCCGACATCGCCTCCCTGCCGCGCAAGAATCAAATCAAGGCCGCCCGCGCGGCGCCGGGCCGCTTTGCACTCGGCGTGCGCGGCGCGGTCACGCTGTCGCTTCAGCATGACTTGAAGCGGCCGCTGCCTGTGCGCATGCATGACGGTCTGCCGCCGTGGTCGGAGGCCGACGGCCTGCCGTGGTCCGGCGTCTTGCCGCCGGGAGAGGTCGCGCGGCTGACCTACGATCTGCATTTCACGCGACGCGGCGCGCAGACGTTTTCCGCGGCGCATGTGCTCGCGCGCTCGTCTCTCGGCTTGTGGGAGAATTTGTACCGCGTCGCGGGCGGGACGGATACGCGTTGCTACCCGGACTATGAGCCGGTCGTGCGCTTTGCGCTGCTCGCGACCGCGAATCGCGAGGAGCAGATGGGCATCGTCAAACGCCGCCGTGCCGGCGCGACGCTCGACTTCCACCAGCTCCGCGAGTACCAGGACGGCGACGTGCTCTCGCGCATCGATTGGAAGGCCACCTCGCGGCGGCAGACGCTCGTAAGCCGCGATTACGAGGAGCAGCGGAACCAGACCATCATCCTCGTGCCCGATTGCGGCCGGCGGATGCGCGCGATGGATGGCGAGCTGAGCCAGTTCGACCATTGTCTGAATGCCATGCTGCTCATCTCCTTCATCGCGCTGCGGCAGGGTGATGAGGCGGGCATCATCGGCTTCGGAGGCGTGCAGCGCTGGTTGAAGCCGGTCAAGGGCGCGGCCTCGATGCCGAAGCTGCTGAATCATATCTACGACTATGAAACGACCGGGGAGCCGAGCGACTTCATCGAGGCCGCCGAACGCGTCCTGGCACGGCAGAAGCGCCGTGCGCTCGTCATCTTTCTCACCAATCTCCGCACCGAGGATTCGACGCACCTGCTCTCCGCCGTGCGTCTGCTGCAACGCCGCCACATGACCATCGTCGCCACGCTGCGCGAGGCCGAGATGGAGCAGCGTGCCGCCACGCCCGTGCGCTCGCTGCACGACGCGCTCGGCTTCGGCGCGCTGTGCTCGTACTTCCAGGAACGCGAGCGCCTGCTGCAGAACCTGCGCGCCAGCCGCATCATGACCGTGGATGAGACGGCGCAGCACCTGCCCGTGGCACTGGCGAACCGCTATCTCGACATCAAGGCAGCGGGCATGATCTGACGCTCACCCTTCGAGCCGGAACGAGACGCGCACCACGGCGGAGGAGGCGACGGCTTTCCCGCCGGCGAGACCGGGCGCGAAGCTCCACTTCCAGACGCAGGCTACCGCCGCGGCATCGAGATCATCATGGCCGCAACTCCGGTAAAGCGTGCTGGACTCCACACGCCCCGCTTCATTCACGCGCACACGCACGAGCACCTGGCCCTGCTCTCCGCGCTTCTTCGCGGCGTAGGGATAGACGGGCACGCGTGTCAACAGCGGCCGGGGTGCGCTCGCCACTCCGGTGCCGGCCCCCGCTCCTGATCCGGCGCTATTTCCCGTTCCGCCTTTCGATGATCCTCCGGCGCGCTTCGTCGCGGAGCGAGCCGCGGCTTTTTTCGATGGCGGGTCGTCTCCGGTCGCGACCGTCTTCGTCGGCTCCGCCGGCGTTGATTTCCCTGGGACCGACGGCTCCGGCAGAGCCGGCTGCGACTCGGGCGGAGGCAGTGCAAAATCGGTGTGCCCCGCCGCGAAGACACGCAGCAACCGGGCGGGCAGCGCCTTGCGAATCACATCCGGCTTTGCGGCGGCGCGCTGTGCATCTTCCCGCGCCGTCGGCGGATGAAGCGCCGCCACCTTGACGGCGAGCGACAAGTCCTGCGCACCACCCGAAACCGCGGATGATGCATCGCCCGCACCTCCGCCCGCGATGAAGTGCGCGGCGAGGGCGAATGCCACTCCGTGCACCGACAACGAAGCCGCCAGCCCTGCCAGCGAGCAGCGCGATTTGCGCGAAACGCCTTGGACTGCGGCGGCAGGCTGCCGCGGCCGAAGCAGGGGCGCACCGCCGGGCGGCGGCGCAGTCACGCTTGCATCTGGAATAGTCGCGTTCATTTCGCCTGATCACCGCTGCTTCGGCGTCAACGCCGCCCGGACACGGGCATGTTTCCAGTCTTCTTCTCCGGCCCGCCGAAATCGTAGCCGACGATGAGCCAGCCCTCGAAGTCGGGCGAGTCCGTCGTGCAGCCGGCGAGCGCGGCGAGGTCGATGTGCATGTTCTTCGTGGGCCGCCATTGGAGCTGCGGACCGATGATGAATTTGTGCTCCGGATCGTTCCGCGCACCGTCCACGGTCTCGCGCTTCCACGCCATTTCGATACCGAGGGAGAGCGACTCGCTGATGGTCTTGCTGATCGCCTGGGTGATGGCGATTTCCTCGGCCTTTTCACCTTGCAGCTCGCGCTCATACACGCCGTTCAGGCCCCAGTGCCAGCCGTTGCCGAAATCCTCGCCGAGCAGCAGCTTCGGCTCGATCACGTCGCCGCCGCGCGAGGGGTCGGTGACTTTGTACTCGAGATAGAACGCGGGATTGAGCGGGATGACGCCCCAGTCAGCGGGCGCCCAGCGGATTTCACCTGCGAAGTCGAGATGCTCCGCCTTCGAGTCCTCGACGGTCCAGTCGTAATAGAAGTCGAGCTGGATGCGCCCGGGCAGTCCGAACTCGATCTCCTCCTGAAAGCGGAACTTCCACTCGCCATCGTCCTCACGCGCGCGCACCCATTGCTCGATGCTGACCTCGCCCGGGTTCCGCTGGATGTGCACGCGCGTGGTGCTGAATGGGCGGCGCTGCACCCAGCCGGGCTGATTGTAGGCGCCGGTGGGCGCGTCGATCGACGTGTAGCCCACGGCCTCGACACCCCCGACGACCGGCGGCTCATCGCCACGCACGGAGATCAGGGCGGGCAAAGTCACGGCTGCGAGCACGAGCGGTCGGCGGAGGAATGAAGGGATGCAGAACATATGGGGCGTGATTATTCCGGAGCAGCATCGCGGCGGCAACCGGCAAACTTCTCCGGCCGCCGGAAGATGGCGCATTGGACAAGTTTTGCCCCGCGCCGCGCTGCCAGCGGCCAATTTCGAACCCGGCACCCCGCCCCGCAGGCCGCGACGGCAAGGCTGCCACGCGCAGGTCGGCGGCCGCTTGAGTGTTTCCGTGCCGCCCCGCTCGAAGTTGCGACACGTTCATTTTCCAGCAGCCTGCCAGGCGGCTCATCGCCGGACATTGTGAAACCAATACGGCGTGCGGGCGTTAAAGCCCGACGATATGAAACCGACCGCCCCCGTCCTAGCCGCGATCTTCATCGCCACCGCCCGCCTCGTGCATGGTGCGGCCGAGGCCGCTTCGCAAGCCGCCATCGCGCCGGACCAGCTCGCGTTCTTTGAAAAGAACATCCGGCCCGTGCTGGTGCAGCAGTGCTACAAATGTCACTCGGCGGAGGCATCGAAGGTGAAGGGCGGACTGACGCTCGATACGAAGCACGGATTGCGCCTCGGCGGTGAGTCGGGGCAGCCGGGAGTGACGCCGGGGAAGCTGGCGGAGAGTTCGATCTGGGAGGCGATCCTCTGGGAGGACGATGACAAGAAGATGCCGCCGAAGCAGAAGCTGCCCGCCGAGGTGATCGCAAACTTCAAGAAATGGATCGAGATGGGCGCGCCCGATCCGCGCGAGACAAAGGTGGCCGCCGCAGGCGGCGGCAAGCGCGTGATCGACATGGACCAAGGCCGGAAGCACTGGGCCTTCCAGAAGCCGGTGAAGAAGGCGCCCCCGGAGGTGAAGACGGAAGGCTGGGCCAGGACGGACATCGACAGATTCATACTCGCCGGCATGGAGGCGAACGGCCTGCATCCCGTGAAGGATGCGGACCGGCCCACGCTCATCCGCCGCATTGCCTTCGACCTTACCGGACTGCCTCCGACGCCGGACGACGTGAAGGCATTCGTCGCCGACCAGTCGCCCGACGCGGTCAAGCGGGTGATCGACATGTATCTCGACTCCGATCGCTACGGAGAAAAATGGGCCCGGCACTGGCTCGACGTGGCGCGTTACGCCGAGTCGAGCGGGAAGGAAGTGAACGTCCTCTACCCGGAGGCGTGGCGGTATCGCGACTACGTCATCGAATCGTTCGAGAAGGACAAGCCCTACGACCTGTTCCTCAAGGAGCAGATCGCCGGCGACCTGCTGCAGTTCGACGACAAGCGCGATCAGGCGCAGAAGATCGTGGCCACCGGCTTCCTCGCCATCGGTGCCAAAGGGCACAACAACCGCGACAAGCGCCAGTTCATCATGGACATGGTGGACGAACAGATCGACGCCATGTCGCAGTCCATGCTCGGCCTCACCCTCGCCTGCGCGCGCTGTCACGATCACAAGTTCGACCCGGTCGCGCAGCGCGACTACTACGCGCTGGCCGGCATCTTCCTGAGCAGCGACACCTTGTTCGGCACCTACAAAGGCGTGCAGAACAACAACACGTCCACCCTGATCGACCTGGGCCGTGAGGCGGCGCAGCCCGCCGCGCTGGCGAAGATTTCGTCCGCTGAATTTGCGGCGCTGAAACGCAAGTATGAAGAGGCTGACAAAGCCGCGCGGGAAGCCGAGAGCGAGGTCCGGTCCATGCGCACCAAGGAACGCGACAAGGCCGGCGTCTCCGCCTTCCTCCGCATCCGCGGCACTTTGGATCGTGCGGAGACGGTCAGGGCTGATCTCGATCAATTTTACGAAGACGGCACACCGCGCGCGCTCGCGATGGGCGTGCTCGATCGCGACCGCCCGATCGACAGTCCGATACTCGTGCGCGGCGACATCAAGCAGCCCGCCGAAGTGGTGCCGCGCGGCCTCGTCGAAGTGCTCTGTGCCAAGGGTGAGCCGCTGAACATCAGCCGGGGCAGCGGCCGGCTTGATCTCGCCTATTGGATCGCTTCGAAAGACAATCCGCTCACCGCCCGGGTGATGGCCAACCGGGTGTGGCTCAAGCTCATGGGCAGCGGCATCGTGCCGACCCCGGACAACTTCGGCTTCATGGGCCAGAAGCCCACGCATCCCGAGTTGCTCGACCATCTGGCCGTCACCTTCATGGAAAACGGCTGGTCGGTGAAGAAACTCATCCGCAGCATCATGATGAGCCGCGCCTACCAGTCCGGCTCCGCGCACGATGCCGCAAACTACGCGGTCGATCCCGACAACAAGTTCCACTGGCGCATGAACCAGCGCCGGCTCGACGCCGAGGCCATCCGCGATGCCATGCTCGCTGTGAGCGGTGCGCTGAATCTTTATCCCGTCGATGGCTCGCCCGTCGCCCGTGCGGGCGAGGGCAGGGAAGGACTCACTGCGCTTTACCGGGAAGTCAGCTCGAAGCCCTTGACCTGCCGCTCCATTTTTCTGCCAATCGTGCGCGACCAGATACCCGAGTTCCTCTCCGTATTCGATTTCCCCGATGCGAGCCTGGTGAATGGCGACCGCGACACGACGAATGTCTCCTCGCAAAGCCTGTTCCTCATGAACAACAGCCAGGCGCAGGGCGCCGCCGACGCCTTCGCAGCGCGCATAGCGAAGATGGAGGGCGCTCCGCTCGACAAGCTCAAGGCCGCCTACATGCTGGCCTTCAGTCGAAATCCCACCGACGCCGAACTGACGGCGATCCGCAACTTTTGGAACAAGTTTCCCGACCAGGCGGCACAAAGCGGCACTCCGAAGGACAAGGTGCAATACGCCGCGCTGTCGGCCTTCTGCCAGAGCCTGATGGCCTCGGCGGAGTTTCGATACCTCAACTGATTCATCGCCACGCAGCCTCAACGACACAAGAACTTCCTCGCATCATGAACACGCCCTCCTTCAATCGCCGTGACTTCCTGAAGACGACTTCAAACGGATTCGGCTACCTTGCTTTCGCCGCACTGGCCCGGGAGCAGGCATTGCGCGCCGCTGCTGAACCCGCCGGACCTTTGGCACCCAAAACGCCTCCGCTGCCGCAGCGCGCAAAGCATGTGATCTTCCTGTGCATGCAGGGCGGCCCTTCGCATGTGGACACCTTCGATTACAAGCCAAAGCTCGCCGCGGATTCCGGCAAGGCCGCGCCGTCCGTTGCGGGACGTTACGGTCAGACGAAGCTGATGGCTTCGCCATGGAAGTTCGGCAGACACGGGCGCAGCGGTCTCTACATTTCCGAGCTGTTCCCAGAACTGGCGAAGCACGCCGACGAACTGTGCATCCTCAATTCGATGGCCACCGACCTGCCGGCGCATCCGCAGGCTTTCTCGCAGCTTCACACGGGCACCACGCAATTCGTGCGGCCGTCGCTCGGTGCGTGGACGCTTTACGGACTCGGTACGATGAATCAAAACCTGCCCGGGTTCATCACACTCAATCCGCCGGGCAATGCCACGCGCACGTATGGCAGCGCTTTTCTGCCGGCGATTTATCAGGGCACGAAGGTCGGCGGTCCAGCGCTGCCCGGCGGTGGTGGCGGAAACATCCGTCGCTACGCCGGCATGGAGCAGGCGAGCGTCTCGAACATCAAGAACAACCGCTACTCCACCGACGCGCAGCGTACGCAGCTCGATCTGGTGCAGGCGCTCAACAGGTCGCGCATGAGCCTTGACGGAGGCGTCAGTCCGGAAGTCGAGGGCGTGATCGAGTCCTATGAACTCGCATTCCGCATGCAGGCGGAGGTGCCGAAGGTGATGGACCTCGGCAAGGAGAGCGCTGCGACGAAGGCGCTCTACGGCATCGACGGCCAGAACACGGGCGCCTTCGCCCGGCAGTGCCTCATGGCACGGAAATTCGTCGAGGCGGGCGTGCGCTTCATCGAGGTCACTCACGGCCCGTGGGATCACCACTTCAATCTCAAGGCGTCGCTCGAGCGAAATTGCGATGCCATCGACAAGCCGGTCGCCGGCCTGCTGACCGATCTCAAGCAGCGCGGCCTGCTCAAGGACACGCTCGTGATCTGGGGCGGCGAGTTTGGCCGCACGCCGCACAGCCAGGGCGACGATGGCCGCGATCATAACAACAAGGGCTTCACCATGTGGATGGCCGGCGGCGGCGTGAAGGGCGGCATGAACTACGGCATCACCGACGACTACGGCTACGAGGCGCTCTACAACAAGATGCACGTCCACGACTGGCACGCCACGGTGCTGCATCTCCTCGGACTCGATCACGAGCGGCTGACGTACCGCTACGCCGGCCGTGACTTCCGGCTCACGGATGTGTATGGCACGGTGGCGAAGGAGATCGTCGCGTGAGTGGAAGTGCGGGCGCGCTGGCGGGCGGCCCGCACCGGGTTTGGGCAGGCGTGACCAGTCCGTTGCAAGGTCCGTCAGGCCGTGAAGCTGCGGTTGATTGACAAGCCGGCGGCGGAGCGGTTGCTTCGCGCGCATTCCGCCCATGAAAACCGCACCAGTCATCGCTTCGCTCTGGCTTGCCGGCCTGCCGTGGTGTCTGCAGGCACGGACGGATGGTGCGATGGACGCGGGGACGCTGTGGTCATTCCAGCCGCTGCGACGTGTCGCGCCACCGTCAGACGCGAGCGACTGGCCGTGCAATGACATTGATCGGTTCATCCTCGCGAAGTTGCGGGCGGGCGGCCTGCGGCCCGCTCCCGACGCGGATGCGGCCACCTTGCGGCGCCGCATGGCGTTCGATCTCACCGGCCTGCCGCCGGCACCCTCGGAGATGGCGGCCCCGCCATTGAGCAGGGACGAGCGCGCCGCGTACATCGACCGCCTCCTCGCCAGTCCGGGCTTTGGGGAGAAGTGGGGTCGTCACTGGCTCGATGTGGCGCGCTACGCGGAGTCCAGCGGGATGAACGTGAACTTCCTCTACGCCGAGGCCTGGCGGTATCGGGACTACGTGATCGCATCGTTCAATGCGGACAAGCCCTACGACCAGTTCGTGCGCGAGCAGATCGCCGGCGACCTGCTGCCCTGCCGCGATGCGCGTGATCAGGCGGAGAAACTCTGCGCCACGGGATTTCTCGCCCTCGGGCCAAAAGCGCACGACGAGCTGGACCGCGAAAAGTTCCTTTCCGACGTGGCGGACGATCAGATCGACACCGTCACGCAGGCGATGCTCGCCCTCACCGTGGCGTGTGCCAGGTGCCACGATCACAAGCACGATCCCGTCACGCAGCGCGACTACTACGCGCTCGCCGGCATTTTCCTCAGCAGCGAGCCGCTCTATGGCACATGCTACCAGCTCCAAAACTGGAACCATTCCTCCCTCGTCGAGATGCCGCCGGCCGCCGGGCTGCCCTCCGCGCGTGCCCCTGTGCCACACGACGTGATCATGGCGCTCGACCGCAGGGTCGCCGAGACGAAGCGCGCGGAGATCGCCGCGTCGTTCAGTCGCCAGACGGATCGCTTCACGGCACGCTTCACGCGTGAAGAAGCCAGCTTCGCCAGGGCCGAGCGCAGTCTCTACGATGACAACGGCCTCCCGCGGACGCTGCTGATGGCCACGCTGGAGCGCGACATGCCGGCGGACGCACGCCTGCTCGTGCGCGGTGATGTCACGCAGCCCGCTGGACGCGTGCCGCGCGGCTTCGTGCGCGCGCTCACCGGCGCGCGGATGCCCGTCATCCGCGAGGGCAGCGGCCGGCGCGAACTCGCGGAGTGCATCGCTTCGAAAGACAATCCACTCACCGCGCGCGTGATGGTGAACCGCGTCTGGGCGCACCTGTTTGGCCGCGGCATCGTCGCCACGCCGGATGACTTCGGGCGCATGGGCGCGCGGCCCTCTCACCCTGAGCTGCTGGATTTTCTCGCGCTCCGGTTCATCGAGCACGGCTGGTCCGTGAAGCAGTTGGTCCGCGAGATCATGCTCAGCCGCGCTTATCAGATGAGCACCTGCCACGATGCGGCGTGCGCCGCTGTCGATCCCGACAATGAACTCCTCTGGCGCATGAATCGCCGGCGGCTCGATGCGGAAAGCGTGCGCGATGCGATCCTCGCGGTGAGCGGCACGCTCATCGCGCAGCCGCCCGCCGGCTCGCCTGTGGCGCTGCTGCGCGAGAGCCGCTCCGGCGCTGACGATCTCGCGCGTGTGCTGGCCGGTACGCCGCACCTGCATCGTGCCGTGTACCTGCCCGTCGTCCGCGGCCAGGCACGGCACGGTCTCGGGTGTTTTGATTTTCCCGATCCTGCCGTCGTCACCGGCCGGCGTACGGTGACAAATGTGCCCGCGCAGAGCCTCTTCCTGATGAATGACGATTTCGTGCAATGCCAGGCTGACGCCTTTGCCGTGAGGATGGAGCAGCACGGCGGCACTTCCCGACAGCAGGCGCTGCGTGCGTTTGCGCAGGCGCTCTCCCGCCCGCCGGATGCGGACGAGCGGGAGTCCATCACGGAATTCATCGCGCACCTCACGGCGCTCATGCCTCGTGCATCTTCGCGCGCGGTGCTGGCTGCGTATTGCGAGGCGCTTTTCGCGTGCGGTGAGTTTCGGTATCTGAACTGAGGAGAAGACGATGCGCTCGATCAGCCGCAGGGAGGCCCTTCAAACCACGGCCAATGGATTCGGCTGGCTGGCCTTTTGCGCGCTCGCGCGCGGGCGGACGCTGGCCGTAGGCTCGCCGCTTGCGGTGAAGCCCGCGCACTTTCCACCGCGGGCGCGGCGCGTCATCTTCCTCTGCATGGCCGGCGGTCCGTCGCATGTTGACCTTTTCGATCACAAGCCGCGTCTGCACGCTGACACAGGCAGGGAGGCTCCGCCGGGCACGATGGGGAACGGCACGGGCAGGTTTGTGCTCAACGGCTCGCCTTGGAAGTTCGCGCGGCATGGTGACGGCGGCATGTGGATGTCCGAGCTTCTGCCTGGCATTGCGCGCCATGCTGACGACATCTGCCTCATCAACTCCATGCAGACCGACCAGCCCGCGCATCCGCAGGCGGTGTTGCAACTGCATACCGGCGTCACTCAGTTCGTTCGGCCGTCGATGGGAGCCTGGCTGCAGTATGGAATCGGCACGGAAAACGAAAACCTGCCCGGCTTCATCAGCATCGCGCCGTCCGCGCAAAACGGCGGTGCGCGCAATTACAGCAGCGCCTTTCTCCCCGCCATCTGCCAGGGCACCGTGATCAGCGGCGATACGGATGCCGGCATGGCCGACATCCGCAACGCGCGCCGGACGCGGGACGAGCAGCGCGCGCAGCTCGATTTCATTCAGCGCCTGAATGCGTCGCGGCTGCGCAAGGACGTGGTAAACCCCGAGATCGAAGGCGTCATCGAGTCGGCGGAGCTGGCCTTCAAGATGCAGCGCGAGGCGCCTCTCGTGATGGACCTCGCGCGCGAGAGCGAGGCCACGCGGCGGCTTTACGGCATTGGAGAAAAAGTCACCGACAGCTTCGGCCGCCAGTGCCTCCTCGCACGGAAGCTCGTGGAGACAGGCGTGCGTTTCGTTCAGCTCACGCATGGTGACTGGGACCATCACCGCCAGCTCGCCGCCGGACTCACGAAGAACTGCGCGTCGATGGACCGGCCCGTCGCCGGCTTGCTGGCCGATTTGAAAGGGCGCGGCCTTCTTGAAGACACCCTGGTCATCTGGGGCGGCGAATTCGGCCGCACACCGCACAGCCAGGGCAATGATGGCCGCGATCACAACGGCCGCGGCTTCACGATGTGGATGGCCGGCGGCGGTGTGAAGGGCGGCCTGACCTACGGCAGGACCGATGACTACGGCTACGCAGCGGTGGAGAGTCCCATGCACATCCACGACTGGCACGCCACAGTGCTGTACCTTCTCGGCATCGATCACGAGCGCCTTGTTTTCCATCATGCCGGCCGCGATTTCCGCCTGACCGACGGGCACGGCAGCGTCGCCAAATCCGTCCTCGCCTGATCTCGCAACCGGTCGTCGAACAGCCGGCACGAAGCCGGCTCGGACCAGGCTGTTGCTGCCCCTTTGGACGCTGTGGGCCGCCGACCCATCAAATCTGCCGCGATGCTGGTCGAAGCGACGATATTGCCTAAGCAGCGCCTCGCTCCGACGCAGCGGTTCGGAGAATTCACTCTTCCCACACAAACATCCCGTTCCCCGATGTGCTGACGCAGAGGCGCTGGGAGTTGTGCGGATCAAGCGTGATGGAGGCGATCTTCGTGCAGGTGAGCGCGGGCGTGTTGAGCGATTCCCAGCTCTTGCCTCCATCGCGTGTGCGTTGGACACCGCTGCCCAGCGCTTCGTCGTGATACGGATGATCCATGCCGCCGACGTAAAGGAGGTTCGCGTCCTTTGGGTCAACGGCCAGAGCGGTGATGAAGCGATCTTCGAGAATGCGCTCCCATGTCGCACCGCCATCGTGCGAGGTGAAGATGCCTCCTTGGTGGAGCTTGTGTTCTTTGGTGAACTTCGTGCGCGAGGCGAGGTAGAGGCGCTGCGGGTCGGATGGACAGGTGATGAGCATCTGCGGATCAGCGCATGCGAAGTCTCCGCCGATGCGTTGCCAGTGCGCGCCGCGATTCGTGCTGCGATAGATGCCGCCGGACTCGTTCTTGCCATCGGTGAGCGCGACGAACAGCGTGGCGGCGTCGCCGGTGTGCTGCGCGAGCGCTTTGACGCCAGGATGCGGCAGGCCGTCGTTGCGAGGTTGCCAGGTGTTGCCGTTGTCCTCGGAGAGGAAGACGCCTTTGTCCTTCACGGTCACAAACAAACGTCGCGCACCGACAGCGCTGGAGCGATCCAGGATGAGATGATGCGTCTGACCGCTCGGAAGTCCGGTCTCTTCGCGACCGACGACGCTCCACGTCAGACCACCATCCACGGAGCGGCACACATCGCCTTCGTTGCGATTCCACCAGCCGGTGCCGGCGAAGATCGTGCCCGGCGCTTCGGGATCGATCACGAGTGTGAAGGTGTTGCCTGTGTGCTTCATCTCACGCACGGTCGGCGAGAAGCTGCGACCGCCGTCGAAGCTTTGCAGCAGCCCGATGTCTGCATACGCAAAGAAGAGCCGCTGCGGATCGCGCGGATGCACCACGACCTCGTGCCCGCACGTCGTCTCCAGGCCCGTGCCGCTCCACCAGCCGAGTTCCGTTTGAGGCGCTCCTTTCGGCGTCTCGACGCGACGCGCATACTTTTGCTCCCAATGGTCGCCGCGATCCGCAGTGCGGAAGATGTGGCCCGAGGTGCTGAAGTAGAGAGTTTCCGGCGCGCGCGCATCCATCGCGAGGCCCATCACGGTCGGCCCCCACGCGGTGATCCAGCCGTAGTCCATGTTCGAGGCGCGCTCCTTCGTGTCCTTGGAAAACAGCACGCGCTCCCAGTGCTGGCCGCCGTCGGTTGTCTTGTAGATGAAGGCGGAAACCCACGCCGTGTCGCCGACATACGCGATGTCTGGATTCGTCGGATGCACGACGAGTCGATCCACATTCGATGTCAGCGGCGCAGCACTGCCCGGCTTGCCCACGAGTTTGCTCAAACCCTGCAGTCGCGGCGTCCAAGTCTCGCCACCATCGTCGCTGCGATACACACCGCCCTGCCACGGCTGCTCGCCTGACTTGGTGTGCAACGTCACATACATCACGTCCGGCTTCGCGGTGCAGAGTGCGACTCGTCGCGTGTGCGAGTGCGGCAGCCCATTCTCCAACCGTCGCCATGTAGCCCCCTCATCATCGCTGCGATACAACCCGCGATCTGTCGCCGCAAAGACACGCCCCTTCACCGTCGGATGCACCACGAGATCACTCACGATGGCCTCGCGATCTATGCCGCCACCGTTCGCATTCACGATCTGCCAGTGCACTCCGCCGTCCGTCGTCTTGTAAATCGTGCCCGTGCCACCCTTGCCCCAGCGCGGCCTGCCGATGCCCGCATACACCGTGTCCGGGTTTTGCGGATCAATCGCCAGTGCACCAATCGGCACGCTGAAGCTGCTACCCTGCGGCGCAGGAAAGCCCTCGCGCAACCACTGCCAATGCTCACCGCCATCCTCCGATCGATGCACGCCGCCCTCAGTGCCAATGTAGATCACGCGCGGGTTCACCGGATGCGGCGCGATGACCTCGACATACAAATCATGCAGCCCCGTGTTGAAGATGCGCCACGTCGCGCCCGCATCCGTCGATTTGTAAAACCCGCCCACATCACAGCCCGCATACACGACCTTCGAGTCATGCGGACTCACCGCCAAGCAAGGCACCCAGCCACCACCGCCAGGACCGAGGTTCCGCCACTCCGCGTGGGACGTAGCGGATAGCGCTAGAACAAGTGTCGTGACGCGACACACGAAAGACAGGCAACGAAGAGACATGGAGTTCCAACATAACGCGACTGTTCGATCCGTTTTGGTCAATCCACGCCATCGCTTGCTGCACTTCGCGTGGTGTTCCCATCTGCGCGGAACATTTGCCGAGGCATCGCGTTATACCGTGATGCGTCTCGCTCTTATCCTTCTCAGCCTCGCCACACCATGCTTCAGCGCGGCGCCCCTCGTCCGTAGCGCCAAGAGCGGTCCGTGGTCCGACAACGGCACTTGGGAAGGTGGAGCGGTGCCGAGCGCGGGCTCCGCAGTGCTCGTGCGTGCGGGGCACACGATCACCTATGATGTGGTCGCGAAGGAGGCGGTGCGTTCCGTGCATATCGCTGGCACGCTGACATTTGCGACCGATCGCGACACGCGACTGGATGCGGGCTTGATTCGTGTGCAGCAGGATGAAGACGTGAGTGAGGAAGGCTTTGACTGCGATGCGCACATTCCCTCGGACGGCACCACGCACGGTGCGTTGCTCGTCGGCACGGCGGATGCGCCGATTGATGCGAAGCACACGGCTTTGATCCGGCTGGTGATGTTTGACGGCATGGATCCGCAGTCGCTGCCCGCTCTCGTGGACTGCGGCGGGCGCATGGAGTTTCATGGTGCGGAGATGAACCGCACTTGGGTGAAGCTTGATGCATCGGCGAAGAAGGGCGACACGACGCTCACGCTCGCAGAGCCGGTCACAGGCTGGAAGGCCGGCGACAAGCTGGTGGTCGTCAGCACGAATCGTCAAAGCAAGCATCCCGACAAGAAAACCTTCCGCGATCATGCGCACGATCTCACGGAGACGGAGGAACGCATCGTGCGCGACGTGAAGGGCGCGCAACTCACACTCGATGCGCCGCTGAATTTCACGCACATCGTCGAAGGTCGTTATCGTGGCGAAGTCGCGAATCTCAGCCGCAATGTCATCATCGAGTCAGCTGATCCCGCGAAGGCACGCGGTCACACGATGTTTCATCGCGGCTCCAGCGGCGCGATTCACTACGCGGAGTTCCGCCATCTCGGAAAGGAAGGCGTGCTCGGCCGCTACAGCATTCACTTCCATCTCGTGCGCGACTCCATGCGCGGCGCGTCGGTGATTGGCGCGAGCATCTGGGACAGCGGCAATCGCTGGATCACCATCCACGGCACCGACTACCTCGTCGTGCGCGATTGCGTGGGCTACAAGAGCGTGGGCCACGGCTTCTTCCTCGAAGACGGCACTGAGGTTTACAACGTGCTCGACCGCAATCTCGCGATCCAGGCCGAAGGCGGCAAGCCGCTGCCGAATCAAGTGCTACCTTTCGATCACAACGACGGCGCGGGCTTCTGGTGGGCGAACTCGCTGAACACCTTCACGCGCAACGTGGCTGCCGATTGCGACGAATACGGCTACCGCTTCGATGCGGTGCAGACGCCGGAGTTTTCGCTCACGCTCAATGTGCCGCAACCCGACGGCTCGCGACGTGCCACGGACATTCGCACGCTGCCCTTCGTGCGGTTTGAGGGCAACGAGTCGCACACACAGCGACGCCACGCGTTCAACTTCGGCGGCTTCAGTCCGCTCGCTCGCTCCGCGCAGGACAAAGGCAAGAACGAAGGCGTCGCCGGTGTGGGGCCGGACGAGCATCATCCGTTTGTGATTCGAGACTATCTCGCCTGGGATGTGCACTGGGCGCTGCATCCGCGACCACCCTGCGTGATGCTCGATGGCATGGAAGCCGCGCACTCACACTACGCGCTCTGGTTCGCCAACTACGACCGCCACGCCTATCGCGGCCTCAAACTCACCGACATCACGGTGAACCCCGACTTCCAACCCATCGGCTCGCAACCCAAGACTTCCGAATATCCTGGCGAACTCCAGCCCATGGACGATCTGGCGCCGCAGACGATCATCACACACGTCTTACATCAGAACGATGGTTCACTCCTCGTGCGCGGCACCACGGCGGACAATGGTGAGGTGAAGCAGGTGCTCGTGAATGGTGAGAAAGCTCGCAGCACAGCACCCAACTTCGCGCAATGGGAGATCAAGTTGCCAAACGCGACCAAACTCATCGCGAGCGCCGAGGATGCTACGGGAAACAAAGAAGTGCGTCCGCAGGAGCGGAGCGCAGCGAGGTAGAACGAGTTTGAAACTCGTTCTACTCGGGACAGGCTCGCTTCACTCCTTCTTCGGAGCCTTGCCGTAGTAGGGGAACTTGTCCCAGTCGTCATTCGCGGGATCGATGCGTGGATCGTCGGTGCGCTTCATCCAGTCGTCCACGCGAGTGCGCAGTTGCTTGAGCGTGTCGGCATACTTCGCTTCGGCGGCGATGTTGTGGAGTTGATCGGGATCGCTGTGGAGATCGTAGAGTTCTTCGGCGGGACGTTTGCCGAAGATGAGAGCGATGTGTTTGGCGAACGCGGGATCGGTTTGGTGCGCGAGGAGGAAGTCCTTCACGCCAGTGGTGTCCACATCGCCGAAGGGGCGGTTGTGCAGGAAGAGCACGTCGGGATCGCCGGCGGGCCAGCGGTCGGAGCGGAGGTTGCGGATGTAGAGGAAGTCGCGCGTGCGGATGGCGCGGCAGGGGTAGCTTTGGTTGTCGTGACGCACGTTCGCGTGGCGCTCGCGCTCGATGAAGACGGCGTCGCGGATGGTATTGATGCCTTCGCCGAGGATGAGTGTTTTGATGCTGTGCATCGTCATCTCACGAGGCACTTCGAGGTTGGCGAGTTCAAGGAACGTCGGGCCGAGGTCAGCGACGTTGACGAAGTCATCCACCTTGCGACCAGCGCTGAGTTGCTTGCCCCAGCGCACGGCGAGCGGAACGCGCGATCCAGCGTCGTAGCAGTTCGCGAGACCGCGCGGCATCTGCCAGCCGTTGTCGCTGGTGTAGATGATGACGGTGTTGTCGAGCTGCCCGCTCTTTTCGAGCACGGCGATGGCAGCGGCGGCTTCGTCGTCGAGCTTCATCACGCCGCCGTAGTAGTTCATCAAATCATCGCGCACCTCGGGACAGTCCGGCAGCTCGGGTGGCACGGTGAGCTTCGAGCCATCGAGCTTTTGCTTCGCGAGATCGAGATACGGCAGCTTGCCGCCCTTGGTCGCGGTGTCGGTGTTGCCGAGCCAGAAGAAGAAGGGCTTCGTGGCATCGTGCTTCGCGTGGAAGTCGGCGAAGTCTTTAAATTTCGCGCCCACGGGATTCTCCTTCCAGCCGGAGATCTCGTGATTACCCGGTGCCCAGCCCTTGCCGCTGAAACCCACGTCGTATCCGGCTTCGCGCAGCAGGTTGGTGACGACGGGTGTGTCCTTCGGGAACGAACTCCACAGGCTCGCGCGCTCGCCGAGCTGATGCGCGGCTTTGCCGGTGAGCAGACACGAGCGCGTGGGCGAACACGAGGGCACGGGATTGAAGGTGTGCGTGAAGAGCACGCCCTCGCGCGCGATGCGATCGAACGCGGGCGTCTTCGCCATCGGATCGCCGAGGATGCCTGCGGTGGGCCACTTCCAGTTGTCGCCGATGATGAAGAGGATGTTCGGTCTGGCCGTTGAGGCAGTGTCCGAAGCGGGCTGCTGTGCAATGCACGAGAACGTGACAGCCAGGTAAAATAGGAACGCGATGCGCATGAGAAGAATGAACCGTGAACGCATCGCCGCGTGTTTCATTTCACCGCTCCACCTCCGCGTATGTGTGGATGGGACGAGCATCGCGGAGATATCTTTCGCGGAAGCGCGCATTTGCAATGCGTGGGTGCAGCTTCCGGGCGGGACGGACCGGGGAATGGCTCGATCATCCGTTTCCGCCCGCGAACTTTCGTTGAGCAGTGAGGTACGGATCGTGGGGAAGGCTTCGCCTCCTGGCATCGCGATGCGTGACCTTGATCCGCCGTCATCCTGTGTGGCGGGTCAGAACTGTGCTTGCGTGAGCGTTTCTTGAGCGATGTACCGCTTTCTTTGCTTCTTCATCGTAGCTGCCTCGTTGCTCCATGCCGGCGAGCCCCCCGATTCTGTGGCCGCCGCCGAGAAGCGGCGTGAGGAGATCCCGCTGGGTGGCGACTTCAATCCGAACCCGAAGGTGCCCGCGTTTGTCGTGGTGGGACATGGCGGGAGGATCATTATGTCGAAGGACGATGGCAAGACGTGGACGCAAACCTTCTTCGGTAAGCCGGGTGCGGATCACGGCGTGTGGGCCACGAAGTCGGTGGTGTATGAGGGCGGTGTGTTCGCCGTGGCGGTCGGTTGGGGGGCACCGACGAGCTATCTGGCTTCGGATGACGCGGTTCATTGGCGGCATTTGACGAGTGGCAAGACCAGACTGCAGGAATCGAAGGGCAATCCGCGTGTGATGCCGCAGACGTGGGCGCTGGTGGCGGGCAAGGGCGTGATCGTCGGTACAGGCTACATGACGATGGTCGCCACGCCGGACTTCGGGAAGTCGTTCAGCACCTTCGGCATGTGGGGCGCGTTCAAGGACGATCCGCGTGGCAAGCTGAGCACGCATCACATCGGTGCCGTCTATTGCGGCGACGCGAGCGGTCGTTTCCTCGCGCTGGGTGACAATCGCGGCGACACCGGGCCGAAGTTTGGCCATCTTTTCGCCAGCGATGATCTGGGCAAGACGTGGCGATGGCTGGCTCCGAAGGGACTGGATGCCTCCACGAGTCGCGGTGAGATGGTCGGGATCGGCAGCCTGCTGGTGATGACCGACAAGGACGCCGCGAATGCCTGGTGCAGCACCGACGGAGGAGAGTCGTGGGATGGTCCGCGTCCGACCGGGACGCAGCGTGCCACCTTGAGTACGGCGGGAGGCAAGTTCTGGCTGTGCGGCAAGGACTCCCGCGCGAGCACCGATGGAAGAACCTGGCGCGCGCTTCCCGCCGCCGTGCCCGAGGGGCGGATCATCGCGAGCGGCAAAGGCACTCTCGTCAGCATCGACAGGCGGCGTTTCAACATCCTGCGCAGCACCGATGGGGGAGAGACCTGGCAGGAAGTCCACAGCTACCAGCCGGCTGACATCCAGGGCGGTGCGCAGGGGTTGCGCGATGGGGCTTGGGGATTGGTGGCTCCTTGAGCCACCTTCAGCGTGTCAGGAACCACACAAAGGATCGTTCATAATCGAGTCTGCCCCGCCTTCCATGAACCGGCCGCTTTTCCTTCTGCTTCTTCACATCTCCGCCGCCGGTGCGGTGGAGAAGACGGACTCCAGAGTCACCGCCTTCATGCAGACCTACTGCGTGCGCTGCCACGGCCCGAAGAAGCAGAAGGGGGACTTCCGTGTCGATGCGCTGAAGGTCAGTGAGACCACGGCCGAGGCGGAGAATTGGCGGCTCGTGCTCGACAGCCTGAACGCCGGCGAGATGCCGCCGGAGGATGAGAAGCAGCCGGAGGCGGCGGCGCTCGAGCAGGTCACCGCGTGGATACAAGGCGAGCTGAAACGCGCGGCGCTCGCACTGGGCGGTCAGAAGGGCGAGGTGGTGCTGCGCCGGCTGAACCGGTTCGAGTATGAGAACACCATCGAGGATCTTTTCGACGTACACGGTGACTACGCCATCGCCTTCCCCGAGGATGCGAAAAGCGGCGGCTTCGACAACAACGGCGCGGCCTTGATGCTCAGCGCCGAACAGATCGAGCAGTACCTGCGCGCCGCCGATTTCGTCCTCGGGCGGGCGATTGTGACGCAACCGCGACCGGAGACGAAGAAGGTCGTCTTCACGCTGAAGGACATCGAGGAGCATCGGAAGGCGCGCGAGGAGGAGCGCGCAAAGCGGAGCAAGGGCGGGAACGACTCCGGCTACACCGACACGCCGGCGGAAAAGAAGCGGAAGGAACGCGAAAAGGCGACGGGCAACTACGGAGAGCCGTTCTTTCCATCGTGGGGCGAGGACATGCTGATCCCGGTGATGTACAAGAAGCCGGACACGAAGGATTTTTTTCGCGTGAAGGCGCCGGGCTGGTATCGCTTCAAGACCGTGGCCTATGCCGTGCGCAATGAGGGCAGGGTCATGCGCCTGGAGGTGCATCACGGCAGCGACAACAAAGAAGAGCCGCAGACCATCGCGGGTGTGACGCAGCTCACCGACCAGACGCCGCGGGAGATCGAATACCGCGTTTATCTCCAGCCAAACCAGCGCGTGGAGATCGCAATGCTCGACGGCAAAAACTGGCTGCCCGGCTCGCGCATTCTGGAGGACAAGTCGCCCGCCATCGCGATTCGCAGCATCGAGATGGAAGGGCCGCTCATCGACGAGTGGCCGCCGCGCGGGCACCGCACGCTGTTTGGCGAGGTCGATGCATCTACGCTCACGGATGACGCGGTTCCCGCACTGCTGAAACGGCTCGCGCCAAGGCTCTTCCGTCGTCCGGTCGAGGATGGCACCCTCGCGGAGTTCACGGCGTTTTACCAGGAACAGCGCAGGTCACAGCCGGCGCTGGAGGCGTATCGCCTCACCGTGAAGGCGATGCTGGCCTCGCCGCTGTTCTTGTATCACTACGAGCCGGCGCAGAAGGTTGACGACTACGCGCTTGCGAACCGGCTTTCCTATTTCCTCTGGCGCAGCGCGCCGGATGAGGGACTGCTCGTGCCCGCCGCCAGGAACGAGCTGTCACAACCCGCCGAATTGAAGAGGCAGACGGCGCGCATGCTCGCCGACGAGCGCTCACGGCGCTTCCTGCGCGACTTCACGCGCCAGTGGCTGCAGATCTGGAAGGTGGGCGAGATGAAGCCGGACCAGAACTTGTATCCCGAATACGACGAAGAACTCGAACATGCGATGGCTCAGGAGACAGAGTTGTTTGTGCGTGAGCTGCTCGTGGGCGATCTAAGCCTTGCAAACTTGATCGATTCCGACTGGACGATGCTCAACGACCGCCTCGCACGGCATTACGGCATCGATGGTGTGAGCGGCAACGAGTTCCGCAAGGTGAAGCTCGACAGGGCGAAGACCGTGCGCGGCGGCCTGCTCACGCACGCGAGCATCCTGAGCATCACGAGCAACGGCACCACCACGTCGCCCGTCGTGCGCGGCGTGTGGCTGCTGGACCACCTACTCGGCACGCCCGCGCCGCCGCCGCCGCCTGACGTGCCGCCCATCGAGCCGGACATCCGCGGCGCGAGCACGATCAACGAGCAGCTCGCCAAGCACCGCTCCATCAGCCAGTGCGCGGCGTGTCACGCAAAGATCGACCCGTATGGCATCGCGCTCGAGAATTTCGACGTCACCGGCGGCTGGCGCACAAACTACCGCGCGCTCATCCCGCAGAAAAACCGGCCGCGTCCCGTTCTCGGCGACGGCAGGCCCGTGAACCCCGTCGATACCGCGCCGAAGCTCGGTTCCTTCGCCGGCTTCCAGGAATTCCGGGGCCTGCTGAAGAAGAACGAGCACCTTGTCTTTGCCAACGTTGCCGAGAAGCTGGCCGTTTATGCGCTCGGCCGTGCCATGACCTTTGCGGATCGCGACGACCTCGCCGAGATCGTCAGGACCACACGCGCGAACGGCGGCGGTCTGCGGACGATGGTGGAGGCGGTGGTGATGAGCCCGGTCTTTCGGAGGCCATGAGGAATCGCTTCCACGGCATCGATCTCGACGATCGCGGGTGAAACAGACCGCCCGCGCGTGGCTTGGATGTCAGTTTCCAATCCGATCACACGTTCTTCACGACATGCACTTCGGCCGCCGCCACTTTCTTCACGCCACCGCCGCCACGCTCGGACTGCCCTGGCTCGAGTCGCTCGGTGGATTCGCTCACGCCGAGGAGACCAAGGTCGATCCGCAGAGGCTGCTCCTTGTCTGCGTGCCGCTCGGAATCTATCGTGATGCGCTGGTGCCGAAGGAGAGCGGCGCGGGCTACGTGGCGGGCGAGTATCTGTCGATCATCGATGAGTTTCGTGACCACTGCACGGTCATCTCGGGTCTCGATCATCCGGGCGTGAATGGCGGGCACAGCGCGGAGGCGCGCATTTTTACCGGCGTGCCGTCGAACAAGCGCAACGTGCGCTCGCTCGATCAGTATCTCGCCACGAAGATCGGGCAAAGCACGCGCTTCGACACACTGCAACTGTCCGCCGGGCGGAACATCTTCTCGTGGACGGACGGCGGCACGCAGGTGCCCGCGGAGTCGAAGATGGCCAGTGTGTACGCGAAGCTCTTCCTCGATGAAACCAAGGCCACGGCCGACCGGGTCACGCAGCAGATCGGCCAGGGCAAAAGCATCATGGATCTCGTGCAGCGTCAGGCGAAAGGGCTGCGGCAAAGGCTCTCCCAGGCCGACCAGGACAAGCTGGAGGAGTATTTTGAGTCCGTGCGCGAGACCGAGCGCCGCCTCGTGAAGTCGGAGAGCTGGGTTCGCACGCCCAAGCCCAAGGTGGACGCCAGACCTCCGAAGGATCCGGGCAACCAGGCCGAGATCATCACGCAACTGCGCAACGTGTGTGACATGACGCACCTCGCCTTCCAGACCGACAGCACACGAATCGTCACTTTCGGCTACTTCCAGCAGAACAACGTCAATGTGCCCGGTGTGACGAACGGCTACCACCCGCTCTCGCATCACGGCCAGGATCCGGAAAACATCGCGCAGCTCAAGCTCATCGAGATGGAGTTGTTCAAGGAACTGAAAACCCTGCTGACCAATCTCAAGAACACCAAGGAAGGCGGCAGCAACCTCCTCGACCGCACCACGATCATCATCACGTCCAATCTTGGCAACGCCTCTAACCACAGCAACAAGGACCTGCCCGTGATCGTGCTTGGCGGCCGCTTCAAACATGGCCGGCACCTGGCCTTCGAACCCGGAGCTGTGCCGCTCGCCAATCTCTACGTCAGCGTGCTCAACCAGTTCGGCGTGCCAGACAGGTCTTTCGCGACCGCGACGGGACCACTGAAGGAGCTGGAGGTGTAGGATGGTCCGTTTCGGTTGCGAACTGGCAGCCGGATCGTCTCGCGCCGCGCCGCTCGTGCCTTACGGAGCCTGCAATACCCCCGCGGCCTTGAGTTGCCCTGAGATTTCTTCCCATGGCAGTGCCTTCGCAGTGCGCTTGAAACCCTCGACGGTCGTCGCCCGGAAGAGCGAGTTGACGATGGCTTCTTCGGTTGCCTCGGCGGCGGCCTGGAACAGCGGACTCATCGCTTCGTTGGAGAGTTCGGCGACGTGATGCACGGCGTCGCCGCGTTTGTGCCGGACTTCCGCGGCGGTGCTGAAGGCGATAACGTAATCACCTGAGCCGTTGCTCATGCTTGACCCGGTGCGTGCGAGACCGACGAGTGCGCGGCGCGCAAGACGACCGAGCAAACGTGCGTCCAGCGGCGCATCGGTGGCGACGATCATCATGATGCTGCCGTCGCCGGAAGCTTTTGATGCTTTGGTCAGCGTCTTCCACACCGGCACGCCCGCGATGGTGAGCTGGCCGCCGTAGTTGCTCTGCACGAGCACGCCAACCGTGTAGTCTCTTCCTGCGGTCGAGACAACGCGCGAGCTGGTGCCGATGCCACCTTTGAAGTCGAAGCAGATCGTTCCCGCACCCGCGCCGACAGCACCTTCTTCAACAGGCCCAGTCTTCGCGTTGTTGAGCGCGTCGAAGACATTCTTTGGCTCGATGGGACGCGAGCGGATGTCGCTGAGTTGTCCGTCATTCGTTTCGCCTACGACGGGATTGATCGAGCGCACGCTCTCCATGCCAGGCTGCTCGATCATCCACGTCGTGAGCGCATCGGCAGCGCGCCACACGCTGAGCGTGCCGGTGAGCACGATGGGTGTCTCGAGTTCGCCGAGTTCAGCGACTTGGGTGACACCGAGCAACTTGCCGAAGCCATTGCCGACCTGGATGAACGCGGGCACGCGCTCTTCGAAGAGATTGCCCGCATGTGGCCGGATCGCCGTGACACCGGTGTGAATGCGTTTGCCATCGTGGATGGTGACGTGACCGACGAGCACACCGGGCACATCCGTGATCGCATTGAGCTTTCCCGTCGGCAGCGAACCGATGACGACGCCTGCTTCACGAGCGCGCGGTCGCTGCGCCTCCTGAGCGTGGAGTGTGACGACAACGAGAAGACCAAGCAAACAGCGCAGCATCATGGCGAAACAAGCAGCGGGTTATTCTTCGAACACAGCGATGTGAACGACACCATCCGGCCCCATCGACGCGTGAAACATCCCTTCGCTGTTGAACGGCGTGGCGATGTTACCCTTCGTATCCACCGCGATCAGTCCGCCGCGCGCATCGAGCTTCTTGAGCTTGTTGTTGATGATGTCGTGCGTCGCGTCAGTCAGCGTGGCCTTTGCATACTTCATGCGCGCGGCGACATCGTAAGCGACGGCATTGCGGATGAAGAACTCGCCGTGACCCGTGCATGACACGGCGCACACTCCGTCCTCCGCATACGTTCCCGAACCGATGAGCGGCGAATCACCGACGCGACCCGGCAGCTTGCCTGCGAGTCCGCCAGTGGAAGTGGCGGCAGCTAGATTGCCATGCCTATCAAGAGCCACCGCTCCGACGGTGCCGATGAGCAGCGACACATCGCGACCCGGCACGGGAACATAGGCACCCTTCGGCAAGTCCTTCTTCTTCGCGCGCTCGAGCCGCTCCTTTTGCTCCGGCGTGATGAACCAGTCGGGATCTTCGAAGCGCAGATGTTGCTCGCGCGCCAGGTCTTCCGCGCCCTTGCCGATCATGAGCACATGCGGCGTCTTCAACATGACTTGCTGGGCAAGCAAGATCGGATTGCGCACACCATGCACGCTCGCCACCGCGCCTGCGAGTCCTGTGCTGCCCACCATCAGCGCGGCATCCATTTCCACGGTGCCATCGCGAGTCAGCACCGCTCCGCGACCTGCATTGAAGAGCGGCGAATCTTCCAGCACCATCACACTCGCGATCACCGCCTGCTCGCTGCTGCCGCCTTCCTTGAGCACGGCAAAACCTTTGCGCAGCGACTCCTCCAGCACCTTCCGACACGCTGCCTCCTTCTCGGGAGCAAGCTTCTTTCGCTCAATGCCGGCACCACCGTGCAGGACGAGAGTGACCGGTGCATCGGCAAGCGCGGACACACTGAGTGCGAGGTAAATGGCGGAGATGAATCGCTTCATGGCAGGCGGAAGTTACGGTGCTGGTTTGTCAGATGAACTAAACGTCTTCATCGCCTGCGGATAGCCAAACATCGCACCAGCGCTGTGCCCCTGGCCCGGTGCCTCCACGAGCCGCCAGTTGAACGGCCAGCCGTGTTTCCTGGCGAGCGCTTGCGCCATGTCGAAGCACGCATGTCCGCGCTCGAAGCGTGTCTTGCCTTGCTTCATCGCTTCGGGACTCACATCGAGGTCTTTGGTCAGCACGTCAGCCGTGCCGAGATACAGTGTCAGCGGTGCGGCGAGGTAGGCTTTGATTTGATCATCGCCGCCGAGTTCTGGCGGCAGATCGCCGAAGCCATACGGGTAGTTTTGCTCGCGCGTCGGGAAGGTGAGACTGCCGGGATTCGCGGCGACAATGCGCTTTGCTTCACCGGGCATGAAGGCGGCGAGTCGATGCAGAATCTGCCCGCCCGCCGAGTGGCCGAGCAAATAGTATGGCATGTCGGCACGTCCTTCTCGCTGGCGCATGAGCGCTGCGAGATCATGCACGCATTGAAACGTCCACTGCTCACGCGGCTGCGCCTTGCCATCGACGACGATGCCACCGCGCTGATAGGTCTCGGTTGGGAACTGCTCCTTCGTGAAATGCGGCGCGATGATCAGCGCGTGAAGTTGATCAGCGATCGGCATCGCGTGATCACGATAGCCTTCGGCATTGCGGCTCACACCGTGCATCACAACGAGCAA
Source organism: Verrucomicrobiaceae bacterium (assembly GCA_019694165.1). Taxonomy (GTDB): domain Bacteria; phylum Verrucomicrobiota; class Verrucomicrobiia; order Verrucomicrobiales; family Verrucomicrobiaceae; genus JAIBCL01. The sequence goes on along the minus strand of JAIBCL010000004.1, from coordinate 110,538 downwards.
TGGCCCGTCGCGATACGATGCGGGCCGATAAGTGAAGACATCGAGTGTCTTGCCGCGCACGGTGAGCGTGATCTTCGATTTGCCTTCGGGAAGAGGTTCCGCAATGCCGTGCTGTGCGACCGCGATGAAACAGAGAGTGAAAGCAATGATCTTCATGGTGGCGTTCCTTTTCGATATTCACGAATAGCCGCGCGTGCGAGCACCTGCGTGGCATTCACCACCGGCACACGCGAGCGCTTCACATCGAAGGCGAGCGGGATCTCTGTGCAACCGAGCACGAGCACATCCGCGCCGCGCGCGATGAGGTCGTCGCCAGCTTTCGCGAGCAAGTCAGCCTGCTTCTGCTTCGAGCCGCCGGACTTGATGCTGTAAACGGCATCCATCACGCAGCACTGCTGCATGGTGTCATTTGGCAGCAGCACTTTGAGACCGCGCTTGGTCAGCTCGGTTTCGTAGAGCTTGCTGCGCACCGTGCCGCTGGTGGCGAGCAGGCCAATCGTGTGTGCCTTCGGATGATCGCGCACCACGGCGTCGGCTGTCTCGGTGATCATGTTCAGCACCGGGATATGCACGGCCTTCTGCATGTCCGCGTGGTAGTAGTGAACGGTGTTGCAAGGGATGGCGATGAACGAAGCGCCGCCGCGCTCCAGCTTCCGCACTGCGGCTTGCAAATACGGCACGATCTCACGACTGCCAGAGGTGATGCAGGTGCTGCGATCCGGCACCTGCGGGAAGCTGTAGATCAGCGTCGGCAGATGATCCTGATCCTTCTTTGCGGGCGTGAGCTTCACGATCTCCGAATAGAAGTTCGCCGTCGCCTCCGGCCCCATGCCACCGAAGATGCCGACGATGCGCTGCGGTTTGGTGGCGGGAGATTGGAGATGGCTGCACGCGCCGATCGTCATCAAGACAAGCAGTGCGAGGGGGATGCGAAGCGTGGCAGAAGGTCCGAATTTCGAGCTCATGGTGAATGCATCAAAAGGGCCGCACCTGTGCGGACACCGCCCTGAACGATCTGGAGCGCCGCGCCTTGCTTGAATGGCGGCGACCACGCCGGATGCAGGCGCCCGGTCCCGCGCCGGCCTGGCTGCGAAACAGAGGGCGACTGGACGGGTCGAGGACTGGCGAGTGATGTGGTCGGGTGAGTCGGTGGGGAAGCAGTCGTTGCCATTGTCCATGGCACGAATCACATTCAACACCATGAGCCTCACCGACACCGACTCTCTGATCCACGATTACGAACGCGACGGCGTCATCCGCGTGCGCGGCCTCTTCAGCCCTGATGAAGTCGCCACCCTGCGCGCCGAGCTGGAGCGCTACATGCGTGAAGACCTCGGCTCGAAATCCGCGGATGCGCGCACGCTGGAGGCGGATGGCAAGACCGTGCGCAATCTGTGGCGGCTGGAGATTCATCATCCAGCCATGCTGCCGCTGGTGGAGAAGCCGGAGATAGTGCGTTTCGTCTCCAGGCTTGTGCGTGGCGAGCCGGTGCTGGTCGGCGTCGAAACGTTCAACAAGCCGGCCCGCGTGGGATCTGGCGTGCCGTATCACCAGGACAACGCGTACTTCTGCCAGACACCGCCGGACATGCTCACGGTCTGGGTCGCCCTCGATCCGGTGACGATGGAGAACGGCCCTGTCTATTATGTGATCGGCTCCCAGAAAGGCGGCATGCTGCCCACGAAGCCCTCCGGCGTGAAAGGCAATTCCATCGGCATGGCCGAACCTTCCACCGTGCCACTGGAGAAGCAGTTCTGCGGCTTGTTGGAGCCCGGCGATGCGCTCATCCATCAGTGCGAGACGATCCACCACTCCGCGCCGAACCACAGCGATCATTCCCGGCTCGGCCTCTTGCTCGTCTATCGGGGCAGGCACACGCATACCGACGCGACGCTCAAATCCGCCTACACCGCCGCAGTGACCGCCACACCGCCCGCCTGAATGAGCAAACGCTACCGCCAGTGCATCCTCGCCACCTGCTGCGTGCCATGGCGTGAGGACTTCACCTTCGATGAGGCGCTGTTTCGCGCACAGGTGCGGCATTTGATCGCCGGAGGCATCAGTGATCTGTACACCTTCGGCACCGCGGGCGAAGGCTACGCGGTCACGGAACGGCAGTTCGATGAGATCACGCGCGTCTTCCTCGATGAAACGCAGATCGATGGTGTGCAGACCATGACTGGCCTCATCAGCCTCTCCCTGCCCACCATCGTCGAACGCATCGGACGCGCCCGCGACATGGGCGCACGTCGTTTTCAGATCAGCCTGCCGAGCTGGGGCAAACTCAGCGATGCCGAGGTGGACGTGTTTTTCCGCGAGACCTGCGGACGCTTCCCGGATTGCGAGTTCCTGCACTACAACCTCCTGCGCACGCACCGCATCCTCACGCCCGCCGAGTACGGCGTGCTCGCGCGACGCCACCCGAACCTGGTCGCGACCAAGAACAGCACCACCGACATCGACCGCCTCCGCGGCCTGCTCGCCGAGGCCCCGCAGCTCCAGCACTTCATCACCGAAGGCGGCTTCGCCGAGGCCGCGATGATGGGCGAATGCGGCTTCCTCATCTCGCTGGCGAATACCAAACCCTCCCTCGGTCGCGCTTATTTCGAGGCCGGCAAGCGACGCGAGAAGGCATTTCTCGAACCAGTGCAACGCGAGTCCGCCGAGATCATCGCCGAGCTGCTCGCCTTCGCGAAGACCGAGGCGCACATGGATGGTGCGTTCGACAAGATGTTCCTCCGCCTGCATCTGCCTGGCTTTCCCCTGCGCCTGCTGCCGCCGTATGCCGGTGTTTCCGAGGCCACGATGGAGCGGTTCGCGCGGCTGCTCGCGGAGAAGTATCCGAGATGGTCTCCCGGCGGCTGAATCGTTGAAGTCGGGCGTGGCGGCAGCTCCGGTTGCGATTGCGATTTTGCAAGCACTGCGGATGCCCCAGTCCGTCACCCTGGCATTGCGCGGGGCCGTCAATCGCCATGTACGGCGGTTGCCTCGATGTCGCGCCGCTGCGGTGCAGACCGTGCAGCCTGCCGTTTGCGGCGCAGGCTTCAGTCGAGCCAGCCCGTGCTGCGCATCCACTCACCCACGCGCACGAGCCAGTCGGCGGTTGGGAGGCCGGTCTTGCGCATGCCGAAGCCGTGACCGCCCTTTGAGTAGATGTGCAGTTCGGCGGGAAGGCCGAGCTTCTTGTACTCGAGGTAGAGAAGCGCGCTGGCACTGGCGCTGGTCACGCCTTTGTCATCTCCGGCGTGGACGAGGCACATCGGTGGCGATTTGGCCGTCACCTTGACATCCGGAAGGAGGGTGAAGGTGTCCTCCTTGCTGACGAGGTAAGCAGGGTAAACGGGCACGGCGAAGTTCGGCGTGGCGTCTTCAACATCGAGCGAGGGATCGACGGCGTAGGTGCGCTCGTTCGCATGAAGAGCGGCCATCACCGTAAGATGGCCGCCGGCGGAGAAGCCGAGTATTCCCACGTGGTCCGGCTTGATGCCCCACTCGGAGGCGTGATGCCGCACGAGGCCGATGGCGCGCTGCGCATCTTGCAGCGGCTCCTTCGAGGGGTTCTCCTTGGCGCGGGCCGGAACGCGGTATTTCAGCAACGCACACGTAACCCCGAGCGTGTTCAGATACTCGCACACCTGCGTGCCTTCGTGCTCGATTGCGAGGATGTGATAGCCACCACCGGGGCAGACGATGACGGCGGTGCCGTTGGGTTTCTCCGGCTTGTAAATGGCGAGCGTCGGATCAGTCACGTTCGTCACGCGCTTCACGTCCTTTTCATCCTTCGGCGGGATGACTTTCTCCGGCTCGGAAGTGAAGCCCGCCGGTTCGGGCGCACCTGCCGGCCAGAGTTTCACGGTGAGAGGTTCGGCCGCACGGAGCGCGGACAGGGAGAGTGCGACGGCGAGAATGGAGATGGCTGTTTTCATGTGGTTGACGATGCGGGGTATCGTCCGCAGAGAACGATGGCGGACGGATGCATCTGGCATCTCGTACGAGAGTCGTGCCAGCGGCCGCAGCGGACCTCGCCTGAAATCTTCTCCGAAAACAGCCGTTCAAGCTCCATGCGCATTCTCCTCGCCCTGTTGCTCCTGCCATTGTCCGTCTTCGGCGCCGCCAAGCCGCCGCCGAACATCGTCCTCATCTTCTGCGACGACCTCGCCTATCAGGCCATCAGCGCGTATGGCGATTCGCGGAAACTGCTCAACACGCCGGGCATGGATCGCATCGCCAAGGAAGGCATGCGCTTTGACCGCTGCCTCGTCACAAATTCGATCTGCGGACCGAGCCGTGCGTGCGTGCTCACCGGCAAATACTCCCACGCCAACGGCTTCTACAACAACAGCAACAGCAAGTTCGACGGCTCGCAGACGACGTTTCCGAAGCTCCTGCAAAAAGCCGGCTACAGCACCGCCATCATCGGCAAATGGCATCTGATGACCGATCCAACCGGCTTCGATTACTGGAACGTCCTTCCCGGCCAGGGCGTGTATTACAACCCGGCCACCATCGACAATGGCAAGAACGTCAAGCACACCGGCTACGTCACCGACATCATCGGTGACCTCTCGCTCGACTGGCTGAAGAGCCGTGACAAAAACAAACCCTTCCTGCTCATGTGCCAGCACAAGGCGCCGCACCGCGAGTGGGAGCCGCCCGCACGGAATCTCGGCTTCGACAACGACCGGGTGTATGACGAGCCGCCGACGCTCTTCGACACCTACGAAGGTCGCAGCAAGGCCGTCATCGATCAGGACATGAGGATCGAGAAAACGATGACCGATCGCGACACCAAGCTCGTCACGCCCGGCCAGCTCAACGAGGAGCAGCGCAAATACTGGGACGACTACTACGGCCCGCGTAATGCGAAATTCCGCGCCGCAAATCTCTCAGGTAAAGACCTCATCAAATGGCGCTATCAGCGCTACATGCACGATTACCTCGCCTGCGTGAAGGCCGTTGATGAAAACGTCACGCGTGTGCTCGAATACCTCGACAAAGAAGGCCTTTCCGACAACACCGCCGTCTTCCTTTCCTCCGATCAGGGCTTCTACCTCGGCGAGCACGGCTGGTTCGACAAACGTTGGATCTTCGAGGAGTCGGTTCGCACGCCAATGCTCGTCCGATGGCCCGGCGTTACGAAGCCCGGCTCATCGTCCGACAAGATCGTGTCGCTCATCGACCTGGCGAACACCTTTCTCGACATCGCCGGCCAGCCCGCCATCCCCGATGCGCATGGCAAGAGCTTCGTGCCCATCTTGAAAGGCGAGACGCCGGCCGACTGGCGGAAATCGCTCTACTACCACTATTACGAGTTCCCCGTCCCGCATCACGTCCGGCCGCATTACGGCGTCGTCACGGATCAATACAAACTCATCCACTACTACACGCCGGATCTCGACGAGTGGGAGTTGCTCGACCGCAAAAAGGATCCGCTCGAGACGAAGAGCTTCTACAACGACCCCGCCTACGCTGACACGGTGAAGGAACTCAAAGCCGAGCTGTCGCGCCTGCAAGCGGAAGTGAAGGAGACCATCCCGCCGCCGCGCACCGCCTTTGGCAACAAAGCCTTCGAAAACGAAGCCCAGCCTCCCGGGCAGCCGGCCGCCGGGAAAGGAAAAGGCAGGAATAAGAAGGGCGTGTGATGCACGGCTGCGCGGAAGGTGCCCGTGTGGCCGGCTGATTTCGATGCGAGGGCCGCGCCCTTTCAGCGGGTCACGCTCGTTTGAAGATTCATGGCTCCCGTCATCCACTGGTTCCGGCGCGATCTGCGCCTCACCGACAACACCGCCCTTCATCACGCTGCCGAGGCCGGCAGCGTGATCCCGGCTTACGTCCTGAGCACCTGGAAGCGGGAGCATGGCTGGACGGGGCCGCTGAGGCAGAGCTTCCTGTGCGGCTGCCTGCAGTCGCTCGCGGCGAATCTCGAGCATCTGCACTCCCGGCTGATCATCCGGGCCGGTGATGCCGTGGCGGAGCTTGAGAAACTGGCCGTCGAGACCAGGGCGGCGGCGATTTTCTTCAACCGGGATCCCGATCCGTTTGGAAAAGCCACCGAAGTCCGCGTGCGCGCCATGTGCGGACGGCTTGGCATTCGTTGTGAAAGTTTCAAGGACACCGTCCTGCACGATCCCGATGAAGTGCTGACTGGGGAGGGGCAGCCTTACCGGGTGTTCACACCCTACTCGAAGAACTGGCTCGGTCTCCCGAAGGCCGGCCCGCTGCCGAGGCCATCCGTTCTCGGCCCCGCGCCAAAGGTCGCGAGTCTGCCTCTGCCTGCACCGGCATATTGGCAGCTCGAGCCGGTGAATGATCCTTGCTTTCCTCTTCCCGGTGAACGCGCCGCACGCGGGCGCATGAAGCACTTTGTCGATGACGGTATCCTCGCGGGTTACGCCATGCATCGGGACGAGCCGCACGGACAGTCCACGTCCATGCTCAGCCAGGATTTGCGTTTCGGGCTGATCTCCATACGCGAACTCTTTCAGCGCACTCAACGCCACGCGAAGTTCGTGCAGGAACTGGCGTGGCGGGAATTCTACATGGCCATCCTGCATCATTGGCCGGAGGTGCTCGATCACGAATTCAATCCCCAGTGGCGCGGCATGGCCTGGCCGGGCACGAACGAGCACTTCACCCGCTGGCGCGAGGGGCGCACCGGATTCCCCATCGTGGATGCCGGCATGAGGCAGTTGCTGACCACCGGCCTCATGCACAACCGTGTGCGCATGATCGTGGCGATGTTTCTCACCAAGGACCTGCACTGTGACTGGCGGTGGGGCGAGCAGTTCTTCCATCAGCACCTCGTCGATGCCGAGATCGCCTCGAACAACGGCGGCTGGCAATGGAGCGCCGGCACCGGAGCGGATGCCGCGCCGTATTTCCGCATCCAGAATCCGTGGTCACAGACGCGCCGCTACGATCCCGAAGCGCGCTACATCAAGCACTGGCTGCCGGAACTGCGGCACGTCCCCGTCGAGTCACTCGTCTCTCCGCCGTCGCACGGAGGGAGCATCGCGGCGGGCTATCCCCCGCCGATGGTGGATCACGCAGTGGAACGCGAGCGGACGCTGGCCTTGTTTGCGCAGCACAGGGCAAGGCATGGCCGCGCATGATGCGACGCCGTGCCGCGCAAACGCTGGAACTGCCGCAGCCTCGGTGCATCCCCATTCCCCGTCATTGACGATATTGACCACCTTTGCGCTTGGCTTCGCGCGGCGCAGCCTGTTAAATGCCGTCCATGGCAGAAGGAACTTGGTATGTCTTGAAAACGGCGGACAAAGAAGTCCACGGACCCACGAGTCTCGAAAACCTCCGGAGCTGGGCGGCGGAAGCAAAAATCTCGCCGCTCGACAAGCTTTCAAACGACGGCCGCCAGTCGTGGGTGCGTGCGCCGATGGTGCCTGAGCTGCAGATGGACTGGCTTATCGAAATGCCGGACAACTATCTGTACGGCCCCACGAACATCGGCACCATCCAGGAGTTCCTGGCCACGGGCGAGATCGACGAAAACGTGCGCGTGATCAACTGCGTCGAGGGCACGGAAAGCTTCCTGTCCGAGACGGACTTCTATCAAGCCAGTCCGCACCACATCCGGAGCGCGGAGACCACCTTCGCCGGCGCGCAGTGGCCGGACGCGAAGCTCGATGGCAGTGATGCCGCGCTGCGTCAGCGCATCGCCGCCCTTGAAAAGACTACGATGGAATTGCAGCGGTCCGTCGATGAATGGCAGCATGCCTACATGAGCTTGAGGCAGCAGTTCATCGAGGTCACAGGACGGGAGCCAATGTGAGACGGCGGATCGCTCGATCTGCCGCGGTTTCCAGCCCGCATGCCGCCCCATTTTCTTGAGCCTGCTGTCATCTTTGCCGACGGCGGTAGCGCTGGGAAACTCGAAGCCTTCGTTTGCATCGCCATCATCGGCCTCATGGCCCGGTGACACACTTGCCAGACAGGCATGCCTGCATCTCGTGGATTCCGGTCCGCGGAATATTTCGACCACGCGGCAGGTTCAGCGGGCCTCACGCCCCGCTCCCCCCCAATGCGGTCAGTGGCGGATTTGCTCCGTCTCTCTCACAGCTTCTCCGGCTCCTGCAACATTTGAGCGACGCGGGAGAGGAGGCGGCCGGCACCGCCACCATCGAGGATGCGGTGGTCGAAGCTCAGGGTGAGTTCCGCCTTGGTGACGGGGATGAACTGCTGCACCTGCTCGCTCCAGTGGGGAACTTTCTCGCCGAAGCCGAGACCGAGCACGAGATTCTGCTCGGGCAGCGGGATGGGTGTGGCCCATACGATACCGAAGGTGCCGAAGTTCGTGACAGTGGCGATGCCGGGGCCGCGGGAGTCATTGGGCAGGCGACGGGTGCGGGCCAGCTCGACGAGCTTGTTGTACGTGTCCACCAAGGTGGCGAGCGGCGTCTTGTCCACGTCACGCAGCACGGGAACGAGCACGCCGTCATCCACTTCGACTGCGAAGCCGATGTCGATGGCGCGTGGATGCACGATGCGGTTGCCGACGAGCCGGCCGGCGATGGCGGTGTTCTCCGCCAGAGCCAGCGCGAGCGCACGGATGGCATAGAGCGCGGGGCCGGGTTTGGGGCTCGCTTTCTTCCGGTGGCCGAGCAGGGCGTCCATGACGACGGGGGAGCCGACGGTGGCGAGCGGCCGCGTCCACGAGCGGCGCATGGAGTCGGCCACGGCGATGCGCATGGGTGACGCAGGCGTCATGCGGTGCTGCTCGAGCGAGCGGAGGAAGTGCTCGAAGTCCTCCACGGTCACGCGCCCTCCAGCTCCTGTGCCGGCCACGGCGGCGAGATCGGCGGCATTGAGGCCCAGCTCCGTCATGCGTGCGCGCATCCGCGGCGAGATGTAGCTGGCGCCGCCTGCGCCAGCCGGCACGGGCAGCCCGCTCACGACGGGCTCGACCTTCGGCTGGCCTTCGTGAATCGCGTCCTCGTCATTGAACTGGAAATGCACCACGTCCTTCACCGAGGCGCCGTGCTGCTTCTTCGCCTTCGGCGGGGCCACCTCGCGGCCTTCCGCGATGCCGAGCGACTTCGCATCGCTCTCGCTGATGTCCATCGAGGCGAGGCTGGCGCCCACGGCGTAGCTGTTGTTCGCCGTGGCGATGATCTGACACACTTTGCCCGCGCAGGGGGACGATACGGCCATGGTGGCCTTGTTCGTCTCCACTTCAAAGAGGTCCTGTCCGGCATCCACTCGTGCCCCCTTGTCCACCAAGATGCGGATCACCGTGGCTTCCGCGATGGACTCGCCGAGCTGCGGCATGAGGATGGGTATGGTGGGCATGGCGCGCGTCAGAGGCAGCGGGTGAAATGAATCAGTAGCGCAGCAGGCGGCGCAGCGCGTCACCGATGGTGGCGCTCGTCGGGCGGTGCGCCTTCCACAGGTTCGGATGATACGGGATGGGCGTGTCCTTGGAGTTCAAGCGCACAGGCGGCGCATCGAGCAGATGAAAGGCCTCCGTGGCGACGCGTGCGATGATCTCCGCCGTGACGCCGCCCCACGGGAATGCCTCGCCCACGCAGAGCAGCCGTCCGGTGCGGGCGACGGAGCCAAGGATGGTGTCGGTGTCCATCGGCTTCACGGAGCGCAGATCGACCACTTCGATCTGGTACCCGTCCTGCTGCAGCTCCTCGGCCGCGCGCACGGACTCGTGGACCATGGCGCTGTAGGTCACCACCGTCGCATGGCGGCCCGGGCGCACTACGCGTGCCTTGCCCAGTGGCAGCGTGCGGTCGCCGATCTGGTCGGCCTTCAGGTGGTAATAGAGAAACTTGTGCTCGCAGAATATCACGGGGTCGTCGAGCGCCACGGCATCCAGAAACATCCAGTAGGCGTCCTCCACCGACGCGGGCGTAAGGATCACCAGACCCGGATACTGCGCGTAGAGCGACTCCATCGACTGGCTGTGAAACGGACCGCTGCCAGCCGTGCCGCCAGAGGGCATCCGGATGGTGATGGGACACGCCGTGTTCGTGCGCCAGAACAGCGTGGCCGCCTGGTTCACGATCTGATTGAAGCCGCATGTCGAGAAGTCGGCGAACTGCATCTCGATGATGGGCCGCCCGCCTTCGATGGCCGCGCCGACGGCGAGGCCCACCATCGCGTCCTCGCTGATGGGTGCGTCGAACACCCGGCCGGGGAATTCCTTGCTGAGGTTCTTGGTGGCCTTGAACGCGCCGCCGAAACCGGCGATGTCCTGTCCGTAAAGGAACACGTTCGGGTCATTGCGCAGCGCTTCGTATTGCGCCTCGCGGATCGCCTCCAGGTAAGTCATGCTCATGGCTCGTGCTGCCCCTCCACCAGCTCGCTTGTGGACAGCGCGCGCCAGCTCTCGCGGAAGGGGTCGGGCACTGGCTCCTTGCTCGCCTGCGCGAGCGCCGTCTCCACCTCCGCCCCGCACTGCGCACGCCAGTCCTTGACCTCGTCCGTCGTCATCCATCCCTCCGCGACGAGGCGCTGCTCGGCCACTGAGATGCAATCGCGACCCAGGCTCGATTTCTTTTTCTCCTCGGGAATGTAGGAGGCGTCGTCGTGCTCGCCATGGCCGGAGAGCCGCAGCAGCGTACCCACCACCATCTGCGGCCCGTGCCCCTCGCGGGCGCGGCGCACCGCCTTCGAGAAAGCCTGCACGCACGCCACGAGGTCCGTGCCGTCGATCGAGCAGCCCTCGATGCCGTAGCCTCGCGCGCGCTCGACGAGGTCCTCGCAGTGGAACTGCCGCTCATTGGCCGTCGAGTAGGCGAACTGGTTGTTCGCCACCGCCACGACCAGAGGCAGGCGCTCCACGGCGGCCTGGTTCAGAGCCTCGTGAAACGAACCGGTGGATGTGCCGCCCTCGCCGATGCTCGTCGCGCCAACCGCGTCGCCCAGCCGCCCTTGCAGCCGCCGCGCGAAGAGCATGCCATTGACCACCGACACCAGGCTGCCGAGGTGGCTGATCATCGCCGGCAGCCCTTCCTTCGGCCTGCCGCGGTGGACATTCCCATCGCGACCGCGCATCGGCCCCGTGACCGCACCGAGATAGGTGCGGAAGGAATCGAGCAGCGGCTCGCCGAAGGCCAGCCGGCCCGCCTGATCGCGGATGAGCGCACCGAAGATGTCCCTGCCTTTCTGTAGTTGCACGCCCATCGCCGCGCTGAAAGCCTCCTGTCCTTTGCCAAGGTAAACACCACCCACGATGCGGCCGCCTGCGCGGTAGAGGCTGGCCAGCTTTTCCTCGAGAATGCGCGCCAACAGCATAGAGCGGAACGCGCTCACACATTGCGTCCGCAGGCCGGGCGCGGACGACGGTTTTGGGCGGGCGATGGTGGAGGAGTCAGGCACGATTCTCAAGCTGCGGCAGCGCCTCCGGTGAAGAGCGCGGCCAGCCCGAAGACCGTTGATGCTGGCATGTCACTCCGGCCGTGTCCAGCAGGGAATCGTCATGAGGCATTGGTGAAAACGTATCGTTTCTTGTGCCGCATGTGGCTGGTCCGGCTTCGGCTGCCGGCGTCGCTCCCTCTTCGCGGCCACGCCCGTCGCGCCTCGGCCATTGCGTCTGCCGGCAAACCTCGTAAACTCCGCGCCCATGCGTCTGACTCAAATAGCCCTCGGCCTCACCTTGCTCCTCCTCTGCGCCACCGGTTATGTCGCATGGCAGAGCCAGCAGGAGGCGCGCGGCGTGCGTGAGCAGCTCGAGTTCATCAAGCGGCAGCAGCAGGCCCAGATCGAGGCGGGTGCCGTGACGCCCGGTACGATGATGCGTCCGCCGCAGCCAGGCCAGTTGGCGGCCAGCCCGCCTGCACCACCCGTCTCACCATCTCCGTTGCCGCCTCCTTCCGCACCGGCGAAAACGGTCCCGCCCACCGCGGGAAAGAAGGCGCCGGTTTCCGCTTCGCTTCCACCGTCCTCCGCCGGCCTCTCACAGCCGCCGCCATTGGGGAGCACCGCTTCCGTGCCGCCGCCCTCGACTCCCGTGCTGGCCGCGCCCGCACCGCCTCCGCTCACCCCATTGCAGAAACAGATCGTCGCCCTGCCCACCATCGCGAAGGTGAAGCAGTTCGAAAAAGACGCCGGCTTTGTGATCATCTCCGCAGGCAAGAGCCAGCGCATCACAAAGGGCACCCAGTTCGACCTCCGGCGTGAGAACTCCGTCGTCGGCCGCATCATCATCGGCGACACGATCGAAGACGATGAATCCGTCGGCGATCTCGATCCCGCCAGCGTGCCCGCAGGCGTCACCGTGCAGGCGGGCGACGAAGTGATCCAGGTGGTCAGTGCGCAGTAGCCCGCAGTCGCGATGGCCCGCATCCGGCTCGATCAGGCGCTCGTGCAAAAGGCGCTGTGCCCGTCCCGCGAACAGGCGAAACGCCTCATTCTCGCGGGTGAAGTCAGCGTTGACGGACATCCCGCCACCAAACCTGGCCTGCTCGTCGCCGAAGAAGCCGATCTCCGCGTCAAGACGCCTCCGAAGTTCGTCAGCCGCGGCGGCTTGAAGCTCGAAGGCGCGCTCGACCGCTTTGCCATCGACGTGGCCGGCAAGGTGTGCCTCGACATCGGTTCCTCCACCGGTGGCTTCACCGACTGCCTCCTGCAGCGCGGCGCACGGAAAGTCTTCGCCTTCGACGTCGGCACCAACCAGCTCGCCTGGAAACTGCGCAGTGATCCGCGTGTCGTCTCGCGGGAGCATTTCAACGTGCGCCACATGCAGCCGCAGGATGTGGGCGAAACTGTCGATGTCCTCGTCGCCGACGTGTCCTTCATCTCCCTCGCACTCGTGCTGCCTGCCGCGCTCGCCGTCGTCAAGCCCGGTGGCGATTGCATCGTGCTCGTGAAGCCGCAGTTTGAGCTTTCGCGTGAGGAAGTTGGCAGAGGCGGCATCGTGCGCGAACCCGCACTCCACCAGAAGGCGTGCGCCAAGATCGAGTCGTTTGTCCGCGGCGACTCCCGGCTCGAGTGGAAGCACCTCATGGCGTCGCCTGTCACAGGTGCCGATGGAAACCACGAATTCCTCGCCTGGTTCAAAATCCGCCCCGTCCCCTGAATGTTCCGTCCGTCCGCGGACCTGCCGCGCTCGGGAGCTTGATCTGGCAGCGGCAAGCCGGCAACAGCAGCCAAGAGCCTTCGCTCGTGACAACGTGTCAGGCTCAGAAGCAGACGATCTCACCAATCATGCGGTAACAGCCCGTCACTACTTTGCCAGTGCCACCCAGTCCCACCTCTCGCTCGCCTGCTTCATCTGCGGCTCCAAATCGGAGTCGAGCATCAAGCGTTGCTCGATCAACTTCTCGATCGAAACCTTCACCTTCGCCATGAAGTCATCCTTCGACGCGTAGCGCTCTTCGATCGACGGACGCGGATCGTTCTTCTTCTCACGCTGCACTTTGGTCGTAGCAAACGGTGTCCAAGCGCCGCGCAGCATCACGAGTTCATGAGGCGAACCTTGCGTTGGTGCGCGAAACACCCAGCCCGCCGCGGTGCCGAGCGGCACGGCGAGATCAGGCATGAGTATGCCGCCAAGGTCGTTGCCATCGGCATCGACTTGTGGCACGAGCAAAGGCAACTCCGTGCCTTCACCCGCGCCGTCGGAGTATAGCGGGTTGCGCACACGACCACCGGCTTTGATCGCATTGGGTGCGGCGATTCCCGGCACTTGGGGATAACGAATGTCCTTCACCGGCGTCAGCGTGCCGTCGCAGAGTTTCGGATACACGCTCGGCGGCGGCGCGACGCCTTCACTCACCCAGCGATGCATGGCCGTTCGCAGAGCCGTCACCGTTGCACTCGCATTGATCGGATCAGCGAGCGGACCATCCTTCGCCGATGCCGACGGCGGAAACGGCGCTGGCCCGTGCGAGGTGCCTGCGAAGAAATACGAGCGCACGTTGGCGGGGAACGCGATGTCCTGGGTGCCTTCCACGTTCGTGTGCGTGAGCGCCGCTACGCGACCGCCGCCCCAGTATTCCGTGGCTGTGTTCGTGTAGAAAATCTTCGGCGCATGCTTCACGCGAAGATTCTCAATCACACCCTCCGACAGCCCGCTGATCGGATCGCGCTGCGCGGTATCGGCGAATGGATACGACGCGGTGTGATACGCAGCGAGATCGCGCGGCGTGGACCAGCGTTGGTTCAACACCAAGCGACCCGCACCAGCGATGTGCGACATCACGCCATCGAGTGCGATGCGATCTTGTTCATCGGTGTTGAAGCCGAGATACACGAAGTCGCGCAGGAAGCGCCCGCACTGCGAGGCTCCGAACGCATATGCGTGCTTCACCGGTGCGAGCGAGGTTGCATCATGCTTGAGCCACGACACCGCATCGCGAATCGCCGCATAGCCCAGTCCCGCGATCGGCGGCGCTTCGCTCAGGTAGAACAGCTCATACGTTTTGCCCGGCATGAAGCCGCCGTCGAGATGCAGGCGATTGTTTTGAAAACGCCACTTCGCACTCGGCACTTCGTCACCGCCAGGGAACGCCGCACGCGTGCGCACGATGAGCTTGCTGTCCGGCCCGTTGATGTCCACCGGCGGATACTCGATCAGGTCGGTGAACTTCTCTTCCTCGCTCTTCTTGTCCGGCGTGAACTGCGCGCTCACCACACCGCGAATCGGCGAACCATCCTTGTTCTTCGCACGCGGCACCTCCAGTCGCAGCGCGTCCTTTTTGTCTGTCACATCAAACTCCCAGCCAACATTCAGCAGCGTGAATCCCGCATCCATCATCGCCTTCGGCAGACTCGCCTTCCCACCGCGATTCGGAATCTCCACCCACGCCGCGCCATTGCTGCGCGCCACGTCCTTCGGCTTCCACAAACGAAGGTCCGCGACGAAGCTCACCTTGCCCGTCGCGTTCGTGGGCGCGAGATCGACATCTGCGATGAGCGCATTCCCCGGCAGTTTCGGATCAATCTCGAAGTGCAGCTTGCCGGTGACCATCTCGTAGTCGGACTTGGGGATGTCAGTGCGTTGCATGACTTCGACGCGCACGACAGCGGCAGCAAGTGGCGAAAGCGCAACAATGCAGAATGCGAGGATGAAGAGACGATGAAGCGAGAGCATTGCTACAATACGGCCATTGGAGCAGGTATTGGCAAGGCGATGTTGGGCTATCTACTCATGCCTAGAATAGTTTTGCGACAGTTCCCGACTTCAGATGTGCTTCGCGAGCTTCGACACAAGGTTCTTGGCAGCTGCTACTGCAGACTCGCGAGCAAAGCTCTCGTAGGCTCTGATCTCATCGTCCTTTTGTCGCAGCGCTTCCTGGCTCCAATACTTTCGCACAGGACCAATGGGGAGATGATCGGTCTCAGAATCAATCCCGACAAAACGCAGATAGTCATGATCGGATGGCTCGTCGCCGTGGCTTGAGTAGAGATGCTCACCAGAAATTCTGCGCGCAGCTTCAATGAGACCCATGGATCTGGATAGCATAGCGTTAGCGACCTCCACGACTCTCATCGCGGCATCACGACTGACTGGTGTTGGCTGGTTCATAGTGTCACGCCAACCCCACATGCATCAGCGCCTCTAACGGCGGCCCTTCGAACGTCGCGCTCGGCATGTTGCCGACGTAGCCGATGGCCTTCATGCCTTCAGGCGTGGTGAAGTAGCCTCCGGCGGTGAGGTCGCGGTAGCGTTTGAAAAAGCTCGCGGCCTTTTTGTCTTTCCCACTGGGACTCGCGACATCGTCGCAGATGGCGGTTTGCTGATCGAGCGTGAGATCGGCGAAGGCTTTCTGGAAGCGCTTCTTTGCTTCGTCGTCGGTCCACTTCAGGCCCTCGAGGATTGCTTTGCGATCACCGGCCTGCGCGGGATACGGCGAGCTGATCCATTCGTCGATGAAGTCGTGCACGCCGACCGCAGATGCGCTCGGTGAAGTGTCGTCAGCGGGGATGATCACATCGCAGAGCGCACGCGCGTTGCGACGCTGTGCATCGCTGAACGTGAGCGGCCACACGTCGCCGGGCTTGTAGGCTTTGACCATCACCGGATCGGGGCCGTAGCCTTTGGCTTGGATCGGTGCGTCGGCGGCAAAGAGCGACGCATCACGCGTGGCGAGCGCGGCGGTTGCGCCAAGCATCCACTGGATGGCCACGCGGCGATCAATGCGAGGAAGGTCGTCGTTCGTGTTCATCAGATGTTCTGGCGTTTGAGTTCGTTCATGAGGTGATCCGTCATGCGCCACGCGAGCGCCATGATGGTCAGCGTCGGGTTCTTGTCGGCGGTGCTGGCGAAGGGAGCGCCATCGGCCATGAAGAGGTTCTTCACGTCCCAGGTCTGGCTGAAGGCATTCGTCACAGACGAAGCCGCATCCGCACCCATGATCGCACCGCCGACTTCATGGATGACCGTGCCGCCTTGTTTGATCGCTTTCGCTGGATCGGTCTCGGGCTTCGACACCTTGCCGCCCATCGCTTCGAGCAGTTCGCGAATGTGTTGCTGCTGATGCTTCACGAGGTTCAACTCCGCATCGGTCCACTTCCAATGAAAGCGCAGCACGGGAATGCCCCACTGATCCTTCACCACCGGATCGAGTTCGGTGAAACAACCATCGTTTGGCAGCATCGTGCCCTGACCACCGAAGCCGAGCTGACAACCGTAGAACCGCCGCGCTTCCTCTTTCAGTTTCTTGCCAAACAACACGCTCTTGCTGCCCGCTCGACTATCAATGCCACTCACCACGCCGAGCGACGGCATCTGGCGTCCGCTCGTGAACTCCAGATGATAGCCGCCAGGGAAGCCGAACTCCGCATTGCGATTCTCCTTCAAGAACGTCCACGGCACGTAAGCGTGCGGCCCGCCCGCACCATCTTCGTTGTGAATCGGCATGCCCTCGAAGGCCGGGATGTGCGCGCTGACGCTGCTCTGCACGGAGTCCGTTATGTATTTGCCCACCTTGCCGCTCGAATTCGCAATGCCCGAGTTCAACAACAAGCGCACCGACTCCATCGCACCCGCGGCGAGCACGACGACGCGACCTTTCGCATGACCTTCGCGGCCCGTGGTCTTATCGATGAACGTGATGCCCGTGGCCTTGCCGTCTTTGTTGACCGTCACCTCGCGCGCCATCGCGTTCGGCAGGATGTCGAGATTCCCCGACGCGAGCGCAGGTCGCAGATGCACCGTTTGCGAATCGTAGTTCGCGCGGATCGCACAGCCGCGATGACAGTCCGTGGCCCAGAAGCACGGCGCGCGCGAACGCATGTTATCCGCGAGCAATCGCTGCGCCTTCTCGTTGCCTGGATGCAACTTCTTTGGCAGCGACTCCGCGTCCTGCGGTCGCGTCAGCACCGCGCGATGAATCGAATGCACCTGCGCACCGACCTTCTTCCCATGCTTCTGCGCATACAGCTCGCCCACGCGCAGCTTCGGCGCGGGCTGCAACACACCGGGCGATGAATCGGGCGAGTTCTCGAGTCCCTCGTTCGTGCCGAACACACCGATCAACATCTCGACCTTGTCATAGTAAGGCGCGATGTCGTCGTAGCTGATCGGCCAGTCGAATCCAATGCCCCAGCGCGTGCGCGGTTTGAAATCGAACGGCCCGTTGCGCAATGAAATGCGACCCCAGTGATTCGTGCGACCACCCATCATGCGCTGCCGCCACCAGCGGAAGTGATTCGCCTCCTCCGCGTGCGCGTTCGTGTAAGGCTCGCCCGGAATGTCCCAGCCGCTCATGATTGAGCAATCGTGGAAGCCGTATTGCTTGTCCGGCGTCTTCTCGCCGCGCAACGGTGCCTGGTTCGGCGTCTGAAACATCGCCACCTCCGTCGCCGGATCAAACGAGCGCCCCGCCTCCAGCATGAGCACCTTCACGCCCTCCATCGTCAGCGTGTAAGCCGTCTGCCCGCCTCCCGCACCGGAGCCGACGATGACGACGTCGTAGTTGTCCTGCAGTTTGTCGGCGGTGATGACGGGCATGGTGAAAGGCGACTCAGGAAACGGGCGAAATTCACTCCTCTTCCCATTTTAGCTTGATGTAGGGGGCCGCATGAAACCGTCGCCTGAGCCTCATCAAGCGGCCTCAACGGTGCACCGAGCGGGTCGTCCGCGGTGTGGTTACCCCTGGTCGATGTTTACATGGTGCGGTGGCCGTCGAGGGGCGGGCTGGCGCGCCAGCTCAGCGTGTAAGGTACTCATCACAAAGACTATGGCGAGGGACACCCCGGTGGTTTGAGTGGTGGCTCGGGACGGAATCGAACCGCCGACACGAGGATTTTCAATCCTCTGCTCTACCGACTGAGCTACCGAGCCATGCGCTGAGAAAGCGAGGCGCGATATATGCAGGCTTCACTGGCTTGCGCAAAGGCTTTTTTGGCTCGGGGATGATCTTCCTTCACGGCACCGTGCCCGGCCAGCGGCGGATCGCCAGCAGCAGCCAGCCCGTCAGCATGAGCAGCCCCCCGACGGGCGTAATGGCACCGAGCCACTTCGTGCCGGTGATGGCGAGCGTGTAAAGCGTGCCGCTGAAGATCAAAACGCCCCATGTGAGGCATGACCACGACCAGCGCGCCGGTGCGTCATCGGTGTGCACGAATGCGAGCACGAGCAGCACGACGGCATGGACGAGGTGGTAATGGCTCGCGGTCTTCCAAATCTCCACGGTGCCGTGCTCGATTAGCGCGGGCTGAAGTCCGTGCGCGCCGAATGCACCCAGCGCAACGGCAAGAAAGCCGAGCAACGCAGCCAGCCGGATCTTTTTCGGATCGGGCTTCATGATGCGGGCGATGCCCCCTTCTTGTTCAACCGTGCCATTGCAGCCTCAGCCGCACATGCACCCATGCGCATGGCGCTGTGCATGTTCGGATAGGTGAAGCCGCCCTGACGGCCGACGCTTTGCAGGTTCGTGATGGACGAGATCCAGCGCTTCACTTTGTCGAGATGCGGCTCAAAGCCGAGGGCGAAGATGGGATAACCGGTTTCGCTGTGGAGGATGTTCACCTCGACGATGTCTTCGCGGCGGCAGATGTTCTCGTGCTCGAGGTCGCTGAAGATGCGCTGCTTCACCTCGTCGGTGCCTTTCCATTTGTCGTCGCCAATCTCGCACGTCGTCTCGACGATGAGAACGGTGTGATCGGGCGGATTCACGGTGAGGCCGGCGTTCTTTGGCTCGCCGACGCGATGGAAGGCACGGTCGCGGTAGTAGATGTAGAGCGCATCGATGCAGCGCTGCTTCTTCACGAGCAGTCCGTAGATGGCGATCGGCTTGTAGCGGATCTGTCGCGCGGCTTCGAGCACGGCGTCAGGTGGCAGCGGTTCGCAGCGCGTGGCGAGATGCGGCACGGGAATGGTGGAGATGCATTCGTCGCAGGCGATCTCGTGATCGGTGCCATCCTTCCGATAGCAGACGCCGCGGACGCGAGTGCCGGAGTCATCGAGGAGAATGCGGGTGACTTCCGCGCCGAGGATGACTTTGCCGCCGGAGTCATTCACCACGCGGGCGATGTGGCGCGGCATGGCCTCGGCACCGGTGCGCGAGTAGTGCAGCGTCTCGTCAAGGAGCGCGCTCTCCACAGCCTTCACGCCGCGATCTTTGACGCCGACTTTGCCGAGCGCGCGCTTGATGACATCGACGGCGCTGAGTCGCGGCATCTTCGTGGTGATGAAGGTGGCCGACAGCTCGCTCGGATGGATTCCCCAATAACGATGTGTGAAGTCTTTGAAAAAGAACTCATACAGCGGCCGGCCGTAGAGCATGATGAGCGCCTGCTCGGCGTTCTTTGGGATCCACGGCGCGAGCATGTTTCGAAACTGCGCGGCGAAGAGGCCCATCGTGTAATAGATCAGCGTGGCGATCGGAATGCCGCGGATCATGTCCTGAAACTGCAGCGGATAGCGATAAAAGGCCCCGGCCCAGCGAATGCGCGCATCGAGCTGCACGGGGATGCTGTCGGAGCCCATGATCGACATCATGTCTTCGTAGATCTCCTTGTCGAACTCGTGAAGCATGTGGCAACCGAGGTCATACCAATTCTCGCCGCGCTTGTGACTCGTGGCGAGGCCGCCTGGGCGGTCGCCTTTGTCGAGCACGGTCACGGCGATGCCGGCGCGGCTGAGCACGCGAGCGGCATAGAGTCCGCAAGGACCGCCACCGAGGACAGCGACGTGAGGTTTCTGAGCGTCCGAATTCATCAGGCCCGCTCTCAAATGATGCCGAGCTGCTTCAGCGTGGCCTCCAGCTCATTCGTCTTCGCAGCATCCATCGGCACGAGCGGCAAACGCAGTTCGGGGCCAACGTGACCGGCGAGGGCCATCGCGGTTTTGATCGGGATGGGATTTGTGGCGAGCTTCAGGAAAGCGGAGAGCAGCGGGTAGTATTGGCGATGCAGCTTCAGCGCACCGGCGAAGTCGTTCTTCAACGCGAGCTTCACGAGGTCGGAAACCTGCTTCGGAATGATGTTCGAGGCCACGCTCACCACGCCGACGGCACCGACGGACATGAACGGCAGCGTGAGCGAATCGTCGCCGCTGAGAATCTCAAAATTCTCCGGCATCATTTGCTTCATCTGGCTCACACGCTCGGGATTGCCGCCCGCTTCCTTGATGGCGCAGACGTTTGGGCAAGCGGCGTGCAGCTTCGCGATGACATCGAGACCGATCTCGATGCCGCAACGGCCCGGGATGCTGTAGAGCATGATCGGCAGCTTCGTGGCCTGAGCGACCTGCTTGAAATGCTCGAGCAGACCTTCCGGCGTAGGCTTGTTGTAATAGGGAGCGACCTGGAGAATCGCGGTGGCACCAGCAGCTTCGGCGGCCTTCGTGAGTTCGACGGCTTCACGCGTGGAATTCGATCCCGTGCCCGCCATCACGACGCCACGACCTTTGGCAAACTTCGCGGTGAGTTCGACCACGCGGGTGTGTTCATCGTGATCGAGCGTCGGCGACTCACCTGTCGTGCCGCAGGGCACCACACCGGTCACGCCGTTGTCGAACTGGAAATCGACGAGCTTTTCGAGCGCGGCTTCATCGATATGGCCGTTGCGAAAAGGAGTGACGATGGCGGTGTGGGTTCCGGCGAACATGGCGGGCGGATTTCAGATTTCGGATTTCAAATTTCAGATGCTCACCTGCCCCTCGAAAACAAAATCGGCGGGACCGAAGAGCGTGACGTTCGTGTATTCGTGCGGCCTCGGCTCGTCAAAGCCGACGCGGAGGGTGTCGCCGCCTTTCACCTTCACGGATACGGGCGACTTCGCGCCGCTGAGTTCGTGATGAATGAGACCGCAGGCAACCATGCCGGTGCCGCAGGCGAGGGTTTCGCCTTCGACGCCGCGCTCGTAGGTGCGGATGGCGATGCTGTCAGGGCCGACAACTTTGACGAAGTTCGCATTCGTGCCCTTCGGCGCGAAGGCTTCGTGATAACGCAGTCCGGCACCGAGCTTCCGCACATCGACGCTGTCGAGATCATCGACGAACACGACGGCATGTGGCACACCTGTGTTCACGAAGTGCACGGTCAGTTGCTCGCCCGCGACGGGCAGCGACTGGCTGAGCTTCAGACTGTGCGGCGTGCTCATGTTGATGCGCACTTGATCGCCCTCAAACTCGGCGGAAATCATGCCCGCGAGCGTTTCAAAGCGGATGGACTTCAGCGAGTCCTGATGCAGGCGATTCACGAAGCGGCCAAAGCAGCGAGCGCCATTGCCGCACATCTCGGCTTCGCCACCGTCGGCGTTGTAATAGCGCATCTTGAAATCGCCGCCGTCAGTCGCTGGCTCGACGCACAGCAATCCGTCCGCGCCGATGCCGCGATGGCGGTCGCAAAGGCTGGCGATTTGATCTTTGGAAAGGCTCAGGGAACGATCGCGATTGTCCAGCATGACGAAGTCATTGCCGGCACCGTTCATCTTCCAGAATTGAAGGGTCTTGCTCATGGGGCGGAGGGCGGATTTACACAGACTTCACCGCATCGACAAGCGGTTTCACGAACGCGCCGACCTTGTCCGCGACATCGGCTGACGCGCCATTTTGCTCGATCAACTTCACGATCGCGCTGCCGACCACGACGCCATCGGCCATGCCCGCCACCTTCGCGGCCTGGTCGGGATTTGAGACGCCAAAGCCCACGCACACGGGCACCTCCGTGGCCGACTTGATGATCTCCACCTGCTCCGCGATGCCGCTGGCGATCTCCGTCTGCGCACCGGTCACGCCGAGCCGCGACACATAATAAACAAAACCTTCCGCCTGCGCGGCGATCTGCTTGATGCGCTCCACCGGCGAGGTCGGCGCGATGAGCTGGATGTGACGCAGTTCCGGCGTCGGCTTCAGCTCCGCATTTTCCGCAGCCTCATCCGGTGGCAAATCGAGCACGAGCACTCCATCGGCACCGGCTGCGGCCGCGTCGATGTGGAACTTCGCATAGCCATAAGTGTAAACGGGATTCAGATACGTGAAGAGCACGATCGGCACCTGCGACACCTTCCGCAGATCGGCGATCATCTTCAGCACCTTCGGCGTCGAGGCACCGGCACGCAGCGCGCGATCGGCGGCCATTTGATTCACCACACCATCAGCCAGCGGATCGGAAAACGGCACACCCAGTTCCACGACATCCACACCGGCCTTCTCAAGCGCGAGCACGATGTCGATCGTCTTCTCCAGCGTCGGATCACCCGCACAGATGTAGGCGACGAATGCGCGCTTTCCCGCCTTCTTCAGAGCCGAGAAGCGGGCGTCGATATGATTGGAAGGATCGGACATGGGGCGCGTATCTACCGCGATACTCCCCGCATTGCAAACCCGTCACTCGTCCGCCGCCATGGCGGCGGGCTGCAGCCGCCGCCAGCGCTCCACGAAGAGGAAAAACACGGCCGGACCGAAGGCGAAGAGCATCACGGCCATGCCGGTGGCGAGGCCGGTGAAGGTGAGGAAGCCGGCGCAGCATTCGTTGCGATGCCGCGTGAGCACATGCATTGGCACGGCGACGAGCAGCTCCAGCGCACTGCCTTTGATGAGCCAGTTGCTCTGGCGCGACACCATGCGCGCGGGGTCCGCTTTGCCGGCGCGATGAAATGCGACCGCCCATGCGATCCAACTCACCACTGCCAGAGCGGGCACGACGAGCAGCGTCGGACTCTCGAAAGGCAATTGCAGCCCCTCGACCACCGCCGCGACGAGGCCTATGAAGAGGAGCCCGGCCATGAAGCCGCCCGCGACGACGGTGGGCCAGAGAGGTCCCCGTCGCTCGGGCCGGCGTCTGGCCACATCCACCGGCGTGCACAGCAAGGCGTACTGACTGATGAACAAAACCGCCAGCAGCAGCCAGAACTGCCAAGCGGTGAAAAGCTCGAGCAGTTCCTTCGGGCGCATCGTGACCTTTTCGCCGAAGGCAAGGATGATGGCCGGCGGCGTGAGCACGGCGATGATGAGGACATAAAGAATGCAAACACGGACGGCCCAGCGGTTCATGGCGGTGGTTGATTGGCCCGATCTTACCCGCATCGCTCCGAGGGTGTCCATCGCTCTTTTGGACGGGCGGTTTGGTGCATCGCCGTCCTGCGATGAGCGCGCCTCGACGGCGAGGGCGCTTGCATTCTCCCGGGTATCCCGCTAAAGCTGGCGGCCCAAACCAAACTGCAGCCCATGAGCACCAATCCCGCGAAGAAAATCATCAACGATCCCCTCAAATGCGCCGACGAACTCTTCGATGGTCTGGTGCTCGCGTATGACGGGAAGGCGCGCCGTGTGGGCAAGCGCTCCATCGTGATGAATGACCTGCGCCCGGACGCACCGGCGCTGCTCGTCGGCGGGGGCAGCGGCCACGAGCCCATCTACCACGGCCTCATAGGCAAGGGAATGGCTGACGGCGCGGCCGTCGGAGAAATTTTTGCGGCGCCGCCGCCTGACATCGTCCTCGAAGCCACCCAGGCGGTGAATCGCGGCAAGGGCGTGCTCTATCTCTACGGCAACTACGCGGGCGATGTGATGAATTTCGACATCGGCGCGGAACTCGCCGCTGAGGAAGGCATCGAAGTGAAGACTGTGATCATCGCCGACGATGTGGCTTCTGCGCCACCGGCCGAGAAGAACAAGCGGCGCGGTGTCGCCGGCCTGGTGCCGATCACCAAGCTCGCCGGAGCCGCGGCGATGACCGTGGACTCCCTCGACGAACTGGTGCGGATCGCACAGAAGGCAGTGGACATGACGCGCTCCGTCGGCGTCTCCACGAAGCCCGGTTCGATACCCGCCACTGGTCAGCCGACCTTTGAACTGGCCGATGACGTCATCGGCCTGGGCATGGGCATCCACGGCGAGAAAGGCGTGGGCCTCATCCCGATGTGCACGGCCGACGAACTCGCGCCGAAGATGCTGGACATCCTGTTTGGCGACGACCTGCCACTGAACGACGGTGATGAAATCGTGTTCTTCGTGAACAGCCTCGGCAGCACGCATATGATGGAGCTGCTCATCCTCCTGCGCTCCGCGCGCCCGATCCTCGACAAGCGCGGCATCAAGGTGCATCAGACCATCGTGGACAACATCGTCACCTGTCAGGAGATGGCCGGGGTGTCCTTCAGCGTCACCAAGCTCGACGCCGAACTGAAGAAGCTCTGGGACCTGCCTTGTCAGTCAGCAGGCTACACAAAGCTCTGACGCGAACCTGGAGGACACGGAGAGCTGCGAATGGCGCCGTCGCGCAGACCTGCCGTCTGATCGGCGGGGAGAGTTGGTCGCGGAAGCTGACGATGCTTCCTACAGCAGCTTCTCGCCGCGTGTGTATTTCGCCACGGCGTCGGGATCGAGTTCGAGACCGAGGCCGGGCTTGGTCGGAATTTCCAACATGCCGTCCGCGTCTAGTTTCCAACCACCGACGGTAATCTCGTCGATGAAAGGCGAGCCGGTGAGATACTCGACCAGATCCGTGCCGGGGAACGCCGACGCGAGATGCAAATCCGCCGCAAGGCCCACCGCCGTGTTCCAGCCATGCGGGATGAATTGCACGCCATGTTCCTGCGCCATCCATGCGATGCGACGCTCTTCACTGATGCCGCCAACTTTCGTCACATCGGGCTGGATGATGTCAAAGGCACGCGCTTCGAGGAAGGGCTGGAACGCCTGACGCCGTGTCAGCACCTCGCCTCCGCTGATTGGCACGGGCGAGTGCTCACGCAGCTTGGCGAAGTCTTCGAGCGCATCGGGCACGAGCGCTTCCTCAAACCAGTGCACCTCATAGTCCGCGAGCATCTTCGCCGTGTTGAGCGCCCACTTGTAGCCGTTGGTCCAATGCGCGTCGCTGCCGCCCGCATCGACCATCAGTTTGTTCTCCGCGCCCACGGCTTCGCGCGCGGTTTTCACGATGGCTTCATCCGTCTTCGCATTGCGACGCCCAAACGGACCCCAGCCGATCTTGAAGGCGCGAAAGCCCTGCGCCTTCACCTTGAGCAGATGATCTTTCATCTTCGCCGGTTCATCCATCAGCAGCGATGCATACGGCTGCACGCGCTCACGATAACGACCGCCGAGCAAGCGACCGACCGGCTGCCCGGTGGCCTTTCCAAGCAAATCCCACAGTGCGATGTCGATGCCGCTGATCGCGTGCGTGATCGAGCCACCGCGCCCGAGCCAGAACATGTGCTGATGCAGCTTCTCGCTCACGCGTTCCGGCTCCAGTGCGTTCTCGCCACGATAGAGCGGCTCCAGCACCGCCAGCGCGGCCTTCACCAGCGCGTCGTTCGTGAACACACTGCCGAGTCCGACGAGTCCTTCGTCGGTGTGAACGGTGACGAGCGTGTGAACGCAATCTTCAGGCCGGAGTTCATTACTCCAGCCGCCTTCGGGGGTGGCGCCACGCAAACCTGCGCAGCGGATTTCGGTGATCTTCATGAGTGTCGTTGAAAAAGTTTAGCTTGAGGTTGAAACGGAACATCCGCATCCAGCGGAAACATCGGTCGCGCGCACTTCGTGTGTCCGAGTGACTTCAGATTCGCGCTCGTCGAACCCGGCGCATCCACGTCGATGTAAAGCGCGGCCCAATCCTTAAACATGTGCGGCTCGCAATGCGGCGACTTCACCACGACTGCGCCGAAGTGCTTCGGATCACAGCCGTGCGCGAGGAACAGTGCCCGATCATACAAGCTCACCGCGCGACTTGTGACGATGAGCGTGATGCCGCCGACCTGAATCACTGCCGTGCGTCCTGCCTGCCATAATTCACGCGTTGTCTCGCTGTGAAACCAGCCATCGGACAGCATCCGCACGCGCCCCATGATCGGCAGCGGCGTGAAGCGCTTCGCATCCAGCGCTCCGCCGACGGTCGTCTTCACTTCGTTGCCAATGCCCGCTACAAACGCCGCTTCAACCGCCGCCGGATCAACGATGGGAATCAACGCCGTGCCTTCATAGCCAGCATCAATCAGCGCGCGCAGAATCGCATTGCTGTCGCCCGACGCACCCGAACTCGTCGCATCTGCCGCATCGACGAGCACGACAGTGCCAGATGAGTTCGCCTTCGTCATCTGTGCTGCATCGACCAAGCTCGTCAGCGGCACCTGCATCTTCTCGTGATGCCCCCAAAAGAGACTCGCGATGCGCAAAGCCTCGCGCTCGGCACGCGCGGGATCGTTGTCCGTAACCACGAAGCTGTTCGATGCGAGCGCAGGCACATCGGTGAACGGATTACCCCACATCATCGCCGCAGAGAGTCCGCCCGCGCTTTGCTCGATATCCTTCGCCGCATTCACCGCGTGACAGATCAAACCTGACGCAGTGATCAATTCATCGCCACGCACCAGCGCAGGCACCGTCACCTTCGCCGTCACCGGCTTTACCTCGCCCGCGACGATGCGCAGCAGCAACCGCGCGGAGCGTTCGCCCGTGCTGAAGAAATCGACGTGCGGATACGTGTGAAACGCCACCACCGCATCGCTGTGCTCCAGCATCCGATCCGTGAGGATACCATGCAAATCGAGCGAGATCACGATGGGCACATGCTCACCCACGATCTTCCGCGTCTCCGCCAGCAGCCAGCCTTCAGGATCGCCCTCGCTCTGCGTCGCCATCGCGCCATGCAGCGAAAAGTAAACGCCATCCACCAGCTGCGCATCCTTGATGCTCGACAGAATCTCGCCCGCGATCTTCTCAAACGCCGCATCCGACAGCGTCCCGCCCGACGTGATGAAATGCGAGCTGCATGTCGGCACCAGTTCAACGTCAGCCGTCGCATCGAACACACTCAACGCCCCGCCCACCTCACTGCGCACGCGACGATGGTAATCGAGGATCGCCTGCCCATGACGAATCGTGAAGTCATCATAACCGCTCAGCACGGGATTGAAGGTGGAGACCTCCTGTTTGCATTCGGCGATGAGGATGCGCGGCATGAGTGAGATTGACGTTAAAGGACGCGAGTTAAGCGAAGTAGCCTATACGCGCTTCACGCAGCACTCGTTCAGACCTCACGACTTCCGAAACGCAAACGCATACAACTGCGCGTGACGCAGTCGAAACCGCAGCGCGACTGGTTTTCCAGCCCACGTTGCGAGTTGGAGCGGCGTTTTCCATGCGACCACGTGCCGCAAGTTGTCGCCGGTGATCGGTTTCGAGCGCGCGATGGCTTTCCCATCGGCATTGAGCAGTTCGACGCTGATCTCGCCTCCGGTTGTGGTGCTGGCATTGAGTTCGAGGCGGTCGCCGGTGAAGGTCATTGGCACGGTGGTGAGCGTGCCGGACTTTTCACCGGCATCGACGGACACAAAGCGATCACGCTGCCAGCGGGCGAGGCCGATGCCGCCCTTGAAGATGTCGCGCTCCGAGGGCTTGCCGCGGCCGAAGCAGGCACGGTGGCCGTGGGAGACGTTGTAGGCGCGGTAGTAGAGCCAGAGTTCGTCGCCCATCGGTATCGCCTCGCTCGTGTCGATGAAGAAGCACGAGTCCCAATCGCTGCCGCGATACGCGGCGTCGGTGCCTTTTGGCGAGGTCGTGTCCACCTTGCCGCGCGGGATCGCAGGCTCGCGAAACGGCCGGCTCCAGTGCTCGAGATCGCGCGAGATGGCGAGCTGGAACTCGCTCGCGCCGTCGTCGGGCTTGTCGGCGACGTAGCCGGTGCTGAAGAAGGCCAGCGGCAGCGCGAGCGTGCAGCTTTCGAGCTGAATGGGCCCGCCGACATGATAAAACTGCGTCTGCGCTTCACCGGGCCGCACGTCGGACGCGAGCACGTTTTCGACCGCACGCAGTTTGCCAGGCAGCAGTTGCTGATCGAGCGCATCGCCTTCGAAAACGACACGCGGCTCGCTCCATGTGATGAAGTCCGCGCTCGTCATCACGCCAAACTTCCGCGACCCGCCGCGCAGCTTCGTGAACGCGACGTAGCGCTTCATGCGCTGATCGAACCACGCGCGGATGATGTCGCCCTGCGGCTGGCCATTGCTCTGATAGGCGAGCGCTTTGTCGCGCAACGGCTTCAAGGCATGACCATTGGGCGAGGTGTAGGTGTAGTAGCCTTTCAGGTCCCAAAGCCGGCTCTGCGTGCCATCGGCGTTCGTGACGAGGTCGGTGTCCTTCAGCCCCGTCGGCAAATCGCGGCCCGCGGAGAAGGCAACGACCTTGTATCGCGCGTCCGCACTCGCCAACGCATCGGGGAACACGCTGAACCACACGAGGTAATTCCGCGCCCAGCTCGCATCGCCCGGAATCGGCGGCGAAGTCCACTCCAAGCCCGTCGCACTCGTCTTGTGCGAGCCATTCGCCGTCCACGTCTCAAACACGCCGCCCTCACCGCGAAGAATCTGCGTCGTCAGCGGTGCCTGTGCGCTGTCATGATGCGACCACGGCCCCGTGTAGCCCGCCGGCTGCTTCCGCGTCTCCGCCGGATGCAGCGTGAACTTCACCCCGCTCTCCGAAGCCACGAGCACCTTGTCGATGAACACCTGAGAGCGGTCGGCGGCGTCGTAGGGCGCAGGCGATTGCGACTGGAGGGCTGCGAACAGGAAAGCAGTCCCCTGACATACGCTTTCAAGGATTGAAGCCAATTTCATCTAAAGGAACCTTTTCCAATTGTGGCTTCGATCCGAAGCCTCAGTGCCTCTGCAAACCCCGCTAGGTTGTCTTCAGACCAAGTAATGTGATTGAACTGGCGCGTATCAAAGTGAAGCTTGTTGAGCCAATCTTTACGCACGGTCCAAATCACGGGCTTACCAAGTCCTCCTGCGTAACCAGCTTCAAAGTAGACGCCCCCTCGCTCACCAGTGAAATCGGCTACAATAAACCGGGAACCCCGGATTGACGCCATGATCTCATCATCAATTTTGTTGTTGTGCTCCTTCTTGTCGATTCGCAGTGGGGAATACCCTGCAGCTTTGATGGCTGGATAAAATGCTTTTTCCCAAACAGGAACCATTTCGCCGCTGAACCACATCGCAACGAACCCGGTAGCACTATTCGCCACGCCCGATGATTGAAGGTGGTCCCAGCCTTTTGGCGATATCTGAAATTGGATAGGCTGCCCGTGACCGCCTTCATTTAGGATATCAAGCAGCCCGACTCCTTTGCTCAAGTATTCGACCAAGACAAATCGGAGTTCAGCCTCATCACACGTCCATGATGTGCTCAAGCAAGGGAACAATGCTAAAGCAGCACGATCCGCTGCGGGGTCTGAAGGAAACTTTTCTCCATGCATCGACAAGAAGTGTGTCATCTGATTGTCTATAAACGAAAGTGTCGTTTCTAGAATGACACCCGGCTTTGGATGGAGTCTCGCCAAGGCAGCCAGGAGTTTTGAAGCCTTTTCCGAGACCGTTGGCGATGACAATTCACACAGGAAATTCACATCTTCCTCAGTGGAGATCTGCACTCCTGGGTTCTCGCGAATGTAGCCCGAAATTGTTGCAATCTGACGCGGACTTAGCACTTCAGGCTTGAAGTATGCTGCAAAGGGAAACTGGATTTTGTAGCTTCCGCATCTCGTGCAGAGCACCCCATGCACCATCTCGCTCCCCTGAAATACTCCATTAATGTATGCGGGCAGCTTGCACACCGGACAGCGGCCTTGAAATTGTCCGACCAAATTGGTCAAAGATTCAGGAACAGGGAATGCAGGAAGGGCTTGTGACATAACGAGAGCTATGATGCTGGGGTTTGGGACCCGGTTTTAACCGGTTTCAGATTCTGTTTTCCCTCACATAATGCGCCCCACGTCCTTGCCCTTTCGGGAGGAGGTGGCCGTGCTGGACGAGTTCCTTCAATCGTAGCTTGAGCGTGCTGGGTTTGCCGTTGGTGAGCTTGACGAGTTGGCTGAGGGTGAGCGTGTCGTGGTCGGCGAAGTGGGTGAGGATCTTCTTCGCGAACGGGTGGAGGTCGGTGGCGTGGGTGTCCTCGACGGCGATCTTCTTCGCGAGCGCGTCTTTTTGCTTCACGAGGGAGCGGAGGAAGAACATGAGCCAGGCTTCCCAGTCGGGCTTCTTCGACTTGAGCGTAGTCTGGGTGCGGCGGAGGGCGCGGTAGTAGCCTTCTTTTGACGCCTCGATGACGCTCTCCAGCGAGCTGTAGGGCACATAGGCATACCCGGCACGCAGGAGCATGAGCGTCGTGAGCACACGGGAGAGACGGCCATTGCCATCCTGGAAGGGATGAATGGCGAGGAAGACGACGATGAAGCTGCCGATGAGCAGCAGCGGATGCAGGGAGCGCTCGCGGTCGGCCTTGATGAACCAGGCGACGAGAGCCTCCATCTCGCGCGGTGTGTCGAATGGCAAGGTGGTCTGGAAGACGATGCCGATCTCCTTTCCATCCGCATCGAAGGCGGCGACGTGGTTGGGCAGCTTCTTGTAGTGGCCGCGATGACGCGCGTCCTTCGTGCTGTAGCGCAGGAGGTCCTGATGGAGCTGGCCGATCATGTTTTCCGTGACGGGGATCTGATCGAAGGCATCAAACACCTGATCCATGACGTAGGCGTAGCCCGCGACCTCCTGTTCATCGCGTGTCTTGAACTCCGTGATGTGCAGGCGTCCGAGCAAATCTTCTACCTGGCGGTCGGTGAGCCGGGAACCTTCGATGCGGGTGGAGGAGCCGACACTCTCGATGGTGGCGACCTTGCGCAGCGACGTGAGTTTCTCGGGCGAAAGGCTGCGGATCATGCGCCACTGCCCTTTGAAATCCTCCAGCTCGGCGATGAGCCGGAGCATCTCAGGTGTGATGGTGAAGACAGGGGGAAGCATGGCAGATTTGGCTGATTCTCTTAGCCGATTATAGCCGATTCTGCCAAAGTGCGCCAGCGGGCAAAATGCAGGTGCTGTCACGCCTTGGTGCAGCCGCTGATTGGGGTGATCAGTTTACCTCTTCTCCGCGTGTTCCACCGCCCACACCGCCATCGGCACGGAGAGAAAAGGCACGCCGCTCGTTTCCGTTCCGAAGGCGATGCGACCAGACTCGCCTGCTTTGTCCGGCAACTCTTTGAAGACATACGTGCCGCTGCTGGGGCCGCAGTAGGGGTAGATGGTCGCGATGAAGTGTGCGGCTCCAGTTTGCTCGGTGGGAAGGCGGCGATAGGCGGTGAAGAGCTTCTTCAATTCATCGAGCTGATACTGCGCGGCAGCGAGATGCGGCGCGGGGTTGCGCCAGCGTGAGGCGAAGGCGTTCGAGACACCGAAGAACTCGCAGTAGTAGCACACGCTCCAGGTGTTTTTGTAGCCGTGGGCACCGAGCGCGGCTTTGGCGGCGATTTCGTGTGCGGCGTCGCCGCCGAAGAGCGCGGCGTATTCGGCGACGGCGAGCGCTTTGCGGTTCAGCTTATAGTCCGCGGTGTAGTGGCCGCCGAACGTGCTCCAATACGACTCCTTCATGCCGATGGGCCCGGCGCGGTCGGTGAAAGTGGCGAACGCGGCGTCAATGATGGCGCGCAGTTTGTCATCCGGCAGCACACGATTCAGGGCGATGAGATGCGCGAGGCTCATGTCGGGCGAGTCGGTAAGCACCTTCGGGTCGGTGGAGAAATGCTCCAGCGCCGCGGCCTTCATCAGCGCGATGGCGTCCTTGTGCTGGCGGCTGTCGCACAGCAGATACTCGAGTGCGGGGCCGGTGACGAGTTCGGTGTCGTAGCCGGTGAAAAGCTTGCCGCTGCCGGGCCGCCAGCTCGGCGGGAACTGCGAAGGCGAGGCATTCAAGTAGCCGCGCACGCGTTTGTCGCGACTGCCACCCCAGTGCACGACTTTGTTGTCGGTCTGCCAGCGATTGAAACGTCGCGCGGCATCGAGCAATCGCCGGTCGCCCGACCGCGCCCAGCCGATGGTGATGAATTTGTTCGCCTCGTAGAGTCCGTCGATGGCGCTGCGATACCACTGCGCATAGACGCGATTGCCCTGCGATTCGTCCTTCCACCAGCGGAGCAACGGCAGCTTCATCCAGTCATACCAGCCACTCATCGGGAACAGCTCCTGCCGCACCATGAACTCATCGAACCAGCGCGTGATGAAGTCCTCCAGCTCCGCGTGCTGCGGGCCGAACTCGCCCTTCGCCGCCATCGGCCAGAAGACACGTTCATCGACGTGGCAGGTCCATTTCGGGTCCGGATAAACGACGGGCGGATTTTGAAAGCGCGTGTGCCACATGCGACTCCGCGCCTCGTCCTGTGCACCCACATACCACCCGACGAACAGCTCATGCGTGCGGGCCACGCCGACGCAGCTCGGATTGCTCGCGGAGAGTTTTTCGACCGTCATCGGCTCCGTGAGGCCCACGTCCTTCGGCGGCATCTTCGACACCTGCTGCGCCCACTCGCCCCACCAGTCTTTCACGAGCGTGGCCGTGTTGTAGTCGAGCACGCGGCCATCGCGCGAGGTCCACAGTTTTGCCGTGATGCCGCCAGCGTCCGCGGTGAGTTCCTTCGGAAACTGTGGCGCAAAATCCCGCACCGCGACCATTACGCCCGCGCCACCATCGCCCACATCCGCCCAGCCCTCGGCCTCGCGCGAGTTCGCAAGCGTCTGCGCATCCAGGCCCACCACGCACTCCGACTCACGACGATGGTAAATCGGATGCTGTGCCTGAAACACAAACGCCTCCGACTTCGCCGCGCACGGCACCGCACGCGCCTTTTCACCCGCGATGCCGAAGAGCGCAGTCGCCTGGCTCCGCGTCTGCACCGGAAACCGCAGCGCGACCTCCTTGAACCACACCTCGTCATTGTCCCGCGTAAGCACCAGCGTGTGCTCGACCTTCATCCAAGGTTGCCCCAGCCGACAATCAAAGCGCACCACCCCACGCGCCACCCGCTCGCCATCACCACGCACAAACCAGCCCTCCACGCGAATCACCGTCCGCAGCGCATTCCGCGTCTCGATGTCGAACATCAGCTCCGCCTTCTCGTCTCCCAGCACGCACCGCGCCCCCGTTTGATCGATCACATACACGCCATCGCCATCCCCGCTCGCGATGGTCTGCGACTTCCCCTCCACCGCCAGTTCCACGCGCGTCGGCATCGCGTGCTGACGACTCCACGTGAGCTGCATCGCCTTGTTTGCCACGATGATTTCGTCCTTCGACTCCGTCACCGACATGCCAGTAGGCACCTCCGCCTTCGCACCGACCGTCAACCGATACTCATCCTCCACCGCCCCCGCAAAATCCGCCCACAACCACTGCACACTCCCATCCGCCCACCGCGTCCGCGCCTCACACTGCACCGGCAACGAGCCTGCTTTTCCCACGATGCCAATCTGCGACACATCCTTCACCATTCCCTCTTTCAACGGCACGCCCACGCCGAGCGGCCACGCGTCATCACCATGAAATCCGCCGCGATCTGTCTTGAGCGTGATGGCATCCGCCGCATGCGTGATGCATGCCGCAAAAAGGAGCGTGAGTGCGAACTTCATGAGTTTCATGGCTTGGCGGCCTCCTTGTTCTTCTTCACCAGCGCTTCCATCGCCGCGCGAAACGTCGCCACGCCTTGCGCGCGTAAGCTTTCGACCTTTCGCCCGGCCCATGGCAGCTCAAACAGCACAACAAGCGACCCAAACGCGCGATGGCAGTGATACAGCGTCGAATCACCGCCCGGCAGCAGGCGCTTGAGATACCACGAATCGCCCTCGCCGGGCTTGTCGCCGATCAAGGCATCGAGAATGCGCGTGCCGGCTTCCTTTTGATAATAGATCACCTGCGGCATCGGGAAGAGGTAGGAGTGGTAGTTCACATAGGCCACAGGACGCAGCCGCAGCGTCTCCTCGCGCATCACCACGCAGGTCGGGTCCGGCGCGGTCATTCCGGAGTAGTGCAGGTCAAACTGCTCCACCGGGCCGGGCTGCGGGAATTTCCAGCCGTTCGCCACGCCATCAGGATTCGCCATCGGCACCACATGAAAGCAAAACGCCTCGCGCAGCTCACGCGGGAACTCTTTCGACAGCAAGTGCTCCACCACCGCCTCGACCGCGAACGAACTCGCCGACTCGCCACCATGCTCACGGCCCACGACGAGCACATTCGGCCGCTTCTCATCGCCAATCGTCACACAGCGAATCTCCCGCCCCTCCTTCGTCTTCCCAAGAGCACGCACACGCACCTCCGCATGCGAGGAAGCGATGCGCTCCATCCATCGCGTCGCATCCTCCACGCCATACCACGGCACCGGACCGCACCAACTCGTGCCCTTCGGCACCTCCAGCCGATACGTCGTGCGATCCGTGCCCATCTCGCCTGTGATCACCGTCCAGGCATCGTCGTGCTTCAAATAGCCCGACTTCCGAAATGTCCCATAGCCTGTGTCGATCCACTTCACCGCCAGCGTGATCGTCTTCGCCTCGCCCGCATTCTCGATCCGCACCCAAGTCGGTGCCTGCGCATAATCCCGCGGCCGATTTCCCTCCGGACCGAGTTCCGGCAGCTTTTGCTGAGTCACCAGCCACGTGTCATCATTCCCGCGCTCAATCGTGACTGTGCCGGGAATCTCGTTCGTGATCAAAACGTGGTCAGCCGCCTTTACCTGCGCATGGGCCTCGATGCCGAGAAGGCAGCACGTCATGAAAACAAGGATCGAGAGCAAAAGACGGTGTTTCATGGTAAAAGTTATTCAATCGCCCGCAGCACGCCATCTTGGCCGCCGAGGTAGATGACGCCATCACCACCCGGCACGGGCGAAGCG
Source organism: Verrucomicrobiaceae bacterium (assembly GCA_019694165.1). Lineage (GTDB taxonomy): Bacteria > Verrucomicrobiota > Verrucomicrobiia > Verrucomicrobiales > Verrucomicrobiaceae > JAIBCL01. Next base: position 75,466 of record JAIBCL010000004.1, on the reverse strand, counting down.
GTGATCGCACCCCAGTTCGGCAGCAGTTTCAGCTCGCTCACGAGTTTTCCATCCGCGAGCGCATACACGCGCAAAAAGCCATCCTGCGTGCCCACCAGCACACGACCGTCCGCCGTGACCAAAGGCGATGAGTACCGTCCCTTCGCCTCCGTTTGCCAGATCAACTCGCCTTTCGCACTCACTTTGAAAAGCGTGCCCTCAAATGAAACGATCAGCACCTCGCCATTCGCCGTCACCGCAGGCGCGGAAGTGAGCCGATCCTTCAAATCGAGCGCCCAGCGCACTTTTCCATCCAGCTCCAGGGCCGTGAGAAAGCCATTCCACGAGCCAAATTTGTCCGCGTGACGGCTCTTCGCGAAATCATGCCGCCAGCTCACCTTTTCCGCCGCATCCGCGCACCACGCGTCCGTCCCCGCCGCGAGATACAACCTCCCTTTCTCATGCACCACCGGCGCACTCGCGATCTCATGCGTCAGCGGCACCTCCCACCGCACCCGCATCTTCTCCGGCCCCTTGGATGGCGACACACCCGTGCGCTGCGCATTCCCGCGATACAGCGGCCAGATCATCGAATCCGCCGCCTGTAGCGAACACGCGGGCATCAGGGGCCTCAGGACGCTCGCGGCGACCATGACGGAAGCGACCGTCCACGGACATGCGCGGTGGATTTTGGGGATCTTCATGAATGTCGCTGGAAAAGTTTTACCCGGGATTGAAATGAATCATCCGCATTCAGCGGGAACATCGGCCCCACGGGGCCTTCGGTCGGCAGCGGTTCGAAGCGCTTCGTATCCAATGCGCCGCCCGGCGTGATGAAATACGCACCGCACGTCGGCACCCTATTGAAGGTGGAGACTTCCTGTTTGCGCTCGGCGATGAGGATGCGGCGACGGGACATGTCCATGCATTCGGCGCATTGAACTCGCGGCCGCCGGGGGAAGCAAGAGCGGTGCGAAACGGAAACGGCCCGGGTGGAGCGGTTGTCCTGCGCGAAATACGATGCGAAACCTGGCTTGCGAAAGCACTTGGTGGGAGGGAGTGAATCCGCGCTTTTCCCGTCGCGCCCGCAATCACCCGCCAGTCATACAGAACATGAACCGCAGCAGCATCTACTACTGGAAGTGCGACCGGCCGGCGGCGTTTCACGGGACGCAGAGTCTCGCCGGGACTGATGCCTCACTAGAGTCGCGCCTGTGTGACGCCGTGAAAGCACGGATGGATTGCGAGTCAGTTGTGCTCTCTCCCGCCGGAAGCCAGGGCAACCATCTGACGTGGACTGCCGTGGTGGACGGGCAAGCTATGTTTGTGCGCCTGGAGAACGGACCGGAGGAGGACGACTACATCGTCGTCGAGTCTGCGGTGATGGAGCAGGTGCGTGCGCTGGGGGTGCCGGTGCCGCGCGTGTTGGCGGTGGATGCGAGCCGCCGGCACGTCACCGGCGCATGGCAAGCGCTGGAGCGCATTGCCTTTCCGGATTTGAACCGCTGGTTCAAGCAGGGCGTGCTCGACGACGGCAGCGTGGCGTTCGACATTGGCGCCGCGGTGGCGCGTTGGCAGGCTCTCACGCCCCCGGGATTTGGGCCGTTCGACTCCTCGGCACCGCACGATCTGCGCGGATTCCATGCGAGCTACGAGGACTACTTTCGTCTGCGTCTCGCGGATCACCTCGGCTTTCTCGTGGAGCGCGGCTTCATCGAACGCGAGAAATGCGTGGAGATCGAGCGCGCCATCGACGAGCACCAGGCGCTGCTCCAGATCGGGCGCGGCTGCCTGGTGCACAAAGACCTGGCACTCTGGAACATTCTCGGACCGCGCGACCGCATTGCGGCTTTCATTGATTTCGACGACTCGATCAGCGGCGACGCCATGGATGATCTGTCTCTGCTCGCATGTTTTCACGACGGCGTGTTCCTGCTGCGCGCGCTCGACGGCTACCGAAGCGTGAGGCCGCTGCCCGACGAGCACCGCAAGCGCTTCTGGCTGCACCTGCTGCGAAACATGATCGTGAAGTCGGTCATTCGCGTCGGCGCCGGCTATTTCGACCGGGACGACGGCTTTTTTCTGATCGGCGCGGGCGGCAGCGGCGCGGACTTGCGGCGCTTCACGCTCTGTCGTCTCGAGGCTGCATTGCGAGGCTTGCGCGAGGGCGGCGACGTGTCCACTCTCTGAGTCATGAATTTATTTCAACTCGGCTCCTGGCTCTCGCTCGGCTCGCCCGTAGTCGCGGAGGTGGCGGCGGAGAGCGGCTTCGACTGGCTGCTCTTCGATCTCGAGCACGGTTGCGCCACGGATGCGGCGCTGCCCGACCAATTGCGCTCCGTGAAGGGAACCAAGGCACGGCCCATCGTGCGCGTGGGCGCGCCGCATATTGATCTCATCGGCCGCGTGCTCGACTGGGGTGCGCACGGCATCATGGTGCCGCGCGTGTGCACTGCCGCCGATGCGGAGCGCGTGGTGCAGGCCGCGCATTATGCGCCGCGCGGCCGCCGCGGCGTGGCGCGCACCGTGCGCGCCGTGGGGTATGGCCGCCGGCTGCCCGATCCGCAGCAGATGCCCAGGCCGCTGATCCTCGCGCAGATCGAGACTGTCGAGGCGGTCGAAAACGCCCCCGCCATCGCGGCGGTGGACGGCATTGACGTGCTCTTCATCGGCCCCGCCGACCTTGGTTACGATTTGCTGGCACAAAAGGCCGCCTGCACCTACACCGATTGCGTCCAGCGGGTGGCAAAAGCAGCGCTAGCCGCCGGGAGGCAGTGCGGCATCCTGCTTCGGCGCGCGGAAGACATCGCCTCCATGCGCGAGCTGGGCATGACCTGGGTGGCCCTTGATTCTGACATCGGCATCCTGCGCGAGACCTACACACGGATCATCGCCAGCGTACCCCGCGATGCGGGCGCGTAGTGCGCCCGCCGGTGAGCTGTTTGGGGAATCGGGCGCCGGAACCGGCTACTTCGTGCGCACGAGGAGCACGCGGCGGTCGAGCTGCATCTGGGCCTCGCTGCCGCCGGGGTAGGCCGCGTAGCTTTCGCCGTAGCCCTGGGCGCTGAGGACGGCAGCGTCGATGCCGTAGCGCAGGGTCAGCTCGTCATACACGCGCTTCGCGCGACGGGCGGAGAGTTCGAGATTCGACTCCGCGCTGCCGTCGGTGCTGGTGTGGCCTTCCACCTCGAAGGTGGCTTCGGGCGACTCCTTGAGAATCTCCTTGATCACGCCGGCCATGTCTTCGACAGCCTTGTAAGACTCGGCGTCGATGAAGTCCGCCGTGCCCACCACGAAGAGCACGGGCACGGCCACATAGGGCAGCTCCTCCGTCTCGCCGCTCTTGGTCTCCACGGTGACGACGTTGCGTTCCGGATGGTAAACGCGCACGACGGGCGCATACGGCAGCGGCACGCGCGGGGCCACGACCACACGTGGTGGCAGCACCCGGCGGCCAGGCAGCGGCACGGGCCGCCGCACGCCGGGCACGGGTGCCACGCGCCTCGGTGCGACGCGGAGCGTGCCCCTGACGGCGCGGCGATCGACACGCACGCCGACGGGACCCCTGCGAGGGCCGCCAATGCCAGGGGGCGGAGGCAGAGCGGAGGACGGAACATCAGTCGCGAAAAGTGATGCGAGGACGGCGAGGACGACGGGCAGGATGGAGCGGTGTTTCATGGGTTGTGAGCGGTTTGAGGTTTGAACGATGGCGGTGTTCAGGACGAAATGGAGGCGGGGCACATGGTCGAAGATGCATCACGAAAACGGGAAACCAAGTACCGGGTGGCGGCGTCACTTCTTCCGCAGTCCAAGATCGGCGGGTGGCAGGCCGGCAAAAACGGCCCATTTTTCCTCGCTCTGTTGCCGGGTGGCGATGCCGTCGTGCACCCAGAGGGCGTAGCGGAGGCGGAGCTTCTTCGCGGCGCTGACTTCGATGGAAGATTCGAGATTCAGGCAGGGGAGCATCCAGCCGTCGTCGCGCACATGAAAGGGCGTGGGATTGCTCGGATTCGCGGGATGATTCATCAGCGTGATGCCGGCGAAACCGTCGTCCGCATTGGTGATGCGCCCGGCATAGTCGCACCAGCGGGCGGGGAGGCGGAACATGGCCTTCTCATTCACCTGGCCTTCGGAATTCAGAATGCGGCCGCCGCCGTCGATGACGCCGATGGTCTTCGCCATGCGCACGCCGAGGAGGCCGAAGCCGCTAGGCCTGAATGTCGTCGTCTTCCCCGGCGGCGCGCTGTATTCGAGGTCGATGATGAGGAACCAGCTCTTTGCACCATCGAGCGGTCTCACTTCCGTGCGCCGGGTTTCGATGAGCATCACCGATTTGTCGTCGTCCCGCATCCAGTGGTTCACCATCTGCATGGAGGCGCATTCAGTGGATTCGGTGAAGCCCTCGCGCGAGATCTCGACATTGACGATGCGCCCAAGGTCCTTGCCGTGGTCGGCCCAGAAATTCACGCCATCGACGTCGGCGTGGGAAATCCAGACGGAGTTGTGATGGCTGTGCGTGAGCGGATCGTGCGGGTGGCCCATGCGCGTGAGCGAGGTGTCCCGCGAGGCGCGGATGGGATGCCAGAAGACACGCTGGTCGGCCGGATCGTAGTGGCATGCGGTGAGTTCACGGCCGTCGAGCTGGAATGAGATGATGTGATGCGGCATCGGCACCGCCTGCACGCGCGGCACGGGCATCGCGGAGGGAAGGGGACTCTCTCCGGCATGAGCGCTGGCGAGGAGAAGCAAGACGGGCAGAACGTGACGCATGGGAGCGAAACGCGCGGCATGCGTGCGTTGTTGCGGAGGCGGCAGGGGAGACCGGAGGCAGTGAACCGCGCCTGCGCTCACGCCGCTTGCCGTCCGGGCGGGATGCTTCACCGTGCGGCGTGCGTCATCTTCTTTCCAGTCATCCGGATCTGGTCGTCTTTCTCGGCCTGTTTTCCGTCGTCACGTTTGTCGGCTCCCTGCTGCTCATCCCCTTCCTCTGCGTGCGCATGGGAGAGGACTACTTCATGCCGCACCGGGACAAGGACCGCACGCTGGAGGGCCGGCATCCCGTCATCCGGTGGACGGGCTTGGTTTTGAAGAATCTCATCGGTCTGCTGCTCTTCGCCGCGGGTCTCGCCATGCTGTTCCTGCCTGGCCAGGGTGTGCTCACCATGATCATCGGCATCATGATGTTGAACTTTCCCGGCAAGCGTGCCTTCGAGCTGTGGCTCATCCGCCGGCCCGGCGTGCTGCGCGGCATCAATGCGCTGCGTGCCCGTGCCAAGCACCCGCCGCTCGAGCTGCCTGACCGGGAACGGACGACGGGCTAACAGGCTGCCGAAAAATGCAGGTGTCGCATCTTCGGGCGGGGCGGCGCGGCCTGCTGCGTTGGTGCTTTGCCGTTATCGCCTGGATAGCGACTGCACCACCCGCCTCGCAGGCCGTGCCGCCGCGGTCCGAATCTGCTTCCGCAGCCCTTTTTCAGCAATCTGCTAATCCGCCGCCACCCGGAAAAACATCCGCGCTCCGGAGAGATTTGTGACCGTGGCGGATGACGTCGTCGAGGTGGCCGCGCCGGTGCTCGAGCCGGGGACTGTCTGCCATGTCGTCAGATCCGCGGAGTACTCGAGATGGTAGCTCTCTCCCACGACGCTCATCCAGGTGAGCATGAGCTGGTTGCCGGTGATTTGCTGGGATGACACGGCGAGGCGTGAGCCGGCGTCCTGCGGATCGGTGCCGGCGGTTAGTTCGCTCTCGTTCGGCTGCCCGTCGCCATCATCGTCAGCGGAGCCGAGCACGAGCGTGAGAGCGCGCTCGCCCGTCGCACCGCCGCCATCGGTCCAGCGCATGCGCAGGTGGCGCACGGCCTTGGTCGCGCGTTCGAGCGGGCCGGACTGGATCAGCGATGTGCCGTTGATGGTGAAATCGGCATTGTCATCGTCGCCGGTGCCGCTCACCAGCGTGTACGTGCAGCGCAGCCCGCTCTCCGTACCGCCGCCGGTGATCTCTGCCAGCGTGGTGCCGACGGGCGTGCCACCTGGCACTTCGGTGACGCTGAGGCCGACGGGGCGTGGTGCATCTTCCGCCAGCATCGAGAGCGTGTCGCGTCCATCCATGAGATTGAGCGTCAGTCGCCGGGCCGCGGCGGCGGTGACGATGCCTGCGTAGAAGCTGCGGCGGCGGTTTGCCTCCGTGGTGCTCAGGCGCGAGGCCCACAACGCCGTGTTGTACGGGTCCCAGTCCGGCGTGCGGCGTGAGTTCATGTAAATGGCCACCCAGGCTGACTCGCTGGCAAAGAGGTCGTTGTCATGCAGCTTTACGCCGATGAAGTAGGGGGCCACCGAGCCGCTGGTGGTGCGCGCATTTGCGAGCGCCTCGTCGAGCGTCGTTGAGACGGGTTGTGTCGCACGCGAGGGATCGAAGGTCTCGATCAAACGCCAGTCGTAGCTTTCCGGGCGAACGTTGAGTGTGCCGCCGCCGCTGACGTTGGTCGTGGAGCCGAGGTTCACCGCCGCATTGCTGTCGTGCTGCACGATCATGCGCACGCCGGCCGTGTTGAAATACGGGTACACCGTGGTCTTCGAGTTTGAGTCGCTGGCGCTCGGCCCTACGAGGCGCGGCGTGCTGCCGTGGAGGCTGGCGAGCTTTGCAAAGCCGCCGCTCACCCCCGTGTCAGGCATGCCGGTCACCATGTTGAGCCTAGAGCTTTCATAAGATGAGACGTCGGCACCGGTGTAGGTGCGCCACACGGCCGTTTTTGTGCTGTCGTACGCGTAGGGCTTCGGCGCGCGGATGTGATAGGCCACGTTCACCCAGCGGCTGCTCAGCAGGCGGCCGAGCAGCTCGGGTGACTGGCTCTCGAGAATGTCCGTCTGCCAGGTGGTGAGGAAGACATCGACCGGCACGCGCAGCGTCTCGTGGTGATTCAGCAGCGTGCGCAGCTCCGTGCAGCTCTGCGCTGTGTAACAGAAGTCCTGCCAGTTCAGCGAGAAGCTGATGTTGTCCACCGGGCGGAGGTAAAGGCCGGACTGCCCGTTGAAGGGCGCGGCCATCCACTCGCTGTAGATGTCCTCGAATTTCTTCACCTGGAAGCGCCCCGCAGCACGCCACTTCTGGATGGTGTCGAGGATGGCCGGCGCGGTGGTGGTCAGGTAGCCGGTTTGGACGAAGTCGCGATGATTCATCACGCGGCCGCAGGTCCAGAGCATGCCATTGTGAGGCAGCGAGTTGTCTTCGAGCGAGCGGAGCAGGCGGTCGATCTCAAAGAAGTCCTGCTCCCAGTGGCCGATGGCCGCGATCTGGCCCGATGGAGAATCGACCAGATAGTTGTTTGCGTCCTGCGGCCGCCAGAGTCCGCTCACATGCGGGTCGTCCTTGTGCGAGCTGCCACCCCCGCCCATGAGCAGGTGCGGCTTCCAGCGGTAGCCGGCATGTGATGCCGCCAGCAAGCCGTCATTCACACCATTGCCATCGCGGTCCTCGATAAACTTCGGCCAGTCCTGGTAGTTGACCGACGTGGTCACATACACATGACCGCCCACGACACCGGTCGCGTCCGTGTCGCAACCCACGTCGATGAGCCAGGCGACGTCCGCGTAGTTGTAGTTCGCGTTCGATTCGTGCGAGTGCGGATCGAGGTTCACGCCCAGGTTTTCGTGTAGGTACTTGATCACATTCTTGCCGCTGGTGTTCGTGGTGAAGGTGGTGCCGGTGGAAGTGTAGGCAGAGAGAGAGCTGTCCGAGAACGTGCCGTTCATGATCGTGGCATCGAACCCAGATCCGCCGAAGACCTCGAAGCGCCGCACGCCTTCGAGGAAGTTGTAGTCGGTCTGGAACTGCCACGGCAGGCTGCGGGCCTCGCACTGTTTGGCGAAATTGATCAATGCCTCGCGCCATTTGAGATAGGTCACCTTGGTGGTGCCGGGGCTGGTGAAATTCGGCGTCACCGGGATGCCGTTCGAGCCGCCGCCGGCGACCTCGGAGTGGACGGTCAGCGCAAAGCGCACCTGCTGCCCTGTGGCGAACACGGACGATGTCAGTGCGATGCTCGCGCCGATGGTAAAAAGAAGGGTTTTCATGGGAATGAAGAGGGTTCATTCCGCAGATGGCCGGTTTTCTGCCCGTGATTACAACAAGCGCAAAAAATCTTCAATTCGACAAACCACTCCCGCCGCATGGATGTTTGAGGAGACGAGGATGCGATGACTGTTGCGAGCTTGGCCAGGCGATTTGTGCTCGGTGCGCAGTGTCCAGTATTCAGCATTCAGTTTCTGCGCAAGAGCACCGAGAGCACCGAACACCGAACATCGAACACTGAATACTGAATACTGATCCCCCGCCGTCCCCATGCCATCGTCCCTCTCAAACTCCCCACCCTACCCTTTCCCCGCCACGATGTGGAGCAAGGTGCTGCGCACTCGCGACGAGCCCGCTGCGCGACAGGCGCTGGATCAATTGTGCACCCTCTACTGGCTGCCGGTCGTGGGGTATGTGCGTGCGCTCGGCTGCGCGGCGGACGAGGCGGAAGACGTGGCGCAGGAGTTTTTCGCCATGTTCTTGCGGCGTGAGGGGTTCCGGCGCGCCGAGCAGGAGCGCGGCACGCTGCGCTCGTATTTGAAGTCCGCCATCCGGCATCATGTGCTGCATTGGGTCAGGGACCGCTCCGCACAGCGGCGCGGCGGAGGCGTGGCGGCGGTGGCGCTCGATGCCGAGGATGTGCCGGAGATTCCGGTGAATGACGAGCCGGCGATGCGCTATGATGAAGAATGGGCCGTCACCGTGATGGAGCGGGCACTCGCGGCGACGAAGGAGAGCTACGCGCGGCGCGGCAAGCCCGCACTTTTTGAAGCGCTCAAGCCCGCGCTCATGCAGAGCGGAGATGGTGACTGCGCCGCGATCGCCAAGGACCTGGGCATGACGCGCGGTGCCTTCGCAGTGGAGCTGCATCGGGCGCGGCGGCGGCTCGCGGACCTGCTGCGTGAAGAAGTGGCGCAGACGGTGACCGATCCGGCGGATGTCGATGCGGAGCTGCTGCACCTGCTGCGCGTGCTCGCCCGGACGGAGGTGGCTTCATGAGTGCGTGTGCCTCCTGCGGAACGCATCTGCGCAGCGTCGGTGGCGTCTGCCCGACGTGCGTCGCGCGGTCCATCACCTCCTTCCTGCGCGCGCCGGGTGGCGGTGACGACGAAGCCGGCGATGTGGTGCCGGGCTTCGAGCTGCACGAGGTCATCGGCCGTGGTGGCATGGGCATCGTGTTTCGCGCCACGCGCCAGGAGGACGGGGCCGTGGCAGCGGTGAAACTGCTGCCTGCTCAGATGGCGGAGGTGGAGGAGATCGCCGACCGCTTTGCACGCGAGGCGCATGCGCTGGCGGCGCTCGATCACCCGCATGTGCTGCGGGTGCTGGACTCGGGGGTCACGCTCGAAGGACGATTGTATCTCGTTACCGAATTCGCGGCAGGCGGTGACCTGGCGCGCCGGCTGCAGCAAGGTCCGCTGCCACCGGACGAGGCGCTGCGCCTTTACCGCGAAGTGCTCGCAGCCATCGGCGATGCGCACGCCCGCGGCATCGTCCACCGCGACATCAAGCCGGCAAACATTCTGCTCGATGCACAAGGCCATGTGAGGGTGGGTGATTTCTCCCTGGCTAAGCTGGTGCGCGATGGCGCATCGCCGCAGCTTACACTCACCCAAAGTGCGGACGTGTTTGGCACGCCATATTACATAGCGCCCGAGGTCAGACGCGGCCCGGGTACCGTGGACGAGCGCTCGGACATCTTCTCGCTAGGCGTGCTGCTGCACGAAATACTCACAGATCGCGTGCCGATTGGCAATTACCAGCCGGCATCGGACATCGCCAAGGTTCCGCGCGCGGTGGACCGGCTCATCGCCCGATGCTTGAGCGAAGATCCGGCGCGCCGCCCGGCCTCCGTAGCGCAGCTCGCGCGTGAACTTGAATCCGCCTGGCATGCCCGGCCTTGGGGCGGCGCGGCGTTGGTGATCGCCTCCGTGTTATTGATCGCCATCATCGGCGGCGCGGTTCTCCGCTCCGGGCAGGATCGCGGGCTGGGCGAGACTCCGGAGGCCGTGGCATCACCGTCCGCCGCGTCAAAGGATCATCCGTGGATCAACAGCCTCGGCATGCAGTTTGTGCCCGTGCCGGGGACGAAGGTGCTGTTTTCCATCTGGGAAACGCGGCGGCTGGATTTTGCTGCCTTCGCCGCCGCGCAGCCAGGACTGGAGAGCGAACGTGGATGGGAGCATCCCGACGGCGAAGCCGCGCCATCGCACCCGGTGAGCAGCGTGAGCTGGCTGCGGGCGGACCAATTTTGCTCGTGGCTGACGAAGACCGAACACGGCAGCGGCCGGCTGCCATTGAACATGCGTTACCGACTGCCGGGCGATCTCGAATGGAGCGCCGCAGCCGGTCTGCCGCCCGAATCAGGCGTGACTCCAGAGGCGCGCCACGCGAAGCTCGGCCCGATGGAGCACGCGCCCTACCCGTGGGGCCGGAGTTGGCCGCCGCCAGCAGACTCCTTCCCGGCAAACTTTGCCGGACGCGAGGCGGACGACGTGGTGCCGGCCTTCGCAAAACCGGTGCTCAAACATCGTGATCCATGGCCGCGCACTGCGCCGGTGGGAGCTTTTCCCGCCAATGAACTCGGCATCCACGACCTCGGCGGCAACGTCAGCGAGTGGTGCCTTGACGCATGGAACAACTTGCAGCCCGACAAAGCCATCCGCGGCGGCGCGTGGAATCAAAGTTCCGCCCTCGCGCTCCGCCTCGACGGCCGCGAGCACGCTGTGCCCACCCGGCAGATGAACGGCGTCGGCTTCCGCGTGGTGATCGCATCCGGTGAGTGACCAACAACGACCAGCCAAGAAACAAAAACGATAATTAATAAATGGTCTGTCCCTTTGTAAAACTCAACTTGCGTTCGCTGCCGAGCCTGCCATTTTCGGACCATGCGTCAGCCCAGACTCAAGGCTCCGCGGCATCATGCCGTCGCCTATTACCACTGCATCTCGCGGGTCGTGAACCGTGACTTCGTCCTCAAGGACAAGGAGCGGGAGATGTTCGTCCACTTCATGCGCATGTATGAGCGCCTCTGCGGGCTGCGCGTGGTGACCTTCTGCGTGATGTCGAACCATTTCCACGTTCTGGTCGAGGTGCCGCGCAGGCCGGAGAAGCTGCCCACCGAGGCGGAACTGCTGGGGATCATTGCACGCAGTTGTGGCAAGACACGGGCGCATCTGGTGCGCTTGGAACTGGAGGAGTTGCGCAGGGCCGGGGCGCACGCGGCGGCGCAGGCGATCATCGACGGCTGGCTGGGACGGATGTGGGACGTGAGCCAGTTCATGAAGACGCTGAAGCAGGTCTTCACACAATGGTTCAACAAGGAGCACGGGCGCAAAGGCACGCTGTGGGAGGACCGCTTCCGCAGCGTGCTGGTGGAGGGCACTGGCAATCCGATCGCGATGATGGCGGCCTACATCGATCTTAATCCAGTGCGCGCCGGCGTCGTGGAAGACCCAAAGGACTACCGCTGGTGCGGGTATGCAGAGGCGGCGGCGGGGATCAAGGTGGCAAAGGAGGGGATCGCGACGGCAGTGGAGGCGCAGCGGGGAAGGAAGGTCGCGGCCAATCAAGCAGCAGCAGAGTACCGGCAATTGCTCTTCACCTGGGGAGTGACCACGAGCACGAACAAAGACGGCACGATGAAGAAGCGCGGGCTGGACCGGAAGAAAGCAGCGAAAGAACTGGCGCGGGGCGGGAAGCTGCCGGCGCACGAGCTGCTGCGGTGTCGCGTGCGTTACTTCACGGACGGAGCGGTCATCGGCGGCCGGGCGTTTGTCGATGGCGTGTTCACGGCGCTGCGGCACCGATTTGGCCCGAAGAGAGAAGATGGTGCACGGCGGATGCGAGGCATGGAGGCCGGCGTGGGCCTGTTTGCCCTTCGCGACCTGCGGCGAAATGTGTTTGAATAGGCAACGGATGCGCTCTGCGTCGATCCGACGGCACATCCGTTTTGCGGCAGGAAACCACTTGCCCGCATTCGCTAAGAGGCTTGTAGTCCCGGTCGTCCGACCCTCATGAAGACCCAGTTCATCCATGGCATTTCGTTCCTAGTTGTCTCGCTCGCTTCCGTTTCGGGTGCGATCCCGAATCCGCTGCCCAAGGCACCGGAACCGGTCGAGGACATCCTGCGCCTGCAGATTTTCCTGGACTCGCAGCTCTTCGGTCCGGGTAAAGTGGATGGCCGCCCCGGGGAATTCACAACCAAGGCCCTGAAGCGATATCAAAGCGCACACGGCCTGCCCGAAACCGACCTGGCCTCGCACACGCTCGATTTGTCCAGCGTGGCGGAGACATACTCGACCTACACCATCCGGCAGGAGGATCTCAAGTTCGTGGGCGACCTGCCGTCACGGCCCTCCGAGCAGAGCAAAAAGAAGTTCCTGCCATATGACTCGGTGCTGGAGTTTCTCACCGAGCGATTTCATTGCTCGCCCGAGTTCCTCGTCTTCATCAACCGGCCGCTGAAGATGAGCGCGCTCAAGCCTGGCGACGAGGTGAAGGTGCCGGCCGTGCAGCCGTTCGTGATCGAGGACCTCGTCGAGATCGCCAGCTTGCCTGAGATTCCTGAATACCAGGCGCGCGTGATCAAGATCGACACCCGCGAGAAGTTGTTGGGCGTGTGGGATGGAGAGAAGCTGCTGGCCAGCCTGCCCATCACTCCGGGCAGCGGCCATCTTGCCACTCCGCCGGGCACGTACCGTATCCTCGGCATTTCCCAGCTTCCGACTTTCCGCTGGGATCACAGCGTGCTGGAGTACGGCGTGCGCAGCGGAGACTTCTACGAATTGCCCATCGGTCCGAACAATCCCGTGGGCGTGATGTGGATCGGACTGAGCCGTCCCGGCATCGGCATCCACGGCACCAATTCACCGCAGACCATCGGCCGGAGCGCCAGTCACGGCTGCATGAGGACGGCGAATTGGGACGTGGTGCGCCTCGCCAAACAAATCACCAAAGGAATGACCGTCACCATCGAAGGCCCGAAGCCCGATCCACGCCCCGTTGTCGCCGCCGCGCCTAAGAAGACGGTGCCGCCGCCCGCGCCACCACCCGCTCCCGAGCCAGAGCGCAAGAGCTGGCTTCGGCGGTTGTTTGGAAAATAGCAGGGGCGAGCGCAACGAGTGCTTTGGCGCAGCCGCGGCACGCGATCTCAGGACACGAGGGACAGGCATAGAGCCGAGGATCGGACACCATGACGACTTGCCTGGACATTCTCGCTAGCGAGCGATCAGAGGTGGTCTCGTTGGCAGCCTCGATTTCGCCGGGGTTTTTTGCTCGCTTTGTTGCGATGAATCGGGATGAATGGCGTTTGTGTTTTCCGAAAACATTTTTCCAATGCCCGCCCAGCCATGAAATCCAATCCAGTACTCCTTCTCGCCGTTGCAGTGGCGTTTCCTTTGTCTCATCTCGTCTCCGCCGACTGGCCGCAATGGCGCGGGCCGAATCGCGACGATCACTCCGGCGACACCGGCCTGCTCAAGCAGTGGCCCGAGGGCGGTCCGAAGCTCGTATGGACGAACAAGGACGCCGGCCTAGGCTACTCCGGCTGCTCCATCGTCGGCGGTACCCTTTACACCCTCGGCGCGCGTGATGCCGTCGAATACGTCGTCGCTATCGATGCGAACACCGGCAAGGAGAAATGGAGCGCTGAAGCTGGTGCACTCCTCACCAATGGCTGGGGCGATGGTCCGCGCAGTACGCCCACCGTGGCCGGCGGCAAGGTGTACACCTTGAGCGGCAAGGGACAGCTCTCCTGTTTCAATACAGCGGACGGGAAGCTCGTTTGGAAGACCACGATGGAGGATGCCGGTGGCAAGGTGCCCGGCTGGGGGTACACCGAGAGCCCGCTCGTTGAGGGTAACCTCGTCGTTTGCACCCCCGGCGGCGCGCAGGGGGCCATCGCCGCCTTTGACAAGGTCAGCGGGAAAAAAGTCTGGCAGAGCGCCGACTGGACGGATCCTGCGCAGTATTCCTCCATCATCGCCGTCGATCTCAACGGCGCGCGTCAGTTCATCCAGCTCACAATGCAGAGCGTCGGTGCGGTGAACGCGAAGGACGGGTCGCTCCTCTGGAAGGTTCCGTTCCCTGGCAAGACCGCCGTCATCCCCACCCCGATTTTCAACGACGGTCATGTCTTCGTCTGCGCGGGATACAATGTCGGTGCCAAGCTCGTGAAGATCGGCTCGGGCAACAAGGCCGAGGACCTGAACCCCGACATGAATCCAGCCATGGAGAACCATCACGGCGGCGTGGTGCTCGTCGATGGTCATCTCTACGGCCACTCGAACAAAGGCGGCTGGACTTGCCTCGATTTCAAGACCGGTGCCGTGAAGTGGCAGGAGCAGAAGGCCCTCGGCAAAGGCGCGATCCACTACGCTGACGGCCAGCTCTATCTGCTCGAAGAGAAAACTGGAACCGCCGCCCTCATCGACGCCTCGCCGGCAGGCTGGAAGGAACACGGTCGCTTCACGCTCACGCCGCAGACCACGCAGCGGAATCCCAAAGGCATGGTCTGGACCCATCCCGTCGTCGCCAATGGAAAACTCTACCTGCGCGATCAGGAACTGCTTTTCTGCTTCGATGTGAGCGGAAAGTGATCGAGGCGCGATTTGGCGCGGCATTGGCGAAAAGCAGCGGCGTCACCGTGCGACGCGTGTGGTCAAACGCGTCGCACGGTCACTCTGCTGCCGTGAACTCCTCGATCTGCACCTGCCAGGCTTCGTGTGGCACCGATGAAAAATTATCCGCCGCCACTTCGTCTGCGTCAGCGTGATGAAGCTTTTACCTTTCCTCGCATTCCTGTCGCTCTTGCTCGTCTCATCGCCCGCGCGCGCGGCTGAGAGACCGAACATCATCTACATCCTCGCCGATGACATGGGCTACGGCGATCTGGGCTGCTACGGGCAGAAAACGCTGGCCACTCCAGGCATCGACCGCATGGCGGCGGAGGGCTTGCGCTTCACCCGCCACTACGCGGGCTGCACGGTGTGCGCGCCGTCGCGCTGCGTGCTGATGACCGGGCTGCACACCGGGCACTGCCGCGTACGCGGCAATGGCATGGGATCCATACCGGATGGCGATCTCACCTTGCCTGGGATGCTCAAGTCAGCCGGCTATGCGACGCTGGCGGTGGGCAAGTACGGCCTGGGCAAGCCGCTGCCGCTGGATGACCCTCGAAAGAAAGGCTTCGACTTCTTCTACGGTTATGTCGAGACCAGTCACGCGCACAATTGCTTCCCACCTTTCCTCGTGAAAAACGGCCAGATCGCTGAATTGAAGAACGAGCAAATCCCGGGATCGGCCTTCGGCAAAGGCAATGATGAGATCAAGGGCACCGGTGTGGCGGCAGCCGACGGCCGCGTGCAATGGGCGCCCGGGCTGCTGGGCATCGAAGCGCGCAAGCTGGTGGACGCACACGCTGCGCGGAAAGGCACGCCGTTTTTCCTCTACTACGCGCTGAATCTTCCCCACGCGAACAATGAGGCGAAGGCGGACTCGCCGCTCGGCCATGGCATGGAGTCGCCAGACTACGGACCCTTCGAAGAAAAGGACTGGCCGCCCGCGGAGAAGGGCTTCGCCTTCTTCATGCGCTTCATCGACCGCGAGGTGGCCTCGCTGCTCGCCGTGCTCAAAGCACGCGGTGCGGACCAGAACACCCTGGTCATTTTCTCCAGCGACAACGGCCCGCACCAGGAAGGCGGCCACAAGGCGGACTTCTTCCAGTCGTCCGGCGCGCTGAACGGCATCAAGCGCGATCTCACCGAGGGCGGCGTGCGCGTGCCAATGATCGCGTGGTGGCCCGGCAGGATCAAAGCCGGTGGCGTGAGCGACCACGTCAGCGGGTTTCAGGACATGCTGCCCACCTTTGCGGAACTGGCGGGCGCCGTGCTCGACAAGCCAACCGACGGCATCTCCATGGTGCCCACGTTCCTTGGCATCGGCACACAGAAACAGCACGACCATCTGTTCTGGAACTTCGACGAACAAGGCGGCAAGCGCTCCGTGCTCCATTGGCCGTGGAAGCTCGTCCACCTCAACACCGGAGCGACCGGCGGTGCGGCGAAGAAAGCCGCCGCAAAGCCGCTTGAAGTGCAGCTCTTCAATCTCGACACCGATCCCGCCGAGCGGCAAAACGTGGCTGTCGAGCACGCGGACACAGTGGAAAAGCTGGCCGTGAAGATGCGTGAAGACTGGCGCGCGCCAGAACCGGTGAAATAGGAGCGCGCTTCCACGTCGTCAGATTGTTTGGAGGGAGTTGCCGGCGGCTCCGAACGACGCGCGCCCTGTGCGGCGTATTGTGCGCATGAAAAAGCTCGTCCTGCTCAGCCTTCTTGCGCTTCCGACTGGTCTTCTCGCGGAAGGTGCGCCGCCGCGTCAAACTTCGGGTGACACGGTGGTGCAGCCGAATTGGAAACAGCGGCTCACGATCAAAGTCGGCCCCGGCGAGGACGCGGATATTCGCGGCAGCACGGACAGGACCTTGCAGGCCGGCGTCGATTACGTTGTGCGCTTCGGCGGCGGCACGGTGCAGATTCTGCCTGGCACCTATCGGCTGAGGAATGCGGTCTTTCTCGCATCGCATGTGCGGCTTGTCGGCGCGGGCGAGAAGACGGTCATCATCAAGGACCCAAGCGCGACGACGACCCTCGCGGCCGACAGCGACTGGTTCGATCAGGAGATCACGCTCGCAAACGACAAGGAGTTCCGCATCGGCGACGGCGTTTGCCTCCGCACGAAGGATCCAAAGACCGGCGTTCAGCAGGTGATCAAACGCACGCTCGTCGCGCGGACGGGGAATCGCTTCAAGCTCGACAAGGCGCTGCGCGAGAACGTTTGGCGGCTGAACAACGGCACGGTGTCCACGCTCTTCCCGCTGCTCAGCGGCGAGTTCATCGAGGACGTGGTGATCGAAGACCTCGTTCTCGACGGCAATCGCGAGCACAACGACGAACTCGATGGCAACTACGCCGGCTGCATCTTCCTCCAGGACTGCAAAGACATCACGATTCGCCGCATCCACGCGAAGAACAATCACGGCGACGGCATCAGTTGGCAGATATGCCACGACGTAACGGTCGAGAAGTGCATCAGCGAAGGCCACTCCGGCCTGGGACTGCATCCCGGCTCCGGCTCACAGCGGCCCGTGATGCGTGACAATGTCCTGCGTGACAACAACATCGGCCTCTTCTTTTGCTGGGGCGTGAAGAACGGCGTCGCGGAACGAAATCAGATCGAGGGCAACAAGGTGGGCGTCTCCATCGGTCATCACGACACGGACAACATCGTCCGTCGCAACACGATCACGAACAGCAGGGAGGCCGGCGTGCTCTTCCGACCCGAGCGCGGCGCAGACTTCGCCGGTCATCGCAATCGCATCGAGGCAAACACGCTCACGAACAACGGCCCCGAAACCGGTGCCGCGATCGACATCCAGGGCGGCACCGAAGGCATCCGCATCATCGGCAACACGATCGAGGACAAGCGCGGGACGGCGAAGCGCGTCGCCGTGCGGCAGGGTGCCGAGACTAAGGATATCGAAGTCAAAGGCAACACGATTCGCGGATTCGCCACCGAACTGGAAAAAAAGTCGCCTGCAAACCCGCCATCAACTCCATGAAACCACTCTCCCGTCTAATGGTCTGCCTGTTCGCTGGATCGGGCGCTCTGCAAGCCACCGAACTGCGCATCGGTGCTTCCACGGTCAGCATCACGCCGGACAAGCCCGTCGCACTCGCCGGCCAGTTCGGCACGCGCATCTCGGAGAAGGTCGAGGCGCCGGTGATGGTGTCCGCCGTTGCCATCGAATCGGTGGAAGCTGGCAAGCCGGGAGATCAGTGCATCTTCATCTCGTGCGACTTGGTGGCGATTCATCAGTCGGTGCTGACACAGTTTCGGAACGCACTGAAGCCGCAGATCCCGGACTTCGACGTGCGCAAAGTCATTGTCTCCGCCACGCACACGCACACCGCGCCGGTGACTTCGGAGATTCAGGAGGAGACGCTGATCACGTATCCGATCCCGAAGGAAGGCGTGATGCAGCCGGCGGAGTACACCGCTTTCTTCGTAGAGCGACTCTGCCATGCCTCGGTGAGTGCCTGGAAGAATCGGAAGCCCGGCGGCGTGAGCTGGACGCTCGGATTCGCGCAGATCGGTGAGAACCGCCGCTCGATCTACGCCGACGGCCACGCGCAGATGTATGGCAAGACGAGCGATGCGCGCTTCCGTCATCTCGAAGCGGGATCGGACTCGGGAGTGGAGGCGCTGTTTTTCTGGAGCGCGGACAAGCAACTGCAGGCCGTGGCGGTCAACATCGCCTGCCCTTCGCAGGAAGTGGAGAGCCGCCGTACATTGAACGCCGACTTCTGGCATGACGCCCGGGAGCAATTGAAGGCAAAGCTAACTCTGCCCGATCTCACGGTGCTCGGCTGGTGCAGCGCGGCCGGTGATCAGTCGCCGCATCCGCAGTATCGCAAAGACGCCGAAGAGAGGATGATCAAGCTGCGCGGTCTCACACGGCAGCAGGAGCTGGGGCGTCGCATCTGCAATGCCGTCGCCGACACACTGGATGCGGCTAAGGCGGACATCCGCATGGATGCGGCGTTCGGCCACACCATCGAGGGCCTCGCGCTGCCGGCGCGCAAGATTCTCGAGCGCGAGTACCAGGAGGCGAAGACGAACATCGCCCAATACAGCGCCATCGAGAAGCCGGACAATCGCGTGACAACGATGCTGGCGCTCGAGCGCGGCATCGTAAAACGCTACGAGGAGGCGGACAGGCTGCCGCCTTATGAAATGGAACTGCACGCACTGCGCATCGGCGATGTCGCGATCGCGACGAACACCTTCGAGCTCTATCTCGACTGGGGCATTCAAATGAAAGCACGCAGCCCCGCGCAGCAGATGTTTGTGATCCAACTCACGAACGGCTGCGGCATGTATCTGCCGACGGCGCTCGCGATTCAGGGCGGCAGCTACAGCGGCCTGCCGCATGTGAACAAGGTCGGCCCCGAAGGCGGCCAGATGCTGGTAGATCGCACGCTGCAGGCCGTGCAGGCGTTGTTTGCTCCGGCAAAGTAGCAGCGCAGGGATTTGCCCGCCATCGCAAGGGCCGCCAGCACGCGGCGTATTGGTTTCCATTCATCGACGCCACGCCAACGATCATGACGACGCCTTCATCCCGACCGACCAGCATCACGCAGGCATTCAGTCCTGTTCGCGGAGACTCCATCCGCATCGGCTCGACGCGGCGAGGGTTTCTCCAGACAGGTCTCGCTGGATTGGCAGGCCTTTCATTGCCTTCGCTCTTCCAGCAGCAGGCGCTCGCCGGTGCGGCAGGCAAACCGACGCGGAAGACGAATGTCCTGCTCTTCTGGCTCTCGGGAGGTCCGAGCCACATCGACATGTGGGATCCGAAGCCCGATGCGCCGAGCGAGATTCGCGGACCCTTCGGCCATATCGCGACAAAAGTGCCGGGCATTCATGTGTGCGAGCACCTGCCGCTGACGGCGAAGATCATGGACAAGCTCACGCTCATCCGCTCGGTCGATTGCAGCGCGAGCGATCACACGCCGATCACCATGCAGGCGTGCAATCCGCTTGCGCGCCGCACGAACGACGGTCGCGACGGCGCTGGCTGGCCGTCGATGGGGTCGATCGCCGCGAAGTTTCGCGGGGCCAATGCGCCCGGCATTCCTGGGTATGTGGCGCTGGCTGACTCGCTCGTCTCCGATGTGTGGGGCGCGGGTCATATGGGCAATGCGTTCAGTCCCGTGAGCGGCAAGGACATGGCTGGCAGGCTGAAGCTCGTCGATGGGCTTTCCATCGAGCGGCTCGGTGACCGCCGTGCGCTCATGGATCAGCTGGATCAATGGAAACGCGGCATCGGCGGGAACGAAGCGATCGCATCGGCGGATCAATTCACCCAACAAGCCTACGACGTGCTCATGACCGGCGCGGCGCAGCGTGCCTTCAATCTCGATGAGGAAACACCTGCCATGCGCGATCGCTACGGTCGCGACAGTCTCGGTGAAAAGGCCCTGCTCGCGCGACGGCTCATCGAGGCCGGCTCGACGTTCGTCACCGTGAGCGGCGCGTGGGGCTACTTCGATCATCACGGCGATGAAGTGAAGTGGGGCGGCATCAAGAAAGGTCTCACGCCTCTGCTGCCGAGCGTGGACCGCACGCTTCACGCCATCGTCACCGATCTCGAAGATCGCGGCCTGCTCGACAGCACGCTCATTCTCATGCTCGGCGAGTTCGGGCGCGATCCCGTCATTGGCAAAACGGCTGGACGCGGCCATTGGGCCCGGGTGATGTCGATGGTCGTCGCCGGTGGCGGCATGAATCACGGCCAGGTCATCGGCAGCACGGACAGAAAAGGCTACGACATCGAAAGCCGCCGCGTCGCGCCCGGCGATCTCGCGGCCACGGTTTTCCATCACCTCGGCATTCCGCAGACCAGCGCATGGATTGATCCGCAGGGCCGGCCGCGTCCGATCGTTGCGGACGGTGGTACTGTGATCAAAGAATTGGTGGTATGAGGGGTTCCGTTACCGCGTCAGCGCATCAAACACCAGCGAATCGCGGTGGACATTCCACTCGGGGTGCTCCTTCGACCGTTTCGCGTAACGGAACGTGAGCGCTCGTGCATTCTTAATTGAAGCGCCACTCGGGTGGCCGCATTCGTGGTCTTTTGCGTTAGCAACAGATGGGAAGCGCTGACGAAATGAATCTGGCCTGCCCGCCAAGGCTGCTGCCGACGGTCATGAGGATGCATCGATCGGGCGGCAGGCAGAGATCGGTGGGAGGCGCGCGCACCGGAGAGCGGGCCTTGTTTTGGATCATGTCGCACCGTTGTAGGTGTCATTGGAGAGCATGACGTCGCGGGAGCCGTGGCGTTCGATGGCATTGTTGTGAAGGAATTCCGTGACAAAGGTGCGTTTGTGCTCTGGATCTGCCGCATGCCTCGCCGTCACCTTCTTGCTTTGATGTTTGCCAGCTTCACTACCTGCTGGCTTCCCGCAGAGGACACGTTTGATCTCGTGATCAACAATGGTCGTGTCATGGACCCGGCAACGAGTCTGGATGCGGTGCGGCATCTCGGCATCAAAGACGGCAGGATCGCCATGATCTCGGAAGCGCCGCTGGCTGGCAAACAAACGCTGGATGCCTCCGGCTATGTTGTTTCGCCGGGCTTCATCGACATCCACGCTCACGGTCAGACGACGGGTGATCTGCAAATCAAAGCCCGCGATGGTGTGACCACGGCGCTCGACTTGGAGACGGGCGTGTATCCCGTGGCGGCGTGGTATCGGACGATGGAAGGCCAGGCTCCGATTCACTACGGAGCCACGGTCGGGCACATCACGGCGAGGTTTGCCGCGTTTCATCCAGGAGTGGAGATCGGGCACTGGGCCGTGAATCGCGTGAAGCTCACAGGGCTCGGCGCGAATCCCGATGGTGCGAACAAACCCGCGACGGACAAAGAATTGGAGCTGATGAGCAAGGCGATCCGTCAGGGGCTGGATGAAGGCGCACTCGGTGTCGGCTTTGGCATCAACTACACGCCTGCCGCAGAGCCCGCCGAGATCGAAGCGATGTTCCGCATCGCAGCGGAGCGCAAGGTGCCTGTCTTCGTGCATACGCGCGCGTTTGGCATCGCGGCGATTCGCGAAGCGATCGACACGGCGAAGAAGACGGGCGCTGCATTGCACATCGTCCACATCGGCAGCAGTGCGATCGGCGACATGGACGAGGTATTGAAGCTCATTGATGCGAGCAAGGCGTCAGGCTTGGACCTCACGACGGAGGTCTATCCCTACACGGCGGCATCGACGATGCTGGAGTCCGCGATGTTCAATCCCGGCTGGCAGGACAATCTCAAGATCAGTTACGGCGACCTTGCCTGGGCGGCGACCGGTGAGCGGCTGACACAGAAGACGTTTGAGGAGTATCGCAAAGAAGGCGGCTGGGTGATCATCTACATGATGAAGGATGCGAATGTGGAGAAGGCCATCGCGCATCCCGGTGTGATGATCGCCAGCGACGGTGTGCCGTTCATCGACGGCAAAGGGCATCCGCGCGGCGCAGGCACATTTGCCCGCGTGCTCGGACACTACTCGCGCGAGAAGAAGCTGCTGCCGCTGATGGATGCATTGGCGAAGATGACCATCCTGCCCGCGAAACGCCTCGAAGCGCACGTGCCGATGATGAAACACAAAGGCCGCATCGCCGTCGGTGCCGACGCTGACATCACGGTCTTCGATCCTGCGAAGATCATCGATCGCGCGACCTTTGAAGCGCCCACCACGCCTTCTGCTGGCATTGCGCAGGTGATCGTGAATGGCACCTTTGTCGTGCGCGATGGCGAACTCGTGAAAGATGCACGCGCAGGACGCGCAGTGAGAGTCACACCATGAAACCATTCCTTCTCTCCTTCATCTTCAGCAGTGCCATTCTCGCCGGCGACGTGCCGCAGTGGGTGGATCTCTTCAACGGCAAGGACCTCTCCGGCTGGGTGGATGTGAACACGAGCAAAGAAACGTGGACCGTGAAGGATGGTCTGCTCGTGTGCAGCGGCAAGCCGACCGGCGTGATGCGCAGCGACAAGCAATATGAGAACTTCATCCTGCACATCGAGTGGATGCACATGGAAGCGGGCGGCAACAGCGGCGTCTTCGTCTGGAGCGAAGGACGAGGTTCGCCGGGCAAGCCCCTGCCGAAAGGCATGGAGGTACAGATGTTGGAACTCGAGTGGCCGAAACTACACCCCACGAAAGATGGTCAGCCCAACCACCCCGGCTACGTCTCCGGCGAACTCTTCGGCGCAAACGGCCTCGAATGCATACCCGACAATCCTCGAGGAAAGCGCAGCATGTCATATGAGATGCGCTGCAAGGGCAAAGGCGAATGGAACACCTACGACGTGGTGTGCGTGGACGGCACGATCAAGCATTCGATCAATGGCAAGTTCGTCAATGGCGTGCGCGAATCGACCGTTCGCAAAGGCTATCTTTGCCTCGAATCCGAGGGTGCCGAGATCCACTTCCGCAACATCAAGATCATGGAGCTTCCCGGCGGCCGCGTGACGCCGGAACAGATTGCGCCCGTCGAGACCAACTGAGTCCCGAACGCCCATCGGGCGCGGTACCTTCCGTCCATTTCGTCCCTACCTTCTCGGAAACCGAACGACGAAAGCGCTGCCCCGGCCAAACTCGCTGTACACCTCCACGCTGCCTCCATCTGCCTCGACGAAGGCCTTCACAATCGCCAGTCCAAGCCCGGCCCCCTCGTGCTCACGCGAACGCGACTGATCGGCACGGTAAAAGCGATCAAACAGGTGCGGCAGATGGTCGGCCTGAATTCCCGGCCCTGAATCCCTCACTTCCAATCGAATCGCGCCTTCGACTCCGCCGATCACCACACTCACGGACTCGCCAGCCGGGGAAAACGAGACGGCATTGTCGATGAGATTGAAAACCACGCGCTCGATTTGCAGGCGATCACAGGAAAGCTGTGTGTCGCCTTCCGCCTCGATCTCGATGCCCACGCCACGCTTCTCCGCCGCCGGTTGAAGTCGCACGCTGACATCGCGAACGAGTTCAACCAAATCAATATCCTCTCGATGCAGTGCAATTTGCCCGGCATCGGCACGTGCGAGCGTAAGCAGATTGTCAGTGAGTCGCGACAGCGCCTCGATCTCTTCTTTATTACTCTGCAGCACCTCACGGTATTCGTCCGCCGAGCGCGGCTTGCGCAGCGCGACTTCGATCTCGCCGCGGAGAATTGTCAGCGGTGTGCGCAGTTCGTGAGAGGCGTCGGCGACGAAACGCTGCTGGGTGCTGTAGGCGCTGTCGAGGTGGTCGAGTAGCTGATTGATGGATTGCGACAGACTGGCGATCTCCGCATCGCGGGGATCGACGTGCAGGCGCTGACGTGTCTGTTTTGACTCGGTCATCTGCTTCGCGGCATGACTCAAAGTCGTAAGTGAGTGCAACCAGCGATTCATCAACAGCCAGGCAATGAACATCGCGATGAGCCACAAGCCGCTGCCGCTGATCGCGAGCCAGATGGTGAGCTGGCGGAGTTTGAGCTGGTGACGATCCAGTGGCATTCCGGCCTGGGCGAAGAATTGCAGACTGCGCTCGCCGTCGAGGTAATCGACGCGGGCGAACGTGGCGATGCGAAACACGCGGCCACTCGGAGTGCGCACTTCTTCCAGCATGGCCTCGCTGCGCCCCGGAGATGACTGACGCACGGCATCGCTGAGTGTCAGTGCTTCGGTGAATCCGGTGGAGTGATCGATGAGTTTGCCATCGCGATCGAACAGCACGACAAACGCGCCGCCGGGCTTCAGATCGAGACCTTGCTCGAGATAGGTCTGCACCTGCGCATGCCGAAGATCGGCGATACGCGACGCGGCGAAGGCAATAGTCTTCAAGTGCGAGTCGAGGTCGTCGTCGAGCCGGCTGCGGAAGAAGCCATACGTCAGCACAGACGCGCTCGTGAGCGCAGCGGCGAGCACGAGGCCGAGGGTGATGAGCAGCTTGCCGCGGATCGTCTTCATGGCGTTTGTTTCAGCACGTAGCCAGAGCCGCGCACAGTGTGGATGAGCTGCGTCGCGAAGCCGCGATCCACCTTCTCGCGCAGATGGTAGATCGTCACGTCGATGACATTGCTGAAGGGATCGAAGTTCTCGTCCCACACCGCTTGCGCGAGCTGCGTGCGCGTGATGACGCGGCCCGCATTGCGAAGCAGATGAGCGAGCACGGCGAACTCTTTGACGGACAGGAAAATCGACTGGCTGGCACGCTTCACTTTGCGCTCGTGCAGGTCGAGTTCGAGGTCGGCAAAACGCAGCAACTGGCTGGTATCGGTCGCGTCACGACGCAGCAGCACCCGCACGCGCGCGAGCAGCTCAGCGAAGGCGAAGGGTTTGCCGAGGTAATCATCCGCGCCGCCTTCAAGTCCGCGCACGCGATCACGCACGCTGTCGAGTGCGGTGAGCATGAGGATGCGCGCGCGACAGCCTTTGGCGCGCAACTCACTCAGCACGGTGAAGCCGTCTTTCTCCGGCAGCATCACATCGAGAATGATGAGGTCGTAAGGCGTCTCGAGCGCTCGTTGCAGTCCGCTCGCGCCATCGGCCTCGCAATCGACGATGAAGTTCTCCTCGCGAAGCCCGCGCTCGATGAAGCGGGAGATTTTCGTCTGGTCTTCGACAAGGAGGATGCGCATGGCGGCGATGGAATGAAGCATCGACATGAGATCAGGCCAAGCAAGGAGTCAGCTCCCGCCACCGCAGCCCGCCGACGGGGTGGTGATCGCGACGCCACGAGGTGTCCGCCAACGCGGAACCACGCGTGCCGCGCGGCGGGCTGGGTGGTGGAAAGGTATGCCGTGCTGCTTGCGATGCCCGACGCAGCCAGTTATGATCTGTGCCATGACCATGACCTTCGACATTCCATCTGACGTGCAGGCGGACGTGGCGGGCATTCCCGACCTGGGTATTCGCGTGGCGATGTTCCTTCGTCATGAAGCGAAGCTCGAATCGCTCCGTCGTCAGCGTCACAGCCCCGAGGCACGGACGATCGCCGAGCAGGCGCTGCGTCAGGCTGCTCAAGATCAAACAGCCGGTTTTGATTGGGATGCTTCGTTTGAAACACTGAAGCAGCAGCACCAAGATCTCACCGCAAAGCTCTAAATGGCAGGGCAATTGCGAGCTGTTCTGGATACAAACGTTGTGCTCGCGGCCAAACGCAGCACGCATCCAACCAGCCCCAACGCGGAGATTCTCGACCGCTGGCAGCGTCGTGAGTTCACGTTTTTGTTCAGTCTCGACACCCTTGCTGAGTATGCCGAGAAGCTGTTGCAAAAGGGCATTCCCGCCGCAGACGTGCAGACCTTCGTCAACTCGCTCGCGCGACACGGCGAATGTGTGACGGTGGCTGTCTTCCACTTCCGCCATTACCCAGTCGATCCTGACGACGTGATGTTTCTTCTCTGTGCGATCAATGGCGCAGCCAGTCATCTCGTGAGCTATGATTCGCACCTGCTCTCGCTCCGCCACTTCTATGCGAGTGATCTGGAGATTTGTGAGCCACTTCGGTTCCTCGCGGATTGCCGTCTCGCGCTGAATGCCCCGCCTTGATGCAAGGACTGAACGTCGTGTGCTCATGAGTCGGATATGATTAATGAGTGACGGCAAGTCGGATGAAGCGCTTCGATGCGCCTCCGATCGGTGTGTTGTCGCGCACCACGAGGTTAGCACCTGCGCTGACGACGGTCGTGTAAGCCGGGCCTGAGTGCCAGGTTGTGAGGTCGTCGGAGACTTCGACGATGAAGGTCACGTCGATTGCGGTGGTGTTCCAGGGGACGTTCAGCGTGAGGTAGTCTTGGCCGCTGACGGAGGTGGTGGCAGGCAGTGGAGTGGCGCGGCTGGCATTGCTATTCGGCAGGGAATTGAGCGCATATTCGAGGAGGTTGGGGATGCCGTCGCCGTCGGGGTCGGCGAGGTCGGAGGCGTTGCCGTTGTTGGCGGCGCTGCCGAAGTGGTTGAGACGCCACGACTCGCTCGGTGTGAAGGTCGGTGTCACGTCGGCGAAGGTTTGGCCGAAGCGGAGTTCATCGATGGACGATTGGCTCACGCCGCTCGTGCCGCCGCTGTAGCCTAGCATGAGGAAGCTAATGTCAGTCGCGCCAGTGGTGGTCCAGGTGGCATCGGCGATGGCAGGTGCGGTGCTGCCGAGAGATGCGGGATTGACGAAAAGATCGAAGCGATCCGTTGCTCCAAAGCTGCATTTCAGCACGAGCAGCGCGGTTTGGCCGGTGATGATGGGCACGTTGGTGCGCACATAATCAAAGCCGTTGTTGGTGGCATTGCGCACCTGGAGTGACCAGTAGCGCGTGCCGTTGTTGAGCGCGGGTGTGCCATCGCCGCCGTAACCGATGCCGAGATTGCTGCCGCCCATGCTGACGTTGCTCGTGCTGGGCAAAGTGAAGAGCAGCAGGCGATTCGTGTCGCCGGTGTCCTTGCGGAACATCGCGCTCACCCACAGCGTGGTGCCGCTGCGACCGATGAGTGATGGCGAGCTGCCGCCGACCTTGTAGAAGGCGAACGTGGTATCGACATCGAGCAGGCGCGCGGCGACATCGAAGTTCTTCCCGCCAGCGATGTAGCTGCCGGTGCGGCGAAGATTCAGATACGAGAGCGGCGTTGTGGTCGCGAGCTTGTAGCCGTCGCCATACGTCGCGGCATTGAAGTTCGTGAGCTGCCATGCGGCGGCGAAGCCAGCGCCAGTGGTGATGCCGTTGAGGAAGGGCGGATTCGGCGGCGTGAGGTTGAAGTCATCGTAAGCGACGAAGGGCGCCATGTTGAACTGCACGCTGTTGTCGATGATCGACGCGGCGAGGTTGCCCTGGCTACTCGCGTTGAAGGCGGCATTCGCGAGCACATTAATCGTGACTGTGCCGCTGTTGGTCATGCCGACGACATCGACCTGGAAGTCGGTGCCAAGGTTTGGTGCGATTTCCGTGACCGTCGCCGTCGTCGCGCCAGCGGTGCCGCCGATGATGACATCGCTCGCGGTGAAGCCGGTGATCGGCTGGCTGAAGTGAACGCTGAACGAGATGCTCTGCGTGGAAGTCGGGTCAGCCTGTGCGAGCGCCTGCGTGATCGTGCAGGTCGGATTCGATTCAGCGACGATGGTCGCGCCATGGAAGACAAAGAGATACGCGGAACTCGCAGGCAGCGTGAAGGCATACGTCTGCGCGAAGTTGTTCACGGCTTGCTGCTGCTCCTGCGTGACGTAGGTGCCTTGATCGTTACGATCCTCGGGCGTTCCGGTGAGCTTGTAGAGCGTGCCGCTGGTGATGGAATTGAAAGGCAGCCGCAGCGTGACAGGCGTATCGCCGCTGTATTTGCGCGAGAGCACGAAGACCGAATACTTGCTGCCGTCGCGGAACGCATAGCATGAGACAAACGGTGTGTTCGGCGCGGCAGGCGCGGCGATGCCTCCATTGGTCGAATTAATCCATGCGGGCTGATCGTGCGTGGGCACCGTGTTGATCGACGTGGCGATCATGTCGCCGCTCACGTAGCGGTTTCTCATGCGCAGCGCGAGCCAGCTCGCATACGGATAATTGCCCTGATGCAGGTAACTGTGCGAGGCCCAGTTCGTGCCCATCTGATGCGTGAAGTAGCACTGCGGGTCGATGCGCTTGTAGGTGCCGTAGAGGAAGCAATCGAGCGTGGCCACACCGGCGGCGAGCGACTTGCCATACGCTTCGGAGACGGGGTTGTAAGGCAGGTTGCCACTGGGCAAGCCATAGCCGGGTCCGGCCTCATAGTTGCACAGTTTGAAGATGCGACCCTGCGCGTTGATCGTGTCACGCATCTGTGCCTGCTGATCGAACCAATACTTCCCGTAAGTGGCCGAATACATGAGGTAGTCCGCGAAGCCGCTGGGTGCGACGATGCCGCCGCCGATGATGATGTTTGCGTCCCAGCCACCGATGTAGAATGCGAGGTCGGCGCTGTTCGCGAGGCGTCCGGGCGCTCCGGCAGCGGCAGGCACTTGCATCGCGCTCGCCGCGTAGCCATTGGTCGCAGCGGAGACGAACTGGCCATTGAGCGTGAAGTCCACCTTGCTCGCGATGGCGGCGAAGTAGGGACTCTGGCGCGCGATGTTGAAGAAGTATTCGCCGAACTGTCCGCTCTGCGTGCCGCTCAGTCCCCACTCGAAGGTTGGGTTCCACAACTCATTGCCATACTCAAAACGGATGCGCTGAAACTCATCGGTCCACGGCGTCGCGATGCCGCGTTGCGCGATGCGCTTGTCGCCATACGGCGTGCCTGCGGGACCCGCGAGATACTCGATGAGGTTCAGCCACTCCTGCTCGTTGAAGTAGTTGCCGACGATGAGCCACGGGTTCGCGCCGCCATCCTTCGCGCGCTGAAGCGCATACGGCAGGTGATACGGTTGCTCGGGTCGCGAGCGTCCGCCGAAGGTGTTGAACTGATTCTGCGCGAGCGAGTCGTCGTTCGTCCAGTCCTCCATCGACGATCCCCAGTTCGAGTCGGTTTGTCCTGCATCCGTGCGATACCAGCCCGGCATGTAGTCGGCGAGTTGTTGCACGGCTGCGGCTCGCGGCGCGAAGGTGGGCTGCGTGGGATCATACAAATAGAAGTTGTCCATCCACACGTCGCCCGGTCCGGTGAAGGCGAGCACGATCTCCGCCGTGCCTTGGTTTTGCACCGGATACGTCGCCGACGTGGTGAACTCATACGTGAACTTCTGCCACGCTCCCGTCACGCCCGTCCATGTGTGCGCGATGCTCGAATACGGACCCGTGAGACGAAACGTGACTGATCCGCTCGCGACGTTCTGCTGCTTCAGCCACACCTCCGCGCGATAGGTCGTGCTCGGAGCGAGCGAGCCGTAGAAACTGTCCGGCGCACCGAGCCGGAACTGCCGCACGCTCACCTCGTTCGCGCTCGATGCGGAGAGCTTCATGCTGGTGCGACCACCGTTCTCTGGTGCCTTCGTGCTCGCATCGCGCAGCTTCGTTGCGCCATTGCCCACCTCGCGCCATGAGTCATTGCCACCGAAGAAGCTGCGCACGCGCGGGCTCACCTTGTCCATCGGCACGTTGACGGGATTCATCTCCAGGAAGTAGATGTCGCCGCTCGCCAGCGCCGCACCGGGGCCGTTGATGTAGATCCGATTGTGCAACGCTGGGTCTGTCTCCGAACGAAACACCCAATAGCCATACAGGTCGGTCTCGCTGTTTGCATTCCACGTCAGCGTGATCGTTCCATCGGCATTCGCGGTCGCGCTCAGTCCCGTTGGCGACGCGGGTGCGACTTGATCCGTGATCGACTGTGCCACCGTGCCCGTGATCACCTCCGCCACGCCATTGCCCGCCAGCGCCACGGCGCTCACCGAAGTCGAGTTCTGCGACTGATTGCCCGACGAGTCGTAAGCGCGCACCACGTAGTAGTAGGTGCGGCCCGCGACGAGCCCGCCATCACGGAAGGTCGTGCTCGTGAGGCGGTTGTTGATGATGCGATTGAAGCCGCTGTAGTAGTGCTCAACCGTGCCCGTGCGCACGAGCGTCATCTGATTGCTCGCGTTTGGTCGATACACCCGAATGCTCGCGTCCTTGAAGAACTCGTCCGCGAGGATGTCATACACGCTCGTCGTCGGGCCACTCGTGGACGAGTTCACCAAGTAGTCCGCGCCACCGCCATTCGCCGTGCCCTTCTTCCGAATCACAAACGGCTCGAAGCCCGGATCGACGACCTTGTTGTTGAAGTCCGCGAAGCCATTGATCGCGTTGTTCACGCCGTAGCGATCGGGGTTTGGCGCGACAACCGTCGTGTCGATGGTGAAGTCAGCGGGAGTGTTCGGATTCTCGGCGAGCAACCGAAGCGAAAGGAATGTGCAGATCGAAAGCAGACGAAGCGGTTTCATGGAACCACCTGTCTGAGAGCAATCTGAACGCTTGATGAAAGGCAGATGAAAAAGCGTTCATCTTGCCTCGCGTCTGTCGGCACGAGCGCCAGTCATGAAATGACGCGACTACTTCGAGCCGCTCAGCTTCTTGAATGCCTCGGTGTAACGTCTGCCCAATTCGCGATAAGAGGGCGAATCGAAGTGAACCTTGTCACCTCGATGATGCAGGCCCTCGGCTGAAACGAAAGCGGTGTGCGGCACTTTGGACGACAAGGCGCGATGTGCGGCATCGACGGTTTTCTTGGGCTCGTTCCACGGCGCGTCGGAAAACACGCCCAACTGACCGGCGATGAAGGGGACATCGGGCGCGCTCAGCTCCTTGCGAAGGCGTGCTATGAGATCGTGCAGCTTTGCCTCGTAGGTGGGTGCCAGCGCATCGGTGGAATCGGCCTCGCCTTGATGCCAGAGGATGCCCTTCAGTGTTCCGGACGGCAGCGCGAGAGCTGCACGCTTCATCGCATCATCCCACGGATGGCTTTTGGTGGGCGGATAAAACTCACCGGGCTTCCATGCATCAATGGGAGAACCGCCGACCGCACAGGGAATGAGGCCGATGGTCACGCCGGGATTGGCTTCGGCGATGAGGGTGCCAAACGTCTTGCCGAGTCCGACACCTGCCGTGGGTTTGTCGAAGTGCATCGGATCAATGGCCGGCACCCATTCGCCGGATTTACTGAGCATCAGCACGCGCGGATGCGGTGTCTTGTCCTGCTCTTCCACCGTTCCCCGGCCAGCCATGTTTGACTGACCCAGGAGGAGAAAGAGATGGAAGTTCTCCTTCGCCGGCAGCTTTGGCGAGTCTGCGGCGCAGAGGGAGAACGCCAGGGACAGGAGGAACAGGAGAAATGTGGCGCGTGTCATGTTGGTGATGTGTGTTTCTTTGTGCTCTGTCACATTGCGGTGCAGTGATTTTGAACCCAAAGATGGAATGTCTTGCCAAACAATCGTTTTCTGATTCGATTGTGCATCACTCCAGCGGTTTGAAACTCCGAAGCGGTAATTTGGATAAATCGACATCCCCCAGGCTGACGCGGGGGCGGTTGCCGCTCCGGCACGCGCGCAGCGTGCAACCATCCTTCGCATGACATGGACCGAGACGATCATCCTTCGGGCGTTGCCCCCGCTTTAAGTCCGTCCCCCGATGCAGCCCTGGCCTCCGCTGCTGCCGGTGGGAAGAGACAACGGTCCAGACCCCGCCTCGCGCCGGGTCGTATGCGTGTGACCGCGGCAGGGGTGAAGACCTTCGTGCTCGATACGAACGTGCTGCTGCACGATCCTGCCTGCGTCGAGCGCTTTGCCGAGCACGACGTATGCATCCCGGTGGACGTACTCAGCGAACTGGACAGGTTCAAGAACGAGATGAGCGAGCGCGGTGCGAATGCGCGCGAAGTACACCGAGCGCTGATGAAGCTCTTTCAGGCCGGCGGAGCGTCGGTGACCGAGGGTGTGCCCACGCCGGGCGGCGGTTCAGTGCGCGTGGTGATCTACGATCCGGATCAGGCACAGCGCGTGCCGGGGCTACGGCAGTTCATGCGGATTTTTCCGGCGCTGGACAAGACGGATCACCGCATCCTCGCCTGCACGCTGTGGCTGAGGGAGAAGCTGGACGGGCCGGTGGTCCTGGTGAGCAAGGACCTGAACATGCAGCTCAAGGCGCGCGCGATCTCGATCGACTGCGAGGACTACCTGCACGACAAGGTGGAGCCGCGCGAAGTGGCCAACTACGACATCGTCCGCATCGAGGTGACGCCGCATGAATTGCAGAGGTACGCCAGCTCCGGACGCCTTGCGATGCCCGCGGAGCGCACGCGCAGGCTCGTGGTGAACGAGTACGTGCTCCTCGTGGCCGGTGAGAAGGCCACGATGCCCGCGCGGCTGGGCGCGGCCGGCGAGTTTGTCCGCCTGCATGTGCCGGAGTGCATCCGCCTCATGAGCGGACGCGCGATCAAGCCGATGAACCTGGGGCAGCAGTGCCTGCTGGATGCGCTGCTCAGTCCCGAGATCACGCTCGTCACTTGCTACGGCCAGGCCGGCACGGGCAAGACGCTGCTCGCCGTGGCCGCTGCGCTGCATCAGGTGCTGGCGCGTGATTATGCGGGCCTGACAGTGAGCCGCCCCATCGTGGCGATGGGGCAGACGGTGGGTTTCCTGCCGGGAACGTTGCAGGACAAGATGCGCCCGTGGCTGCAGCCCATCTATGATGCGCTCGATCTGCTGCTCAGGCCCGTGGACGACAGACAAGGACCGGCGCGGAAAAAGAACCGCTTCACGGCGGATGCGCCCACCGGGGTGGCCGGTGTGCCGCTCACTCCATATGATCCGCTCATCCAGCAGGGAGTGCTGGAAATCGAGGCGCTTTGTTACATTCGTGGGCGCTCGATTCCGGATCGCTTTTTCATTCTCGACGAAGCGCAGCAGCTCACTCCTCTGGAGGCGAAAACCGTTGTCACCCGAATGTCACGCGGTTCGAAGCTCGCGCTCGTGGGTGATCCCGGCCAGATCGACAACCCCTACGTTGACAGCCGCAGCAACGGGCTGGTCTATACGCGCCAGCGTATGCGCGGGCAGTCTTTCGCCGCGCACATCCCGCTGGTGAAGGGCGAGCGCAGCCCGCTCGCGGAGGCGGGGGCGCGGCTGCTGTAAGCCGGTGTGCGTTCTTGACGGACGATCCGCAAGCCGATTTTCAACCGAGCGGGGCCTCGGAAATCAAGGCGGCCACGCGATCGACCTCGGCTTCCGTGTTGTAGAAATGCGGGCTGAAGCGCAGATGGGCCTTCCCCTGCCGGTTGTGGCGCAGGGAGATGATCACATTGTTCGCGGCGAGGTGCTCGAAGACTCGCTCCACCGGAGGACTGGAATCCGCGTCACGCCACACGGTGGTGATGCCTGAAACATGCGGTCCTGATGCCGGGGGCAAGATGTGAAAGCCGAGCGGCTCGAGGCGGGCGATGAGATGCGCCTTCAGTTCCAGCAGGCGGCGGCTGATGTTTGCGATCCCAGCCCGGGCGAGCATCTCCATGGACGCCCTCATGCCGAGGATGCCTGCCATGTTCAGCACGCCCGGCTCATAGCGCCTGCCGCCTTTTTCAAACACCACTTCGTCCTGCGCCACGAAGTTGGGCGACTTCACATTCCACGCGCCGAGAAGCGTGGGCCGGAGCAGCTCGTGATGCTCTTCGCGCACGAAAAAGATGCCGGCGGCCATGGGGCCGAGCAGCCATTTGTGCGCGTCGGCGGAGAGGAAATCGACGTGGTCCACCCGTGTCTCGAAGGCGCCGAGCGTCTGGATGGCATCGAGGCAGAACAAGACGCCGCGGGAGCGCAGCAGGCGGCCGATGGCATCCACATCGATGCGGCAGCCGGTGAAGAAATGGCAGGACGCGAGCGCGACGAGCCGCGTCTTTGAGGAGAGCGAGCGCTCCATCAGCTCCGGAGTAATCTCGCCCGGATTCTCCGGCTGGAGAAAGCGCACGCTCACGCCGCGCCGGCGCAGATCCATCCACGGGTACACATTGGCCGGGTAGTCGTCGTGATAGCAGAGGACTTCGTCGCCGGGTTGCCAGGGGATGCCATTGGCCACGAGGCTCAGTCCGAGCGACGTGGGACCCAGCAGCGAAATCTCGGACGCCCTTGCCCCGATGAAATCAGCGGCGATCCTGCGCGTCTCATTCACCATGCGGTAGGCATCCGCGAACTCCTGGTGCTGCACGCACGAATGCTCGATGTACTCCTGCATCGCCCGCGCCGCGCAACGGGGCAGCACGGTCACCCCTGCGTGTGCCATGAAGATATGCTCGCGCGCGACGGGGAAGGCGTCGAGGCGGGCGGATTCAGAGGCGATGACGTTGGAAGAAGGCATGGGGAAGGATTCCTTGAATTGAATCCCCATCCGTCACGCCAGCTTCAGCGTCTTCGCGCCTTCGTCGATGAGCTGCCAGAAGTGCTTCGACTGGGCCAGCACCTCGTCCTCTCCGCCGGCGAGATTGCTGCGGACGAGAAAATCCTGGAAGGTGTTTTTGTGGACCACGCGGTGGATGCGGACCATGCCGTCGTTCACCGCGAAGTAGATGCGGTATTCGCCGGCGCGGCAGCGGTAGAGCTTCTTGCCGTGGCGCTCGAGCGTGCCGAATCGCCCGGCCAGAGATTCATCGTCGATGCCGTCGGGCTGGATGTTCAGGGCTTCGAGGAGCTGAAACTGCACCTGCACGGGCAGGCGGGAGAGTTCAGCGGCGGAGATTTCATTGAATACGATCTGGAGCACGTCCGGATGCTAGCCGGCGATGCTGTGTGCGCAACCGGCGAGGATCA
Source organism: Verrucomicrobiaceae bacterium (assembly GCA_019694165.1). GTDB lineage: Bacteria > Verrucomicrobiota > Verrucomicrobiia > Verrucomicrobiales > Verrucomicrobiaceae > JAIBCL01. The sequence goes on along the minus strand of JAIBCL010000004.1, from coordinate 40,595 downwards.
CTCGGTGACATTCACGCTGAACGGCGCGGTGACGATGCGGCCGTCGATGCGGACCTGGCAGAAAAAGCGGACGAAGCCGGTGCGGGGCGGGTAGATTTTGAAGCCGAGCAGGGGACCGCCGCGCACGTCATCGCGCAGGATGTCGCCGCCAGCAGGGTGCAGGCGCAGGACGGTGCGGTGGTCGTCGTAGATGGCGGTGACGTGGGCGAAGGCGTTGAGGAATGGCTCAAGACGTCTGACGGGCTGGCCGGAGGCATCGGTGACGTTCAAGCGCATGAGCTGGATTTGCCGCGCGGTGACCTGGCTGCCATTGCCGCCGGCGAAGGCGATCTGGAAGTGGAATCCGCCGGCATCGGCCAGGAGCGTGTCGGCCTTGTCGGCCGCCTCCTTCGGCGCGTACGCGCCGCCGATGTCGGTGAAGGGCAGTTCTTCGAGTCCCGTGGCAACGGGCACCACGTCGGCCCAGACGCGGTACGGTCCCGCACCTGCGGGTTCGAACGAAAACACGAACTCACCCGGCCTGCCGGCAGGGACGGCGTGCGTGGCGTGAAAATCTCCGAGCGCCGTATCGGCGATGAGCACATGCACGGGCTGAGAGTGGATCACCAATAAGTCAGCCGGATTCACCGGCGCGCCTTTGATGGTCTCAAGCTTGAGCGTGACCTCTGCTTTCTTGCCCGCAGCCAGTGCCGCCGGAGCGGCGGCGGCGAGCTTGAGCGTGGCATCTCCAGGCTGTACGTAGATGAAGCTGTAGGGAATGCGCCGCACGACGAGCGGTTCATTGCACTTGCGGCAGCGGCTGTCCGGCTCGGGCAGGACGAAATCCGGATGTGCGCGGCATTGGTAAATCTCGCCGGAGACGAGCTTCGGATCGAAGAGCGCGCCCGCATCGCGCAGCACGGCCTGGAGATCGCCGAAGAAGCGCTCCGCGTCCTTGCCGCTCTGCGCCATGCCGGATTGCGCGATGGAATTGACGTGGCGGAAAGCTTGAGCCGTCAATTCGCTGAGTCTCGCATGCTGCTCGGGTGCGACGGGTGCCTGAGCGAGCAGGCGCAGGGAAGGGCTGCACAGGGCGACCTGCTCGGCCACTTCGGTGAGCCTGCCTTCATGGATGAGCCGTCCAACGTTGCTCGTCGCGAGGCGAATGACATTCCAGGCTTCGGCGACGGATCCCGGACTCAGGACACAGGCTGGCAACGGCACATCCGCACGCAAAGGCGGAGGCTTCGCGAGAAAGGATGCTGCGGCCAGAACCAAGACCGGAAACCAGCGAAAACGCATGTTGCAGCGAGGCGCAGGGATCACGTCATGAACCCGAGGTAACCGCCGCCGTAGGTGCCGGGGAAGCGGGTGAGGTTCGGCAGAAGTTCCGGCATGTCGGTGCTGGCCATGCCAAACCATTTGGCGAGGGTGGCGGCGATCTGGTCCACCGAGGTGGTCGGAATCCAGCGACCCGTGCTCGTGTCATCGGGGCCGCCGACGGTGAGCGTGGGGAAGGTGCCGAAAGAGCGCTGACCGTTGACGGCACCGCCGACGACGAACTGGTGATTGCCCCAGCCATGGTCGCTGCCGAGGCCGTTGCTCGGGAAGGTGCGCCCGAAGTCGCTGGCGGTGAAGCAGGTCACGTTGTTGACGAAATTGGCCTTGCTCTGGGTGACGCCGATCTGCTTGATGGCCTGCATGAACCAATAAATCGACTGGCTGACTTCAGCGAGCAGGTTGGCATGGGAACCGATGATGACCTGGGCATCGTTGGTGACGGCCGGCACCCCATTGACCGACTGGTTGTTCGTCTGGCCAGTGTGCGTGTCGTAGCCGCCGACGGTGACGAAGAAAATCTGGCGCTTCATGCCCAGGCCGTTGCTCACGCCGGATGTGCGGGCGCTGCCCTCAATGATCTGCGCCACCATCTTGAGCTGCTGGATGAGGCTGGAGGTGAAGGTGGAGCCGCCATTCGGGGTGACGACCTGATGCGCCGTTGCCGTCTTGCTCCAGTTGCTGATGGTGGACCAGTACGAGGACATCTGGGAAGAACTGATTGCGCTGCTGAGGCCCGCCCCGGCGTCGATGGTGCCTTTGAGTGCCTTCGCGTAGCTGGCGGTGTAGGGATTGCTGTGGGTGTTGTCGATGCCGAGGATGGCGTTCATCGTCGCCTGCCGGGCGGCGGTGGCACTGGTGGGATTGCTCGGATTGGTGACGGAGACAACGCCGCCGGTGCTCACGGAGTACTGCTGCACGCTGCTGCCGATCTGGAAGGTGTTGGCCCCCGCGATGGTGATGCAGGTGGAGAGCACATCAAGGCCGCTGTTTTGCGGGTTTGTCGAGTGAAGCGCATCGGCCAGGCGCCCACCCCAGCCGGTGGAGGGAGGCAGATCCGTGACGGACGTCTGCCACTGGGTGACTTGATCAGCGTGGGAGAAGAGCTGCGGGGGTTTTGAGACGGTGTTGGCGAGGTACTGGGCCTTCGTCATGGGATAGACGAGAGGGCCGCTGTTTAGCACGGCGGCCACTTTGCCGATGTCGTTATATCCGGACGTCTGGTTGAACATCTGCGCGATTTCATACATCGCCGGATGCACGCCGTAGTCGTGGCCGTCGGAGTTGAGCTTGTTGAGGGCCAGCGCGGTGGCGTTGTTGCCGTTCACGGCATTCGGCAGGGCCAGCACCGGGGTGCGGACGTTCGCGTAGTTCGCGTATTCCTCCGGGATGATCGGGATGATCATGTTGTTGGCGTCATTGCCACCGGCCAGGAAGATGCAGACGAGCGCCTTGTAGTCGCTGAAGGAATAGGACCCGTAGGCCATCGCCGAGTTCAGCAGGTACAAGTCGCGGAAGCAACTGCCCGCGGCCGAAACGCCGATTGCACCTGTCGCCGCACGGCGGAGAAAGCTGCGGCGAGAGATATTGAAGTGAGGTTCGGTCTTCATGATTCAGGGCTGGTTCGTGGATTGCTATTTCTGCACGGCGTACTCGGCCGAAGTGACAATGAGGTGGATGATGGCGCGCACCCGGTCGCGCTTGAGCTGGTTGCTGCCGGCAGTGTAGGGCAGGTTTTGCGGCGCATAGGCATTGGTGAGATTTAGGCCGGAGATGCTGGTGCAGTTCACCGGCACAGTGAAGGTGGTGGTGCTGCCCACCGGCACGGTGACGGTGTATGTGCCGTTGATCGCGGGGCTGAACGTGCCGCCCGTCACGCCGGCGATGGTGACCGAGTCTCCGGTCTTGAGCACATGATCTCCCGACGTGGTGATGGTGCAGGGATTACCCGTGCTGATGCCCGAGATCTTTCTGCCAGTGACGAAGTTGATGATGGCGGTCTTCGTGGCGGCCTGAAGCGGCCCGCCGACGAGGAGATTCGAGAGTTCGTCGATGAGGCCGGGTATGCCGCCGTCCGCAGTCTTGGCGTCCGTCATGTAGTTGCCGATGTCGAGCACCACGGAGCCGCCGCCAGCGTTGAAGCTGCTCAGGCCGTTGAGGTTGCCGTTGCCGCCGCCAGTGCTGAGAAACATGTTCGTCAGACTGTTGGTGAGGTTCATCACGTTCGTATCCGTGGTGAGCTGGAACTCGGGGGAGTCCAAGCCCGTGTTCGACAGCGAGCCGGGGAATTTGTAGTCCGGGAAGAAGAAGTTGAAGACCGTTGGCGCGTTGAGCGGCGACTGGGTGAGCGTGGACTCGGTGGAGCCCAGCACGAAGGTGCTCTGGTTCACATTCACCGTGCCGCTGCGACCGGTGGGCGCGGGAACGAGCGGCCAGATGTTCACGCTGTTCGTGGAGCCGGAGGGCGTGGGATAGGTGCCGCCGTTGAGGTTGGTGGGCTGGTTCGAGGTGCGGAAGTGATCTTCGTCGGTCATCGAGGCAATGGTGTATTCAGCATCATACACCGGTGTGCCGATGACGGGCACGTCCACCCAGATTTGAGTGCCCACCGAGAGGTTATGGTTCACGTTGGTGTTGTACTGCACCAAGCCACCGCCGATCGGGGAGTAGCTGGTGGGGATTTTCGGAATGAGCACGTTGCCCGAGCGCGCGGCTGTTGGCGTATCCGCCGTTGTCACCGTAAATGAGCTGCCAGTAGGAGTGGTTTGCACGACATAAATGCCGTCTGCCGCCTGCGAGCCAAAAGTGCCGACAGCAGTGCCGGCAGCAGTCGGTGCCGTGGCCCCCAACGCCACCGGAACGGAGAAGGTGTTGGCGTCGATGACGGTGACGGTGTGAGTCTTGTTGATCGCACCTACGCCGGTGAAGCCATTGCTGCTGAACGAGCCACCCGTGACGCCGCTGATGGTCACCGTATCGCCACTGGAGAGGCCATGACCAGCCTTGGTGATCTGCACGGGATTGGTGTTGATGGCCATGCTGGTGAGCGCCAGAGAGGAACTGCGGCTGAGCACCGTGAGGTACACCTTGCTCTTGATCGTCGCTCCACCGGTGCCAGGCACCACCACGTCGGTCTGCGGTCCGGCGGTGTTGACGGTCATCGTCGTGCTGCCCGCCGCCTGAGAGTAGGTGGCATTGACCATGCCAGTGGCGTTCACATCCAGCGTGTTGCCACCGACAATGTTGCCGGTGTTCGGAGTCGAGTGCACCGCGCAGCTCGATGCGACGGTGAAGGAGGTGGAATCGACCACTGTGACTGGGAATGCCGTACTACCATTGAGTGCCGGAGTGAACGACCCACCGGAGATGTTGGCGAAAGTCACGCTGTCACCTGTCGTGAGGCCATGCGGCACCTGGGTGGTGACAAGGCAAGGATTGCTGCACTGCCGCCAGGTGGTGTAGCCGGTGGGCGCGACGGAGCAGGTGACGTTGTTTGTCCCAACCTTAACGGTGAAGGTGTTCGTGCCCGTGTTCGTCACCGTGAAAGTGGTGCCATTGATGGAGGTGGCGCCGCCGCTAAAGGTGCCGCCTGTCACACCGTTGATCGTGACACCGGATGTATCACCGGCAGCAAGACCGTGAGGTGCCGTGGTGGTGACCACGCATGGCGTGCCGACGGCAATGGAGGCAATCTGGAAGACTTTCGTCGTATTGATCGGCAACGTGAATGTATTGGCACCCGTCATGGTGGCCGTGACTCCAGTGTTGATGGTGGCACTGAAGACGCCGCAGAGACCGGTCGGCCACACGGTCTTCGTCCCGCTCAAGCCCAGGCCGTGAGGCTTCGCGCAGGTGATCACCGTTGGATTGCCCGTGCCGATGCTGGAGATGTCAAGATGCGTGGCCGCGATGGGCAGCGTGGCCTGCACGGCATAGGTGGTGCTGGTGGGCACGTTTCCTGGCGTGAGCGTCTGGTTGGCGGGCGAGTAGTTGCCTCGGAAGTCGAGGCTCACATTGAAGCTGCTGCTGAAGTCATTCGCCGAGCCGGTGACGATGCGCAGCTTGTGGGCATTCACGCCGGTGAGCTGCGTGTAGCTCGCACCAGGGTATCCGGCGGCAGGGAAGGCACGGGCCGGGCCGGTGAGTCGCAGCATCGGTTCCCGCTGCTTGCCGAAGTTGGCCGTGCTGGGCGGGTTGCCTGTCGCAGCCGGATTCCCGCGCGCCTCGCCGTCGAGGAGAATCTGGCGGATCACTGCCGCCATGTCGCCGCGCACGCCCGAGCCGTTGTCCTTGAACTTCTGCACCACGCGGTAGAGGTAGCCCGGGCTGGGATCGCTGGTCACAAAGCGCTGAATGAGCTGGCGACAGATGTAGGGACCGACATTGTCATTGGCGACGATGTTGTCGATGGCCAGATCGAGTTCGTTGAGTCCATACTGGTCGTAGGCCGCCACACCGTTGTCGGCCTGCGAGCCGCTCACCGGCAACATGCCGCCGGTGCCATATGTGGCCGGAGTGATCGTGGCACCCGTGACCGTGCCGCCGAGCCCGGCAGCGGCTGAGCAGGTGACGGGGACAGTGAATGCCGTGGGGGAAGTGACCGTGGCCTGGAAGGTTGCGTTGATGGCAGGGTAGCCGCCGGCAAACGTGCCGCTGTTCACACCGGCGATGACGATGGTGTCGCCCGTGGTCAAGCCGTGGGCCGTGTTGGTGGTGATCGTGCACGGGCTGCCCGTGCCGATGCTCGCGATGATCACCCGCGGCGTCTGTCCCGTGGCCGCCGGCGACATGGCGTTGTTGAGCAGGAGCTTTGAGGCCAGTTCGTGCCGGCTCGGCACGAGGACCATCGGGTTCAAGTAATCCGCCCCCGGCCCGAAGTTCGTGGGTGCGCGTCCGTTCGACTGATTGGCCTGCGCGTAGTTCCAGCCCGTGAGCAGGGCGGAGAGGCCGATGATGTTGGGCTGCGTGTAGGTGGGCACCACGCTGCCCGTGCTGTCGAGCACGAACTTGCCATCGTCCCAAGTCCGGTTCAGGCCCACGGAGAAGAGCTGCATGATCTCACGGGCGTAGTTCTCGTTCGGATGGCGGCCGACGGTGTCATCGCCCTTTTCATTGCCGCGCATGTCGAGGTAGAGGCCCATGGCGGGCGTGAGCGTCACGGCCTTCAAAATCCCGCGGAAGTTACCGCTGTTCGTCACTCCAGACGTCGGCAAGCAGTAGTCCACGAGGTTGTCATAATAGTCTGCCAGGATGCGGCCGTTGTTCTGGAGCGGGCCGGTGTTGTTGGCCCACGAAACGACAAGAATTTCGCTCAGCGCAAAGGCCAGACGCTGGCGGAGCTGGTCCGCACCAGTGATCGAGTACTTCCACCAAGCATCCGTGAAGAGCGTGGACGGGTAGGGCGTGTTGATGTCGGCGGTGATGCCGGCCACCACGTCCCCTGACGTGCGGCTGACCGGCTTGGTGAGCTGATCGTCGATCCACGCGGAGAATCCGTTTGCCTTCACATAGGCGACGTCGGTCGGACTCGCGCCGTAAGTGGCCTGATTTAGGAAACGCGCGGCACCAGCGTCCGTGCCGTGATCATCCGTGAAGCTCGGCGCGGGATACTGCGAGGCATCCGGCGGCGTCTGCGAGCCTTCGACGAGATTCAGCGTGCCGCGAATCTCGCCACCGGGCTTCATGGCCGAGTGGATGTTGAGGTACACTTTGCCCTTTTGGAGTGCTCCCAGCAGCGTGTCGCTGCCCGGATTGAGGAAGGAACCGAGAGCGTCAAAATTCCAAATGTAACCGCCGTCGGCAGTCTTCAATTCGGGGTGGAAAGAATCCACGTCATCCAAATCGAAGACGATTTCACCCTGCGTATGAGTCACATTGCCGCCGTCCACATAACCGTCCACATGCAGATGGTACTGCGTCCTCGCGGTGGTGAGGTTTTGATAATTGAAGTACAACGTTGCCTGCGTGCCAGCTGCATTCACGCGGATGTTGGCAGACCCGCTCGCCTGGGTGACGGCGTCGGCCTGCGGCCCGAGGTTAGCGGCATAGAGGCTGCCCGTGGCTGGTGCCAGCGCCGGGTAGTCGTAAGGCTGGCACAGATAACCGGGCACCGTGCCGCTGTAGGGATAGCCGGGCAGCGCCGCGCCGCCATTCGGGATGGTGGTAAGGTCGCCGTTGGGGTTCGGATCTGCGCTCGTGGCGATGCGGGTGCCCACATCGTCCTGGCACCAGCCCACGTTCACATAATCATCGGCGTCGATGCCGGTGTCATGGAGCACGTCGAAGTAGTACTTCTGGCCAGCCGTGAGCTTCAACCAGCTCGTCCGCTGCGTGGCCTGCGCATTCCACGTCTTCTTGCCAGTGGAGGCAGTCACCGTCGCGCGCTTCGCCCGGTTCACATACTGCGAGTCAGTTGAGATCCACAGCTCGGCCTTGTTGCTGGCCGCGAGCCAGAAGTAGTAGTTCCCGGTCTTCGGCGGCACGATGTAGCCGCGCAAGCGGCGGAGCGTGTTGTTCGGATATTCCGTGTCATCATCGAGCACCGGTATGGTTCCGTCCGCCGTGGCATAGCCCGCTCCTTTTTCGCGCGTCACCGCTCCGGTGGGATAGATGGTGAAGTCGATGACCGAGCTGCCCGTGACCGTACCAGCGGCCACGTTCGTTGCGTTCACCGCGACGTTGTAGGCACCGGCTGTCGTCGGCGTCCCGGTGATCTCGCCGGTGGCGGAGTTAAGCGCCAATCCTGGAGGCAGCGGACCGCTCGTGGGATCGACTGCGTACGTCACGGCTCCGTTGATCGCCGCCGTCAGCAGCTTGTAGTAGAACGGCTCTCCCGTATAGCCCACTGCCGACACGGACGAGGTAATGTGGGTGGCCTGATTCGCGACGGGCGCGGCCGGGAACAGCCGGCTCTGCGGAATGATCTGCTTCACCTGGCTGCTGCTCCACCAGTAAAGCCGCGCTTCCGCATTGCCGCTGATGTTCAGGTAGTCGATCTGGATGTCGTAGAGCACGCCGGCCTTCAGCGTGATGGAGTTCACAAACTCGGCCGATCCCTGCGATTGCCAGCGGTCGATCAGCAGCTTCCCGTCCACCCAGACCTTCGCGCTGTCGTCGCTGCGAAAGTCAAAGTAATACGTCTCCGAGTACTGCGGCAGCACCTTGCCGGTCCACCGCACCGAGAACGCCGTGCTGGCGGACGGCGGCGTCATGCCCGTCGGCCCGCCCACGCGGCCCCAGCCGTTGGGCCCATTGGTCCCGAGCACCGAGGCCGTCAGCAACGAGGTGGGCACCACGATGCAATTCAGCGGAATGGTGAATGTCGTCGGACCTGTGACCGTCGCCGTCGTCGCCACCGCGCCATTGACCAGGGCCGGACTGAACGAGCCGCCCACCACGCCCGCGATGGTGATGGAATCACCCGTGGTCAGCCCGTGCGCCGCATTCGTCGTCACCGTGCAAGGGCTCCCCAGCGCCATGCTCGCGATGCCGTTGAAGTCGATGGTTGCATCCACCCGCGTCATCTCCGCCGCGCCATTGAAGACCGTCTGGTTGGTCGCATACGAGGTGGACGACTCATTGTGATACTGGCCCGTGAGACCCGTGCCAAGAGCGAGACCTGCAGGATTGATCACAACCGCACCGCTATTCGACGCGCCCAGCGTGTAGCCGCTGCCTTCCAGCACCTGCACGATGGCCGTCACGTTCGATTTGCGCGCCGTGTTGTACTTCGGATTCACCGCCAGCACCACGTCCGTCGTCTTGCCCGAGAAGGTCACCGATGACACCAGCCCGTCATAGTCGGTGCCCTCCACCGCCGTGCCTGATTTCTGGATCGGCACGACGAGCGTGTTAAATTTCAAAGACCCGCCGCGCGAGATGGTGATTGATCCCGTCTCCACCGGTGCGCTCGTCGAGTCGGAAGGCTGGCGGGCGCTGGACTTCGTGACCTTCACCGTAATGACGTTCGAGCCAGGAATGGCCGCCGTGAGCGAGTCCTTGTCGTTTGTGGTGCCATGCGAAGTGGAGCTGTTCTTGTTGTAGCCTGCCACGGTCTCCGCCCAGTCCGCCGCGCCATCGCCATCCGTGTCGAGGTCCTGCACGAGCACGCGGAAGAACTTGTTGCCGCCTTTTGCGAAGGTCAGCGTCTTGTCGCCGCCCGTGCCCACCCACGTCACGCCGATGCTCGCGAAAGTCGGCAGGCTCGTCGCGCCCTGCACCACATACTGTTTGTCGGTTTCCGTCGGGAATACCAATGACACATTCCCGCTGCCGTCGATGGTGATGCTCTTAATCTTCACCACCGAGCCGGCCGAGAAAGGATTCGTGCCGGCGGCCACCTCGTCCTTGTTCTTCACGCCGTCGCCGTCAGCGTCGCCGTCGAGCCAGTTGCTGTCCGCCATCTGCGCCTCCGTCACCCCGTACTTCAACCGCCAGATGCCCTGGGTGATGGAGTTGTCGATGACGGCGCTCGCCGTGTTCGCGGCAAGACAGGATGCAAACAGCAGCGGCAGCATCTTCGTCTTTGTGGTACGGCTGAAGGCCGGCTGCGTGTCTGGGTCAAGGCGGAGCATGTGCGTCTTCATGGATGGCATGAATGATTGGGATTAACCGTGAATCATGCGGGATCAAGCCCCCCGGTGTCGAGACATAATTTGAGCATTTTGAGTCGGTCGCACCTCCGTGTCAGAAAACCATTTGCCTCGGCTTTTATTTTTGTTATTTCTGTCTCAACAGAAATAACCGTCATGGCAGAGCTAACACCCATCGCCCGCAAGTTCGTCACCCATTGGGGTGAACTCGGCACGCGCTGGGGCATCAACCGCACGATGGCCCAGGTCCACGCGCTGCTTTACCTCGGCGAGAAGCCGCTCAATGCGGAGGACATCTGTGAGACGCTGGAGTTCGCACGCTCGAACGTGAGCACCGCGCTCAAGGAACTCCAGGGCTGGGGCATTGTGCGCGTTGTCCATCTGCAAGGCGACCGACGCGATCACTTCGAGAGCATGAAGGATGTCTTCGAGATGTTCCGGGTGATCATGGCTGAGCGGAAACGCCGTGAGATCGATCCGACGCTGAAGCTGCTTCGTGAGGCCGCCGACGAGATGGGCAGGACCAAGGGCAGCGCCGACGAGACGACCCGCGAGCGCCTCCAGGGCATGCTCGACTTCTTTGAACTTGCCAACACCTGGGCTGCCCAGGTCGAGAAGACCCCCACGCCCGTCCTTCTCAGGGCCGTGAAGATGGGTGAGAAAGTCTTCAAACTTTTGGGCCTCGGTTGAGGCTCTTTTTTTGCGCCCTATGATTTCGGAAATAACAGAAATAACCGACAATAAAGGATGGATGGAAATGTGGCTCCTGGCCAGCCTCCTCTTCCTTGGGGCCAAGGTCGCTGTCATGACGCCGCAAGCCGACCTCGCCTTCCTCCTCTGGCCCGGCATGGACCTGCGCGCCTGGCACCGTGCTCCGGCGGAACGCCAGCCGCTGGCTCTTCGCGGCATCACGAACCTGCTGATCGGCAGCGTGCTGGTGTGGATCGTCGCGCGTCAGGTGCCGAACGTTTTCGCAGCCACCTGGGTCTGCATGATCGGCTTCATCAGTGCCCTGCATGGCGGTGTGTTCACCATGCTCGCCGCTTTCTGGAGGGAGCGGGGCCGTGATGTGCGCCCCTTGCTGAACAATCCGCTCGGCACCGCCTCGCTCGCCGACTTCTGGAGCCAGCGATGGAACGTCGCCTTCCGCGATCTGGCGCATCGGCTGGTGTTTCGCCCGGTGGCAGTGCGCTTCGGCGGCCGTGCGGCAACGTGGGCCGTGTTCTTGGTCTCGGGGCTCGTGCACGAACTCGTCGTCACTGTGCCAGCGCGAGGCGGCTACGGCGGACCCACGGCTTATTTCCTGATCCAGGCGCTGGGCATCGCGCTGGAGCGACGCTGCACCTGCGCACGGGGTGGACTCGTGTGGCGCGTGCGAGCGCTCGCGCTGCTGACCCTCCCCCTGCCGATCGCCTTCCCGCCGGTGTTTGTCGGGCGCGTGGCGGCACCCTTCTTCACCTTCCTGCACGCTTTATGACCACGCATCACACCCTCCTCACGCTCGCTGGCTTCGGCCACTTCGGCATCCTGCTCGCCAGCATCCAGGTGCCGAGCGCCCTGAATTGGAATCACGAACTCGCGCGCCTGCCCGTGCTGCTGCGCCAGCTCTTCTGGGTGTATGGCGTGTTCATTGTGCTCACCATCACCGGCTTCGGCTGGCTCACGCTGCGGCATCTGCCCGCGCTGGAGGCAGGCGATCCGCTCGCACGCAGTCTGGCGGCCTTCATCGCCGTGTTCTGGGCGCTGCGCCTGGCCGTGCAGATCGCCGTCTTCCACGCGCGTCCTTACCTCACGAATGCCTGGCGCGTGCTCGGCTATCACACGCTCACCGCAGCCTTCGTCTTCTTCACCGCTGTCTATGGCTGGGCGGCCTTCCGCTGATCACTCATGAAACCCAAGCGCATCATCCTCGCCAGCGGATTCACTTTCAAACATTCGACCATGTCCAGCGCGCTCGCTGATCTCGCCGCAAAGTAGTCATGGGCTTCAGCCCGCGACCGCTGCCAAACGCTCTTCACTACCGCTAACCCAACCATCCTGCGCTGGCTAAAGCCCAGCACTACTTTCAAAGCCATGAACACAAACACCCTTACCTGCTGCCTCATTGCCGCCGCCATTGGCCAGCTCATCATCGCCATCCTCGGACCGATCATTTTGCACTCAATGAACTGGAAGGAACCCCTTGCGCGTTCGCCCTTGCTCATGCGCGAGGTGTTTCACGTTCACACCTTCTTCATCGCGCTCACCTGCGCCATCTTCGGCGTCATCACCTGGCGCTTCGCTGCCGACATCGCACAGCCATCGCACGAACTCATTCGCTGGTTCGCAGCGGCTATCGGCATCTTCTGGGGCATCCGCTGTGTGATGCAGTGGACCGTGTATTCCACCAGCCACTGGCGCGGCTTGTTCGGCAGGACCGTTGCGCACTGGACGCTGTTCCTCGGCTACGGCGCTTTCGCCATCACCTACCTCGTCACCGCCCTCCGAAAATGAAGACAAGCCTCAGCGCGCAAGCTCGCGAACGGTTGCTCTCGCATCGAGGCGAACCCTTGTTCCTGGCAGGCTGGCGTGAGGCCGTATTCCTGCACTTCGCGGTCAAGCCGGAGCACTTGCAGCCATTCGTTCCCTTCACTCTCGATGTGCGCGATGGCATGGCCTACGTGAGCTGCGTGGCGTTCACCATGCAGCGGCTGCATCCGCGGCTGGGCGGCGATTGGTTGTTCAAGCCGATCGCGACGCACGAGTTCCTCAACGTTCGCGCGTATGTGAAGCATCGCGGCGAGAGCGGCATCTACTTCCTCGCCGAATGGCTGCCGAAACTGCAAGCCGTCGTGCTCGGCCCGGCGCTCTTCGGTCTGCCGTATCGGTGGGGAAGGCAGAGCTATCAGCACACTTCGATGACACAGAGCGGGTGGGTGGAAGATCGAGCTTCGAACGCCGCGCTGCGCTATGAGGCAACGACAGCTCTCACCGCGACTCCCCACGAAGCCGTGGCTGGTTCGCTCGATGAGTTCCTGGTCGAGCGCTACACAGCCTTCACCCACTGGTATGGATGGAAGCGTCTCTTCCGCGTGTGGCATCCGCCGTGGCAGATCGTGCCGCTCGAAGCACGGCTGACTGACCTCTCGCTGCTCCATCGCACCGGCGCATGGGCTGAGCACGCCACGTTCTTCGGCGCGCACTACGCCGCAGGATTCGACGACGTGTGGATGAGCCGCCCTTGCCTGGCCTGAACCCTTTCCCTCAAACCCAGACTCGCATCCTCATGAATCCGAACACACTCCTTCAACTTCACTATCTCAAGCTAGCAGCGCGTTTCTCAGTCGGCTTTGTCTGGCTGTGGGAAGGGCTGGTGCCCAAGGTGCTTTTTCCTGATCAGCGGCAGTTCGACATGGTGCTGCGCAGTGGCTGGTGGTGGGGATCGCCATTGGCCACGCTGCAGGTGCTCGGCATCGCGCAGATCATCGCGGGGCTCATTCTGATGAGCGGCTGGCTGGAGAAGCTCGGGCAAATCGTCGCCACGCTCGCGGTCGTCGTGATGATGTTCCTCGTCATCGGCAATGACCCCGCAGCCTTGCACGATCCCTTCGGCGGCATCGCGAAAGACGCGTGCCTCTTCACCTGCTCGGCGGTCGTGTTCTTCCTCAGCGGGAGGACGCGCGATATTGCTGCGGCCTGCTGAGTGCCTCGCGCAGTTGCAGTGCCTCCGACATTCCCGGGGCGTTGTTGAGGGCTTTGAAGACTTCTTGCTTGGCTTCGGTGATGCAGCCCAAACACAAAGGGAAAGACACTTGGCGAATCTTCGGGGAGCGGGAAAAACAGGGTTTCCTTCACGCGCGGCCGGCCGCCCTCGCTATGGCGGAGCGGCGGGGCTACGGTTTGCTGAGCACGATGTCATAGCCGTAGATCTCGCGGAAGATGTCGCACTTCGAGTTGATGGCGATCTGCTCGACGGTGGTGTCATCGACGCCGGGGGTGAGGATGTAGAGCCGGTTGCCCTCGGGACGGAGCTGGATGGTGCGGATGCGCTGGGAGTGGCTGCGGTCGAGCGCGTCGGCGATGCGGAGGATGGCGGCGAGCTTGAAGACGACCATGCGCTCCTCGCGCGTGAGGTCGGAGAAGTGCGGGTGGCTCGGCTCGGGATTGTAGCGCCGGTGGTAGCGCGCGAGCAGGGCGACGAGGGTGCGGTCGGCCGTGCTGAGGCCGAACACCTCGGTGTGCATGATGATGTAGAGGCTGTGCTTGTGATGCTCACGCGGGCTGACGAACATGCCGACCTCGTGCAGGTTCGCCGCGACGCGGAGGAGCAGCTCGTACTTCGAGTCAAGGCCGTGCAGATGGCGCAGCTCGCGGAAAATCTGCCGCGCGAAGGCGGCGACGTGCTCGGCGTGCCGGCGGTCGGTCTTGTATCTCGTGCCGATCTCGCCGGCGGTCTGCATCACCTCGTCCTGGAAGGTCTGCGGCAGCGCGCCTTCGGAGGCGAGGTCACGCAGGAGGTCACGCTGGAAGTCGCCTTCGGGCACCCAGATGAATTCATCGCCGAAGCGCTTCGCCAGCGCGAGATTCGCCTGGAGCGCGGGCACGACGCCTTCACCTCCGGTGTAGTGCACGCTGAGTTTCCGCACGAGCTGGTCGGGCGTGAGCGTGGCGATCTTGCCCGTGAAGCGCTCCAGCTCCTCCTCGCTGATGCGGCTGGCACCCTGCTTCGGCGTCTGCATGAGCGGGGCGACGCTCTGGATTTCATTCCCAATGGCGACGTGGTAGCCGATGTCGTAGCCTGAGTAGTCCTGCGCGAGATGATCCACCACTCCGCGGATCTGCTCCTCAAGATGCGCGAGCTGCTGCGGCGACTGGCCGCCTTCCTCGGATGCGGCGACTGCCTCGCGCGCGCGGAAGATGCCGAGGCGGTAGTTGCTGTAGCCGGCGATGCGGCCCTTCTTGAAATAGAGGGCGCGCGTGTTGCCGGGGCCGATGTGGGAGACGAAGGTGTTCCCCTCGGCCAGCTTCGGATTCCGCTTCAAGAGGCGCAGCGCGATCTGATAGATGAGGCGCGTCATGTCGCCGTCGTCGATGAGGCGGGCGGCCAGGCCGGTGGTGACCTGAAGGCGGTTGAGGAAGATTTCGTTGTTCGACGCCTCGGCGAGGATGTTCGTCGTGTACAGGCGCACATTCGCCGCCGGCAGGCCGAACTCGCGTATGGCCTGCAAATAGTCGCGCATGATCATCGCCGCCTGCTCCATGGTGGGGCGCGAGATGGAACCGCCGCGGAAGATGTCGCGCGCGAGCGGCAGCGGGCGGTCCAAGTGCTCGAGCGGCTCGTCCACGCCGCGATTCCCGATGAGAAGCGAGACCGACGCGGCGCTCACGTAGATCACCGCCACCTCCGAAGCGGTGGCCGGGGGCGGCGATATTTCTTGGACGGGTGCGGCAGCCGGGTTCATCGCGCGCGGTTCATTTTCTGGTCTCCTGCCGCAGCCAAGCCACGGAGCCGATGGCCACCGCGTGATCGCCCAGCTTCGCGAGCGTGTAGCGCAGGCCCTTTGCCAGCTCCGGCATCGCATGGCGCTCCACTTCCTCGCGCAGGAGATTGAGGTAGAGCTTCGGCATCTCCATCACGAGTCCGCCGCCCAGTGTGATGCAATCCGGCGCGAAGAGATCGACGATCATCGCCACGCCCATGCCGAGGTAGCGGATCGAATTGCGGAAGAGAATCATCGTTCCTTCATCGCCGGCGCGGAAGGAGGCGGCCAGGGCCTTGCTGCGGATGGCGCGCAGGCTGCCTTCGGTCTTCTTCGCGAGTTCCTCGGCCTGGCCGCGATAGCACGCCACGCCTGCGGCGGACGCCAGCGCGAGCCGGCTGGTAAGATCCTCGAGGATCACGGTGCCGAATTCCTCGCTGCCGATGTGCGTGCCCGGCAGCTTGATCATGCCCAGCTCCATGCATGAGATGGTGCGGCCCATCACCAGCTTCCCGTCATACACAAATCCCGCGCCCACACCCGTGCCGGGAAACACCCCGAGCAGCGAGCGCGAGCCGCGTCCCGCGCCGAGGCGGAACTCGCCGTAGGTGCCCGCGTCCACATCGTTGAGGACGGCGACCGGGCAGCCGAATTCGTGCCCGAGGATGTTCTTCAATCCCATGTTATGCCACCCGAGATTCGGCGCGCTGAGCAGCACGCCCTTCTCCGGATTCACCAGCCCCGGGCAACCGATGCCGATGCCCTGGATGCCCCTTGGATGCACGCGTGCGTCCTCGATGGCCTCGTGAATCGCATTGAGCATCTTCCGGCGGCCTTTGTTCTGCCCTTCGCTGCCGTTCGTGGACTTTCGCGCAGTGCCGAGGACGCGATAGTTTTGATCCATCACCGTCGCCAGCATCTTCGTGCCGCCGAGGTCGAAGCCGATCCAGAATGGAATGCGCTTCTGCTCTTCTTTGCGCCTGGCTCTGTCTTTCTTCTTCGGCTTGTCGGCTGGCATGGGGGATGTGAGTGATGCACCACCAAAGAACCGCGCGGAAGCTTCGCAAGTGACAAAGACGCGCGGATCGTGCGCCGGCATCCCGGGTTTGGAGTTGAGAACCGGCGGATTTCCCGCACAGTCCGCTCCGCGCACGAGCGCAAGACGTGTACCGCCCGGGGGAGACTGACGCCATGAAAGTGACTGTGAGAAAAGAGAAAGACGTGTCGATTGTCGAACTCGAGGGCGAGGCCGACCTCGCGGCTGTGCCGGCGTTTCAGCAGGCGATGCAGACGGAGGCAAAGGCGCGCACGCGGCGCGTGGTGGTGGATTTCTCGAAGGTGACGTTTGTGAACACGCCGATCTGGGCCGTGGTGGTGGAGCACTACCAGCACGCGACGGAAAAGGGCACGGAGATCGCGGTTGCCGGACTGAACGGCCGTGTGGAGGCTTCGTTCAACATCGTGCGGCTCGGTGATTTCATCGACGCCTTCCCGACCGTGGCCGAAGCGGTGGCAGGGAAAAAGTGAGGCGCGGCATTTCACTCACGCTTCCGATGGCCGGACTTCGCAAGTATCTCTCACTCTGCGCGGGCCTGCTCTACTGGCTCATGATCGCGCCGTTTCGCGGGAAGGGCTGGCGGATGGGACTCGTCTTCGCGCAGATCGTGCGCATCGGCGTTCACGCGGTGCCGATGGCGGCGCTGACGTCGCTCACGATCGGCGTGGTGCTGGCGATGCAGTCGGCGGCGCAATTGCAAAAGCTCGGCGCAGTGGGCTTCGTGCCGGGGTTGGTGTCATCGAGCCTGGTCAAGGAACTCGCGCCGCTGGTCACGGCCATCATTGTCATCGGCCGCAGCGGCTCGGGCGTGACGGCGGAGCTGGGGACGATGCGCGTGTCGGAGGAAATCGACGCGCTGGAGGTGATGGCCATCCATCCGATGTCGTGGCTCATCGTGCCGCGCTTTCTCGCGATGGTGGTGATGATGCCGTTGCTCACCGTGTTCTCGATTTACGTTGGTCTCTTTGGCGGCTGGCTCATCGCGCACTTCGCTCTGGATATGACGATGCCCTTCTACGTGCAGCGCGCGCTGGAATACGTGGCGCTGCGTGATGTGTGGATCGGGCTGCTGAAGGCGGTGGTCTTCGGCGTGCTGGTGGTGACCATCGCGTGCAACACGGGCCTGAACGTGGAAGGCGGCGCGGAAGGCGTGGGCGTGTCCACCACGCGCTCGGTCGTGGTGTCGCTGCTGGCGGTGTTTCTCGCGAACGCGGTGCTGACGGCGTTCTTTTTCTTTTGATGATCGACGGAGGATGGATTCGAGCATGAGAGAGCGATCGGACAACTTCCCCCTCACCCCAGCCCTCTCCCAAAGGGAGAGGGAGACGACGGCGCTGCCGCGCCGACGTGAAAATGAACATCGCGCAATCGAGCGGCAGCTCGTTCTGCTCCCTCTCCCTCGGGGAGAGGGCTGGGGTGAGGGGGTGGATTTCCGGAAGCCCCGACGGCATGCTTCAAAGAGATGACTCATATGGCGTCCCACGAATCATCATCACAAGTCGCCCATCCGCTCATCGAGGTGGACTCGCTCGTACGGCACTTCGGGCCGCAGCGGGTGCTCAATGGCGTGAGCTTCAAGGTTTATCCGGGCGAGACGTTTGTGATCATGGGCGGCAGCGGTTGCGGGAAGAGCACGCTGCTGCGGCATCTCATCGGCACGGAGAAGCCCACGTCGGGATCGATCAAGATTTTCGGCGACGACATCGCGAAGATGAGCAACCAGCGGCTCATGAAGGCGCGGAACAAGTTCGGCATGCTGTTTCAATCCGGCGCGCTCCTGCAATCGCTCACCATCGCTGAAAACGTGGCGATGCCGCTGGTCGAGCACACGCGGCTGGACCGGAAGCTCATCGACACGGTGGTGAAGATGAAGCTCGAGCAGGTGGGGCTCACCGGTCACGGTCACAAGAAGCCCGCGCAGATCAGCGGCGGCATGAAGAAGCGCGCGGCACTCGCGCGGGCGCTGGCGCTCGATCCACCGCTGCTCTTCAGCGACGAGCCGACCGCGGGGCTGGACCCTATCATGACGGCGGTGGTGGACGAACTGACGCAAAAGCTCACCCGCAAGATCGGTGCCACGGTCGTTGTGGTGACGCACGACATGGCCAGCATCTTCCGCATCGCCACACGCATCATCATGCTGGGCACGGGTGACAGGCAGGGCACCATCGTTGCCCAGGGTACGCCGGATGAGATACGCGCGCACCCTGATCCGCTGGTGCGGCGCTTCATCAATGGCGAGACTGATGACGGCGAGCCTGGCGGCGGGGAGGATGATCTTTACCATCAAACGCTCTTGCGCCGGACGTGAGGCGGCACGATTCAAGGCGGCGGTTTTTCCTTTTTCACGAAGCAAAGCATGAAGAACAAGAGCGACATCATCGTGGCCCTGCTCGTGATCGCCTGCTCGGTCGCGCTGCTCGGCGCGCTCGTTGTCGCCATCGGCGGGAATCCGTGGCAGAAGCCGGCCATGCGTTTCACGATCGACTTTCCCGACGTGACCGGCGTGCATGTGAATGCGGGCGTGATGCTCTCCGGTCATCGCATCGGCTCGGTGGATCGCATTGAGAATCTCGCGCCCGCTGACCGAGTCGCGGCGGACCGGCCGGTGCGCGTGCATGTATCGATCCCGAAGCCGCTCGCGATCCCTGCCGACGTAAAATCGGCGATAGGTGCGGAGTCGATGCTCGGTGAGAAGCACATCGCGCTCACCGGCGGCGACGAGGCAAAGGGCGTGCTGGCCGATGGCGCGCACCTGACTTCGCCGAGCGTGGGCAGCATGATCGAGACGCTGGTGCCGGGCGGCGACAAGATCATCGATGACCTCAAGGGCGCGCTCGCCGACATCAAGAAGCTGACCGGCGATTTTGTCGATGCGGGCCTTGCCACAAAGCTCAAGACTTCGCTTTCGAATGTCGAAGCCTTCTCCACCGATCTGAAATCCGTGCTCGCGGGTGACGACAAGACCGAGGGACTCACGAAAAAACTCCACGCGATGGCCGACAAGCTCGACGATGCCTCGGGACGCGTGCGTGATTTGATCAAGGGGCCCGATGGCGCGGAGGAGAAAGGGCTGGCCGGACGCAGCAGCGCGGTGTTTGAGAAGCTCGAGGCATTCTCGAAGGAGCTGAACAACACGCTGGCTGGAGGCCCCGATGGAAAGCCCGGGCTGCGGGCGCGAATCAACGAGATCACCGACGACATCCACGGCATCTTCGCGGGCAACAAGGGCACGGACAAGAACCTGCAAAACCGCCTGCACACCGTGATGGGCAAGGTGGACACGCTGATGGAGGAGATGAACGCGCTCATCGTGTGGGGCGAGTACGTAACCGGCACGCTCGCCGGGAAGCCGAGCCGGCTGATTTTCGGCAGCAAGGAAAACGAAGTGCCGACCAAGGAGCAGATCATCGAGCACCTGCGCGAGAAGAAGCAGTCCTTTCCCGTGCGCATTCGCGAGGAGGAGGCTCCGGGTGCGAAGAAGAACGGCTCGAAGCCTGCCGCGCAGCCCAAGGCCGCTCCGTCATCGAAAACGGAACCTCCGAAAACGGATGCGACGGACGCAGCTAAGAAAAAGGGCATCTTTGATTTCCTCAAAAAGAGTGAGTGACGTGCGGACAACAGAATCGCGGCAGTCAGTGCTCATCGACGTGGCGCGCAGGCTGAGCAGCGCGGGGGACCTCGATGAGCTGGTGGATCACATTTTGAAGCGGTCGCGCGAGGTGATGGACTGTGAGGTGTGCTCGATCCTGCTGCCGGACGCGGCGAATGGCGACCTCATCATCCGCTCCACGCTCGACGCCGTCGGCAGCGGGCAGGTGCGCGTGCCGAAAGGGAAGGGGATCGCCGGCGAGGTGTATGTCACGAAGCAGCTCGTGAACAGCCAGGACGCAGGCAGCGATCCGCGGCACTTCAAGCCGTCGTCAGACAAGTCCGGCCTCGTCACGCGCGCGATGCTCACCGCACCCTTGCTCGACGGGGGCCGCTGTCTCGGCGTGATGCAGGCGATCAATCCGCAGCACGAGCCGTTTTTCTCCGAGCAAGATGAGGAGATGATCCAGACCTTCGGCAGCCTCATCGCCGTCACGCTGATGCGGCTCGACGCGCAGCGGAAGGCGATTCGCGATGCCGAGGTGAGGCAGGAGATGAGCCTCGCACGGGAGATTCAGAAGTCGTTTTTGCCCTCGCCATCAGCGCGCATCGGCAGCGTGGGAATCGAGGCGTTCTACCATCCGGCCAGCGATGTCGGCGGCGATTTTTATTTCTGGCACGAAGCGGGCGACGGGAAAATTCTCGTGGGTGTCGGCGACGTGTGTGGCAAGGGGCTGCCCGCCGCGCTCGACATGGCGCGCAGCACCACGCTCATCGCTTCCATGGCGCATTTGTGCGCGACGATGCCGTTGGGCGGGTGGATGTCCGCGCTGAACGCACGTTTGTGCGGCGCGATGCGTGCGGGACGCTTCATCGCGATCAACGCGCTCGTCATCGATCCGGCGCGCGATTCGGTGCAGCTCTGCGGCGCCGGTCTGCCCACGCCGAAAGTGCGCGACGCCGGCGGATGGCGCGATGCGCTCATGCAGGGGAACCCGCCGCTCGGCATCTCGCCGCGCGTCGTTTATCGCAGCTCCGAGCACGGGCTCGGCACGGGCGGGCGCTGTCTTGTTTTCACCGACGGGATTCTCGAGGTGCAAAACCGGCGCGGCGAGCATTTCGAGGACGGCGCCTTTGCCCTCGCGCTCGAGCATCTGGCGGATGCCGCGCATGGCGCGGTCGTGTCCGGCATCGCGGATGCGTGGCAGGGTTTTGCCACCGATGCCGCGTATGAGGACGACGCCACGCTGCTGCTCATCACGCACGAGGCGCCCGCACCGCCCGCCGCGGTCTCCCTGAAGTGCGAACCCGGTGCATTGAAGGACGCGAGGGCCTTCATTGAGCAATGGGTCGCGCACTGCCGCTTCGACGAGAAGACCTCCGGTCTCGTCGTGCTCGGCTGCGATGAAGTGCTCAGCAACCTCTGCAAGCATGCCTGCTGCGCCACCGCCGCGCTCAGCGCCGAGGCGCTCGATGGCGAACTCCGCATCCGCATCCAGCATCATGGCGAAGGCATCACGAACGAGGAGTTTCAACGCCTCGTCTCTGTCCCGTCCCACGGCGACCGCGTGGGCGGCCTCGGCCTCTACGTCATCAGCCAGATTTTCGATCGCACGGATTTCCGGAAGGGAGAGGGTGGATCGACGATTGAATTGGTGAAGCGGGTGGAGGCGATGCAATGAGCTTCAGGTACCCGGAGAGTGTCCGCGGCTCGTATAACGACTTGGTTTTTCGTCATTCTCAGCTCTGGATTTAGCGCCTCATGAAACAGACCCATAAAACGCGTCCATTTTTGACCTGCGGTCTTCAAGAAGGTCTGGACCGCCGCCACTTTCTCACCTCGCTGGGCGGTACCGCGGCGGGGATGCTCCTCGCGCAATGCTCGGCTGCCCCGAAGAGCACGGCGACGCAGCCGCCGTCATCACCATCAGGTCCGTCACCGCGGCTGCCATGGAGCACGGTGTTCAAGGGCGAGGCAAAGTTCCGCGAGCTGTGCAGTCGCGCGCAGCGTGACAACTGGGCGGCGCTTCCTTTGAGCCGGCGCACGGTAGCGGCCGCCCGCGCTTTGCTCGGCACGCCGTATGGGAACTACACGCTGGAGATCGACAATCGCGTCGAGTCGCCGTCCGTGAATCTTTATGTGCTCGACTGCTGGACCTTCTACGAAGCGGCCCTCGCGATGGCGCGCATGGTGAAGTCCAAACCAGGTCCGTGGTCGCAGGGTGATCTGCTGCGATTCATCGAGCTGGAGCGCTATCGCGGCGGGCGGTGCGACGGGACTTATCTGAGCCGGATGCATCATCTTGAGGAAGTATTCAGTGACAATGAAAGGCGCGGCTTGGGGCGGAACGTGACGCGATCCCTCGGCGGGGTGCGGATTCACCGCACTGTGCGCGAGATGCAGATCGCTTGGCGCGATTACCGCTACCTGCGCAGCAATCCTTCGCTGCTCAGCGGCATGGCAAAGGTGGAGGCGCGGGTGTCGGCGTTGCCAGTGTACTACATTCCAAAGAGCCGTGTGGCAGGCATCGAGTCCAGCCTGCAGGATGGTGATGTGCTCGCCGTCGTAGGTCGCGACGAGACGGCCTACACCACGCACGTCGGCCTCGCCGTGCGCGATGGCAGGTGCTGCCGCTTCATGCATGCCACGTCAAAATACGACAAGGGACACCGCTGCATCATCGACGGACGAATCTCCAGCTACCTGAACGAGGGCCGCAGCCACATCGGGTTGATCGTCTTCCGGCCCGGTGAAGCGCCGTCGGCGGCGTGAAGCGCGGCTGCACGAAGCTGTTCGCCAAACCAGTTGCCAGACCGCCCCTCGCGGGTTCTATACGCGGCCTTTCATTTCCCGTCACTTCTCAATGAGCACCCGCAGCACTTCCTGGGATCGTTTTCAGCAGCATTTCGTCCGCTACGATGATCTCGGCTTCTCCATCGACGTCTCCCGCATGGCTTTTGGCGGCGACTTCATCGCCTCCATGTCTGCGAAGACCGAGAAGGCAATGAAGGACATGCGCGAGCTGGAGGGGGGAGCCATCGCGAACACGGATGAGAAGCGGATGGTGGGCCACTACTGGCTGCGTAATGCGGGCATGGCACCCACGCCCGAGATTCGCGGCCAGATCACCGGCACGCTGGCCCGCGTGCTCCAGTTTGCCGAGGACGTCCATCGTGGTGAGATCAAGGCGCCGAATGGCCGCCGCTTCACGCGCCTGCTGGTCGTCGGCATCGGCGGCTCGGCGCTCGGACCCCAGCTCGTGGCACACGCGCTCACGCCGGTGCGGCCCCCGCTGGAGATCGACTTCCTCGACAACACGGACCCCGACGGCATCGACCGCACGCTCGAGCGCATCGGCGCGGAGATCTCCACCACGCTCACGCTCGTGATCTCGAAGTCCGGCACCACGAAGGAGACGTACAATGGCATGATCGAGGCCGGAGCAGCTTACAAAAAGCGGGGGCTGGATTTTGCGAAGCACGCTGTCGCCGTCACGGGCGAAGGGAGCGAACTGGACAAGATCGCCGTCTCCGGTGGCTGGCTCGCGCGGTTCCCCATGTGGGACTGGGTCGGTGGTCGCACTTCGCTGATGAGCGCCGTGGGCACCGTCGCCGCCGCGCTCCAGGGCGTGGACGTGCGTGCCTTCCTCGCCGGTGCCGCCGCGATGGATGACAAGACACGCTCCCTGCCTGCCGCGCGAAACGCCGCCATGCTCCTGGCCCTCATGTGGCATCACGCGGGCGGTGGGCGTGGCGCGAAGGACATGGTCGTGCTGCCATACAAGGACCGGCTCGTCCTTTTCAGCAAGTATTTGCAGCAGCTCGTGATGGAGTCGCTCGGCAAGGAGCACGACCTCGGCGGCGGCGTGGTAAACCAGGGCATCGCCGTCTATGGCAACAAGGGATCCACCGACCAGCACGCCTACGTGCAGCAGCTTCGTGATGGTGTGAACAATTTCTTCGTCACCTTCATCGAGGTGCAGCGCGATCGCGAGCAGGCCGGTGGCGGGGTGGAGACCGGCTTCTCCACCGGCGACTACTTGCAGGGCTTCCTGCGCGGCACGCGGAAGGCGCTTTCCGAGAAAGGGCGCGAGTCCATAACGCTTAGCATCGCAGAACTCGATGCATTTCATCTCGGCGCCCTCATCGCCCTCTTCGAGCGCGCCGTGGGCTTCTACGCCTCGCTGGTGAATGTGAATGCGTATCACCAGCCCGGTGTCGAGGCCGGCAAGAAGGCCGCGGAAGCGTTCCTCGTCAGCATGGGCGCGGTCGCCGCCGCTCTGCCCGGAGGTGCAGGGGCCACCGTGGCCGAGGTGGCCGCGGAGCTGCCGAAGGAGAATGCCGAGGATGTTTTCCACCTGCTCAACCACCTCGCCGCCAACGGCAGGGCCGTGCGCACACCCGGAGGCTCGCCCTTCGAGGACCGTTTTGCCGCGCCTGCAAAGGTGTAGTTGCGCGATTCCGGAAGGCACATTATCAATCTCCCCCGCGCTCCCGATTTTCACCATGGATTTCCCTCTGGAATACCAAATTGCCTGCATCGTGCTGACCGCCCTGTTCGTGTGGTCCTTCAGCGTCGCCCGCGAGCCTCGCGGCTGGCGTCGGTTGTTCCAGTCGTTCTTTTCCAAGAGCGGCGAGTTCTCGGTGAACAAGAACAAGGTCATCGACGAGAACCTCAAAAAGTACGGCATCGTGGTGGCGATGATCATTCTCGTGGCGGATGTCACCTGCTTCGTGTGGGGAGTGACATCCAAGCACCGCAAGGCCGCCCAGCAGATGACGAGGGACGAGCGTGAGCAACTCAACGAGATCAACCGCGTGCGCCGTGCAGCACCGGACGATCCCTCGCGCCGCCCGAATTTCCAGCCGACACCCAACTGAGCGACGGCTCGCAGGTGGCGCCCTGCCTCGATGGTTTTTTCTTGTCGCGCGGAAGGGTGCTCACTAGTCTCGGCGGCCATGGACAGCCTCACCAGCATTCTCGGCCTGTTTGTCTTCGTCGCCATCGCCTGGGCGATGTCTTTTGACCGCAGGCGCTTCCCCGTGCGCACGGTGGCTGCCGGGCTGATTCTCCAGGCCGCCTTTGCCTTCCTCGTTCTGCGGACGGCCACGGGCAGGGCGGTTTTCCGCTGGCTGGATCACGCGGTGGACAAGTTCCTCGGTTTTGCGGACAAGGGAGTGTCCATGGTCTTCGGACCGCTGGCGGACAAGGCGCTGCTCGTGGAGAAATGGGGGCCGGACAACGGCTTCATTTTCGTCATCACCGTCACGGGCACCATCATCATCGTCTCAGCGCTCTCGTCCCTGCTTTACCACTACGGCATCCTCCAGATCGTGGTGCGGGGTCTGGCCTGGGTGATGCAGCGGGTGATGGGCACCAGCGGCAGCGAGAGCCTGGCGGCCGCCGCGAACATTTTCATGGGCCAGACCGAGGCGCCGCTCGTGGTGAAGCCGTACCTCGCCCGCATGACCAACAGCGAGATCATGGCGCTCATGGTCCCCGGCTTTGCCAGCATCGCAGGAGGTGTGCTGGCGGCCTACGTCTCCTTTGGCATCGACGCGGGACATCTGCTCACCGCGTCGTTGATGAGCGCGCCGGCCGCTCTGATGATGGCGAAGATCATCATGCCCGAGACCGAGCGGAGCGAGACGCAAGAGGGCGCGAATGCCGAGATCGAGCGCCTCTCGGTGAATGGCATCGATGCCGTGTGCCAGGGGGCGACCGAGGGCATGTCGCTGGCCATCAACGTGATGGGCATGCTCATCGCCTTCGTCGCCCTCGTCGCCTTCTTCAATTTCCTCCTCTCCTACGCGCTGCGTGCCACGGGCATCCACGATCCAGCTCCGCTTCAGACGCTGCTCGGCTGGGTGAACGCTCCCTTTGCCTGGCTCATGGGTGTGCCGTGGAAGGATTGCGGCGCAGTCGGCGGCATCCTCGGCGAGCGCGTGGTGCTCAATGAATTCATCGGCTACCTCTCGCTCGCGAAGGTGAAGGCGGTCATCGAGCCGCGCAGCTTCATCATCACGACTTATGCGCTGTGTGGTTTCGCGAACTTCGCCAGCATCGCCATTCAGATCGGCGGCATCGGTGCGCTCGCGCCCGAGCGACGCGGGGACCTCGCCAGGCTTGGCCTGCGGGCGATGATCGGGGGGCTGCTCTCGTGCTACTGCACGGCGTGCATCGCCGGGCTGCTGACCCCGCGGGCATGAGCGCGCGCCCGGCCTACTGCTGCTGCCGCAGCCACGGCGGGATGTCGAGCTTGTCGCTTGCGACCGGCTCCGAGTTCCCCGTCCAGACGAAACCCGCCGCCTCGAAGGTCTCCTTGTGCCCGCGCAACCAGGCGAGGAGACGGTTGCTGATGCCGCGGTAGTCGGAGTCCTTGCGCACGGCGAAAGGCTGCACCGCCCTGGCCTTGTCAGCGGGCAGTGGAAACACGTCAAAGTGCTCGCGCGCCGCCTTGACGTTGACGAGATAGACGATGGCGGCATCGAGCGCACCGGCACGCATCTGGTTCACGAGAAAATCCGCCGTCGGCACCTGCACCACCACGTTCTTCATCACGCTGTCGAGCAGGTTCGAAGATTTCAAGATTGCGCGCGTCATGAAGCCGAGCGTCGATTGCTCCGCATTGCAGATGCCGAGCTTGAGGCCCGGCTGGGCGAGGTCGGCCAGGGTGCGGACGTTTTTCGCATTGCCTTTCGGCACGGCGATGACGATCTCCGTCTGCGTCAGGAGCACCGCCTCGGGGAACTGCTTCGCCACCGGCGGCACGAAGCACACATCGCACGCGTAGTAGGCATCCGGATACTTCGGGCTGTCGGCCGATTCCATCGCCTTCATCGCAGCGCAGAGGATGCCGCAGCCGTTGAAGACGGTGGTCAGCGTGATGCCTTCACGATCGGCAAACTCCTGCACGAGCTTCTCGATGGCAGGGCGGTTCACACCTCCGCTGTAAAGCAGCACGTCGGGTTTCGCGGCCCACTTGTCCCCGCCCGCGGGCTTGAAGCCGTGCTGCTCAAAAACCGCGCCGCCCTTGTCCGGTGCCGAGAGGTAGCGCGCGAATGAGAGCGCATCCGCACTCCGCCTGCAGAATGACAGCACGGCGGCGCTGGCCTTCTCCGCGTGGTTGGAAAGCTCCGCTACGGCGACGGCCTCAGACTCCTTGAACTGCGCCACGGTCGAGTCCCATACGATGGCGGCATCCACCGCGCCGATCTTCACGTCGCTGGCGATGTCCATCACAGTCGGTTTCGTCACGGCCGCCTTCGCCGCAAGCACGGCCCACTTTTCACCCAGCAGCCGACGGCTCACCTTGCTGATGCTGGCTGCGTCGGGATCGGCGAGCGCGAACTTCACTCCGCTCTTGAGCAGGTCGTCGAGCCCGGTGATGCCCTTCGGATTTCCCCTTGCCACCATGAGCACCGGATGCTGCAGCGCGACGGGCAGCACCTCGCGGATTACATCCATCTTGCGGGCGTCTTCGAGCGAGCCGTCGTCGGCCGCGACGAACAGATCCCCCTGTTTCGCCACCTTGATCTGGCTCAGCAGCGTGGCCGTGCCGCCGTATTGCAGGCTGATCTTGATCCCCACATCCTTTTCGAATGCCGAGGCGACGGCCTCCACCGGTTTCTTCAATCCGGCGGCGCAGTAAACCACCAGCGGCTCGCGCGCGGACTTCTTCTTGTCCACCACGAGCAGCGGAGCGAGCGCGAACGCCAGCAGTCCGGCGACGATGAGCAACAGGGCGACGTACTTGGTTTTCATGAACAGGGTTTTTTCAGAAAGAGCCACCGGCCGGCAAACGCATGGAGCCGACGGCGGCAGTTTGTTTCAAACGCACAAGCGATGCGGATGTATCCGCTCCCGGCAGAGGCAGAGGGCCCGGACGTGGATCAGCAGCAGCCGGGATTTCATCACACCGAAGGGTCGGGAACGCCGTGCTTCAGTGAAAATTCATTTTCGTGCCGGCCACGGCGCAGCCTGCCGCGACGGAGCAGCAGCCGATCACGAAGCTGGCACCGAGGAGAAGAAAAACAAACAGCACGGCGAATCCGCCGCCTTTGCCCAGCCGCTGTGAAAGCGCGATGCCAAGGATGATCGACATGACGAGCTGGCCGATCAACCCGCCGACGAAGATCAGGGTGCCGAGCGCTTCCGTGCTGGTCTTGTCAACAAAGGCGAACGCGAGTCCGGGCAGCACGGCTGCGGCGACGATCCACAGAATCCACTTCCCTGCGATGGCCGGCTTCTGCACTTGGGGCAGCGGCGGAGGAGTGTCTGGAGCAGTTGAAGGTTCGTTCATGGTGTCTAGAGGGATGGGTTCCGGCGGATTCGTGTCGATGGCGGCAGCGTCCCGGTCGTCAGGCTCCGAGGATAGGGCCGGAGACGATGAAATTGAAAGCCCATTTTTGAAGCAGCGAACTGAATGTGACCCGCACGGGGCGGCTGCGCCTCGGGGAGCAGCTTGTCATCCAGCCTGTCTTCAGAGGGCGAGGAACCTCACGCAGCACGGCCCGCCCACGACGAGCTTCTTGCCGGTAAACGCGA
Organism: Verrucomicrobiaceae bacterium; assembly: GCA_019694165.1. Taxonomy (GTDB): domain Bacteria; phylum Verrucomicrobiota; class Verrucomicrobiia; order Verrucomicrobiales; family Verrucomicrobiaceae; genus JAIBCL01. The sequence continues at coordinate 12,032 of JAIBCL010000004.1, read as the reverse complement.
GCCGGCCCGTCTCTGCGTCCACCTTGAAGAGTGCGACGCTGTTGCCGTCCTGATGGGCGACGACGGCCCATCGGCCGGATGGATCGAGATTGAAATTGCGCGGCGTCCGGCCTTCACAGTTCACGTTGTCGAGGAGCTTGAGCCGGCCCGTGGCCGGATCACAGGAGAAGACGGCGATGGTGTCGTGGCCGCGGTTCGAGACATAGACGAACTTGCCGTTCGGATGCACGCGCGTCTCGGCGGTGCTGAGTCCTTCCTTGTTGCGGTCAGCGGCGGGCACGGTGGAGACAGTCGCCACTTCGGTGAGCGTGCCTTTGTCCGGGTCGTAGGCAAAGGTCGTCTCCGTCATGGCCATCTCATTGTTCACGAAGGCGAATCTGCCGTTCGGGTGAAAAGCAAAATGCCGCGGGCCGCTGGCGTCGGGCACCCTGCCTTCGCCGTGCGGCACGGTCGTGCCCGTGGCGGGGGCGATCTTGTAGATCATCACCTTGTCGAGACCGAGGTCACAGACGAAGGCGAATTTGTTGTCCGGACTGAAGTTCGCGGAGTGCGCGTGCGGGCCGGCCTGGCGGCGCGGGTTCGCGCCCTGGCCTTCATGCTGGTGAAAGCTCGCCGCCTCACCGAGAGAGCCGTCGTCCTTGATGGCATACGAGGCGCAGCTCCCGCTGCCGTAGTTGGCGATCATCGCCAGCTTCCCGGTCTTGTCGATGTTCACATGGCATGGCCCCTGGCCGACGGCCGAGACCTGGTTGATGGGCGTGAGCTTGCCTGAAGGAAGCGACACGCTGAAGGCGGTGACTCCGCCGCCCTTGGCCTGCGGCGTGCCCATTTCGCCGACAGCATAGATGAACTTCTTCGACGGATGGATTTCCAGGAAGCTCGGGCTGCCAGTCTCCGCCGCGAGTTCCGGTGCGCCGAGTTCACCCGAGGCGGCGTTGAATTTCGAGACGTAGATGCCCTTGCTGCCCGACTTCATGCCGGTGTAGGTGCCGAAGTAAACGAGAAACTCATCGCCCGCGGACGCGGTGACGGCGAGGACGAGGAGCGCTGCGAATGATGCGAGGATGGTGCGAGCGGGATGGTGCATGGCGGCGGAAGGATTCAGAGTTCGGGATTCAGGAGTCAAGATTCAATTCCCATACGCTTTCACCGCCGCGGTTCTGAACGCGCCCTCGCTCTCCCTGCCCTTCCCCGGGAAGCCTGCATGCTGCACCATGAAGACGGTGATGATGCCGTGCTCGAGATCGACGGTCATGTTCGTCGCGTAGGCACCGCCGTGGCCGAAGCTGCCTGGGCTGGCCTGAAGCCCGAAGCCGTAGCTCTGTTTCAACTCCGGCCCTGTCTGCCGGCTGGTCATTTGCTTGACCGCCGATTCGGAGAGGATCCGCCGGCCGCGATGCGTGCCGCCGTTCATCAGCATCTGACAAAATGCCGCCACGTCCGCCGCGGTGGAAAACAGACCGCCCCCCGGCATCGGCTGGCGCTTCCGGTCTTGCAGCGGGTAGTGCAGTTGCGAGATGGTCGTTTCCTCGAGGCCGGTCTTTGCGGCATCGGGTTTGTAGCTTTTCGCCAGGCGCGCCACCTGGGCGTCATCCGGCCAGAACGTGGTGTCCTTCATGCCCAGCGGTCCGAAAATGCGGCGTTCCATGAAGTCCTCGTAGCTTGTGCCGCTGACCACTTCGATGATGCGGCCCGCCGTGTTGATGCCGGCATTGGCGTATTGGTACTTCGAATCTGGCTCGAACATCAGCGGCGACATCGCATGGCTCTTCACCGCCGTGGCGAGCGGGAGCATGTCCAGAGCAGGCTCCTCGACGGGTGACTTGAACGGCAGGCCGCTCGTGTGGCTGAGCACATTGCGCACCGTGATGGGATGCTGCGGTTTCCTGAGCAACACATGGGCGTCATCCTTCTCGGCGATCACCATCTGGCCTTTGAACTCGGGGAGGTGCTTCTCCACCGGATCGTCGAGCCGGACCTTGCCTTCATCCACCAGCACCATGAGGCCCGCCGCCGTCATCGCCTTGCTCATCGAGGCGATCCAGAACAGCGCGTCCGCGCTCATTGGCTTCTTCGCGCCGATGTCCGCCCAGCCGACCGCCTCGACATCGAGCACCTTGTCCTTCGTGGCCACCAGCGTCACAGCTCCGGCGAGTTCGTGCCGGTCCACAAACGGCTGTAGAGCGGCGGCGGGCCCGCCCGGCGTCCGGGCCGGAAGAACTGACGATGCGAGGAGGAAAACAGAGACGAGTGCTGGCCGGCGGATTGACATGCGCGTTCAATCGCAACGGCGCTCAACGATCTAGCAGCAAATGCAGACCCGGCCGCCGGAAGCCTGCGCAGCACAGGTTCCGGGTGACGACCCGCACTTTTCGATGAATGCTGCGCCGGGACCGGACTCCGGTGCCACCGATGAAACTCGACACGCTCACCCGGCTCGAACGCCACGCAAAACGCCTCGGCGAGATCGCCGCGGTGCTGGGCAAGTACGGACTGGCGGATTTGTTCGGCGGCTTCGATTACCCCTGGCTGAAGGAACGCTTCGTGAGTTCCGACGGGCAGAAGCTCAGCGGCCTGGGAACCGAGGCCAAAGTGCGCCTCGCGCTCACGGAACTGGGCACCACGTTCATCAAGCTCGGCCAGATGCTCAGCACGCGCGGCGACCTCGTCGGCCCCGCGCTGGCAGCAGAGCTGGCGGGATTGCAGGCCAACGTGCCGCCCGAGCCGTTGGAGACGACACGCGCGACGATCGAATCGGAGCTTGGCAATCCCGTGAACGGGCTTTTCGCCTCCTTCGACGACAAACCCATCGCTTCCGCCTCCATCGCGCAGGTGTACGGCGCGCGGACCCACGACGGCAGCAGCGTGGTGGTGAAGGTGCTGCGCACGGGCATCGTCGAGAAGGCCGCGACGGACCTCGAGATCGTGCAGGGGCTCGCCGAGCTGCTGGAGAAGCACTCGCCCATGCTGCGCCCGTACCAGCCCGTGGGCATCGTGCGGCAGTTCCGGCGCACGCTGCTGCGCGAGATGGACTTCACGTACGAGCGGAGGAACCTCGAGAAGTTCGCGGAGAACTTCGCCGGTGACGAGACCATCCACATCCCGTGCGTCCATCCCGGACTCTGCACGAGGCGTGTCATCACGATGGAGCGCCTCACCGGCATCCCGGGCACCGACGCGCAGGCGCTGAGGGACTCGGGAGAGGACCTCACTGAATTCGCCAGACGCGGGGCAAACATGTATCTCGAAATGGTCTTCCGTGACGCTTTTTACCACGCGGACCCCCATCCGGGGAACTTGATGCTCATGCCCGGCTGCGTCGTGGGCGTGCTCGACTGCGGACAGGTGGGCCGCATCGACGAAGAACTGCGCGAGGACGTGGAGGCACTGCTCTTCGCCATCGTCGAGCATGACTCCGCCCAGGTGGCGGACATGGTGCTGCGCCTCGGTGCGGTGCCGCCGGACTGCCAGCGCGACCGCCTGCGCATCGACCTCGACGACTTCCTCTCCGACTACATCGGCCACTCGCTGCACGACATCGACGTCGGCACGGCGCTGAGCACGCTCATCGAGATCATCCGCCGCCATCACATCGTGCTGCCGCCGCCGCTGGCCCTGCTGCTCAAGACGATCATCGTGCTCGAAGGCACTTCGCGCCTGTTCAGCCCCGACGTGAGCATCGCCGAGCTGATGGGCCGCTACTACCCGAGCATGATCCGCCGACGCTTCTCCCCGGGCCGCGTGCTGGGCAAGACCCGCCGCATGTATCGCGATTGGGACCGGCTCATCGGCATCATGCCGCGCCACTTGTCGGAGCTGCTCTCACGGATGCGTGACGGCACGCTCACCGTGCATCTCGATCACCGCCACCTCGATCCCGTGATCAACCGCCTCGTGCTCGGCGTGCTCACCGCCGCGCTGTTTCTCGGCTCCTCCGAGCTGTGGAGCCGTCAGGCACCGCCGCTCATCTTCGGCGTGTCCGTCTTTGGCGCGCTGGGCTATCTCCTCTCGGTCTATCTCGGCTGGCGGCTGCTGCGGGCGATCCGCCGCAGCGGGAACATCAGCTCGAAGGACTGAGCCGTCCGCGGAAGCCGCAGGCGGTGCACGCATCGCCGCATTGTTGATCCGTTAGCGGAAACCATGCCGCCGGCCGTTCGGGGTGCCCGTGCCCCTCGCGCGAGCGGCAGATCGAGCGCGGGGGAGGCGCTTCGGCCGTTCACTCCTTGGTGATCGTCTCGTCGAGATTCAACAGCACCCGGGCCACGACGGTGTAGCCGTCCGCGGCATCATTCGCGCCGCGCACCCGTTGTTCCTGGCGTTTGAGCAGGTCGAGCAGCAAGGCGGATTCCTTCGCGGATGGCTGCCGGCCCGTGCAAAGCTTGAACCCGTGGTCGATGCGCTTCGCGGGATCGGCGCCGCCGTCCTTGATCATGCGTCCTGCCAGCGCGTCGGCAGCGGCCATGGACATCGTTTCATTCAGCGTCATGAGCGCCTGCATCGGCGTGTTGCTTTTTGCGCGGCGCACACAGCTCGTCTCGCCGGGCGGCACGTCGAAGGTGCTGAGGAAGGGATACGGCGTGCTGCGACGGCGGAAAACATACACGGCGCGGCGATACTGCTCGTTGTCTTCCTCCACCTTCCACGGGAAGGGCGCGTAGCTGGCCGGTTTCTCAAAAAGATACGCAGGTGCTGGCGGCATCACGGCCCGACCGCCGACCTTCTGATTCAACAGGCCGCTGACCGCGAGCTGAATGTCGCGCACGACTTCGCCTTCGACACGGAAGCGCGGTCCACGGGCGAGCAGACGATTGTACGGATCCTTCTCCAGCAAGGCGGGCGTGATCCTGCTGTCCTGCTGATAAGTCTGGCTCGTGACGATGAGGCGGTGCAGTTCCTTCACGCTCCAGCCGCGATCCATGAACTCGCACGCCAGCCAGTCGAGCAACTCACGATGCAACGGAATCTCGCCCTGCGTGCCGAGGTCTTCGGGCGTGTTCACGAGTCCCGTGCCGAAGTAGCTCTGCCACACGCGGTTCACAAAAGCCCGCGCCGTCGTGGGCGAGCTCCGATCCGTGATCCACCTGGCGAAGGCGAGCCGCGAGTTGTCAGCATTCTTTGGCAAGGGATTGAGCGCGGCAGGCACGCCCGTCCGCACACGATCTCCCGGCTTGAGGAAGTCACCGCGCTTCAGCACGCTCGTCATGCGAGGCTCGGCGCGCTTGTCGAGCACGAGCGTCGTAGTGCCTTCGGGATGTCGCTTCCATGCGGCTTCGATTTCATCGTTCACGCTCTTCCATTCGGGGACGGTGGCGCGGAAGGCGGAGAAAGTAGCCCAGTCACTCCGTGACTGGAGTGCATGGCTCGAACCGTTCGCCTTGTTCTCGCTCGAAGCTCCTAAGGTCGCCGGAGCCAGTCGCGGAGCGACTGGACTACTTTGTGTCGTGCAGCTGATGCGGAAGCGACCGATGTTCATCGTCTGCAGGTCATCGCTGTTCCACCCGCCGTGCTTCATCGAGAGGCCGATGGTGAGCTTCGTGGCCTTTGCGAGCGGCTTGTCGAGCACGAAGACGGCTGTGCGCGGCACATTGCGGCGACCGGGACCCGCATCGATGCCCCAGGCCGTTTTGTCATTGCCATCAATCGCATAACCGATCGGACCGGTGACACGCTTGTCTTTGTCGATCTCCTTGTCGCGCGCATAGCCGACGAGCAGCGTGTTCTCCGGCTCGCCAAAGTCGGAGGTCGCGCTGGTGAATTTGAGCCGCTGATTCTTGCCATCGACTTCCGCATCGACCTCGAACTCCGTCAGAGCGCACATGCCTTTTTGCGAGCGGCCCGGGCCGTAGGCAGGGAGATTGGGGTCATTCAGCAATTCGAGGCGGAAGGCGGTGATGTTTTCATCCTTCACCTCGATCTCAAACTTCGGCGTGCTCTTCGTCGGCGCGTAGCTTTGCGCGAGGTAGCTGCCGTCCTTTTGCATCAGCATCTTTTGACCGCCTGTGGTGTCGTCGATGAACGGCGCCTGCAGCACATGCCAGCCTTCGTTCTTCTTTTTCTCGCCTGCGATCCACGCATCCATGCGCTGCTGCCAGTCCGGTTGATCGTGCTTCAGCTTCGCCTCGAGTTCGGCGACACGCCGCAGCACCTGGCTGCGCTGCATTTGCTCCGACGGGGTGTAAACCACACGCCACGGCTCGTTGTCGTTGTTCAGGAAGGCGAACATCCGGTAGTACTCCTCCTGCGAGATGGGATCGTACTTGTGGTTGTGGCACTGGCAGCAGTTGATGGTGAGGCCGAGGATGCTTTTGCCGATGGCATCCATGCGGTCGAACATCGCCTCCATGCGGAACTGCTCGGGATCCACGCCGCCCTCCTCGTTCACCATGGAGTTCCGCAGAAATCCGGTCGCCACGATCTGGTCCTGCGTCGCGTTTGGCAAAAGATCGCCGGCGAGCTGTTCGGTGATGAACTGGTTGTAAGGCAGATCGCGATTGAAGGCATTGATCACCCAGTCGCGATAGAACCAGATGAAGCGCATCGGGTCCTTCTCGTAGCCGTTGCTGTCAGCGTAGCGCGCTGCATCGAGCCAGTGGCGGCCCCAGCGCTCGCCGTAGTGTGGAGAAGCGAGGAGTCGCTCAACAAGACGGGAATAAAACTGGCGGGACTGAGGCGGCGAATCGTCTCCATTTGTCGCGCGGACGAAGTCATCCACCTCCGCAGGCGTCGGCGGAAGGCCGGTGATGTCGAGAGACAGCCGGCGAATGAGCGTCTCGGGCGATGCTTTGGGCGAAGGCTTGAGTCCCTCTTTCGTCAGACGCTGCGCGATGAAGGCGTCGATCGGATTCTGCGACTGCTCCCAGTCTGGAATCTGAAACCTGAAATCTGAAATCCGTGGCAATGCCGCCTTCACGGGCGGTTTGAAGGCCCAGTGATCCTTGCCCTTCTCGATGGAGGCACTCGCACTGTCCGGCCAGACCGCGCCTTCGTTGATCCACGCGGTCAGCGTGGTGATCTGGGCGCTCGTCAGCGGCCCGCCTTTGCGCGGCATTTTGAGCTTGGGTTCCTTGCCGCTCACGGCGCGAATGAGCAGGCTCTCGTCCGCTTTGCCCGGCACGATGGCTGCACCGAGGTCGCCGCCTTTGAGCGCGCTCGGCTTGTGATCGAGGCGGAAAGCGGCCTCCTGCCGTTCCGGGCCATGGCACTGGTAGCAGTGCGCTTGAAACACCGGCTGCACATCGCGCACGAAATCGACCGCGCCATGCGCGGAAGAAACTAGTGCGAGCATCAACGCGCCGCCCGGGAGGCGCGTGGAGAGAGAGCGGCTGAGGGAATGAATCATGGTTCCTGCGGCGGATAGTACGCGGTCCAAAGCTCTCGTGTAGCACTCAAACCGGGGGGATCGTGCAGCATCGAAAGCAGGAGATTTCATTCGAGTCTCCCTCGCACGCGGGCATCGTAACATGCTCTTTTCCACGGACCACCACCGCCATGCTCACCTCTGACTTCGACTACCATCTGCCACCGGAGTTGATCGCCAGCGAGCCGCTGCCGGATCGGGCTGCCTCGCGCATGATGGTCGTGGATCGCGCCACCGGCCAGATCGAGCATCGCGTGTTTGCTGACCTTCCGCAGTTCGTCCGCGATGGCGATCTCTTCGTGCTCAACGACACCCGCGTGGTGCCAGCGCGTTTTTTCTCCAACGACGGCACGCGCGAGGTTCTTCGGCTGAATGCCCTCACCCCGACACGTTGGCGATGCATGATCCGACCTGGGAAGAAATTCCGCCTCGGTCACACCGTCGAGATTGGCGAGGCGATAGGTCGAGTGGTCGAGATTCTCGAAAACGGCGACCGCATGCTGGAGTTCGACCGGGCCGTCGATGTTGCGCGACACGGCCATCTCGCCTTGCCGCACTACATGGAGCGCGAAGACCGCGAAGCCGACAAGGAGCGCTATCAGACCGTCTTCGCTCGCGAGGAAGGCTCCATCGCCGCGCCGACGGCTGGATTGCACTTCACGCCAGAAGTGCTGGCGCAGATTCCGCACACCTTCGTCACGCTCCATGTCGGCGTCGGCACCTTCCAGCCCGTGAAGGCAGAGAAGGTCGAGGATCACATCATGCACTCCGAGCACTACTCGCTCAGCGAGGAATCCGCCGCGCGCATTCGCGAGGCAAAACGGGTCATCGCCGTCGGCACCACCGCCACCCGTGTGCTCGAGAGCGTCCACCGGAAGCACGGCCGCCTCGTCGCCGACGAAGGTGAAACCAACATTTTCATCCACCCGCCTTATGAATTTCGTGTGGTGAATGCCTTGCTCACGAATTTTCACCTGCCCAAGTCCAGCCTCATCATGCTCGTCAGCGCCCTCGCCGGCCGCGATCTCATCATGCGCGCCTACGCCGAGGCCATCAAAGAACGCTACCGATTCTACAGTTATGGTGACTGCATGTTGATCGTGTGAAAGCATTCTGTCTTCCTCCTTCCCCTCATGAAACCCCATCGCACCCTCATCACCGCCACGCTCAGCGTGCTGCTGGCATCGTCACTCATCACGGCCTCCGACGCGAACGCGCAGGCCGCGCAGCGCAAGCGTCGCCCCAATGCCAATCCCGAAGGCCGCGCGATCACGAAACCGCTGCCCGAATCCGTGAAGGTCGAGCGCGACATCGTCTATGCCACCTACGGCGAGCGGAAGGTCATGCTCGATCTCTACCTTCCGAAGCAGCCCGGCGCGGCGAAGATCCCCTGCATCGTCGTCATTCACGGCGGCGGCTGGCGCAGCGGCGACAAGACACGCTTCGCGGCTCTCGCGAGCAAACTCGCCGAGCAAGGCTTCGCCGCGGCGTGCATTGGCTACCGGCTGCTGCCCGAGGTCCAGTTCCCCGCGCCCATCGTCGATTGCAAGGCCGCCGTTCGCTGGGTGCGCGCCAACGCCCCGCAGCATGGCATCGACCCCGACCGCATCGGCACCATCGGCGGATCAGCCGGCGCGCATCTGGCAGCCATGCTCGGCACCAGCGACCAGGAGCCGAAGCTCGAAGGCGACGGCGGCAATCCCGGCATCTCCAGCCGCGTGCAGGCCGTGGTCGCCATGGCCACACCCGCCGACATGTCGAACTTCGCCGAACGGACGAAAATCGACCCCGCCCTCGCCGCGCTCATCTCGCCCGTCACGCATGTGAGCAAGGACTCGGCTCCCATCCTGATCATGCACGGCACGCAGGATCGCACCGTGCCCCTCGCGCAATCGGAGCTGCTCCTGTCCAAATACAAAACCGCCGGCGCCTCCGCCGAGTTCTTCAGGGTCGAAGGCGCGCCGCACGCCTTTTGGAACGGCCAATGGTTCAACGATACCCTGAAGCGCGCCGTCGAGTTCTTCCGCAAACAACTCAGCGCGACCTCGGTCGCCGGTGGCGCGGGGAACTGAGATCGGCACTGACGTCACATCTCGTTCGCCACTGCCCCCCTCAGGCCGATTCCGCAATTCAAATCATCAGGCCGCTTGGTTCCTCCTCTCCAAGTCTCCTCTTCTCCCCCCCCCCTCTCCCGCCTCAGCGCCTCCGTCCGCACAAGGGCTTCCTTGTTCATGCCCTGTGATGGATCATCGAATTCCTGGAATTCCGCAATTGAAACACCTCGCCTCTTTCGCCGTAATCCCCTTCACTCGTCATACCACATTCGTCGTTGCGCCCTCCGCACTCTCCTTCAACCCATTTCGTCCGCCATATGAAACAATCGACTCCATTCCCGCCCCGGACGACTGCCAGTCGCACAACTTTTTCAGCCTCGGCGGGAGTCAACAACATGTCTCACGACGGTACTCTTGTGCTTCGCACCGAGTCCGGCCATACGTTGGCGCGAAGAAGCTTTCTTCAACAGATTGCGTCGTGGTTAGTGGGTGCAGCAATGATATTTCGACCTCGACTCGCAAAAGCAGCGTACGGCATTCCTGTCGGACATACTGTTGTGAGTGTAAGGCCGAATGATCGCCGTCTTTATGTGCGTGATCGCAGACCCGACGGAACGCTTGGGACTGAATACGCCTTTAATGGAAAAGGCGTGAATTGGGCTCCGAACCGTGTTGGCATGAACCCAGGATCCAATCCATCACTCTACCGGCAGGAGTTTTTTAATTATTATCAAGAGGACATTCCGAAGATGGCGGCCATGGGGATAAACCTGGTCAGGCTATATTATGATATGGGAACCACGGTCGATGCGATCAAAGTTTTGGACATGTTCTACCAGTACGGCATTAAGGTCATCATGCCAGTGACCGCACCTCTTTACGGGGATACTGCTAATTACGGGAATATCACGACTGTTGTTGAGGGGTATAAGAATCACCCGGCGATCCTCATGTGGGCAATCGGCAATGAATGGGACATCAATCACTATGACAATCACTTCCAAAACATTACCGATTCGATTGCTTTTACAATTCAAGCGGCGCAGCGTGTTAGGTTACTCGATACGACCCATGCGATTATCACTATTTATGGAGATCCGCATCTCGCTACATATCATCCGTTGAGTCAAGAGGCATTTCCATTTTTGGCCGGTCCATATACGAAAGATATCTGGAATCAGTTGTCTTCATATGTAGACATTTTCGGTTTGAATATTTATCGGAGCGACACCTATGCTGATTTGTTTCAACAGGTTGCGTCTATCACGACAAAGGGTGTGATGATCACTGAAGCTGGAACGGATTCCTACAACTGGACAACACAGGCTCAGGACGAGGCAATGCAGGCTCTGACAGCGACGCGCCTTCATGACGAGGCATTCCTGAGCTCAGCGTCAACTCGTGTTGCAGGCGTGAATAACGGTTCCGTCTATTTCATGTGGCGGGACGACTGGTCCAAGTTAGGTTATCCGGCGCAGCATGATCACTTTCACGGTGACAATCCCGGCCATCCGGATGGTACTAACCAAGAGGAGGATTTTGGCTTTTTACAGGCTGATGGAACTCCCAAGCAAGTAGTATCCGCACTTGGAGCTAGGTTTGCCGGCGATCAGCTGGCAGTTGCATCGAATGCAAGCCCATTGATTTCTATAACGTCCCAGGATGGAGGCAGCGCTGTGTCGGCTAGAATTGATGGAAAAACGGTGTTTTATCGAAATGGAGGTGGTGATGGCGCTCGCGGAGTGAATGTTTTTGTTCTTGATTCAGCATCGGGCATTCGGGTCAAAGATTTTCAAAATTTCGACACTTATGTGGCCCCCAACCGACATGCTGACTTGGTAAATTACCTCAACAGCCTTCCCAACGGTGCAATTGTCATGATTGGAATCGCTGATGAAGGTGGTTTTGTAAATCGACCATGGGATGGCGGGGGGGCGGCTCCAAGCGCAGCGCAAACAAAAACACTTTTGAGCAGCACCGCTTGGGGAAGCACAGAAGTTTCCAACATTCTTTTTCGGAGTGGGTGGGCTTTCATTGCAAAGAAGGGGACAGGGAAGCTTGCGGAAGCACTTTCCGGTGCCAATAGTCCCGTAACCGTTCAGGCACAGCCTTCATTAACTCTGAACCCCGATGACGGGCGCAGGGAACCCTATGCTGTTTTGTCGAAGCCCGTGGTGATCAACGAACTGATGGGCGCGCAAGGATTTGAATTGACGTTTAATAGCGAGCCCGACGTGGTTTATTTGATTGAATACACTGACGACTTGCAAGCTCCGTGGAAAGTCGCGATTCGCGGCGTCGTTGCGGACGACACTACAATGACTTTCATTGATCATAATAACGGGATTCTGACTCTCCCTGCGAATGCTACTCGGCGCTTCTATCGAATCACTCCAATTGATCGTGTTTGTCGTGCCCCATGAAAAGCAGGATGGGGTCAGTCCAGGAAGATAGGAAGGAGTCGGCGATTCATGGCAAGAGTATGGCTATTCAGTCGTAAGCGACACGGAAACGACCGTGCAAAAGGCGTTGCCGGATGAGTTTGAGTGCTACGCGGCTTTGCGTCGAGTGCTCGTAGTCTGCACCTGTGCCCATGCGTCGGGAGTGATGTCCTTGATCTG
>JAIBCL010000059.1 GCA_019694165.1 Verrucomicrobiaceae bacterium | reverse complement strand
GATGAGGCGGGTGTGTTCGTGGCCGGGGAAGCGGAGGTGGACGAACCACTCCCGGTAGAGCAGCCGCGCCGACTCCTCCAGCAACGCCATCCGCCGCCGGTTGTTCTCCATCAGGTCGTCGTAGGCGGACAGCGTTTGGGCAACGCGTTCTTGGCTTTGGAGTGATGGAAGACTGAATTCAAACTTTCCGAGGACTTGGGCATTTGCGTTCGGCTGTGCTGCACCCCCAACGTGTGATAAAACGAAACGCTTGTAAGCCGATGATTCGACCATGTGCCCGATGAACGCCGGATTCGCCTTACTTGGATCGACTCGAAAGCGAACAAGGTATGAAGCAAAGACAGCATCAACCGGTTCTCGAATGAGCTTTGCATAACCGACAGTTGCGCCTGTTCTGGCTACAACAATATCACCCGGGCGAAGCGCAAAGCGATCTCGGTCATCAACGTCTATAGCGCAGTAAGGAACCGACTCCCATTTGATCGAGTCGGGGACAATGTCGGTAATTCGCAGGAATCGAGGACCGATCTCATCCTGCGTCGCTGACGCAGTATAGCCATAACGCACCGATTCCGAGACATTGGCAAGCGTCGTCTGTCTGTGGCTTTTCATATCCCCAGCCCCTCAAAGTTCGCCTGAATCTTCGCGGCCAGATCGCTGGCTTCGCGGTCGAGGTCTTTCAGTTCCAGATGGATGTCCCGCATGGCCTGGCCGAAGTCGAAATCCTCGTCCACCTCCGCCGGGGCAACGCCGACGTAGCGGCCTGGGGTGAGGCTCCAGTCAGCGGCGGCGATGTCGGCGCGGCTGGCGATCTTGCACAGGCCGGGCACGTCCACATAGCGTGCCTCCGGGAAGCGATGGAGCAGCCAGAGGGCCTGACGGTGGAAGTAGGTCACGCGCTTGAGATTCTCCACGGCTTGCAGCCGCGCGGCGTCGGCGGCTTTGAAGGCCTTCTTGATCTCGCGGCTGTTCCAGAGGTCGCTCTCGCTGCTGCGGCTGTCGGCCTCGACATGGCTGATGAGCCGTGAGGCGTGCTTGCCCAGAGCGTCCAGCTCGCTGGCGAGGCTGCGGCTGCGCTCGGCCTGCGGGGCGAGGATTTGCTCGACGAAGTCCTTCGTGTCGTTCCATGCCTCGCCGCACTCGTTGCGGTGCTTTTGCGCATCAGCAGTGAAGAGCCGGAAGCCTTCGATGCCGTTCTCCGCATTGCCTTTCGACTCCAGGTAGTCACCCAGCGGTTGAGCGTGCTCGCCCTGCTCCGGCAAGGTTTCCAGGAAGCCGTTCATTTGCTGATGGAGTGCCTTCATCGCTTCGCGGAAAGCGTCCAGCGGCTCGCAGGGGCCATCGGCGGCGTTTTCATCCCGGAAGCACGCGTGCGCGGCCTGCAAGCTGCGGTCCACATGTTGGTCCACGAGTTCAACGAAGCGCTCGCCCTGCCCGCGATACAGCCAGACGATGGCGGAGAGGTTTTGCTGCTGCTCGGCGCTGAAGTCGAAGATCTTCCGCGTGACCTTCCGATACACGTTCCGCGCATCGAGCATGAGCACGCTGTCCTTCCGCTCGGAGGGCTTGCCTTTGTCAAAGAACCACAGCTCGCAGGGCACGGAGCGGGTGTAGAAGAAGTTCGAGCGGATGGACATCATCACGTCCACATCTCCGGTGGCGACGAGCTTTTGCCGCACCTCCTCCTCGCCATGCCCGGCGCTGCTGGCCTGCGATGACATGACGAATCCAGCGCGGCCCCTGGCATTCAGATACGAGTGGAAGTAGCTGATCCAGAGGTAGTTCGCGTTCGAGATGGTCTTGCTCTTGTTCACCCCTGGCAGGCCGAAGGGCAGGCGGCGGTCGCCCTTCACCTTGGCCTCGTCCACCATGTCCACATTGAAGGGCGGGTTCGCCATCATGAAGTCGCAGTTCCCCCAAAGCGGACGGCCATCGCTGAGGCGGTGCTCGTCCTGGTAGAAGGTGTTTGCCTCCTTGATCTCGCCCTCCAGCCCGTGAACGGCGAGGTTCATCTTCGCCAGCCGGATGGTGGTGGCCGTTTTCTCCTGACCGTAGAAGGTCACGCGGTCCATGGTCTTCTGCCCGTGGTCCTCCATGAAATGGCTGGTCTGCACAAACATGCCGCCGGAACCGCAAGCGAGGTCGGCGACGACGCCATGATCCGGCTCGATGACGTTCACGATCATCTGCACCAGCGACGGCGGGGTGAAGAACTCGCCATTGTCCTGAGCGCCCTGGATGGCGAACTTCATGAGGAAATACTCATAGATGCGCCCGAAGACATCGCCGCTGGCCCGCCGCAGCGCCTCGCTGTCGAAGATGCGGAGCATGGACTCCAGCAGGTCGTTGTCGAACTTCTCGTAGTCCTTCGGGAGCTGATTCGCCAGCGGCTCGAAGTCGCGCTCGATGGCGTTCATGGCCTCCACGAGGGCGGAGCCGAGGTTCGTGCCCTTCGGCAGGGCGATCAGCGTTTCATAGCGTGCCTCCGGCGGCAGCATCAGCGCCCGGCGGGCGATGAAGTGCGCCTTCGTGATGGGCAGCTTCTTCGGCAGCTTCCCGGCGGCCTTTTCCTCCTCGATCCGCGTCGCGACGGCATTGTAGCGGTTCGTCGCATGTCGCAGGAAGATGATGCCCAGGATGGGGAAGCAATACTCGCTGGAGGTCAGCTTCGAGTTCGCGCGGAGCTGGTCGGCGGCCTCCCAGAGGGTGTCTTCGAGCTTGGAGATGTCTTGGAGGGCGTGGGGAGTCATGACGAGCCGGCCGGGAGGAGGCACGGTCCACCATAGAACACAAGCCGCCGACCCCAAACAAGCTTCGAGTTTGCGGAACACGCGCGCGCCTGGCAGTGATTCCGCGGTTTTGCACTCCGATGTTCAGGCAGCCCAGAATGACATGCACTCCAGGCGATGAATTTCCGCTTGCTAGGAAAAGCGATCCGGGCACTATAGCCGCCCTCTCGGACGGACCCATTCGTCTAGCGGTTAGGACACATCCCTTTCACGGATGCGACACGAGTTCGATTCTCGTATGGGTCGCCAAATTCAACACACGGACGGTTGGATTTGAAACGCACGGCGTTGTGATGGCCGTCAGGCAGACCAGGCGGTGGACAAGCAAAGCCGGACTGCGGTGCAGCACCATCCCGGACTTGTGCGGTCTCGCTGGCTGTGTTGTTGTGCCACCCCCCACGAACGCATTCACGGCATGACACCTCTTCACCATCTGCGCGCAGGCATCGTCGGCACAGGATTCATCGGCCCGGTCCACATCGAGGCGCTGAAGCGGCTCGGGGTGCAGGTGACGGCGGTATGCGGATCGACGAAAAACGCGAGGGCGATGGCGGAACTGTGGGGCATCCCGGAAGTGCACGGCGGATACGATTTCGAATCGATGTGCCGCAGCCCGAACGTGGACGTAGTCCACATCACATCGCCGAACAAGGTGCATGTCGAGCAGTCGCTGGCGGCGCTGAAGGCCGGGAAGCACGTCGTCTGTGAGAAGCCGCTCGGCATGAATTCGAAGGAGACCGCGAAGCTCGTGGCCGCCGCGGCAAAGTCGGACCGCGTCTTTGCGGTGAATTACATGTGCCGGTTCTTCCCCGCCGTGCTCCAGATGCGGGCGATGGTGCAGAGGGGTGATCTCGGGAAGATCATCCATGTGCAGGGCCACTTTTTTCAGGACTGGCTGCTGAAGAACACGGACTACAACTGGCGGTTGCTCGCGAGCGAGGGTGGCAGGCTGCGCGCCGTGGGCGACATCGGCACGCACTGGATCGACGCAGCGGGCTTCATCCTCGGGGCGCGCGCGGAGAGCGTGTTTGCGACGCTCGGGACATTCCACAAGACGCGGCGGCGGCCGAGGGGTGAGGTGCAGACCTTCGCCAAGATCGATCCGGCCAAGATGGTGCCCTACAAGGTGGACACGGAGGATTTCGCGAGCGTGCTGCTCAAATTCGGAAAAGCGCGGCACGGCCACGCCGAAGCAGTCCACGCGAACTGCGCGGTCTCCCAGGTGGCCGCCGGCTGGAAGTGCAGCCTCTACATCGGCATCTATGGCACGGAGGGCAGCGTACAGTGGGACTTTCAGCAGCCGAACGAGATCATCGTCGGGCGGCGCGATGAGCCGAACCAGATCCTCCAACGCAACACAGCCGGCTTCTGCGAGGATGTGGCGAACTTCACCGACACTCCCGGCGGACATCCCGAAGGTTTCCCCGACAGCCACAAGATGCACTGCCGAGCGGTGTATGAGCACATCGCCAGCGGGCGGAAGACGCCGGTCATCTTCGCCACGGCGGAGGACGGGCATCATGAGGTGAGACTGTGCGAGGCGGTGCTGCGGAGCAGCGCGGCCGGTAAGTGGGTGAAGGTGTGATCGCCCGGCAGGCTTCAGCCTGTGATCCCGCCAAGCGGGCACGAGAAACCATCGTCTGTCCGCGTGCGCATGGGCAGCGGGCTGTCAGTCCCTCCCGACCGGAGCGACGAGGCTCTCCACCGTCATGCGCGTGGCGCCTTCGTGGCGGGTGAGCACGGCCTTGCCGTCGGCGGCGATCTTTGCCGCCAGCGCTTCGTCTTTGAGCAGGCGCTCACAGGCGGCTTGGAGTCCTGAAATGCCTTCGACGCCGACCGCTCCGCCCTCGCCCAGCAAAAGGGTGACGAGCGCCTGGAAATTCTCCATGTGCGGACCGAAGACGACGGGCTTCGAGGCCATCAACGCCTCGGCCGGATTCTGGCCGCCGCGGGCGAGGAAGCTCTTCCCGATCACCACGACGCTGGCGAGATGCTGCCACGCCCTCAGTTCGCCCGTGGTGTCCACGATCACGCAATCGGATCCCCTGCCCGGGCCGCCGCCCAGCGCGGAGCGCAGGACCGGTTCGATGCCGATGGCGCGCAATTCCGATACCACCTCCACGGAGCGCTCGACGTGACGGGGCACGACGATGAGCTTCAAGTCTGAAAGGCCCGTCTTCATGCGCAGGAACACCTTTGCCACCTCCACCTCCTCCCCCGCATGAGTGCTCGCAGCCAGCATCACCGGCGCGCGGCCGGTCCAGCCCATGCCTGCGAGCAGCGCACGAAACGCGGCCACGCGCGGTTCGTCAGCACGCGTGTCCGCACCGTCGGGATCGAACTTCACACTGCCCGTGCGTCTGATCCGTGCGCCGTCCACGCCGAGTGCCGCCCAGCGCGCCACGTCTCCGGCCTCCTGCACCAGCACTTGGTCGAGCATGGCGAACACGGGCCGCGCAAGGGAGCCAAACGCGCGGTAGCGCCGCTCGGACTTCGGCGAGAGCCGCGCGTTCACGAGCGAGACAGGCACGCTGCGGCGCGAAGCGACATGCACCAGGTTCGGCCACACCTCCGCCTCCACGAGCACCAGCCGCGTGGGCGCGATGGCTTCGAGCGCCCGCCTGACGACGAATGGGAGATCGACCGGACTGTAGAGCGCGACGACACGCCCAGGGTGTTTCTCCGCAAAGTCCCGTGCCAGCGCACCGCCCGTCGGCGTGGTCGTGGTGATGACGACCCCGCAGCCTGCACATGACGCGAGCAGCCGGGCGATGATCTTCTTCGCAATCTCGACCTCACCCACGCTCACGGCATGGATCCAGAGGCGCCCTCCTTCGACCGGCAGCGCCCGCAGGGCCGCCCGCGTGGCGTCGTCATAGCATCCGAAACGCTGGGCGAAGTCCCCCCACTTTCCGCCGCGCCGCCGCATTTTTACGAGGGCGCCGGGTGCCATGGCCAGCAGGCCGAAGGGCAGGCATAAGTTATAAATTGTCAGACTCAGCGCTCTCGACATCTCCAATAATGACGGCCCTTGCGGAGCAAGCGCCCTACCGTTTTCTCAGCCAGAGGATGCGGGTGGCTCCGTAATCGCGGTCCCGCTCGACTTCCCAGCACGGCGACCATGAATCGTTTCCGCCCGTTGTCACCCGGCATTCCAGCACAAAACTCGCGCCCGGTGCCAGCACCGAGTGCAGATCGTCACTGGCGGCCAGCGCCGCGGCAACGTCCGCATCGCCAGACGAGTGCGCGTACGGCGGATCTGCGAAGACCAGATCGAACCGCTCCCCCTGACGCGCCAGGGACTGAAGCACGCGCGACACCTCGCCCTGCTGCACCCGGGCATCCGTGAGCCGCGTCCGGGCGATGTTTTCATGGATCACCTTGCACGCCGCCGGATGGCGCTCGACGAACACCGCACTCAGCGCGCCACGGCTGAGCGCCTCCAGCCCGAGCGCACCGGAGCCGGCGAAGAGATCGAGCACGCGCGCACCGACGACCGTTTCACCGATCATGGAGAAGACGGCCTGCCGCACGCGGTCCGTCGTGGGCCGCGTGCCGGCCTTCGGTACTTTCACGGGGATGCCGCCTGCCTTGCCTGCAATGATGCGCATGGTCCGAGATTGGCGCTGGAGAGCCTGCCGTGCAAAAGGCAATGCGCTTCCTCTCCAGTGCATTTCCTTCCGAGCCGCTGGACGATCCCGCGTCCGCACGTAACCTGCCGCGGCGTCACTACAAAACGGAGGTAGCCTTGCCCGCTTCAAAGAACTCATTGCTGCATGAAATCCGCGTGATGCTGCACCAGGCATGGCAGCAACTGCAAAACGCCGTGGGCAGGCGTTCGCTCGATCCCTTCCCGCTTCGGACGCTGCTGCGTGGCTGCGGGCGCGAGCAGATCAAGGCGGACCTGCGCGCGGGACTGGATGGCGCGCTGCTGGCCATCCCGCAGGGCATGGCGTTCGCCGTCGTGGCGGGTCTGCCGCTGGCCTATGGCATCACCTGCTCTGCCGTGGCGTGTGTGGCGGGCGCGCTACTGATGAGTTCCCGACACTCCATCTACGGACCGACGAACGCCACGGCCTTCATGGTTTCTTCCTACTTCGCCGCCTTCCCGCAGGTGAACCAGCTCGCGTCCATGCCCATGCTCGTGTTTCTCGTGGGCGCCATCCTGGTGATCGGCGCGTATTTTCGTGTGGCTGATCTCGCGCGCTACATCAGCCGCACAGTGGTGGTGGCCTATCTCACCGGCGCGGCACTGCAAATGTGCGCCCATCAGCTTCCGGTCGTACTGGGCCAGGACGTCGGCGGAGCCGGAGCCAGACCGGTGGCGCGGACGCTGATGTCGGACATCGGCGATGTGCTGGGCAACATCGCCACCACCCACTGGCCCAGCGCGCTGGTCTGCGCGCTCACCATCGCCGGCTACATCGGCCTGCGGCGCCTCGGCCGGCGCTTCCCTGCCCTCACGCTCACGCTGGTGTTCATGGCACTGGTCACGGCTGCGCTGAACAAGGCCGGGCTGCAGGTGGCCACGTATGCCGACGCATCCTTTACCTGGCGGGAGCTGCTGCCACCGTTCCCAGATTTTACCAGCGGGCACGCCTCGGCGGAGTTCAGCCAGCTCTTCGCCCTGGCCATGTCGCTCGCTTTCGTCGCCACCCTGGAGAATTCCGCCATGGCGCGCACGCTGGCGAGCCGCTCGGGCCACTCCGTCGATGCGAACCAGGACATGCTCAGCCTCGGAGCGGCGAATCTCGCGTGTGCCTATCTGAGCGGCATG
Organism: Verrucomicrobiaceae bacterium; assembly: GCA_019694165.1. Taxonomy (GTDB): domain Bacteria; phylum Verrucomicrobiota; class Verrucomicrobiia; order Verrucomicrobiales; family Verrucomicrobiaceae; genus JAIBCL01. The sequence continues at coordinate 4,422 of JAIBCL010000059.1, read as the reverse complement.
CCCGCATCACACTCCCTCACGCGCTCGATGGCGGCCTTCGAGAGCGGCGCTGTGTCGCCGCTCTGCGCCATCTTCAGCGGAGTGTTCTGCCTCGTCGCGGCCGTGACGGTGGGACCGCTGGTGGCCTTCGTGCCGAAGGCCGCGCTCGGTGCGCTGGTCATCTGCGTGGCCGTGGCCCTCATCCATCCGAGACAGATTCGCATCGCGCTGCGCGCCACGGGCTCCGACGCGATCGTCTTCCTGATCACCTTCCTGGCCACGCTCCTCGTGCCGCTGCATGTGGCCATCTTCACCGGAGTGGGCATCTCCGTCATTCTTTACCTTCGGAAGGCGAGCCGCCCGACGCTGGTGGAGTACGAGTTCAATCCGGAGGGCCAGTTGGCCGAGGCCCGGCAGGGCCGCCGTCAGAATCCCTCCATCTCCATCGTGCATGTGGAGGGCGATCTGTTTTTCGGCGCCGCGGAACTCTTCCGCACGCAAATCCAGCGCACCTGTGCCGATCCGAATCTCCGCATCATCATCCTCCGGCTGAAAAACGCGCGGCACCTGGATGCGACGAGCGTGATGGCGCTGGAGGAACTCGTCCGCGTGCTCCGCGCCGAAAAGCGCGACCTCATCGTCAGCGGCGCCATGAAGGACGTGTACAAAGTCCTCCGCGACTCCGGCCTCGTCGATGTCATCGGACGCGAGAACATCTTCCCCGGCAGCACGACGAACCCGAACATCTCCACCCGAAACGCCCTCAAGCGCGCCCAGCAGATTCTCGGCAGCGCCGAGGCTGACGTGCGCATCTACTTCGATCCCACCAAGGCTCCCGCGTAGCACCGGACGCCGGACCTTCCTCCCAAGAACGGGGATGCGGCACCGGAACGGAACTGCGGTGGGGGGAATCCGTGCGGCTTCGATTGTCAATCCGCCCACGTCCGTTCATGATCCGCCCCATCCCATGCCCGACCTGCCCTTCATCGCCCGTGCCCGTTTGTTCCCCGAACGCGTTGCCTTCCGCACTCAGACCAGCACACACAGCCATCAACAACTGCTCGATCGGTCATCCGTCATCGCAAGCGCATTGCTGGGTGGCGACGATGACTTGAAGGAGGCGCGCGCCGCCTTGCTCGTGGCGCCGGGGTTTGAATACACGGCCTCGCAGTGGGCCGTCTGGCGCGCGGGCGGAATCAAGCTGCCGATCTGTCTGTCGGCGACGGAGCCGGAATGGGAGTACGCATTGACCGACTCGCAGGCGGGCATCGTGATCGCGGATGCAGCGAATGCAGCGAAGATCGCTCCGCTGTGTGCGCGGCTCGGGGTGCGTTTGGTGAATGTGAGTGAAATCAGCGGTGATGCCTCGAAGGCTCTGCCAGACATCGACGTGAACCGCCGCGCGATGATCCTCTACACCAGCGGCACGACGAGCAAGCCGAAGGGCGTGGTAACCACCCACGCGAACATTCAGGCGCAGATCGAGAGTCTCGTGCAGGCGTGGGAATGGCGTGCGGACGACCGCATCCCGATGTTCCTGCCGCTGCATCACATCCACGGCATCATCAACATCACCGGCTGCGCCCTGTGGAGCGGCGCATTGATCGAGCCGTTTCCGCGTTTCGACGTGGGCGCGATCCTCGAGCGCGTGCGCGCCGATGCCTACACGCTCTTCATGGCGGTGCCGACGATTTACGTGAAGCTCATCCAGGCGATCGAGGCGGCGAGCGCTGACGATCGCGCGGCCATCGTGACCGGTTTCAAAAAAATGCGCCTCATGGTCTCCGGCAGCGCAGCACTGCCAGCGAGCGTGCATGAGCAGTGGACCGTGCTCACCGGCCAGGAACTGCTCGAGCGATACGGCATGACCGAGATCGGCATGGCGATCTCGAACTTGTACCGAGGCGAGCGACGCCCCGGTTCCGTGGGCGCGCCGTTGCCCGGCGTGGAAGTCCGGCTCAAGGCCGAGACCGGCCCCGTCATCACAGGCGAAGATGAGCCGGGCGAGATCCAAGTGCGCGGTCCAGGCGTGTTTCAGGCCTACTGGAACCGTCCCGAAGCCACGGCGGAGACGTTTGAAGACGGCTGGTTCCGCACCGGCGACATGGCGGTGCTGGAGCGCGGCTACTACCGCATCATGGGACGCCTCAGCGTGGACATCATCAAGAGCGGCGGCTACAAACTCAGCGCGCTCGAAATCGAGGCCGCGCTGCTGGAGCATCCGCTCATCGCTGAAGTCGCAGTGATTGGTTTGCCTGACGACACCTGGGGCGAAGCGGTCACAGCGGTCGTCGTGCTGAAAAGGGACGCCACATTGGAACTCGCCAGCCTGCGCGACTGGTGCAAGGGCCGGCTGTCCGTTTACAAGATTCCGCAGCGCCTCCGCATCGTCAGCGAACTGCCGCGCAACGCCATGGGCAAGGTGACCAAACCCGCGGTGCGCGCGCTGTTCTCCGCCTGAAACACACCTCCATCCTGCAATCCACCCGTTTGCGCAGGATGGTCGGGCTGGCGGGATTCGAACCCACGACCTCTTCGTCCCGAACGAAGCGCTCTACCAGGCTGAGCCACAGCCCGAATCATTTGTCCACCAGACATTGGGACCGATTCGGTCGTCCCAAGACTTTCGCCCTTGCATCAGTTTTGCATCGGATGCCAGCGGCGAACGCGCGCTATTATGTGAGGCCGGTGCGTGAAGGCAAGTTGATTCATCGAATCTCTCGGAAACCGGCGCCAACGGTCGGGCTGATCGCCGCTGCGGCGGACTTCCCCGCTGCGTCCCTGCGCCGCCGGTTCAATAGTCGAACAACTCCGCGTGATTGAAGAAACGCTCGATCTCGAGCGCCGCGTTCTCGGGCGAGTCGGAGGCATGGGCGATGTTCGTCATCTTGTCCTCGCCGTAGTCGCCGCGGATGGTGCCCTTTGGCGCGATTTTCGAATCCGTCGGGCCGAGCAGGTCGCGCACATGGGAGATGACATTGTCACCGGTGAGCGCGATCGCGATGACCGGCCTGCTCTTCATGAAGTCCGCCACACTCGGGAAGAACGGCTTGTCCGCGATATGCGCGTAGTGCTCCTTGAGAAGCGGGTCGGTGAGCTGGAGCATTTTGCAGCCGCGGATGCTGAAGCCTTCCTTTTCAAAGCGCTTGATCACCTCGCCATTGAGGCGTTTCTCGACACAATCGGGCTTCAACAAAATCAACGTGGTTTCTCTGGCCATAGGTTTTTGGGGCCGGGACAGTGCCTTCGATGAAGGGAGAGTCAAGGTGGAAGCCTCGAACGACGAAGACGCGACCGTTGGGCGCCGGTATGCCGTTCATTGCGCAACCTGCCGCACCTGATTCTGTATTCCCTTTCAGAATCCTCTTCATTTCGCCATGCACTCGCAGCCCCTGCCCCGCACGTTTCAGACCACGAGATGGTCGCTCGTTCATCGCGCCAATGGTGATGTTGATGAGGAAGCGCGTCAGGCGCTCGCAGCTCTGTGTGACTCGTATTGGTATCCCATCTACGCCTATATCCGCCGCAGCGGTTATGGCGCGCACGATGCGGAGGATCTCACGCAGGGCTTCTTCACGCGGCTTTTGGAAAAGGACATTCTCGCCGCTGCCGATCCGGCAAAAGGCAAACTGCGCACCTTTCTGCTGACGTGTGTGCGGAACTATCTTCACAATGAACACGCCCGCGCCTCCGCTGAGCGTCGCGGCGCGCATCTGCTCACGAGCTTCAATCAAGACTGGGCCGAGGAGCGCTACGCCACGGAACCCGTCGATGATCTCACGCCGGATCGTCTCTATCAACGCCGCTGGGCGCTCACGCTGCTGGAGTTCACGCTGCAATTGCTCGGCGATGAATACACGGCCGACGGCAAAGGCGATCTCTTCACCGCGCTTCGGCCGTGTCTCGGCTTCAGCAAAGAGAAGACACCGAACTACGCCGACCTCGCCACACGCCTCGGCAGCAGCGAGAGCGCGGTGAAGACAAATGTGTTCCGCCTGAGGCAGCGCTGGCGCGAGATTTTGTTTCAGCAGGTCAGCCTCACACTCGATGACCCGACTTCGGATCAGATCAAAGACGAGCTGTCGGAGTTGCTCGGGTGCGTGTGAAGAGTTGGATGACCGAAAGAAACGAAAGAAGCGAAAAGGTGAAGAATCTGAGTTGGTTGCAATACCCATTCTCCTGCCCCCATTCTCCTGTCATCATGGTTTGGAATGACAGGAGAATGGGGGCAGGAGAATGAATTCATCAAATCTGACTTCCGAATTCGGAGGTTTTGCAACTGGCCCATCAATCTCTCTCATCTTCTTCTTTTCCTTCTTTCGTTTCTTTCGGCTCATCCTTCCGTGGTTCCGGTTCGATTATTTTTTCTGCAACCTCCCGCTTGCCGTCCTGTAGCACCGCGTTGAATTCCACCTGCACTCCGCCATGAGCGCGCGTGGCATG
>JAIBCL010000043.1 GCA_019694165.1 Verrucomicrobiaceae bacterium | reverse complement strand
CTTGCCCGCCGCGGTGAGTGCTTCGAGTTCCTGTCGTTCCTCAACGCCGAGTTTGATGCGATGTTTTTTATGGGCCATCCATGCTCAACGGTCCCAACCCATCACTTCTCGTGGACTTAACCACTAGCCGAAGCTCGAAACTAGCATCCCGCCCGATGCCTGCTGGCTGCGCGTCATCCTCCGCTCGAACGCCGGCGGCGGTGCCTTGATTACCAATCCTGCGTTGAACAGAACGTGACGAATTGAAAACGCGCAGTGTGTCGGGCGTAGGTTGTCAAATGAGTTCAATTCGACTGATCTTCGCCGCTGCGTTCGTCTCGTCGCGGTTGTTTGCCGGCGATCCAGATGTTGCACCGGGATTGATCCTGATCGCGTCAGGCGAAGGCATCAGCGTCTTCAATCGCGAGGGCGAGATGTCGTTCGGCAAATTCTTCGTGCCGATCGTGGATGGGAAAGGCGGCGAGACGGCCTGGAGCGACATCGGCTACGATGGTTGGCGGCTGAAGTCTGGGAATTACCTGTGCTCCGCGCATGAGTGGGTGCGGGAGATTTCGCCAAAGGGAGAGATCGTCTGGGAGTATCGCGTGCAAAAGCCGGTCGAGTTGAAGACCTGCGTGCCGCTGCCGAATGGCGATGTGATCACGACCGATGCGAACACACAGGAATTCGTGTGGCTAACAAAGGGGCAAGTGGTGAAACGCGTGCCAATCCCAGGTGCAATGAAGGCCGCACCGCACTCACGCTACAACCTGCTGCGACCCACACCCGTGGGCACCTTCCTGCTGGCGATGCGTGCGGAGAAGGCGTTCATCGAGATCGACGAGTCGGGCAAAGAACTGTGGCGGCATCCGGTGCCGGATTTGCCGGTGGTCGCGGAACGTCTCGCGAATGGGCATACGCTGATGGCATGGCGCAGTGGTTTGCTGGAAGTCACGGCAAAGCACGAGGTCGTTTGGGAGCTGACGCCAACGGACATCGCCGAGTTTCCAGTGGTGATCTTCGGCGGGTTCCATCGCTTCGAGAACGGCAACACGCTCATCGCGAACTCCGACTGGCATCACCACGATGCGAAGGAAGCAGCGGTGCAGCTCTTCGAAGTCACGCGCGACAAGAAGGTCGTGTGGAAGCTCGGCGTCGAAGCGTTTGCGGGCAAGAAACCCGGATCGCTGGAACCCAAAACCGGCAACATCGAGCACCGCATCGTCGGCATTCAGTGGCTCGGAGATGAGAAGAAATGAAACGCTTCGTAACCATCGTCTGCTGCCTGATCAGCTCGCTCGCGATTGGCGACGAAGTGTCATCAACGAAGCTTGGCCCGAACCATCCGCCCATCGTAAAGAACGCGAGCAAGGAACTCAAAACCGCTGACGCCTGGCAAGTCGAGTTCCAGAAGCGCCTCGACTGGTGGAGCCTCAAGCCGATGCGCAAAGACGAGCCACCGACGGTGAACGATGCCGCGTGGTCGAAGGAGCCGGTGGATCGTTTCATCAAAGCCGCGCTCGATGCGATGCAACTCACATCTGCGCCACCTGCCGATGAAGCCACGCTGCGCCGTCGTTTGAGCTTCGTGCTCACCGGTTTGCCGCCGTCCGACGCGTCAGACAAGCCAGACCCGTCCGACTACGTCGAGTCACTTCTCGCTTCACCGCACTTCGGCGAACACTTCGCGCGCCACTGGATGGACGTCGTGCGCTACACGGACACCTACGGCTACGAATGGGACAATCCCGCCAAAGGTTCCCACGAATACCGCGACTATCTCATCCGCGCCTTCAACGACGACATCGGCTTCGACCAGCTCGTGCGCGAGCAACTCGCCGGCGATTTGTTGTCGCAGCCGCGCATCCATCCGAAGGCGCAAACCAACGAAAGCCTCATCGGCCCCATGTTTTACCACATGGGCGAGCATCGGCATGGCAGCAGCTTGATGTTCAACGGCATCCATCAGGAGATGGTGAACAACAAAATCGACGCCTTCTCCAAAGCCTTCCTCGCCACCACCGTCGCTTGCGCGCGTTGCCACGACCACAAGCTCGAAGCCGTCTCCCAGCGTGACTACTACTCGCTCGCCGCCATGTTCACCACGCCGCGCTGGACCTCGCGCGTCATTGATGCGCCGGGGAAAAATGATGCAGCCATCGCGAAGCTCAAAGGGTTGCGTGATGCGATTCGTGACGAACTCGCCGCGCAGTGGACAATGAGGGGCACTTTCCAAGCGCCCACTCTCAAAGCCTGGGCGGTTGCAAACCGCCCCTCCTTGAAAGGCATTGGCGCTCCGCTCGCTGCGCCGGATGAGTTGTCGAAGCTCGCAACGGAGTGGGAGAAGAATCGAGCAGCAGCGAAGAAAGCGAATGAGATGTTCAAGTCGCTGGATGCAAAGCGCCCCTCCTCGGGATGGGTCATCGAAGGTGATGGCTTCACGCACGGCTTTGTCGAAGAAGCCACGCCCCTCATCGCCCTCGAAGGCGAAAACATCGTCTCGCGACTCCTTCCACGCGGATGGCACTCGCACGCCTTGAGCTCCAAATTGCCCTCCAGCCTGCGCATGCCGCCGCAGCATCTTGTTCCCGGCAAGATCGTGAGCCTCAACGTCGCCGGAGGCGAGTTTGGCGGCCACCTCGTCGTCGATGACCATGCCTTCCAAAACGAGACCGTCGCGTTCTACACGAACACCGACCCGCAGTGGAAATCCTTCAATGATGCGGCACTCAAAAACGGCGCGCAGCAGGTCACCATCGAGTTTTGCACCTCCTCGCTGAATCCGAACTTCCCGCCGCGCACCGGTTTGGCGAAGGGACTCAAGAACAACGACTTCGGCTACGACAAACGAAGCTGGATCAGCATTACCGACGTCGTCACGCACGACACCGCCGGCACACCGCAGGACGAACTCGACGCCTTCACCGCTCTCTATCAAAACAACACCGCCGCCGACCCGTGGGAACGCATCGCCGCCTGGTTCAACACCATCGTGCAACGCTGGCGCGCTCAACAAAGCCAGCCCGGCGACAGCGACGTGCTCAATTGGCTCCTCGCGAATGGTTTGCTGCCGAACCAATCACCTGTAGGCACCCAACTCGTCGCCGATTACCGCCGCATCGAATCCAGCATCGCCTTCCCGCGCACCGTCAACAGCATGGACGAGCGCGAAGTCGTCACCGCGAAGTATCCGCTCAACGTTCGCGGCAATGTTGATGCCCTAGGTGAACTTGTGCCGCCCGCGTCGCTCCAAATGCTGCACGGCGACCGCATCACCAACCGTCTGGCACTCGCCGAGTCGCTGCTGCATCCCGAGCATCCGCTCACGGCACGTGTGTATGTGAACCGCGTGTGGCAGTGGATCTTCGGCACTGGCCTCGTCGCCACGCCCGATGATTTCGGCCGCCTCGGCGACAAGCCCTCGCATCCCGAGTTGCTCGACTGGCTCGCGCGCGAGTTCATCCGCGAAGGTTGGTCCACGAAGAAACTCGTGCGCAGGCTGGTGCTCAGCCAGACCTTCCGTCAGTCCAGCCACGTCAGCGACGCCGCGCGCGACCGCGATCCATCGAATCGCCTTCTCTCTTATTACCCCACACGCCGCCTCGAAGCCGAGTCCATCCGCGATTCGTTGCTCGCCGTCTCCGGCCGGCTCGATCCTCAGCTCTACGGCCGCCCGATTCTTCCCCATCGCGTCGCCGAAGATGCTGCGAAGCGTTTCTTCTCCGGCCCGCTCGACGGCGACGGTCGCCGCTCGATCTACCTTCAAATGTCCATCATGCAGCCGCCGAAGTTTTTGACCGGCTTCAACCTCCCCGACCTCAAACTCCCCACCGGCCGCCGCGACGTGACCAACGTGCCTACGCAAGCCCTCGTCATGCTTAACGATCCCTTTGTTCTCGCGATGGCGAAGCATTGGGCGCAGCAACTGTCGCAGAACTCATCCAGCCCCGAACAACGCGTGCGCCACATGTTCATGCGCGCCTTCTCACGCGAACCGAACAACGCTGAAATGAAGCGCTGGCTCTCCGCCCTCGAATCTTTCGGCGGCGACACACCCGCTGCATGGGAAAGCCTCGCTCACGCGTTCTTCAACGCGAAAGAGTTCATCTACTACCGCTGACATGACATCACACGCTCATCGCTGTTGCTCACGCCGCCACGTTTTGGCGAGCGCTTCGGCGGGCTTTGGCATGCTGGCGTTGCGTGCGATGGCGAACGTGCCGCTGCACAACCGCGCAAAGGCGAAGAACATCATCTTCTGCTTCATGGACGGCGGGCCGAGCCATGTGGACACGTTTGATCCGAAGCCAATGCTCAAAAAGCACGAGGGCAAACCCATCGGCGAGAGCGCGGTGACGAAGCGCTCGCAGTCGAATGCAGGTCGTGTGTGGTTTGGCAGTCCGTGGGAGTTCAAGCAGCGCGGGCAGAGCGGATTGTGGGTGAGCGAACTGTTCCCGCACATCGCGCAGGTCGCGGACAAGCTCTGCGTGGTGCGCTCGATGGTCGGCGAACTGCCGTTGCATGGTCAGCAGAATCTGTTGCTGCACACCGGGCGCATTCTCGGCCAAGCGCCGAGCTTTGGCGCGTGGGTGTCGTATGGACTCGGCACCGAGAACGCGAACCTGCCTGGCTACGTCGTGCTGAACAACGACTGGGTGCCGAATGGCGGACTCGAAAACTTCGGCAGCTCGTTTTTGCCAGCGAGTCATCAAGCGACGCTCTTCCGCGCGAAGGGTGTGCCGGTGGACAATATCGCGCCGCAGGCCGCTGCGGCCATGCAGCGACGCAAACTCGCGCTCATCGCTGAGCAGGATGCCGAGTTCGCCGCGAACACGTCGGATGCGCGAGCCATCGAGGCCGCAATTGCGAATTACGAGACTGCTTTCCGCATGCAAAACGCCGTGCCGGCCATTGCGGACATCAGCGCGGAGCCGGAGCATATCCGCCAGCTCTACGGCGTCGATTCCACCGATGAACATCAGCGATTCTACGCCACGCAGGCGCTGCGAGCGCGGCGATTGGTCGAGGCAGGTGTGCGATTTGTCGAGATCACGTGCCCGACGTTTGATGGCAACAACTCGCCGTGGGATCAGCACGGCCAGATCCGGCAAAACCACGCCAAGAATGCTCGCGTCACCGATCAAAGCGTCGCCGCGCTCATTGTCGATCTCGAACAGCGCGGGCTGCTCGATGAAACCATCGTTTTGTGGGCCGGCGAGATGGGCCGCACGCCGCACACGCCGAAAGTCACCGACACCTGCGGCCGCGATCATCACGTGAACGGCTATTCGATCTTCATGGCCGGCGGCGGCTTCAAGGGAGGCATCGCGTTTGGTGAAACGGACGAGTTTGGCAATGCCGTCGTCAGCCAGCCGCTCGACATTCACGACATCCACGCCACGCTGCTGCACCAGATGGGCATCCATCACGAAAAGCTCACCTTCCGCCACGGCGGCCGGGATCAACGCCTCACGGATGTGAGCGGACGGGTGATGCACGAGTTGCTGGTCTAAACTGACATGAGAGCGTTCTACATACTTCTGGCCTGCGTCGCCGCCCAAAAGCCGTTATGGGCTCAAGACATCGTTCTGGAGGCAAAACGGCTGCATCTGGGCAAACCGGGCCAGTTTGAGTGGTCGATCTATGAAGGTCGTACTGTCGATGCCGAGCGGCTGGAGAAGCGTTTTGAGGCCAAAACGAATGTGCAGCCGCTGTTTCTGCGTCTCTGGCAAAAGGACGTAAAGTTGAGCTGGCCGGTGTTTTTGAATGACAAGAAGCTCGGCAGCCTCACCACGGCCGAAACACCGCTCGAATGCATCCTGAAGGTGCCTGCGGGTGCTTTGAAGGATGGTGAGAATGTTTTGCGCATCGACGCGCCGCCAGCGCTGGATGACATCGAGGTCGGTCCAGTCGTTTTGACGGTGCAAGACATCGGTGGCGCGAAAATCGAGGTCGTTGTGACGAATGATATGCCGTGCCGGATCACGCTCACGCGGCCGGACGGCACGCTGCAGCCGCTGAAGGCCGAACCGGCGGATCATGTGGCCGCACGCACGGGCGTCGTTTACACACCGAAGGGCCGGGTGACGCTCGATGTGCCTCCGGGTGACTATGTGCTGCATGCAGGCCGCGGTTTTGAATGGTGCGCGGAGCGGCAAACTCTCTCGGTGAAGGCTGGAGAGGTCAAAGTGGCGAAAATCGAGCTCAAGCGCGAAGTAGACACGCGAGGCTGGATCGCTGTGGACAGCCACATTCACACGCTGACGCACAGCGGCCATGGCGATGCCACGATCGACGAGCGCATGCTCACGATCGCCGGTGAAGGAATCGAGCTGGCCATCTCCACCGATCACAATCATCACACCGATTACGCACCAGCGGCGGCAAAGAGGGAGGTCACGCAGCATTTCACGCCGGTGATTGGAAACGAGGTCACCACGAAGCACGGGCACTTCAATGCCTTCCCCGTGCAAAGCGGTGCGAAGGTCGTCGATCCGAACGAGCAGGACTGGAGCCGCCTTCTTCCGGCCATTCGTGGCACGCCGGGTGTCGAGGTGATCACGCTGAATCATCCGCGCGATCTCCACAGCGGCTTCGTTCCGCTCGGTGGTGTCATGTTTGATCCGCAGACGGGCAAACATCGCCATGCGGATGCCTTCAGCGGCCTCAATGCGCTCGAAGTCATCACCTCCGCGGCCATGCAGTCAGACATCGAACTGCTGTATCGCGATTGGTTCGCGCTGCTGAACCGCGGGCATCGCATCTTTGCCGTGGGATCGAGCGACAGCCATGATGTGAATCGTTTCATCCTCGGTCAGGGAAGAACTTACGCGATGGCGAAGGATGATGATCCTGCGGCGGTGAATCTCGGCGAGGTTTGGCGCTCGTATCACGAAGGCCGGTTGCTCGTGAGCATGGGTTTGCTCGTCACGATGACGGTGGACGGCCGTTTCGGCATCGGAGACACTGCGACGGGGCTGGGTGATGCCTTGAAGGTCGAATGCGTGATCCAGAGCCCGTCATGGAAGCGGGCGCATGGGGTGCTGGCGCGTTTTTCGTGATGGTGTTCCACTTTGCCGTCGGCCTGCCGTTCGTTGCGCAGCAGCCGGAGTTGCGCGCCGTAGAGGTCGTTCCACTGGTGCCGCTGGCGCAGCGCTTCGTTGAGCGCTTCAATGAGTTCTTGGTGCTCGAAGCGGTCGTCGCCCAGGATCAGGCGCACATGGGTGTAGTTTTTCTGCTCGATTTGCGCGTTGTCGTTCTTTCGATACGGAAGTGAGCGGCTCAGCTCGACTTTGCGTTGGCGCGCTTTGAAGTGGCTGATGAAGTGTGTGTTTAAGAACTCGCTGCCGTTGTCGACGTCGAGCTTCTTGAGTACGAATGGGGGGGGGCGATCTCGCTGAGCCTTTCGCGCGTGGCGTGCGCGCCGCGGTGCCAAACGGCGCGCACCTCGGTCCAGCCGCTGTGGATGGCGGTGGCGTCGAGCGCCCACACGACGGGTCCTTCCATGCTGCCGCCGCGCAGCGCCACGGTGTCGATCTCCAGGGCCCCGGCTCCGGGCGAGGCTCTCAGCCCACGGCTCGCAGCGCACGGCCACTTCGCGCTGCATGGCGGCCAGCGCGCTGCAGGCGATGCGCCACCTGCGTCCTGCCGTGCGATACGGGACAATCCGGCGGTCGATTTGCGCGGCGCTGATCTTTTCAATGCCCACGCTCTGCTCCGCGGGGAGCCTGCCATGATGCTTCTGTCGGGAGCCCAGCCAGAGCCGGAGCATCTCGCCGGCCAGGCGCTTGCCACAGGGCTGTCCGGCGGCGAGCCACTCGGCCTCGAGCACCGCGATGTCCTCGCAGCTGTAGGTGCTGCTCGCTCCGCGCCGCACCCCGCCAGGACCGCGCCGTCGCTGCCTGCGGAGCACTTTGTCGGTGTGCTTGCGCTCCAAGCATGGGAACCGAGCGTAGCGTCCACGCATCACGCGTGTGTAGTCTTCAAGGCTCTCTTTCATCAGCCGTGGCTCATCATTCACGGTGTCCTCTTTAATGGGGCATCGAGTATCCCCGCCTCTCCGCCTACGGTGTCCTGTTCAATGAGCCACTGCGCGCGTGACCTGCGAGTAATGTGGGCTTGCGGGATCAACAACACCTGCTAGCATCGGCAAGAGTCGGTGAAACGCTGCACTACCTCTGCCCGGGTCAGCCCAAAGAGGCAGCCAAGCAGAAAATCAGACGATAATTAACATAAATTTCAGAAATATCTTGCGCCTCGTAACATTCTTGTGTTAATATAATATCAATTGCGGGTATAGCTTAATGGTAAAGTTCCAGCCTTCCAAGCTGGCCATGTGGGTTCGATTCCCACTACCCGCTCCAGACACAGGAAATCGCTAACACAAGACAAGGCTGCAACATGAAAATCTCAACCCGTGCCCGCACTGTGGCTGCACTGATTCTCTTGGTGCTTGCTTGTGTGATTCAGCCAGCCAAAGCAGGCGCGCCAACGACTTGTGACCAGATCGGCGACGATGTGCGCACTGCCATTGAGAAAGATCCGTCGAAGGTTCTGATGATCGTCGAGGATGCCTTGGTGATTAACGAGGCGTGCGCCTGTGAAGTGGTCAAAGCAGCCATTCTTGCAGCGAAAGCGGACGATGCCACCGTGCAGCAAATCGTCCAGACAGCGCTGGCCGTGGCACCAAAGATGTCCGCCATCATCGTCGAGTGTGCGACCGCCGTCGCTCCAGGATCCGCCGACACGCTGGGAGCGATCAGCAAAGACAAACGAGACACGTCGTCTGAGAAAGTTCCTGGATCTGATTTTGGAGATGCTTGGGCGACCAATATTCGTGGCGTGTATTTGATCCAGCCCGCCGCATCAGGCTTCGTGACGCAAACTGAAAGTAGCGAAGATTCAAAGGGAAAGTCCGGTGGCGGAGGTGGTGACAACAAGGGAGGCGACGACGACACGAACGACGACGATGTTGTAAATCGAGCCAACAGTCGCCGAACACGGAATCTTGTAGCGTTGTCACCCGCCCAAGTGCAGCCGTGATCGATCAGGAGTCGCTGCCACCCCACGGAACCTCTGCTTGATCCCCTCCATGCGCGCGCTACCAGCCATCCTCATCATCACCGGAACCGCTCTCATCGGTCATGATGCGACAGCCCAAGGGCTTCTCGGTATCCAGAATCAGGCAGACTTCCGCCATGCTCAACCGATCACATTCACCGTCGGAGCAGGGGGTGGGTATGACAGGCTCAACTACAGGGCCGACAGTTCCGGCTTAGCTGACATCGATTCCTTCTATATCCAGGGTGGTGCCGGCGTGTTGTATGCGGATGCTGACAAGCGCACACCTTGGAGCGTTGGGGCCGACTTTGGCGTCCTCAATTATCTGGATGACACTCCTGGTGCCGACAGCACTTTTTACAATGCCCGGGTGGTGCTCAACTTGGCGCACCAGGCTTCACAACGGCTTAAGATCGCCAACAATTTCTACCTCACATACGAGGTTGAGCCAGACTATGCGATCGGCGCATCAACTGGTCTGCGAAATGGCCAGTACTTTTATGGCTACGAGAGCTTCGCCGTAAGCTATGCGTGGTCGGAGCGATTGAGCACCACCACTTCCTACACACTTGATGGCATCCGCTACGAGGACGGGGAAGTGGGCCGGTTTGAGGATCGTCTGTCGCATGTGATCGCCCAACAGTTCGGCTACGCGCTAAACCGGAGAACCAAATTGGTTGCCGAATACCGCTACCGCATCACGGACTACGACACGGCGACGAATGACTACACGTCGCACTACATTCTAACGGGTATCGATCAGGCGTGGAGTGAACGGACCACAGGTTCGCTTCGTGCTGGTGTCGAACTCTACCAGTCCGACCGAGTGGGTGAAACTGCACCGTACTTTGAGATCGGGGTTGATCACGCCACGAGCAGAAAGACCAACGTGCACTTCTACGGAGCTGTGGGTTTCGACGGCGCCGAACTCGGTGACTACGACTCTCGCTACGCCTACCGCTCCGGTGTGACCGCCACCCATCGCGTCACGGATCGCTTCTCGGTCAACGGTGGCTTGCACTATGTTTACAGCGACTACGAAGGCAACGGCACCACAACGACAAATGTCAGCGAGCAACAAGTGAATGCGTCCGCCGGACTGGCATATCGACTCTGGAACAGTGTCAGCATGGACGCCGCGTATTCATACACATTGTTATCATCGGACGATGCCGTCCGTGAATACAACCGTAATCGGGTTTCGCTCGGCCTGAGTGCCCAGTTCTAAACCGTTGGTGTTGCTTTTTTGAGTTGAGGAGCCCGGATTAGATTTCTGTCAACTACGTCACGAAGGCAACAATCGCACCGCCACCGCATCCATTAAGCTGAGAAGGCACCCAGAGTGTTTAACCCGTCAAGATAATCAGCCCCTCACGATCCGATGAATGACCCCGGAATAGAACTGCAAAAGCATGCCGCGGACACATGGCAGGTTATCCGCAACCGCATCGGCCTCATCACACTGTCATTCCTCCTCGTGTTTCTCGTGTCTGCCATCGTCACCTACATCATGCCGCGCAAGTACCGCGGCAAAGTGGAGATGAAGATTGAGCGCAATGTCAACAAGCTGCCGGTCTTCAACCGCGAACTGGCCGACCAACCGTACACTCTGGGCGAAAACATGATCCGCACTGAATTCGAGAGTATTACAAAATTGGAGACTCTGTATCCGGTCATCGAAGCATATGATCTTGTAAAGCGCTGGGGAGTGCCCACGAGACAAGACGCAGCCAACAAGCTGCGGAAGAACCTCGACACTCAGTCCAACGTGCGGTCTGATTTCGTGGTGATTGAATACTACGACGAGGATCCCAAATACGCAGCGGACATTGCCAACGCCATTGCCGAGAGCTACAAGAAGAAGCGTGTCGACATTGAGAGCGAACAGAAAAACGAAGCTCTCAAAATCATCCAGAAGCAGATTGCGGACCTTGAGCAGCGATCGAACGAGGCACGACTCAAAATGCAGGCCGCCCGTCAGAAGGCGGGTATCATCGGTGAGGGATTGTACAACCCTGGGCAGGTGAATACCCCTGGAGCTACGGTGCAAACCCCGACCGAAGCCATAGCTATCACAAGGGAGCAGGAGCTGCTGAAGGCCAATCTCGAAATTCAGAGCCTTCAGGCCGACCTCTCTGAACTCGGCAAGCTGCAAGGCGATGAACTTGTCGCCAGAGCTTCTGGATTGAAGATCGACAGTCCAGTTTTCGCTACACAATATGCCGAGTACCAAAAGTTTGTCGTAGATCGTGAAGGCTACCTGAAGCAGGGACTTGGCCCCCGCCACCCGACTGTCGCGGCCATCGACGAGCGACTGCGGGTCAGCAAACAAATCGTGATCAAGGAGGCTCTCGACTATCGAATGGGTCTCGAGAGCCGGGTGGCCTCTGCCATCCAGCGCAAGACGCAGCTAGAGGACTATAACAACGCCTCGAAGAAGGACGTGTTCGACCAGCAGTCCGCTCAAAGCCTTTATCTGGTGGCCAAGCGTGACGTCGAGAACATTGATACGTCTCTGATCCAGCTCCGCCTGCGCTACTCCGAGGCGGAGCTCGGCCAGGCACAAGCGAAGGCGGCCGCAACCGTTTTTGAGAAGGCCGAACCGGAGCGCACTCCAGCCAAGCCAAACATGGTGCTCAATCTTGCTCTTGGCGCGGTGCTTGGTCTTATGTTCGGGTTCGGCCTAGCGTTCTTTCTTGAGTACATGGACACTACTGTGAAGAGCCTTGATGATGTTGAGCGCTACCTGGGAGTGCCGGTGCTGGCGGTGGTTCCCAAGGATGTGGGTATCCTTCACCGCGCCAGCGGATTTAATCCAGATGCAGAGGCTTATCGTATCCTGCGCACCAACATCGAGTTCAACCGGCGAAATCCGAACGCGAATTGCATCACAGTCGTCAGCGGTGGAGCAGGCGAGGGGAAATCCACCACGTTGAGCAACCTCGCCTTCGTGTGTGCGCAGGGAGGCTACAATGTCTTGCTAATTGATGCCGACCTTCGCAGGCCGCGACTTCACACCTTGTTTGACATGAGCAATGCCGTCGGTCTCACGAACTACCTCACCACTGAAGTGAGACTGGAGGAGGTTGTGGTGCAGACACCAGTCGAAAACTTGTACTTTCTGCCAAGCGGCATTCTTCCAGCAGACAGCGCCGGGATTTTGAACTCCCAACGGATGTCCGAGATGATCGAGGAGGTAAAAAGTCGATTCGATTTGGTCTTGATCGATTCGCCACCGATTCTAGGCGTAAGCGATGCGTCCGTTCTTGCGAATGAAGCGGACATGACGATCATTGTCGTGCAGCACCGCAAGCTGCCGCGTCACATGCTCATGCGCGTCAAGCAGGCCGTTGAGAACGTCGGCGGCAAAGTCCTTGGAGTAGTTCTCAACAATGTCGATGTACGCAGCGACAATCAGTACAGCTACTACACAAGCTACTACACCTACTACTCGCCTTCGAATGTCGGCGCTTCGCATTCGCACCACAACAAGCAACGTAAGAAGGACAGGAACGACGGGCAGTTCACGCGGCCAAGGGCCGGCGGGAACGTCAGTAAAGTCACCGCCGCACCCCCACGCGGCCCGCAGGATGACCTGTTTTGAGAAGCAGAGCCACATTATCAAGTATGAACACTCCGCCCAATTTCGATCGGTTTTCGTTTAGCCTGTCATTCGGATTGTTGCTCCTGCTGGCACCCTCGTTCTCGTCGGCCCAGAGCGGTGAGATTCCTCTGCAAGCTAGCGACAAGGTAGCAATCAGTATCGCGGGTGTGCCTACTGATGAGGCGGTGTCGATTTCGAAAGTATACACCATCAGCGATGCGGGCAGCATCAACCTTCTGCACATCAATGAGATCAAAGCAGCAGGAATGAAGCCGTCTCAATTGCAAAAGCGCATTGAGGACGCCTACAAGTCCGCGCAGATTTACACGCACCCGACTGTCACTGTGAGCATGGACAGCACACCCGGTGATTCAAGACTGGTTTTTGTCAACGGTGGGTGTCAGAAGAATGGTCCCGTGCCGTACCGGACTGGTCTCACGCTGATGCAAGCTGTCGGCACTGCAGGTGGACCATCGCCATTTGCAAAAACCACTAGGACACAACTTACACGGACGAGTCCAACCGGACAGAGGAGCACTACCGTTCACGATTTGAAGCGGATCACAAAGGATGCTTCGCTCGATGTGCTCTTGCAGCCGAACGATCAGATAATCATACCGGAGTAGGGGATGTGTGTGTTGCTGGCGGCTTGCCTGCACTCCGCCTCTTCTTGAGCGTGTGTATCGAGAGTAGCCCGATCGATCCCATAGCGGCCACACTAAGGAAGTGCACAGCGGTGAGTAACCGGTGTGCGTGATGTAATCCTCCGAAACCAGCTGTGGCCCAGGTCACTACGAGGCCCGATACGATTAGCACAGTTGTAGCGAGCACTCCGAGAAGAGTGAAAAAGAGGGTTCCTTCGTTTAGATCAATTATGCGCCTCGTCAGTGGCGTGGGTTTGTCTGGCGAGGATAGGAACAAACTACAGCCGAATACATAAAACTGGGTGGCGACAACAGCTCCGAGGAGGAGAATGGCCTGACTGTGAAGATCGAAGATGTTGAAGCGGCCGAGCGTAAGCGGTCCCGAAAAACCGGCGAAAGCCGCAAGAAGTGTCGACGGAACAAACAAGAGAATGCCTAGCCATTCAAAAAGGGCCGGTTTCTCGGACAGAATAAAGAGCAGGTGCCTCATGCCATCCTGCCATGTTTTCAGATGCGCTTTACGACCAGGCAAGTCCCGACGCAGACCCGAGGGGATTTCAACTATGGTACTTTTGGCCTTCAGAGCCCTGATCAGCAATTCTGACGCGAATTCCATTCCATCGCTTTGGACGCCCCACTTTGTGTATTCTGCTTTTTCAATGCATCGAAAGCCGGAATTGCAATCCGTGAGCTGTCCACAAAAGAGCAGATTGATCAGAGCCGTGAGCACAGGTGTGCCGAGGTGACGGTGAAGGAACGGCATCGCGCCAGGTTCGATATCGCCTATCATTCGCGAGGCGATGGCCATTCCTGCCTGATGGCGGCGAGCTGCTTCAAAAAGCGCTGGAGTGTGCTGATAAAGGTAAGTGTTGTCCGAGTCCGCAAACGCAACATACCGGCCGAGGGCCGCGTTAATGCCACCCTGCAGTGCCGCCCCGTAGCCTCGTCTGGGTACATTGATGATGCGACAGCCGTTTTCGCGGGCAATTTCTATTGAGCGATCTGTACTGCCGTTGTCAGCAACGACGATCTCATGGTCTATGAGAGCACCAGCCAGCGCAGTTTTAACCTGTCGAATGCAATCACCCAACGTAGCCTCTTCATTCAGGCACGGAAAGACGAAGGAGAGAACGCAACTCCGATCACTGTCGGCCAAGGTCGATTGGCTGCGGTGGAATGTTTCTTCCGCTAGAAATGTTTCCGGTTGGTTTTCGTGCATCAAGCCATTCGTCGATCTGGTCAAACGGCCAGATTTTTTTTTGGCGCATTATCCCGGACACTATCAGGGTGAGGACCATGATTGTCACGATTACGGCCAAGCTTTCGATGAGCGTGAAGGCGGTTCGCTTCATGCGCGGTCTGAGACAGCACGCAACGGCAGTAGCTAGTGGACCATCCTGCATCGTTGCTCGATCATCAGTGAGTTTTGTAGCAACTCTCAATTGCCGCCCCTCACCGGTTCACCATTCTCTGGTTTCCCGATACGCGTGGGGACATAGACCGGGGAGCTTCCCTTGCCCATGGCCCAGTCGTTTCGATTGCGCAGCAGACCGCACGAAGAACCCCCAGCAATAACAAGGGTGGCGAGAATGAGGCGACTCAATAATTTGTGTTTGTTTTTCATATGATTCGGTGGGTTCAAGTTTGCGACAATAGTCATGACAGATGAACGGTTTGTTTGCCGCCAAGGCGGAAACTTTCGTCCTCGTAGTTGGTGTAGTAGTTCGGGCTGTAGTAGTAGTAGTAGTAGTGGTTCGCCATCTTGGAGAGGTCAAGTCGATTAAGGACGAAACCGAAGAACTTCGTCTGCGCTCGTTTGAGCTGATCAACCGTTGTTTCTACGTCGATTACCCGGGTACTTTCGGCTTTTACAACGAGTACGACACCGTCGGAGACTCTTTGCGTTGAAGTAGTTTCGCTAAGACCGAGCACAGGCGGTCCGTCGAGAATGATTCGGTCATAGATGCTGCGCCATCGTTGCACGATTTCCTCAAACACTTCGCGGCAGAGAAATTCCGAAGCCCCAGGTATGAACGGTCCGCGTGTCACAACATCAAGGTTTCGATCGATGGTGCTCTGCACGATTTGATTTTCAGAGGCTGCGCCCGAAAAATAGCTTGCCAAGCCGGCCTGATTGTCTAACCCGACGATTTCATGCACCCGTCCCCTGCGGAGATCTGTGTCGACCAGAAGAGTCCGTTCCCCCATCGAATAGAAGGCCCATGCCAGATTTGCTGCGAGCGTGCTTTTGCCCTCGCCTGGCTTGGCGCTCGTAATACACAGAACCTGTGAATTGCCGGAGTTGGTAGGATTCAGAAGAATGTTGCTTCGGATTACTCGGAAACACTCCAACAGGTAATTTGGCACCTTTGCCCCCAGGGCAGGTGAGCGGAAGAGCTCTTCGAGCAAGGCCGGTGCCGTCATGGGCACCATTCCGAGTCCTGCGATTCCCAGTCTCGACTCCAGGACAGGAATTTGAGAGATGGAGGAATTTGCGTATTCCAGACCAATTGGCAAGCTGATCGCAAGGGCCAGTGCCAGCGCTAGTCCGATCAGACACGATTTCTTGGGGTCAGGTGAGACGGGAATACTGTCGTTTAGCACTTCGTAGCCACCAAACAATAGCTCGATTTGATTTTTCTGATCACCAAACTGTAGTGCAGCAACGCGCTTCATCAGGTCGGTATAGGCTGCACTCCAGTCCTGCTGGCCCCGCTCCAATAGAGTGTAGCGAAGCTGAAAGGTTTCATATTTCTCCACGGTATCGTGATACTCGGGTAGTTGCGCCTCGAGTTCAGGCACACGCGCCTTTAGGCGTTGGTGTTCGACGTCGAAGCGCTTTGTTGCAATGACTAATTCGGACTCCAGATTGCTTTTTAGCTCCGCTTCGCGGTCGTTCAGTTTTCGCATCACTTCATGACCCGGCAGATACTTTCTGGATTGTTGTGCAATCTCCTCCTGGAGGGCTCGATAGTCGCGCTCCATTCTTCGCCAGGGTTCAGAACCCTCCTCTAATTCTGGCTTCACGACTACATCAAGATTCAGCTTTTGGGGTAGTGTCGTGATAAGAGGTGCCCCCGTTCCAGAACTGTTGCGCACCATGTCACCAGTTTTTGCTTTTTCACCCTCTTTCCATTCCTTATCAAAGGCTGATAACAGTGAGAGCTTGGAAATCGTGTCTAGGGATTTTGCCTCCCTTGCGAAGTCTTCCCTGATCTGCTCCATCCGCTTTAGCTGAGCCTTACAACGCTCAATTTCCAACGGGAGCATAAGCAGTGTCTTCTGTTTGATTGAGAGAGTAGCCGCTTCATTCTTGCGCTCGAAAGCCAAGCGATTCTTGAGATCTTCGTCTACTTTGGCATTGAGGTTTTCGATCTCTGCTCGATACTTGTCGAGTGCCTTTTCCCGGTACTTGCGACGTTGGCTTGCCTGCTGGTCTTGATACGCTTCGATCAACGCGGGACAGTATTCTTTCACTATCCTGGGGTCGTAGGCGGCTACTTCGAGCACCAGCGTCTGGTAGTCACGGAATGACAATCGCGACATTTTTATGTAGTCGCGGATCCTTGTGATATCGTCGGCTACGGTTGCGACTTTCAGTTTGATTGCGACATCTTTAACGAGTTGGTCCGCTTCAAGTTGAGTTTTGAGGTCTCGCCAAACGTTGTAGGGCGAGATGCCCGTTTCCCTCGCCTCGCCTCCATCGCGGAACGGGATGCCGAATACTTGCCAGTTGATGACAGTACGGGAGAAGTAGACTGGCACCGAATAGGCATAGATGATAACCCCGCCAAGGGATCCGAGGCAGGACAGAATCAAGGCGAGTCGTCCATATCGCGCAAATGAAAGCAGCCGGTGAACAAGCAGAGCAAAGTCAATTCGGGATTTGGCGTTGGGCGTTGGCATCTTTGCTGACTTCATGTTGCGACCGGAGTCGTCCCCCCCATCGTCAGCCGGACCAGTGCTGAACAGCGGCCGGAACAAGTGAGAAGTGGATTGAAAGGACTACAGCGCAAATCGCCTTTCCGGGACGAAAATCATGTCTCCTTCTACCAGTGGCACATCGTTTGCATTTCCTTGACGAATGGCTCTTAGGTCCAGCGGTATTTTTTGCCGACTTCCCTGCCCTCCTCTGCGAAGAATGTAGCTGCGCTTTTCGTCGGCGAACGGTGTAGTTCCCCCCGCTATTAGCAGAGCCTCGTATGCCAGAACGGGATTGCCGTTTTCGACGGCGATCATGTGCTGCCCTGGCTTGTTGACCTTGCCCGTCACAAAGACCAGCATCTTAGGCGTCTCTGCGAAGTTTCGTACGCCAGACGAGGAAACTCGATCAAGGATTACCGTGGCGGCGGTAAGCTGAGATGACAACAAGACTTGTCGAATTCTCGATTGAGCAGCTTCAACAGTCATCCCGTGAATTACTATCCTGCCGATCTTTGGAACGATAATGTCCCCTTTTTCACGGATTTTGTAAATGCCGTTGAAGGAGTTGTCCTCCATGACGAACAATTCTACCGAATCTCCAACGTTGATATTTGCGGGCGAATTGCCTGCTGGTTTTCGGTTGAGTTTTGTGAATTCTGCCACCTGATTTGGTGGAACGGAAGAGCAAGCCGATAACACAGCAATCGAGAGACTAGCAAAGATTGCTCTATATGCAACGTGCGGACACGTCGTGCCCACTACGGTGTCGTAATGGCGTTGATCATATAGCATTGCATTTGACGCCAAGATTGCGATTTTGAATGTTTGCTGGATGTGACGTGATTGTTTATTCTGTCCGTCAACCAATGAGGCTTACTTCTCCGATCGACCCGCGATCCAAACCCGTTCGGCATTAGCGTTGATGTACGCTTTCTCCTGCGGCTTCGGTGCTACCGTCAAAAGGATGTGGTCAAATGACGGCCTGAAGGTCTTGAACGGTGTAGCGTTTGAGCGATCATCAAATACTGACACCAGAAGCCGGATGTCACCAGAGTGCCGCGGCGATACGCCCACACCTTCCACGTAGAGGGTACGGGGAACGATCTGCAAATTCGCAGGAAACACTCTGTCGTCCAAGGTCCAGTCATGACTGCGCATATTGGGATCCCTTGAGTCGATAATTTTCTCCTTCTTGCTGGCATCACGCCACACAACGATATGCCCCATTCCAGCCGCCTCGTCTGCCGGTGACGCAAAGTTTCCGGACTTGTCGTCGCGGTTGATACCACAAACTTCAATTCGGAATTTGGCGTGCCCTTCGTAGTCGATTTTGTAAGGCGTAAGACGAACAATCACTTTGGTCATTTCGCCCTTGCCAACCACAAGTCCCGGTGGGGTCTGCTGGAAGGCACCATTATCGGCCGGGTCGTAGTTGTCGATGGTACCGTCGTAATTGAAGTCACCGTCCAAGTCGAGCTTGGCAAGTTTGCGGTTGTTGTCTCTATAGAGATTGGCCCGTTGGCCAAAGTATCTGGATACATCACCAGCCAAGTCTTTGTCGGTTGGTTTAGTGGTTGCCATCGGCGGAGAAGCAGGCCCAGCCGCAACCGGAGATGTGAGCGCAACGGACGCCAGCGCTGACAGCATGAGGCGAATGGGAGCAAGTGATGTTTTCATTGGTTTACTGTTGGATTGAGTTACGGCGTTTCGGTTCAGGTATAATTAGAAGTAGCGGGTAAGCGTCAGCATTAGCATGTACTCGTCGTAGCCAGTGGCATATCGGCCTGCATTGCCATCATGCTGTGCATATGAAGCGGTAATAGCACCGTGCAATCGCGTCAGAATTTGCTGACTCAACGATAAACTGTAAATCCAGGTCGTTCCATGTGTTGTCGGATTGCCGTGTTTCGCTTCGCCCCCGTCGATATCTTGATACCCCGTGAAAGCACGAAGCCAAGTGTAATTGGCAAGCGCGACGTTGAAAGCCAGCCCGACATCGAATGCATCCCCTCCGCCCTCAACATTGTCCAACCAGTCAACCAGCAAACCAAGCTGGGCACGAGGACCGATGTTGTAACCCAATCCGTATGCGAACCGATCACCACTGTATGCGTCACCAATGATTGTGTCCTGATAGCCAGCGCTGTAGGTGAAGGTGTGAAACAGGCGCTCCGTCTGGCGATAGCTCAGACCAAGATGCCAAACCCATCCGTCAAATTCGTCACCAAACGAATACCCCACAGCACCAACCCACGACACATTGGAGGTAATCGGAGCCGTTGCGTTAAGCAGAACCATGTGCTGAGGGTCTTCGAAGTCCGTTGTTTTCATCTGATAGGTGACTGAAGGGGCTATCCACCAGTCATACGCATCGTAGAACAATCCCACATTCACATATTCGCTCGGCACATGCTGATCGAAGTTGTCCCAAGCCCATTGATCGACTCGCGCAAAGCCCGCCAAGAACCGCAGGCTTTCACCCAAGAATCGACCGGCTGTGAATCCAGCGGTGTTCAAAAGCAAGGCCCCCCGAGTGTCCCACCAATTGCCCAAGTCAATACTCATTGGACTACCCACATAGGTATGGCCCGTGATATCGACCGCTCCGCGAAAGGTATCCGCCATGAAAACTTCGCGAGGCGAGAACGGGAAGAGGTTGTCAAATATCCTAATATCCCAAGCTCCAATCTCTTCCTGAACATTGAAACTTGCAAATGCACCAGGTGCTCCAGCCGATAGGTAGTACCCAACATCAGCGTCTTCGGTAAATACAAAGAAGACCTGCCCGTGTATTGTAATGGACGTATTGTGCGTTATCCGGAAAATTCCACGCAGGTCAATGCTTAAGGCAGAGGCAAAACCATCGTCAACATTTGACGCCGCAGGACCGCTGATGTCGTCATATATTGCGTAAAATGAGATGCCAAGCACATCAAAGTAAAGCGGACTGTACTGCGTCGCCTTGTCGCCGAAAATTCTCGCGAAGTGTGTTTGTTCCGCGTGCGCAGCTCTGGACAAAAACGGAAATGAGGCACCCAACTGGAACCACGACTCACCCGTCGGATCTTGGACAACCGTTGTCTCCCCTGGGGTCAGTGGACGAAAGATGTAGTCAAGCCAGTTTGTCGCCCGATGCATTTGAGCAACAGGCCCAGTTTCAATTTCGTACGGCCACACTCCGCCGGTTGACGCCCAACGATCAAGGTCAGGAGGCTGCAAGGCATACCCATTGGACCGGTATACATCCGGGTTGGAGAGACCAAGATACATGCCGCCGCCAGTGTCCATGTAGGTCGGGTAAAAACCCTCAGGCTCACCAGACAATGGGGCGTCCACCGCATACAATTGCCAGCCCGAGAGGGCGAGAATCAGACAAGCAGCGCAGGCTTTGGGAGAGGGGAAAATCATGGCGAAGGCGATTTTGTCGCGTTTGGGATTGGTGTCTCTACTAAAGACGAGGCGATCTTCTCACGAGAACGCGAAAAGAAGCCCATTTGTGTCAAGATTCCCCAATCAGCGGAAAAAAGACAGGCCAAGCTGTAGGACAGCAGACCGGCGATTGGGACAAAAACTATCAGCAGACTCCAAGCCACTCTCGACAGCATCGATCTCGGAATTGAGAAGACACTCCAGAGTCCGAGCACCACCAGCACCACCCACACCCCTACCAGTACTGTGATAACCGCATCACTGACGGTGATGGGGTGCAGCGAGAGGAGTTTCTTGATCTGTTGCATTCAGGAGGCGCGATTATGGGCAGGTGATTTTGTATTGCAACGTTAAAATGCAATTGATTGGCTACGCCAATGGTCGTAGCCCCATCGTCGACGCCCGGGGCGAGCCGTCCGGGGCATCATCTCAGGATCAGTCGTGCCACAACCGCGCGGTGCTGCGATTTTCTTTGTGGCTCGGCAAGGCTCCAGATGCAGCGCCACTCATCAGGCGCAAAAAAGATGTGGTCGATTCGCATCCACGGTCCGCCAAATGACAGCGGATTTCGCGTCGTGCCCGGGAACGTAAAACCGAATCCTTCGCCGGCCTCCGAATGGGAGTCGGCGAAGACGCTGCTGACCACCGAGTGCAGGTAGCCGCACTCGGGCATGTTGAAATCACCGGTCAGCACGGTCGGCTCTTTTTCCTGCCGGGCACGCTCTAACAGTGCCTCCATCAGGCTGATGCGCTGATGCCACCCTTTCTCGCCTTCCTGCTTCCTGGCTGCCCATGGTGTGCCAGGCAAGCCGAAGATTCCGTAAAGAAACGCTCCGCGCATGTAGTAGCGCAATGTGTCGCGCGGTGTGGGGGCGTGGACATTGTAGATCACCACGCGCCTGCCACCGGCCTCCACCACAAAACGAGCTGCAACGACGGGCCAGGAACCTCCGGCCACGTCGCCCTCTGGGCGCAAAGGCACGAGTTCCATCGCGATGATCGGATGCTTGCTCAACAGCACAAATTCCCCCACACCGGCAGCGTGCGGAAAATCAGCGTAACCAGGGTCGGCCTTGTAGCGCGGGGCCATCCCGGCTGATTCCTGGAACGCCATGATGTCCGGCTTCATCGTATTCATGAATGTGCGGATGCTCTCGCCTTTCTCACCCTTGTCCTGGCCTCTGTTGTTGGTGAGGATGGTGAGCGCAAGCTTGCCTGCTGGCGGAGGCGTATTCACATTCGTCGTTCTCGGCGGCCTCCAACCGAGCGGCAGGAGGATCACAGTCCCTGACACAACCACCAGACCCACGAAGGTCCTCCAGTCCAGCAGGCACACCGAAGTAAAGGCCAGTCCCACCGCAGGCAGGAACCACACCAGCGGCGGCCAGTAGATGCAGAATGCGAAAAACATGTTCTGTTCACCGAGGTACCGCATCCCGGCAAATGCCACGAAAATGGCTCCGGCATACATGAAGAAGGCGAGAAAATTGAGGCGTAAGAGCAGCCTTCGACACCCCAAACACAATTCCTTACGCCCCTCCGAAGACTGCATCCGGGCGCCGACCCCCCTGGCGATTTCGTCGAGTTTCTGGTGCATCTGCAGGCGGTCTTGCTTCGAAGGGTTTTCAGGGCATGGACGATGCAGCGAAGCTGGCCTCGATCAACGAGAGGAAGCGGCTGGCCGCCCCCGCCCACGAATAGCGCCTCACCACCTCGTTTCGCGCGTCCGCCATCAGTTGTACGCGGAATCCTCCATCTTCGCACAGACGGATACAGGCGTCCGCCAGCTGTGGAGGATCGTCCTCCAGCAGCAAATGCCGGCCATTTTCGAAGGGCAACCCTTCCGCGCCGACGACGGTGGACACCACCGGAAGGCCCAGCGCCATGGCCTCGAGGATCTTGATACGCGTGCCGCCTCCGGAGAGCAGCGGCACCACCACCGCCAGGCAGTCACGCAACCGGGGACGTACGTCATCGACGGTGCCGGTCACCTCGATGCCAGCGTCATCCTTGCCCAACCTCACCACCTCCGGCGCGGGCCGCCTTCCCACGATGCGCAGCCGCACGGCGGGTACCCGTCGCCGTATGAGCGGCAGCACCTCGCGCGCAAACCAGCATACGCCCTCTACGTTCGGCAGCCAGTCCATCGAGCCTAGGAACGCCAGTACCGGCCTCTCCCCATCTGGTCGTTGATCCGGCAGTGGCGAAAAGAACTCCGTATCCACCCCCGGCGGCACATCGCCGAGCACGTTCGTCAGCCCGTAGCGCTCGCGTGCGAACTGGCTGTCCTCGGGCGACACCGTGATCACGCCTCTGAACAATCGGCTCAGTTTCCTCTCCCACGCAAACATCCGGCGCGCCTGGCTGGCGAAGTACAGCCGCGCCAGCGCACTGCCGTGATTCTCGCCGAGCCGCGCCCAAATCTGAGACTCCATGTTGTGCTGGAAAAGGAACACCGGGGTCTGCCACGAGCGGCTCGTGAAGTGTAGCGCCGGCGACAGAAAGTCACACACGATGACCCCGAACCGCCCGCTTGCATCCAGTTCGATCAGTCTCCGCCTGCACGCCTCCGAATAGTGCTTCGTCAACGCGAACGGCCTGCTCGAAGCGAGATTCTTCGCGATCTCGAAGAAAAAACGCGCCGAGCGCCGCGGCGCATCCGGCTTCTCAATCCAGAACTTCTCCGCCGCATAAGGGTCCGAGCCTTCCGCCGGGTGCAGCGACTCATGCGAGGGCTTCACGCCGAGATACGTCACCGGCCGCAACCGGTTGATCTCCCGCAGCATGTTCAGAGTGCGGATCTTCCCGCCTGTGTCCGGCGGATGCAACGGACCTGACTTCACCCACAAAATGTTTCCCGGCACACTCATGTCACTTCACACGACAGATGATCAGTTCGTGCGGCTTCCCATCCTTGCTCCGCCCGGAAGGAATGCGCGCCACCACATCCACGGCACCGGCTTCATTCAGCAGCTTCCGGATCAGGCGGTGGTGCTCGAACTCGTGCTCCGCCGGGATCCCCGTGTCATGAATGACCCACTCCACATGCTCGCCCTTCAGTCCCTTCGCCAGCCCGGCCGTATCCGCATACTTCGTCTCATAGCCGCGGCCGCTCCATTCGCTGGAAGCCGCGAACTTGCTCCCACGCACCACCTGCCAGGGACTCTCGTCGCGCTGCTTGATACGCAGCGCCAGTTCTGCGATCAGCGCACCTTCCCCGCGTGCATCGGAGGAAATCAGCACACGGCCGCTCGTGTCGGATGCCAGCAGCTTCTCCGCAGCCTCTGAGAAACCGCTCATGTGCTTGCCCCGCGCCTCAGATCCCGGAAAAGCCAGTTGCAGCGCCAGCGCCAGCGGCACCGCCGCGCGTCCCGCAGGCGACGCTTCTCCTGCCGTGCCGGAAAAAGCCCGCGCCTCGTGCTCGATCACCCACATCGTCGCCAGGATCGCCACCGGCGCGAGTGGCAGCAGGTAGCGCGAACTCATGCCCGAGGGCGAAACGCAATACAGCAGCAACGTCGATCCCACCAGCGCCGCGAGCACGGCAGCGTAAGATGACGGCCCCTGCCCTTCCCTGACCCACCGCACCAGCACCGTCGTCACCGCGAGCACCGTCCCGGCCAGCAGCACGACGCCGAGCGACGGCAGCATCGCTCCAAAATAGAACCGTACTGCGGCCGGAAAGTACTCGGCCACCGTCTGATCTGCCATGCCTTCCTTCGTGATCTTGAAGGTCATCAGCGTCCACGGCACCGCCGTCAGCAGCACGGGCACCGGAGCCAGCCACAGCCGCCAGTCGCGCAGCAGCCGCCAGCGTCCCGTCAGCGCGATCGCCAGCGGCGGCACCAGCGCGAGCGCCGCGCCAGGTGCCTTCGTCAGCATCGTCGCCGCGGCCAGCACTCCGAAGAGCAGCGCATTTCCCGCCGTCGGCCGGTCCATGAACCACGCGAACGCCAGCGCCGCCACCAGAAATCCCGTGCACAGCAGCAGGTCCGACATCACCAGCATCGACTGCTTCTGCGTGAGGTGCATCAGCACAAACCACACGCCCGCCAGCGGTGCCGCTGCCAGCCCCAGCCTGCGCCCGAAGTGCACCGTCACCATCCCCGCCGCCGCAGTGAGCGCCGCGACGAGCAGCAGCAGAGCCGTCTTGCCCGCCGCCGGCAGCAGCCATAAACCGGCCACCACATAAAAGCCCGGCGGATAGTGCCCCAGCGCCACCTTCGGAAAGGCATCGTAGTAGCGCTGCGCGAAGTGCAGCGGATGCTCGCCGTGCCAGAGGCCGCCCGCCAGATAGTCCCGCATCATCAGGCTCGTCACCACATGGGCCGGCTCGTCCGGATCGTCCCCGAAATCACTCCGCCAAGCACCATTCCCCCGCTGCAATGCCGCGCTCAGCGCGAACAGCAGCACGGACCACAGCACCGCCCGCCCGCACCGGCGCACGCGTGCATCCGCCGCCACGGCTTCTGCGCGTCCGTCATTCATCGTTCGGCATACATCGTTCGTCATCAACCGGCACCCTCGTTGGTCTCCATTGACCGGCGCGCATTCTGTGGCAAAAAGACGCCCGCGCAATCACCGGTGAACCCGCGGCACGCGAATCATGAAGGACATCGTCGAAAACCGCCGCCGCATCTCGCTGGCAAAGAAACTCGAGATCGCCGGCATCGTCGTGCGCGAGAACGGCCTGCTCTGGACCGCCCTGCTCGGCGTCTATTACGCCGCCAGCACCGTCAGCCAGCGCGCTTTCGCCGCCATGGACGGCCTCCGCAAAAAGAAGGGCATCCCCGGCATGAACAGCCGCGCGCTCAACAAGGCCATCTGGGAGGCTTGGGACTGGAACGCCGCCGGCGAGGAATGGACGCCATCCGAGGATTGGAAGGCTTCCGTCATCCGCTGCATTCTTGAAAAACACATCCCCGCCGGCAGCCGTGTCCTCGAGATCGGCCCCGGCGGCGGGCGCTGGACCGAGCACCTGGTCCCGCGCGCCTCCGACTTTCTCGCCGTGGACATCTCCGAGTCCTGTGTCGACCTCTGCCGCAAGAAATTCGCCGCAGCACCTCACGCCCGCTTCATCGTCGGCACCGGCTGCGATCTGGCCGGCGTGCCCGATGCCTCCGTCGATGCACTCTGGAGCTTCGACGTCTTCGTCCACATCAACCGCGAGGAAGTCGAGCGCTACGCCGACGAATTCCGCCGCGTCATGCGGCCCGGTGCCGTGGGTGTCATCCACCACGGCAGCGTCGGCGGCACGCTCGGCGGCTGGCGCAGCAATCTCACCCACGAAGGCATGCTCGATCTCCTCAAGCAGCGCGGTTTCTCCATCGTCGCCTCCTTCAAGGAATGGCAGGACTCCGGCACCACCCATCAAGCCGGCCTCTATCAGGACGTGGTGACCGTCTTCTCCTGACCAATCTCGCCATTCCAAGCGAGGGGAACGGGAAACAGTGGAGTCCGGACACCGGAAGAGGACACCGTCCCCGACTTTCAATCATGCGACAAATCAAGCCCCGCCCGAGGCATTGAGGAAGAGGCACCGGTCCTATTCATCTTGGAAGAAGTCCTCCCGCCGATTGCCCCGCGCCATGACATAGTCTGAGTCTGACCCCGCCCCCATGACCCTCGTCTTGCCCGTCCGCTGGCCTTTGGCTTTCGCGCGAGCAGCAGGCAAAGGCGGCCCCCGGCAAGTTCGGTCAAGTCATTTGAATGCCCAACAAAGTGACGGAAGCGCCAGCGACGGGATATGACTTCCGGTATTTGACCCAATGCGGTGCGGCGGCACCAAAGTCAGCGGCGGAGCTTCAACATCGCGAAGATCAGAAAGATGCAGATGCCGACGACGATCGCTAGGTACCGGCCCGGGTACTGGCCCGATGGATTGGCGGTCCTGGCATCGCCAGTCTTGGGTACCGGTGTTGCAGTGGCTGGCGCGCTGCCTGATCCCGCCCGTGGTTCGCTGCTGACGCTGCTGGTTGGCGGGCTTTCCTCAACCCAGTCGCGCCGATCAGCGAATCGTATCGTTCGTCCTCGGGCGGAGGTGCGCGTGCGCATGGCCTCATCCCACCGTTGTTGTGGCGTAACATCCATCGGCCAGAGGCTCCTCCCAAGTTCTGTTTGGGACAGACGCAGGCTGTCCTCGAGGCCGAAGAACCCTTGGATATCCTCGTCGGAACCCCGGTCGGTCAAGACTACTGAAATGGCCGCGAACTCCTCTTCAGTCAGGCCTGAGCGGTCGATGCTGCCCGCCTCCAATTCAGCGCGTGCCCATTTCAGGCGAAGACGCAGCAACGGAAGAAGCCACTGCATTGCATCAAGATCGTGTCTTAGGTCGAGAAGAACAAAGTGTTTGAAACGCTCCAGCTTGACCGGCCCGAGGTCGGGCGGCGGATAGGCATCGGCGTACATCCAAATCAGGGCCTTGGCGGCCTCGTCCCCGATCCTCCGGACCATATGCGCGGCCTCTACTTGTTCCGCACTCGGACGAAAGATGTCCGTGTCATCAAGCCAAAGGTTCATGCCCGCTTTCCGGACCGCGGCAAGCGACGCCTCGGAAACCGGCGGAAGCAGATGAGCCGCGCCCCGCAGCCAAACCGGAAGGGTGGTGACCTGGTATGGGGAATTCGCTTGAGCGACCGAATTCGAAACGGCAAGACCAGCCGTGAGGATCAACAGGCAAATGGCAAGAGGCTGGCGCATAGTTTATGGTGAAATTGGAGGGCAAAGTCTTGAGCGGCCAATGAGCCACTGGTCGTCCGTCGCACGACCTAACTCCAATCTCAATCACCAGCGCGCTACCGGTGATAAAAGGGCAGACATCTGAACTTCGCGGTCGTGTGCGTCTCAACCGAATGACGCGGAGTAGCAACAGAAACCCCACGACGACAACCCCTATCTTTGCCCATCTTGCAAACGACCAACTCCGGAGCCCTGGCTAATCGGTCCCGCCGGGACCGCTCGATCCTGCGACCTTCCCCACCAGAGCCGGGGCGGCAGTCGTGCCGTACAAATCGGGACGGGATCGAACAAGACGCCTATATGTTTCAAGATAAGGAAACGATATCTGTTCGCGGTATACGCTTTTCATCAGATTTGCCTGATGAACCCGCTTTTCGAGCGGTTCGGCAAATGTCGCGCGGGCCACCTTTCCGATTTGGCCGTCCTGCTGCTTGAGTTCTTCCTCAAACGCAACCGCATCCTTGAGATCGTCATCCGTCCCTCGGAAATTCAAGATCGCTGTGATGCCTTCAAGTTCCTCGGCAGAAAACCAAGTTTGCTCAAGCGTACCAGCGAGAAGCTGCTTTCTAGCCCAAGCCAATCGCGCCCGCAGCAGCGGCCCCGCCCCGTAGGACGATCCGTCCCGGTCGTCTGCCCCGCCCCGTAGGACGATCCGTCCCGGTCGTCTGCCCCGTTCCTCACACGTCGCGCCAGCAGCAGCCAGGGCAGCCGGAACCCTGAGCGACCGGGACGGATCGTTCTACGACGGGCCGGCGGCCCGGCAGGCACGATGCCGGTCTTGGCAATCTCCGGTCCTGTCGTGCGGTGGTGAACGATCACCGTGGGGAATGCGTATCCGTCTGGTCATGAGCATCCGCCTGCTTGCCCTCATCCTCGTCGCGCCGGCACTCGCAGCTACCGTCCGCGGAGCGCCGGTCAATTTCTCCCGCGACATCAAGCCGCTCTTCAACAAGCACTGCTCCGCGTGCCACGGCGGCGTAAAGCACTCGGGCGATCTCTCACTCGTGTATCACAACAAGGTGCTGGAGCCGGCGAAGTCGGGGAAGATTCCCGTCGTGCCCGGCAACATCGAAAAGTCGGAGATCATCGCGCGCGTCACGAGCACGGACGACGACGAAGTGATGCCGCCGCCGAAGAAGGGCAAGCGCCTGCCCGACACAGACGTGCAACTCCTCAAAGACTGGATCAAACAAGGTGCGCCGTGGGACGAGCACTGGGCCTTTGTCGCGCCGAAGAAGCCGGCCGCGCCTGCGATCAAGGACGCATCGTGGCCGAAGCAAAGCCTCGATGCCTTCGTGCTCGCGAAGCTGGAAAGCGCGGGGCTGAAACCATCGCCCGAGGCCGATGGAGCGCAGTGGCTGCGCCGCGTCACGCTCGATCTCACCGGCCTGCCCCCGGCGCCGGACGACATGAAGGCGCTGGAGGTGCTGCCCTACGAGGCGATCGTGGACCGTCTGCTCAAGTCACCCGCCTTCGGCGAGCGCTGGGCCAGCGTGTGGCTGGACCTCTCGCGCTACGCCGACTCCCAAGGCTACGAAGCCGACAAGCCGCGCATCATCTGGCCGTATCGCGACTGGCTGATCCGCGCGTTCAACGCGGACATGCCGTTCGATCAATTCGCCATCAAGCAGCTCGCGGGCGATCTTGTGCCGAAGGCCACGCTCGATGATCGCGTCGCCACGGCCTTCCATCGGAACACGCCCACCAACTCCGAGGGTGGCACGGATGATGAAGAGTTCCGTGTCGTCGCCGTGGTGGATCGCATCGCAACGACGTGGCGCGCGTTCCAGGGCGTGACGTTCAACTGCGTTCAGTGTCACTCGCATCCCTACGATCCGTTCGAGAACACGGAGTACTACCGCTTCATGTCCTTCTTCAACACACAGAAGGACTGGGACATGGCCGAGGACGAACCCAAGCTGCGCGTGCCATTGAAGGGGGCGGATTTCGCGAAAGCGCAGCAGCTTGATGATCAGATGCTCGCCCTGCGCACGGCGAAAGTGAGCGAAATGATGCAGCGCAGCGGGTCGGCGAAATGGACTGCACTGGAACCGTGCTGCGTGCAGTCTTCAGGCCAAACCAAGCTCGTGACGAAGAAAGCCGACGACGGGATCACCGACGTGGTCGCGCAGGGCACGGTGTCGCACTACTCCGTTTTCACCATTGATGCGCCGGTGCCAGCGGAAACGAAGAAGCTCACCGCGCTCAAGATGGACGCACTGCCGCTCGATCCGGTGAAGGCGAAGAGCACGGCGGAGCTGGGTTTTGTCGTGTCACTGCTGCGCGCCATCGTGGTCACGCCGGAGACGGAGAAGGAAGTGCTCGCCGCCACCGACGCGCCACCGGAGAAGGAAGTCGATGTCGCCGTTGATCCCAACACCAAGAAGAAGGTTTCATCACCGCCCGCGCCCAAAGGTGTGCCGAACCCGCCTGCGCAACCCGGCGAGATCACGTTCACCTATGCGCTCGGCGATGAAGCTGACCCGGTTTTTGATGCGCAAACGACGTTGAAGGATGACAAAGGCGGCTGGGGTGCAAACCCGCGCATGACGCACGCGCGTCGTCTCGTGCTGATCCCATCGAAGCCCGTCGATTTGCCCGCCAATGCGAAGCTGCGTATCCTCATGCGCCACGATGAAGGCGGTTTCGGCTACGCGCCACTGGTGACCAATCGCAGCCGCTTCGCCATCTCCGACAGCAACGAGTGGACGAGCTACACGAGCAGCAAGGCATTCGCGGATCGCGAGGCTCAACTCGCGAAGTTGGAGAAGGATCGCAGCGCCATCGCGAATGCTTTGATGCCCGTCATCGAAGAACAAGACACGCATCTCAAGCGCCAGACAGCCACCTTCGTGCGCGGCAACTGGCTGGACAAAGGCGAGACCGTCGAACCCACGATCCCGGCGGTCTTCGGCACCATGCCGAAATCGAAAGATCCAGCACGGCTCGCCCTCGCGAAGTGGATGGTGTCGGAGAAAAACCCGCTCACCGCGCGCGTCGCTGTGAATCGCTTCTGGGAGCAGCTCTTCGGCACCGGCATTGTCGAGACACTCGAAGACTTCGGCAGCAGCGGACAAGCCCCATCCAATCAAGCCCTGCTCGATCATCTCGCCGTGCGCTTCCAGACCGATCTCGGCTGGAGCATGAAGAAGCTGCTGCGCGAGATCGTCCTCAGCGCGACCTATCGGCAGAGTGCCAAGACATCGCCTGAGTTGCGTGAACGCGATCCACGCAATCGCCTCCTCGCACGCGGCCCACGCACACGCCTCACCGCCGAGATGGTGCGCGACAATGCGCTCTTCGTTTCCGGCTTGCTCTCGCCGAAAATGTTCGGACCGCCCGTGATGCCCGTGCAGCCCGATGGCATCTGGCGCGCCGCGCGCAGCGGCTTGAAATGGAAGAACGCGGAAGGCGATGACGCCCACCGTCGCTCGCTCTACACCTACTGGCGTCGTTCGAGTCCGTATCCGAGCAGCCTCACCTTCGATGCTCCCGATCGCCTGCTCTGCACCGCCCGCCGCACCGCGACGAACACGCCGCTGCAAGCGCTCGTCACCCTCAACGATCCCGTCTTCATGGAAGCCGCCGTCGCTCTAGCCGCACGAGTCGAGAAGGCTGGCGATTTGAAAACGCAAATCACCCAAGCCTACGAACTCGCCACCGGCAGCCAACCGAGTCCAAGCGACACCACCGATCTTATCGCCTTGCGTGAAGCCTCACTCACCGAATACAAAGCCGACGCCAAGCTCGCGAAATCTCTCGGCAGCACGCCAGAAAAAGCTGCGCTCGCCGTGGTGGCGAATGCCATTCTGAATCTGGATGCGGTGCTGACGAAGTGAGGCTCAAGATTCCTTCGTGAGCGGCCCGAAGTGCTCGGCGGGGAGGAGGCGAGAGGAGTTGGCGGCGGGAGCGGTCCGGCGCCAGCGGAGGAAGCGCCAAGCTTCGGGGGTCCAGGCGAGGAGGTCACCGCGTTGGAAGGTGGCGGGTTGCGTGGTGCCGCGTTCGGGCAGGTGATCGGTGCGGAAGGTGGCGGCCTGGGCTTCTGGCAAGAGCAGGCCGGTCCAGAGGCACTGGCCGCTGCGCGCGTCCCAGAGTTTCAGCGTGTCGTCATCCGAGCCGGAGAGCACCTGCTGGCCGTCGGGACTCCACGCGCAGGCTGTCACCTCGTTCGTGTGGCCTTGCAGGGTGAGGCGGCACTGGCCGCTGCGCGGGTCCCAGAGTTTCACCGTGTTGTCATTCGAGCCGGAGAGCACCTGCTGGCCGTCGGGACTCCACGCGCAGGCAGACACCCCATTCGTGTGGCCTTGCAGGGTCAGGCGGCACTGGCCGCTGCGCGCGTCCCAGAGTTTCAGCGTGCCGTCCCAGGAGCCGGAGAGCACCTGCTGGCCGTCGGGACTCCACGCGCAGGCTCTCACCGTATTCGTGTGGCCTTGCAGGGTGAGGCGGCACTGGCCGCTGCGCGCGTCCCAGAGTTTCAGCGTGCCGTCCCAGGAGCCGGAGAGCACCTGCTGGCCGTCGGGACTCCACGCGCAGGCATACACCGAACCCTTGTGGCCTTGCAGGGTGAGGCGGCACTGGCCGCTGCGCGCGTCCCAGAGTTTCAGCGTGTTGTCAAACGAGCCGGAGAGCACCTGCTCGCCGTCGGGACTCCACGCGCAGGCATACACCGTATTGGTGTGACCTTGCAGGGTGAGGCGGCACTGGCCGCTGTGCGCGTCCCACAGTTTCAGCGTGTGGTCATACGAGCCGGAGAGCACCTGCTGGCTGTCGGGACTCCACGCGCAGGCAGACACCCCATTCGTGTCGCCTTGCAGGGTGAGGCGGCACTGGCCGCTGCGCGCGTCCCAGAGTTTCAGCGTGTCGTCATCCGAGCCGGAGAGCACCTGCTGGCCGTCGGGACTCCACGCGCAGGCAGACACCCCATTCGTGTGGCCTTGCAGGGTCAGGCGGCACTGGCCGCTGCGCGCGTCCCAGAGTTTCAGCGTGTGGTCAGACGAGCCTGAGAGCACCTGCTGGCCGTCGGGACTCCACGCGCAGGCATACACTCCAATCGTGTGGCCTTGCAAAGTGAGGCGGCACTGGCCACTGCGCGCGTCCCAGAGTTTCAGCGTGTTGTCAAACGAGCCGGAGAGCACCTGCTGGCCGTCGGGACTCCACGCGCAGGCAGACACCGAATCCTTGTGGCCTTGCAGGGTGAGGCGGCACTGGCCGCTGCGCGCGTCCCAGAGTTTCAGCGTGTTATCATCCGAGCCGGAGAGCACCTGCTGGCTGTCGGGACTCCACGCGCAGGCAGACACCGAATCCTTGTGGCCTTGCAGGGTGAGGCGGCACTGGCCGCTGCGCGCGTCCCAGAGTTTCAGCGTGTTATCATTCGAGCCGGAGAGCACCTGCTGGCCGTCGGGACTCCACGCGCAGGCAGACACCGTATTGGTGTGACCTTGCAGGGTGAGGCGGCACTGCCCGCTGCGCGCGTCCCAGAGTTTCAGCGTGTGGTCATACGAGCCAGAGAGCACCTGCTGGCTGTCG
The DNA here is from genome assembly GCA_019694165.1 of Verrucomicrobiaceae bacterium. GTDB lineage: Bacteria > Verrucomicrobiota > Verrucomicrobiia > Verrucomicrobiales > Verrucomicrobiaceae > JAIBCL01. Next base: position 20,491 of record JAIBCL010000043.1, on the reverse strand, counting down.
GGACTCCACGCGCAGGCATACATCGAACCCTCGTGGCCTTGCAGGGTGAGGCGGCACTGGCCGCTGCGCGCGTCCCAGAGTTTCAGCGTGTGGTCATCCGAGCCGGAGAGCACCTGCTCGCCGTCGGGACTCCACGCGCAGGCAGACACCGAATCCTTGTGGCCTTGCAGGGTGAGGCGGCACTGGCCACTACGCGCGTCCCAGAGTTTCAGCGTGTTATCATCGGAGCCGGAGAGCACCTGCTGGCCGTCGGGACTCCACGCGCAAGCTGTCACCAACTCACCGTGCCCGATGCTGGCAAAAAACTGCGCCGTGCGCTCGTCTGCCTCCGGCGCGTGTGCGCCCGCTCCGCCGGAGGCACATGCCTGGCGGGCCCAGTCCGTGGGCAGCGTGGTCCCTTCCAGATCCACCCTCACCCAGTCCGCATGGAGCCGGGCCGTGCGCACCTTTGCCCCGCGCAGGCTGCCGCCGCGCCACTGCAGGCCATCGAGATCGGCATCATCCAGACAGGCCTCGTCCGCGATCACGTCCTGCACGACGGCCTGGCGCAGCTCCGCTCCGCTGAGGTCGGCACCACGGAGGTCGAGATTCGTCAGGTGCGCGCGATTGAGCCTGGCAGCACGCAGGCTGGCACCGTGCAGGTTTACCGGCGGACCGGGTGGTGCCTCCAGCCGCAGGTCCTCCAGATCAGCACCGGCGAGGTTCACATGCGGCGGCTGCGGCTCTGGCAGGCCCTGCTCCCGCGCGAGCATCCAGTAGCGGAAGACATTCAGCCGAGCCAGATGCCCGCGTGGCCGGGATGCCACGCGCCGACGGGTGGTGGCCGCGCGCGGCTCCGCTGACGGTGTGCCGAGGATGTCCTCCAGCGCGTAGAGACGGTCCTGCTGCTGCTCCGCCGGCTCGGTGGTGAGCAGTTGGCCGATGAACTCGAAGGTCTCCACGGAAGGCTGTGGCAGATCCCAGGCATCGAGGGCTTTGTCCGCGTCTGATCGCAAGGCATGGACCAGATGGCAGGCGAGGAAGTACTCCTGGAAGGAGGTGTGGGCGAAACGGAAGCGGTCCTTCCCCGTGCCGACGATGAAGGTGGCGGCACGGAAATCGTGCTCGACGATCTCGTCCCGCACACCATCGCGATCGATGCGGGAGCGGATGTGAGGCAGGTGCTGGTCGATGGCGGCGGCCAGCCAGTTCTCAGCTTCCTTTGCGCTCCATTCCTTTGACCCCGAGCGCCAGAGCGCGGCAGCGAAGTACTCCATGATCTCGAGCTTGTGATCGGGCTTCAGACGGTGCTTCGGTTCGTCACGCGCGAGCCATTGCTCCGCCATCTGGCCGTAGAGCGCGGCGGCATTGATGCTGCGGCCCGCCATTTGCAGGGTCTCCAGCCGGCCAATCATGGCGGCGATGAAGCTGAGCAGCACGGGGCGGCGGGCCAGCTCCGTGAGATTGTGGATGCCATGCATGACATCGAGCGCGTGCTGGGTGCGCTCAGCATTCATGCCGGCCACCTTTGCCAGATAGGCGCGTATCTCGGCCTCACCATACGGCAGCACCAGCACGGCGCGGAACTCGCGCAGCCCGGCGGCTCTGTCCCGATCCCGCCGCGGCAGGGCGAGATCCTCGGCGGTGATTCCCTCGCGGAAGTTCCCGCTGAAGAAGCCGATCTGCTGGGTGACGGTGCGGAAGTAGTGGGAGCGGCAGGAGATGATGAGGCGGCCCCGGCGGTGCCCGGCGGGCAGCTTTCCAGAAGCGTCGGTGATGGGATCGGGCAAGGCGCTCCACAGCTCGCGGATGAAAGCGTGCGCGGCGGCGGCCTCCATGTGGACGACGCGCTCATCGAGGCCGTCGAAGATGAGCACCGCACCCTGGGTGCGCACGGCGCGGAGAATGTCATCGGGGCGGAGCTTCGGGCCATCGGCCTCGCGCCAGTTCAGATGGATGGCGCGCTCCATGATGGAGTGCAGGGTCTGCACGCGGCCACGCGCGGCGGCGCGGGCATCGGGGCTGGCGTCGTCGGGGAAGTCCACATACTCGCGCAGGTCGATGAAAAAGGCCTGGGGCCGCGCGGGATGGCGGGCGTGCTCCTTGGTGAGACGGTCGGCGAGGCGGCGCAGGGAGGTGGTCTTCCCAATGCCATACTCGCCGAGCACGGCGCAGAAGGCGGGGGCCTTTGGATCGTGGAGCCAATGCATGAGCAGGTCCACGGCGTCGCCCTGCGGAGCGATGTCGGTGATCTCGGTCGAGAGGAGTTCACCCATGTTCATTACGCGGGCGGGATTCTCGCCTTTTTTCGCCGCGTCAAAACGCTCGCCGAGCGCGACGCGTGTGTTCATCGTCAGCGCGAGGCGATCCAGGCGATGCTGGTGGAGGTCATCCGACTCATCGTCATCGACGCGCGCGCGGCCGCCCGATTTGCCAGCGGTGCTCTTTGGCGGATGGACACGCACGGGCGTGGCCCTGCCAGTGCGCAGCGCCTCGGTGGCGTTGGCGACGATCTGTTCGTAGAGTTTGTGCGCGAAGGCCTCCTTTTGCGGGCGTGTGGTGCGTTCCGAGAACACGGCATCCTCTCCAGGCACGAGGCCGAATGGCTGGAGCTGGCCGATGAGGCCGCAGGACTTCTTCTGGCTCTCATCCAGTGCCTGCAGCAGCACCGGCATGACGATGCGTCCGCTCTCCCGCTCGACGAAGGAGTCGGCGAAACCAACCTTCCCCGAATCTGCGCAGAAGCCGGGGCTGAGCAGCGGCAGAATGATGTGCGCCTGGCTGCTGCGGTCATCGACGACGCGGTGGAATTGAAGCGTGGCGCAGGCGCGCAGCTCCGTGTCCAGCATGGCGGCGAGTTCCTCGGCAAGCTTCAGCTCGCGCGGCGAGGTGGCATGGATGGTAGCCCAGCCGAAGGCGGGCTTGAGCAGGGCATCGCCGGAGACGTCGATGGCGGGGTTCATGGTGGTGGCGGACGGCTCGCGATCCGGCACAGGCACGCGAGACTGGATCAACTGCCGCACCATCGCCGGAGCGACCGATTGCTGCGGGCCGGTGATCCAGCAGGTGCGCTTCCCGGCAAAGCGGCTCTTCGCGGATGCGCCGAAATTCAGCGCGAACTTCGCGCGCTTTGCCGCCGCATTGACCCTGCTGCGGAACTTGTTGAACGCGGCGGTGAGCGCGCTGGCGTCCATGATCTCCGGAAACGCGCACGCCGCGCAGGCTGCGAGATTGGCTTGACCCTCCACGAACAGTGGCGCGATCAAATGCAAGCGCGCCGTGTCCGCACCGCCCAGGGGTTTCGCAATCTTGTCTGCCGCCGCCGCGATGTCGCTTCCGCTGTAGCGGACGACAGGCACCAGGGTCTTCGTCGCCGGGAGCTTTCTTGATGACTTCTTCATGATCGAGGATTTTGGCGATGCTCAAGGTGTCAAAGCCGGCCCAGCATTTGCTGGTAGAGTTCCATCACGAACGCGTCCTTTTGCTGCGGCGTGGCGCATTCCGACCAGCATAGCGGCTTGCCAGCCGGGGTCTGGTGCCGATGAAACTGCATGGCCGCCAGAGCGGGATCAAGCTGGGTCTTGAAACACACCGGCTTCACTCCCACCGCGAGGCACTTCTTTGCCAGCAGCGCGGGGAGTTCCTGAGTCGTGATGTAGTCGCTGCATCGAAAGGCCGGACTGACGAGCAGCAGACCCACATCCGCACGCCGGAGCGCCCGCTGGATCGCTGCATCCCAGCCTGTGCCGCAGAGGATGCGCGTGTCCTGCCAGACATCGAACTTATGGGTGACGCAGCAGCGGAGGTGGTCGCGCAGGTCGCGCATCATGGCCTGGACCAGCCGGTGGTCCCTGTGCGCGTAGGAAACGAAGACGTTGATCTGTTTCATGCGGATCAAACGCAGCATCAGAGGTGTTTGTTTGAGATTTTTGGCGATTTTTGTCGATTAATGGTGGCCGTGATGACGGGGTGCTGCTTCGGACCGCATCTGCAACTTGGCGAGTCGCCAGCCGTTACCCCGAGAAAGCCGCGCTCGCGGTCGTGGCAAATGCGATCCTCAATCTCGATGCGGTGCTGACGAAATGATGTGCGCGACAGTTTTCCTTGTGAAGCCACGAGTCACATGGTGGCTCTGCTACTTTTCCGCGAAGGCATCTTGATTTGTCGCGCAGTCTCCGTGCATTCCATCAAGAGCCCTGTTTCCCAATCATGTCGCACACTTCCCCTTCCCCCGACCTCCCGGACATGCGCCGCCAGTACACGCGGGCCATCCTCCGGCGCGAGAATTTGAATGCCGATCCGATCACGCAGTTCGAGACATGGCTGAAGGATGCGGTGAATGAGAAGGTGATCGAGCCGAACGCGATGACGCTGGCGACGGCTTCGCGCGACGGCAGGCCGCTCGTGCGCACCGTGCTGCTGAAGGCGCTGGATGAACGCGGCTTTGTCTTCTTCACGAATCTCGAAAGCCGGAAGGCCGCGCACATCGCGGAGAATCCGCATGTGTCGCTCGTGTTTCCGTGGCTCGCGCTGGAGCGGCAGGTCATCGTCACCGGTACAGCCACGCGCGTCTCGACGACGGAGACGATCAAGTATTTCCTCAGCCGCCCGCGCGACAGCCAGATCGCAGCCTGGGCCTCGGCGCAAAGCCGCGCGATCTCGTCGCGGCAGGTGCTGGAGATGGAGTGGGCGAAGATCAAGGCCAAGTTCAGCGCGGGCGAGGTGCCGCTGCCTTCGTTCTGGGGCGGCTTCCGCGTGCAGCCGGAGACCATCGAATTCTGGCAAGGCGGCCCGAACCGGCTGCACGACCGCTTTCAATACAAGCGGGACGACAAGGGTGCCTGGGCAATCGAGCGGCTCGCGCCGTGATTCGAGCGCCAGCAGGCGAAATCGATGCCCTTTGGAACACCGGTCGTGACCAAAACGCCGAAGTACGGCGCCTGCGAGCTGACCGCGCGAATCGCGCGGCGTTTCCCGTCGGCTTCCGGATTCGTGGCGCCGGCCGCTTGATCACCCTGAATTGATCGTCACAATGCTCCAGTCCATCAGCCGCTCCCGCTCCCATGAACACAAACAACTGGTTCCACATCGACGGTCAGCAGAAGTACGGTCCGGTCACTTCGCTACAGCTCATCGAGCTGATCCGCACCGGCCGGCTCACTGCGCAGCACCTGGTGCCGATGGATGACTCGCAGGTTCCAGGCCCGTGCGGAAAACCCTTGAGCGCTTGGGGGGCGAGCAGCTCAAAGTGGCAAAGATGACCGGCCCTGCCGATGAGGCCCAGCCGACAAACGAATTCCCATCCGCTTCATGCCATGACATTGCTTTGGATTCTCATCATCACCGTCGTTGCCGTCGGTGGCTGGCATTGGTTTGAGGGCGGCTGGGATCGGCGGCTGTTCAGTCCCGGGCACGGTCGCGTCTGCGCCAATCTCACCGCCGCCCAGGCCAACGCCTGGCTGCGCGAGCATCCGGAGACCCAGGTGCTCGACGTGCGATCCGCCGGCGAGTTTTCAAAAGGCGCGCTGCCGAAGGCCGTGAACATCTCCGCCGGGGACGCGGCCTTCGATGAAAAGGCATCCGCGCTCGACAAAAAGAAGCCCGTGCTTGTGTATTGCGCGGGAGGTTTCCGCAGCCGCAAGGCCGTGGCGCGGCTGAAGGAACTCGACTTTGAAATCATTCAGCACATCCACCGCGGCTACATGTCCTGGAAACCCGATGAGCAACCGTGAAGCAACCATGAAACGACTGACCGCCCTCTTCCTCGCCATTGCCGCCCTGGCGTCCGCTCAAGAACAGAGCGTGAAGCCGGGCATCAACGCCAAATACCTCGATCCAAACATGAGGGTCGAGGAGTTCACGCAGAAGTTCGAAACGGAGAGCCGCGAGATTTTCCACCAGCGGGAGAAGATCATCACGAACGTCGGCCTGAAGCCCGGCATGGTGATGGCAGATATCGGCGCCGGCACCGGCCTCTTCACCGTGCCGTTCTCGCAAGCCGTGGGACCGACCGGCAAAGTCTATGCCGTGGACATCGTGAAGTCCTTCATCGAGCACATCAAGGCCCGGGCATCGAAGGCGAACGTCGCGAATGTGGAGACCGTGCTTTGCAAAGAGAGGAGCGTGGAGCTGCCCGAGTCGAGCATCGACCTCGCCTTCATCTGCGACGTGTATCACCACTTCGAGTATCCGCAGGCCACGCTCGCCTCACTGCACAAGGCGCTGAAGCCCGGCGGAGAAATCGTGCTCATCGATTTCAAGCGCATCCCCGGTGAGAGCAGCGACTTCGTCATGGGCCATGTGCGCGCCGGCCAGGAAGTCTTTGAGGCCGAAGTGTCGGCCGCTGGATTCGAGAAGATCGCCGAAGTGAAGGACGTGCTGACGGAGAATTACTTCGCGCGCTTCAAAAAGAAGTGAGTGATCAGGCAGGCATTCAGACGCTGCTCCGGCTGCCGCAATGAGTCCGGCAGATCACGCATCACAGAGTGTCTCCATCAACGACGGGCTCGGTGGAGGTGCCTCCGCTTTCGGGCGCCGGTTCCGCAGCAGCTTCCGGGGCCGCCGCAGGTGGCGTGGCCGCATCCTCTGGAGCAGGCTCTTCGCCGCCTGGCTCGACGGGTTCGGCATGGGCCTCAGCATCTGCCGCAGGCGCTGGTGCTGTTTCATGAACGGCGTCAGCTTTTGACGGCTCGTGCTTCTGCGTCTTGGGCGGAGCTGCCGCTTCACCCTGCACACCGAGGAACACTGCACCGTCGCTGTATTCGACGACGTAGCCCTCGTCGGCCAGCCAGCGCAGGTCCTTCATCACGGCGACCTGGGCATCGGTGGGCTGATGCAGTCCGCCGGCCGGCGCATCGCCAGCCGGCGCGGGCGGCGGCTGGTCGTCTCCTGATGCGATGGCCTCGATCAGCTTCGAGAGCAGAATTCCGGGGCGCTCCTTCACCGTGTCCACGATGGCGGTGACGCGCTCGGAGAACACCACGCCGGGGTCGATGGCCTTGGGCCTGACGCGACTGATGAAGATCTTGCCGCCGCGCCGCTTGAACTGCTTCAGACCGCGATGCTCCAGCGCATGACCAAGATGCTGGGAGAACTCAAACAAATGATTGCGCGCGTTTTCCACCGCGCGGTGCAGCAGGACGGCCAGAACCCGCGAGAGTTTCTCGCGCGGCCCCGTGCCGGGCACCACGGCCTCGCGCTCCTCAACGACGGCACCCTCAGAAAACGTGAGCCGGAAATGCGACTCCATCTCCGCGCGCGTGGCGAAGACCGGCGGCCCGGCATCCCCGTCGGCAGGGTTCTTCAGAGAGACCCATCGGATGCCTTTGCGCTGCTGCTCCTTCCATTTTGCCACGAGTTCAGGATCGCTCTCCACGCGGATGCGGCGCTTGAAGTCGTCGAGCGCGAGGTTGGCGAACTTCTCGCGGTGCAGGCGCACGATCGCGGGCTGATAGCTGTGATGGCTCGGTGGTCCGAGCAGCGCGCCGCTCATCCCGCAAACGCCGATGGATTTGAACTCACCCTTTGGCTCCTCCTGCTCCACTTCTTCCGTGCGGTAGTACTCCGCCAGCGCACCGCTGTTCAGGATGTAGCGCGCCGCCTCCTCGCGGGACATGAAGAGCGCTCCATCCGACGCCACACGGAAGAGTCCGGCAGGCCGCTCCGGCGCGCATGTGAAGCGCGCATGAAAACGCTCCCCGCTGCCGAGCACGAGGCGTGAAGCATCGAACATGCTGAACGCGCGGCCCGTGTGCTTGATATGGGCTGCCAGCGCGTCGGCGGCTTTTTCCTCCACCTCGATTCTGACATCGATGTCGGCCGGCAGCGGCTCGCGCTGCTCCGGCTCGCGCGGACCCCGCCGGTCGTCGCGCGGTCCGCCGCGGCCTTTTCCTTTGCCCCCGAAGCCCTCGCGCCCGTGGCGCCCGCCGCCACCACCGGGTCTTGCGCCGCGATCTTCCCGATCCCTACCGCCAGGCCGGCCTCCTCCGCCGCCGCGGCGCCGATCGTCACGCCTGCCGCCGCCATGCTCACGGCCTTCCCGTTCTTCGTCGAAGTCGCGGAACTTTTGCTTCGGCACCTCCTTGCCGATGTCAGCCACCCAGTCCGGCATGAGGCGCAGGGAGGAGAGGTCCACTTGACCGGTTTTGTCGCTGAAGATCGGATCACTCATGATGCTGGTCGGGAAAAGGGCGGCCAATATGGAGCGCTCACCGCGCCGCGCCAGCATCGTTTGTGAAACGTTTCACGCGCGGCCGCTCAAGCCAGGCCGAGCGCCGCCACCTGATCCTCGTCGAGGCCGAGGTAATGCCCCAGCTCGTGCAGCAGCGTGATGCGCAACTCGTCGCGAAACACACGCGGATCGCCCTCGGCGTGGTCCCAAAGATTGTCGAGGAACAGACGGATGCGCGGCAGATCTTCCGGTGTTTCCGGATCGCCATCGAGACGTGAGCAGCCTTCAAACAGGCCGAGCAGATCCGCGTCGAGCTCCGGCTCATCAGCGACACACTCTTCCGCCAGCGCAAATTCAATCACGCATGCCTCCGCCTGCTCACGGAGATTTTCCGGCAGCCTGGCGAGCGCGCCGCGCGTGACCTGCCTCGCGATGAATTCGGCCCGCCGCAGGTTCATTTTGCGGACTGCGTTTCGCGCCCCTTTTTCAAGACGAGGTGCGCATACCTGTCGAACCACTCGTCCGGCAGCCGCGCCGGCCTGCCCTGCGGCATCTGCACCATGGCGAGCGCCTGGCGGCACGTCACCAGCAGGAGGTCGTCAGCCGCGCGGAGCATCTCAAAGGCACACCAGAAGCGTACCCGCTCGATGCTCTCCAACCGCCCGCGGACGATGACCTCGTCGCCGAGCGTCGCGGGCTTCTTGTAGTCGATCTCCGTGCGCACGACGACAGGATAGAGCCGGGTGCGGGCCATCTCCCGCAGCTTCATGCCCAGCAATGCCGCCAGCCGCGTGCGCGCCGTTTCGATCATGCGCAGGTAGGCGATGTTGTGCACCACGCCGCCGATGTCGGTGTCAAAAAACATGATCTCCTCCCGGGTCTCGATGATGGGCGTGACGCTGGCGGATGCTGGGTGTGACATGACGCGACGATAGCCGCGGTTTCAGAAAGCTCCACCACACGCTCTCCGCACACCCGGCCTCGGACGGAGCGGCAGGCGCAGCGCACACATTATTTGCCGCCTCACTGCGACAGGCGCCGGTGGTTGAAAACAGATGCCGCTGCGGCCAACCGCCGTAAGCTCGCGGCATGGCAAGCCAATCCCCTCACTCCGCCGCGGAGGCCGCCCTGAGCCGACGCTGTGCGCTCATGCGCCGCCTCATCCGCATGCATGGGCCGTGCGGGCTGGTGCCGGAGACGCGGCGTTCTCCCTACGAAGCGCTGGTCAGCGCCGTGGCGCATCAGCAGCTCCATGCCAATGCGGCGGAGGCCATCCTGCGGCGCTTCAGATCCCTGCATCCGGGCGTGAAGTTTCCCAAGCCGGAGCATGTGCTCGACACAACCGACGAACTGCTCCGCAGCGCCGGATTCTCCAACGGCAAAATCCTCGCCATCCGTGACATCGCCGCGAAGACGCAGTCCGGACTGGTGCCCACGCGGGCGATGGCGACGCGGATGAGCGACGATGAACTCATCGAGCGCCTCACGGCGGTGCGCGGGGTCGGTCGCTGGACGGTGGAGATGCTGCTCATCTTCACACTCGGACGCGGCGACGTGTTCCCCAGCGACGACTTCGGCGTACGCAACGGCTTCCGCATCGCCATGAAGCTCGACGAACTGCCAAAACCGAAAGAACTCCGCTCCCATGCCGAGCGCTGGCAACCCCACCGCACACTGGCCGCCTGGTACCTTTGGCGCGCGGCAGACGCGGGGAAGTGACGGGAACGGTGCGGGCGATGCCGGGAAACCTGCCCGGTTAGTTCTTGAAGATGCGGCAGGAGACAAGCGGCCGCTGCTATGCCAGGGCAAAGCCGGCATTCTCCGACACCCCGGCCCGTGTCATGCGCACCGGCTGGTACACGCAAAGCGGGTCTTCGCCGAGCGGATTGCCCGTCATCGCGTACGCCCGTGCGCGCGAACCGCCGCAGATGGTGTTGAACTCGCACTGGCCGCACTTGCCGCGCAGCGCAGCGGCATCGCGGAGGTGGCGGAAGGTCGGATGAGTACGATACACGTCGATCAGCTCGTCGCGCCGCACGTTGCCGGCATGGAACGGCAGGAAGCCGCTCGGATTGATCTCGCCGGTGTGTGAGATGAACACGAAGCCCTTGCCGTCGTTGATGCCGAGCGGCACCTGGCGGCCGTAACGGTTCTGATTCGTCGTGCCGCGCTGCAATTGAATGCGGCGGTAGAAGGGACCTTCGGTCGTCTTGACGTCGAACTGTGCTTCGAGGCTGTAGTGGTAAAGGCCGACGAGAAAATCTTCCAGCTCATCCGGGTCGGGCATGTCGGCCGCCGTTGCACGGCCCGTCGGCACCACAAGGAAGACGCTCCACAACGCCGGCTTCAGTTTGACGAGCAGTTCCCTGAAGGCATCGAAGCGCCCGATGTTGCCGCGGGTGATGGTCGTGTTGATCTGGAACGGCAGATCAGCCTCGCGCGCCTTTTCGATGGCGCGCATGGTCCAGTCCCAGGTGCCGGGCACGCCGCGGAATGCGTCGTGCTCCTCTCGCGTCGGCCCGTCGATGCTCAGCGAGATGCGCTGGATGCCCTCGCGTTTCAGTTCGTGGAAATCGGAGTTCACCAGCCGCGGCGTGGCGCTGGGGCTGAGGCTCACATGCAGCCCTTGGTCCGTGGCGTAGCGGGCGAGCTGCGGCAGATCGCGTCGCATCACCGGATCGCCGCCGGTCATGATAAAGAGTGCGGGATTGGCTCGCTTCACCTGGTCGATGAGCCGGAAGCCCTCCTCCGTGTTCAATTGCAACGAATGCGCCCTCGCCTCGGCCTCCGCGCGGCAGTGGCGGCAGGCCAGCGCGCATGCGCGCGTGATTTCCCAGATGATGACGAAGGGGCGGTCATTGAAGTCAAAGGCAGGCCCCTTTGCGGCTGCGTTCGGAAAGGGTGGTTTCATATTGGAGAGAAAGTCCGTGACCATAACGGTCTGCCCTTCACGCGTGCTGTTCCAATCTTGGCATTCTCTGCTCCCACCGCCCCATCCGGGCGGCGCATCGCAGTTTGCAAGCTGCGCGCTGTTCGGTATGGATTCCGCCCTCGAAAATCCAACCTGACCACGACATGAATCTCACACGCACGGCACACGGCACCTGGAGCGGCGGCAAGTACATGCATTTCGGCGAAGCGCTCGACGACGAACGCTACATGGGCCTCATGCGCGAGGCCTACGACAAAGGCATCCGCACCTTCGTCACCGCCGACGTGTACGGCGTGGGTCGCGCGGACGAAATCCTCGGTCAGGCGCTCAAAGGCTGCGATCGCGACAGCTACTGCCTCGTCGGCATCGTCGGCCACGATTTCTACGGCGGCCAGCGCGCCGGCTCGAAAGGCTACCCACGCTTCACTGATCCGGGTCTCCGCGGCCCCGACAAGTATCTCGACTACCTGCAAATGGCCACCGAGCAGTGTCTCAAGCGCTGCGCCGCCTCGAAGTTCGACTGCCTTCTGCTGCACAACCCAGACAGCATCGGCTACACCAGCGAGGACGTGTGGAATGCGATGGAAGCGCTGAAGAACAAAGGCCTCGCCGACCGCCTCGGCGTCGCTCCCGGTCCGGCGAACGGATTCACGCTCGACATGATCCAGTGCTTCGAGCGCTTCGACGGGCTCATCGACTGGGCGATGATCATTTTGAATCCGCTCGAGCCATGGCCCGGCCAGCATGTGCTGCCCGCGGCAAACAAGCACGGCGTGGACATCCTCGCGCGCGTCGTCGATTACGGCGGCCTCTTCCATGATGATGTAAAGCCCGGCCACAAGTTCCGCGAGGGCGACCACCGCGCCTTCCGCCCCGCCGGCTGGGTCGAGCACGGCTGTGAGAAAATAGAGCGCGTCCGCCCCTATGCCGACAAGCACGGCCTCACCATGCTCCAGCTCGCCTGTCAGTGGAACCTCTGCCAGTCACCCGTGAAGAGCGTCGTCCCCACCCTCATCCAGGAAGCCGGCGACGACGCCAAGAACATCTCCGCCAAGCTCGACGAACTCGCCGCGCTGCCCGAGGCCAACCTTCTCTCCGCCGACGAAGTCGAAGCCATCCGCCAGATCGGCGACAATACCGGCTGCATGCCCCTGAAGGGCGCAAGCCGCCGCCACGAGGGCCAGGAACCCCGCGCCGACGAATGGCCGATGCGCGAGGATTTGCTTCCCGTGGCCACGCGGTGGGACATCACCCCGGCGCTCGTGCCATAATACTCGCGGGCCAGGCGCATCGCGCGGTTGTGGAAAGCGTCCGCGCTTTGAAAGTTCAATCCGCACCATCGAGTCGGCGGAGAGCTCGACCGCGACCGACCTGACGTCCCGCATCAACGTCCGCGCCCGTCTCCGGAGGAGCCGATGAGATGGTCGATGCGGGTGGCTTCAGCCGCGCCAGCCGCCGTTGATTTCGATGGTCTGACCGGTGATGTAGGAGGCCAGCGGTGAGCAGAGGAACAGCACGACATTGGCAACTTCCGACGGATCTCCGAAGCGGGCGAGAGGGATGTTTTTCATCATCTCCTGACGGACGTTCTCAGGGATCGTGGCGGCCATTGCTGTATCGATGACACCGGGTGCAATTGCATTGGCCCGGATGTTGCGCCGCGCGCACTCGCGGCTGAGCACGCGCATCATGGCCTGCACGCCAGCCTTCGCGGCGGCATAGTTTGCCTGCCCAAAGAAACCCTGGATGGCGGCGATGCTGCCGAAGCTGACGATGGCACCTCCGTCGCGCATGATCTCGAGCGCGAACTTCGAGCAGTGGAAGACACCGTCGAGATTCACGCGCATGACTGCGTCCCATTCGTCGAGCGACATCCTGGCGATGGTGCGGTCCCGGATGATGGCGGCGTTGTTGATGAGGAAGTCGATGCCGTCGTGCTCGGCCTTGATGAGCGCCATCATGGCCTGGACACTGGAGGGTTGTGAGACATCACACGCGATGGCGGCGGCGCTGCCGGGGCGCGCAGAGTTGAGTTCGGCGGCGAGCAGCTCGGCATCCGCAGTAGTGCCCGGCAGGCCGGGGTGATTGACGAGCACCTTGGATCCGGCACGATGAAACGTGCGTGCTGTCTCCGCACCGATGCCCTGGGAAGCTCCGGTAATGAGGGCTGTCTTGAACGAGAAGTCGATGGAGATCATGGACGGCGGCGGCCTACTTCGCCGAGAATGCGTCCGGCATCAAGCGGCCCGGCACGGGTGGGCGGCGCGCATCGAGTTTGGCGGCTGGCCGGCGTTGCATGTGGCTTGGGCGCGGCTACCTTCCCGGCGCAGATGCTCGATCCATATCCGACGCTGAACGAGACCGGCTTCTCCGCGACAGGAGAGGAGGATCTGCCGCCGGTGGGCTGGACTCCGGAACTGATCGCCAGCCTCGACTGGCTGCGCCTTGCGGAGCTGGCACGCGCCATCGCGCAAAACGCAGGCTGCGAGCTGGGCGGCTCGCGTGTGTTCGAGGACGGCTCGGTGGTCTTTGCCATGTTCGAGGAACCGCGCTCCGCCAGTCCGCGCCGCGCACTTGTGAAGCTGACGGGATGGAACGATTGGAGCGCCACGCCGCAGATGGTGGAGCAATTTGCCGACGAAGTGCGGACGGCGCGCAATGCGCGCGGCGTGCTCATCGCGCCCGGTGGTTTCACACCGGCGGCGTCACACGCAGCAGCGGAGCACCACATCGAGCCGGTGGATGCCGCACGGCTGTGCGCCACGCTGAAGTCGCTGCCCGAGGAGCGGAGTGACTTTTTTCATGTGCTCACGACGACGGGGGAGCACTCAACGCCCACATGTCCCGTGTGCTTGAAAAAGATGACGCTGGATTCGGAGGAAGATGCGGAGACACAGGGAGTGCATTCGGAATTCGTCTTCCAGGCGAGCGCAATCGTGGCCGAGCCGGTGTCATGCCGACGGCTTGAGGTGCTGCCAAATGTGGAAGTGCAGTTCCTGCACACAGTGAGAGCACAGGAGATTCTGGTGAGCGGACATGTGACGGGTGACTTCGTGTGCGAAGGGCGGTTGACCTTGGGACCATGCGCCACCCTCTCAGGCACGGTGGCTGCACGCTCGGTGGATGTGCATGAAGGCGGCGAGCTTATCGGCAAGGCGCGCATCATCGAAGGGGATCTACAGCCCGTCGTGCTCGTGAGACGTCGCACGTTCTGGCGGTGCCACAACCCGCTGGGGAAAGCGAATTGCCCGCGCGTGCAATTTGACCTGCACGATTGAACGACGGCACGGGAAGTTCAGCAAGCACCGAGCGCCTCGTCCAAGCGGGCGACAAGTTCATCGAGCGGCTCGAGACCGGCAGAGATGCGTATCAGGTGCCGGTCGGCGCCGCAGCTCTCCGCCCAATCGAGTTCGTCATAGTGGGCCAGCAAAACATAGGGGCAGGCGAGGGAGAAATGCGTCCCGAGGCTGGGTCCCTTGCACATGCGGAGCGCGTCGTAGAAGGGCGGGCTGGTTCTGGCTGCGTCACGAAGCACGATGGATACGAGGCAGCCGTGACCGCCGCCGCGGCGCTGGATGAACCGATAGCCCGCGCCGCCATCAACGGAGGAGTGCCACGCCCTCGCCACCTTTGGATGGGCACGGAGGTGCTCGAAGACGGCGGTGGAGTTTCTGCTCATGACCGATGCGCGTTCGGCAAAGTCCCGGGAGTTCAATTCCAGGGCGACTGCATCACCGCGCCAGAGTTCATGGTCGGAGTGCCTTGCGAGGAAGGCGCTGAATGCGGCATGATGGTCCGAGCGGCGGTTGAGGATGACACTGCCTGCCATGAGGTCGCCGGCACCGGAAAACGCCTTCGTAAGGCTGGTGGTGACGACGTCAGCCACGCGGAAGGCATCCACATTGGCAACGGTCGCGATGGTGTCATCCACCACGAGTGGCACGTCGGGCTGTGTGCGGGCCAGCAGGGTCCGCACGCGCGCAAAGTCCACGCAACGGAGAAGCGGGTTGCTCGGCGCCTCACAAAAGATGCCGGCGATTTTTTCCCGTGCCAGCAGGGCGGCGACAGCATCGTATTCAGCGTCCGCGGCGAGAGGAAAGAAGTGCGCCCCAGAGCCGAACTGCTGCTGCAGCTTGAGCACATCGACGTACGGAAAGTCGAGTTGGATGGTCTTCCGTGCGGGAAACAGGCTGGTGAGCATGCGATGCACGGCAAAGGTGGCGGCCATCCCTGAAGGGAAAAGGAAAACATCCTCAGAAGCCTGACCGGACAGAGACGCCAGCCTCTCGCGGATCACAACCTGAGCCTCCGCCCCCTGGCGGGACGTGGTCTCCGACCGTGTGATTCCAAGCGCATCGCACGCCTGACGCGTACTGACCACCTCGCCGCAGAAACGCCAGAAACGACGTGCGACATCGTAGGCATCTGCGGGAAAGACGGCCACGCCGAGTGACTCCGCACCATGGACCGTGACACGGCCCGAGTTGCAGCCGGCAGCGTGCCTGATGTATTCGATGCAACGCGCGGCGTGGATTTCCCTCGGGAAAACCAAGCAGCGCTCCCCCTCCCCGGCGTGTTCACGCGTGGCCGCGTCGAAAAGCGCGCCCACTGCGGGCGGGCAGCAAAAGCGAGGATAGCCGGAGCGGAACCTGCTCACGATGGCAGGGTCCTTTTCCTCGTAACCGATGACGTGCCGCCACAACGGCAGGCTCACGGACACGCCGTTGTCATTGTCTGGCAACGGAGTGCCGAGAGTTTCCTCGCGCCAGAGCGGATGCTTGAGCAGATCGGTCATTGTGCGGCCCGCAAATAGCGCAAGTCAGACACTGCACAACTCTTTCCGCAAGCCGGTGCACCGGACCAACGAGCCATCCGGCCCGCCGGATGATCTCGCGTCAAGCCGGAGCGGTGTCTTCAACACCGGACCACGCGGGCATCACTTGCGACGACGACGGAAACCGACGCCGAGAAGGCCGACGATCAGAAGCATGGCACGGCCCGGCTCGGGGATGGCATCGATGGAGATAACGCCCGTGGTGTAGAGCTGCGTTGTATTCCATGCCTGACCACCTGTGAGGATTGGAAGATCAAGCGTGGCAAAACCACCCGATCCAACGGTCGGTGCCGTGCCGCTGAGGCCCGACCAGTCAAAGATCTTCCATGCATCGCCTTGTGCCCACGCGGTGGTGGGCAGCGTGGTTTCCACCTTGAGGACTGAACTGCCGCCGAACTGGGCATTGATCCAGTCGGCGGCACTGATGGTCAAAAGATCATTCGAGGTGAGCGTTGGGTTGAGCGTTCCCGTGTTGGCATTGGCGAAGATATCGAACTTGATGGTGCCATTGAGCGCGATGTTGGCCGCACCCGTCACCGTCATTGCAAAGTCTTCGGCGGATGTCGATCCGGGCGTACCCACAACGGTGGTGCCGTTCAGGGTGATGCTCTTGCCCAAAGCTGGAGCGATGGAGCCATTGCCAGCGAGCGTGGTCGAGGCATTGACGGTCACAGCACCGGAGCCGGTACCGGAGCCGCTGCTGTTGTTCACGACCAGGGTGCCGGCGGAGACGGTGGTATCACCAGTGTAAGTGTTCACGCCTTCGAGGGTGAGCGTGCCGGCTGTAGTTTTGGAGAATGCGCCGCCGCCATTCAACTCGCCAAGGTTCTTCAAAGTGCCGGAAGCTGCGACGAGAGAGACATTGGCGGAGCCGGTGCCGATGGAGTTGGCGGCCATGTCGAGCGTGCCGCCGTCAACCGTTACGGTGGCCGTCTCGGTGCCAGCACCGCCGGTGCGGGTGATGTTGCCCGCGAGGGTGGTGGTGCCGCCGGTGATGTCGAGGGTGGCGGTGGCGGTGCGGCTGGCGGCCGCATTGGCCATGTTCACCGGGCCGAGATTGACGGTGCCGCCAGTGATGTTCATATCCGCGACAACAGTGCCGCCACCGCTGGTGTTCACCGCCATGTTCACCGTGCCGATGGAGGTGATGGGGCTGCCGGGAGCCACGCTGTCGCCGAGGTTGACGGTGCCGGTGGCATTACCGGTGCCGGCACCGGTGCGGCTGGCGATGTTGAGGGTGACGGCGTCAAAGAACCCCTGATCAAAACTCAGCGTGGCAGTCGCAGCACCTGTGGCCACCGAGCGTGCCGCCATGGTGACTGCGGTGAATTTCAAGTCGGCTGTGTGGCCGGTGAAGTCCATGGTGCCGTCGATGTTGCCAGTGGTGCTGCCAGAAGTGTTCACCATGTTGAGCGTGGCGGCCGAACTGCCGTCGCTGGCACGTATCTTGACCGATCCGGTTGTGTCGCCGGCGGCGAAATTGATCGTCCCGCTGGATCGGATACCGGTGCCAGCAGAGCCGATGTTGACCGTATCGGCATTGAGCGTGTTAACGCCCGTGCCAAGTGTCAGTGTATGGTTGTTGGCGAAGCCGCTGCTATCTCCCACGCGGATGGCGGCGGCGGTAATGGTGCTTGTGGGCGCAAGCTTCATCGTAGCGGGAGCCGCAGTCCCGCTAGAAGTGTTTGCATCGCCGATTCGGAAGGTGCCGGCGCCGAGATTGGCAGTGAAGGTGGAGAGACCGGAGAAGTCCACCGTGGCGGTGTTCTCATTGGTACCGCCGGTGGCACCGCCGACCTGGAAGTTTGCACCGGCGCTGTTGACGACGATGGAACCACCACCGGTGGCGTTCACCAGTGTGGTGGAGACATCCACGTTGGCACCAAGGGTGACGGCACCGTTGATGGTGAGCGTTTTACCCGTGGGGACGTTGATGATGTTGGTGGCGGTCGTACTGTTCGTGGAGGAAGTGAGGCTGCCGATGGTCTGGTTGAAGCCATTCAGATCAAAAGTTCCCGCCGTGGTGCCGTTGCCGAGACGGACAGCGGTGGCAACTGGAAGCGCATTGTCGATGCCGACGCGCAGAACGCCTTCGTCGATCTGCGTGGCACCCGTGTAGGTGCTGGCGGCATCAAGCTGCCAGGTATTGGAACCGAGCTTCTGCAGGGTCACGACACCAAAGCACTCGGTGATGGGGGCCGAGATTTTGTTGACGATGCCAGAGGCAGAAGTGCCCGAGAGGACCAGGCTCTTGGCTCCATATTCCTCGGATGTAACGGCTCCAATGGAGAGAGCACCCGCGCCGTTGGCATTGATGGTGGAAGTGCCGGTGGTGCCAACCAGTTCAATGGTGCGGTTGCTGGTGTGTCCAGAGCCAGTGTAGGTGAGGATCGGCGTGTTTGTGCCGAGGCCCAACTGGATGGCACCCTGAAGTGCATTGGCGGGCGCACCAAGGGCACTGGCGGTGCCGTTTGCGTCAGCGATGCTGTTGAAGCTGATCTCACCATTCGTGGCGAAGATCTGGCCGGTGAATGTATTGGCTCCAGCGAGGGTTACGACGCCAGTGGTGGTCTTCACGACCGTGCCGCCAGCGAGGACGTTGCTGGCGTTTTGCGTGCCGGCCTGGAGCTGAATGTCGGTCGAGGTGATGGGACCAGCTCCGGTGACGGTGCCAGCAGCGAGGGTAAACGTGCCGACAGTCTGAGCGAACGCGCCCACGTCGAGGGTGGCCGTGGCACCATTGACGGTGAGGCTGCTCGTTGCAGGCAACATATTGGCCACACCGGCGGTAAGGGTGCCATTGGCGACGGTGGTGCCACCGGTGTGAGTGGCGGCGGCATTGATGGTGAGATTGCCCGCACCGGTCTTCGTGAACGAGCCACCTCCGCTGTTGCCGATTGGGTTGGCGATGCTGATGTCGTTCCCGTTGGTGTCGAACGTGCCACCACCACCGACCGCATTGAACGTGATGGCGCGCGTTGATGGGTCGAACACACCGCCAAACTGAAGGGTGCCGCCGAAGAAATTCAGCGCGGTGCCCGTTCCGAGGTTTGACAGATTGCTGGCGCGGATGGCACCCTGATTGAAGACGGTAGGGCCGCTGTAGAGGTTGGCGGCACCGAGGACGAGGATGCCGGTGCCAGACTTGGTGAGAGTCGTCGCACCCACTCCATCTGTCAGAACGGAATTGATGATGCCGGTGGGCGTGGTGGGGGCGGCGGTGGTCGCGGCGGTGATGATCCACTCGTTGCTGGAACCGGTGCCGGGCGTGATGGAGTCGAAGCCATCGAGCGTGGTGGCGTTCGCGGCAGCGGTGGAGGTGAAGAGCATCGCGCCGCTGCCGACGGTGAGAACGTTGCCGCCGCCACCCGCACCGCTGACACTCATGGCTGCGGCGGAGGAATCGAACACGGCGGCGTTGAAGGTCTTGGTGACGAGACCGGTGACTCCTGCAGTGAAGCGGAGGTTGTCAGTGGGGTCTGCGGAGGCGGTGTAGCCAGCAGAGTCGAGCTTGTACTCGCTGGCGATGAGCAGCGGTGTCATGCCAGTGGTGGCGTTGTAATTGACGAAGGTGTTCGGGATGTCGGTGACAGCCACAGCCGTGGCAGCATTGGTGGTGGAGACGGCGTATGGGACAATGGACACGTTGGTAGCCGTGCCACCCGCGACACCCGTGCCTCCCACAATGGCGGGAGCTGCCGTGATGAACATGCGGGTCCGGCCTACAGAAGCCGTAGAACCGAGGTTGTTGCCGTCAAGAACCAAGGTGGCGTTGTTTGTGCGATTCAGCTGGGAACCAGTGAGCGTAAGAGTCTGCGTTCCGGAGGACTGCACAAGGCCGACACCGACCGCGCCGCCCTGGAGATTGATGGCCCCAACGGTTTCGGAATGGTTTGCGGCCTGACTGCTGCGGATGTGCAGGCCGAAGAAGGCACCGTTGCCGAAGCTCGACAAGTTCATCGCGGCTACGTCGTTGACGCGGCTGGAGAGGGTGGTGCCGCTGTTGAAGTCGATCAGGAAAGCGCCGCCCTGATTGCTGGTGATGGAACTGACGGCGGGCATGTTGACGACGCCGTTGCCGCTGAGGAACACGAGACCCTGATTGATGACAATGTTACCGTTGAAGCCGGTGTGGCTGACGGTGTCGAGGTTGAAGTTGGCAGTGCCTTGCTTCACGAGCGTGCCGCTGCCAGAGATCAGACCTGAATAGGTGATATTGGCGCTGGTGTTCGTCGTGAGAGTGTTCGCGCCGATGTTAATGCTGCCACCCAGCACACCACCACCGGTGATATTGCCGACAGTCTCATTGGCAAGCAGTTGCAGACCAGAACCGGCGATGTTTTTGAGTGTGACAGGTGCGAAGTCGCCAATGGCACCGCCACCAGTGACCCTGACCGTGCCCTCGGTGATGGTCACCGCACCGGTGAAGGTGTTGTTGGCCGAAGAGAGCACGAGCGCACCCGTGCCGGTCTTGGTCACCCCGGTGGCATTGCGGATGAGGGACGAGATGGTGAGATCGGCGGCGGAATACTCATGGACGATGATATCACCCGTGCTCGACTGAAGAGTGCCGCCA
>JAIBCL010000015.1 GCA_019694165.1 Verrucomicrobiaceae bacterium | reverse complement strand
ATCACGACAACGTGCTCATCTGCGACGAGCAGCATCACCTGCTGCGCAAATACATCCCCGCCGAAGACAAGCTCATCACCCTCATGGGCAACGGCAAGCCCGGCACCGCAGGCATCGGCGGCCCGGCGGCGAACGCGCAGCTTCACAGCCCGCACGGCGTGCTCTTCCACAACGGCGCGATCTACATCGCCGACAGTATGAACGACCGCGTGCTGAAGATCAGCGCGGAGTGATGCGGGCACTGGCCTGAAGGAGTTCGGCATCCCGCGCCTTCGCACCACGCCGCCTTTGCCGTTTGCAAGCGGCAAATCAGTCCGTAGGCTCCGATAAACACCAACTCAACCCACGACCACACACGCACACCATGAACGCCTGCGAAACCCGCCGCTCCGTCACGGGTGACCGCGTGCAGACATTCGGAAAAGACACTGCCGACAAACTCCGCGCCTGGGAAAACGCCAGCCACATCGAACGCGCCCCGCAGCGTGAGAAAATGCCCGCGCCTGCTCCGGCCAATCCGCCGAAGTAAATCGCTGCGACGTGCCCCATGAAAATCGCCGCCAACGAAGATCCAAGAAGCCGCAAGATGGAACTCGGCCAATTCCACACTTCTCCATCTCTGGCCGCTTTAGTGACTTCCTTGCTCGGGTCGTTTCCACAGACCGTGTGCTTGCTTGAAGCCGTTCTTGGTGACAGTGATGGCTTAGTTGTTTCCGTTGCACCTGCATCATGAATTACGCCCAATCACTGAATCAGAAGCTGCGCCCGACAAAAGACGGCAGACCATTGGTGGTGGATTTGTTCGCCGGGTGCGGCGGATTGGCGCTCGGATTTGAGGCGCAAGGATTTGCGACCATAGGATTTGAAAAGGACGCAGACTGCTGTGCGACTTATCAGCGCAATCTCGGCGGGACTTGTGAACAAGTGACATTGACCCCTGAGACACCGCTGCCTCCCGCCCGCGTGGTTATCGGAGGTCCACCCTGTCAGCCTTTCAGCGTAGGCGGGCACCAGCGTGGATTGAACGATGCTAGAGACGGCTTCCCTGCATTCATCTCTGCCATCGCGAGGCTTCAGCCTGAAATTTGGCTGTTTGAGAACGTGCGTGGCGTGCTCTACGGCAACCGCTGGTATTTCGAGGAGATTACCGACGCGTTGCGTAATTTGGGCTATGTCGTGGAATACAAACTACTGAACGCCGTGAACTACGGTGTCCCGCAGAACCGCGAGAGAGTGATCGTTGTAGGGCATCGCGGGAACTTTTGTTTTCCTGAGCCGGTAAAGAAGCAGGTCACTGTTGCTGAAGCACTCGGCGGAATGATGAACGAGACACCTCCAGGTTCACGATTTCTCACCCCCAGCATGGATGGCTATGTGGCCCGCTACGAGAAAGCGTCCGCTTGCATCCGCCCCCGTGACCTGCATCCCGATGCACCTGCACGCACCCTGACCTGCCGCAATTTGGCTGGGGCCACTGGTGATATGCAGCGCATCAAATTGCCCGATGGCAGGCGGCGTCGTTTGCTGGCACGCGAGGGTGCACGCTTGCAGAGTTTTCCTGACTGGTTCGAATTCGTGGGAGGAGAAACCAGTGTGTTTAATCAAATCGGAAATGCTGTAGCGCCCCTTTTTGCCTACCATCTCGCGGCAAGTGTGCGGGCCTACCTCGCGAGTGGCGATCGACTTGAAGCCCAAGCCATCCTCAATCGGAAACCACTCCGTCAGCCGGACCTCTTCGCCCTCCCCGCATGAATGCTGAAGCTTCCCGCAAGGTTGTGAATCGAAAGAAATCAGCAGCCGTCACTACGCTGCTTAACGAATCGTTGTTTGCTCTCGAACAGCTCGGGATGCCGCTGGCAGGCATGTCTAACCGAGGCTTGGAACGTTTGTCTATGGTGTTCCTCGCGCTGGCAGATGTTCATCAATCGGCAATGTGGAAAAACGCGAAGGGGTATGATGGCACGCGCACTTTGCGCAGCCGGGACGTCATCGAATATCTGAACAAACATTTCGAGGAATCGCTCTCGCGCGGCTCATACGACGACATTCGGACAGAGGAGCTAAAGCCGCTTTCGCTAGGGAATCTCGTCGTAACGAGCGCCGGGAAGCCAAATTCTTCGCGCAATGACCCGACGCGCGCCTATGCGGTTCTGCCCGAAGCTGCCGCCGTTCTTCGCACCTTTGGCACACCAAAGTGGCATTCAACCTTGACGAATTTCCTTTCGGGGCGGCAGACGCTGGCGGCAGCCATTTCGCATGCCCGGCCTACACAGAATCTCCCAGTGAAGCTGCCAAGCGGTGTTACCCTCGAGTTCTCACCCGGTCCACACAATGAACTTCAGAAGGCCGTCATTGAGGAGTTCCTACCCCGCTACGGATACGGCGCGGAAGTGCTCTATGTCGGGGATGCCGCGAGCAAATACCTTGTGCGCGAAGAGTCGCGGTTGCGGGAACTCGACTTCTTCGAACTCACCAGCGGCGAACTCCCGGACATCGTGGCTTACTCCGCCAATCGCCGGTGGATTTACCTCATTGAGGCCGTTCACAGTTCCGGGCCTGTCTCACCCATCCGCCATCTTGAACTTCGGCGGCTCACCGAACGGTGCAAAGCCGACATCATCTACGTCACAGCCTTTCTGAACCGGGAGACCTTCCGCAAATTCGCGGCGGATATTTCATGGGAAACAGAAGTATGGATCGCAGATGCGCCCGATCACCTCGTGCACTTCAACGGTGATTCGTTCATGGGGCCGCACAACCCGAAGCACTCGAATGTTCACCAGAAGGACTGCTCATGCCTGCCGAAACCATGACCAAGACCGAGTCGGTGGGCTCACACTTTGGGCAGGTGGCTTCTCTCCCGTCCATCTCGAAGATCAGTGCAGCTTCGCCAATCAGGCGGTGACGAGCCACTACAACTACAGCTTCCCTGTTCCTGGGTTCGAATCAGCGTTTTGTGCCTCCCGATGCCTGTTTTCAGTCATGAAACACATGCTCGTCATATTCACCACTCTGTTACTCTCACTGTTGACCTCGATCGATGCAGCGGAACTCACGCTGACAGCGCCGCTCGATTATCAGGTCGTGCAGCGCAGCAGTCCGGGGAAAGGCTTGGTGCGCATCGCGGGTGAGTTGTCAGAAGAGGTGGCGGCAGCGGACACATCCATCGAAGTGAAGCTCGTGGGCGAGAAGAACGAGAGCGGCTGGCTGCGTGCGGGTGGTTCGATCTCGGGCAAAAAGCTCTCCGGCACCGTGGAGTCACCGGCGGGCGGTTGGTGGAAGATGGAAGTGCGCGTGGTGCGTAGCGGCAAGGAAGTCGCGCATGGCAGCGTGGCGCATGTGGGCATTGGCGAGGTGTTTGTCATCGCGGGGCAGTCGAACTCGGCGAATCACGGCGCGGAGAAGCAGACGACGAAGACGCAGCGCGTGGCGTCGTTCGATAGCAAGGCGTGGCGCATCGCGGATGATCCGCAGCCGGGCGCGAGCGGTGGTGGCGGCAGTTTCGTTCCGCCGTTTGCTGATGCGATTGTCGCGAAGGAGAACGTGCCCGTGGGCATCATTGCGTGTGGCATCGGCGCGACGAGTGTGCGCGAGTGGTTGCCGAAAGGTGCGACGTTTCCGAATCCGCCGACGCTCGTGGGCCGTGTGGAGCAGCTTCCGAATGGGCAGTGGGCGAGCAAAGGCGCGGCGTATGAGGCTTTCATCACGCGCATGAAGTCGGTCGGCGTGCAGGGCTTCCGCGCCGTGCTCTGGCATCAGGGCGAGAGCGATGCGAATCAGAAGGACGCGACGCGCACGCTGCCGGGCAGGCTTTACCGCGAGCATCTGGAGAAGATCATCCGCGAGTCACGTCGTGCCATCGGCTGGGATGCGCCGTGGTTCGTCGCGCAGGCGAGTTATCATGTGCCCGGCGATGAAGGCAGCGACGACATCCGGGCCGCGCAGGCTTCGCTGTGGAAGGATGGCATCGCGCTCGAAGGTCCCGACTCCGATGCGCTGAAAGGCAAATTCCGCGAGCGCGATGGCCAAGGCGTTCACTTCAGCGGCGAAGGCTTGCGCGTTCACGGTGCGAAGTGGGCGGAGAAAGTGCTGCCGTGGCTCGATGCGCAATGGTCCGCGCCACGCAAAGCCAACGACGGCACCGAGTGGAGCACCTTTGAGCAACTCCCCGAATGCCACAGCCTCGGCTGGGTGAGCGCGAATGTGCAGAGCAAGGACACGAAGAGCTGGAACGGCGTGCTCGATGAAGCGAAGTGGGGCACGCCCTCGGCGCAGCAGGCGGTGACGCGGAATTGGGATTGGAAAGTGAGCGACGACCAATGGCGCGAGGCCGTGAAGCAAAAAGGCGAAGGCCAGCGCGAGGAAGTGCGCTTCGATCTCTGGCTGCCCGACGACATCGGCATCGCGCGCGGCATCGTCGTCATGTCCGGCCACGGCAGCGGCGAGAATTTGTTTCATCGCGCCGACCTGCGCGCGCTCGCGAAGGAGCTGCACCTCGCGTTGTTCAAGTTCGTCGGCAATCCCATGCAGCGCGGCTTCTGGCCGAGAAGCCTGCTCTTTGACCGCCTGAAATCGTTCGGCGAAAAGTGCGGCCATCTCGAGCTGGAACACGCGCCGCTCTTCCTCTACGGCCACTCCAACGGCACCGGTTTCTCCGCCATCATCCCGTCGTATGCGCCCGAGCGCGTGTGGGGCTTCGTCTCGATGCGTCCCGGCATCACGTTTCAAGTCTATCAACCCGGCGCCGCGCAAGTGCCCGGCCTCGTCATCTTCGGCGAAGACGACGGCTTCTTCGCCCGCCCCTCGCGCGAGGAGAATCTCGCCGTCGTGCCCACGCTGCGAAAAAATCACGCCGCCCTCTGGAACATCGCCGTCGAGCCCAAGACCGGCCACGGCCCCGGCGAAAAAACCTGGCCGCTCGTGTTCTCGTTTCTTCGTCACACCTTCGCCGCAAGAGTCCCCGCAAACGCCAACGCACGCCAAGGCCCCGTGAAGCTCAACGCGCTCACTCTCGAAAGCGGTCACCTCGGCCAAAACTGGGACAGCACAAAAGGCGGCTATCAAACACTGCCCATCGCGCCCGTCGCGAGTTTCGCTGGCGATAAGACGACGGCTTCGTGGCTCGTGAGTGCTGCTTACGCCGCCGATTGGCAGGCGTTTCAGCGGGATGGCGAAGTCAAGAAATCCCAATGAGAGAAAATATGAAACACACTCTCGGTTTTCTCACCGCCCTGCTGCTCGCGCCGCTGGCTGCACTCCACGCCGCCGAGCTGAAATTGGCTTCTGTGTTGGCCGATCACATGGTTCTGCAACGCGACAAGCCCGTCGCCGTGTGGGGCTGGGCGGATGCGGGAGAATCGGTGACCGTCACCTTCGCTGGTCAGTCGAAGTCGGCCATAGCAGCGGCGGATGGTAAGTGGAGCCTCAAGCTTGATCCCCTCGCAGCCAGCAGCCAACCACGCGACCTCATCGTTTCTTCAAATCTAAAATCCAAAATCCAAAATCTAAAATGCACCGACGTGCTCGTGGGCGAAGTTTGGCTCGGCTCCGGACAGTCAAACATGGAGATGAGCGTGAAGGCGGCGAATCACTTCGATGCGGAGCAGGCCGCCGCGAACCTCCCGCTCATCCGCTACTACACCGACACCAACAGCACGGCCACGAAACCGCAGGCCGAGGGCAAAGGCGTCTGGCAGGTGTGCTCTCCGGCCACGGTTGGCCGCTTCTCGGCCACGCTCTACTTCTTTGGCCGCGAGATTCAGCGCGAAGTCGGTGTGCCCGTGGGCCTCATCAACACGTCCGTCGGAGCCACGCAGATCGAATACTGGATCCCCGCCGAGGCGCAGTGCAGCGACCCGGACACGAAGGCCAATTACGACAACCTCTTGCGAGGCTACACCACCTTTGACGAGGCCAAGTTCGCGGCCAGCTACGAGAAGCAACTCGCTGCCTGGAACCTCGCTGCGGAGAAAGCCAAGGCTGACAACAAGCCCGCTCCGGCCCGGCCAACGGATGTGCTCGCCATTCGCAAACGCAAAGGCCCGCCTGCTGGCCTCTTCAACGGCAAAGTCTTCAACCTCGCGCCCTTCACCCTGCGCGGCATCCTTTGGTATCAAGGCGAGAGCAACTCCGCGCTCCCGCCGCCAAACCAAAAGCATCTCTACCACCAGCAACTCAGCCAGCTCGTCACCAGTTGGCGCAAGCTCTGGGCCGACGAACTGCCCTTCGCCTGGGTGCAGCTCCCGAACTACACCGCCCCCGGCGAAGGCTGGCCGCGCATCCGTGAGGCGATGCTACAGACGCTCGAACTCCCAAAGACCGGCATGGCCATCACCATCGACATCGGCGATGCGAAGGACATCCATCCGAAGAACAAGCAGGACGTCGGCAAACGCCTCTCCTACTGGGCGCTCGGCACCGTCTATGGCAAAAACGTCCCCGCCATCAGCGGTCCGCTGCCCGCAGGCTCGACTATCAACGGCAGTGCGATCACCGTTTCCTTCCATCACACCAATGGCGGCCTCAAGTCCATCACCGGCGGCCCGCTCACCGGCTTCCAGATTGCCGGAGCCGATCAACACTGGAAGCCCGCCGAGGCCAAGATCATCGGCGAGACCGTCGTCGTCCGCAGCGCCGAGGTCGCGCAGCCTGTGGCCGTTCGCTACGCTTGGAAAGACTTGCCCGACTACAGCCTCGCGAATGGCGCGGGCTTGCCCGCCTCCCCCTTCCGCACCGATGACTGGTCGGTGCCTGCGCCGAAGAAGTGATGGCGTGTGGTCGGGAAGTGCTGCCTTTGAGCAAAGCCAAATCTCCGCCGTGAGCGCAGCATCACCCGCTCATTTTCACCCCCTGAAATCTTTTTTCGGCAACTGGCCGTTTTCGTGGAGGGTTCCTTATGATGACCGCTGCGGAGAACGACAGACATGACCGCTTCCTCAGGCTCTATGTGGAGCATGAGGAGGCGTTGCGTGGCTTTGTGCGCTCGCTGGTGCCCACGCTGGAGGATGCGCGGGAGGTCATGCAGCAGACGGCGGCGGTGCTGTGGCGGAAGTTTGATGACTCAGCGGACTTCCGTCCGTGGGCCTTTGGCGTGGCGAAGTTCGAGGCTCTCGCGTTTCTCCGCGACAGGGCGCGTGACCGGCATGTGTTCGGTGATGAGGTGATGGCTTTGCTGGAGGCCGAAGCCATGGAGGCGGCGCGGTCGAGTGAGCAGGAGGAGCGGGCGCTGGAGCAGTGTTTGCAAAAACTACCCGTAGCCCAGCGCGAACTGGTGGAGACGGCGTATGCGCCGGGCGTCCGCATGGATGAGCTGGCGCGTTCAGCGGGCCGCACGCCGATGGCGCTCTACAAATCACTGCACCGCATCCGCATGACCTTGGCGGACTGTGTGCAGCTCACCTTGAACCAAAAGGAGGAACGTGCATGAAATCGAGCGACACTCAGATGGAATTGGTGCGCCGCTACCTCGGCGGCGAGGCGACTCTGGAAGAGGCGCGAAAGCTGGAGTCCATGCTGGCGGTGGATGCGCAGTTGCGCCGGGACTATCTGGCCTATGCGCGTGTGGAGGCAGGCTTGTCGTCCAAGGTGCGGCCAAAGCTGGTCAAAGCGGCTCCACGTCGCTCCGTCTGGCTCTCCTGGCGTCCGCTCGCGGCGGCGGCGGTGGTAATTGGTTGTGGCATGGCAGCGTGGTGGCAAAGCACTGCTGTCGCGATTGAGGTGCTCGCAGCAAAAGAAGTTAACTTCCGTTCGGGGGACCGCTTGAGTTGCCGGACCATCGAGCTGGAAGGTGGAGAACTCACTTTTCGGCTTTCATCTGGAGCAGTTGTTGATCTTGCTGGGCCTGCGTCCTTGGCATTGCTGAGTCCTATGCATGTGCGTTTGGCAGGGGGGCAAGTCACGGTGGACGTGGGCGATCAGGCTAAGGGCTTCGTCGTCGATACAACGACCGCCCGTGTGGTGGACCTCGGCACACGTTTTGGAGTGTCGACAGGCGTGGCAACCTCAACAGATGTGGCGGTATTCGGGGGTAGTGTCGAAGTTTACACGCTTGGCGCTCTAGCTGACCGCAAACCCGACGTGAAGCTGGTGGAAGGCGAGGCGGTCAGGCTGGACAAGTCACATGCCCCAACGCGCTTGAAGATGATTCGCGTGGGTGAGGGTGGTCAAAAGCTGGCAGCGCACAGTCATGCTGATGTAGTCAGTGGTGTGACGGACAATGTGATCGAGGACAGTTTTCGAGGCTTCTACGGCCTCATGCGCGGAGGCCTGGCAGAGGGATCGCCAGTTTATACTTCAGGACACACCCGCACCTGGCACTCCATGCCGGGTGAGACATTTCCTGTGGAACTGCTCGGTGCGGATGTCATCTGCACTTTCTCTCAAGATCGCCGCCAGCCTGATCTTGAAATCAGCCTGATGGTGGAACGAGCGAGTGACGTTTTCGTCATGCTAGACACTCGGGCAGCGATACCGGAATGGGTGCAACGCGAGTTTTCGGACACGGGTTTGCACCTGCGCTCGGGTCCATGGGGAGTGCTTCCGACTCCCACAGGCGTGGAAGAAAACGGTTACGTGACGCACGCTGTCTGGAAAAAAACGGTGATGCAACCAGGCGTAGTGACACTCGGATCGCCTGAATCGGCCAGCGGGAGAATGTGGACGGCCATGTATGGCATCGCGGTGAAAGAGCACCGCTAACTCTCTGCATGAGATTGTCACCCCCTCAAAGAATAAGGAAACCGCCCACGATACCCTCACTGCGCTTCATCAACGACTGCACGGACGACATGATTTCGATGGCCCCCTTCACGACCCGTTCTCTGCTGCTCCAAAGCGTCAAGCGCAAACGCACCATCCCAACATACAAACAAACTAAATCATGAACAAAAAGGTCATCATCATCACGGGTGCCAGCTCTGGCATGGGCAAGGACGGCGCTTTGCGCTTAATTAAAGAAGGTCACATCGTTTATGCTGGAGCGCGTAGCGTTGACCAGATGAGTGATTTGATGCAAGCGGGCGGACGGGCTGTCGCGCTTGATGTCACTGACCAGTCCTCGATCAAGACGGTCGTGGATACCGTGATCAGAGAACAAGGGCGCATAGATGTCCTTTGGAATAACGCAGGCTATTCGGTCATGGGAGCGGTGGAAGACGTGTCCGATGCTGACGCACGGCGGCAGTTTGACGTTAATCTCTTTGGCGTAGCCGAGATGACCAAAGCCGTCTTGCCGCAAATGAGGGCGCAAAAGTCAGGCTTGATCATCAACACCACCTCCGTGGGCGGGAAAATCTTCACGGCAATTGGAGCCTGGTATCACGCCTCGAAACACGCCCTTGAAGGGTGGAGCGACTGCTTGCGGCTGGAAGTGGAGCAATTCGGCATCAACGTCGTTGTTTTGGAGCCCGGCGGCGTCAAGACCGCCTTCGGAAGCACGGCAAAGGAGCCACTGTTGGCCCGTGCAAAAGGCGGTGCCTATGAGGGGCTGACCAGACGCGTGGCGGATACTTTTGAGCGCATGTATGCGCCATCCAATACGACCATGTCTCCGCCTTCAGTGATCAGTGACACGGTCGTCAAAATCATCAACAGCAAACGCCCCCGCACCAGGTATGCGGCCGGTTATATGGCAAACATGACCCTGTTTTTGCGCTGGCTGCTCAGCGACCGGCTCTTCGAGCGGGTGATCATGGGTCAATACAAATAAACGATCTTCGGAGGAAGTGAAAAAACCATGAATGCACATCAAGCGATTGATTGGGTGGATGCCGACAAATGGCGGAAAACTTCTGCCAGAGAGAAATTGGAACTTCTCAAAACACTGCAAAAGCGCATCAAGGAATATCAGAGCGCACTGTATGAGGCGGAACTGACACTCCACAAGATTGACAAGGATGATCCAAGTCAGCTGCATCGATCCGGCTACGCCCGCATCGCGCCGATCGGTATCGCCAAAAACGTGGCGATTTGCATTGAGGTGTATGAATCGTTGGTGAAGGGCGAAATGCCCAAGCCCATGGAGGTCAAAAAGGTGGGTGACGGTCTCTATGACGCTTATGTGTTCCCGCACACCAAAATGGACAAGCTGCTCAATGGAAACTGCCACGGTTACATCCGGGTAAGAGGTGAGCCAAAACAGGTGAGTCCGCTCGACAAAGAGGGCGGCATCACTGCCATCCTGGGGGCGGGAAACTTCACCTCGGCTTTTGAAATGATTCGCGCGCTGTTCATGGAGAACTGCGTCATTGTTTTCAAATCTCCGCGCATCAATCTCGGCGTCGATGCCATCTGGGAAGAGGTGTTTGAGCCGCTGATCGAATACAGAGCCGTAAGCTATTGCCATCCGGATTATGGTCATGACCTCGTCAAGGACTCGCGGCTCAAGAACATCTACTTGACCGGCGGAGTCCCCGCCGCAAAAGCGATTCTGAATTCGACCGATATTCCGCTGATTTCAGAACTCGGCGGCAACAACCCCGCCCTCATTGTTCCGGGGAATCGCCCTTGGACCAAAGAGGAAATTGCCCATCAAGCGCAAGCGATTGTATCGGGAAGCAAAATGAATGGCGGGGCGGTCTGCGGACGCCTGCAGACCATTGTAACCTCAAAGAACTGGCCACAGCGGCGGGAGTTTTTGGATGCACTTGAAACAGCGATACGTGATGAGACGCCGGCCTTCATAAACTGGTATCCAGGCACCGACAAAAATCTCGAAGGGTTCAAAAATGCTTACCCTGAAGCAAAGGTGATCAAGCCGGAAGGCGGGAAACTGGATAATTCAGAGTTCGTGCTGATCGAAGGCGCGGAAACGGATGGTTATGCCACCAAACACGAAGCGTTCTGTCAGGTCTTGGCGGAGGTGCCCTTGGATTCGGAGCCTACAGTGAAGGACTTTCTGGAGAAGGCTGTCTCCTTCTGCAACGATGATCTGCTGGGAACGCTTGGATGTTCTATTATCGTTGACGATGGGACACTGGAGGAGAACCGCGTGTCCATTGAACGAGCAGTGACTGATCTGCGCTATGGAGCCGTGGCCATCAATCAAATGCCGTTTAGTGTAGGGGCCACGTTTTGGCTCACCTGGGGCGGTAACGAAGAAGGTAAAGAACTCGCGTCTGGGCGAGGCAACTTCGGAAACCCCATGGGATTGGAAAACACGGAGAAGTCCATTTTGTATTGTCCGTTCATGTCGCCGACACATCTGATGTTCACGAACAAGAAGCTGTTCCACGACCAGAGCATCGGCGTGATCAACCACGCTATCGAACCGACTTGGTTCCATTTTGCCGCTCTCGTCGTCTCGTCGTTAGCCTGCCACGGGCGAAAGAGGGACTTCTAGCATCTGATCACGAGTCCTTGCATGAGGGCCAAGAGGCTTCGGTGAGAAAACAAAATCTACTATGGAAACTCGATCCATTTACTCTGGCATCTTTCTGGCCGTTCTCGTGAGCCTTGTTGGTGCGCGGGCAGACACGATCGTGTTTAACGCTGACTATGAATCGGGCGCGCTCGACTCAGGCATCACTGGACTGGATGCCACGCAAGCTACTGCACCTGATGCAGCGCTAGTGAGCACGGCTTACGCTCGCTCCGGCACCTATTCCATCTACCACAAAGTCACCCTCGATGATCCGGCCTATGTCTCCGCTGGGAAGCCGCGCAGCGAGAGCGACACTTCAGGAGTTAGCAGCACGCTCTACAGGTCTGGCGACCACGCCATCTATACTTTCAGCGTCCTGCTGAAAGACTGGCAAGACTGGAGTAGCGGTGCCACCCCTATCGACATCGTCTGGCAGTTCAAACATACCAATGGCTCCCCCGACGCATTTGTGGGGGTGAGGAGAAACCAACTCGTTCTTCGCTACGGCGCTAGTGATCAGGTCGTTCTCGTCAATGACATTCGTCCCTTCGACAATAAGTGGATCGACCTGAAATTTGACATTTTCTGGTCCGACCTGACCAACGGATATATCAAAGCCTGGGTCAGTGCGAACGGGGCTCCACTAACCCGAGTCGCAAACATCGCAAACTATGCGACCTACAGCGGCGGAACCGGGAATTTCGGCTACCTGAAGTGGGGCCTTTACCGTCCTGACTCGACCTCAGCCAACGGAGCTGTGATGACCCGTGAAGCGCATCACGATAACATCTCCGTGACTGTAGTGCCCCCGCCACTGCGAATGGATTTTCAAAGTGGCCAATACACGCTCGCATGGCCTAACCCTTCGCCCGGGTTCCTATTGCAAACCTCTCCAGACCTGAGTGCATGGTCCAACGTGACAACGCAATCCGTCGTCGTCGGCTCAGAAAACCAGGTCACAGTGCCTGCCTCAGAAGAACGGGGCTTTTTTCGCCTGATTCGACCGTGATGGCATGTGCCGAATAGGCAGCCCCTCTCTGGCACCGTATGCTCCACCCAACCATGATGACAAAATCCAACGTTACCACGATCAACGCCTTCTTTTCATCTGCATGGCTCCGTTCACGCTGCATCTCGCTTTTTCTCTGTCTCGCCGTCGCGCCTGTGCTTAACGCGGGCGATGAACGCCGCCTAAGCGCCAAACAAGTCTTTGATCTTGATCAGCCAGTGATCTTCAGTGATGACTTTCAGTCGGGGAAGATCAATCTGTGGAACATCTCCGAGAATGATCAGTATCGGATCGCGATGGCGAGCCCTGAGCGCATCGCAGTGGAGGAAGCACCCTTGCTGGCGGGACGCAAGGCGGTGCGCATGATGGTGAACCGGGCGCCGAACTCGTTTCGCTCGGAGATTTCACTGCCTTATGAGAAGGGGTTCAATGAGCGCTGGTATGGCCAGCGCATTTTCGTCCCAGAGGAGTGGGTGCTGGATGAAAGCGATGGCAACGACATCGTGATGCAGTGGCACGCGATTCCGGGCAATGGCAAGGCCACATATCCGAATCTCGAAATCTCAGTTGGCAACGACCAATGGTTCATCCGCCAGAGCTTTGGAAACACGCTGCCGAAACCCACGCGCACGCACACGAAGCTCGATGAACCTTTGAAGCGCGGCGTGTGGTCGGCATGGGTCATTCACGCGAAGTGGTCGCCGAAGGACGATGGCCTGCTGCAAATCTGGAAGGATGGCAAGGTGGTCTTCGAACGCAAAGGCCCGAACGTCTATGACAACATCGGCGAGGACTACACGCCTTATTTCAAGACCGGCATCTACCATCCTGAGTGGCACACCGACAGCGACCGCAAGCTCGCTGCCTTCCATCAAGAGAAGCCTGCCGCGACGCGGAAAGTCATCTACGTAACCGACTTCAAGATGGGCAACGAACGCGCCCGCTTCGAAGACATCGCACCCGCACCGCTCAAGTAATCCATGAAGGCTCAACCCTTCACAACCGCCACCAGCGCGCCACCGGGAAGCAACTCATGTTCAACGACTTCTGGGGATGACCAACGATGCCCTCCGCGCCGGACAACCACGACGCCCACGACTACGCCGAGCGCATCCGCGAACGGCTGGCGAGGTGGCTTCAGGAACTCCGGGAGCCCGTTAGACTGAGCATGTAGGCGCTGTGGCGGTAGATTCTTCAATTCCTGGGCGTAGAGGACTGGCGCTCTCGACGACTCCTGTCCCCCATGCTGAAAACTGCCTTCTGCCACCTGCTCATTCTCCTTGGAGCCACACTCATCGCACTCCAAGCGGCCGACACTCCGACCATGCCCAAAGCCGCCACACCGCCTGAGTTTGTCACCATCACGGATGATCCGAAGCTGCCGCGCGTGCTGCTGATGGGTGACTCGGTGTCCATCGCGTATGCGCTGGAGGTGCGGAAGCTGCTCGCGGGTGTGGCGAACGTGCATCGGGTGCCGGCGAACTGCGGCTCGACGAAAGTGGCGCTCGGCTACTACGGCCTCAAACGGTGGCTGCCGGACGCGAACGAGAAATGGGACGTCATTCACTTCAATCACGGCCTGCATGACCTCTCGTATCGTTTCGCCGATGATCGCGACAAGAATGACAAGGGCGAATACGCCTCGCCCACGAACGGCGGGCACCAAAACGTGCCGCCGGGCGAGTATGAGAAGAACCTGCGACAGATCATCGCGCGGCTGAAGCAAACCGGGGCCAAGCTCATCTTTGCCAGCACCACCCCCGTGCCGGAAAGCGATGCCGCGAAGTATGTGAAGGACTCCGAGCTGCCCTACAATGAGATCGCGAAGAAAGTCATGACCGAGGAAGGCGTGACCTGGAACGACCTCTGGTCCCTCGTGAAGCCGCGGCAGGCCGAGCTGCAAATCCCGCGCAATGTCCACTTCCAGGCCAAAGGCTCGTCCGTAATGGCGAAGCAGGTGGCGCAGATGATTCAGAACGCACTTCCAGCACGCCAAACCCAGCCATGAAACTCGCCAAACACATCTGCACCTCCCTCTTCGCGTCGTTCTTCATCGCAGTCGGCTGTTGCGCTGCTGCCGAGCCCATTCGTGTGCTTGTGTGGGATGAGCAGCAGCCGGAGCAAAAGCAGGGTTATGGCGACAAATTCCTCGGTGAGACACTCGCGGCGCATCTGGCGAAGCTGCCGGGGCTAGCGGTGAAGACGGCGAAGCTCGATGAGGCGGATCAAGGCCTGAGCGATGCCGCGCTGGATGCGACGGACGTGCTCATCTTTTGGAGTCATCGACGTGCGAAGGAGCAGGATGATGCACGGGCCGAGGCGGTGGTGAAACGGGTGAAGGAAGGCAAACTCGGCTTCATCGGCCTGCACTCGGCGCATTGGGCGAAGCCGTTTGTGCGACTCATGCAGGAGCGGGCGAAGGCCGACGCGCTGAAGCAGGTGCCGGAGGCGGAGCGTGCGACAGCGAAGTGGGAGTTCGTCAATGACGCGCCGTATTACAAGCTCATCGGCCGTGCGTCGCGCATCACGCCGTATGTCGAGAAGGTCGAGGGCGCCGTGTGGCGGCTCACGCTGCCGCAGTGCGTTTTTCCCGCGTATCGCAATGACGGCATGCCCTCGCATGTCACCACGCTGCTGCCGCAGCATCCCATCGCCGCCGGACTGCCCGCGCAGTGGGACATCCCGCGCACGGAGATGTATGGCGAGCCCTTCCACGTGCCGCCGCCGGACGAGGTCGTGTTCGAGGAAAAGTGGGACAAAGGCGAGCACTTCCGCAGCGGCTGCGTGTGGACGGTGGGCCAGGGCCGCGTCTTCTACTTCCGCCCCGGCCACGAAACCTATCCCATTTTCCAAAAGGCCGAGACGCTGCGCGTGATCGAAAACGCGGTGCGGTGGATGGGAAGTGCGATCACGCGATAAATCGGACGTTTCGGCCTGCTGCATTGCCGTTGGCGAAGAAAGCGATTCGCACTCAAACACCACTCTCATGCCACGACGCCTGCTTTTGCTTCTGCTTTGCCTTTTGATCTCACACACCCTCGCCGCCCAGCCGTCGTTGGTTGATTGGATGCCGCGGGTGGAGGATCAAACGGGGCTTTGGTGGGTGAATGGGCCGCCGACGATGTTTCAGCGAGCGGAGCGGACGAAGGATGAAGTGCTCGGCTTTCAATTTGGGAAGCAGACGATGCTTTTCGATACGCGACGCGTGCGACCGTTGGAGGGCGAGTGGGAGTGTGCGGTGATCGCGGAAGGGCGGCGCTTCGTTTGCAACGGACACACGCAGCCGGAGGACGAGTGGCAGCAGCCGGTGCGCTTTGTGGAGAGCGGGCGCTTTTTTCAGCGGGTGGTGATCGAGGGGCTGACGTTCGCGGATGCGGAAGGGAAGGCATTCAACGGCACGGCGCGGCTGGAGATCAGCGCGTGGCCGGACAGGCTTGCGTTTCGTCTGGAGAGCGAAAGCGAGGCGGTGATGGAGTTGCGACATGGCGGGAAAAAGGTGAGTGGCCGTCGCAGTGTGTTGCTGGAGGCGCTCGCGAGTGCTTCGAAGGCTGTGGTGGAGTCGGAACTGGCGGTGACGCGGGATGAGGCGCTGGGTTGTCATCGGCTGGCGCTGCCGGAGGAGCGGTGGAGCAATGCGGGCGGCACGTATTACCCGGAGGAGCATCTGGATCGCATCGACCGCTGGCGTGTGACGCTGCGCAACGACACCGATGAGCCGACGGTGGCGCGATTGATGTTCACGCAGGAGAAGCATCTGCCGATCACGGGATTCACGCCGATGCTTTGCGAGCCGGATGGCGCGCCGACGGGCATTCCGGTCCAGGTTTCAAAGAACTGGCACATCCGCGCGGAAAAGGGCCGGCTGCCGCATGACGGGCAGTGGTTTCATGGTTTCGCGTGGGTGCGTGTGCCGCCGAAGTCGCGGCGCGAGCTGGTTTTCCAAATGGTGCATGCGCGCTACGGCGGCGTGTGCGCGGCGTCGCATGCGCAGCTCTGCCTCATCGGCTGGGGGCACAATCAATTCTGGGATGAGGCCGCAGTGGGCAGCTTTGGCGAGAGCATCTGCTTCGAGCCGGGACGTGTGCAGAGGCGTTGTTTCATCACGGACGTGCGTCCGCTCATGACCTTGCCCGTCGAAGCGAAGGCGAAACGCTGGGGCTGGGCCGAGAACTGCGGCGGCGGCGATTTTCTCATGTGGAAGGACGCGCAGGGTCGCTATCAGGAGATGAAGGGCACGCGCACCGAGTATCGAGCGCAAGGCCCGTGCCTCACCGAGGTGAGCTACCGCGAGGAATCGAGCGGCGGCGAGATCGCGGCGCGCATGGATGTGTCCGTGCCTGCGGCGAATGATCATCTGCGCACCTTTCTGCGACTGCGCTACGACATGCGAAAGCCGGTGCGCTGGCAAAGGCTCGCGTTTTTCCAGCTCGGCGCGGATTTCTACAACGACGTGCCCGCTCGACGTGTGGCTATCGGCGATGTCACCGGCCTCCGCGAGGAATGGGAGCCGCGTCGCGCGAAGGATGAGGTTGATCGCACCGCCCTGCCGCTCGCTGGCGAGGGCGCGTGGGTCTCCGTGCATGGCGTGGAGCGTGCCGTGCTGAAGAAAGGCCACGCTGCTGCAAGCCGCGGCTTCATCGTGCGCTCGTGGCGTGCGGTGCTCGGTGGCAAACCTGCCGCGCCGCATCTCGCGACGTTTTGCATCGAGTGGGGCAAGAACAACCACCGCACCGCTGTCGAGCTCGCGCCACCGCCTGGCATCAGCGAGTTGCAACCCGGTGACTTCGTCGAAGCGGAGCTGGAACTCGTCATCTTCCCCGCCGATGCCGCCGCTTACTACGGTCCGGATGCCAAGCTGAGTGACATGCTCGCCCGCGATGCCGACACCTGGCGTCCCGTTCATCGCGAGGCGCAAGGCAACGCGCTGAAGCCCATCGCGAAACGCGGCGAGATCACGAACAGCTATCCGCTGGTCGTCGCCGTCGATCAGGAACAGCGTGCTCAAATCATCGTGAAGGGCGGACTCGGGCATGTGCCGGTCACTTTCGCCGATTTGAAATCTCCGAAGGGCCATCGCGTGCTCGTGAACGGCCAGCCGATCACGCATTGGCAGACGAATTGGGACCCGGCGACGCAACGATGGCAAATCGTCTGCAATGTCGCTGCGGGCGAAAATCGCGAGATCGTATTAGACACTGTGAATGAATGATTTGCCTGAATCAGCCTAAACTGAAGACGGAATATCCCCGCATCGTTAACTCTGCATCCTACCATGAACCGCCTCACCTTCCTCCTCGCCGCTACTTTCGCTATCCACTCCTTCGCGGCCGAAACGCCCGTCGAGACCGATCCACGGCTGCATTCCGACGGCAAAGGCTGGAAGCTCAACCAGGCGACCATCAAAGACCCGAAGCGTCCGCGCGTGCTGCTCATCGGCGACTCGATTCTGAGCGGTTACATGGCACATGCGATCAAGAAGCTCGACGGCAAGGCCTACGTCGATGCCTGGGTGAACCCCTACAACCAGTCCGAGCATCTCAACACGAAGATCCTGCCCGAGGTGCTCGCGAAAGGCCCGTATGACGTGATCCATTTCAACATGGGCCTGCACGGCTGGCAGGAAGGCCGCATCAAGCCCGGCACCTTCGAACCGCTCACGAAAGGCTACGTCGATGCCATTCGCGCGAAGCTGCCGAATGCCAAGCTCATCTGGGCCAGCAGCACGCCCGTCCTGCTCGGCGGCGATGTCAAGAAGCTCGATCCCGTCATCAACGGCACCATCATCGATCACAACCGCATGGCCGCCAAAGTCATGGCCGAGTCCGGCGTGCCCGTGAGCGACTTCTACGCCCTCCTCGTGGACAAGCTCGAACTCGCCCGCGGCGGCAAAGACAAGTTCCACTGGAATGGGCCTGCGTATCAGATCCTCGGCGACAAGTGCGTGGAAGAGGTGCTGAAGGCGCTGTCTCGGTGAAGTGATCCATCTGATGGCTCCAGCCGAGACGACTTTGCGCTGCCGGTTGGTTGATCTGCTGAATCATGAAACACTACCTTTTGCTTCTCACCGCATTTCTGAGCACGAGTCTGTCTGCATTGCACGCCACCGCTGCTCCGACCGTGCTCGTCGAAGACGGCAAGGCACGCGCGACCATCATGGTGCCGAGTCAGGCATCGCCCACGGTGAATCGTGCGGCGGCGGAGTTGCAGGACTATTTGAAAAAGATGTCGGGAGCGCGACTGCCCGTGGTCAATGATGAGAGGGCGGTGGAGGGAACGCGCATCGACGTGGGGCTGACGCAGTTCACGCGCGAGCAGTTGCCGAAGGACTTCACGAGCGAAACGGAGCGTGTGTGGATCGGCACGCATGAGCGCGGACTCGCGGTGTGCGGCGGTGGCGATCGCGGGACATTGTTCGCAGTTTACCGGCTGCTGGAGACGCTCGGCTGCCGGTGGCTGACGCCGGAGCCGGAGAACGAGATCATTCCACGCCGCGCGAGCATCGCTGTCGATGCGCTGCACATCGACACGCGTCCAGCCTACACCTGGCGCGTGTTCGCGCCGGGCAGCGAGCGCTGGGGGCTGAAGCTCGGATTGAACGGCTTCTACTACGCGGACACGGCGCGCACGAATGGCGGCTGCCTCTTCTGGCCGCGTCAGGTGCGCGGCGTGCATGCGTATCACCAGATCATGCCGGCGAAGACTTACTTCGCGCCGCATCCCGAGTGGAATCCGCTGCTGGGCGGCAAGCGCGTGCCGACGGAACTCTTCTGCCAGCTCTGCGTCACCGCTCCGGGACTGGCTGATGAGTTTGCGGCAAATGTGATCCAAGCGCTCGATGCGGACGCGCAGACGCCGGTGATCTCCATCAGTCCGAACGACGGCAACCGCTGGTGCGAGTGCGAGACCTGCCTCGCGCTGGATCACAAGCTCTGCGGCGGACGCACCACGCGGCAGGGGCTCGATCACGATCTGCCTTTCGTTGGCGACCGCGTGTTCTGGTTTGCCAATGAAGTCGCGCGGCGCGTGGCGAAGAAGCATCCGGACAAAAAGCTGCTCATCCTCGCCTATGTGAACTACGCCGAGCCGCCGGACACCATCCGCCCGGAGCCGAATGTGCTGCCGTTTCTCTGCCACTACGCGCCTGCGGACTACAGCCGCGCCATCGCCGATCCGTCCTCCGCGGCGAATCGCGACTTTGACTCGCTGCTGAAGCGCTGGCTCGCGATCTCGCCGGACATCATGTTTTACAGCTACGTCAGCAAGTCGATGTGGTGGCGGCTTCCGCGGCCCGTGCTGCACACCTTTTCCGCCGATCTGAAATACCTGCATCAGCTCGGCGTGCGGCGCTACTACTGCCAGAGTGACCTGAAGGACTGGGCGCTCGACGGCCCGCTCTACTACGTGCTCGCGAAGCTCATGTGGGACCCTTCCGCCAATCCGGACGCCATCGCGCGCGAGTGGATCGAGGGAATGTTCGGTCCCTGCGCTCCGGCGATGACGGAGTTCTACGCCGAGGTGGAAAAGGCCGTGACGACCACCGGTAAATCCTACACCGAGACACCGCGCACGCAGGTCGCGGGCCTCTACGATCGCGCGTGTCTCGATCTCGCCATGGCCGCCATCGAACGCGCGGAACTCATCGCCAAATCCGATCCCGCCGTATCGCGTCGCGTGGCCGCTGTCGCGAGCACCTTCCGCTACGGCTTCTGGATGATCGAATGGATCGAGCAACTCGCAAAGATCGAGCACACCGGCGACTGGTCGCGCCTGGAGGACGCCGCCGCCGCTGGCCGCAAGGCGATCAGTTTTGGCCCCGCCCCCGAAGGCACCGTTCCCGCGCTCTGCGTGTCCAACAGCAACTTCGGCAAAGAGGAAACCAAAGGCGGACGCGCCTGCTGGAACTCCGATCAAACCGGCCCCGGCGACAAGGCTAGCGGCTGGGCCGATTTCCATCTGCCCGTGGCAGACTCAAAGCGTTCGTTCGTTTTGGAAATGGATGTCTGGGGCGAGTCCGAGATGTCGAGCCTTGAGATCGACAGCGTCGCGGATGGTTGGAAAAAGATCACACCGCTCCAGCCGCTCGATCACCAGCCGCAGTGGAACACTCTTCGCTTCCGCATCACGCCCGAGGTGATGGCCCCCGGCCAGACCACCCAACACTTCGGCCTCGGCGGCGGCGACAGCCAGATCTGGATCGCTGCCATCCGTGCCCACAGCGCCGAGGCGTCGAAGCCTGCCGGTTCCGCTGCGGAGAAGGCGAAGTGAGGAGAGGTGCGGCAGACTTACGAGGGAATCCCTCACGAGCCTCGAATTCAACTAACACACCGCTCTTCAGCAGCACGGAGCCGATCAAGAAACTCGGGTAGCGGACCGGGATGGAATTGCCAAGCACGCGAGTGGGCAAACTGCCTCGATCTGAATCCTCGCTGTAGTCGCAGCTTCCCCGCCATTCTCAAAATAGCCCCACGAGCCAGCGAGGAACATCTGTGTCCGTCCGTATCCTCGCGCACTCACTGCTTATGACTTCATCCTTTCTTCACATCTCCGCCATCGTCGTTCTCGCGTTCGCATCGTCTGCCCTCGCCGAACAAACCGGCCCCGCACGTCGCGTGCTCGTGGCGGACTCTTCCACGAAGCTGCTGGCCATTGTGGGCGCGGATGGGAAGGCGGAGTGGGAGATTCCGGTGACGGCGATTCATGATGCGCAGTTGCTGGCGAATGGGAACCTGTTGCTCCAGCAGGGCTGGACGAAGGTGCAGGAGGTGACGCCGGAGAGGAAGGTGGTGTGGGAATACGATGCGGCGAAGGCCAATCCGGGGCAGCGAGTGGAGGTGCATGCATTTCAGCGGCTCGACGATGGCCTGACGATGATCGCGGAGTCGGGGCCAGCGCGCATCATCGAGGTCGCGCAGGATGGCACGGTGAAGCACGAGATGAAGCTGAAGGTGCTGTCGCCCAGCGCGCACAGCGACACGCGGCTCGTGCGCAAACTGGCGAACGGTCACTACCTCGTGGCGCATGAGCACGATGGTTGCGTGCGCGAGTATGAGATGAGCGGGAAGGTCGTGTGGGAGTTCGAGGTGCCGATGTTTGGCAAAGAAAAGAAGGGCGGCCACGGACCCGAGGCGTTTGGCAATTCGGTTTTCAGCGCGACGCGGCTCGCGAACGGCAACACGCTCATCGGCGCTGGCAACGGCCACAGCGTGCTCGAAGTATCGCCGGCGAAGGAGATCGTGTGGAAGATCGAGCAGAACGATCTCCCCGGCATCACGCTCGCGTGGGTCACGCGTGTTGTGCGACTTGAGAATGGCAACACGCTCATCGGCAACTGCCATGCGACGGAGGCGAATCCGCAGATCATTGAGGTGACGCCGGAGAAGAAGGTCGTGTGGACGTGGAAGGACTTCACGCGCTTCGGCAACTCCGTGACGGTCGTGCAACTGCTCGGTGACAAGAAGTAGTTTGTCCTCTTGCGCTGATATGGACTCCCACGGATTCAGGGCGACCACGGATTGGGATTCCAAAATGATTTTCCGTGGTCGTCCTGAATCCGTGGGAGCATGCATCTTCTTCCTCGCCCTTGCCTGTGCATGTCTTTATGCCGCAGTGCCGTCCGCAGCAGACATCGATTTCTTTGAGAAACGCATCCGTCCTCTGCTCGCGGATCGCTGCTACAACTGCCACGCGACCGACGCGGACAAGATCAAAGGCGGCCTGCTGCTCGACTCGCGTGCGGGCTTGCTCAAAGGTGGTGATACCGGTCCGGCCATCGTTCCGGGCAACGCGGACGAGAGCCTGCTCGTGCAGGCCGTGCGCTGGTCGGACAAGGATTTGCAGATGCCGCCGAAGAAGAAACTCAGCGATGCGGAGATCGCCGATCTCACCGCGTGGGTGAAGCTTGGCGCGCCTTGGCCTGCCAATGATTCAGCGCCTTCGGCTGTGCGACGCGAGTTCAAGATCACGGACAAAGATCGCGCGCACTGGGCCTTCCAGCCGATCACGAAACCGCAGGTGCCACAGGTGAAAAACACCGCGCAGGTCGCGACTCCGATCGATGCCTTCATCATCGCGAAGCTCGAAGCGAAAGGTCTCGCGCTCGGCCCGCAGGCTGACAAACGCGCGCTCGTTCGCCGCGTGACCTACGATCTCACGGGCCTGCCGCCGACGCCGGGTGAGGTGGAGTCGTTTGTCTCTGATTCATCGGCGCAGGCGTGGGATCATTTGATTGAGCGCCTGCTGAAATCTCAGCACTACGGCGAGCAATGGGGGCGGCACTGGCTCGATCTCGTGCGCTTCGCCGAGACCAACAGCTACGAAGTGGACAGCGCGAAGCCCAATGCCTGGCGTTATCGCGACTACGTCATCCGCGCCTTCAACGACGACAAACCTTACGATCAGTTCGTTCGCGAGCAGCTCGCGGGCGATGAGTTTGCACAGCCCACGGCAGATGCCATCATCGCCACGGGTTACTATCGGCTGGGCATTTGGGACAATGCTCCAGCCGATAGAGAACTCGCCGTTTACGACATGCTCGATGACATCGTCGCCACCACCGGGCAGGTGTTTCTCGGGCTCACCGTCGATTGCGCGCGTTGCCACGATCACAAGATCGATCCCATCTCGCAGCGCGATTACTACTCGCTGCTGTCGTTCTTCCACAACGTGAACCACTTCAAGAATGGCGGCCCCACGGATGAAGTGCCGCTGCCACGATACTCGGAGGTGATCGACGATGCACAGACCGAACGCGTGACGAAGCGGAAGGAACTCGAAGTGGAGGCGGGCGAGATCGAGGAGCACTTTCGTTTGCTCACGAAGCGCGAGAAGACGGGTCCGAAACAAATCCCCGGCATGATCCGGAAGGAGGGCAAAGAGATCCTCGGCGCTGAAGTGTTTGGTCGTTATCAAAAGCTCCGGTCCGACCTGAAGAAGCTCGAAAAAGATGTCGCGAGCGCAGGCTCCGCACTGGCCGTGACGGAGACCGGTGCCACCGCACCCGACACCTTCATCCTCGAGCGCGGCCTCCCCGCGAATCAAGGCGCGCAGGTCGCCCCCGCCTTTCTGCAAGTGCTCGCACCACCGACGCCAACGATCACGCCGCCCGCAGCGGGCACGTCCACGGGACGACGCACGGCTTTGGCCAACTGGATCGCATCTCCGCAAAACCAGCTCACCGCACGCGTGATGGTGAACCGCATCTGGCAGCATCACTTCGGACGCGGACTCGTGCGATCGAGCAGCAACTTCGGCACGCAAGGCGATGCGCCCACGCATCCCGAGCTGCTCGACTGGCTCGCGTCGGAGTTCATCGCGAGCGGTTGGAGCGTGAAGGCCATGCATCGCCTCATCCTCGCATCGCAGACGTATCGCCAGTCATCGCACGCCAGCGACGCCGCTACGAGCGCTGATCCGCGCAATGATCTGCTCTCGCACTTCGACATGCGCCGTCTCACTGCGGAAGAGATTCGCGACTCGATTCTCGCTGTCTCCGGTGCGCTGAACGACAAGATGTTCGGCCCCGGCATCTACGTGGACATCCCAAAGGAAGTGCTCGCCGGCCAGTCGCGCCCCGGCAGCGGCTGGGGCAAGTCTTCGCCCGAAGAGCAATCGCGGCGCAGCATCTACATCCATGTGAAGCGCTCGCTCATCACCCCGATCCTTGCGTCGTTCGATGCAGCGGAGAC
The DNA here is from genome assembly GCA_019694165.1 of Verrucomicrobiaceae bacterium. Classification (GTDB taxonomy): domain Bacteria; phylum Verrucomicrobiota; class Verrucomicrobiia; order Verrucomicrobiales; family Verrucomicrobiaceae; genus JAIBCL01. Next base: position 146,107 of record JAIBCL010000015.1, on the reverse strand, counting down.
CGATCATTCCACGCCCGTGCGCTTCGCCTCCACCCAGCCCACGCAAGCGCTCGGCCTGATGAACAGCGCCTTCGCGAATCAACAAGCCGAGCAGTTCGCCCAACGCCTGCGCAACGAAGCTGGCTACGACATTCAACAACAAGTGACGCTCGCCCTGCAACTCACCACCTCGCGACCGCCGTCTAACGCGGAGATCGAGCGAGGCATGAAGCTCATCGCTTCCCTGTGTGAACACGAGAAGTCATCACCGGAACTCGCGCTGAAGTCGTTCTGTTTGCTGGCGATGAATTTGAATGAGTTTCTTTACTTGGACTGAGGGGAGCGGGTGCGTGGTGACCGAGGTGAGTCAGGGGCACGCGATTTCAGGATCCCCTGGGCGACTGATGTGGCGGAAATCTTCTGTGTCCAAAGTGAAGAATTTCTCAGCGCCCGCTTTCATGGCGGCGACGAGGTGATGATAGTCGAACACCGCTCCGCCGCGCACACCGCGTTGTTCTGCTGCCATCAACGCATGCACTGTCTCATCGGCATCCAGGGAGACAAATGTCACACGCGGCAGCACCTCTCGCTGGAACATCACCACGACCTGATTCGCCGGCACCCGAAATCCCAGTCTGCTTCCAGTGAGCGTGTTGAAGGTTTCGGCGAGAGCGTGCATATGCGCCGAACACTGGTGGGAATCGAGCACTTGATTGCACTCGTCATGGCCGTTCTCGCTGGCGATCAGGGCCGCCACGAGGACGGAGCTATCGACCGCGACTTTCATTCGCCCTGGCGATGACGGCTGGCGAGTTGATCGGAGCGCTCATCACGGTCTGCCTTGATCGCCTTCGCGATATCACGCGCCGTCACTGGCAAGGGTGGCACGATCACGGTGCGACCGTTACGCACTTCCATACGCGCTACCGGCACATCATTGCCATCAGACACATGCCCGAGGCGAAGCTTCACGCCGTCATCCTGCACATCGAGTTCGATCTGCCGGGAACCCGTGATGCCAAACATCGTAAGCACAGACTCAGGCAGTGCCACGAGTCCGCTTTCGTTCATGGTAACGGTCAAGCTCATGCGCGAAGGATGCCACGTAGGGAGCTGTAGCTCAACCTGAGTTTCCATCTGTCTCCATCGCTACGAGCTGAGGGTCGATGACGACGTTGCATTCTGTCCCGAGTGACTTACGGCTCGCGCGGATGCGGTTTCTCCATCGCCACGGAATGCTTCGCGTTAGTGGACTGCAACGCCCTGACGATTGCCGCCGTTTTGAAGACAGGATGGGCGACGAAAGAATGTAGTTCTTCCTCATTCGTCATAGCCCATGCCCACTCACGAGAACCAGTTCTGTCGTCGCACACGCCGTGAATTCCTTTGGGACACGGGCGGTGGATTCACGGGGCTGGCGTTGACGGGGTTGTTGTCGGCGGATTCGTTCTTTGCTTCGCAAGCTCAGGCGGCGGATGGGTTTGTGAATCCGCTCGCGGCGAAGAAGCCGCCGCTGCCGGCGAAGGCGAAGAGCGTGATCTTCCTCTTCATGTATGGTGGGCCGAGTCATGTGGACACCTTTGATCACAAGCCGAAGCTCTACGCGCTCGATGGCAAGACGATCGACGTGAAGACCTTCGGGCGCGGAGGCAAACGCAACCAGGGGCGTGTCGTCGGACCGAAGTGGAAGTTCAAACAATACGGGCAATGCGGGAAGCAGGTGAGCGATCTGTTCCCGCATCTCGCGACGTGCGTCGATGACATCGGCTTCATTCATTCGATGACAGCGGACTCGCCGATCCATGGGTCGGCGATGTTGCAGATGAACACGGGGAAGATCCTCTCAGGCAGTCCGTGTCTGGGGTCGTGGGTGAACTACGGGCTCGGCAGCGTGAGCGAGAATCTGCCGGGCTTTGCGGTGATGCTCGATCCCACGGGCGGCCCGATCAGCGGTGCCAAAAACTGGTCCAGCGGCTACATGCCCGCGAGTTATGAAGGCACGGTGCTGCGCAGCGCGGGCGAGCCGATCCTTGATCTGCAAGCGCCAGCCGACACGTCGCCGACGATGCAGCGGCGGATGCTCGACACGCTGCGCGAGTTCAACACCGAGCACGCCGCGACGCGTGCGGCAAACAGCAGCCTCGCGGCGCGCATCGCCAGTTATGAACTCGCGGCGAAGATGCAAATGCATGCGCCCGAGGCGGTGGATCTGAGCAAGGAGTCCGAGGCGACGAAGAGGCTCTACGGCCTCGACGATCCGCAGGCCGAGGAGTTCGGACGCCGATGCTTGCTCGCCCGGCGCATGGTCGAGCGCGGCGTGCGTTTCATCCAGCTCTACTCCGGCGGCGCGCACAACGACAGTAACTGGGACGCGCACACCGACATCGAGAAGAATCACAACTATCACTGCGGTCGCACGGACAAACCTGTCGCTGGCCTGCTCAAAGACCTCAAGCAACGCGGCCTGCTCGACAGCACGCTCATCATTTGGGGCGGCGAGTTCGGACGCCAGCCGACCGCCGAATACGCGCAGGGCACTGGCCGCGATCACAATGCCTACGGCTTCACGATGTGGATGGCTGGCGGCGGCATCAAAGGCGGCGTGAGCGTGGGCCAGACGGACGAACTCGGCTCCGCTGCTGTCGAAGATAAGTTCCATGTGAAGCACTTGCACGCGACTGCGCTGACCCTGATGGGCCTCGATCCCGACAAGCTCACTTACTTCTACGGCGGCCTCGATCAGAAGCTCGTCGGCGTTGAAGGTGCCAAGCCGATCAAGGCGCTGATGTGATGCAAACCACCACATCATGAAATGCAATCTACTGCCACCCGCTGCGTCTATCTCCAACCTTCAAAGAGGCAAGAGTTTGACAGACAGAAATGGAGGACGCGGCTCATCCTTTTTTTGTCTGTCATTCTTTTGCCTTCTCCTCTGCTCGCTCCAAGCCGCTGACTCAGCGAAGCCAAACATCGTCTTCATCTACGTGGACAATCTCGGCTACGGCGATCTTGGATGCTACGGGAACACAGGCATCAAGACACCACGCATTGATCAGCTAGCGAAGGAGGGGGTGCGCTGCACGGACTTCTATGTGGTGGCATCAACTTGCACCGTTTCGCGTGGAGCGGTGCTGACAGGCAGGCATCCGTTGCGCAATGGGCTGACGCACCAGCTTGGCCCCGAGGAGAACTGGCATGGCGTGGGGCTGCCGCATCGCGAACGCATCATGCCGCAGTATTTGAAGGAGGCGGGTTATAGCACGGCTTGCTTTGGCAAATGGAACATCGGCTTCGCGCCCGGCAGCCGACCCACGGAGCGCGGGTTCGATGAGTTCCTCGGCTTCCGCTCCGGCAACATCAACTACTTCACGCACACCTATCACGGCGAATACGACATATTCAAAGGCATCGAGCCGCATCGCGTCGAAGGCTACAGCGGCGGGATCTTCGCCGATGCGACCTGCGATTACATCAAGCGTCAGGCGAAGAGCAGGAAGCCGTTCTTTGTCTATCTGCCGCTCAATGCGCCGCACTACGTCAGCAGCATCAACATGAAGCCCGGCGAGAAGCCGCAGTGGCAGGCACCGGACAGCGCGTTCGCCGCCTACGGCTGGTCGCCGGAGGAGAGCGATGAGAAACGCCGCTACTTCGCCGTGCTCACCGCGATGGACGAAAACGTGGGACGTGTGCTCGACACGCTCAATGCCACCGGCTTGCGTGATGAGACGCTGGTCGTCTTCGTGTCCGACATGGGGCCGATCCTGCGGCCCACGCACGGGCTGGGCGTGGCGAGCGCTGGGGTTTATCGAGATGGCGCTCCGACGTTGTATGAAGGCGGCATTCGCGTGCCCGCGATCTTCCGCTGGCCGGGCAAAATCCTCGCCGGTAGCGTGAATCACGCGATGCTCAGCCATCTTGATTTGTTGCCCGTGTTTCTCGAGGTCGCTGGCTTGCCGCTGCCCAAAGATCGCGTGCTCGATGGTCGCAATTGCCTCCCGGCTCTCGCAAGCCAAACGCCATCGCCGCACGAGAGGATCGCGTTTCATCTCGGCGACTCGTTCGCGATGCGCGAGGGCTCGCTCAAGATCATCCGCCCCAAAGCCAAGGCACCGTGGGAACTCTACGATCTGGCGAATGATCCCGGCGAAAGCCAGAACCTCGCTCCTACGCGCCCTGCGGATGTGCAGCGCCTCTCGGCCGCCCTTGCTGAATGGCAGATGGAGGTGAAGCAGGACGTGAGCGATCCCGTTGTCTTCAAACCAAGCCCAAAAAAGCCATGAAACTCACTCCCGCGCTGCTCGCCGCCGTGCTGCTCGCGCCGTCCGTCGTTTTGCGCGCTGCGGATGCGGCTGAAAAACCTTCGTCCAAACCCAACGTCATTTTCATCCTCGCGGATGACTCGGGTTTCGCTGATTTCGGCTGCTACGGACATCCGTATGCGCGCACGCCGAACATCGACTCGCTCGCACGCGATGGCACCCGCTTCACGCAGTTCTATGCCACCGGCGTGACGTGTTGTCCGGCGCGCACCGGCCTCATGACGAGCCGCTGGCCCGCCAGCTATGCCACCTATCCGGCAAACGGCGGATTCGGCGATCGTGTGACGATCAGCGAGCTGCTGCACCGCGCAGGCTATGCCACCGGGCACTTCGGCAAGTGGCACATCGGGCCGGAGGAGAAGGCCGGCGTTTATGGCTTTGATGCGGTGCGCTCCATCGACGAGTCCGGCCGGAAGATGATCGAAACGACCCGTGGTCGTGATGCACGCATCTATGACGAGGCCATCCGCTTCATCGAAGCTCACAAGGAGGGCCCGTTTTACGTCAATGTGTGGAGCCACATCTCGCATCACAAAATCGAACCGCCTGCGAGCTACGTGGAGAGGTTCAAGGATGTGGTCGTGGACGAATCCAGATTCTCCGCGCCGATGCGTGAAAAATTCGCCGTCTGCCGCGAACGTGGTGGTGATGTGAGCGAGCACATGCGCCGCTTCCTCGCCGACATTCACTCCATGGACGAGGATGTCGGCCGCCTGCTCACGCGCGTGGATGAGCTCGGTCTGCGTGAAAACACGATCATCGTCTTCTCGAGCGACCAAGGTCCGGCCCAAATCGAGGCAAGCTCCTCAAAAGATCCCGAGGCGCGCAAGAGACGCGGGAAAAACGCGAAGCCGATCACCGCCGAAACGGAATACTCGAGACTCGACTCCATGGGCTACGCGGGCATCCACCGCGGCGGCAAACATGGCATGTATGAGGGCGGTGTACGTGTCCCGTGGCTCGTGCGCTGGCCCGCCCGCGTGCCTGCAGGCCGTGTCGATGAAGAGTCCGTTCTCAGCGGCGTGGACTGGCTGCCCACACTCTGCGCCATCGCCGGTGTGAAGAACGACAGCGCCGCCTTTGAAGGCGAGGACACCCGTGACGCGTGGTTCGGAGGCACGCACGTCCGCGCCCGGCCGTTGTTTTGGAAAACCAGCTCTCCAGGCAGTTCCGCGGGCATTCGCGAGGCCCGGTGGAAGCTCATCCATCCGACGCGCAAGAACGGAGGCGAACTCGAGCTCTACGACATCACCGCCGACCCCGCGGAAACCCGCAATCTGTCCACACAGCATCCCGAAGTCGTGAAACAGCTCTCCGCCAAAGTGCAGGCCTGGGCCGCGACGCTGCCGAAGGAATACATCAAGACCAACGACCCGGACAAATGAGAGCCACAAGCCTCCTCCCGCGCCGCAGAGCGCACTGAACGGCCGCGGCGTTTGGCGCATCAAGAACGAGCGCATGCACTCGCAGTCTCTTCACTGCTTCACCTGTGCTTTGAGCACCTTCTGCCAGTCGGGATGCTGCTTCTTGAGGCTTTGAAATGCCTCGTGCTCTTGCAGTGAGATTTTGCCGTCCTGGTTGGTGTCGATAAAAGGAAACAGCCACTCCCAACCGGGCTTGGAGCCGTTCCACTCCTGCCGGGATGACCACTTGCCGACGGCGATGTCATGTTTGGGCCGCCTTTTGGCCTGTTGAGCGAGTTCGTCGGTCCAGTCGAGGATCTGGCCGCGCTCGAGCAGGCGACTGCGCAGCTTTTTGAAGTCGATGCTTTGCACCGACGTGCCCGCATGGATCGCTTGCGCAGCAGCCACACCTGCGGACTCGCCGAGCACACAGAACACCGGCTCCATACGTGCGGAGGCATAGGCGATGTAGCTGGCGCTGAAGCACACGGGCACGAGCAGGTTTGTGCATTCATCAGCGTTCGGCGTGAGGGCGCGATATGACACGGGGTACGGATGCCCAGTGCCTTGCGAGCCGCCAACGAACATGTTTCCCTCGGTGGCCACGCCGATCTGGCCGCTTTCGTTCGCGACGACATAGCGGCGCACCGGATAGATGTCCACGCCATAGAGCGCGAGGCCCACGCTGTCGTCGGCCTTCGTTTGATTCCACACATCGGCGAGCGTGAGCAGGTAGGGTCCCTTCATTCGGCGCGTGATGCGCACGTAGAGCTGATTCGGCCAGCCTTCGGTGTCGGCGTGCATCGTTTTGTCGAGCCCGAGTTCGGCGGTCTCCTTGCGAAATGCCTCCGGCACGCGTGCATCTGTGCTGAGGAACTCATGCAAACCGCTGAGGTAGTCCTGATGCTGCCGCCAAACCTTCGCGCGCGCTTCCCAGGTGCCGTCTTGATAAACACGGCTAAGACCCAGCGGAGCCATCGTGATCAAGGAGTCGCGCTTGTAGTTGTATTCACCGCTGTTGAGCCAGCCGGGGAAGATGTCGCGCAGGCGCATGAAGAGCTTCGTTTCGTCTTTGATGGTGCTGACCAAATGCTCGACGTAGCGCCCGACGAGTTCGAAGTCCTTCGCGCTGTATTTCCCAGGCGCTTCAAACGGCACACGCTTCGCAGGATCATGAGTGACGTAGAAGCGGAAGTTGTAGGCCTGTGTGTAATTATCTGCCGCACCCTTTGGCAAGCCGTGATCTGCCTCCACCCACGGCAGCAGGCCGCTCTTCGCATCACCGGGCACGACATACGGATCGATCGGCGTCCAGTTCGTCGTCGGCCCGACGCCAGCGAGTTCTTCGCGATATGTCTCGGCCGACTCGCGGCCCACCGCATACTTCACACCCGCCGCCGCCATCACATCGCCCTCGTAGCTGGCGTCGATGAAAACCTTCGCTTCGATGATGGCGACGTCCTTCTGCTTCGCTCTCGAAGCTGGCACACCCCGCGAGTCCGGTGGCGCGAGTTCCAGCACGAGCTTCATGAGCTTCGTGCCGGTCTTTTCGGCTCGTTGCACGCGTTGCTCGTAGATCACGGGGATCTTCTGCTCCGCCAGCCAGTCCGCGAAGTCCTTGCGCAGCGCATCGGGCTGCCGGCCCATCTTGAATACGAGCGAGGCCGTCAATCCACCGACCGCCACCGGCTCTGCGCAGTCCTGCATCGGCTTGATCCCCGCACCGAGAATGCCGCCCACCCAGCGGCTCGGCTCCACGATGAGCACCGAGCAGCCTTCCTGCTTCGCCGTCACGGCCGCGACGATGCCCGACGGCGTCGCGCCATACACGCACACGTCCACGCGATGCGTTTCGACAGCCTGCAAGACTGAAAAATCAGCGATCCAACTGAGAGTGAGGGCAATGACGAGTCGAGAGTGATGGCAAGCCATGCAGCATCAAAGACGACAATGCATTCCCCGTCGAGTCGTGGATCGGAAGAAGAGCCCGCGCCGCGCAAGTTTGTGTCTGCTGGGGAGGTTAGGGATGCTCAGCCAAATTCACTCCCCATACGGAACCCGATGCACGCCCAGATCGCCCTCATCACCCACCTGCTCCTGGCAACGTCTGCCGTGGCAAGCGCTGAAACCGCGACCACGACAAAGCTCGATGTGGTTTACAAGACGACCGAACAGGGGCCGCTGAAGCTCGATTTGCATTATCCAGCCGCTCCAAAAGCCGGCGCGAAGATTCCGCTGGTGCTTTTCACGCATGGCGGAGGCTGGGCAGCGGGAAACAAGACCATCGGCGATCGTGGTGTTCGTTTCATGGGTGTGCTGGCGCTGAATGTGCAGGGCTTTTGCGTGGCGTCGGTGGACTACCGGCTGTGCACGAAGGAAGGTGGCATCACGGTGCGCGATTGCGTGACGGATGCGAAGGATGCGCTGCGGTTTCTCGCGAAGAACGCCGCGCAGTTCTCACTCGATGCCGAGCGTGTGTTCACCTGGGGCGATTCCGCAGGCGGACACCTCGCGCAGATGCTGCTGCTGTCGCCGCCAGAGTCGTTGCCAGGCGATCCGGCGCTCGCGGACGCGAAGTATCGCCTCATCGCCGGTGTGTCGTGGTATGGGCCGTGCGATTTCGAGAAGATCGAGCTCTTCACGCCGCCGGGAGGCAAGGGCGTTGGGGATCGCTTCGCCACGCGCATCATCAAGAACGGTGCGGATGAGAAAGCGAAGCTCGCGGTGTATCGCGAGGTGAGTCCTGTGAACTACCTGCGCGCCAACAGCCCGCCGCTTCTCATGATGCAGGGTGATCAAGACCCAACGATCCCCGTGCATCACGCCCGCTACATGAAGGAACGCGGCGATGCCGTGAAGGCACCCGTGGAGGTCTTCATCGTCGAAAACTCCGGCCACAACTGGCGCGAGGTCGGTGGCGCTTTGCGTCCATCACTCGAAGAGATCATGACCAAGACGGCTGCGTTCATGAAACAGCAGCTGGATCGCGTTTCCAACTCAACCACACGATGACCACCCGCCGCACCCTTCTTCAAAATGGAGCTGTCGCTTCGCTTTCACTCTTGGATCTGTATTCGCTCTTCGCGGCCGAGAGCGTGCCGCAGTCGGTGGTGGAGTTGTGGGCAGACTTCGATCCGCGGAAGGACCCGTTGGAGGTCGAGGTGATCCGCGAGTGGAAGGAGGACGGTGGGGTGTTTCGCCATGTGCGGTATTTCATCGGCAGCTTCAAAGGCAAGCCGGCGCGGATGGCAGCGGTTTATGGCTTTCCGGAGGATGCGAAGAGAAGACTCCCGGCGGTGATGCACATCCATGGCGGCGGGCAGCGCGGATCGGTGAGCGAGGTGAGGCTGCTCGTCGCGCGGGGTTACGCAGCGCTATCGGTGAACTGGGGTGGCAGCGGCACGGGCAAGGCACCGTTCAACACCTGCGAGAAGTCCGAGCCCAGCGATCCTAACACCGACTGGGGCGCTGTCGATCCCTCGCAGCTCAATGTGCAGGGCTACAGCACCCTGCTGCCGGGGCCGAAGCAGTTCTTCGAGGACCGCGAGCATCCGAAGAACAACAACTGGTATCTGCTCACGCTCGGTTGCCGTCGCGGGCTCACCTTTCTCGAACAGCAGCCAGAGGTCGATCCGCAAAAGCTCGGCGTGCATGGCTGGTCAATGGGCGGCAATCTCACGATGTATGTCGCGGGCACCGATGATCGCGTGAAGGCGGCGGTGCCGGGCGTTGGTGGGCAAGGCTGGCGCTGGCAGGAGCACGAGTTTCTCGGCGGCAAGGCATCGCAAGAGCAGGTGAAGGGCGATGTGGAGGTGTTTCGTCGCACACTGAGCTTTGAGAGCTACGCGCCGCTGATCCGCTGCCCGGTGCTGCATCGCAGCGGCACGAATGATTTCCACGGCTGGATGGATGACGTGTATCGCACGAACGCACTCATCAAAGATCAGCCCACGCGCTACAGCTTCGCGCCGCATCTCAATCACCGAGCGATCCCCGAGGTCGCCGTCGCGATGCCGCTCTGGTTTGATCACTTCCTCAAAGGCGGCCCAGCGCTGCCAGAGACGCCACACACGGAGTTGATACTGAAGACGAACGACGGGGTGCCAACACTGCGAGTCACGCCGACGAAGCACGCGTGGCCCGTCTCGCGCTGCGACATCTACTACAGCGTCGATCCCGATCCCCGCGCCCGCTTCTGGCGCAGCACCGAGGTCGTGCGCGATGGCGATGCCTTCACCGCGAAGTTGCCGCTGCACACGCTTGATCTGCCGTTGTTCGCGTTCGCGAATGTGTATTTCACCTTGCCCGAACCCGTCTCGCTCAACGCCATCCCTGGCCACAGAGACCCCGTGCGCGAACTCTGCCTCAGCAGCCTGCTGCATCGCATCGAGCCGAAGCAACTCAGCGACTCCGGCATCGTCGCCACCGCAAAGCAGACGACAGTCATCGACAACTTCGCGCACGGCCTGCGTGATTGGTATGTGCTCAACGCTGGCAACCTCACGCATCAGGAAACCTGGACGCGCAAAGTCACCGACCCGCTGTATCGCGGCCCCGACGGCGCGAAGCTAAAGCTCACGCTCAAGCTCGCGCAGACGAATCGCATCGCAATCGTGCTTCAGCAGAACGAATGGCGCAGCTATCGCGGCCAGCGCAAGACCTTCGCCTGCGAACGCGAGATCAGAGGCGACACTGCCGAACAAACGATCGTGCTCGAAGCCAAGGATTTTCCTTCACCCGACGGCGCGCTCGCGTGGTGGGCTCAGATCGACCAGCTCGGGATCTGCGCGCATTTCTCGCAACGCGGCGCTCCAGCCAAAGACGTGCCACCTTGGAAAGGCACTGCGCTTGAGCTTCTGCGCATCGAATGGGTATGAGCGACAGCGGCCGGCGAGTCGCTATCGCGTGCTTTTCGTCATCGCGTGGTCGTATTGCCTCGCCACGATGGAGATGGCCTTCCCGCCGGACGAATCTCACCAAGACATGCGAATCACAAACTCACTGCTGCTTTTGCTGCTTCCAGCCATCGCACTTCTTGCCATCACCAGCTTCAGCGCCGAGCGGACCTCCATCGGCCTGAATGCCAATCAGATGTCCATCGCCACGGGCCAGCCTTCGCTGGTGATGATGTCAAGCGGTTCCACGCATGTCCCGGTATGGTCGTTGTCGGGCGGAACGGTGGGGCAGTCGGTGGCGGGAGTGGTGACGGGGCTTCCGAGTGATTGTAGGGCGGTGAAGGTGGAGATTGTAGTCACGACGACGGATGAGACGACGAGCGCTGATTTTGAGGACGTGTATCGCGTGCATCTTTCGCAGATGGTGAACGGTGAGCCGTTCACGGAGCGGCATTATCAGGGCAGTCCGGTGCGCTCGGCTTTGCCGAAGGGGCCGTTTCACTCGCGCACGATCCTGCTGGAGTCGTATTACGAGGCCGTCCCACACGCGCCGCTGTGCGTGCGCATTCAGCGTGAGCCGGGTGATCCTGCAGACACGTTCACGAGGCCCACAGGGCTTGCGATGGTCGTGGTGACGCCGGTGAACGCACCTGCAAAGGCGCACGTCGTGCAAGATGTGGCTGGCTACAACTCGTGGCCGATGCTTCAGGCCATCGGCGAGAAGCTCGTTTGCGTTTACAGCCGTGGCTCTGGGCACACAATTGACGAGGATTCACGCGTCACCTATGCACGCACATCCATGGATCGCGGAAAAACATGGACTGCGGAGACCGTCGTCGCCAGTTCACCGGGTTATGGCGATGTGCCCATCGGCAAAGGTTTGGACGCGAACGGCGCGATGCTGCTCTGGGTGCGACGCGTGGGCAAAGACTGGCAGCACGACCTTTACCGCACTACCGACGGCGTCACCTTCACGCTCGTCACCACGCCGAAGCTCGAACCCGTGCCCGTGCAGATCACCGATGTCTTCAGCGTGCCCGACGTCGGCCTCATGGCGCTGTGGTTCGCCGGAAACTACGCGGAAGATAACAACCACTCCTGGGGCACGCTCACCAGCCGCGACAACGGCAGCACCTGGACACAAACGACCGTCGAGTCCGGCCTGAGCAAAGGCCAGTGGCCCACCGAGCCCTCCGCTGTGCATCTCGGCGATGGTAAAATCCTCGCCATCGCCCGCACCGAGCAGGGAAACTCGACCACCGAGCGTGCCCAGTTCCAAATGCTCTCCACCGATTCCGGCGCGACGTGGAAACGCACGCAGACCAACATCAGCGATGTCTTCCTCTCGACCCCGAGTCTCATCCTCGATCCCCAAACCAGCCTGCTGAGCAATTACTACTACCAGCGCGGCGCAGGCGGCGTGTTGCGACGTCGCGTGGTCGATCCCGCACGAATCCTCGATCATCCGCGCGAGTGGCCCGCCTCCGAAGCCGTCGCCCAAGGCAGCGCCGCCTCCATCGACGCCGGCAACGTCAACACCACCGTCATCAACGGCACGCACTACCTCGCCTTCTACTCCGGCAAGTCACCGGACACCGCAGTCTTTGTCTCGGAGGTCACAGCGCCTGTAGCAAAGTGAGCAGGCACCGCGTTGAAGAGCATCGCATGGAACAACGAACACACCTCATGAGACCACTGCTTTTGCTCATTGCATTGATCGCCACGTTGGCGCGCGCAGCATCGCCGAACATTCTCGTCGTGCTCACCGATGATGTCGGCTGGGGCGACTACCGGTGCTACAATCCGCAGGGCAAGATCGCTTCGCCGAATGTGGATCGTCTGGCGCGCGAGGGCATTCGGTTCACCCACGCGCACACGCCAGCCGCATTGTGCGCGCCGACGCGTTACTCGATGCTCACAGGCAACTTCCCTTGGCGTGGTCGCGATCCTGGCGGGACGTGGGGTTTCAATGTGCCGGCGCAGTTTCGCGAGGGACAGCAGACGGTGGCGAATCTGTTGCACGCGGCCGGTTATCGCACGGCGATGTTTGGCAAGTCCGGCATCGGCGGCAAGCATGTGGACAAAGATGGCGTGCCTGATTTCACGCAGCCGATGACGGATAGTCCGAAGCGTTGGGGTTTTGATTACTCGTTCATCATTCCGCGCGGTCATCAAACCACGCCTTATCTCTTTCTCGAAAACGAACTGCCTTTCTGCGATGCAGACAAGCTCGTGAGACCGTTCGCAAAGAAGGGCGGCGACGACGCGAACTACGCGGAGCCGGACTGGGACAACAGCAAGGTGGGCGAACGCCTGCTGTCAGCGGCAGAGAAGTTCCTCGATGACTTGCATGCCAATCACAAAACAGCGCCGTTCTTCATGCACTTCTGCACGGACGGCGCACACTCGCCGTATGCGCCCGCGCCATCCATCCGTGGTCACACCTTGGACGGCATGACGAAGATGACACCGCACACCGACATGGTGCATGAGACGGACATCCTGCTCGGTGAACTCATGACGATGCTGGAACATCGCGACCTGCTTGCCAACACCATGATCTGCCTCACCAGCGACAACGGCGGCATCCCCACCGAGCAGCATTTGGGGCACGACGCCGTCGGCGGTCTGCGCGGCTACAAAAGCACGATGCCGGAGGGCGGGCATCGCGTGCCCTTCATCGTGTGGAAGCCGGGGATGATTCCCGCTGCGGTGCGTGATCAAGTCGTTTGCACGCACGACATCGTCGCCACCTCGCTCGATCTCGCGGGCGTGACGATTCCCGCCGGTCAATGCCTCGATGCCGTGAGTCTGCTGCCCGTGCTCACTGGCAAACAAAACGACTCGAAGCCCGTGCGCCGTCATTTGCTCGTGCAATCATCGCCCGGACACGATGCCTCGCATGACGGTGGCATCAAAGGCGGCCCGCTCACCGGTCACGAACCGAAGCGCAACTACGCCGACCTCAGCGGCAGCGACGACTCCGGCACGAAGCCTGGCAAGGCCATCAAGAAGCAGATGAAGAAGCAAGGCAGCGCCAGCGACGGCATGGCGCACGCGCTCTACATGGGCGAGTGGAAGCTGGTGATGGGTCTCGATGACACGCCCTTCGCGCTCTATGATTTGTCCGCTGATCTGATCGAGCACACGAACCTCATCAACGATGCCGTTCAAGCCGAGCGCGTGAAGGAGATGGAGAAAGTTTATCGTGAAACGCGTGCTTCCAACGAGAGCGCGAGCCTCAGCCGCACACAGCCGTAATACGTTCATCTCATGTCCTCGCCCTTTGCCGTTATCGCCTCACATGGGTCAGCTTGCGTCGCCGTGTCAGCCATATCCCCGAACGAAGCCACATTTCAGCGTGCGGAGGTGCCCCCAACGCCACCACTTCCTGACTGGCCCGCGTGCTGAGGAGGAGCCGCCAGCGATGCCGGAGAAACTTGCTGAACTCGACCAGCGTCCGTTACCTCCAAAACCCAAAGGGATGGACTCCTGGCATTCTTGGCACCCGCGCTCGCCGCGATGAGTGATCGTTGTTTCGGCTTGCCCGCAACGATTTGGCGGAAAATGCAATTGATGAATCGGTGGGTGCAGCTTGGTCTGAGGCACCGTTTCTCAGCAGACGAAGTCCAGGCTTCAGCGCTTCTGCAATCTCACTGCAATCACCGCACGACTATCTCTTCACCTTCCCATCCATGTTCCCCGGCGTGTCGATACCGAAGAGGTCGAGGATGGTGGGGGCCATGTCGATGAGGCCGATGCCGTCTTTGAGGTCGAGCTTCCGATTGCAGAAGAACATGCCGGGGACGACGGAGCGATCGACGCAGTGGTCGCCGCTCCAGCTTTTCTCGTTGTCGGTGAAGAGCGGCTCGTTAAATCAGCCGGCGTGGTAACAGAAACAATATCCAACAGGAGAGAAGTCAGCTCATAACAGACCAACTAGAAATGGTCAGGAAGGGACATGCTGTACCAACCATGTTTGAACGCCGTCAAGAAACCGTTTGAGGCCGGTTTGAGAGCCGCGTTTTCGGAGATCCTCAAGAGGCACGGCCCGCCAGCAATCGGCTTCCCGGTCTTTGTCGCCGTCGGTGACTAGCTTCACCACTCGCTTTGCGTTGCGCTCGCCTTCGTTGCCTTTGGAAGTCAGCCGGTCGCTATGTAGCACAGGATCGAAATTGAGCCTGTTACGTTCGCCTTTCAGCAGTTGCTCTTCACGCGAGTTTCCTGGAACGAAGCCGTTCAGAATCCACGCCTCCCGTTTCGGATGAGGCTGGGCGAGCAGGAACGCGATTCCGTTCTGTTGAAGACGTGAAACTTCCTCGCCGAGCGACTGCGCCCTTGGTTTATCGTTGTCGGTGTCGCGCACGAGCAAGATCACGCGGACGGATTCACCGATCGGCTGCAAGCTCGACACGGCGGCAACCTGCCATGCCGTTTCAGCATCACCGCCTCTGAACGCGCCTCTCTCAAGCGAGAACCTTCGAATGCGTTTGTGGCGAGCTGAGATTTCACACACGTTCTTCCATTGGGTGAAATCAGGCTCGCTTTCTAAACCGCGGCTCGCCAGTGAGCAATTCGGCCTCACTTCTTTGCTCATCCGCCGGGTGAGACCAAAAGCCATCTCGAAGTCGGCCCGTGCCTCGGCCACGACGATGACTTCAACGTTCATGGGCGGCGTGAGAAACTTTGAGTACGTGCGGTTGATCGAGAACCCAGCCCTCGCCCTCCGCCGTCCAAAGCTCACCCGGAGACAGGACCTTGAGGGCCTCTTTTTGATTGGGGTGATCGGACAGACGCTTCGCGTGCGATACACCATTGCTGTCCGGCGTAAGCAGCCAGACATCCTCGGCGTCAAACTCATCGATGACGAACGGGGAATGGGTGGTGGCGATGATCTGCATTTCCTTCCGCTTCTCCAGCAGCGCCTGCAGCACGCGCAGGACACCTCGTTGAGCCAGCGGATGCAGCCCCTGCTCGATGTCGTCCAGCAGCAGGATTGCAGGCTGAGGGAGCGCATGAACCAAAAACATGACCGACACCAAATAAAGCGTGCCATCGCTCATGTCGGTGCCCTTCAGATCGATCTCATCATGCACGTCATAGCGCAGCGAGTCGCCCGGCACCGGCTCAGCCTCTTCATAGGCCACTTCCTTGCCGCCGACGGTGATGAACTTTTTCTTGATGAGCGCGACGGTTTCGCGGTCCGCGCGAATGCGTTTCAGCCACGGCAGCACCTCTCGGATGGCTTTCAGAGCAGACTCAAAACGAGCCGGCTCCTTGGTCATCATGTAGGCGGCTGCCGAGGCGAACTCGGAGCCGTCGGGTTTGATCGTCGGCGGCAGTTCGGGCGTGTAGGAAGGCCCGCGCAGCTTCTCCAAACTCGGTTTGAAGTAGAACAAGCCGCCCAGCGAATAGCGAAGATCGCTCGTGATCCGGTTTGCCGTCTCCTCTGTCACCCAGAAAACGTCGCTCGTCAGTCCGCAACTCGCCTGCCACTTGTGTTCCCCTCTCGTGCCTTCAAGGTCAAAAAGCAGCTCCTCTTGCGCGGAGTCGCGATGCTCCACATGAATCTGTGGCTTCCGAAAAGCCTCAAGCGCACGCAGCGCGTTTGTTTTTCCCGAACCGTTTGGCCCGGCCAGCACCGTAAAGCGCCCAAATTCCAAGCGAGTATCCCCGTGGTTCTTGAAATGGCGGATGCGCAGTGCGGTGATCATGGAAGCCGAGCTTGGAGCGGATACTAGCCGCCGAGGTTGCCAGCGGCAAGCAGTCTGCGCGAGAACGATTCCGGTCACGGAATGCCCGGACTACTTGGCGTTCGCCGCTGAGGTCTTCACCCTCCCATCCATGTTCCCCGGCGCATTGATTCCGAAGAGGTCGAGGATGGTGGGGGCCATGTCGATGAGGCCGATGCCGTCTTTGAGGTCGAGCTTCCGATTGCAGAAGAACATGCCGGGGACGACGGAGCGATCGACACAGTGATCGCCGCTCCAGCTTTTTTCGTTGTCGGTGAAGAGCGGTTCGTCCACTTCACCGGCGGCGGCGCGCCAGGAGGCGCGGTAGCCTTCGGCGAATCCGACGAGGAGGTCGGGGCCGCTGTTCGCATACGGACCTTTGTAGCAGACGGAGGAGTCGTGAACGGCGTGGATGACTTTGCGATCGGTGGCGGGATCGA
Organism: Verrucomicrobiaceae bacterium; assembly: GCA_019694165.1. GTDB lineage: Bacteria > Verrucomicrobiota > Verrucomicrobiia > Verrucomicrobiales > Verrucomicrobiaceae > JAIBCL01. The sequence continues at coordinate 129,339 of JAIBCL010000015.1, read as the reverse complement.
CGAGTTGGAGGAGCTTTTCGGTGATCTCGGCCTTCAGGGCGGCGGTCTTGGCTTTATCGACGATGCCTTTGCTCTCGCGACCGGCGACATTGAGATACATGCCGGCGAGACCGAAGACGTAGGCGGAGGTCTTTGACCAGTCGATGCCGCGCAGGTAGCGGGCTTTTTTGTCGCCAGGCTCAGTTTGGAGGTAGCCTTCCTGCTGGAGCCAAGCGTTCAGATTCACGCCGCGATCGAAGGTGGTGAAGCCGTGGTCGGAGAGGACGAAGAAGACATCGTTCTTCTTCACCTTCTTCATCGTCTTGCCGACGATGCCGTCCATCTTCTCATACATCCTGTCGAGCGTGTCGTTCGGTGCGGTGGGATCGACCATGGTGCCGGGCTGCACGTCGCGCGGACGCATGAACATGTGCTGGATGCGGTCGGGTGTATCGAAGACGACGCAGCACATGCCGTGGCGGGTGCGGTCGAGCGCGTCGAACCACATGCGCTCGCGCTCGTCGTCGATGTTGTAGCTTTGATCGAGGAAGCCTTTGTCATCGATGACGCCTTCGGTGTGCGCCCAGGTGTCTTCGGCGAGGCCGAGCGTGGCGTAGGAGCCGTGGAGCTTCGAGAGATAGACGGAGTAAAAGTTCGGATGCGAGACGGGCAGCGCGGGATTCTCGGGGTCGATGTTGATCGGCGTGACGTAGAGGCGGAAGGGCGCCTTGCTCACGAGCATGAGGCGGCAGATGCCGTGAACTTTTGAAAACGCGCCGATCTTGTAGCTGACGCGGATCCACTCGGAGTACTCGCCGAGTTCGAGCGTGACGCGCTCGCTGAGGAGCGTGACCTCGCAATCGCCCTTCTTCGGATTGCGATTGAGCGTGACGGGCAGTTTCATCAGCTCGTCACCGTTTTTCGGATCAGGCGGACCCGGCAGCGCGGTTTTGCAGAGGTGATCGGTGAACGTGACGGCGATGATCTCGCCGCCTTCGAAGACTTCGGTCGATTGTTCGGAGAAGCAGGTGAAGGTGCCCTGTGAGCCACGCAGATCAGGCACGCACATGCCGGACAAAAGCAGGCCGCGAAACTTCTCCGGCGGGAATGTGATCGGCACGCGCAGGACAGTGCTGAAGACGCCATGCTCGCCGAGGATGTGCCAGAAGGGGATGCTCTTGCGCAGGAGTTTGAGCGATGGGCGGCCTTTGGAATCGGTGCGGATGACCGATGACGACAGCTCCGGCAGGTAGGTCTGCAGATCGCGATTGAGGAAGTCGAAGATGTTGTGCTTGCCAGGATTCGAGCCGGTCATGAAGCACGACCACGCGCACGGCGAGATGGGCGGGATGCTGGACTCGATGCGGCTGTAAACGCCCTGCTCGGCGAGCTTGGCGAAGTTTGGCAAACGGCCGGCTGCCATGAGGCGGTCGATGCGGCGCGGGTCCATGCCATCGAGGCCGAGGACGATGACTCGCTTCGTGTCTGTTTTGCGGCGCTTCTTCGTGCGGCTGAAGAGCTTCCCAAACAGCAGGCGGAACGGATACGTGAGCAGCGTCACGAACACGAGCGCGACGGCCGAGATGAGAATGAGGAACGAGCCGATGAACGTGAAGCCCGCGCCGGGGCCGATGTAGGCGAGCACGTCGGGCGGCAACGGGGTCTGAGGCACAAACATCGGGCGACAGGCTTCGATTCAGGGATCAACAGCAGAGCGACATCACTCGGCACCGGGTGCCAGAGGCTTGAGATCACGCCCCTTGAAAGCCGGATGATCCAGCGCATAGCGCGTGGCGCGGAAGATCCCCTTCGTCGGCGGACCACCGCCGCCACCGGGTCTCATGCCTGGACCACCAGGTCCGCGTCCGCCAGGTCCGCCCGGAGGGCCGCCACCGGGACCACCGGGCGGGCCAGCCATGTTGCCAGGGCCTTTGGAGCCGCCGGGCGGGCCGCCGGCCATGTTCCCGGGGCCGCCTGGACCACCAGGCGGACCGCCTTGCGCCATGTCGGGTCCGCCGTCGGGCGGCGGCGGCGAAGAAGGCAGCAAAGGGTCCTGCCCGAGCAGGAAGTTGATTTCAAATGCATCGAGTCCGTGCTTGCCTGCAGGCTCCATCAGCAGCGGGCGCGGCGGCAGCATCGGCGTCTGTCCGCCCGGTCCCTTGCCGCCACCGGGCCCGCCCGCCATCGGCCGGCTCGGGCGCTGCGGGCTGGGATCTTGAGCGAGATCGGTGAGGCGCTTCTTCCACACGGTCTTGCCGTCGCGGGTCACCTCGAACAGCTCGGTGGTCATGCCGGCGCAGATGAGTGTGTTGCCATTCGGCAGGCGCTGCACGCCGGAGAGGAATTGCGAGAAGAACGCCTCCTTCGGCTCCGCCATGTAGCGCCACGAGGGCTTTTCCGGACCGTAGCTCTGGCCTTCCTCCAGCTCGTAGGAGCCGTCGGCTTTCACCGGCGGCGTGATCTCTTCGATCGACGAGTAGGCGCCGTCCTTGCGATTGTCGCCGTTGTTGAAGAGCAGGATGTTGCCGCCGCCGGGCAGGCCGTCGTCGATCCAATGCACATCGTGCTGGCCGAAGAGCCTCTGATCCTGCGGCGCGCCACGCTGGTAGGCCTGCGGGTTTCCCCAGCGATAAAGGAGGCCGCCGCCCTTGCCGTGCTTCCCGCCCTTTTCGGTCGCGGACTCTGCGGTCGTCGTGCTGTGATCGAGCACCCACAACTCGCACGGGCCGCGCACGCTCATCACAATCTGGTCGAGCTTCGGATTGTAGGCGATGGAGTTCGCATGGGTCCAGTCTGGCAGGCCGGCGGGACCGCCGCCCGGGCCGCCGGGACCCCGCGGGCTGCTGTTGCCGCCACCTACGTAACCGAGCGACTGCAGGCGCGCCAGAGTCGCGCTCCCGCGCGCCAGGATATTCTCCTCGATGAAGTTGACGTCGATCTTCTCAGGGTGGTCCGCCACCACGCCGTAGTTCTTCTTCGTTTTGTCGAAGTCCTGGATCAAGTGGTCCCACATGTGCCACTCCCAAACGATCTCGCCGCCGCTTTTGCCAGTCGGTTTGAGTTCGACAATGTAGTCGAACCACATCACATCGTGCCTCATGCGCGCCGGATCACGTCCAATGGCGATCTGGTCCTCCTTGTTTTTCTGCTCCACGCCGAGCATGAGGATGTTGCCGTTCGGCAGCAGCGTGATGTCGTGGTGCAGCGTCTTCTCCGAGGTGCCGAATTCATACGACCAGAGCTGCCTGCCATCCCAATCGAGGATCTCCGCCGCGCCGCTGAGACCCGGGCAGCTTTGGTTGAAAGGATTGCGGGGCAGGATGCAGGTGCGCACGAGACGACCATCGGGCTGGATGTAGGCGCCGCCGCCGAGCTTGTAGGTGCTGGCCCAGCGGTGCACCACACGGCCATCGAGATCGAGCAGGTCGGTGTTCATCTCCGTGAGCGTCTGCACGAGCGTGTAGCCTGCAAAGGGCGCGCCGCCGCCTGCCGCACCCTTGCCTGGCCCGGCACCGTCCTTCTTCGAGCAGCCGACCACACCGAGCACAAGGCCGGCGGCCAGCAGGATGAGGTTTGCGATGGGACGATGGTGCGTTGTCTTCTTCATGATGATTCGATCGATGGAAACCGGACGTGCGAGGGCCAGGGACGTGAACGACCACGTTCCGCTCCGGGGCCGCAGACAGACGGTGGAAAGAGGGAAAAAGCAAGCGTCGCCCGCCCTCCGCCACCATCAGTCCGTAACAGGGCCTGCAAACCACCGCCGGGGCCGTCAGTTGCACCCGCATCCACCGCCGCCGATGGCGCGGCCGCCCGACGCGGCCTCCCGGGAGAAGAAGACGTGCTCGCGGAGCGATACGGCGGGCGGATCACGGTCGGGAGACATTGTGTAGTCCGCCAGTTTCCCGCGCTTCATGAGCGGCACCTGGGCACACTGGCAGAGCAGCACGCAGATGACGAGGGCCAGCAGATTGAGCGTCCGAGTCTTCATGCTTCAAAAGACAAACTCATCGAATCTTGCCGTCGCGCGCCGTTCGCCATTCCGCCACACGCAGCCTTGAGCGAGACAGGATTGCGCGATGAGCGCCAGCCCCTCGCACTGGCCGAGCACGAGCGCGGCAGTCGAAAGCACGCCGGCCTCCGTGCAGCTCTGCGCGATGACGGTGGCCGCATTGCATCCGTTCTCCACGGGCCGGCCCGTACGCGGATCGATGATGTGGCCGTAGCGGCGGCCATCGGCATCGAAGCCGCGCAGGTAATCGCCCGACGTCGCTACCGCGCGCTCCTTCACCAGCACGCCACCCCAGCAGCGGCCCGGATCGTGCGGATGCTCGAGGCCCACCCGCCAGCCGCCCGCATGCGGACTTTCTCCATGCACGCGGATGTCACGGCCGAAATCCACCATGATGTCCCGCATGCCCCACCGCGCAGACATCTCGAGCACACGGTCCACCGCGTACTCTTTCCCGATGCCTCCGAGATCGATGCTCATCCCCACGCGCGGAAGAAAAACACCGCCGGCCTTCTTCTCCACCTTGCTCCAGCCGATGACATCGAGCGCGCGGGCGATTTCATCATCGCCCGGGACGACCGGCCGCTCCGCATGATAATCCCACAGCTGCATCAGCGGCAGCGCGGTCGGATCGAAGACGCCGCCGGTGGACCAATGATACCAGTCGCAAAGTGAAAGCATCGAGTCGAGTTCCGCATCGATTTCCACCCAGCGCGAGCCAGCGGAGCGATTGATCTCGGAGATCAAGCTGCCGGCTTTGAAGCGCGAGTATTTGTTTTCAAAGTCTTGCACCCAACTGATCGCGGCCTCGCGAAACGCGGCGGCCTGTTTCGAAGATGGTGCGCGGAAAATGATCTGGCAATGCGTGCCCATCGCGGGGAAGACCGCGCGCGTCCAGCCTTCCAAGCCGCGCTCCGTGGCTGCGGCAGTCTGAGTGGCTGCGGCATTCTGCGGCAGTCCGTTCCGGGGGCTTCCAGCCCCCGGCAGCTCGAACTCGGGGCTGGAAGCCCCGCGGACGGACTGCGGCAGAATGCCGCAGCCACTTTGTGGTGACGGTGCTAGAACCATACTTTGAAGCCGAGGGTGACGATGTTTGCCTCCGGGTAGCTCTCGCCCGGCGTGACGCCGCCGTCGCGGCCGAACTGCGAGTAGCGGTCGTAGGCGATGTCGGCCCAGAACTTGTCACTCACCTTCCAGATGAGCTTCATGCCATAGGTGATGCTGCCGAGCTTGGAGAGCCGGTAGTCGGCCGAGTAAGCTTTCGGGCTGCCAGTGAACTTCGTCGCGTAGAAGTCCGCCGCCGATTGCTCGTAGTAGCGCACGCCCGGCACGAGGATGAACTTCCGGCCAAGGTTCTGATACCAGTCGAGACCGAAGGTGTGAGCATCGATGCCGAAGGTGTCGTGATAAAAGCGGTAGCTGGCCTCGATGGCTGCGTTCAGCGGATCGACAAACCGGTTCAACGAAAGATAAACAGTCTGCTTGTTCCGCCGGTCGGGCCGCTGTTCGTCGATGACCGTGTCGTTGAGCAGCACCATTTTGTACTGGTCGTCGAGGTAGCCGCGCGAGGCACCGCCCACGTAGCTGAATTTCAGAAGCGTGCGCGCATCGATCACCTGGGCGATCTGGAACTGCAGATCGAAGGAGTCCTTCTCCTCCCAGTTCCCCGTAGGCGTGTCGCGCACGCTGTCGTGGGCGAGGGAGGCGCCGAGCGAGAGCGTTGTCATGCGCTCGTTGAAATCGCGTGAGACGATGAAGCTGCCGGCCACCGATTCATAATCCGACTCCTGGCTGTAGGCCGCGCCGCCCTCATACACCCACTCACCATGACGATGTCGCAGGCCGAGACTCACCGCGAGGCGCTGGTCCTCGTACTCGTTCATCGGCAGGTAAGGTTTGCCGTACTCCTCGGACGTGGTCTGGCTCGCAGCCGTGGCACCCGTGGATGCAGGCACGGCAGTGGTCACCGGCACCAGAGTGGTGCGGCCGCTCGCGCCCGATACCGCCACGTAGGAAGTCTGCGTCTGCCCTGCCGTCGGAGAGGCCGCCGCGGTCACCTGCCGTGTCTTGCGTTTCATCGGCTCGCCCGTGGGCGTGGCACCGGAGATCACGTCATAGACGCTGTTGAGCGTGAGGATGGTGTCCGGTCCCAAATCCGTCTGAATGTAGAGCGACGGGGAGTATGCCTCCGTGCGATGATGATCCTCAAGGTAGTAGCCGAACTTGAAGTCCGCACGATCCTCCGCCGTACCCTTTCTCAAGGGCAGCACCAGCAGGCAAATGGCAAGCACCGCCGGCCTCAGGGCCAGCGGCACCGTGTTTCCTGATGCGATCGCGCGTTGCATCATCTTGTTTAACAAGACCAGATCGTACCGGCTCGCGCAGCGAAGGGGAAGCAGAAAATGCGATGCCGTAAAGACGACGACGAATGAGCAGAAATCGTACAGGTCAGCCCGTGTGCGGACCCTCGACGTAGGCCGCCTCGCCCACTTCCCAGGAAAATCCTGCCGGCCGCACCGAGACGGCCTGCGCCTTGTCCGGCCAGGGCATCGAGAGCTGCGTGGCGGGCAGCACCTGGAATGTGCTCCATTGACCGCCCGAAGCCACCTGCACCACCCACCAGCGCACGAGCGATAGATATCGGTCATCGACAAACGTCCAGCTCACCGACTTTCCCCTGCCCTTCTCAAACGCCGGCTTGAGCAGCGGCACAGGCAGACGGCTCTCACCCAGCCACGGCGTGGCCGGCGGGAGCGCCAGCGTCGTGTAAGCGCGCTGACGCGTGAGAGTGCCGATCTTGCCAATATCCCTGGTGAGCGTGCTGAAGCTGAAATGCAGATGACCGGGCGGCGTCATGTTCCCGCGCCGGCGCACCTCGCTGATCTGCCGGAGTATCTCGCCAGGCCCGCGGTCGCTGCCGATGCGGTGGTCCGCCATGCCGGGGAAGATGTGCCGTCCCGCAGTGTTCTGGCTGAGCCACCAGTCGTAAAACGTGGTGAAGCTCAACTGCTTCGGCTCGATGGGCCAGTAGAGCTGCGGCGCCATGTAGTCCACCCAGCCGTTCTGCAGCCACTTGCGTGAATCGGCAGCGAGGTCCTCGTAGGGATCGAGTCCGCCGCCAGTGCCTTCGGGCACATTCGGCCGCCACAGGCCGAAAGGGCTGATGCCAAACTTCACCCAGCGCTTCGCCCCTTTGATGTCGGAGTATGCACCCTGGATCAGCGCATCGACATTCTGCCGGCGCCACGCACTGCGCTCCAGCGTGCCGCCACCGGCCTTGTAGCGCGCATATGTCTTTTCGTCGGGAAACTCGACCAGCTCCCCGCCCGCCCCTTTCACCGGATATGGGTAGAAGTAATCATCCAGATGCACGCCATCCACATCGTAGCGCCTGACCACGTCGAGGACCACGGCGCGCGTGCGCTCGTTCACGCCCGGCTCTCCGGGGTCCGTCCACACGTCCGGTCCGTAGCGTGCCGTCCACTCCGGATGCTGGATGCGGATGTGGGTGCCGCCGGGAGCATGTTTGTCCCCCGCCAGAGCGCGGTAAGGATTGAACCACGCGTGCATCTCGATGCCCCGCCTGTGCGCCTCGGCCACGGCGAATTCCAGCGGGTCCCACTCCGGCGTCGGCGGCCGGCCCATCTTCCCGGTGAGGAAGGGCGACCATGGCTCGATGGCCGACTTGTACATCGCGTCGCCGGCAGGGCGCACTTGAAAGATGATGGCATTGATGCGCAGCGCCGAGGCAGCCTCGATGGCCTTGCGCAATTGTTCCTTTTGCTTTTCACCCGGCAGACCCGGCTCGCTCGGCCAGTCCACCCCATGCACCGTGGCGATCCACACGCCGCGGAACTCCCGCGCGGGCAGCGGCGGACGCGCGAGAGGCTGGGCGAGGCAGGCCGTCCCCACCACGAACGCAGCCACCCCGGCCACCAATGCCCGGGCGAGCCTCAAAATGCCGCCGATCAATGCGCTGCCGGAAGATGAACACACTCGCGTCATGGTCGATGAAGCCCCGAACGAAGAGCCGATCATCGCCCGCGCAACCCAAAGTTCACTGCGGTTGCGACTCCGCATTGAAGGCACCCCTCCCTCGACCGCTGATCACAAGAAGCAGTGCCAAGCAGCAAGGGCGGCCCGCCCTCACCACGCACCCCCCTCTCTGCGGGACGGGCGCAGACGCGACCTACTGCTGCAGGAAAACAAACACGCCCTTCTTGTTTCCCACGATCACGTCCTGCTTGCCGTCCTTGTTCACGTCACCGGCGGAAACCTGAGTGCCGACGCCGCTGTCATCGTCGATTTGATGCGGGATGAAGTCAGCGCCGCCTTTGCCATCGCGCTTGATCTCAAACCAATACAACACGGCCGGCGCGCCGGGTTCGGCATCCTTGTTCGGACCGTGCGCCCAGAAGCGCTTGCCGGTGATGAGGTCCTTCACACCGTCGCCATTGATGTCGGCCATGTCGGTCGCATGAAGCTGCGTGAACTTCACGCCGTGCGGGCTCTGCCCGGGCGTCTCGCCCATGAGCTGATGCGAGACAAAGGAGCCGTCGGCTTTCTGCTCGTTCCACGCGAGGCCGTAGCCATGCGCATCCCAACTGGCGATGACGTCGTTCTTGCCGTCGCCGTTCACGTCATAGACCTGCATCTGGGAAGGGCCGTGCGGCATCGTGGCGGGTGCGAACGGCACCGGATGAAAGACCCACTCTTCCGAGGCCGGGGCCGGCTGCTCGCGCCAGCCTTCCTTGTCGAGGATGTCGGGGCGTCCGTCGCCATTGACGTCGCCAAAGCCGTAGCCGTGCGTGTAGCGGAAGTACTTCTTGATGTCCGGCTTGCTGATCGCGTGATAGGTGGCGGGCTTCGTCGTATCGCTCCAGTCGAGCGATGCGTAGCCGAGGCGGCCGCCCGTGTGGCAGACCAGCTCGGGCTTCCCGTCTCCGCTCAGGTCGCCGAGCATCGGTGATTCATTGTCCGTCACGTCGAAGATCACATGGCGCTTCCACGCACCGGCGTCGCGCTTGCCTGGGTTCTCATACCAGGCCGTGATGTCGCCCGGCCAGGAGAAGACGATGATGTCCTGCTTGCCGTCGTTGTTGAAATCATACGCGTAGATGAGGAAGTAGTCGGAGTAGCCCTTCTCGCCGTCGTAGGGCTTTTGTGCGCCTTTGGTGAATGCCTCGTAGTTCGGCAGATACTGCTCGTCGGTCACGGGTTTGGCGCGATCCGGTTTCGGTGCGGAATAGGCGGTGCGCAGCTTGAACTCAGGCCCCCACCAGATGAAGGGGCCGCAGCAAATGTCATTCTGCCCGTCGCCATCGAAATCCGCGAAATGCGCCCCCTCGCCCCAGAACTCGCGCGTGAGCGTGATCTTCTTGAACGAAACATCCGCCGCGGAAGCGGCGAGCGGGAGAACGGCGGCGAGCAAAGGACTGATGATCTTGTTCATGGTGTGGTGCGTCCAAAGAACGCAGCCACGGCGCGGTTTGTAGCGGGCGAAATTTCACCCCGCCGACCGGCCGCCGTCGCGACCGGGCCCGCATGCCACGCGTGGCTATGCCGCGGCAAGATGGAAGTAGCCGTGGATGTGCGGCATGCCGCGGAAGTACCAGACCATGTCAGGCCCTTCGATCTGCCAGGTGTCCCACACCTTGTCGCCCCCGATGTCCTGCTCGCCGCCGTAGCATGAGATGAAGAGCTTCTCGACGATCTTCTTTTGCTCGATGGTCTTCATCGTGGCGGCCACATCGCCTGGCCGGAAGCACACGAGCATGCGGCGCATCGTCTCGAGCAGCTTCGCCTGCTGGTCCTTCGTGAGGTCGGCGGCGGCTATCCCTGGCAGATCGTCGGCCCGGCGCGCGATCACTTCCGCAGGCTTCTCCGAGCGCGGTTCGCGGGCGGCGAGCATCTTCTCCTGCTGTTTGCCGTCGAGCGCGCTGACGAACTCATTGAAGATCAGCCCCTGATACCAGAAGGGATTGCCCGCGTGATCCTTCTCCTCGCGAAATGCCTTGGCAAAATTGCCGTAAAAGATCGGCCGGCCGCCGAAGCCCGGAGGGCCGTCGTTGCGCGCAAAACAACGCCGCGTGACGTGATGACCCGTGTAGATGAACTCGAAGTCCTCGTCCTCGGGCGTGCCGAAGAAGCCGACGGAGGGCGTGTTCTTGATCTGCCCCATCAGGTCCTTCTGCACCTGCCAGGTCATCTTCTCACGATGATCGGGGTGGTGCAGCGACTCGAAGAGCTGCTTCACCAGGTCCTGCTGCTCCTTCGTGTAAAAGGTGTGCAGCCGTTGCTCGGGGCAGATGTACCACCAGTTGCTCACGAACCCGCGCTTTTCGTGGTTGCGCGGCAGCACGATTTTCGCGCGCTGCTCATCCGTGAGGCTCTTGTAGAACTGCATCGCCAGCGAGTCCCGCCCCGGCGCGGGCGTCACAGCCCGCGATGATGGCAGCGCGGCGAATGCGACGGAGGAACTGAGCGCACGCAGAATGTCGCGACGGTGGAAGGACTTCCCGGTGGTGGAGGAGAGGAGCGAGTTCATGGGACCTGCTGGCATGATCAGACCCAACGCGGAAACCAAGCCTCTATTGCATCCGGACTCCGGCGGGCCGCATAAAATGCAGCACGACCGGCGAAGACCAACGCACCCGCCGTGCCGCGCCGGGTCACCTTTTGCTGAAGATCGCCACTCCCAGGCCGAGCAAGAGAACCAGCACCAGCAGGCCGAGGAACACCCACACGATGATGGACGTCTTGTATTTGATGTGCGGCGTCTGCGCGATGATCTGCTTGTATTCGTCCGACAGCACCATCCGCCCCTTTTTGCCGAGCACGAGAAACATGATGTAGGCATTGATGACCGTACCGAGGGGAAACCCCAGAAGTCCGATGCCTGACATGATCGCAGTAGGGATGCGCCTGGATGGCTTGAGATTCCGCAGGCCATACGCGATCCAGAACTGCACGACGGCCATCACCACAAAAAACGCAGCCACCCCGAGGGTGACAGAGACCTGCCGGTTCGGCTTCGAATCGAGAAAACTGGCGGCAGCCATTGCGATGCAAAGCGCGCCGGCGAGAAAGTAGAGCGTGCCCACCGACTTCACCGAAGCCTCGTGCTTGATGTGAGCCTTACGAATCTCTTCCGCGTCACCGTTCGGAGACGAAGCGAGGATCGGCGCCTCCGGTGGTTGGTAAGGGTTGTAATCCATGACCTGACGCCATTTTACCCGTCACGAAGCCGCCTTCTTTCCGCCCTTCGCCCCCGGCGCCTTCTTCTCGCGCGGCGGGAACTCCCAGCTCAGGAGGCGCTTCTCGCCGGGGTGGCAGTTGAGGAAGGCGGAGAAAGGGCGGCCGCGCTTGGAGATCATGTTCACGATGAGGTCGGTCTTGCCTTCGGTGAAAAACTTCCTCGCGTTCTCGACGGTGATCTCCTTCTTGCACAGCTCCTTCGGCAGGCGTGCATTGCAGGCGGATTTGTTTTCGGCGTTCGTCTTGCAGATGTAGCCCGCGGGCGTGTCGTGGATTTGCGATTGACGGCCTTTCTTTGCGCACACGGGGCACTCGCAGATGACCGGCGCGGTTTCCCAGTCGATCTGCATCGAGTTCGGATCGCCCTGCGGGAAGACGAAGGCGACCTTCTGGTCGTCCTTGATCTCGAGCGACGCGGAGAAATCCTGGCCCTTGCGGCTGCGGAAGCCTTCGAGCGGGCCGACGAACTTCTTTTCAATGAGCGTGCGGATTTCCGAGTCGCTCAGCTCGCGGCTGGCGACATGCTTGTGCACGCGCAGTTTGCACTCGGGATTCTTGCAGCCGAAAAATTCGTCGGTCTGCTTGAAGCCGCGGCCGCCGCAGACGCCGCAGACGACGTCCAGCTCGGGATACACCCGCTCCTTGATCGCCTTGTTGAAGGCCTTCGTCTTGTCCACGATCTGCGTGGTGAGACCGCGGATTTCCTTCATGAAAGTCGTGCGGTCGAGCTTCGCGTGCTCCATCTGGCGCAGCTTGAACTCCCACTGACCGGTCATCTCCGGCGAGCGCAGCGCGTCGATGCCGACGGCGCTGATCTGGTCGATGATGTCGAGCCCTTTCTTCGAGACGACGAGGTCACGGCCCGCGCGCTCGATGTACTTGTCCATGATCAGGCCCTCGATGGTGGCCGCGCGCGTGGCGGGCGTGCCGAGGCCGCGCTCGCTCATCGCTTCGGCGAGTTCCTCGTCATCGACGAGCTTGCCGGCGCCTTCCATCGCGGAGAGAAGGGTTGCTTCCGAATAGCGCGGCGGCGGCTTCGTCTGCTGCTCGTTCACTTCCACGTCGAGCGTGCTCGCGTGTTCGCCTGCGGTCGCGGCGGTCAGAATCTTGCCGCCGCTCTCGCCCTGCTCGGCGGCTTCTTCGATGCCCTTCTTGCCATAGACCGCGAGCCAGCCGGGGACGATGAGCACCTTGCCGTCGCTCTTGAAGGCGTCATTGCCGACGCGCGTGATGCGCGTCGTGACTTCAAACTCCGCCGCCGGGAAGAACACGGCGATGAAGCGGCGCGTCACCATGTCGAAGACCTTCTGCTCGGCCTCGGGAAGCTCCTTCGGCGGAATCTGGCCGGTGGGGATGATGGCAAAGTGATCACTCACCTTCGAATTGTCGAAGATGCGCTTGTTCGGCCGCACCCAGTTGTTGCTCAACGCCGTGGCCGCGTGCGGGATGAGATCGAGCGGCATCGCATCGTGCCTGCTCTCGCTGTGCGCGGCGAAAGTCTTCATCGTGCCGATCACCGTGCCGAGATAGTCCTCCGGCAGGTGGCGCGAGTCCGTTCGTGGATACGTGAGCACCTTGAACTTCTCGTAAAGCGCCTGCGCGATCTGCAGCGTGCGGCGCGCGGAGAAGCCGAAGCGATTGCTCGCCTCGCGCTGCAGGCTGGTGAGATCGTAGAGCAGCGGCGGCGCCTGGCGCGCGGGCTTCGTGGTCTGCTCGATCACGCCCGGCTTGCCCACGCAGCGCGCGACGATCTCGTCCGCCTTCGCCTTGTCCCAGATGCGCTCGGGCTTCTTGTGCTCGTCGTTCTCGTCCTTCTTGAACGACTCGTCGATCCAGCGGCCATTGTAGCGGCCCGCCTTCACTTCAAAGAGGCCGATCACTTCAAAATACGTCCGCGCCTCGAACGCCTGAATCGCCCGCTCGCGCTCCGCGAGAATCGCCAGCGTGGGCGTCTGCACGCGCCCCACCGGCGTAAGGCGGAAGCCGCCGTGCCGCGAGTTCAGCGCCGTGAGCGCGCGCGTGGCGTTGATGCCCACGAGCCAGTCGCTTTCCGAGCGGCACTTTGCCGCATCGGCCAGCGGCTGCATCTCCTGGTCCGAGCGCAGCTTCGCGTACGCTTCGAGGATCGCGCCCTGGGTCATCGACTGCATCCAGAGGCGCTGCACGGGCTTCTTGCATCCCGTGGCCTCGTAAAGATAACGAAAGATCAGCTCGCCCTCGCGTCCGGCATCGCACGCATTGATCACGCCGGTCACATCCGGGCGCTTGAGCAGTCTCTTGAGCACCTTGAAGCGGTCTTCGCTCGACTCGATGGGCTGCAATTCAAACTGCCCCGGCATGATCGGCAGATGCGTCCAGCCCCAGCCGATCTTCTTGCCGTCCTTCTCCGGCATTTTCAGTTCGAGCAGGTGTCCGACCGCCGAGGAAATGACATGCGTCTCGTTTTCAAACCAGTCCTTCTCCTTCGCAAACGCCTTCATGCCCGGCGCCTTTGCCAGTGCCTTGGCGAGATCGGCTGCGACGCTGGGCTTCTCGGCGATGATGAGGGTCTTGGACATTCGTGAAAGGAAAATGGCTGGCGGGAGGGGCCATCAAAGGCATTGAAAATGCGCGGCTGTCAACCGTGAAGCGTGAACGCCACGCTCTCGACGCGCTCGCGAATCAACTCGACGAGTTCCGGGTCCATGAAGCCGTACTCGTCGGGAATATCGAGCACCTCGATGCGCACGACGCCCGCGGCCTCGGAGAATTCGGCAAGCAGCCGCTGCTTGTGCTCGTGCTCCATGACGAGCACCAGATCCGCCCGGCGCAGCATTTTCTGCGTCACGCGCCGCCGGGCCGACGCACTCACACCCGCGCTGCGCACCTCGAAGCGCGGGTCATCACGATACACAGCCTCCGCGGTCGGACTGCGCCAATGGTTGCGGGAGCAGATGAAAAGAAGGCGCGTCACTTCTTGGCCAGCAGGCTCTTCCCCGTCATCTCCGCCGGCTGCTTCATGCCGAGCATGTCGAGGAGTGTCGGCGCGATGTCGGCGAGAATGCCGTTCCGCACGGAATAGCTTCCTGAATCCGCAGCGACGTAGATGCCATGGACGAGATTGGTGGTGTGCGCGGTGTTCGGACTGCCGTCGGGATTGCGCATGAGTTCACAGTTGCCGTGGTCGGCGGTGATGAAGAGCCTGCCACCGAGTTCGAGAACTTTTTCCACGATCAGCCGCACACCGAGGTCGATGGTCTCGCACGCGTGGATGCCGGCCTCGACCACGCCGGTGTGGCCGACCATGTCGGGATTCGCGTAGTTCATGATGACGAGATCGTAGTGTTCGAGCCGGCGCAGCACCTCGAAGGTGAGATCGGGCGCGCTCATCTGCGGCTTCTTGTCGTAGGTGGGCACTTCCTTCGGGCTGACGGCAAGGTAGCGGTCCTCGCCGGGATTCGGCTCCTCGATGCCGCCGTTGAAGAAGAAGGTGACGTGCGGGTATTTCTCCGTCTCGGCGGCGCGGAGCTGCTTGAGGCCGGCTGCGGCGACGACCTGGCCGAGCAAGTTGCTCATGCTCTCAGGCGCGAAGACGACACGGCAGCCCAGATCGTAGTACGTCACGTCGTATTCGGTGAGCGTGTAGTAGCCGGTCTTCGGCGTGACTTCGCGGTCGAAGCCGTTGAAGCCGCTTTTCAAAAACGCCTCGCTGAGCTGGCGCGCGCGGTCGGCGCGGAAATTGAACCACAGGATCACGTCGCCGTCCCGGATGCGCTGCTCGCTGGCGTGGGAGAAAATCATCGGCGGGAGGAATTCATCCCCGCGCGGCTCCTCCGCGTAGGCCGCCTTCGCGGCAGCGGACGGCGTGTCGGTGCGCACGTCTCCGCGGCCGAGCACGATGGCGTCCCATGCGAGCTTGTTGCGCTCCCAGCGCTTGTCGCGGTCCATCGCAAAGTAGCGGCCGATCACCGTCGCGATCTTCGCGCCGCTCCGCGCGAGGTCTGCCTCGAGCTTCGCGAGATACGCCGCGCCACCGGTTGGCGAGGTGTCGCGTCCGTCGGTGATGGCGTGGACCATGATGTCGCCCACTCCCGCCGCCTTCGCCTCATCGCAGAACGCAACGAGATGATCCTGATGTGAATGCACGCCGCCGTCGCTGACGAGGCCGAGGAAATGAAGACGTTTGCCTTTGGCCTTCGCGAATGCCTCCTGCAACACCGGATTCCGCGTCAGGTCACCGTCACGGATGGCCTTGTTGATGCGCGTCAGGTCCTGATAGACGATGCGGCCCGCGCCGAGGTTGAGATGGCCCACTTCGCTGTTGCCCATTTGCCCTTCGGGAAGGCCCACATCTTCACCGCTCGCACTCACGGTGCCGCGCGGATACGTCGCGTAGAGGTGATCGTGGAAGGGCGTGCGCGCGAGCAGCGTTGCATCGCCGTTTTCGACGGCCTTCGCCCTGCCGCCGGGATTGATGCCCCAGCCGTCGCGGATGATGAGAACAACAGGTTTTTTTGCCATGAGTGGAATTGCACGACCGGCGGGAGGCCGTCAATGCGGAAGATGATGGTTTGACGCAGAGCGCCGCTGCCGGCATGTCTCCCAGATGCTCCGTCCAGTCTGGCTGCATGCGTTTCCGTTTCCCGGCAGGGCTTTGAATTTCTGCCGGGCGGAAGCATGGTCCGGTCATGGTTCGATCTCGCCAGCCTGACCGCCCCGCTTTTCCAATCCAGCCCCCGACAGATCTGCCGCCTGCCACATGAACTCCGCCACCCTCTTCCTCGCGCTCCGTTATCTGCGGCCGAAGCGGACGTTTGTGTCGGTGATTACGATCATCTCGATCCTTGGCATCGCGGTGGGGGTGCTGATGATGATCGTGGTGCGGTCGGTGATGCAGGGATTCGAGGTGGATTTTCGGAACACGCTGATCGCCGTGGAGCCGCATGTGATGTTTGTGGCGGGCGAGAAGAACGACAAAGCACCGCCGCCTGACTGGCAGAAGCTTGTCGCCGTGGCCCGCTCGCAGCCGGGAGTGCTCTCGGCGACGCCGTTCGCGGGCGGCGGCATCCTGATCGAACACGCGGAGTATCAGACCGACGCGCCGCTCTTCGGGTTCAAGCCCGACGAAGCGCGTCCGCGGCTCGACAAGCTGAAGCCACAGCTCCTTGAGGGCACGCTCGACCTTCCCGAGGGGACGCTCGTGATCAGCGAGTACACGGCGGCCGATCTCTCGATCGGAATCGGCGACGAGGTGAATGTGTATCCGTCGGACGCCGTGATCGACATCGCGCATCGCTATCGGGCCGCCGTTGATGAGCGCGAGGAAGCGAAGAAGAAACAGGCGCTGAAACAGATCAAACTCGAGCCGCTGAAGCTGCGCGTTTCTGGCATTGTCCGCGACGAGATCGCCACGAAGTACAGCTACGCATCGCTGGCGACCGGACAAAATATCTTCCGCCTTGATGCCGGAGTCAGCGGTGTGGCCGTCGAGTTGAACGAGCCTCGCTCTGCCGCCGCCTTTGCGGAAAAAGTGAAGAAGACGGGCGCGGTTCCAGCCGATTGGAAAACGCATCTCTGGCTGGATGCCGGCGAGGCGCGGCTGGCTGCGATGGAGAATGAGCAGGTGATGATGCAGCTCGTGCTGCTCATCATCGCCGCTGTGGCCGCCTTCTCGGTGATGAACACAACGATCACCGTCACCACGCAGAAACGGCGCGAGATCGGCGTGCTCACGGCCATCGGCGCGCGGCCGGGCATGGTCGTCTCCATCTTCGTGCTGCAGGCCGCGATTGTCGGCGTGCTCGGTACCATGCTCGGCCTGATCGGCAGCTTCCTCGTGCTCGCATTCCGCAATGACATCCGATCCCTGATCTCGATGGTCGGTGGCGGCGAGGTTCATGCGGTGGACGGCGTGTTCCTGGCCACGATTCCGGCGCATGTGGAGCCGAGGGATGTCGTTTTCACCTGCTGCGTGTCCATCGCGCTCAGCCTGATCGCCGCCGTCGTGCCGGCGTTCTTCGCATCACAACTCGATCCGGCGGAGGCGCTCAGAGACTGAATCATGAAGGCCGAAAGAAACGAAAGAAGGAAAAAATGTGAGGAGCTGTATTGCAGCATCGCTTCTTTTCCTCTTTTCGTTTCCTTCGGCCATCCAACCCGCTTCATGTGCCGCCAATGATGCGCAGCGCTCCACTCTTCCTTGCCCTCCGCTACCTGCGACCGAAGCGCTCGTTCGTATCGATCATCACACTCATCTCCGTGCTCGGAGTGATGCTCGGTGTCGGCGTGCTGGTCGTGGTGATGTCGGTGTTCAAGGGCTGGCAGGTCGAGTACAAGAAGATGCTCATTGGCTTTGAGCCTCACATCATCCTGACGCAGGAGCCGAAGCCTTCGGGACCGGTCGATCCCAATGCGCCGCCCATGGCCCGGTCGAACTGGCGCGACGTGCTGCCCGCGGTACGTCAGGTGCCCGGCGTGACCTCGGCGCAGCCCATCTCGCGCGGGATGATCGTCGCCGAGCACGGAAAGAAAGCCGAGGGCATCGAGGTTCTCGGATTGCAGGCGGCGGATGACAACGCCTTGATCAAGAAGCTCTCGAAACACCTGAAAAGCGGCGAGTTCGATCTGGATGGCGACAACATCGTGCTGCCGGAGAAGCAGGTGGAAAAGCTCGGCGCGAAGCTCGGCGACACCATCCTCGTCAACGCCGCCGAGAGCCTCAACAAGCTCGTGCGCGAAGTGCGGGCCAACGACAACGAGCCGGACGAAAGCAAACGCGCCGCCGCGCTCGATGGCGTGATACCCACCGGATCCGAACTCAAGCTCGTCGGCATCCTGCGCACCGACACCGCCGGTCTGCGCGGCTATGTGCCGATGAACATCGGCCAGGAGCTGTTTCTCCTCGATGACGGCGTGTCCGCCATCGATGTGGAACTTGGTGATCCTGATAGCGCGCCGGAGATCGCCGAAGTGCTGATGAACTCGGACAAGCTGCCGCTCGACTGGAGCGTGAGCACCTGGATGCACCAGCACAACTTCATGCTCCAAAACGTCGAGAACCAGCAGTCGCTCATGTGGTTTCTGCTGCTCTTCGTCATGATCGTGGCCGCGACGTGCGTGATGAACACCACCATTACCGTCACCGTGCAGAAGCGCCGTGAGATCGGCATCCTCACCGCCCTGGGTTCGCGCGCCGGGCAGATCATGGGCATCTTTTTGTCGCAGGCCGCCATTGTCGCCATCCTCGGCTGCATGCTCGGCATCATCGGCGGATTCGCGGTGCTGCACTACCGCAACGATCTCCGCCAACGGATCGCCGATGCCACGGGCCGCGATTTCTTTCCTTCCGACATCTACTTCCTCTCCAGCATCCCGGCGCACACAAACTGGAGCGACCTCCTTTCCATCTGCGCCGTTGCCGTCGTGCTCTGTCTGCTCGCGGCGCTCGTTCCGGCGTACTTCGCCGCGCGAGTTGATCCTGCGGTGGCGCTCCGCGACTAGGATGGCCGAAAGAAACGAAAGAATCAAAAAATGAAACTCAATCGGAATGGCAGCCGCACGACTGAATGCTCCGCTCTTTTGGTTGTTTCGTTTCTTTCGGCCAATTGAATCCCGCCCATGTCCGCCTCCGCCCATTCCACCTCAAACGCACTCCTCGCCAGCGAATGGAAGGACTACGAACTGCTCGACGCAGGCGACGGCATGAAGCTCGAGCGCTGGGGCGACTTTGTCCTCTCGCGCCCGGATCCGCAGATCATCTGGCCGCGCGCAGGCCGGGAATGGACGAACTGGGACGCATGGTATCACCGCAGCAGCAAAGGCGGCGGCAAATGGGACTATCGCAAACGCTTGCCGGAATCGTGGACGGTTAAGTACCGGAACCTCACCTTCAAAGTCGCGCCCACCGGCTTCAAGCACACCGGCCTCTTTCCCGAGCAAGCCGTGAACTGGGACTGGTGCAGCGAGCTGATCCGCGCCGCGAAAAACAAAGGTCGCGAGATCTCGGTGCTCAATCTCTTCGGCTACACCGGCGCGGCCACCGTCGCCGCTGCTGCGGCGGGAGCCAGCGTGTGCCACGTCGATGCCGCGAAGGGCATGGTCGAGTGGTGCAAAGACAACGCCCGGCTCTCCGGCCTCGCTGAAGCGCCGGTCCGCTACATCGTCGAGGACTGCCATGCTTTTGTGCGCCGCGAGATTCGCCGCGAGAAAAAGTACGACGCCATCATCATGGACCCGCCCAGTTACGGTCACGGAGCCAGCGGCGAGGTGTGGAAGCTCGACGATCACCTCTGGCCGCTGCTCGCCGACTGCAAGAAACTCATCTCCGACCAGCCGCTGCTTTTCCTCGTCAACGCCTACACCACCGGCCTCTCGCCCACCGCGCTGGCCAATGTCATGTCACGCCTGCTCTCGGATCGCGGCGGTTACATGGCCACCGGCGAAGTCGGCCTCCCCATCACCGTCGGCAAGCTCGTGCTGCCATGCGGAATTTTTGGGAGATGGTGGTGGTGAAGCTGCAGTCGAGGTTCGGCACTGGATCCCCGTGCGCCTCACTCCACATAAAGAAACCGGTTCGAGCTGTACAAAATCTGGCACAAACTGGCCATCGCCTCTTGCGGCGGGTTCGGCACCACGCCTTTGGCGTGCTGGATGTCGTGGTGGTATTGCGTGAGCGACTTGGTCTGCTCGTCGAGATACGCAAGGCTGCGGGTGAGGTCGGCTTCGGTGGCGGGTTTGCCGAAGAGAAGACTCCATGCGCGCTGGAGCTGTTTGCGACGATCATCGGGCGCTTCGTTTTGCAGGCGGTCGGCGAGACGGCGGGCGTTGTCCAAAATGAAGCTGTCGTTCATCAGCAGCAGCGACTGCGGCGCGACTGTCGTCTGGGCGCGCATCTCGCAGTTCGGCACCATCGAAGGCGCATCGAAAGTGTCGAGCACCGTGACGGGCTGTGTGCGGCGCACCTGGATGTAGATCGAGCGGCGGAAATCATCCGCGCCGGCTGGATCGACCTTGTGCGTGGTGATGGTGCCTTTGTCGATGCCGGTGATCACGCGGCCGGAGGGATCACGGCCGATGCCGCTCGGCGGGCCGTAGCTTGCCTGCACGAGCGAACCCGTGACCGCGAGCATCGAATCGCGCAGCGTCTCGGCATCGAGACGCTTCATCTTGAAGCGGGCGTAGAGCTTGTTGTCGGGATCGCTGCGCAGCGAGGCGTCATTCACGGATGACTGACGGTAAGCGTTGCTCAGCAGGATCAGCCGGTGCAGCGGCTTCAGTTTCCAGCCGCCTTTGACAAATTCATCCGCCAGCCAGTCGAGCAGTTCGGGGTGCGTCGGGCGCTCGCCCTGCCTTCCGAACTCACCGGGCGTGTTCACGATGCCGCGGCCCATGTGGTTCAGCCAGAAGCGATTCACCAGCACGCGCGAGACGAGCGGATGCTGCCCGCTCGTGAGCCACTGCGCATAGGCGAGACGGCGGCCCGTGGAACCAGTGCTGACGGCGGCAGGTTTGAACGGCTCGATCGCCGGCTTCGCAAGGATGCTCAGCTCGCCGGGTGTGACGACCTGCTTGGGTTGGTCGTGATCACCTCGATTGAAAAGCTTCGTCACCGGCACCTGTCCTTTGACTTCAGTCAGCGCCATCAAGAATCCCTCGACGGGCTTCGTCGCGCGAAGCTTGGTCGCCTCGGCCACCTTGGCGTCCACCAGATCCTGCTTTTTCTTGTCGTAGAGATCGAGCGAGTAGGTCGCAAGCGCGGAGGGATATTTCTTGATGAGCGCCTTCTGCTCGGGCGTCTGCTTGGCCACCGGCGTGTCACGCGCAACGCGGAAAGCAGCCTGCTCGGCTTGCGGCACTTTCTTGATTTCCACCTCGAAGATTTCGTCGAGGAATTTTTTGCTCATCGCCTGCGCGGCACGATTGATGTCTCCCGCCTGCTTTTCGATCTCATTCGCTTTCGCGCGCTCCTCGGGCGAATACAGCGAGTAAAGCCGCTGCGACGGCGCGCGCCACGCCTCCCAGTTGAAGGCAGGATCAAAAATCGCGCGCAGCCGGTAGTAGTCGGCCTGCGGGATCGGATCGTAGCGATGATCGTGACACTGCGCACACGCCACGGTGAGCCCCATGAGCGACGAGGTCGTGATCTTGAGTTGCTCGGCGATGACCTGGTTCTTCGCGAGCTTCGGATCGTCCACGGTGTCGCCCGTGCCATCGGGAGCCATGCGCAGAAACGCGGTGGCCACGAGATCGTCGCGCCGCTTCGGGTCGAGCACCGCCTGCTGCGTGTCGGCATGAGTCGCGCCGGCCAGTTCATCACCCGCGAGCTGTTCCTGGATGAACTCGCTCCACGGTTTGTCCGCATTCATTGAGCGGATCACGTAGTCGCGGTAGCGCCACGCATGAGGCCGCACCGAGTCGGCCTCCGAGAAGCCGTTTGAGTCGGCATAGCCCACGACATCGAGCCAATGCCGCGCCCAGCGCTCGCCATACGACTTCGAGGCCAGCAACCGCTCCACAAGATTCTCGTAAGCCAGCGGCGAAGGGTCGGCGACAAATGCCTCCACATCTTCGGGCGAAGGCAGCAGGCCCGTGAGATCGAGCGTCACGCGGCGGATCAGAGTGCGACGATCCGCCTCCGGAGCAAAAGTCAGCCCTTTTCCGCTCATCGATTTCAGCACAAAGGCATCGACCGGTGTGCGCACCTTTTTCAAATCCACATCGGTCGGCACTGTCGGACGCTTCACCGGCTGGAAGGCCCAGAACTCACGATCCTCATCCGAGATCATCGGCCCCGGCGCGAGCGTCAGCGGCTCGGTTTTCAAAGTCTTCGCGCCTTGCGTGATCCATTTCTCGATCACCGCCAGCTCTTCATCGGTAAGCTTTTTGCCTTTTTTCGGCATCTCACCACGACGGATGATCTGCACGATCGCGCTCTTCTCCGGCTGCCCCGCTTCGACCACATGCGCACCGTCGTCGAGCGCCTTGTCCATGAAACGCCTCAGCCTCAAATCAACTCCGCCGGCGATCTTCTCCTCCTCGCCATGGCAATGCGTGCAGTGCGTCTTCACGATCGGACGCACATCCTTTTCAAACGTGAGCGCAGCCTCACCTCCGAACGCGGAGCCGGCGAGCAAGCCTAGAAAAGTGGCGATGGAGGGTTTCATCAAACGAGCGACGAAACCTACGGGCCGAAACGCCCCGGTTTTGCCGCTGGTTTCACTTCGCCGTGCTCGATGCAGCGCATGGCAGCAGAAGCTGGTCTTTTGGCCGTCACTCCGCACTTTGGTAGGGCGCATGGTCCTCCATGCGCCGCGAGCGTGACGAGCCAATGAATGCGAATGAGCGGGAGACTCCCTGCTCATTCGCTTTTCATTGTCTGCACAAGCGCCGGCTGGCTGGAGACAGCCAGCCCTACCCGCTGCGCAGGCCCGCGTTCATTGCCTGCGCGCGAACTCTTGCAATCACTCTCGCTTGCTCAGGAGATACTTCAGCAGTTCGATGGCCTTCCGCTCCGGCATCGCTTCGAGCATTCCCGGCGGCATCAACGATGCGGCGAGCTTGTTGCGCTCCTTCAAGTCGGCTTTGGAGACGATGACGGACTCCGTGACGGTGCGGACCGTGATGGCGGTATCGCTTTCCTGCTCGATCAAGCCCGACACCACGCTGCCGTCTTTCTTCGTCAGCACCTGGAGCTGGAAGTTGTCACCTACGACGGCATTTGGATCGATGATGTTCTCCAAAAAGTAATCGAGCCCATTGCGCCACGAGCCGGCGAGATCGGGTCCCAGGTTGCCGCCGACGCCGCCCATCGCATGGCAAACCGCGCACACTTGCTTGAAGGTCTCCTCGCCCGACTTTGCGTTGAAGGCCCAGAGCGGCGCGGTTGTGTAGGCCTTCCTGAACTTCTCGATGCTCGCCTTGGCTGCTTCGCTCGACTCATTCACCCTGCCCCAGGTCGCATCGAGCAGCGTGTTGACCTCTGCGTGGTTCAGATTGCGCATCTGGCGGATTTGCAGAGCGCTGAGTTGTTTCTTGTCGAAGGCGCCGCTCTTGACGGCATCGAGCAACGGTTTGGCGAGTTCCGCGCGGCTGGTGAGTGCGTTTAGTGCCGCGCTGCGGTCGTCGTTGCTGAGTTTCGAGAAGCGCTCCATCAACGCTGCGGCCGTTGCCGGATCATTCGACCGCGAGAGCAGCGGGATCACGGCAGAGGTGAACGCGGGCTCGTCGAGGACCTTTGCGAAGATCGGCGTCGCCTCGGCATCACCGGTGCGTTTGAGCAAATCGAAGGCCGCTCGGCGTTGGGGCAGTGGCCTGGCCGTGTCGGCCAGAAGTGCGCGCATTTCAGCGAGGATCGTTTTGTCTCCGAAGAGCGCCGAGAGCTGTCGGACGAGTTCAGACTGGTCCGACAAGTCCGACCGCACCTGCGGCCAAGCCTTTGGCATCGGGGTGCGTGCCTCGTCCTTGAGAGAAAACGCCAGCACCTTCAGATCACGCGGCGTCTTCAGCGTCTTCACCAGCGCCTCACGGCCTTCGGCGCTCTTTCCGGCAAACCAGCGGATCGAATCAGCCAGCGAAGGCATCGGTGTCTTCTCTGCCAGCGCCAGACCACGAGCCCAGTCCTGCTCAATGACTCGCGCGAGGCCGAACCAGATCATCTTCGGCAGGAATCGGTCGTCCTTGTCCTCGCCATGCATCGCGAGCGCGGAGGCGACACCCCACACCGTTCGCGCATCCAGATTCGGCAACGCCGACGCCAGCGCGAGTCGCACGGTGGGTGAGGGATCGGTCTGCGCGAGTTTGAGGAGTGTCTCGGACCTGAGCTTGGATTTGCCGGCCTCTTCCGTGGCTAGTTGAATTGCCCAGGCGCGGGCCACATCTTCCATGCGATCTGGTTTGTCGATCAGATCAAATCGAATGTGATTATCGTTGTTTGTGACGTGCAACGCCCAGAGATAGCGCAAGAATGTTCGCGTGTTGTTTTGCGCAGGATTTGAAATCGGCGCGACGCCGTCGAAATCGAGACTCTTTCCTCCGGCCCTTTTGACTAGCGCCGTCCTTTCTTGCAACAGTCGTTGCGCAGTGCGTGCAGACCAATCATTTGAATCCAGAAGTTCGGCTCCGAGCCGCTCGTCACCCAACTCTCCCAAATCCACCTTCACCGGCCTGTAAGTCTCCTTCCACGAGATGCGGTAGATGCGCCCATTGGTCCGGTCCCATTTTTCGTCCTCGGGGTTGTGGCAGTGCTGCGTGTCGCACCAGTCGATGACATACACCGCGCCGTCGGGACCGGTTTGCAGATCGACGGGGATGTAATGCTCGTCGCCGCAGAACATAAGGTCGTAGCCGGCGTGCAGCGTCTCGTAACCGCTGCCTTCGCGGACCATGTGCTGCTGGTTCATCTGATGGCCGTGCAAGTTGTGCGTGAAGAGGTGGTCGCGGTAGATGGGAGGAAAATTGTCGCCGTTGTAGATCATCGTGCCGACGTGCGAGTGACCGCCATAGACAGCCGTGGTTCCAGGTTTGCCCGCGCCGCCCTCGCCGCTGTCATACTTGGCGGAGGCGGGCAGGTAGTTTTGCAAATCAGGCGCGAAGTCCGGCGCGGTGGCGGAGATGAATGGCGCGTAGTTCGCGTTCGCCTGGTTCCAGAAGTGGCCGTTGCGGATGGCGTTCGTCGTTCCGCCCTTGCCCCAGAAGCTGCGGCAGTGCGTCATGAAGAGATGGCCGTTGCTGTTGTAGTCGAGCCCCCACTGGTTCGATCCGCCGTGGCAGAAGACTTCAAATACATGCCGCACCGGATGATAGCGCCACACGCCGCTGCGCAGCTCGATGCGGTCTTTTGCGTCGGTGCCGGGCTTGCCGATGTGCGCGGTATTGAAGACGCCCTGATTTCCGTACAGCCAGCCGTCTGGCCCCCAGAGGAAGGAGTTCAGGGTCTCGTGCGTGTCCTGGTAGCCAAAGCCGTCGAGGAGGATGTGGGCGCGGAAGGGCAGCGTGGGGTCGGTCGGGAAGGACGAAAGGGACTCAAAGGACGGAAGGGACTGTTTTGCAGAAGTGCTTTCAGTCCCTTCCGTCCCTTTTGTCCTTTCGACTGGTCTGTCATCCTTCGCCGGAATAAAAAGCAGATACGGTGCCGCTCCTACCCAAACACCGCCAAAGCCCACCTCGATACCGCTGACCAGATTCAAGCCTTCACAGAAGATCTTGTGTGTCTCGAAGCTGCCGTCGCCATCGCTGTCTTCGAAGATGCTGATGCGGTCCTTCCCCTTCCCTTCCGGCTGCCGGTTCGGATAGCTGAACGCCTCCGCGACCCACATGCGACCGCGCTCGTCGAAGCAAAACGCGATGGGCTGCTTCACATCCGGCTCGGCGGCGATGAGTTCGGCTTGAAAGCCGTCCTGCAGCTTGATGCCGGCGACGAGCTTCTGTGCCTCGTCGTTTCTCACGCTCGTGGGCTTGGCGGGATTCGGCATGAGGTGCCAAAGCACCGGACTTTCGTCGCCGCGCTTCGAGCGGCCGCCGCTGATGGTGAGCGCAGTCGCCGCCGCGAAGGCGGGCTTCGCGTCGTGAAACACGAAGTCGTCAAAATTCACATGCCCCCAGCCACGCGGGCTCTCATCGACGAGGCGGATGAAGATGCGCTTTCCGATCAGCTTCTCCAGATTCACCGCCACGCGCTTCATGGTCTCCACCTGCGCGCCGCTGCCGGTGTGGATGGTGTTGCCGCTCGCTTCCTCGACGATCTCCACCCGCTCCTCCTTCGCATTCGGCGCTGCACCGAGCAGGTAGCTGGCCCACGGATGCGTCACCTCGAAACTCTGCGAGGTGAGCGTGCCCGTGCCTTTGTCACCGATGCGTTCATAACCACCGAGCCAGAACTTGCCGACGTGCATCGAGTTGCCGCGCTTGCGCAGAGCGACGGTGTCACCTTCGACCGGTTGCCTCGCCCAGGCATCACCCTCCGCTTTCCAGCCATCGAGCGTGCCTTTTTCGAAGCTGAGGTTGAGTTCGGCAGGCGGCGCAATGCTGGCGGGCTGTAACGCGGACACTCCTGTCCGCGCCGTCGAACCTCCCGCGCCACGGACAGGAGTGTCCGTGTTACGCCTCGGCATCGCGGTCTTGCCCAGGTCGGTGAGCATGATGTTGCGGAATTGAATCTTCGACGGCCCGGGTCCTGCGTGGAGCTGAAAGGCGAGTTTCCCCGACCACTCGGCGTCCTTCGCATCGTGATCGTCGAGCACGCTGAAGAGCACACCATTGATGCGCACCTCGACATGCGATGCCGTCGCCGTGATGTGATAAGTGTTCCAGTCGTTGGCCTTGATCGCCGGCACGAAGCTCTTCGGCTCGGCGAACACATCCGTCCACTTGCGACCATCCGGTGCGATGCTCACGCGCTGGCCACGCTCACAGATCAAGGCACGGCCATGCTCGTCGTAGATGCGCCCGAGCCAGACCGCGCCGCCGTCGAGATCGGCCTGGTAGCCGCTGGCGTGGCCGTCGGGATGCTGCTGCGCCCGGTATTGAATGCCGCTGTTCGCACTCGGGCCGCCGGCGATCTTGAAATCGACTGTGAGATCGAAATCGTTCACCTCGCCGTCCCAGAAACTCCACTGATTGCCCTTCAGCGTGTCGCCGTCTTTGATCTCGCCGGTGATGCAGCCGTCCTCGACGCGCCAGTGCTCAGGTTTGCCGGACCAGTGATCGAGCGTCTTGCCATCAAACAAGGAAACGGGCTTCGGCTCGGCGGACCATGAGCACACGACCAAAGACAGACTGACGAGAGACGCAAACAGACAGCGCATGGAATGGTGAAGGATGATGATGCCTTGGTTGCCGAAGCGAACGACGCACAAGAACCGGACGCCACGCGGCCCACTGCTTGAGGGAGAACGCAAGCAGGCGAAGGCCGGCTCTATATACGTCGGCTCCGGCGGCTTCAAGCATGGCAATGCCCGCCCTGCGAGTCCGGAGCGCACGCTTCTTGTTGCCGGCCTCGCCGAACTGTCTTCTCTTGCCCGCATGAACCGTCTGAGCGCGTTGTTTGTTCGTCTGATCCGTCACGCGCGGCGGATGCGGACGTTTGTCCTCGTGTTTGGCCCCTCCGGGCTTTGGGTGTGGCTGCGGTGCGTCTTGCAGAAGCGGCCCGGGCTCGCCATGGCGCGGCTGGAGAAAGCTCCGCATGTCACCATCTGGCTTCGTCCGGACACGTCGGACGTCGATGTCTTCGAGAAGGTTTTCGTGGAGGAGGAGTACAAGCCGCCTTTCGACAAGGTGCTCACGACGATCCTGGATCTCGGTGCAAACGTCGGCCTGGCGTCGGTCTATTACGCACTGGCCTGGCCGGACGCCAGAATCGTGGCGGTGGAACCATCCCCTGAAAATGTGATGCTGCTGCGCCGGAACGTGGCGGCCTTTCCGAACGTAACGGTGGTGCACGGGGCGGCGTGGTCTGAAAACGGCCCGCTGGCATTGATCGACACCGGCATGGGTCCGTGGGCCTTCCGGGTAGAAGGCACCGGATGCCAGGCTGCCGGAATCGAAATCGAAGGCATGCAGGTTTCGACGATTCTCGACCGGCACGGAATTGATCACGTCGATCTGCTGAAGATGGACATCGAAGGAGCGGAGAAACAAGTGTTCTCGACGGCGGCGGGCTGGATCAACCGGACGGGGGCCATCGCAGCGGAGTTGCATGATCGCTACGTGCCGGGATGCAGCCGGACATTCTTCGCCGCCGTTTCAGGAATGCCTCACGAGAAGTGGGCGGGCGAGAATGTGTTTGTCTGGCGGTGAGAGGACACGCTACCGCACATCCAGCACCTTGTAGCAACGATGCTCCAGCAGCGAAGGCCGCCAGCCTTTCACTGACGGCTGCTGCATGTAGGAGCGCACGTACCAATACACCGGCAGGACGGGCAGTTCGTCGAGGAGGAGTTCCTCCGCTTCGTGGAGCTGGGCCATGCGTCGAGCGGGGTCGCCCTCGACGGAGGACTTGAGCATCAATTCGTCGTAACGCGGGTGGCTCCAGCCGGTGTTGTTGTTGCCATCGCCCTTTTGCCAGATGCTGAGGAAGGTGAAGGGATCGAGATAGTCTCCCACCCAGCCGGCACGGCAGACGGTGTAGTCGAGTTCGCGTGTGGATTTCAGATAAACGCTCCAGTCCTGGTTCAGGACGGTGACGGGGAGGTTCAGGTGCTGCTTCCACATGGCCATGATTGCCTCGGCAATGGTGCGGTGAGCTTCCATCGTGTTTATGAGGATGTCGAACTTCGGAAAACCTTTGCCGCCAGGGAATCCGGCTTCGGCCAGCAGGCGGCGCGCCTCAGCGGGATCGAACTTGAGCATCAGCGGCGTCGAGTAGCCTTCGCCGCAGCCCGGCGGCGTGAAGCCGAGCGCGGGCTTCTGCCCGGCGCGCAGCACATTCTTGATGAGGCTCTCCCGGTCGATGGCCAGCGCCAGGGCCTTGCGCACGCGCTTGTCATCGAAGGGTTTTTTGGTGACGTTGCAGCGGTAGAAATAGACGCTGAGCAGCGGGTCCTCGTGATACTCGGCCGGCCTCGTATCGCGATAGACTGGCGTCTTGTCGAGGGGCACGGTCTGGGTGACGTGAAGCTGGCCTGCGTTGTAGGCGCGGTCCTCGGTGCCGGCGTTCTGGATGGGGAGGAAGACGATCTGGTTGAGTTTCACGACCGCCGCATCCCAATAGTGGGGATTGCGCTCGACGGTGATCGAGTGCGTGAAGCGCCATTCCTTGAGCTTGAAGGGCCCGTTGCCGACGAGGTTGCCGGCGCGGGTCCATTTCGTATCGCGGTCGGTCATCGCGCCGAAGCGTTCGATCACATGGCGCGGCACGGGAAACCACGAGTAATGCTTCAGCATTGACGGCAGATACGGCGCGGGGCCTTTGAGAGTGAGCTGCAGCGTGTGGCCGTCGAGCGCACGCACGCCCACCTTCGAGAAGTCGCTGATCTTGTCCTCGTTGAACTCGCGCGCATTGAGCAGCGGGTAGAGCATCTCCGCGTACTGGCTGCCCAGCGCGGAGGAGAGCTGCCGCCGGTAGGAGTAAACGAAGTCTTGCGCGGTCACCGGTGTGCCGTCGCTCCACTTGCCAGCCGGCTGGAGGTGAAACGTCCAGGTGATGAAGTCGGCCGAGTGCTCCCAGCTCGCAGCAGCACCCGGGCCGTCGGCATCAGGATTGTCCGCCTGCGGCGCGACGAGGCCCTCGAACAGCGTGCTGAAAATGTGATGCTCGGGTTGTCCCGTCGCGAGCTGGAGGTCCAGCGTCTCCGGCTCGCTGCCATTGCCGAGGATCAGCGTCTTGTCCCTCGCCGCCACTTCGATGCGCACGGGCCGGCGCTGCCGCGCACTGTGAAACGAGAACATGCCCGCCACGACGACGAGGACGACAATGATGCGGGCTGGCCAGGACATGCGCGCCATTGAATCGCCGGCTCCCCCGTGCGTCAAGGTGCCGCGAGTGTGGCGTGGAGGAAGCGGTGTCGCTGGCTCCCGCGCCCGGGCCGGAGCGTGGCAAGTCCAGTGCACGTCAGGAAACTGACGCAGTCGGACACCCGAGCGGCGCCGGGACCAGGACACACCTGGCCGAGCAACGGCATCGGAACCCGCCACGCGCGCGGTTCCGGCAGGAATTGCCACGGCTGAAAAACAGCGCATCATGCCATGCCAGACGAAAGATCGAAGCCCCCACGCATGAAAGTGAAGAACACGAAGGCGGCCAGACGAGCCTCCCGCGAGAGCGGTGCGGAACATGGCAACGCCACGCAAAAAACCGGGCCGCGGAAAGCAGTTGCAAGCATGGCGTCCGGTCACACAAAAGTGGAGGATCTCTACAAGTCGCTCGTGGAGGACCAGACCGAGGTGATCTCCCGCTTCCTCGCCGACGGCACCTTCACGTATGTGAATGACGTGTACTGCCGGTTCTTCGGGAAGCGCCGCGAGGCGCTCCTCGGCAAAAGCTGGCAGCCCCAAGCCGTGGCGGAGGACGTGCCCGGGATCATCCGGGAACTGCGGCGCCTCTCGCCGAAGAACCGCGTCGTGGTGATCGAGAACAGGGTGATCGACGGACGCGGCGAGCCGAGGTGGATGCAGTTCGTGAACCGCGCGTTCTTCGACCGGCGCGGCCGGCTGGTCGAGACTCAGTCCGTCGGGCGCGACATCACCGACCGGAAGCTCGCCGAGGAGGCCCTGCGCGAGAGCGAAGCGCGGTGGAAATTTGCCAGCGAGAGCATCGGCGACGGCGTGTGGGACTGGGACCTGCGCTCGGGCAAAGTCGTCTTCTCACGCCAGTGGAAGCGGATGATCGGCTACGAGGAAGACGAAATCTCGGACGACTTCGAGGAGTGGCGGACGCGCGTCCATCGGGACGATCTGCCGGCGGCGGAGGCCGCTGTGAAGGCCTACAGCGAGGGGCGGACACCGGCGTACGCGGCCGAGTTTCGCATGAGATGCAAGGACGGCACATGGAAGTGGATCCAGGCGCGAGGTCTGGCCACGAGCCGCGACGGCGCGGGCCGCCCGCTGCGCATCATCGGACGGCACACGGACATCTCGGCTCGAAAGGCGGCCAAAGAGCGCGAGGACGCAAACCTGCGTCTGGTCGCCGAAGGGGCGCCCTCGTCGGCGGTGCTCGACGCCATCGTGCGCAGCGTCGAAGCAGACCACCCGGGCATCAGATGCGCGGTGATGTTGGCGGCACCGGATGGCAGCCGTCTGGAAACGGCCGCCGCGCCCAGACTGCCCGCGTTTTTTTGCAAGGCACTGGGCAAGCTCACCACCCCGCCAGTCCGGGGCACCCGCCGGCCGGCGCTGTGCACGGGCGGCCCCGTGGCAGCCAAAGACGTGCAGGCGGACGCGCGCTGGGCTCCCTTGGCAAAACTCGCAGCCCGCGCGAAAGTGCGCGCCTGCTGGACGGAGCCGGTGACCGGCCGGACCGGGCACGTCCTCGGTGCCATCGTGTGCTGTCACCGCGAAACTTACGTACCGTCCACAGCCGAGATCGCCACAGTCACCGCGGCTGCCCGGCTGGCGGCGCTCACGCTGGAGCGCGAGGCTGATGACAAGGCGCTGCGGGACGGCGAGGCCCGCTACCGCTCGATGATGGAGTCGAATCTGGCCGGACTCATCTTTTGGAAACTCGACGGCACCATCATCGAGGCGAACGATGCCTTCCTCAAAATGGTGGGCTTCACACCGGAGGACCTGCGCGAGGGCCGCCTGGACTGGCGGCGGCTCACGCCCGCGGAATTCCGCGCCATCGACAAGAAGGCCACGGCGGAGCTCCGGGCACGAGGGCATGTGACTCCCTTTGCAAAGGAGTACGTCCGCAAGGACGGCTCCCGCGTGCCCGTGATGGTCGGCGGTGCGCTCTCCCCTCACAGCAGGGACGCAGGCGTCTCCTTCGTGCTGGACATGACGGACCGGAAGCGGGCCGAGCGCGCCTTCCAGGGCGCCGAAGCTGCCCGGCAGCGCGAGAGCCACTTTGCACAGGCCCTCGTGCGCCACACCGCCGCGCTCATCCTCGTTACGGATCCCGTCGGCCGCATCGTCCACGCGAACCCTGCCTTCACCAAGGCCCTCGGCTACCAGCTCGACGACATCCTCGGGCAGTCCGCGTGGAAGATCGGCATGATGGATGAAAAGGAGGCCGCCCTGTCCCGCGCGCGCTTTGCCAGGCTCGCCGATGGGGAGGACAATCCACCGGTCGAAGTCCGGCTCCGCACACGCACGGGCGAGACCCGCATCGTGGAAGTCTGGGGCACGTCCAGCCGTGACCACGAAGGCCGCGTCGAGCGCGTCATCGTCACCGGGATCGACGTCACGGAGAAAAGCAGGCTGCGCAATGAGGTGCTCCGCATCGCCGAGCAGGAGCAGGCGCGCATCGGCAGCGATCTCCATGACGGCGTGGGCCAGACGATGACAGGCATCGCCACGCTCCTCGATGCGCTCCAGGACGGCCTGGAGGGGCCGCAGAAGGCGCTCGCCATCCGCATCGGCGAGCTGGTCCGCGAGTCCGTGGCCGAAGTGCGGCGCATGTCCCACGGCCTCTCTCCAGCCGGGGTGAGGAACCGCGGGCTCGACGGCGGCCTGCTCCTGCTGGCCGAGACCGTACGCACCAACCTCCGCACCGCGTGCATCTGCGAGATCGACCCCACCGTGAAAATCACCGATCTCGAGACCGAGACGCATCTCTTCCGCATCGCCCAGGAGGCCGTGAACAACGCCATGCGGCACGGCCGGCCGCGGAAGATCGTCGTCCGCCTCCGGCGGCTCAGCCCGAGGGAGTGCGTGCTGGAGATCGAAGACAACGGCGCAGGCTTCAGGAAAAAGAAGCCCGGCGGCCAAGGGCACGGCATCGGCGTCCGCGTGATGGACTACCGCGCCTCGCTCATCAATGGCACCCTCGCGGTGCGACCGCGGCCCAAAGGCGGTGTCAGCGTCACCTGCCGCTTTCCGTGCGAGGAAACGGCGGTGAAGAACCCGGGCGCCCCGTGATTTGAAAAACACTTTGGCCGCCGCGCATCGTGTGCTACTGCCGCACCATGCCCAGGACCGACGGACGCAGCGCAGACCAGATTCGCGAAGTGAAGTTTTTCATGGACGTGGCGCCCCACGCCACGGCTTCCGTGCTTGTGTCCTTTGGCAACACCCGCGTCATTTGCGCCGCCACCATCCAGGACGAAGTGCCACGCTGGATGAAGGTGCAGGGCGTGCCCGGCGGCTGGCTCACCGCCGAGTATTCCATGCTCCCCTACTCCACTCTCGAGCGCAAAGACCGCGACAGCACCCGCGGCAAGGTGGATGGCCGCAGCACGGAAATCCAGCGCCTCATCGGTCGCAGCCTCCGCGCCGTGGTCGATCTCCAGAAACTCGGTCAAAAGACGCTCTGGATCGACTGCGACGTCCTCCAGGCCGACGGCGGCACGCGCACCGCCTCCATCACCGGCGCCTGCGTGGCGACGGCCGTGGCCTTCAACCGCCTGCTCGAAAAAGGCAGGCTCACCCAGCAGCCGCTGAAGAAGAAAGTGGCCGCCGTGAGCGCCGGCATCTTCAAGGACGAGGCGCTGCTTGACCTCTGCTACGAGGAGGACGCCAAGGCCGAGGTCGATTGCAATTTCGTCATGACCGAGGACGGCGACTTCGTCGAGATCCAGGGCAGCGGCGAGGAGTCCACATTCTCCGAGCTGCAAATGGAGTCCATGCTCGCGCTCGGCCGCAAGGGCATCCGCGAACTCTGCGTGCTCCAGGAAGAGGCCGTCCACGGCGCGATGAAACCCGCGGACGCCTCGAAGATTCAGAGCCTCGCCGACTTTTTCGGGCGGAAGTGACCCCGCATCGCCCGCGCCCGCTATTGCAGCGCGTGCAGCATCTTCACCGCCTGAAAGGCCGCACGTACATTGTGCACGCGGAAGACGTGCGCCCCCCGGCTCATTCCGGCGGCGATGCACGCCACGGTGCCGGCGTCGCGGTCTTTCGGGTCCGGCAGCCCGAGCACCTCGCCGATCACCGTCTTGCGCGATACCGGCAGCAGCACGGGTCTTTCCCAACGGTGCAGCCGGTCGAGGCGGGCGTAGATCGCCAGATTGTCTTCCTTCTGCTTCGCGAAGTCGATGCCCGGATCGATCATGACCTGCTCCGCACGCACTCCGGCGCCCAGGGCGAGCTTGATCTTGTCGTCGAAGAACGCATCGAGGACGGCCATCACGTCCGGATACCGCACATGCGTATGCGGCGTCTTCGGCGCACCGATGCTGTGCATGATCAGCAGAGCCGCGCCATGCTCCGCGCATAGACGTGCGTTTGCCGCATCGGGCAGCGCGCTGATGTCATTGAGCAGGTCGCCGCCGTGCGGCAGCACGCGCGCGATGACGGAGGGGCGCCATGTGTTGATCGAGAGCAGCGGCGGCCAGAGCTGCGCGCCATCCGCGGGAACCGAGCGCTCCGCCAGTTCCTTCCACGCTTCGATGAACGGCAGCAAACGTCCGGCCTCTTCTTCTTCGGTGATCGGCCCGCGGTTCGTGCGCGCACTCTCCGCGCCGATGTCGATTATGTCCGCGCCTTCCCGGACGGCGGCGGCGGCTTGCACCAGGGCGGCGTCGATGTCCAGCGTGCCGTCGCCGCAGAAGGAATCGTCATTGATGTTGATGATCCCCATCACCAGCGGACGGCGTGGGAACACGACTCGGCGGTCTCTTGCATCGAGAATCATGACGCGGGCCATGTCTCCGGCAGCGGCACATCGATGCGCCTGCGCTTCACATAGCGCACCGTGCTGCGGTAGCCGGCGGCGCGCACGAGCGCCAGCGCCTTGGCGAAGTCCTGCCCCACTTCGCCCGGCGCGTGCGCGTCGGAATTGATCACGATGGGCACCCCGGCGGCAAACGCCATGTCGAGCATCTCTCCGCTCGGATAAATCTCGCCCACTTCCTTGCGCAGGCCGGCGGTGCTGACCTCGAGCACGCCTTTCACATCCGCCAGCGCCTGGATGACCGGCTCATAGTAGCGGCGCAGGTCGCCAACGGGCCGGAAGCCAAACTTCTTCGGCAGATCCGGATGCGCGAAAAAATCGAAGAAGCCGGAGCGGATGTTTTGCTCGTAAAGCTTCCAATACGCGTCCCATATCTCCTCCACCGCCGCCTGGCCCTTCCAGCGCGAGATGTGCTTCGGATCATCCACGGCCCACTCGGGCGCGATGTAATGAACACTGCCGATGAGGTAATCCCAATCCGCCAGCGTCTGCGTCTCCTCGAGCCACCTCTCGCGGCCCGGCAGGTAATCGCACTCCAGCGCCAGCCGCACGGGAAAGCCGGGGTTCTCGGCGCGCGACTCCTCAACGATGTCCAGATACTTCGGGAAATCGGCCATCGGCATCCGCCAGTCGTCAAAATGCTCCGGCATGGGATTGTGGTCGGAAAGGCCGATCTCCGCCAGTCCACGCTCGCGTGCCTGCCGCACATACTCACGCGGATGCCCCTCGGCATGCAGGCAAAGCGGCGTGTGGGTGTGGTAGTCAGTGAGCATGGCGATGGCTGCGGACGGTGAGCTTGAGGTGGCCGGGGTTCAGTGCCCTGTGGCGTGCGGGACATGTCCACTAAACATCGGGCTCCCGAACCCGCAAACACCGAGTCCCTCACCGCGCATTCACTTCCGTCGCGCCTGCGGAAACGCAGGCCAATTCATCTTGCAGCCTCCGGCAAGTTCTTCATAATCCGCCCCCCTTCCATGTCAGAGCAGGTCAAAACAGCAGTCATCGGCGCCAGTGGATACTCCGGCATGGAACTGCTGCGCCTGCTGCTCCAGCACCCAAACGTGGAAATCGTTGCCGTGACTTCGCGCCAGCTCGCCGGAAAGACGCTCGCGGATGAGTTTCCGCGCTTCCGTGGCATCGGGAATGCGGACACGCTGAAGTTCACGGCACCAGACGCGCAGGGCATCAGGGATGCGGGCGCAGAGATCGCGTTTCTGGCGCTGCCGCATGGTGTTTCGGTCGAGTATGCGAAGCCGTTACTCGATCTCGGGCTGAAGGTGATCGACCTCAGCGCCGACTTCCGTTTGCGCGATCCGCAGATCTACAAGGAGTTTTATGCGCACGAGCATCCCGCGCCGGAGTTGCTGAAGGAAGCGGTGTATGCGCTGCCGGAAATTCGCGCGGAGGAAATCAAGAAGGCGCGGCTGATCGCGTGCCCGGGTTGTTATCCAACGAGCATTTTGCTGCCGCTCATTCCGCTGCTGCAAGGCGGACTGTTGAAAGATGACCCGATCGCCGTCTCGAGCATGAGCGGTGCAAGCGGTGGCGGGAGAAAGGAAAGCGTGCCTTTTCTTTTTTGCGAAGTGACGAACAGCCTGCGCAGCTACAGCGTGCCGGTGCATCGCCATTTGAGCGAGATCGGGCAGGAACTGAATCTCGCTGCGGGTCATCGCGTGCCGATCAGTTTCGTGCCGCATCTCGTGCCGGTGCACTCGGGCATCTGCACCACGATTTTTGCCACGCTGCGTCAGGGCTTTGAGATCGAGCACGTCGAAGAAGCGCTGCAGAAGGCGTATGGCGACAAGCCTTTCGTGCGCTTGCTCGGTCGCAACAAGAGCGCCGACACGAAGAACGTGGAAGGCACGAATTTCTGCGACATCGGCTGGGCCGATGACGAGCGCGCCGACCGCCTCATTTTGATGAGCGCCGAGGACAACATCGGCAAAGGAGCGGCCGGACAGGCCGTGCAAAACATGAACCTCGTGTGCGGTTTCGCCGAGACGGCGGGACTGCTCAGAGTTTGACCGGAAGTGACGGAAATGACGACGGATGGAGAATGCTGCAGGGTCCCCTTCAAAAAAATCGAAGGAGGCGTCACCGCACCGAAAGGCTTCCGCGCAGGAGCGATCTCGTGCGGCATCAAGAACCCCAAGATTGAGCGGCTGGATCTCGCGCTGATCGTTTCGGATTCTCCCACCGTCACCGACGGACTCTTCACGACGAACCAGGTCAAAGCCGCGCCGGTGAAACTCTCGGCGCAGCATCTGAAGAACAGCGACATCCGCGCCATCATCGCGAACAGCGGCAATGCGAACGCCTGCACCGGCGTGCGCGGCATTCAGGATGCGAAAGCAATGGCTCGCGGCGCTGCGGAAGCGCTGGGCGTGAAGATGCGTCAGGTGCTCGTCGGTTCCACCGGCATCATCGGCATGAACATGCCCATCGAGCGCATCACACCGAGAATCGCCGATCTCGCTGAGAAAATCAGCGACAGTGGCTCCGACGAAGCTTCACGCGCGATCATGACGAGCGACACGAAGCCAAAGACATACGCGATCGAGGTGCCGTGCAAAGGCGGCAGCTTCCGCGTCGGAGGCATCGCCAAAGGTGCGGGCATGATTTGTCCGAACATGGCCACGATGCTGTGCTTCATCACGACTGATGCGAAGATCGGCAAGGCGGAGATGAACAAGGCCGTGCGTCACGCGACGGACATGTCGTTCAATCGCATCACCATCGACGGCGACACGAGTACGAACGACACCGTGATCGTGATGGCGAACGGACAGGCCGACATGCCCGCGATCAAGAAAGGATCCGAAGAAGCCGAGCTCTTCCGCTGCGCGCTGCACAAAGTGATGCTCGAGCTCGCGAAGATGATGGTCGGCGACGGCGAGCGCGTCACGAAGTTCGTCGAGATCCGCGTCCGCAACGCCCGCACGCAGGCTGATGCCCGCAAGGCAGCCGAAGCCGTGGCGAAGTCGCTTCTCGTGAAGTGCTCGTGGCATGGCAGCGACCCGAATTGGGGCCGCGTGATTCACGCCGTCGGCTACTCCGGCGCGCGCATTCGCGAAGAACTCATCGACATCTACTTCGGTGGTCTCATCGCCTGCAAAGGCGGTCTCGTGAGCAAGACGCCTGTCGCGGAACTCGAGAAGATCGTAAAGCAGCCAAAGTTCGCCGTGACCATCGACCTCAATCTCGGCAGCGCGAACTATGACGTGTACACCACCGACCTGTCGGAAGAGTACGTCGATTTCAACGCCGCCGAGTACTCGGCAGCCGTGCACACGAAGCGACAAAAGGGTCTCGCATGAGGCAGAGGCCAGAGCCTCAGCGATCAGAAGTCAGAGCTTCAGCAAAAACTTTTCCGGGTCATTGATCATGCTTCCCAGCATTTTTCCCACTTCAGCATTTCGAGAGGTGAAACTCACGTGCTCCTCGCGCGTGAGGTATCCGCTGTCGAACGCGAAATCGAGGGAGGTATCCGTTTCGCTGTTCTCACCATCGCAATCGGTGAGCTTGGAAACAAAGTGCGCCTCATACCGGCGCTTCGCCCATGCTTCTCGCAGATTGTGGCAGACCGAGCGTGAAGAGCGGCGGATCTGGCTGGTCAGCGAGTACTTCTCCTCGGCAGGGAAGCGTTTGGACGCACGGAAGATGTCCATCGCCAGGTCATAAGCCTTCTTGTAAACAATGAGGTCCTTTGCCGATCTGATTTCCATGTCTGCTTTTAACATTCAGCCCCAGATGCAACCAGCAAATTTCACCCAACGTGTTGCCTCTGTGCCTCTGATCCCTGCAGCTCTGACCTCTGACCTCTGACCTCTGTCTTCTTCCCCATGTCCCTCGACGCCTACACCGCCAAAGCCGCCACTCTCATCGAAGCGCTGCCGTATATGCAGAGCTTCCGCGGTTGCACGTTCCTGATCAAGGTGGGCGGCAGCGCGATGGAAGATCCGGCGTTGGTCGATCGGTTTTTGCGCGACGTGGTTTTCCTCGAAGCTGTCGGCATCAATCCCGTGATCGTTCACGGCGGCGGCAAGGCGATCTCGAAGGCGATGAACGATGCGGGTCTGCAAGCGCGCTTCGTGAATGGGATGCGCGTGACGGATGAAGAGACGATCAAGATCGTCGAAGACACGCTCGCTCGTGTCATCAACCCGGAGATCGTCACGAAGATCAATGCCTTCGGTGGCAAGGCCGTCGGCATTCCGGGCACCGAAGTCTTCGCCGGCGAGAAAATGAAAGGCGAACTCGGCTGGGTGGGCGAGGTGACGGATTGCCGTCTCGGTTTGATCCAGGCCGCTGTCGCCGGTGAATTCGTGCCTGTCGTGTCGCCCGTCGCTCGCGAGACGACATCGGGTCGCACGCTGAATGTGAATGCCGATCTCGCCGCGTGCGCGCTCGCCACGCGACTGAAGGCGACGAAGCTGATCTTCCTCAGCGACGTGCTCGGCGTGATGCGCGATCCGAAGGACGAATCCACGCTCATCCCGAGCCTCAATCCTGCCGCCATCGACAAACTCAAAGCCGACGGCATCATCAGCGGCGGCATGATTCCGAAGGTGGACTCATCGCTCGCCTCGCTTCGCGGCGGAGTCGGCAAGGTCCACCTCATCGACGGCCGCATCCCACACGCGCTCATCCTGGAGATCTTTACCGACGTCGGGATTGGCACGGAGATCGTTCTTTAATTCTTACCGCCTGGTCGCTTCGACCGTTTTGTCTTTTCCTTCCATGACCCACGACGAACAACTCAAACAATACGTCCTCCCGAACTACGGCCGCTACGATGTGTGGCCGGTGCGAGGAGAGGGATCGTATGTGTGGGATCGCGACGGGAAAAAGTATCTCGACTTCGCCGGCGGCGTGGCCGTGTGCCCGCTCGGTCATTGCCATCCCGCGGTGACGGAAGCGATCACAAAACAAGCGTCGACGCTCATCCACGTCTCAAACTGGTATTGCATCGACAAGCAGGCCGAACTCGCGCAGATGCTCGTCGAAAATGTCGTCGGCATTCCCGGTAAATGCTTCTTCTGCAACAGCGGCGCCGAGGCGAACGAAGGACTCATCAAGCTCGCTCGCAAATACGGTCACTACACCGGTGGCCGCTTCGAGATCATCACCTTCAGCGGCTCATTCCACGGTCGGACATTCGGCGCGATGACCGCGACGGCGCAGGAGAAAATTCACGGCGGCTTCGGTCCTCTCGTGCCCGGCTTCGTCTATGTGCCCTTCAATGATGTCGAGGCGCTCAAGAAGGCGGTGAACAAAAACACCGTCGCCATTTTGCTCGAACCCATCCAGGGCGAGAGCGGCGTGAATCCCGCGACGCCCGAGTTCCTCCGCGCTGCCGCCGATCTCTGCAAAACCAACGACCTTCTTCTGCTCCTCGACGAAGTGCAGTGCAGCTTTGGCCGCGCGGGCGAGATGGCCGGCTGGCGCGCGATCATTCCCGGCAACGAAATCGTGCCCGATGCCGTCAGTTGGGCAAAAGCGATCGGCAGCGGTTTCCCGCTCGGCTCATTCTGGGTCAATGATCGCTCGATCAAGCACGCGTCGGCACCAGTCGAGACGCTCTCCGCTCTCCTTGGCCCCGGCTCCCACGGCACCACGTATGGCGGTTCGCCGCTCGCATGTGCCGTCGGCCTCGCCACCATCGGTACCATTTTGCGCGAAGACCTCTGCGCCAACAGTCGCAAGCTCGGCGCGTGGATCGCTGGCGAAGCCGCGAAGTGGAACAGTCCGTTCATCAACACCATCCGACAGTTCGGGCTATTCATCGGCTTTGAGCTGAACGAAGCAGCCGTCGCCGCGGGCGAGGAATGCAAGGCGAGCGGTCGTCCCGCTTCCATCTTCGTGGCTCGCAAGCTGCTCGATGCCGGATTGATGACCGTGCCCGCCGGACCCTCCGTCGTCCGCTGGCTGCCGCCGCTCAACATCACGCAGTCCGAAGCCGCCGAGGCGCTGCGCATCATGAGCGCTGTGCTTTCCGCGCTTGCCTGACGCCCAGCAACCAACGCTCACCGCAAACCTTTTCGCTTGAGCATCGCGTCAGCCCACGCGGCATCGGGAGCAGGCAGCGGCGGGTCCGGCTCCTTGCGATAATCCACATCGATGGCGAACTCACCGCGGTCATAGGCAATGTCGTGCATCATCTGAAGATCGAGGCTCAAGGGAGGATCCGTCTTGCGCAAAGGCAGATCCACAACCGGCAGCCGATGACGCAACGTCAGCGCATACAGCGTGCCAGAGGATTTCCACGCAGGGAGCAAGACGACCCTGAAGAGAATGTCGGGAGCAGCGTCTTGAAGCTGCGCCGGAGCGGATATGGCGCGCGCGCCACCTCGGATCAAATCGATCTCCAGCAAGTTCACGCCGCCGTCACGCATCGTGTCCTGCTTCTTGCGAAACATCTCAAAGCCGGGCGAATACTTGTTGGCGGGACTGAGCACTTCGATGCTGGTGACAATGCGACCTCCATCGTTCACATCCACGATGTCGATGTAGCGCTCCTTCATTTCGACGGGGATGGTCTCGAAATTGAGCGGCTCCGCCACGAGCGTGTCGGCTTCCTGGTCGTTCGCTCCGGACCACGATCCCGCCGTCTCCGCGCCGGGGCGCGGACGGTGGCCTGCGTGCTCCAAGATGATCGCATCGGGCTTTACGTTGCTTCGCTTTACCCTGCCGTCAGGATCAGTCTCCTCAAGATAGATGCGGGACTCAATGCGCGAACGAAGTCCCGCCGGCAGGCGCCCGCGCATCTGATCACGCAGCGCGGTGATCATATCGACATGGCAGCTCTCCCACCGCCTTTGCAGGTAGGGATCGCAGCCGGGAAAAGGACTCTTGGTCTCCAAGGTCATGGGCGAACGTGCCGCAAGCCATGCGCCCGGGCAACCGTCTTTCCGTGGAAGCATTCTTGATTTGCCATTGGGGTGTGCCGATGGACACTGCCCGCCCTTTCGGACAATGAAGAACCTGCTTTCCATCGAAGAACTCACGGCCAAGGAGATCGAAAAGATCGTCACGCTGGCCGCTGAACTGAAGAAGAACCGCGCCAAGTCGCCGCAGGTGCTCGCCGGCCAGTTCTGGGCGCTCATCTTCAACAAATCGTCCACGCGCACGCGCGTCAGCTTCGAGGTCGGCATTCGCGAACTCGGCGGCAGTCCGATGTTCATGTCCGGTGCCGACATGCAGCTCGGCCGCGGCGAGCCCGCGAAAGACACCGCCCGCGTGATGGGCCGCATGGTGCACGGTGCAGTCATTCGCACCTATGCGCAGACCGATGTCGAGGAATTCGCGCGCTTCAGCGGCATCCCGACGATCAACGCGCTGACCGACGAAGAGCATCCCTGCCAGATTCTCGCCGATCTCCTCACCATCCGTCAGCGTCTCGGCGGCTGGAAAGGCAAACGCGTCTGTTTCCTCGGCGATGGTGATTGCAACGTCGCCCGCTCATGGATCTGGGCTGCCGCGAAGCTCGGATTCGAACTCGTCATCGGCGCGCCGAAAGCCTTCCAGCCCGACGCCGCCTTCATGAAGCGCGTCCGCACCAAGCACGTCCGCGTCGAAGAGAATCCGCTGAAGGCTGTGGCCGGTTGTGATGTGCTCTACACCGACGTGTGGGTCAGCATGGGCAAGGAAGCCGAGTCAGCCGATCGCATCAAAGTCCTCGCGCCGTATCAAATCGACGACGTGCTCGTTTCTGCCGCAAAGAAGAAGGCCATCGTCATGCACTGCCTGCCTGCGTATCGCGGAAAAGAAATCACCAACGACGTCATGGAAGAACACGCCGGCGTGATCTTCGACCAGGCCGAGAATCGCCTCCACGCCCAGAAAGCGGCGATTGTGCGAATGGTGAGCTGAGGCGGGAAAGCCGTGACTCAGATTACCCGACCCTGAGCGCAACAGGCTGATCTGATTGCATCAGGGACGGCCTTCCGCTGCGCGCACATTTCTGAGCTTGAGACTGGCTCCTCCCACCGCGAACCACCATCGGCTCTTCGCGGTGGCGAGATAAGAATGTTGCGCCTGCAGCTCTGTGCCGTCGAGCCGGGCGGCCATGCGGTCGCCGGTCCACTCGAGATGCAGCTTGTGCCACTCGCCGGGTTTCAGATCGACGGCCGCCTCCGCAAGCGTGTGGCTCGGCACCTTGCCTTTCACCTCGGCAGAGTCTTCACAGAGCTTCGCGCTCTTCGGAGTGATCACCATGCGGCCAATGTGCTTGGCACCGTCGCAGCCGACGAGGAACACCTTGGCGCCGTCCCACTGAAACTCGCAGTCGATCACGGCGCTCGCCAAGGCTGCGGAGTGCCACAGCACGGCGGCATGTTTGTTTGCCGGCAGTTCCGCGATGGTCATCACGCCGTCCGCCGCTTCCCATACGCCATGTTTGATCGTCCACTCGCTGCCGAGCCGGGACTTGAAGTCCGGCTCCGCGACGACCTTTCCCGCCTCCACGAGCAACGGCTTCGCGTCACCGGCGTGAAGAGGCGAAGCGCACAGGCACGGCAGTACGGACAACAGGGCAGCTTTGGCAGCGAATGATTTCATGGTGGTGACAGAGCAAACGCGGGCCGGCGTATCGCAGTTTCCATGAATTCATTCCGCCAGATCCTCATCACCGCCATTCCTGCGCTCGCGCTGTGCATCTCCCCGCTTCACGCCGATGAAAGACAGGCAAACAACGCCGTCATTCCGGCAGGCAAACTCGAAAAAGACGGCTACGGATGGGAGGAGCGGCACGCGGCGGTGATGACGGCCAAGGAGAAGATCATGCCCGACATCGTGCTCATCGGCGACTCGATCACGCACTTCTGGGGCGGCGAGCCGGACGGCGGGAAGATGGGCAATCGCGGCACGGAGTCATGGCAGGAGCTGTTTGGGGGCAGGCGTGTGCTCAATCTCGGCTTCGGCTGGGACCGCACACAGAATGTGCTGAAGCGCATCGAGCTGGGAGAGCTGGACGGCATCGACCCGAAAGCCGTGGTCATCCACATCGGCACGAACAACACCGCGAAAACCGTGAACGCGCGCGACAACACGCCGGCGGAGATCGCCGAGGCCATCGGACTGATCATCGAGCGAGTGCAGGCCAGATGCCCGCACGCGAAGGTGATCCTCATGGCGATCTTCCCGCGCGGCGAGAAGCCGTCCGATCCAAAGCGTGCGCTGCTTGCGGAGATCAACCGCCGCCTCGCTCCGCTCGGGGAAAGGCCCGGCGTAGTCTTTCTCGACATCACGCAAAAGTGGCTGCAAGCCGACGGCACCATCTCGCGCGAAGTCATGCCCGATTTTCTGCATCCGAATCAGAAGGGCTACAAGGTCTGGGCCGAGGCGCTGCGACCCGTGCTGCCGCGCTGAGCACACGACAATTTCGGCGCATTGCAGGCCATTGCTCCGGAGGGACGGCGAGGCGAGGTGGCGGCAGCCATGCGTCCGTCCGTT
The DNA here is from genome assembly GCA_019694165.1 of Verrucomicrobiaceae bacterium. Classification (GTDB taxonomy): domain Bacteria; phylum Verrucomicrobiota; class Verrucomicrobiia; order Verrucomicrobiales; family Verrucomicrobiaceae; genus JAIBCL01. The sequence goes on along the minus strand of JAIBCL010000015.1, from coordinate 85,396 downwards.
CCGCTCCAGCGCCCGGTGCTGCAGTTGCTTGTGGTCATCATTCTGCCATTGGCGGTCACTGCGCTGGCGTGCCGTGGGTGGAACATCCCGCGGGGCGAAGTAAAGCGCGATCGAGATGCCTTCGATCCGCCGTTGATCGCGCGGGAACTCAGGCAGGAGCAGACCGAATGGGTCTTGATCGGCAATTCGATGCTCGGCAGCCGCATTGCCGACGAGCGCAAGCTCGCCGAGGCCGCCGGGATGCGGGTGAAGCTCATTGAAAAGGGAGGTTCGCAGTCGGCAACATGGTTCCTCATGCTGAAGCAGATAGTCATCGCCTCGGGTGTGAAGCCGCGGTGTGTCACGGTGTTCTTCCGGCACACGGATCTGACCTGGGCGGACCTCCGCACCTCGGGCATTCAGGCGGAGTCGATCGCCCAGATGGACGGGCCTGCGCAGCCGGAGTGGCGCGAGGTGATCGGCGACGGCGGCGGTCCGGCGCTGGTCACCGCCGTGGAGTCGGGTTTGAAGCGCGTGTTCCCTTCAAACTATTTGAACTTCGAAGCGCGGGAATGGATGCAGACACGCAGCCTGCGGCTGACGCGCATCGGAACGCACGCAAACGCCGGGGAGCGGCGCGAGGAGCTGAACGAACGCTTCAGCCTGGCGCATCTGCGGCATGATCTGGGCGGTGACATCGCCATGGCCGGCGGAGCGAAAAGCGATGGTGCCGGCGGTGATGATAATGAGGAGGAGGAGGAGGATGCCTCTTATGACTTCGGCCCGAAGACTTTCGACCCCTCGCCTCGTGCGTCGTTTCTGCCGCACATGGTGAAGCTGGCCGCCGACAACGGCATCAAGCTGCACTTTCACCGGGTAAAGCGCCGGCCGCGGGGCGCCTCGTTGCAGAGCGAGTGGCTCAAGCGCTACATCACGGACCTCGGCTCGTGGCTGGAGAAAAACGGCTGCGCATTCACCGACGAAACCGGCGACTCATCCATCGACCGCTCGATGTACGCGGACGGCGACCATCTCTCGACGGATGCGGCGGTGCAGGAGCGTTACCGGCGGAGTTTTCTCGAACGCGTGATGCCGGTGCTCGGTGCCGCGGCCGTCACGGCGGAGAATTGAGCCATGATCTTCCAGAGCATCGAGTATCTAATCTTCCTCGTCTGCGTGCTGGCCTTGTACTTCTGGCTGCCGCGCCGCGGGCAGAACGCGTTTCTCGTCGCTGCGAGCTGCGTCTTTTACGGCTGGGTGCATCCGTGGTATCTCATTCTCATCGGCATCACCACCATCTTCGACTGGGTGTGCGCGAGAGGCATGGAGGACAGCCGGACCGCTGCGCGACGGAAGGCGTTCTTCATCACCAGCATCACCGTGAACTTTGCCATCCTTGGCGTGTTCAAGTATCTCGGCTTCTTCGTGTCGAGTACGGCCGCCGCGCTCTCATCCATCGGCGTCATGGCCTCGCCATGGGTCCTCCACATCGCATTGCCGGCCGGCATCTCGTTCTTCACGTTCCAGAGCGTGTCCTATGCCGTGGATGTGTATCGAGGCCGGACCCGGGCGTGCCGGTCGCTGCTCGACTACGCGACGTTTGTGACGTTCTTCCCGCAACTGGTCGCCGGACCCATCGAGCGCGCGCATCACATGCTGCCGCAGTATGCGCAGCCGCGCGAGGTGCGGCTCGAAGGCATCCGCACCGGCTTCGTGCTGCTGCTGTGGGGCCTTCTTCAAAAGGTCGCCATCGCCGACAGCGCCGCGCTCATCGCGGACAAGGTCTTCGCACTCGGTGATGCCTCGTTCCCCGTGCTGTGGGGCGGCGTGCTCGCCTTCGGCGTGCAGATTTACGCCGACTTCAGCGGCTACACGGACATGGCGCGCGGTTCAGCGCGGCTGCTGGGCATAGACCTGTGCAGAAATTTCGACCACCCGTATCTGGCGCAAAGTCCCGGCGAATTCTGGCGGCGCTGGCACATCAGCCTCTCCAGCTGGTTTCGCGATTACGTTTACATCCCGCTCGGCGGCTCGCGCCGGGGCGAATGGCGGACGGCACGCAACCTCATCATCACCTTTTTCCTCAGCGGCCTCTGGCACGGCGCAGCGTGGAATTATGTGGTCTGGGGCGGCTACCACGGCGTGCTCGTCGCGCTCTGGCCGTCGCTCGCGGCGCGTGTGGCGCTGCTCAATGGCAAGGGAGGTGCGGCGGGTGTGGCGCTCCGCGTCGGGATCACGTTCGTGCTGATGCACTTCGGCTGGCTGATGTTCCGCGAGCACAGCCTTGCCATGCTCGCCCGGCATCTGACGTTGAATCCCCTCGCCGCCAGCGCCGCCGAGTGGCGCACCGGTGCGGCACTCGCGGCGGAGGCGCTGCTCTACGGCGTGCCCCTGCTCGTGGTGCTGCCGCTGCTCCAGCGGCTCGGCGGGCTGATCCAGATGGGCGATCAGCGTCTGCAAAGCTGGCGCTGGACGCTGCTCCAAGCCGGTGCAGCCACCGCCTGCCTGTGCGGCATCGTCAGCCTGCGGTGCGCCGTCGGCAGCGACTTCATCTACTTTCAGTTCTGAACCGCTCCCCAACCCCACGTGTCGGCCCGACACGCAGAGCGGGCCATCCGCTCACCGGCTCCTCTCCTGTCCGCGCAACAGCCGCGCACACGATCTCGTCACTTCACCAAAAGCGCCGCCACTTCGTCAGGCTTCAGCGCGCGGTCGGACACGGCCACTTCATCGATGCAGTCCGCCCGGTTGACTCCGTTGCGGCTGCGTCCGGTCTGGCAGCGATGCTCACTTCTCCAGCGTTCAGTCCGGAGACGCCCGCCTGCGCTAGACATTCCGGAGGTGAGTCTGGTATCTTGCGTGCATCACCGCCATGCCAGCCAATCGCATCACCAGGGCCCAGCTCCTCCAAGCCTGCAAATCAAGCGACGCCGATCTGCTCGACAAACTGCTGGAGATCGACGCATCGCGCATCAACGACAACGCACTGTTCACTGACACCTGGGGATCATGGTGGGGCATGCTGGTTCATGCGATAAGCGCAAACTGGATCGACGGCGTGAAAGTCCTGCTCAAACACAACGCGGATCGCAATGCCGGAACTTGGGGCGACGGCCAGACTTTCACCGCGCTGGAGCACGCGGCGGACAACCCGGAGATCCTCGCGTTGCTGCAAAACCCGGAGCGCCCCGTTTATGCGCGAGTCACCGATCCGCCCGTGCCGGACACCTCGCCGGCGGACACCGCCGTGAATCGGCAAGGCGAGGTCGCCGAACGCACCGGGCTTGTGTTTCAAGTACCGGAGTGATTTTGAATTGCCTCAATTCGCGGCTTCCCGGCCGATGCTTCTGGGCTCGCCAGAGCCGGTCCAGAGCATCAATTGCCGGTCTTCGGTGTAGAACACCAGGGGCTTGCCGCCGACTTCGGTGGCGCAAAAAGCATCGGCGTGCTCGATGCCGTCGGCGATGACTTCAGCCTTGCTCAATGTCGCGGCGTTGACGGCGTAGGTCTGCTTGATAGTGGGCTGTTCTTGACCGGTGCCGGAGTAGAGCGGCTGCGCGGCCATGGGGATGCGGACGATGCCGGCCATGTGGTGGCCGCGCAGCACGCAGTAGATCCATCTGCCAGCCGTCGCGATGCGCTCGACGCTCATGCTGCCGCCATTGGAGTCGTCGGTGTTGAGCACGCCTAGCGCGGCGATGCGCGCGCCTACCAGAGTGCCGATGGTGGGTGCATCCGCGTCGTCGTTGGTCTGGATGCTGCCTTCCCATAAGTCCATGCCGGCGGCGATGAAGAGGCGGCCGTCGGCACTGAACACACCGGCGCGGGGATCATCGGTGCGACGACAGAACAGTTCCACGAAACCTTTTCCACCCGGCTTGCGGGCATAGAGCGATGCCGATGGCGCTGCCGGGAGTGTCTGGGGCGAGGCATTCTGCTTCTCATAGCCGCTGATGAAAAGCCAGTCCAGCGTGGGGCTGCCGGGCTTGGTATCGACAAACAGTGCGCGGGGAGACTCGATCGGCGCCGTGCTGGCGATTTGCTTCGGCGCTTCACCGGTCTTGATGAACCACACGGCCTTGTCGGTGAGCGCCAGTATCTCGCCATCGGCGCCGCGCGCGATGCTGTTGACGCCTTGTTCTTCGAGCGGCTTGGACAAGGGAATAGGCGTGACCTTGCCGGTGGCGACGTTGATGTTGGCGAGGACGTCGCCGTGCATGAGCAGGGCGGTGACCGTTTTGCCATCGGGCGAGAAGAAGGCGTCGCTGGCGCTGACGTGGACGACCGGCAATAACATGACTGCCGCGAGACGAACGAGAGTGGTAAGTTTCATCCTGGCCATGACAGCATGGGGGACGCCCGCCCGCAAGCTTCTTGAACGTTCTTGACTCGCGTGCGCCCGCTGCCATTCATCGCCCAATGAAATCGTGTTTTCTGCTCCCCGCCGTTCTTGTATTCGCCTTGGTCCTGCCACTGTCCGCGCAAGTGGACGTGTCGCATCAGCGTCTGGTCTATAACCAGATCAACAAGAATGAAGCGGCGTATAAACGTGTGTCCGTGTCCACCACGCTCGGTGATTTGCAGTGGGAGCTGAACGGCTGGTTCGACGGCAATGAGCTGCGCAAGATCGAGGCGAAGGTGCCGGGCGAAGATGGCGACTGCAGCACGGAGTTCTATCTGGAGAAGGATGAACTGGTCTTCGTCTTCCGCACCTACACGGCGGCTGGTGCCAGGAAGGAGAAGTTCGAGAATCGCTACTACTTCAAGGATTGGGAGATGGTGCAATGGATCGGCCCGGACAAGAAGGCGGTGGATCCGAAGAACGCGGACTACATGCCAGAGAAGGCCGGGCTGACGGACAAGGCGATGAAGTTCGGCATCGCACTGAAGGAGAAGCGTCTCGTCGGCGCCCCGGTTCAGGTGCTGGAGGGCGTGTTCACCGGGATCGAAGAAGGCGATTACTACCATTGGGACATGCGCTCCACGGCCGGGAAGCAGACCTCGTTTTTCATTCTCAAAGCGGACGCCTCCGTGGATAGAGTGGTCACGAATGCGAAGGCGTTCGTCGGGAAGAAATGCCGCATCAAATGGAAGCCCTCGGTGGTGACCATCCCCGAGGAGGGCGGCAAGATCGAACTGGATCAGATCCTCAGCGTCGAGTGGATCACCGGGCAGAAGAAATAGCACACGGTTTGCCCGCACACCGGGACGCCGCGCCATTTGCGATTTTAATGGGTCACCGCCTGGCTCGCTCGTGAGGCTGCGGCCTGGGCTTCGGTGGCGGCGTGGGCGGCTTGCTGCTGCATGTTGTAAAGATCGTGCATCATGCGGTCGATTTGATCCCGTGCGTGCATGATGGCGGCTTTTTCAGCTTCGAGCGCCTGGATGATCTGGCGTGCCTGGTCGCGTGCGTGGGTGATCTCGGCGGCGGCCTGATGCGCGGCGGCGGCGTGCTGCGCAGCCTGCTGGTGATGCTGCTCGGTGTGCGCGCGTGCCTGCGCCGCATGCTGGTGCTCCTGCTCGGCTTGCGCGCGGGCTTGAGCGGCGTGCTGCTGCTCCTGCGTGGCGTGGTAGCGGGCCTGCGCCGTCAGTTGATGTTCCTGGTCGGCGTGGACGCGGGCCTGCGTCGCGTGGGCGAACTCGCTCTCAGCGTGGGCGCGGGCCTGTGCGGCGTGTGCGTATTCCTGCTCGGCGTGGGTGCGGGCCTGGGTGGCGTGCTGATGCTCCTGATCGGTCTGTGCCCGGGCCTGCGCGGCGTGCTGGTGCTGCTGATCGGTGGCTTCTCGGGCATGCTGCGCGGCTTGCGCGGCACCGGCGGCATGCTGCGCGGCGTGTTCCGCTCCATGCGCAGCGCCAGCGGCATGTTGCGCGGCGTGCTCCGCTCCGTGCGCAGCGCCAGCAGCATGTTGCGCGGCGTGGTCGGTCTGCTGCGCCGCAGATGCGGCATGCTGCGCGGCCTGATCGGCGTGCTGCGCGGCACCGGTCATGTGCTGGGCGATGTTTGACGCCTGATGCATGGCGGCACCGGCGTGTTGCGCGGCGGCATCGGCCTGCTGGGCGGTGCTGGTGGCGTGCTGAGCGACGGCGGCTGCGTGTTGGGAGGCGGCTTCAACCACATGCGCGGCGCTGGCGGCATGCTGTGCCTGCGAGTCGGCTTGCTGCGCGGCGGCGCTCGCGTGCTGCGCGGCCGCCTCCACGCCGTGTGCCTGTGCTGCGGCCTGCTGCGCGGCGGATTCAGCCTGATGCGCGGCGCTGGAAACGTGCTGTGCCTGTGATTCGGCCTGATGCGCTGCGGTGCTGGCTTGCTGGGCCGCAGCCTCCACGCCATGCGCGGTGGAGGCGGCGTGTTGAGCGGAGGTCTCCGCCTGATGTGCGGCGGTCTCGGCCTGATGCGCGGTGCTTGCGGCGTGTTGTGCCGCAGCTTCGGCCTGATGGGCCGTGGTGGAAGCTTGCTGGGCGGCGGCTTCGGCCTGATGCGCGGTGGTGGATGCCTGATGGGCGGCTGCCTCGGCGTGGCGCGCCTGCTCGGCGGCTTGATCAGCGGCGTGCTGCGCGTTCTGCGCGGATGTGCGCGCGTCATGCACGGCTTCTTCGGTGTCGGCGTCGGCAGGCTTGGGTGATTTCTTGGCCATGGTGTTGGGCTGGGTCGAGCGTTGTTTGATGAGATTGGTGACTGCGGGGCACCCTCGCTAAGCGCCAGGCGGGAACACGCGCGAGGGCGAAGGGGCGACGGTGGGGACGAACGCAGGCGCGCTGTAGCCGGGTGCGCCGTAGCTCGGCATACCAAAGCCGGGCAGTCCGCCTGCGGGCCCAGGCGGGGCGTTCAGCGCGCGGTTCCAATCCGCGAGCATGCGCCGGATGTCGGCCAGCGAGCTTTGCAAACGGCCGATTTCACTGCGCATCTGCGTTTTCTCGCGGCTGCGTTGCTCGATGCCGCGATTGCGCTCCTTCGCCTTGCGCTGCTCTTCGTCTTTGGCTCCGCGTGTCTGCGCTTCGTGCTTCTTCAACACGTCGCCGGCCTGGGTGTTCAATTGCTTGCCGACCTTGCCGAGATGCGTGGAGATCTGCGCCCCCTGCGCGCGCAGCAGCTCGCCGGCCACCTTGCGCAGTTCCGCCAGCACGCCTTCACGCAGGCGCTCCAGCTCTTTCTCCAGCGTCATGCGGTTCTTCTTCTTCACCGAGACGAAGGTCCACAGCAGGCCGATCACCAGCACTGGAATCATCGACCCATAGATCATCGTCTTGATCGAGGCGAGCGTCTTTGGATCCACAAAGGCTTGCAGGCCGGTGAGCATCCCGGCGGCAACCATCACCATCGAGAGGCCGCCGCGCGCCTCGGAGAAACGCTTCGCCAGCGTGGTGGCGGCCATCTCGCTGCGATACTTGATTTCCGGGCGCGCGGCCGACACGACGGCATCCCACCAAGCGTTGCGGTCCACCGGCTCCAAATGCATGCGCGTGCTCACGCCGGACAATTTTGCGAGCTGCGCCTCGGCTTCTTCCTTCGTCGCGCCGACCGTCTCTTCAATCACCGCGAGATCGGTCATGACGACCTGCTTCGTTTCCTGCTGCAGTCTGCTTGTGACATCCTCCAGCTTTGCATCGGACAAACTCAGCTTCACGACGGCGTCCTTGGGATCCTGCTGGATGTCCTCGACTTGCAGCGAGTTCGCGATGTCGGTCAGGCGTTGATAAAAATCGCCGCCGACCAGGAGGCTGCGCTTCGCCGCGTCCTCACGGTTCTTTTTGATCGTCTCCAAATCTTCCTGGATGCGCGCACGCTGGTCTTCACCGAGCTGCCGCGTCTCGGAATCGCCGCCCATGCTCACGGACATGCCGCCCGTCGCGCCTGAATCCACCAGGCGCAAGCGGCCGGCGAGCTGATCCTGCTCGGCCTGGATGGATTCATCGAGCAGGCCGAGGGTCTCCTCCATCTGGTTCACGGTGCGCTGCGCGCTGAGATAATCCTTGAAGGCGGCCTGCGGGCTGGAGCTGTCGAGGAAGGGCAGGAACGGCGATTCGCCTGGGCTCGCCAGGAAATGCGTGGGCACGACGTGACCGGACTTCGGCCAGGTGAGCCAGCTGATCTTCGCGCGCGCATCGGCCGACACGGACGCTTCATCGGTGACGACGCATTGCAGACCGCCCATGTTTTCGAGCAGGTTCGTGAGCGTGAGCTTGTCGTCCTTGTTGAGCTGATGATCGGAGCGTCCGGCGATGACGAGAAATCCGGCGCGCGTGGCGAGAACGGAGAGCAGCGCGGGTTTGTTCGTGAGGCTGCTCAGGCTGTCCGGGATGAGCAGGATGACACCGCTGCGGCCTGCGGGAGCCTGCATGGAGAGTCGCACCGGATCGCTCCAAAGCGAGGACTGCGCTTCGCCGCTGGCGCGCGATTGCTCGATGGCCTGCAGCAGGCCCGAGGCTTGATCGAACTCCTGGCGCTCGCCGGCGTTTTCAAAGATGAAGCCGTGCTCGCGCAGATGAATCTCGGCGTAACCGAGACGATCCGGGATGACCACCCGGCACAAGGGATAGTCCTGTCCGAGCACCGATGACAGGAGCAAGGGGACGCTGTTGGCGTCCAATCCGACAACCGCGATCTCCACGGGTGCCATGCGCTTGCCGCCGCGGAATCCATTGAACAAATCGCTCAGCGGCGTCTCGCTCATCCCCGCTTCCTGGCGGGACGCGATGTCGTGGCCCTGCGCCGCGAGTTTGGTGACGCGGTCCTTGATGTCTTGATTGAATTGCATGGGCGTGAGGGAGGCTGGTGGTTGAGACGGCGCGACTCCAGCGGGTCACTTATTTTCTCTTCTTGAATTCCATGGTGATTTTGCTCCCGCCTTTCTGCGTCATCTCGAGCGTGAGGATCCCGTTCTCGACTTTCCCTTCGTAACTTTGCCCTCCGCCGGGCTTGTCCTCCGCCTTCGCGGCGACCTTGCCGACCACGCTGACCCTGCCGTTGATCTCGGTGTGTTCCTCGCTGCCCACTGGCGAGAAGCTGCCGCTTACCTCGCCCCTCGCCCCCAGGCTGAGAGTATAAACCAATGTTCGTTTCTGCGAGTCTTGGAGGCTCGAGTTCTGGTAGATGCCTTCAAATGCGGCCTGCGGATAGTCCTTGGGCAGCGACACTCCTTTGCCGAGCGAGTAATTGACGGACTTGCCGTCGGCCAAGGTCTCTTTGAGTTTCAATTCATCGCCCGTGATGCTGCCGGTGAATACGCTCTTGAATTTGTCGGTCGCCTGGATGTTGCCCTGGGCATCGACCTTGCCGGTGATGGCGGAGGGTTCGGTGCTGTGGTCGGCTTTGACGTTGGTGCCAGTGAGTGTGCCGTCGGGGGCGACGGTGATGGAGTAATCGAAAACGGTGGTGGGGAAGGTTATGCGGCGGCGATAGTCGCCCGCGAACGATGATGCGGCGGGGCGCGATGCGGGCGCTGGCGTGGTGATCGCTGATCGTGACGGTGTGGTGGCGGCGACGGGCGCGGACTTCGGCCGGATCGCGGCCTTGGGTTTGGTGCCTTTGGGCAGGTCGTAGGTATGAGGGTCACCCACCCCGGTGAACTTTTCGGTCAAATGCATCACATCCCCTTCCACCGTGCCGCTGTACTGGGTTACCCTGGTGCCCGGCCCCGTGGCGGTGATCTTGCCCTTCGTACCGACTCGGCCGGTGATCGTCCAGCCCTTGCCGTCCGACTCGTCGGTGGCGGTGCCTGTAAGGGCGCCGCTCTCGCTCACTTTCATGTCATAGGAGTAGAAAGTGTCCCCTTTTTTCAACGACCGCTCCTGGTAGTCGCCGGCAAACTTCGCCTGCGGCGCGGCGGCTGGCAGTTCCGTGCCCTTGCCCAGCGTGTAAAACACGGACTTCTTCGACGGAAACTTCTCCTCCAGCTCCATCACGTCGCCTTTGACCGTGCCGCCGAACACGGATTTGTCCGAGCCGCTGGCGGTGATCACGCCCGCGGCATCCAACGCGCCGGTGATGGTGATGGGAGGATCACTCTTGTCGGCGACTTGATTGAAGCCGGTGATCTTGCCGTCCTTCGCGACGCTGACCGAGTAGTCGAAAATGGTGGTGTCGAAAGCGATGCGTTTGCGATAATCGCCGGCATACACAGCGGTGGCCGGCGGCTTCAACAACATCACCGCGCCGCCACCGACCACGCCCAGGGCGACGACGCCGGCGACGATCTTCATCAGCGGCGATTTCTTGCCGGGTGCGGACGGGGTTGCCTTCGACGCGGCGGCCGGTGCGGCCGCCGGCTCCGCTTTGACCGCAGGCGCCGGATCGGGGGCGGGCGCAGGAGCCGGTGTGGCGGCCGCCGCAGGCGCGGAGGGTTCATGGTGGGTCACTTCGAGCGACGGCAGATCACCGCCGTCATCGGCCTTCGACAACACATCGCGCGCCAGCTTCAAGCGATCCACGGCGAGACGGTATTTGTTCTTCAACGCCGCCGTGGCCGCCTGCGCGACCTTTTTCTCCAGACCTTCGAGCTTTTCCGCATAGGCGCGCTCGACTTGCGGAGCGCTGGACTGTACGCTGATGCCGAGCAGCTCGGCGGCTTCTTCCGGGGTGATGTGGTCTTGGTCTGGCATGGGCGTTATGACTTGATGGTGAGACCGGCGAGCTTCTGATAAACGTCCTCCCAGTTCTCGGTCGCTTGATTCGTGACCTCGCGCTCGATTTTGAGTGGGACTTTGGCCAACAGTTTCCTGCATGGATTTGCCGCTCTCGAAGGGAGTTTGCAGCTCTGCGCAGCTCAGGATTTTCTCGGTTTGGCGAGGATCGGCGGGAGTCGGTTTGTTTGGTGTCATAATCTGTCATGCCACACCAAAATCCGCCTTCAAGAAACCTCGAAGGTGTCCGAGGGTGCGGGCGGTTCACGAATCCGAAGGCGCAATTCGCAGGCGCATCACAGATCAAAAATCTTGCGGTCAGGAGGTCCATCGGAATGGCAATCGGTTGCGAAAATGAACGGGTGCAAAAGGAGGTGCGATGCCAGAGGTGCGCCGGTTGCGTCATGCGTTGTCATGCCGGTCTTCGTTGCGCAACGAACTGCACGTCGCCGAAGGTGCAGGCGGCCATCGGCAGTGACCGGTTTTGACAAACCACCCATGGCATGGAAGACCAAAAATCTACTGCTTCTCTCACTTCGCTCTCGTACCTCAACACCGCTGGCGAATCATCGTCCTCCACGACCTTGTGGACCATCGACGATGTGGCCAACTACGCTCGATGCAGCGTGCGGCATGTGACCACGCTTCGCGAACAGGGCCTGCCTTACCGCAAGCTGGGTCACCTCGTCCGATTCAGCCCGGAGTCTGTGAAGCGGTGGTTTGAGGGTTGAATGCAGGTGACACTGACCTCTGCTCCATGATCATTTGCGAAGCCCCTTCCTTGCCATTTCCACCCGTTGCACATCAAGTGTGAATCCCCTCCCGTTATCGAACGGTTTCACTTCTGCCGTCACTTGCACCACTGGATAGCGCACAGTCGCGAGGCCGAAGGAGCGATAGGCGGCGGCGAAGATTTCGCATTCCACGATGCCCGTGCGGTCGCAGATGGAGATGAATTTCATGGGCTGGCCGTTCTCCTGAAAGTGCGAACGGCTGACGATGATGAGTCCAGCAACCACAACGCGCTGGTTGTGGTAGCGATGCAACTCGGCAATCGGGCAATACGTGTGCCACGCGACATCGGGGAAACGGTCGAGATGGTGGGCTGACACCGTGAAGCCCAGCAGTTCCGCTTCATCGTTCAGGCGTTGCTGCAAATCCGGTTCCTCACGGAAGGACGCGCGCAGGGTGTCTTCATCGCCGTTGCGGAACAGCCACTCCCCGCTGGTCGCGTCGTCGTGAATGCTGTGCAGACAGTGCCAGAAGTGTGCGGTTCGTGAAGATCCAAAACCATCGAACGCGCCGCATCGGATGAGATTCAGCGCCTCGGGGCCGTCGGGATGCACCCGCTCGCAAAAGTCCCGAACGCTGACGAAAGGCTGTCGCGCCAACTCACGACGCCATCGTTTCAGTGTGGCATCGCTCAAGTCTCTGGCATAGCGCAGCGGCACACGAATGGCTTTGCCCAATGACGCCGCAGGCGTGCCATGCACTGCGTCGGATCGCTCCACCCTGAATGCATCGCCTGCGATGTTCACGCTCGGAAGAAGGAAGCCAATGCCCAGACGGCGGCACTCCAGCGTGTAAACCAGCGGCGAGTAAAACCCTTTGCCGTTCGTGAGCACGGCAGCCAGGAACTCCGCCGGGTGATAATGCTTCATGTAAGCACCTTGATAAGCCTCGACAGCGTAGGCCGTGCTGTGCGCGCGGCAGAATGCATAACCCTGGAAGCCAGCCACCAGTTCCCAAACATCGGCGATGGCTTTTTCATCATGACCACGAGCACGAGCGGCGGTGATAAACTCCCCGTGAAGTTCTTCCACCTTGCGCGAGTCCAGTTTCACCAGCGCGCGGCGGAGCACATCGGCACGGCCCGCAGGCAAGCTCGCGAAGGCTTCACAGATTTGCAGAATGTGTTCCTCGTATGCCACCACGCCAAAGGTGGAGCGTAACACGCCAGCGAGGCTTTCGTGAGTGTAGGTCACTGGCTCCAGTCCTTGCGCCCGTCTCGCGAATTGCGCCTTCTTCAAACCATTCGCTGCTCCAGGACGGATCACCGAAACGATGGCGACCAGACAATCAATGTCCCGCACGCCAGCCATGCAGGAGAGGCTGGTCATCGCCGGGCTTTCGATGTGATGAACGCCTCGTCCGTTGCCGCTGGCGATCATCTGCCACACGCCATCGTCACCCCAAGGCGCGACATTCGCCTCGCGTGGCGGGAGTTCGGTGCCTCCGACTCCGCCGACTTCCAACGCATCAAGGTTCACATGGCGGTCTTGGCTTCGCAGCGTGGCTTGCGCATCTCGAAGAACCGCGAGACCACCCTGCGCCAGGATGTCGAGCTTGATGAGGCCCACGGCTTCCACGGCGTCCATGTCGAAATGTGTGGTCGGCCATCCCTTCGCGCTGATGAACGTCGGTGAATGATCGCGGATCGGATCGCGAGAGAGAACGACGCCGCAGGGATGCATTTTCGCGTAGCGGGGGAAGCCATCGAGCCGTCCTGCCATCAGCACGGCGGTGCGTATGGGTTCCTCCTGCCAAGGCTGGTCCGAACATTCCTGCGAATGTGCGACGGCTTCAGCCGCGTGCTTCGCGTTCGTCCACGCCAGGTGTTCCGTCACGCGGCGAATTTGATTTTCTGCCACGCCCAGCACTTTTGCCACGTCGGCCACGGCTGCGCGTGCCTGAAACGTGTTGAACCCGCCCACGATGGCCGCGTGCTCCGGCCCGTGCCGTGCGAGGAGCAGCTTCACCACGTCGTCCTTGCGATCATGCGCGAAGTCGATGTCGATGTCCGGCAGCTTTTGCAGCGCCATTCGGTCCCGGTTGAGAAAGCGCCGGAAATACAGCTCGAAGCGGGTCGGACACACGTTGCTGATGCCCAGCGCGTAGCACACCAAAGAGTCAGCCGCACTGCCGCGAGTAATCCAGCCGATGCCCTGCGCGCGGCATTCTTGCAGCATATCCCAGACCGTCAGGAAATAATCGTCGTATCCCACCTCACCGATGATCGACAGTTCCTCACGCAACTGCTCGTCGTGCTGCGCGGCTTTGGCCCCGTAGCGCCACCGCAAGCCGTCTTGAGCGAGACGTTGCAACATGCTGGCTGGCGTGCTGCCATCGCGCGGTGTGTAGCGAGGAAACCGCAGTGTCTTGAAATCAAAGGTGAACTCGCATTGCTCCGCGATCTCCCTCGCTGCCTGCATGGCTTGCAGTGTGAAGCGACGGCCCCACTCGGCAGGGGCGTGGAAGGCGAAGTCCCCGCGTCGTTTCTCGGGGTGGCGCTCGTTCAGCAGGGTGAGCGTCTTCATGCTCTGCAACACCGCGAAGAACTGCCGGTCGTTCGCGTCGCGGTAGCGGATTTCAGGCAGTGCCACGCTTTCACTGTCGGCAGACGCGAAGAGGATTCCTTCACGGCAGTCGTTCAACACAGCAGGCGTGATGTCGTTTGAGAGCAGACGGCAAAGGTTTTGATAGCCTTTTGTGTTCTGTGCATAGACGAGATGGCGTTGCTTCCCGCAGCGCAGCTCCGCGCCGACGATGGGTTTGATGCCCGCCGCGCTGGCTGCCTGGAAGAATGGCACCGCCGCATACAATCCCGGATCGGTGATGGCAACGGCGGGAACGTCGTGCGCTGCCGCCGCTTCGATGATGGTGGGAATGGTCAGCGCGGAATCGAGGAAACTGTAGCAGCTCCGCACATTCAACGCAGGCACCGCGCGGCAGTCCGCTGGCGTGCGAACGATGATTTGCCCGCTTGATGGCCGCTCACGCAATACGCGGTTCGTCGCAGGAGCCGTGGCTTTTGCCAAAGGCTGAGGTTTCGGCAGTTGCTCGCGCCCGACATCACCATTCATCTTCAACCAGAGATCATGTCCGCGCATGATGCTGAGGCGTTCGTGCCGAAGCGCATCGACGACACAGGCCAGCTTTTGCCATTGTGATCGTGCCATGTCCGCAGGCTCCAGCGGCAGCCATGAGAGGAGGCTGGCTTCGTAAACCTTGGTGAACCGCAGGCCGATGAGGCGCACGCTCACGCGCCGCTCCCACGCTCGTTTGAGCAGGCCGGACAGCAGTGGATAAACATCACCTTCCAATGCCGTCGGTTCCTCCAGCGTGGCGGAGCGTTGCACCTCGTCCATGTCGTTGTAGCGCAGACGCAACGTCACGCCGCGAATGCTCTTGCCGTCTGCCCTGACCCGTCGCATGAGCGAGTCAGCCATCGTGCGCAAACGGGCAAGAATGAAAGTCTCGTCGGTGGTGTTAGCATTGAAGGTTTCCTGCTCGCCGTAGCTCTTGGCTTCGGGTGCCTCGCACACAACCGGACGAGGATCACATCCCATCGCATAGCCGTGCAATACGGGAGCTTGTTTGCCCACGAGCAAAGCAAGTTCCTCCACCGGTGTTCCGGCTATGTGACGAACCGTTCGCAACCCCGCCGTGTTCAGTGTCGCGGCGAGCTGCGGCCCTACTGAGGGCAGCCATTTATTTTCCAACGGCCAGAGAAACCCTTGTTCATGGCCGGGCGAGACTTCGATGAAGCAATGCGGTTTGCGCAGCTTGCTCGCGATGTGTGAAACCAGTTTGTTGCTCCCCACGCCGACGGAGACGGAAAGCTTCAAGCTCTGCGCGATGGCGCTCTGCATCTTCGCCGCTGCATCGCTCGCGCGCGTTTGCCTCGCACCGTGCAAATCGAGATAGCATTCATCTATCGATGTGTGCTCAACGAGTGGCGTGAAGTCGTAGGCATACGAGAACATCAGCCGCGAGAACCGCTCGTAGAGGTCGAAGTCACACGGCAACACAATGAGGCTGGGGCACAGCTTGCGCGCCTTTGCCGTTGGCATCGGTGTGTAGATGCCCATGCGCCGGGCCTCGTAGCTGGCAGAAGCAATGATCCCGCGCCGCTCGCCGCCTACCGCCACAGCCCTCCCTCGCAGCTTCTTGTCAGCCGCCTGCTCCACGGAGGCGTAGAAAGCGTCCGCATCGTAGTGAACGATCATGGCGCATCATCTCTGGGGAAGTCGCAGCAGCGCCACCATCACGCCTTGGATCACCAACTCCTGCGCGGGAATCAGGTCAGGGTATTTTCGGTTCGATGCCCTCAAGTAGGGCACACCTTCATGAACGAGGTAGCGTTTCAAAGTCGTCTCGCCGTCAATCAGCGCCGCCACAATGTCTCCATGCCGCGCTTCGCGGAACTCCATGACGACCATGTCACCTGCCAGGATGCCCGCGCCGGTCATGGAGTCCCCGCGCACTTCCAAAGCAAAGGTGCGTGCGTTTTTGGGCAGGCGCATCAGCTCTGCGTCCACCGTCAGACAGCCTTCCTGCCGCGCTTCCTGCGGCTCCGCGCGGCCCGCTGCGATGCTGCCGAGCAGCGGCACGTTCAACCGTTGCCACGACTGCGACAGCGTGCGCCACAACGAATGCAGAGACTTGGTTTGATGAAGGGTGAGCATGAAAGACCATAAATGTTCAATTGAACACATTCAAGCGCATCTGATCGAAAGCGTCAGCAATCAGGTTGCGCGAGGTCACACGTCACCAAATGCTTGGCCGGAACACCGCTATGAGCAAGCCATCGACCATCGTCATTCTCACGGGTGCCGGAATATCCGCAGAATCGGGTTTGCCTACGTTCCGCGATGTAAATGGTCTTTGGGAAGGCCATCGTATTGAGGAAGTTGCCACGCCGGAAGCCTTCGCACGAACGCCCTGGTTGGTGCATGAGTTCTACAACCAGCGGCGTGCCGCGCTTCGGAAGGCAGAACCCAACGATGCCCATTATGCGATTGCTCGGTTGCAGCAGTCCTACCCCGGTGAGGTGGTGCTTGTGACCCAGAACGTGGACGACCTGCACGAACAGGCGGAGACTCCATCCGTGATACACATGCACGGCGAATTGAGGAAGGTGCGATGTGAAAACTGTTGGAAGGTCGTGCGGTGCGGCGGTGATGTGAGCATCGACACTCCCTGTCCGTCCTGCGAACAGGCTGGCTTTCTCCGTCCGCTTATCGTCTGGTTTGGCGAAGCGCCCTTTGAAATGGACCGGATCGAGCGGACACTCCAACGAGCTGATCTATTTGTCGCCATTGGAACCTCCGGTGTGGTCTATCCGGCTGCCGGATTTGTGCGTCAGGCAAAACTAGCCGGGGCGGAAACCATCGAGATTAACAACGCCGTGACGGAAGCCTCCGGGCACTTTGACCGCCACCTGACGGGACCGGCCACAGAGCAGGTTCCCGCATGGGTCGCGGAGCTTCTTGCGTAGAGGTGATTTGAATGGGGCTGGATTGCTGCGAGTCAATCCTGCGGCACCGGAGGCTCTATCGCCTGAATCACTTCCTCGTTTTTATTCGTGGCCTTGTTCACCACCGTTGACACCCGATAGGCTTCGAGTTGGTCGCTGTCATAGGGGCGGAGAAAGTCTTGAATGTCCTCCTTCTCCAAGCCCGGCTGAAGCCATTCGAGGGCGCGCTCGCCTTCCAGCACGAGCGGGCTTCGATCATGAAACTTCGCCATGTAGCGGCCCGGTGGCGTGGTGATGACGCTCATCGACGTGACCACCGCCCCGGTTTCCTCATCGGCAGGATCGGAGCTATCCCAACAATCCCAAATGCCCGCCAGCAGCAGCGGCTCATTGTCCACCCGATGGATGTAGTATGGCGTGGTTCTATCGGGCCATTCATGCCAGCCGCACACGGGCACGAGGCAACGCTGACGACGAATCGGCCCTCGATACGAGGAGAGGTCGAACACGGATTCGCTCCGCGCATTGAATGTCAGCATGAACTTTTTCCACACCTCCGGTTTGCTGCCTTTTGCCCAGGAAGGAATCAACCCGAAACGCATTTTCTCGACCTCCACGTCGTCGCCGCCGTTTTCCATTGTCACGACATCGGCGTAATCGGTCGGGCAGATGTTGTAGCGAAACCCTCGTTCCGACCGTTTGTCTTCGCGCTGTTTCTTCTTGCGACGGTTAAGCTTAAGCTTGATGCCAGCCCACGCAAACAACTCCAATTGATTCAGGCGTCCACACATACAATCAAACAGCAAAGAGTTACATGACAATGCGCTCATTTCCCCTCAGATTTCCCAATCTTCACGCCCATCGCCTCAAGCAGCACTCGTCCCATCTGTCGCGTCTTTTCGTCCACCGGCTTCGGAGGCAGCAAGCCGGCAAACCGGCCCTCAAAACTGTCAGCAGCCATCTCTTGAGCATCACCCAGATTCCAGAATTTGCCGTTACCAAGACGATGAATGGGCAGGAGGTGAGTGATGTTGCCCTGCGGAGCCTGACCGATCAGCACCACTACTTCCTCCCGATCATGCGATTCCGAGGGCGGCGTCTCCGTGTCCAGCTTCTCACCTGCCTTCGCCTTCGTGATCCAGGATTCCAGGATGAGCACGACGGCAGAAACACCATACGACGCAGTGATCAGCCGGACCTTGTTGGCAAAATCATCCTTCGCACCCGTGTCGCTCAATCGGTCCGGGCTGAAGAGAATCAGTCCTTGATCCGTGGATGCCCTCATTATCGGAGCCAGAAAGCCGCTCGTCTTCATGGTGAAGCGGGCGTAGCGGGTGGCTTCGGCGATGAGAGGCTGGAGGGGCTGCGTGAGCGTGAAGTGATCACCAGAACGAAGGTGGGCGTCAAATCAAACTAGCTTCGCGCGATGCGACATGAGCGTTATCACAACACCGCCCGGATGCTATGGGCAGTACGGCATGTCGTCAGTTCGATGCTTGGCAATACTGAGAGGCCAGTCCCGCAAGAGTCATGTTATCCTTGATGGCGTCGTGCGGGATTAGCAGGTAGTGCCAGGGTTTTGTGCCATGTAGCTTTGCGTGGGCAGTGGCTTGGCTGCACCACTCCACCGCGGCATCCTTCTTGGCGTTTACTTCATCGGTGCCGATTTGATCCGCGCGCTTTGGCTCGCAGAGGAAGTGCGTGGTTTTAGTTTCGATTACAAAATCCGGCTCATAGGCATCTGATTTCGAGTAATATATCTGAAATTGGCCGGACACCGGCTTGAACCATTTGGTCACCTGTCCGTCGTCCTCTAATATGACAGAGAACCGGCGTTCTGTGTCACTGTCGAATTTCTGCACTGGATAGAGGCATTTAGTGAATTCACCGAAGACGTAGCGACGAATGCTTGCCGGATCATCCACGGTTAGACGAAAGTTCCTCACCGCGCCTTCGGCTGTGTAGGCGTTGGGCTTGAGAGGAACGAAGCCCTTGCTGACTTTGGCCTCATACGCGGCAGCCCTCTCCCAGTGGTGCGCCTGCATCTGGACATGGATGTTACGTGCGAGATCCTGCTGATGATAACGAATCACGTTCACCGCCTCCTCGTCCGAAAGGTAGCTGCGGATGTGGGCGGTCATTTGGCCTGCAAGGTCGTAAAGCAATTCGGCGTGGTCGTCGTATGACACATCATCGTAATCCATGAGTGACCGCACGAGGTAATCTTCGGGTCGCGCCTCGGGAGTGGTGCTGCCGTCGCTTTTGAGGACATCGAGCTTACCGGTTTGCAGCATTTTGATGAGCAGATCATGCTCCACTGGCTGGAGGCGTACGGAGGAGCAATCGAGCTTGAAAGCATTGAATCCAGTGGTCACTTCACCTTTTGGCACTACCACAATGCGTGGAATTGATATGGTCTGCTGCACGAATAGCGCTGATGTCTTTGCCACAACCGCTGGAAGATCCGGAGGCTGCACAATGGCCTCGAACTCCTGCTGCACCGGAGCATGGTAAAGTTCGGCTACTTCTCTCAGGATGACTGACTGAACTTCCTTCCGTTCCAGATACGTTGCGGCAGGCAGCGCCTCATGTCGTTTTATGACCTCGACGGTGATTTGTGCAATCTTTCGTTCTTCTTCGTTCTGGAAAAATGGAGGCGTGGTAGAGCCGTCAACCTCCGTGACAGTGATCTTCTGTGTCAGCAACGGTTCGGATATAACGGTGCGGGTCTTCGCCAGGTCCTTCACTGGATCAAGGATGAGCTGCTGCAGCCGGATTGGAGATGTGCCGCGGTTTGCTTCATCTACAATTTCCTGGAACTTGTCGTGCGCCACGATGTTCAGCCGGTCAACCGCCGCAACACCAGTGCGTGCGCCGTAAGGCAGGCGCAAGCCACGTCCGATGCTCTGCTCAATGAGCACCCGTGCATTTGCGGCGCGCAAAGGGATGATCGTGTAGAGGTTGTTCACGTCCCATCCTTCTTTCAGCATGTTCACATGGATGACAATCTCTGTCGGCTCGTCGGGACTCTCCACCTTGATGAGCCGCTCAACGATCTCCTCCTTTTCCTCGCCAGATTGAGTCGTGCTTGAATCAACCTGAATGACGCGGCCTCGGTAGCGACCCTCAAAAAACGCCTCGCTCTCCAGCAACACCAGGAGCGACCTCGCATGAGCAGTGTCGCGGGCGATCACCAGCACGAATGGTTTTACGACGTGCCGCCCTGCCTGCCGCGCATAGGTTTCCAGTTCCACCTTTGTCGCTTCGTGCAGGCGGATGCCGTCTTCCAGCTTGATCTTTTCCAGTTGCTCGGTGCTGAACTGAGTGGGATCGAAATTCTTCTGCGTGACCACCGCCGGCTCCTTCACAAAGCCATCCGCCATCGCACGGGCCAACGGATAGTCATACACGACGTTCTTGAACGGCACCGCTCCACCGGCAACCTCCACAAAGGGCGTGGCGGTCAATTCCAGACCCAAGATGGGCTTCAGCTCGTTGATCGCACGGATGCCGGCACTCGCGCGGTAGCGGTGCGATTCGTCCATGAGCAGCACGAGATCTTCGAGGCCCGCGAGATAATCGAAGTAACTCTGCCCGATGTATTCGGAAAGGCGTTTGATACGTGGAGCCTTGCCTCCGCGCACTTCACTGTTGATCTTGGAAATGTTGAAGATGTTGATCTTTACGCGCATCCACGCCTCGAACCCGCCCACTCGCTGGTCGTAATTGTCACCCGTGATGATCTCGGGTTGTTCGGTGGCGAACTCGGCGATGCCTTTGAAGACATACTTTTGAGTGTTCGGCGTGAAGTCAGCGATCAGCTTGTTGTAAATCGTCAGGTTCGGCGCGAGCACGAAAAAGTTGTTCAGTCCATGTGCCAGGTGGAGGTAGGAAATGAAGGCACCCATGAGTCGAGTTTTGCCCACTCCGGTGGCGAGTGAGAAGCATAGTGAGGGAAAGTCACGTTCAAAGTCCGTCACCTTCGGATACTCGGCCTGGATGATGGAAAGTGCAGCGGCGATGTCTGCGGCTTTGCGGGGTGGTGTGATTTCTGTGAGCCGATCGAGGATTTCGAGCGACTCGCGTTGCGGCGGGCGCAGGCTGAGACGGCCGGAGATCGAGTTGACTTGGCGGTGCATGGCGTTTTTCAGAATTAGCGGCGCTTCGTTGCTGTCTTCTTCGTCTCGGTCTTTCTTTTCTGCGCCATGCGGTTGCCCGCCGTTTTCGCCTGAGGGGTTGTAGCGGTACGGCGCGCGGTCGGCACGGCTTTGGGAGCAGCAGTAGCGGTTGATGGCGAAGCAAGGTCGGCATCGGAAAACAACTCTCCCGGCTTGGGCGGGGCTGCGGGCAGGTTCTCCACTTTGAGGCTATAGTCGTCATGACCCCATTCGCAGCGGTGCAGGACAGCCTTGGGGATTTTCTTTAGCGTCAGGTTTGGAAACATGTCTGCGCGGGCGCGGAAAGCGGAGCAGCACACGAGAAGGGAGCGATGCGCACCCACCTCGTCACTGAGCTGCTGAAGCTGCTCGCGGCTCAGGTTCTGCGTGGTGACCCAGATGAAATCGCGTTCACTGGAATGTCCGTGCTGCCACCAGACGGTCTCGCTTGGGGCGTAGGTGAAGCCCTCCAGTTTGCACACGGCTTCCGCGAGCATGGAAGGATTGAAGGCTTTGTTGATGACTGCATTGCCCCAGCGGTCCATCTCCACGAGCGACGGCGCGAGCCGGTAGTAGCGAAAACCGCCGCCGCCCTTCCAGCTAACAGCCTTTGTGATTCCGCTCAGGTCAGTTCCATCAATCACCCTTCGCATCCTTGGAAGCACATGGGTTTTGCAGTGCTCGCGCAGCTCGACCATTATCCAGCGCCGCTTCATCTTATGAGCAACTGCTCCTGTAGTGCCTGATCCGCCGAACGAGTCCAAAACTAGGTCGCCTTCTTCTGTGGTGAGGTCTAGAACGCGTTTGATGAGAGCTTCAGGCTTTTTGCCTTTCGGGAACTCGACCCCGCCTTCATTGTGAAGGTTATTTGAAAGTAGATCATCCCAGAGAGTTGTAAGCGGCTCGCCTGCGACAAGTTCCCCATCGATGTTCTTTAGCTTGTCGCGATAAAATAAAATGCGTTCACCACCGACGAAATACATATCGGAGTGTTTCTCTCGATCCAATTTGAAGATGTGATCAGCTTGGGCGGAAGATTCGTCGATCATTTTACGCGCCGCTTCACTCACAGCGTCGTAATCCGGTTGAGCCAAACGAACGACATGGTTCGCGTGCTGAATTACAAACTCATCAAGGATAGCCGGGCTTGCCTTCGCGCGGGCGCGCGCCTCCTTTTCTGTTACGCCGAGGTGCTGAGCGAAGCCACGTGTAAGCGTCACAAACTGCCATTTCGGAAACGGCTCGTCGGGGTTCAGCAAGAATTGATTGTAGCGATTATCTCGTTCGCGACCGGTGAATAGACGCTTCGGCTTCCACGCTGCCTTTTGCTTGGCGTAAAGCAAAATGAAATTCGTTGTCGTCACACATCCAGGATTGATGGCCTTGTGTCCTGTTGGAGCCCCCTGCTTGAAGGCGATTACGGACATGCGATTGGCACGCTGGAAAATTTGGTCCATCAGGACCAGCAAGTAACCCAGTTCGTTGTCATCTATGTGGACGAAAATTGAACCGTCATTTGAAAGCAGGCGATGAAGAATTTCCAATCGGTCTCGCATCAAGGAGAGCCATATCGAATGCTCGACGCCATCGTCGTAGTGCTCCAATGCCTGTCCTGTGTTGAAGGGCGGGTCTATGTAGATGCACTTGACCTTGCCCGTGAATTCCTGTTCTAAGGCTTTGAGAGCAAGCAGATTGTCTCCGTGGATCAGAGTGTTGTCGAAGATGTCATTCGCCGAGACGCGGTGCGGTGAGTGGTAGCTTTTCTCCGGATCGCATAGCAGGATCCGCGGCTCCAATTTCGGGCGGACTTCCTTGCCGATCCAATTGAGTTCGAGTTTTTGCTTCGGCGCAGGCATGATTCAGGTGCGGCTCCCGAGTGTGTCGGGGCCAGATGGTTCGTTCTGGTCGTTGTGGATGGAGTCGTCCTCGTGGTCAAACGCTTCCGGCTCGCAGATCTCCGGAATGTGCTCAATGTGCTCCACAGCTTCCTCCTCCTCGAACGTGCCACGGGAGAGTTCGTTCTCCAGTGCTTCAATAAAGTCATCCAGCGATTCAAATTCCAGATGAAGCCGTTGAGCTACAAACCCCGCCAGCCACTCCCAGACACGCGGCAGGACGTGCGGTTCGAACTCCGAGGATGCGTGGAACTCGTGCATGAGCACCATGCGGTTGAGGTGATGATCCTGGTTGCAATACACGCGCACGACACAAATTTCCAACACGCCGGCACCGCGCAGATAGTCCTCCATCATTGGCGTCTGCTTCACAACCATCGCGGCGACGCGCACGCGGTAGCCAGTGGGAAGCTCGAACTCGAACGGTTCAACCTCCGGCACATCGAGCGTGGCTGGTGTTTCCTCACTCATGCAATCTTCCAGCGAATGACAAAGAGTTCCTCAACGCTGCGCGTCTGGCGGAGCTTTTCCTCGGCTTCATTAATGAGCTTGCCGCGCCGGTCGTCCACCTTGTCCTGCTCATCGTAAAGCTGGCGGCGGCGTTCTTTTCGGCGCTGCTCGAAGGCTTTCTGCTTGCGCTGCCATTCAATTTTCTCGGCGAGACTGGGCGCGGTCTTGCCCTGCCGCTTCGCATCGGCGATCTCTTGGTCGAGTTGCTTCAATTCCGCTTCAAGGCTCTTCTTCATATCCGTCGCCCAGCCATCGAGTTTGGTCGTTTCCTGCTCAAACAGTTCGGCATTACGTTGATCAGCCTTGCTGAAAATGTCGTTGGCACGCTCATCACGATGAGCCGCGAGCGGCGCAATGTCAGGTGTATTAACCTGCGGCTCGACCTTTGCGGGCAGCCGGAACAAGTCGCGGGCCATTTCGTCATCCAATACTTCGCCTGAATCGCAGACAGCAGAGAGAATCACCTCATCATGACCGGTTTTGTCTGAGTAGTCCATTGAGACACGACTGAGAAGGAGCGTGCCACTGCTGCCGCGACGCTCCCGCAGCGGAGTGATGCGCACACCAGGGCTGGCGCTGTCAAAGACGAGGCTCGCGGGAGGAAGCTGCTGCTGGGTGACCTGCTGCAAAACATGCTGCGCGAATTCTCCGCCGAAACGGTAGGTGTGTCCGCTACTCCCGTGACGCGCGAGCGAGTAGTAACCAGTCGGGACTTGATCCGGCAGCGGGCTCTCATGTAAAATAAAGGCAAAGCGATCCGGCATAAAGGCTGCGCGGTTGCCCAAGACGTGACGGGTCACATCCCACAGCCAGCGTTCGTGCCGATGGACGGCGGCCTGCCCTTCATGTTTGAGACTTCGCAGGCGTTCTACCACGGTGGTGTCGAAGTTGTCCATGAGCCGCTGATGGGCCTCGTTCTTGGTGGATTGAATTTTCTCCCTGAGATCGTCTTGCAAAAAATTGAACTGCGTCTGAATTTCCTCCCGCGTGCGGCAACGCTGGTAGATGTCGAGAATCCTGCGCTCGAAATCGACTCCGTTTTCAATCGCACCGAGCACTTCGTCGCTGGCCCCGAATATTCCGCTGAACAGTTGGAATTTTTCTTCCAACAGTTGAAGCACCCTCTGGTCGGCTTCGTTGCGTTCATTGAGGAAGTTCACAACCACGACATCATGCTTCTGCCCGTAACGGTGGCAGCGACCGATGCGTTGTTCGATCCGTTGAGGGTTCCACGGGAGGTCGTAATTGATGAGCAGCGAGCAGAACTGCAGGTTAATCCCCTCTGCCGCAGCCTCAGTCGCAATCATGATCTGGCCTCGGTCACGGAAATAATCAACGAGTGCCGCGCGACTGTCAGCAGTGCGGGAGCCGGTGACGCGGTCTGAGTTGGCGTGGAGCTTCAGCCAGTCGCGGTAAATCTTCTGGGAACGAGCATCGCTGTTAGAGCCATTGAACAACACAATGCCGTCTGCGTATGGTGTCTTCTCCAGAATACGAACCAAATACTCCTGGGTGCGTCGGGATTCCGTAAAGATGATCGCCTTCTGCGCTGCACCGTTGCGGGCGGCTTCCGAGAAGCCCTTCTCCAGAGCTGTGAGCACAGTCTGGCCCTTCGCATTCTCCACGATGGCTGTGGCGCGAGTGCGAAAAGCATCTAGTTCAGCAATCTCATCCTCGATCGCAGTGATGTCATCAGGCGAGAGAAATTCAGAAGGCACCCCCTCATCATCCCACTCTTCCTGGATGTCGTCATACTCCTCGAAGTCTCCGGCGAGTTCTTCGCGCAACTCTTCGGCCTTCTTCGCGGCATCCGCATTTTCGATAAGCCGCTCGCGCAGTTTCCGACCGAGGGACTCAAGGGCACCCGCGATTGCAAAAGTGGATGAAGCCAGGAGCTTTCGCAGCACCAGCGTCATCAGGCTCCGCTGGCTCGATGGCAACGCTTGCAACGAAGCGCGCTGCAAATAGCTGGAGATCATCTCATAGACCTGATGCTCCTCGTCCGTGGGCCGGAACTTGATTGTGAGCGAAACACGCTTGGTGAACTGAACATATTCCTGAACGTCTTTCCGCAATGTGCGTTTGCACACTGGTGCGAGTCGCGCTTTCAATTCAGTGAAGTTGCTGTCACCGTTGGTAAACTGTGACGCAAAGCTCTTGGGATCGCCAAACAAATAGTCGTCAATGAAGCTCACCAGGCCATAGAGCTCCATCAGGGTGTTTTGCAGTGGCGTTGCCGTGA
This sequence comes from Verrucomicrobiaceae bacterium, assembly GCA_019694165.1. GTDB lineage: Bacteria > Verrucomicrobiota > Verrucomicrobiia > Verrucomicrobiales > Verrucomicrobiaceae > JAIBCL01. Next base: position 59,737 of record JAIBCL010000015.1, on the reverse strand, counting down.
GTAGAATCTTGCGCCTGTTCTTCAAGCAATCTCGCAACTCCCGCGCAATTCTGTTGCCTTTTTTGTAAACATTGCGCATCCGATGGGCCTCATCCATGATGACCAGATCCCATGGGACAGCCGCCACTTGCGCTGATTTGTTGCGCGCGAAGTTGTAGGAAACAATGACGATGCGCGGATCGTCCTGCGGACGGTCGAATGGATTCGGGATGCCAGCTTTTACATCGGTGTTGAAGGATTTCGTTTCCAGGATGAGCGAGCGGAGATGAAACTTGTCCTCCAGTTCCTGGCGCCATTGCATCCGTAAGCTCGCTGGCACGATAATGAGGATGCGACGGCGGCGCTCGGCCCAAAATTGCGCGAGCACCAGCCCGGCCTCTATTGTCTTGCCCAGTCCGACTTCATCCGCCAGCAGTGCGCCTTGCGAGAGAGGGGATCGAAATGCAAACAGCGCGGCGTCTACCTGGTGAGGGTTCAAGTCAACCTTGGCATCCATGAGCGTGCTCGCGAAACGATCCTCGCCGTCTGGTGTCCGTCGCAGCAATTCAGCCGCAAAGAATTTGGCATGATACGGCGTAACTCCAGACGACAAGAGCACCCCCTCTTCAGCCATCAACTGCCTACGCCTTAGCAGGTCGCGCAAAGAGCGTGCGGTGCCAAGGTTAAGGCGCAACGCGGCCTGGTCCGGCCGGTCCTTCAACACGGATTCGCTTCGTTGGATGATTCCATCGAACCGTGCAATGCGATGATCGAATTCTTCGCTCATGTGCTCAAATGGAGATGACAGCGTAGCCACGAAGGGAGCCGTCCTGGTGCATGGAAAATTCCTCACGGATTGCAGCCTCCGTTTCACGGTAGAGATCATAGCATTCGTCAGTCGGAAGGACTTCGTGAAGGCAGTATGTTTCGCAAAAGTATTCCGCATTTGCATGCTCACCGCGAAGCCACTCCATCGTGGAAGTTTGGCGTCCTGTGACATGGACACTGGCAGGAACTTTTAACAATACCATCGCACTGGCCGGCTCTGGGTCAGCAGTGACGAATTCTCCCCCAACCCACATGTCACCGGTGAGAGACGCGCCCTTTATTTGGTCGTGGCAAGTGCTGACCCCCTCCATGATGAGTGGACGCTGCGTAGAGCAATCGAATGCCTCCACACAGTCGTGGCGTAACTGTTCTACCGTGCGTTGCACAGGATTCGGTCCAAAGAGAGGTTCGTGGGTAGCCACGGCGTGCTGTGTCAGGCGGGTTGTTTTGAGGCCTTGGCAGAACTCCTTTTGCGCCGCGTCTTCATGCGTTCTAGCTCTTTGGCGGCGTCGCGGACCCGCTTTCGCCCGTCACTATCAGGAGTTTCTTCTGAGTCGTCACGCTTCACGCGCTGCCGCAAAAGGCTTTCAAGTGCATCTACACCACAGACTTCGAGGCCGGCTTGTTCAGTTGCATGAATAACCGATTGCGAAACTCCAAGGCGACAGGGAACAACCAGAATCACGCGCTCACATTTGGACGCTCCACGAAACATGAGGGACTGCCCCAGTGCGATGTCGGGCTCTTGAGCGAGGTTAAAAGTCAGCCGCACTCCCGTCCTGATCTTCGCAACCTGACCGATCCACTCGGTGACGTGCTTCTCGGGGATTTTCACAATGCTTGTTGGATCTGATTCATCCAGATCAATGTCCTCAAGGCCCGCTTCAATAGCGATTCTCCTCACCACACGCTGAAGCACAGTGCGCTCGGATACCATGAGGGTTTGGCGCAGGCGCTGGATGACCTGCGGGCTGGCTGTGGAATCATCATCCGCCTCCGATGGCCCGCAATACACTATCATCAAATCGTTGAGAATACCGGAAACAGACTGGCTGTTGCGCTCGGCAAGCTGGCTGAACCGCCCATGCACCTGGGGGTTCACGGAAATATTGACTCTCTCCTTGTTGGGACGGGGCGTGGACATAGTGTGAGTATTCATGCGCATGTTTTGATTTCAAGTCAAAAATAAATTGTTCGTGTGTATAAGTGTGTAGAGTGTGCGGAATCATGTCCCGCATTCCGCAACGCAGCCAAAGTTCCGGTGGCCGTCCTCGCAAAGACACCAAGCGCCAGCGTGTAAGCCTTACTTTGTTGCCGGACATTCGTCGCCGTGCGGAACAGTTGGCCTTCAACGATCACCGCTCCCTTAGCAGCCTTGTGGAACAGTGCCTCAGCAGGGAGATCGAACGCAAGGGCCGGCATCAAACCCCCGAGACTCCATGAACACGTTGTCGCGAAAGCGGTTGACCCGCTCCCTGCTGCTTGAGTTGCCGGTGGGAACTTTTGTCATCAGCAACCTCATCAACGACTCCAGGCAGCCTGTCTTTGCTGCTCAGATCAGCGATGACGTGGCGCGAGACCAACTGTGGCTGCAAGCGCGGCAAGCGCGTGCCGACGGACGTCTTTGCTGGCTTACCCGCGATCCCAGCGAATACGAACGGCAACGTCAGCTCACCGAGATCGCCACCCACGGTGACGAGGACAACGCGGAATGCGCCGCTACGGACCTCGCCAAGGAATTCCCAACCCGCGCCTGAGCCATGACCGACGCCGACACAATCCATTACACCCCGCGCCGCGCCGCCCTGCCCGACAAGCCGCGCAAGGTGAGCGTGAGCATCACCCGCACCGCCGACGGCTTGTGGCACACCTCAATGCCGGTGGAAGATCTCGATTATTTGATCGCCCTCGAGTTCGAGCGCCAGCGCCAGCTCCGGGATATCGCCGACCACAACGGCGAAGACGCCGCCGAGATCGCCCGGCACAGCCTCTTCCTCGAAGGCGGATCAATGAAACGCTTCTCCTTCAAAAAGAAAAAGCAATGACTCCAAAAATTCATCAACACTACCCGCAGCTTGCGGACTTGCGGCCCACTCTGCGGCTGCGTTCCGGCAAACCCTGGAGGCCGCAGCCCGGCCTCCTCATCGCCGGGATCGTCCTCGGCTGGCTCCTTCACTCCGCATTCCAACACCTCACCCAAATCCAAACCACCATCCCATGAAAAACACCCTGCAATCCATGCTCCGTCGCGGGCGCGTCGCCCGTCCCCAAAAAGCCGTTGCCTATGGCCCGGAGGGCGTCGGCAAAACGACACTCGCCTCCCAGGCACCCAATCCCGTGTTCCTCGACACCGAGGGCGGCACCGACCACCTCGATGTGGCCCGTCTCGTCGCTGAGAAGTGGGAGGACATCCTGGCCATCATCAATCAACTCGCCACGGAACCGCACGAGTTCCGCACGCTCGTGATCGACACGATCGACTGGCTGGAAAAACGCCTCGCCGAGTTCGTCTGCCGCCGCGCCAGCAAGGAGAGCATCGAGGATTTTGGCTACGGCAAGGGCCACGTCATCGTGGCGGAAGAGATGGCCAAATTCCTGGCCAGCCTCGATGTGCTGCTCAAGCGCGGGATGCACATCATCCTGCTGGCCCACTCGACGGTGAAGAAGTTTGAGATGCCCGATGCCGCCGGCAGCTACGACCGCTTTGAACTCAAACTCAGCAAGCAAGTGGCCCCTCTCGTCAAGGAATGGGCGGACGTTGTACTTTTCGCCAACTACGTCACCCGCGTTGCTGAGAATGATCAGGGCAAGCGTCGTGGCGTGGGCGGTCGGGAGCGCGTTCTGCACACCACCCACACCGCTGCGTGGGATGCCAAGAACCGTCATGGCCTCGAAGAGAAGCTCCCTTTCACCTACGAGGCCATCGCGAAGGTGTTCGGTGAGGTGAGCGCTCCGGTGGTCGCAACGGCCGAACCTTCCATTGGCGAAAAACTCGCCGGACTGGTCAAGGGCCGCGAGTCGGACGCCAAAGCCTTCCTCATCGCACGCAGCCAGCTCAAGGAGAACGGCACCTTCGATGACCTCAACCCCGAGTACGCGGCACGCATTCTCGGCAATCCCATCGGGTTCCTCGAAGCCGTCGAGAAGTTCAACGCGGAGGTCACCCCGATCGCATGAGCACGCCCCTGCGTCCCTCCAATCTTCCCAAGCTGGCGGTGTGCCCGTGCTACGAACCGCAGCCGAACGCCGGCTCCGCCGCTGCGCGCGGCAGCTCGCTCGACACAATCTTCCGCGCCCGCATGGCCGGTGATCCGGCCCCGCTCGATCTCGTGCATCCACCCACGGAGGAAGATCTCGCCGCAGTCGAATGGGCGGTGACGATGATCACCGCGCTCTCCAGCGGATCACCCATCCTCACGCGTGAAGATGAGTGCCGCGTCGCGGTGCCCGGCTTCGATCACATCGGCACGGCGGACGCCATCATGCCCGAACGTCTCGCCCATGCCGATCTGAAGACCGGCCAGAAGCGCAACTACCGCGAGCAGATGGCGGCCTACGCGCTCGGCCTCATGGAGCAGCACTTCGCCTCCGAATGGACCGCGCATCTGCTCTTCTGCGACCGGCGGGAGGTGGTCACGCTGCGCTTCACCTTTGAAGAAGCGCGCCAGATCGTGGACTCGGTCGTGGCCGCCTGGACGAACCCGGACAAGCAGCCTTCGGTCTGTGACTACTGCTCCTGGTGCGCGAAGAGCGACACCTGTCCTGCGCGGCTCACGCTCGCCGCGCAGGCCATCTCCACCACCGAGCCCGCGTTCAACTTTGAGGCCGTCCTTGCCGACAACAACAATCTCGGACGGTTCCTCACCGCCTGTCATGTGCTCGATGCGTTGCGGGAGAAGGCGGAAACCGCCGCCAAACAACGATTGCAGGCCGGTGCCACAATCCCCGGCTGGAAGCTCACCAGTCGGCGCGGCGCGCAGTTCATCCGTCACGAGGACGTGGCCGCCTGCGTCGAACGCTTCGGACTGAACCAGGTGCTCGCCAGCTACGGCAATCTGTCGGCCTCGAAGCTCCGCGATCTCTGGGAGCGCACCGCCGACGCGCCCTTCCCGGAGGAACTCGTCAAACACGGCCCGGCCACCATCTCGCTGCGCGCCGCCTCTGCCCAACTGTCCACTCAACCCCAAACCAAATAACCCACCGCACATCATGCCTACCTACAAAGCATCCGACATTGCAACACGCCCCGACTTCGTTGAACCGGGAGACTACACCGTGGAAGTCATCCACGCCGAAGAAACCGTGTCACAGAAGGGACACGACATGATCGAACTCAAACTCCGCGTGGAGCCCTCGGGAGCGATCCTCTTCGACCACCTCGTCTTCATGCCAAACTCGTTTTGGAAGATCGACGCATTCCGTGTCGCCACCGGTGAGACAGTGACGCCTGACGAAGACGTGGAGGTCATCGCCGACGACTTGATCGGACGCACCGGCCGTGTGCGCCTCATGGTCGAGGAATACAAGGGCCGGAAACGCAACAAGGTGGCCGCCTGGCTCACGCAGCCCGCCGCCCAAACCTCAACCACAGGAGGAGTGCCAGATGCAAACCGCCCGTTCTAAACCGCTGATCGAGCTGCGGCCCTACCAGCACGCGGCAATTGAAGCCATCACGCATGGCTTTCAAGACTACCAAAAGCAGCTTGCAACGAAGCCGACTGGCGCTGGCAAGACCGTGGTGTTCGCCTCCCTCGCCGCCCACTACCAGCCGAAGCACGCGCTCATTCTCGCCCACCGGGAGGAACTCATCGACCAGGCCGTGGACAAGATCATGCGCACCACCGGGCTGGAAGCGGACGTGGAGATGGCTTCATCCAAGGCCAGCCTCCACGCACCCGTGGTGGTGGCCAGTGTGCAGACGCTCATGCGTGAGCAGCGGCGCTCCCGCTGGCCGCGCGATCACTTCGGACTCATCGTGGTGGACGAGGCTCATCACACGCTCGCGGACTCCTATCTCGGCACGCTGCGCTACTTCGATCAGAACGCCTTCGTGCTCGGCGTGACGGCCACGCCTGACCGCAGCGACAAGCGCACGCTGTCGGCCTATTATGAAAACGTGGCGTTTGAGATAACGCTGCTCGACCTGATCAAGCAGGGCTATCTCAGCCCGATCCAGGTGAAGACGGTGCCATTGCGCATCAATCTCGACGGCGTGAGAACGGTGGCCGGCGATTACAGCGCCGATGATCTCGGGCACGCGCTCGATCCCTACCTTGAGGAAATCGCCCGGCTGCTGGCCACAGAGCATCGGCACCGCAAGCTGCTGGTGTTCCTGCCGCTGATCTCCTGCTCCCGAAAGTTCGCGGCGTTCTGTCGTGACTACGGGCTCGCTGCCGAGCATGTGGACGGTGGAAGCCCCGACCGGAAGGAGATTCTGGAGCGGTTCAGCAGCGGTGAAACCACGCTGCTATCCAACGCCATGCTTTTGACGGAAGGCTACGACGAGCCGTCCATCGACTGCGTGGTATGCCTGCGGCCCACGAAGATCAGATCGCTCTACAGCCAGATCGTCGGCCGTGGCACACGGCTCCATCCGGGCAAGGATCATTTGCTTCTGCTCGATTTCCTCTGGCTCTCCGAGAGGCACAGCCTCATCAAGCCCGCCCATCTCATCGCCGCTGACGACCATGAAGCCGACGCCATCACCGAGGCGCTCGGGGCGGACGGTGATCTGGAGCAGGCCCAGGCGGCCGCCAACGCCGACCGCACCCGCAAACTGGTCGAACAGCTCCAGCAGAATCGCACGCGCAATTCCCGCACGTTCGACGCGATGGAGTTCGCGGTCACGCTCAATGACCCAAGCCTCGCCGAGTTCGTGCCCACCATGGGATGGCACTCGGACCCGGTCACGGCAAAGCAGTCCCAGCTTCTCGCCAAGTTCGGCCTCAACCCGGCAAGCGTGCTGATGAAGGGCCACGCCGCAGCGCTTCTCGACCGCATCTTCATGCGGCTCGATCTCAAGCTCGCCACCGCTAAGCAGGTGCGCTGGCTGCGCAAACTCGGCCATCCCAAGCCCGAACTCGCCTCCTTCAATGAAGCCTCCGAGTTCCTGGACACCCGGTTCACTCCCAAAACCACCCACCCATGAAATACAGATCCAACGGAGACCGACCGCCGCTGCCGCAGCGCACGCGGCACTACCTTGAGAACGGCGCATCGGAAGGCGAGCGCAACCACCAGTTGTTTGAAGCAGCCTGCCAGCTCCGTGACGCCGGCATGCCCGCAGAGCAAGCCCACACCATGCTCATCACACGCGCCCTGAGCGACGGACTCAGCGACGGCGAGGCGAGCCAGACCATCAATTCAGCCTTTGCTCATCCGGCTCGGGAACCGCTTGGCGGAGGTCACGCTACCTCCTCTGATCACCGCCCTTCTGCGCGGACAAACAATCCGCAAGCTGCGGACAAGCCGCGTCCACAACCCATTCCGGTGCCCCCGCCAATTGAAGGTGGATTCACGAAGGTTCTCGAAACCTGCTTCAAACCGGAGGAGCATGTCTCCATCGCCCCGGCCACTGAGGACGAGGATGGCGGCATCATTCCCAAGCGTGGAGTCAGCCTCTCCGTGCGTGACTGGCTGAAAAAGGTGCAGGAGAAAGGCGGCATTGAACGGTGCTTCTCCACGCCGCTCGGGTTGTTCATCCGCGTGAACCCAGTGAACCCGGGCGGCACACGCAACGAGGACGTCACCTCGTTCCGCCACGTGCTGGTGGAGTTTGACCGTGACGACAAGGGTCAGCCGATCCCGAAGGAGGACCAGTATGGAGCCATCGTCGCCAGCGGCCTGCCGGTGAGCGCCGTGATCGACTCGGCCAACAAATCCCTCCACGCCTGGGTGCGCGTCGAAGCGCCTGACGCGGCCGAATACCGCCGCCGCGTGGACATCGTGTGGGACTGGTTCGGCGGATTGTTCCTCGACCGCCAGAACAAGAACCCCTCGCGCCTGTCGCGCTGCCCTGATGGGTTCCGAACAGTGGACGGCGAGAAACGCCAGCAGCGCCTGCTCGCCGTCAATCTCGGTGCCGCAGGCTGGTCGGAGTGGGAGATAAGCAATGCGCCTGACGGCCTGCCCAAGATCATTCCGGGCAGCGAATTCATGGCCACGCCAAAAGCGGAACCGCCGCAGTTGATTGCAGGCGTGCTGCACCAGGGATCGAAGATGATCCTGGGCGGGGCGAGCAAGTCCCGCAAAAGCTGGAGCATGATCGACATGATGCTCTCGGTTAGCACTGGCAAGCCGTGGTGGGGTTTTCCGACGAAGCAGGGCCGCGTCCTCTACATCAACTTCGAGCTGCCCGACTTTGCGTTCCAGCACCGCCTCAACGCGATTGCCGCCGCCAAGGGCATCGCCGACCACAGCATGTTCGACCTCTGGAACCTGCGCGGTTATGCCACCGACTTCTCGGTGCTCATTCCGAAGATACTCGCGCGCATCAAGGAAAGCCGCTACGCGCTCATCATCCTCGACCCCATTTACAAGGGCCTAGGCAAGCGTGACGAAAACAAGGCGGGCGACATCGCCACTCTCTGCAACGAGATCGAGCAGCTAGCCGTCCAATCAGGCGCGGCGGTGGTATTTGGAGCGCACTACTCCAAAGGCAACCAGGCCGGCAAGGATGCCATCGACCGCATCGGCGGCTCCGGCGTGTTCGCGCGCGATCCCGACGTGATCCTCACCATGACACCGCACGAGCAGAAGGACGCCTACGTGGTCGATCTCACACTGCGCGCTCTGCCGCAGGTGGACCCGTTCGTGGTCCGCTGGCAAGGAGTGCGCTTCGAGAAGGACGCGGCTGCCGACGCCTCCAAGGTCAAGCAGCCCGGAAAGGCAGCCAAGGAAGCCCCGCAAGCCACCTACCGCAGGGGAGGGATTGCCCAGAAATACGGCCCGCTCTTTGAGAACATGCCGCCGCTGGCGCATTCCAAGGACCCTGCACAGAGCGAGGTGGTCCGGCACGTCATCGCCACGATGGCCGGCATGGGGGAAGCTTGTGATCTGGAGCGCGCACGCCGCACCTTCGACCTGTTGCGCAATCCTCGATACCGCATCCTGCAGTTCCAGAACGACCGCTGGCAGGGGGTGAAATTTGGCAGCAACCCGAACGGACAAGGAGGCGAGTTATGATGGCTTTTCACGCCAGTACTGTGCATTCCAAACTCGTTCCCAAGGAACGGAATTTGGAGCCTCGTTTCTCGCGTTCCCTGGGAACTGAGAAACCAATTCCTATCTCTCTAAAGAGAGAGCGCGATTCAGCTCAACCTGAATTCGCGCGCGCTATGCGCTTCCTTGAAGTCAGCGCAAGCGCCTCGGGGGGCAGCCACCCAACGTCAGTCACGACCTCCACCCCCAAACCCAAGGCCACCCCCCATGCGGCATCCGAACTGATCGGCGACCGCAGCAGCCTTGGGGGCATTGCGGAACTGGTGAGGGGTGCCGGGGCCGTGGCGCTGGACATCGAAACGTATGGCGAACGGAAAGGCGATGGCCTTGACCCGTGGAGCGGCGACATCCGCCTACTCGCGCTGTGCGTCGATGGCCGGCAGCCTTGGCTCCTGGACCTGCGCACCCTCGGCTACGATCTCGGCGAACTGAAGACGGCTCTCGAATCGGTGGAGATCATCGCTCACAACGCGAAGTTCGACCTGCTCTGGCTGCGGGTGAAGTGCGGGCTGCGAGCAATGCGCGTGTTCTGCACGCTCGTGGCGGCCCGCCTGCTCTCTGCGGGCACAAAGCCAGGTAACGACCTGAACAAGTGCCTGCATCGCTATCTCGGCGTGCCTCCAGCCCCGGATCACAGCCGCTCCGACTGGGGTTCGATGTTCCTCATCGACGACCAGCTCGCCTATGCGGCGCGTGACGTGGCCCACCTGCACGAACTGGCTTCGACCTTCTGGGGCGAGATCGAGCGCGCCAGGCTCGACGTCGTGGCTGACTTGGAGTTCGCCCTTATGCCCGTCATCGTCGAAATGGAAATGGCAGGCATCGGCGTGGACAAGGCAAAGCTGCGCGAGATCGAAGCCAAGGCACGCGCCTCCGCCGCCAGCATGGCCTCTTCGTTGCGCAACGAACTTGGCCTGCCCGCGCTCAATCCCTCCAGCCCGCAGCAGCTCCTCAAGGCGCTCGCCGGGCAGGGGATCGAGGTGGCGGACACCAACGAGGACACGCTCAAAGCAGCCGACGATGGCAAAATCATCCAGATCATCCTCGCGTTCCGGGGCGCTGAAAAACTCGCGCAACAGGCGAAGTCGCTCATCGAATGCGTGAAGTCTGATGGCCGCATCCACGGTCGCTTCGATCCCACCGGCACGGCCACCGGACGGTTCTCCTCCAAAGATCCAAACCTGCAAAACATTGGCCGAGGCGAACTGCGCTCCTGCTTCGTGCCTGGTGCCGGGAACAAGCTCATCGTGGCGGACTACTCGCAAGTTGAACTTCGTGCCGCTGCGGCCATCGCGGGCGAAACGAAGATGATCGAGGCTTACCGCAACGGCGTGGATCTTCACAAGCAGACGGCTGCCGAGGTTCTGGGCAAGGCTCTCAATGCGGTGACCAAGGAGGATCGGCAGATTTCCAAAAGCGCGAACTTCGGCCTTCTTTACGGACAGTCCGCTCCCGGCCTCGTTCGCTACGCAGCCTCCAGCTATGGCGTGAAACTTGAACTCGACCAGGCCGAACAAATCCGCCGCCAGTTCTTCCGCACCTACGGCTCGCTGCGCCAGTGGCATGGCGAGAGCCGGAACAAGGCTGATGCCGGAGCACGTGAAGTGCGCACGGTGATGGGTCGCCGCAGATTGATCCCGGAGACGGCTTCCGAATGGGAACGCTTCACCGCACTGGTGAACACGCCGGTTCAAGGCGGATGCGCCGATGGCATGAAACGCGCGCTCGTCATGCTCGCCGAGCGCCTCCCGGCAGAAGCACACCTCATCTCCACCGTGCATGATGAGGTGCTCGTGGAGGCACCGGAGGTGATGGCGGAGCAGGTCCGCCTCATCGTCCAGACCACGATGGTCGAGGCGATGGCCGAACTCTTTCCGCAGGTGCCCATCGAGGTGGAGGCCGGAGTCTGCGAACACTGGGGCGAGAAGTGAAAGGACGCACGCACACCCCACCATGAGTGATTCCTCCTCATCATCCTCCTACGCCTCCCGCCAGCGCGCCCGTGACGACGATTACCGCCGGCAGTACGAGCAGTGGGTGGCCACGCTCCCGGTGGACGAACGGCAGAAGCTTGAGGCGATGGGCGTGGATGCGCCCTCGCTCCCCGGCCCCTCGGGCGGCACCATGCGCGATGCCGCCTCCTCCTCGCGCGCCCGGTGCGAGGACGAGTTCGCTGATGACGAGGACGAATCAAACGAACCTTCCGATGAACCCGAGGCAGCGGAGCATTCCGCGCCAGACTCGGCACCGGATGCGCCGTCTTCATCATGCTCGCAAGCTCCTCAACCTGCGGATGGCGAGCATCTCCACGACATCCTCCGCCGCCTGGTGGGTGAGCTGGTCGGCCAGAATAACGCCCGTCTCTCCCTCGAATGCCTCGCCCTGGTCACCGGCCTCACCTACGAAGGCAATTCCATGACCGCCATTGCCGAGCAGCACGGCGTCACCCGCGCCGCCGTGAGCAAACGCTGCGTGGAGTTGACTCAGGCCCTCAATCTGAAACCCAGCCGCGCCATGAGAAGCCTCAAAGCGCGCACCAGTTACCGCACCGCCCGAACCCTCAACCTCCGATCCACCGCATGAGCCTCTCCATCACCGACTCTCCGAAATTCGCCATCACCCGCACGGGGTTGGACATCCGCGACGAGCTTTCCTTTGAGGAATGGCGCAGCCTGGCTCCCAAGTTCAGCGAGGCGATCAAGTGCGCCGCGTTCCTCATCGGCGACTGGCTCGTCTATGGCGAGGATCACTTCAGGGGCCAGGCACGGCTGCCGGGCTTCGAGAACGACGCTGCGGCTCCCTCTCGCATCAGCGGTGACCTGTATGACACCGCTCTCGCCGCCACCGGCCTGGACCGCACCACGCTTTCCAACTACGCCTACGTTTCACGCAACGTGCCGCGTTCGTTGCGCAACGAACAACTCTCCTGGGAGCATCACAAGGCGGTGGCGCGGTTGAACGAAACCGACCAGGAACGCTGGCTTCAGGTGGCCGTGGCGCACCAGGACGACAGCGGCCCCGTCTCCACCCGCCGGCTGCGCAAGAGCATCATCGCCAACCGGCTGCTCACGCCGGAGGAACTCCATCCCGATCCCACCGATCGCGGCATCGAGAACCATATCCCCTATGTGAACCGGCTCGTGGCGCTCTGGGCTCGCATGAAGGAACGCCTCTGGCTGCAACGCTCCACGCGCGAGCAACGTGCCGCCTTCAAGCGCGACCTCCAGCCCGTCGTCGAAATCTACAATCAACTCTAACCCACCACCCCCAACACACTCCAATGGACACCGATCAAGCTCTCCAGAATCAATCACTGGATCACATCCGCGAACTGCTCACCACGCACTGGCGCGAGGCGAAGGACTCCGCCGACGATGACGGCAAGTTCGCCATCGGCCTGCGCATTTCCGTGCAGGACGGCGCACCCTCCAAGCTCAAGGTGAAGTGCAGCATCAGCAAGACGATCACCGACGAGATCGAGAGCCAGGTGGACGATCCGGAACAGATGAAACTTCTCTAACCCAAACCCCAACACTCACTACCATGACACCATCAGAACTATTCAATTGGGCTCTCGCCATCGCACTTGGCTGGGGTGTGATCGTCTTCTTCATGCCTATCGACAAATGGTTGGGCGCGTTCTTCTCGCGTCGGCAGACCCGCATCAAACATCTTGAGGAGCGAATCGCCGCTGTTGAGCGGAGGGTCGCCGAAAAGCCCGAGGGCGCATCACCAACCGACCAGTCCGATTGACTTGCTGTGCAGGTCATGCCTCGCCTGCGTTTCCGCGCCAAGCAATCACCCTCCCGCCTCGAAGAACGCTTCCTGTTCCTCTGGCAGATCGCCAAAGGCCCACGGCTGGAGCGGGAGTTCCGGTTCCACCCGGAACGAAGGTGGCGCGCTGACTTCGCCTACCTGCCCGGCCGCGTGCTCATCGAGGTCGAGGGTGGCATCTGGGTTAACGGGCGTCACAACCGCGCGGCTGGATTCAACGCGGACCTGGAGAAATATCTCGAGGCGAGTCTCGCAGGATGGCGCGTGTTTCGCTTCGGACCGGATCAGATCACGATGGAGAATGTGGTGCGGCTGGTGGACCTGATCACCGAAGAACTCGACGAGTGGCTGCAAATGAAACCCGGTCCCGTAGAAATTGCCGCCGAGGAATGGCGCGAAAAGGAGGCAAGGGCATCGTCGTGATCAAGACAAATGAGGTGACCATTTGCCACTCAACTTTACACTTTCGGAGTTTTAGCGGCGCGTCAGATTTGCCTCTGGAAGTTCGTTTGGATGCGTCTCCATGCCTGGTGATGCCGGTTATTGCATCGCACATCGGACACGTTTGTAGGGCTTAATGCCCGCAGTTGTGGTGAAAAAAGTGGAAAGCTGAAAATTTGATCCTCATACGATTTGAGAGGGGGGATTTCCTCCCGAGGTCAGGCGGGTTTTCGGGAATAGATTTCCTCCGCAGGTTTTCGCGCGAACGGGCATCTGCACGCTGCTTTCATCACTCATCGTTACTGATGCTTCGTGAGAATTGAACCGGACGAACTTAAAGGCGATCTGCGCTCAAAAAGGAGCAACAACGTGCTTGAACATCCATTCTCGTCGGCGAGTTTAGGTGCCGATCCCGCAAATGAACCGCCTCTGGCAAATCCTCGCATTCTTCTTGCTGGCCCTCATGGTGCCGGCTTCGGCGTGCTGTCTGGGGCCACAGCAGGCCGCAAATGAGGAGTGTGGCTGCTGTTCCAACCCGGATAAGGAGCGCGATGCTCCAGCGCAACCCAAGGCGTGCCCGAGCGACACCATTGCACGCAGTCAACTGCCTGCACCTGTCATCATGCCGGAAATGCAGATGGTGGAACTCACCGGCATCATCCAAAAGTTGGTGCGCTTGAATGAATTGGCAGCGGCGAAAAGCGCGCCTGTTCCTTTGATGACCACTGCGCCGCCTGAATTGCGGCCGACGTGGGTCTTTGTGAGCCGTGCGGCATTGCTCGCGCGAGCTCCTTCGGAACTCGCCTGAGTTATCCGTGCGCAACGCCGTCATGGAGAGGCGGTGAATGAATGCGCCGGAGTGATGCACACCCGTTTAGCGGTGTCATCTGCGTGCCTCTTGTCGAGGCTCCTTCATGCCTGCTCGCCAATCCCAATCTTTTCATCATGCGTTCCATTGTCCTTTCTTCCTTGCTGCTTTGTCTGCCTGCCTTCGCGGCGGACAAGGCAGCCGCTGTTTCCATTTCCGATCTCGTCACCAAGACGCTCGCGGCCAATCCCGAGATTCGTTTCTATGAAGCGGAGATCGCGGCGGCAAAGGCAGGTCGCGCCACGGCGTGCCGACTCTCCAATCCAGAACTGAGCCTCGACCTCGGCCACAAGCGTGTGCGCGGTGGAGATGCGCGGGCGGAAGGTCTGGCGTATTCGGTGGCGCTCGCGCAGCCCATCGAATGGCCGGGACGGCTGGGATTGCGCAAGGCCATCGCAGATCGTGACATGGCTCTCGCGGAACTGGGGCTGGAAAGGTTCAAAGCCTTCCTCGCGGCCAAGGTGAAAGTGCTGGGTTATGCGCTTGCCACGCAGCAGGAGAACTCGGCGGCGGCGGCGGAAGTGGCCGACCGGTTCACCAGTGTCCGCGAGGTCATCGTGCAACGGGAGCCGGGCGGCATCGCGCCTGCGCTGGAGGCGAAGATCATCGAGGCCACCGAAGTCGTCGTGCAACGCAAAGCGGGCGAGGCAGCGGTGGAGATGCAGAAGGCGCTTCTGGAAATCAATCAGCTTATGGGCCGCCGCGCGGACACACCGTTGCAAGTGAAGCGCGCGGAATTTCCCAAACCTTCCGCCACCACGCTCACCGCGTTGCTCAACACCGCTGCCGAGCATAATTACGATTTGCGTGTCCGGCGCAGCGAGTTGGAGCAACAGGGACTCAAGGTCTCGCTCGCTAAGAACGAGCGCCACCCGACCTTCAGCGTCGGGCCTTCCCTATCCCAAGAGCGCGCGGGCGACAAGGAAATGATCATTGGCCTATCGCTCTCAGTGCCGCTGCCGCTTTGGAACAACGGCCAACCTGCGGTGAACGCCGCCGAGGCGCGACGCATCCAGGCGGAGGCATCGTTGCAATCCGCGCTGCGCGAAGTGGAGCGCCAGATCACAGAGGCATGGCTGATCATGCAGACGCAACAGAAGCGGCTCGATGGATGGAAACCAAACGCGCTGCAATCCTTCGCTGAGGCCGCGCAGCTCGCGGATCGCCATTACCGGCTCGGTGCCGTGCCGCTGAGCACTTACATCGAGATGCAGGACAAGTATCTCGAAGCCACGGAAGCCATCAACGCCACGCGCCTCGAAGTGCTGCGCGCTGCGCTCGATCTCGAACAACTCATCGGCGCACCCGCCGTCAAAACTCAAACACAACCCTGACCCACCATGAAACACACAGCCATGCTCATGCTCGCCAGCGCCATTGCGCTCGGCATCGCCACGCTCCAAAGCTCCTGCTCAAAAACCGCCGCTGCCGCCAGCGCGGAACACAAAACCGCGCCGGAGAACGGCGCGCAGTTCAAGAAAGGCGAGGGACTCTCGCTCACTGACGAGATGAAGAAAGCCATCGTCCTGCAAATCGCCGACGTGGGTGAAGAGAAGGTCGCCTCCGCCTTCACAGTGAATCTCAGCGCGATGAAACCGAACGAAGCAGGCGGCTGGCTCGCACCGCGGCAGGCCGCGCAGGTCAAGGCGGGAGAGGAAGTGGAGTTGCAAGCGGAGGGCAACGCACCCGCGATCAAGGGAATGGTGCAGCGCGTGGAGCAGCCGCCTTTCGGCGCGCTGGGTGATTACGAGATCACCATCACCACCACACAGCCGCTCACGATTGGCGCGCGCTTGAAGGCCACCTTCCACGCGCCCGCCGGTGATGCGGTGGCGGCCATCCCGCGCTCCGCGTTGCTCAAGACAGCGGAGGGCATCTTTGTATATGCGGTGAACGGCTCATTCTATGTCCGCACGCCTGTGAAGACCGGAGCGATGAATGACGCGCTGGTGGAGATCACCGACGGCCTTTACTCTGGCGACCAGATCGTGACCACGCCCGTCATGTCGCTGTGGCTTGCGGAGCTGCAAGTGCTGCGCGGCGGCAAAGCCTGCACCTGCGGACACTGACCCATGCTGCATTTCCTTCTCGATCTCGTGATGCGGCAGCGCGCCGCCGTGATGCTTGCCATGCTCGTGTTGATCGGCGTGGGATCATGGGCCGCGCTGCATCTGCCGATTGACGCGGTGCCGGACATCACGAATCCGCAGGTGCAGATCAACACCGCCGTCCCTGCGCTCGCGCCGGAGGAGGTCGAGAAGTTGGTGAGCTTCCTCATCGAAAGCGAGATGGCGGGTCTGCCCGACATGGTTGAGTTGCGCTCGCTGTCGAAGTTCGGCCTCTCCCAGGTGACGATGACGTTCAAGGACGGCGTTGATCTTTATCGCACACGGCAGCTTGTCACCGAACGGTTGCAAGGCGTGCTCGACGAACTGCCGCCCGGCCTCACGCCGAAGCTCGCGCCAGTCGCCACCGGGCTTGGCGAAATCTTCTATTACACGCTCGACTACACTGCCGACGCGCCGCACAAACCCGCGACGCGCGATGCCCAGCTCATGGAACTGCGGCAGATTCACGAATACACCGTCAAGCCGCTGCTGCGAGGCACGCCGGGCGTGGCGGAGGTGAACACCAGCGGCGGTTACGAGCGGCAGATCGTCATTCAGCCCGATCCCGCGCGTCTCGCGGCGGCGGGCCTCTCGCTCGACAGCCTCGCGGAGATCGTCGAGCAAAACACGCGCAACGCGGGCGGCGGCTATGTCGAGATCGGCGGCGAGCAGCTCATCGTGCGCTCTCCTACCCGAGTCACCACGGCGGAGCAGATCGCGCAGCTTCCGCTCAAGTTCGGCGCGGGCGTGCAGCCCATCCTGCTGAGCGAAGTCGCCGCCATCGGCATCGGCTCCGCCTTCCGCACCGGGGCCAGCTCGCATGAGGGCGAAGAAGCGCTGGTCGGCGCGTCCATCATGCTCGCGGGGGAAAACACCCGCCTCGTTGCCGGGGCCGTGCGCGCGAAGCTGGAGGAAATCCAGCGCAAGCTGCCGCCCGGCATCGTCATCCGTCCCGTCTATGACCGCAGCGAGCTGGTGAACCGCACCATCCACACCGTGGAGAAGAATCTCAGCGAAGGCGCGCTGCTGGTTGTCGTCGTGCTGTTCCTGCTGCTGGGAAATTTCCGCGCCGCATTCATCGTCGCGCTCGTCATCCCGCTCTCGATGCTCTTCGCCATGACCGGCATGGTGCAGATGCATCTGACTGGAAACTTGATGAGCCTCGGCGCGGTGGACTTTGGCCTCATCATTGATGGCGCGGTCGTGATGGTCGAGAACATCGTCCGTCATCTCGGCGAGAAACAGCACGCGCTGGGCCGCAGGCTCACGGCTGAGGAGCGCGCACGCGAAGTTTTGAAGTCGGCCAAGGAAGTCGCCAACCCGATGTTTTTCGGCGTGCTCATCATCACCGTCGTCTATCTGCCCATCCTCGCGCTGCAAGGCATCGAGGGAAAAATGTTCAAGCCGATGGCCGTCGTCGTCATGCTCGCGCTCGGCGGTTCGTTGGTGCTCGCGCTCACTTTGATGCCCGTGCTGTGCTCCTTCCTGCTCGGCGGCAAGATCAAGGAGAAGGACAACTGGCTCGTCACGCTAACGAAGCGCATTTACACGCCGCTGCTCTCCTTCGGCCTGCGCTTCCGCTGGCTCATCGTGCTGCCGATGTTCGCGCTCTTTGCGTGGTCGCTGGTTATCTTCTCGCGCCTCGGAGCGGAGTTCATCCCGCAACTCGACGAGGGCGACTTCACCCTGCAACTCATCCGCAGCAGCAGCGCCAGCCTTTCCTCGTCCGTGGACTTGCAGAAGCAGAGCGAGGCCGTGCTGCGCCGTGAGTTCCCCGAGGTGCGCGATGTCTTCTCGCGCATCGGCACGGCGGAAGTCGCCACCGACCCGATGGGGCCGAACGTGTCCGACACCTACGTCATGCTCAATGCGCGCGAGACATGGCGGCAGGTCGATGGCAAGCCCATCGCCAAAGAAGCGCTCGGCGATCTGATGCGGAAGCGGTTGCTCGATCAGGTGCCGGGGCAGAACATCCTCGTCTCGCAGCCCATCCAGATGCGCTTCAACGAGATCATGGCCGGAGCGCGCGCCGACTTGCTGTGCAAAATCTTCGGCGAGAACTACGACGAACTTGAACGCCTCGCCGGAGAAGTCACCTCCGTCCTCAACAGCCTGCCCGGCGGCAGCGAGACGGAGTTCGACGCCATCGGCAAGGTGCCGATGATCGAGGTGCAGCCCGACCGCGCTGCGATGAAAAAATTCAACGTCCACGCCGACGACATGAACCGTCTGATCGAAACCGCGCTGGCGGGCGCGGAAGTTGGCACGCTCATCGAGGGCAACCGCCGCACGCCCATCATCGTGCGGCTCGCCGAAGACCGCCGCGCCGATCTCAGCGCGATGGAGCGCCTCCCGCTGCGCACCGAGGAGGGCAGCCTGCTAGCGCTCGGTCAGGTGGCGAAGGTGAAGCTCGTGGATCAGGTGAACCAGATCGCGCGCGAGGACACCCAGCGGCGCGTCTCCGTTCTCATCAACGTGCGCGGACGTGACACCGCAGGCTTTGTCGAGGAAGCCACGCGACTGATTCGCGAGAAAGTAAAATTCCCCGACGGCTATTACTTCGAGTTCGGCGGCCAGTTCAAGAATCTGCAAGAAGCCAAGGCACGGCTCACCATCGTCGTGCCGCTCGCTCTCGGTTTGATCTTCGTGCTCATCTTCCTGAGCTTTGGTTCGCTGCGGCAGGCCGCGCTCATCTTCCTGTGCGTGCCGCTCGCCGTCACCGGTGGCATCTTCGCGCTGCACGCGCGCGGAATGCCCTTCACCATCAGCGCGGCTGTCGGCTTCATCGCCCTCAGCGGCATCGCGGTCTTGAATGGCATCATGCTCATCAGCTTCATCAACCAGCTCCGCGAGCAAGGCCGCAATCTGCGCGATGCAGTTGTCGAGGGAACACTCACCCGTTTGCGCCCCAAGCTCATGACCGCGCTCGTCGCCTCGCTCGGCTTCCTCCCGATGGCGATTGCCACCGGCGCAGGCGCGGAAGTCCAGCGCCCCATCGCCACCGTCGTCATCGGCGGCATCATCACCTCCACTTTCCTCACCCTGCTCGTCGTGCCGTTGCTCTACGAGTGGCTTGAAAGAAAAACCAAACCACAAACAAACACACCATGAAAACACTGCTCCACATCCTCGCCATCACTGCCCTCGCCATCGCGCCCGCGCTCGCCGACAAAACCGTCAAAGCCGGGCCGCGCAAAGGCCGCGTCCTCGAACTCACCGGTCAGAACGCCGAGTTTTTCGTTGAGAAAGACCGCACCATCAGCATCGCCTTCTACGATGCTGCGATGAAGGCGCAGCCAGCCGCCGCGCAAACCGTCACCGCCACCGCCGAAGCCCCCGGTGGCAAAGCGAAGATCGAGTTCGAGAAGAAAGGCAACCTTCTCGTCTCCAAAGCTCCGCTGCCCGAAGGCGAAGGCTACCAAGTCGTCGTGCAAGTCAAGACCACAGCGGACGCGAAGTCGAAAAACTTCCGCATTCCGCTCGCGCTGCACACCTGCAAAGGATGCAGCAATCCCGAATACGCCTGCATCTGCGACGAGTAAGTAAACTCGAAGAAAGCTCCTGATTTCGTTCCATCGAAATCAGGAGCCAATCAAGTTTGGCATTGAACAAATTCAACATTGCCCCATCTTTACCGCCGTCATGCCGACTATTTCCAAACGCATCCTCTGCCGACTAGCCGTCTTGGTCGTCGGTTGTGCGCAGGTGTTTGGCATGCAGCGCGGGTATGCTTGCTCTCACCAGGGCAAGGTGGTCGAGACGGTCGCAGAGCATTGTCATCGCGAGGCTGGAGCCACTGACACCGCCTTCGCCCCTTGCCTCCCGGACTCGAAAAAGGATTGCGGCGACCAGGGTGAACCCAATCACCACGCGCCGTTGAATGTGGAGTTGAAAGCTTCAACCGCCGGTCTGGCATCCGTGTCCGTTCCTGCGCTGGTTGAAGTGCTGCTGGCGGAGATTCCAGTTCATGAGTGGATGCTGATGCAGGCACTCGCTGAGAGTTCGATGATGAGGACGCCCTTGGACACCGGGGGTGAGAGTCCGCCTGCCGCAGTGCAGGTGGCTCGTTGCATGGTGATGTTGGTTTGAGGCTGGTCACGCGCCGCCATCCACGATGATGGCCCGGTGCGACTGACGATTCGCCACACTCTGGGGCATGGCTGTGTCCATGCCCGGAACCTCAAACCATCACTCTTTCCATGCTTCGTTCATCTTTCCTTTTCACTTCCCTGCTGCTGGCTGCCGCCTCGTCGGCATCGGCTCTCACGCTTTCAATCCCGGACATCGCACAACGCATAGTCCAGCATAACCCCGACCTCGCCGCCGCCCGGCTCAGCATCGAGGAGGCGCGCGGTCGTCTTCTCGGCGCGGGGAGACGCGCCAACCCGGAGGCTGGGTTTGATTTGAAGCACGATCCGCGTTTCGGCGAGGGAGCCATTGGTTTGTCGCTCGACCAAAAATTTCCCGTCACTGCGCGACTGCGGCTGGAGAAACAACTCAGCGCGCAACTCGTCGCCGCTGCGGAACTCGAAGTGCGCGAGATGGAGCGCAAGATCATCGCGGAGGCGCAGACACTAGCGGTGCGGCTGCTTTCCATCGAGCAACAGCGCGCATTGCGAAAGCAGCAGATGGAACTGGCGACCAAGCTCGCGGACTTTGCAAAAGGACGCGCCGCTGTCGGGGAACTCTCCGCGCTGGATGCCGCGCAGGCTCAGGTGGACGCGCAACGATTGTTGCTCGAAGGCCGCAAGCTGGACACGGAGCGCGTCAGTTTCATTGGCGAGTTGAAACCCAAGCTCGGCCTGTCATCGCAGAGCGATCTCTCTGTCACAGGCGAGCTGCCCGCGATGAAAAGCGTGGCAGCGATGCGTGGCTGGGAACAGCGCGCGGACTACCAGCTCGCACGTTTGAAGGAGGAGTCGTCGCTCACCGACATCGACCTCGCGCGCTCGAAGAAATGGGAGGACATTTCCGTCGGCGCGGTCCTGGAGGGCGAGCGCATGGAGGATGCGCCGGAGGGATTGTCGCGCACGGGGTTCCTTGGTTTCCGCGTCTCCATCCCACTTCCCTTTTGGAACAAGAACGAGGGCGAGATCGCCGAGAAAACCGCGAGCGCCCAACGCGCGGCGCTGGAGACGAAGGCGCTCGGCTCGCTGATCGCAAACGAAGCCCAGGCCGCGCTCAATGAGATGAAGGCGAACGCCGCGCTCGCCGCTGAGACGAAGGACAAGCTGCTGCCGCTCGTCAACGAGCAGACGGCCAAGCTGGAGAAAGCCTATGAGAGCGGCCAGACCGACCTCTTCACCGTGCTGCGCGCACGGGATCAAAGGCTGCAACTCGAAGCCGCCGTGCTCGATGCCACGCGCGACTACCACCTCGCGCGCATCCGCTACGAGGCCGCGACGCGTTCCGCGCCCGCACCGCAACCCGTCGCCATTCCTGAAACCAGTCCCTTCAAATCCACTCGCGCATCCAAGCCCACGATGCGCACAGGCAAATAACCTGAACCCCTTTTTCCATCCCATGAAACACAGCATTCTTTTTCTCACCCTGCTCTGCACTCCCCCGCTGCTGGCGGCTGACAAGAGCGAAGACGCGGCAAAGCGCGCCGCCAGCACCGTCGTGCTCGACGAAACCGGCGTTAAAAACCTCAAGATTGAAACCGTCGAGGTCGAAGAGGCGGATTTTGAGAAGACCATCTTCTCGCTTGGCCGCATCGAGGCGGTGCCCACGCGGCGCTCGGGCGTGAGCAGCCGCATTCCCGGTCGCATCGTCGAGTTGAAGGCGGCGATTGGCGACATGGTGAAGTCGGGTGATGAACTCATCAAACTGGAGAGCCGTCAGGCGGGCGATCCTCCGCCGGTCATCGCCGTCAAGGCGACGATGAGCGGCATCGTCACCGAGAGCGATGTGCGCCTCGGCGATCCCGTGGAGCCTGACAAAGCGCTGCTCGGTATCACCGATCTCTCGGAGGTGTATGCCATCGCGCGCGTGCCGGAGCATCTCGCAGGCAAGATGAAGCCCGGCGCGGTGGCGCACATCCGCGTGGCCGCGCTGCCGGAGGAGAAATTCGACGGCACGCTGCTGCGTTTCGGCACGGCGGCGGACAAGGAGAGCGGCACGCTCGATGCCATCTTCCGCCTGGACAATCCCAGCCTCACCTTACGGCCCAACATGCGCGCGGAGTTCAGCATTGTGCTCGGCAAGCGTTCGGGCGTGATGACCGTGCCGCGCATCGCGCTTCAGGGCGATGCCGCCAGCCGCGCCGTTTATGTGAAGGACTTCGATTTGAAAAACGCCTTCATCAAAACCTCCGTGACTGTCGGCGAGATCAACGACCGTTACGCCGAGATCCTCAGCGGCCTGCTCCCCGGTGATGAGGTCGTCACGCGCGGCGCTTACTCGCTCGCCTTCGCTGGCGGCGGCAGTGTGTCATTGAAGGCCGCGCTCGACGCCGCGCACGGTCACGAGCACAACGAGGACGGCTCCGAACTCAAGGCCGGGGCGAAAGCCGCGAAGCCGGGAGCCGAAGGAGACGCGCACGATCATGGGCACGAAGAAGGCATGAGTCCGCTCACACAGTTCTCCCTCGCGGGCAATGCACTGCTGCTCGTGCTGCTCGTCGTGGCCATGCTGGGACGGGGCAAAAAGGCGCACGATGAGCCAGCGCCCGCAATGGCAACGGCGGAGCAGTCACCCCCAGCGGAGGCAAAGCACTAAGCCATGCTCAACAAGCTCATCTATTTCTCGCTGCACAATCGCGCCGTCGTCATCGGCTTCTCGCTGCTGGTGCTCGTGCTCGGTTTTCAGGCTATCCGGGAGCTGCCGGTCGAAGTGCTGCCCGACCTCACCAAACCGACGGTCATCATCCTCACCGAGGCCGAAGGTCTCGCGCCGGAAGAGGTAGAGACGAATGTCACGCAACCTATTGAGAGCGCGCTCATGGGTGTTGCGGGGCTGACGCGGTTGCGCTCAGCTTCCGACGTGTCGCTCTCGCTCATCTATGCGGAATTTGCGTGGGGCACGGACATTTATCGCGCGCGCCAGTTCGTGCAGGAGCGGATGCAGGGCGTGCGCGAGTCGCTGCCGGAAGGCGTGTCGCCATTCCTCACACCGGTCGCGTCGCTGATGGGCGAGATTTTGCTCGTCGGCATTCGCAGCACGGACGGGAAAGTGCCGGCGATGGAAGTGCGCTCGCTTGCCGACTGGACGATCAAGCGAAGGCTGCAAAGCATTCCCGGTATCGCGGAAATCCTCAACATGGGCGGCGGCATCAAGCAGGTGCAGGTGATGCCCGACCCTCACCGCATGGCCGCGCATGAGGTCACCTTTGAGGAGCTGAAAACGGCCGCGCAGGAGGCGGCGGGCAATTCGACCGGCGGATTCATCAACACGGGGCCGACGGAAATCATGGTGCGCAATCTCGCCATGACCGTGCAGCTCGACGACATCGCGCGCACCGTCATCAAAAAGGTCAACGACCGCGCCATCAGCATCAGCGATGTGGCGAAGGTGGACTGGGGCATCGAGCCGATGCGCGGCGACGCGAGCGTGAATGGCACGCATGGCGTGGTGATGAGCATCACCAAAGCGCCGGGCTTTGACACCCTTGCGCTCACCGAGCAAATCGAAGCCGCGCTCAAGGAACTCGCGCCCGTGCTGCCCGCAGGCGTTGAGTCGGTGGTGCTGTTCCGCCAGGGCGACTTCATCGAGCACGCCATCGGCAATCTCAAGGAAGCCATCCGCGACGGCGCGATCATGGTCACGCTCGTGCTGTTTTTGTTCCTGCTGAACTTCCGCACCACCTTCGTCTCTCTCATGGCGATGCCGCTCTCCTTCGCCATCACGCTTCTCGTCTTCAAATGGCAGGGCATCTCCGTGAACTCCATGACCCTCGGCGGCCTCGCCGTCGCCATCGGCATGGTCGTCGATGACGCCATCGTCGGCATGGAGAACGTCTGGAGGCGCTTGCAAGAGAACACCGCGCTGCCGAAGCCGCATCCGCGTCTCGAAGTCATCGCACGCGCCAGCACCGAGGTGAGAAACTCCATCTTCTACGCCACCGTGCTCATCGTGCTCGTGTTCCTGCCGTTGCTCGGTTTGAGCGGCGTGGAAGGCAAGCTCTTCGCGCCCATCGCCATCGCCACCATCATCTCGATGATCGCGTCGTTCGTCGTCTCGCTCACCTCG
This sequence comes from Verrucomicrobiaceae bacterium, assembly GCA_019694165.1. Classification (GTDB taxonomy): domain Bacteria; phylum Verrucomicrobiota; class Verrucomicrobiia; order Verrucomicrobiales; family Verrucomicrobiaceae; genus JAIBCL01. The sequence goes on along the minus strand of JAIBCL010000015.1, from coordinate 35,329 downwards.
ATCCCCGTGCTCTGCTCCATGCTCTTGCGGCCCAAGGCAGGCCACGGCCACAAGGACGGTCACTTTGTCCGCCTGATGAAATGGACGCTGGAGAAAACACTCCTGCGCCTCGGCCTGTCGCAGCCGTATCTGCTGCTCGGTGTCGTCGGCCTCATCGTCATCGGCGCGTTCATGCTCTACCCGCAGATGAGCAAGGACTTCCTGCCGACCTTCCGCGAGGAAACGGCGCTTGTCTCCGCCACCGCCGCGCCAGGCACTTCTCTTGATGAGATGAACCGCATCAGCGACGTGATCGAGGCCGAGCTGCTCTCCATTCCCGAAGTGAAAAAAGTCGGCCGCCGACTCGGACGCGCCGAGCGCGGCGACCATGTCGTGCCCGTGAGCACGGCGGAGTTCGACGTGGATTTCCGCGAAGACCCGAAAGAGCACGCAGGCTCGCTCACGCACAAGGGCCGTTCGCGCGCGGAGATTCTGGAGGACGTGAAGAAGAAGGCCAAAGGCGTGCCCGGCACGTTCAGCGTGGTGATGGGACCGCTCGCCGACCGCATCGGCCACATGCTCAGCGGCGTCTCTGCGCCAGTCGCCATCAAGGTCTTCGGCCCCGACCTCGACAAGCTGCGTCACATCGGCACCGAGATTCAGGCCGTCGCGAAGAAAATCCCTGGCTTCGAGGACTGCAAGCTCGACCAACAATCATCCATCCCGCAGCTCCGCATTGAACCCGACCGCGACCGCGCACGAGCCTACGGAGTCACGCCCGTGAGGCTCAATGAAACCGTCTCATCGCTCGTCAGCGGCGAAAAACTCGCCGAGCTGCGCGAAGGCCAGCGCACCGTCGATCTCGTCATGCGCCTGCCGCTCGAATGGCGTGACAGTCCGGAACGCCTCGCCGAGCTGCCCATCGAAGTCCACGATTCCGACGAAGGCGGCCACGTCCAGAGGCTTCCCTTGTCACTCGTCGCCGACGTGCGCGAGGCGAAGGGACCGAACGTCATCAACCGTGAAAACTCCCAGCGCCGCTTCGTCCTCTCGATCAAGCCGACGGTGCGGGATGTGGGCGTGCTCGTCGCGCAGATGCAAAAGACCGTCTCTGAAAAAGTGAAGCTGCCCGAGGGCTACTTCGTGACTTACGAAGGCGAGTTCCAGGCGCAGCAGGACGCCACGCGGCGCATCATCATTCTCAGCGCCGTGATCTTCGTCATCATCGCTTTCCTTCTCTACGGTTACTTCCGCACGATGTTCTTCGCCACGCAGGTCATTTGCGACATCCCCCTCGCGCTCGTCGGCGGGCTTGTGTTCACCTACTTCAAGCTCGGCAACATCAGCATCGCCACCCTCGTCGGTTTCATCGCCGTCGCTGGCGTCGCCGCGCGCAACAGCATCATGCTCATCAGCCACTACCTGCACCTCATGCAGCATGAAGGCGAGAATTTCACGAAGGCGATGGTCATCCGTGGCACCAAGGAACGTCTCGTGCCCGTGCTCATGACCGCGCTCGCGGCGGGCATCGGCCTCGTTCCGCTCGTGCTCGCCGCTGATCAACCGGGAAAAGAAATCCTCCATCCCGTCGCCGTCGTCATCGTCGGCGGACTCATCACCAGCACACTGCTCGGCCTCGGCGTCACGCCCACCGTCTTCTACACCTTCGGACGCAAAGCCGCCGCGAAAGCCATCGAACTCGAAGCTCCCGCCTCGCACTGATTTCAACGAATTTTCGAAACGACGGGCGCATCAGAGCCTCCGTCGCCAAGGCAAAACCAAACGACAAACAAACACAACATACACACCATGAAAAAACTGCTAACAGCCACCCTGCTCGGCCTCGCGCTGGCATTCACCGTCAATGCCGCCGAGAAAGGCAAGGACAAACACGAACACGCGGCCAAAGCCGGTCCCACCGGCGGCAAGCTCATCACCGAGGTGGAACCCCACGTCGAGTTCTTCGTCACCAAGGACAAGAAGGTCGAGATCCGTTTCGTGGACGACGACAACAAAGTCGTCGCCCCCGGCGAACAGGTCATCAGCGTCATCATGGGCGACCGCTCGGCTCCCACCAAACTGGCGTTCACCAAGGACGGCAACAAGCTCGTCTCTGACAAAGCCATCCCCGAAGGCAACGACTTGCCCACCGTGGTGCAGATCAAAGCCAAGCCCGATGCGAAGAGCGTGACCGAGAAGTTCAATCTCAACCTCAACGACTGTCCGACGTGCAAGAACAAGGAGTATGCCTGCACCTGCGCGCACGGCGACGAGAAGGAGGAGAAGAAATAACTCTCAGTCCGGCAACCAGAATCAAATACCCCGCGTCGTGTCGCACACGGCGCGGGCCATTGCCTCACCTCATCATGAATAAACGAGAAACCCTCGCGCTCGTCTTTGTTGTTTTGTCTCTCATCACCCCCGCCCGTGCCGACCATGGCCCCGGCACCTCCGGCAGCGGCTTCACCACGCTTACGGCGGAGACACTCAAGCCCGGCAGTTTCTCCAGCACCTTCCAGTTCGACTGGACGGAGTTTGATGTTCCCAGCGGTGACGTGATCGGCGTTGACTTGCTCGACCGGTCATTCCTCTCCACGCTGAATGTCAGCTACGGCGTGGCGGACAACTTCCAGCTTGGCCTCACCTACGGCTACTTCGCCGCTGAAGGTAACCGCGAGTTTGAAGAAGGCGAGGACGGCGAGGAGCCAGAGCTGTCCACCTTTGATCCCGATGGCTTCACCGACCTGTGGCTCACAGGAAAGTATCGCTTCTATCAGGGACCAGCGGGCCAGGTCGCGCTAATTGGCGGCATCAAGTTCCCCACCGGCGACTCCCGCCTCACCAACAGTGAAGGTGAGCAGGTGGAACCCGCCGCGACTGCGGGCACCGGCGCGTGGGATGGCATGGCTGGTCTGGCCTACACCGTGCCGCTGAATGCCGCGCTCACCCTAGATGCCAGCGCGCTCTACACGTTCCGTGGAGAGCGTTACGACTATCGCCTCGGTGATCGTCTCGATGTCGGCACCTCGCTCGCGTGGCGCGTGTGCGGGAATGCGAAGACCTATCCACAGGTCAGTCTCGTGGCCGAGGCCACGCTGCGCCATGTGCAAAAGAGCGAGGAAGAAGGCGAGTCCGACGGCAGCACTGGCGGCACCGTGATCTTCCTCTCCCCTGGCGTGAAGGCTTCCTTCACCGAGCGCTGCGCCGCCAGTGTAGGCGTCCAGCTTCCCGTGGTGCAGGACCTGAACGGCAACCAGGCCGAGACGGCTTTCCGTCTCATCACTGGTGTTTCATTTTCATTCTGATTCATGAACACGGGCACCCTCATTCTGGCAACAGCGGCGCTCATTCTCATCAGCGGATGCGCGCCGCTTCCGCCCATCCCGCCTGAGAGCGCGGCGGTGCAGCAATGCCTCGTGTGCCGGAACAAACGCGATTTCTCCTGCCTCACGGTGGAGAAGACACCCGCCACGCCACACGCCCGTTACGGTGGGCGTGACTATTGGTTTTGCAGCGAGAACTGCCGCTGCGAGTTCGAGAAACGACCAGATCAATTTTCTTCCAAGCCATGAACACCCTGGCGCGACTCATCTTCATCATGCTCATCGTCACCCTCGCCATGCCATTCAGCGCCGGTGCCCGCTACCCTCGTGGCTCGATCCTGACCGGCACGGTGCGCAGCGTGGACGTTTTGGCGCGCAGCGTGGTGTTTGTCGAGGATGGCGGCGCGATCCGCAAGTTTGTGTGGACCAGCTACGCCCAGCTTTGGCGCGACGGCATCGACAGCTCCCCTTCGACTTTGAAGCCCGGCATGAGGGTGCGGATCACGCTCCACAATCCGCTGTTCGGCGAGGATAGCGTCTCGCAAATGGTGCTGCTCCCGTCTTCAACCAAAGCCGACACAAGGAGCGGCAAGTAAAACCCGCACATGAGCGCCGAAGACACACACGCCGACGAATCCGCTTCCTGCGGCTCATGCGAGCACGGGCACGATGACACGCCCTTGCCGCGCAACGCGCTGGTCATCGCCTCCGGTGTGCTGCTCGGCGCGGGCCTGCTCATGCAATGGCTCAAGATCAGCGCGCCGCCGGTTCACGCGGTTTGTTTTGCGCTCTCCGCGCTCGCGGGAGGCTTGCTGGTTTTTCCGGCGGCCTTTCACGCGCTGAGAAAAAAGCGCCTCGACATGAATGTGCTCATGACCGTGGCCGTCATCGGCGCGTGGCTCATCGGCGAGCACGCGGAGGCGGCTGCGGTGGTTTTTCTTTTTGCCTTCTCAGAACTGCTTGAGTCATGGAGCGTGGGCCGCGCGCGCCGGGCCGTCGAGTCGCTGCTCAAGCTCACGCCCGAGACTGCGCATCGTGAAAAGCCCGACGGCTCGTTTGAGGAGGTGCCCGTCACGGAGATCGGCCTCAAAGAGATCATCCGTGTGCGCAGCGGCGAGCGCGTGCCGCTCGACGGCATCATCACCACAGGCAGCTCTGCCATCAATCAAGCACCCATCACCGGCGAGTCCGTGCCCGTGGAAAAACAGAGCGGTGATCCCGTCTTCGCTGGCACCATCAACGGTGAAGGCTCGCTGGAGGTGATGGTGACCAAAGCTGCGGAAGACTCCACCCTCGCGCGCATCATCCGGCTCGTGCGCGAGGCCGAGGAACAGCAGGCACCGACGCAGCGGTTCGTGGACAAATTTGCCAGCTACTACACGCCGGTGGTTTTCGTCCTCGCATTGCTCGTCGCCGTGGTGCCTCCCTTGCTCGCAGGCGGCGCTTGGCATGAGTGGACGTATCGCGCGCTCGCCCTGCTCGTCATCGCCTGTCCGTGCGCGCTCGTCATCGCCACGCCCGTCTCGATTGTCTCCGGCCTCACTGCGCTCGCCCGGCGCGGCGTGCTCATCAAAGGCGGCGCGCATCTGGAGGCGGTGGGGAAACTCAGGGTGCTCGCGGTGGACAAGACCGGCACCATCACCAGCGGACGCCCGCAAGTCACCGGCACACACATCCTGTCAGGAGCGACGGAGGTTCAGGTGCTCCGCATCGCCACCGCGCTCGACACCCACTCGGAGCATCCGCTCGCGCGTGCCATCGTCGAGGAGGCGGGAAGGAAAAAACTCACCTTCGTGCCCGCCACGGATTACCGCGCGCTGCCCGGACGCGGCGCGCAGGGCATGGTGGACGGGCATCCGCATTTCGTCGGCAATCACCGCCTCGCGCACGAGCTTGGCATTTGCACTCCCGACTTGGAACTCAAGCTCGCCGCCATCGAGTCTGGCGGAGCCTCCGTCGCCATCGTCGGCCATCTGCCGCACGAGGGCTGCGCCGCCGCGCGCGTGCTCGGCATCATCACCATCGCCGACACGCTGCGCCCCGAGGCATCCCGCGCGCTTGAGATGTTGCACCATGCAGGCATTCAAAAAGTCGTCATGCTCAGCGGCGACAATCAGCGCACCGTCGATGCCATCGCCCGTCTCGCAGGCATTGACGAAGCCCACGGCGATCTCCTGCCCGAGCAGAAAATCGAGCACATCCGCCGCCTCATGGCCGCGTATCAGCACGTCGGCATGATCGGCGATGGCGTGAACGACGCCCCCGCGCTCGCGCTCGCCAGCGTCGGCATCGCCATGGGTGCCATCGGGAGCGACACCGCGATTGAAACCGCCGACATGGCCTTGATGAAGGATGACCTCACCCGCGTCGCCGAGGCCATCGAGCTGGGCCGTCGCACCCTGAGCATCATCGAGTTCAACGTCGCCTTCGCCCTCGTCGTGAAAATCCTCTTTCTCATCCTCGCCTTCACGGGCAACACCAGCCTGTGGCTCGCCATCCTCGCCGACACGGGCGCGACGCTGCTCGTCATCCTCAACGCGCTGCGGCTGCTGCGCAGTCCTGCGGACTGACTATGAAGAATTCCCGCCCCTCCAAGCGTCCGCACAAAAACGCGCGTGCCACCGTGCCGCCTCGCTCACCTTGGCGTGAGCGCCTCGTCGTGGCCGGATGGGTCGCCATGTTCATGGCCGTGCTCGCTCTATTCTGCACCGTGGCAGGCATCATCAACCAGCGCATTGCACTGAACCGAACCACGGCGAAATGGAAGTCCCTGTATCATCTCACCGACACACAGGCCGCGCGCATCCGCGAGATCGAGCTGGAGTTCCACGGCAACGGCAATCCTTTCACCAGCCGTGACTCAGGCACGCCCGAGGAGAACGACGCGCATCATCTGGAGATCAGCCGTGTGATGAATCCCGAGGATGGCGCACGATTCGCGCGGGAGATGATCGGCAAGGACCGGAAGCCTTGAGCGCTCGCAACAGTCCGAGCGAGAAAGAATCTGGAGGGGTTTGCGGAGCGACGGAGTTGCACAGGATGAACGCCAATCACGGCGTCCAACCAAAATCAAACCCAACCATGAAAACGAAACTCACCCTCCTCGCTGCCGCTCTTATCGTCGGCATCAGTTCCACCAGCGCCTTTGCTGGCCGTGACTGGAATTACTTCCCGGCCGCTCCGTCAAGGACTAGCGCGCCTGTCAAGGCTGCCTTCAAATCCTGCTGCGACACGCGCAACGTCGTCATGCCGAACGCCTCCGGCAAAGGCGTAACAGTGAACAAGAACGTGACGTGCAACACCGGGTGCGCTGCGCCTCATGCCGGCAAGAGCTGCGACACCAAAGAGCGCAAGGTTTGCGCGAACTGAGTTCCAACCAAACCTGCCCGCCAGGCATCGGATGACCTGGCGGGTTGAGTTCAATGCATCATCCGCCATCTTTCCCAGCATGAATGACGACGAGTTTGATTCCCTGATCCGCCAGACTCAGCCAAAGCCTGAGTTTCCGGTTTCCTTCCAGCGTGAGGTCTGGGCGCGCATCGCGATAGCCGAGCAGCAGTCATGGGCGGCGCGCTGGCGGCACTTGTTCCAGTGGATGGCACGACCCGCGCCCGCACTGGCAACGGTCACGGCCACGCTGGTTCTAGGCATCGGTCTCGGTGGCCTCACCGCCCCGGATGAGAGCGCAGCCATGCGCAGCGCTTACATCGCCTCCATCAATCCTCTGAAAGCGGTGCATCGCTCCATGCCGGAATGAAACGCGGTCTTTTGATTGTCTTCGTTGCCCTGCTCGTCGGTGTCACCGGGTTCGTGGTTACGCGCCGTCAATGCAGTTGCGAACGCAGCGCCACAGCAACGCACGATGGCGGCACCTTGCTCCCGGAGCTGGAGTGGCTGCACCATGAGATGAAACTTTCCGATGAGCAGTTTGCCAAAGTCTCCGCCATGCACCGCGCCTACCGTCCCACATGCGAGGCTTTGTGCATGAAAGTAGCCACCGCGCACAATAAGGTGATGGCGCTCGCGGCCACTGGAAACATCGCCTCCCCTGAACTCGAAGCGGCGCTTCAGCAGCAGGCTGCCGTGCATCTCGAATGCCAGAGAGCGCTGCTCAAGCACCTGCATGAAACCGCCGCCGTCATGTCGCCAGAGCAGTCGAAAAAATATCTGGATGCCATGCTGCCGCAAATCATTGGAACGGACGCAGCGCCCATGTCCGGCGGACATTAATCGCGTTTCCCATCCATGATCGCCTCCACCGATGACGACGACATCACGCTCATGCAGCGCCTCGCCGGCGGCGATGACCTTGCGCTGAACGCGCTCATGTCCCGCTGGCGTGAGCGTGTGGCCGCGTTCCTCTTGCGCATGACGGGCGATCATGCGACGGCGATGGATCTCACGCAGGAGAGCTTTGTGCGGCTTTACACCAGCCGTCACAGCTACCGGCCCACCGCCGCTTTTTCGACTTACCTTTTCCACATCGCCGCGAATCTCGCTCGCAGCCACGCGCGTTGGAAAAGCCGTCACCCCACCGTGCCGCTCACCGACGATGAAGGCTCGATGCTCCACGAGCCGCCCGACACGCGGCCCTCTCCAGATGAAGCAAGTGCCCTGCGGGAGAAGACCGCGCGGGTGCATCAAGCCATCGCCACTCTCCCTGCTGATCTGCGTGAGGCGCTGCTGCTTTTCGCCGTCGAAGACATGAGCCACGCCGAAGTGGCTGCGGCCCTCGGCTGCTCTGCCAAAGCCGTCGAAGTCCGCATCTACCGCGCACGGCAGATGCTCAGGGAGACGCTGGCGAAACAGGCCGCCTGAACTTTTTGAAAACAATCTTGAGGGGTTCCTCGCTGCTTGGAGTTGCACAACCAGACTGCCACACATCAGGCACTCACCAAACCTAAACAGCGCTCCACCCATTCATCATGAAACTCACCCTCGCCCTCCTCTCCAGCCTGCTCCTCGGTGCTGGCCTCGTCTCCGCCGCTGATACCGGCGTGCCTGCCAGCTACCCGCTCAAAAAGTGCGTCGTCTCCAACGAAGACCTCGGCACTATGGGCAAGGCCGTCAAAGTCACCCACGAAGGCACCGACGTGTATCTCTGCTGCAAATCCTGCACGAAGGACTTCAACAAGGAACCCGCCAAGTTCGTAGCCAAGGTGAAGGCTGCGGAAAAGAAATAGCCGCTGTCAGCGTTACACGGCGCAAGACCCGTTTTCTTTGAATTCCATGAGACACGCCTGGCTCAGAATCCTCACCACCGCCATCTTCCTGATGACGCAGGCGGCGGGTGCTTTTGTGCCAGGCTCTCCATGCAAACCGGAGAAGGCAGCCGTCCGCTGCTCGCTGCCTTGCTGCTCCGGTGCCATCTGTGAGTGCGGAAAGGCTCCGAGCGAGTCACCGGCAAAACCAGCTCCGGCGACTCCCGCGCCTCACACACAGGAGATCAAATTCATGTCCGTGATCGCAGGTGTGCTGCCTCCGCCACTCTGCTCGCTCATTTCCCAAGTGCCGCTACGGTTGCTGGCACCGGATGCCTTCCTGCCGCATTGCCCGCCTGCGCTGGCGCTGCATTGCGCCCTCCTCATCTGACAAAGCCTCGTTTTCCCAGGAGCATTGTGCCCGCGTCTCGCGCGGCACGGACCCGAAACGAAGCTTTTTCCATGAGGACTCAATGAAGACATCATCACCACTCTCTGCCTTGGCGCTGTCCCTGGCAGCTGCTTTAACGGCTCAGGCCGAAGACAGCACCACGGTTGCAGCGCCGCAGTTCATCCACCGTCTGATCCAGGAGGCGGTCACCACGCATCCTTCCATCGCAGCCGCAGAGGCGCGAACGCAGGCCGCCAAATCCGCCATTGGAGCTGTGCGGCTCTGGGAAGACCCGCAACTCGGCCTCGGCCTCACCGCTGCGCGACGCTCGATGCGGCAGGATGATGGGGATGTCTTTGTCGGCTTTGATCAAATGCTGCCGCGTCCCGGCCTCTACAAGGCGGAGAAACGCCGCGCGACCGTTGAACAGCAGGTGCGGCAATCCATGCGGCAGCAGACAGCGGCGGAGCTTGGGCTTTCCGTCAGTCAGGCTGTGCTGGAACTTGCGCTGGCAGATGAGCTGATCCGCCTGCAAACCGAAAATCTCGTCTGGCTGCGAACCATCGTGAAGACTGCCGAGGAGCGGGCGAAGAACCCGGATGCCACTGCCACGGAGACGCTGCGACTGGAGAGCGAGCTTGCCATGCGCGCGCAAACCCTCGCGTCCCTCAAACGGCAGCGCGTGCAATTCAGCACGACGCTGAATTTGCTGCTGGGACGTGCAGCGGACACGCCTTGGCAATCCCTGGTCCTGGATGGCAATGCGTCTGAACTCGCCACTGCCACGGCTTTGAAAGCGCGGCTGGAGAAGGACAATCCGCAGCTCGCCGTCATGCGTCATCAGATCGAGGGCGCGCAGGCGGAGGCGGATGCTGCGCGGGAGAAGCGCAAACCAGCTTTCTCCATCGGCGTCGAGACGAACACTTATTCCGGCGGTGATTTCCGTGACGCCATGTTCGCCGTGAAAATGACGCTGCCGTGGTTCAATCGCTCCGTTTACAAGGCGGACATCGCACGCGCGGAGAGCTTGCGTGATGCCAGCCGCAGTGATCTCGCCGCGCAGCAGCGGGAGCTTTACTCGCAAATCACCACGCTTCTCACCGAGGCGCAAAACAACCAGCAAACCGTCAGGGCATACAACGACGAGGTGCTGCCGAAGACGGTGAAAGCGGTGGAGACCCTTCAAAACGCCTGGGTGTCATCCAAGGCCACGCTGCTCGAAGTGCTGGATGCGCGGCGCTCACTCCTGGAGGCGCGACAGGAGCAAAAACGCGCGCTGACGGCTCGGCATGTCGCCGCGCAAGCGCTCACCGCCCTCACAGGCGGCCATCTCAAATCCCAGGGCAACTAATCCCATGAAAAACTTTATCGCCTTTCTTCTCATCATCGCCGCGCTTGTCGGAGGCTGGTTTTTGCGTGGCAACTTCGGTGACATTTTCATGACCACGCCCGCGTCATCCGGCGAGCGCAAGGTGCTCTTTTATCAGAGCGCCATGCACCCTTGGATCAAGAGCGACAAACCAGGCCGCTGCACCATCTGCGGCATGAAGCTGACGCCCGTTTACGAAGGCGAAAAAGGTTTCGACGCCGCTGGTGGCGATGTCATCCCGCTTACGCAGAATCAAATCCAAATCATGCGTGTCGAAACGACCGAGGCGAAAATCCAGCCGCTCACGAAGACGCTGCGCGTGGCAGGCGTGATGGACGATGATGAACGCCGCCACCGCATCATCAGCGCCTATGTCGATGGGCGTGTGGACAAGCTTTTCGCCAATCATCATGGCGCGGAAGTCGTCGCCGGCGAGCCGCTGGCCTTGCTTTACAGCCCCACACTTTTGCAGACCGAGCGCGAGTATCGCCAGCTCACGGGCGATCTGAAAAAAAACACGGCGCTGCGTCTGCGCCAGATGGGACTGACCCCGGAGCAGATCGAAGCGCTGGAAAAGAAACCCGCCGACGCCTTGACCTCTGAGATTCTGGCTCCGCTCACCGGCACGGTCGTCGAGCACGATGTCTATGAGGGCCAGTATGTGACGATGGGCCAGAAGCTCTTTGCCATCGCCGACTTCAGCGTGATGTGGTTTCAATTCCGCGCGTATGAGCAGGACATGCCTTGGATCAAGATCGGGCAAAAAGTGGATGTGACCACGCCCTCGGTGCCAGGCAAAGTTTTCACCGGCGAGATCACCTTCATTGACCCGAACTTCGATGAAGCCTCGCGCTCCACACAAGTGCGTGTGGAACTGCCCAATCCGCTCGTGAACGGTCGCCGCGAACTGCTGCATCGTCTTTATGCCGATGGTGCCGTGGCTGTGGAAATCCCTCCGGTGCTGACACTGCCAAAATCCGCCGTCATGCAGACCGGCCCCGAAGCCGTGGTGTATGTCGATCAAGGCGGCGGCGCGTATGCCCGCAGCGTGGTGAAGATTGGGCGGCGTGGAGATGCGCTGCTGGAAGTGCTCTCCGGCATCAAGGCGGGCGACAAAATTGTGACCAATGGCAACCTGCTCATCGACGGACAGGCGGAGATGAACCGCTCCTTCGCATCGCCTACGGTGCCAATGGCCCCAGTCGCCGCGCTGACGGACGACCAGAAGAAAGCCCTGACCAATTTCATCCAAGTAGCCGATGCGATGGCCGCAGCGCTCTCCGCCGACGATCTGGCTGCATTCAACAAAGCCAGCGAACCCGCGATGATGCAAACGGGCGAGCTGATCGAGGCGCTAAAATCACGCACAGAACTGGCTCCCAAACTCGACGCGCTCGACAAAGCACGGCACTTCCACGGCTTTGATGACATCCAAAAAGCGCGTGTGGCCTTTCATCAGTTCACGATGGCAAACACTGCGCTGCTGGAGCCGCTGCGCATGGCGGCTGGAATGCCAGAGTTCAAAGTCTGGGAGTGCTACATGGTGGATCGTGTCGTGGATGGAGCGCCTAAAATTGGGCATTGGGTGCAGACCAGTGAACGACCGGGACACAATCCTTTCTTCGGCGCTGACATGCTGGAGTGCGTGAAGGAGATCAAGCCAGGGGAGGCGCTGCCATGATCGAGGCCATCATTCACTGGAGCCTGAAAAATCGTTTCCTCGTTGCTTGCGCGGCTCTGCTGCTCATCGCGCTCGGTGTGCGGGCCATCTACCTCACGCCTGTCGATGCCATCCCTGATCTCACGGAGAACCAAGTGCTCGTGTATGGCGAGTGGATGGGCCGCAGTCCGCAGGAGGTCGAGGATCAGGTGACGTTCCCGCTTTCCACCGGGTTGCAAGGTCTGGCAGGCGTCAAAGAAGTGCGTGCGACCTCGATGTTCGGGTTCTCGCTCATCACGATCATCTTCGAGGACAAGGTGGACACTTACTTTGCCCGCGCACGGGTGCTGGAACGGCTGAACTACCTGCAAGCCTCCATGCCCGAAGGCGTGAAGCCGCAGCTCGGTCCCGATGCTTCCGGCCTCGGCTGGGTGTATCAATACTACTTCCATGTCGATCCTGCCAAAGCGCAGGATGGCGGTTACGACCTCGCGCAACTGCGCTCACTGCAAGACTGGTATGTGCGCTACCAGCTCGCTAGTGTGCAAGGCGTGGCCGAGGTGGCGAGCATCGGCGGCTTTGTGAAGCAGTATCAGGTGGAGCTGAACTCCACCAAGATGCGCATGTCGAACATCACGCTCATGGATGTGATGACAGCGGTGCAAAACGCCAATCTCAACGTCGGCGGTAAGGTGGTGGAGGAGAACGGCGCGGAGTTTGTGCTGCGCGGCATCGGATTGGTCACAAGCGTGGAAGACCTCGAACTCGTCACCGTGAAGGCCATGGAAGGCACTCCCATCTATCTGAAGGACATCGCCACCGTGCAGATCGGCGGCGACTTCCGACGTGGTGCGCTTGATCTGAACGGCCACGAAGCCGTGGGCGGCACCGTCGTCATGCGCACGGGTGAAAACGCCAAAGCCGTCATCGAGCGCATCAAAGAAAAGATCGCGCAAATCGCACCTAGCCTACCGCCGGGCGTCACCATCCGGCCCTTTTATGATCGCAGCGAACTCATCGATAACACCATCGGCACGCTCAAACACGCGCTGCTGGAGGAGTTCATACTCGTCACGCTCGCCCACATCATTTTCCTCTGGCACTTCCGCAGCATCCTCATCGTCACGATGCCGCTGCCAGTCTCCATCTTGATCTCGTTCCTGCTGATGAAGGAGTTCGGCATCACCAGCAACATCATGTCGCTCACCGGCATCGCCATCGCCATTGGCGTGCTGGTGGATGCGGCCATCGTCGTCACGGAGAATGTCATCCGACACTGTGAGGAGGCGGAGAAGAAGAAAGGAGGGCGGCTCGACTCCAAGGAAACGTGGAGCGTCACGCTCGCCGCCTGCAAGCAAGTAGGCCGCCCCATCTTCTTCGCGATGGCGATCATCATCCTGGCCTTCGTGCCGGTGTTTGCGCTGAGCGGGCAGGAGGGAAAGCTGTTTCACCCGCTCGCCTTCACCAAGACCTTTGCCATGATCGGTTCCACGCTGCTTGCGGTCACGCTGGTGCCCGTGCTGTGTTCGTTGCTCGTGCGCGGTCCGTTTCATGCCGAGGAGCACAATCTCGTGATGAAGTTTCTCCTGCGCCTTTATGGGCCGACGCTGAACTGGGCACTCAATCATCGCAAAACCGTCATCGGCATGGCGATGATGATTCTCGGCGTCGCCTTGCTCACCGCCTTTGGTTTGCCACGCGCCACCGTGAAGCAACTCCGCGATACTGGCTATCCACGCCTCGCCGATGCCGTCACAGGTTTTGGCAAGGAGTTCATGCCGCCGCTCAATGAGGGCAGCCTGCTCTACATGCCCGTGATGATGCCCAAGACCGGACTCAAAGAAATCCAGCGCGTCATGTCCTGGCAGGACAAGGTCATCGCGGCCACGCCCGAGGTGGAGTCCGTCGCAGGCAAGTTGGGCCGTTTTGAAACCGCCACCGATCCCGCGCCCACCGAGATGCTGGAGACGACCATCATGCTCAAGCCCGAATACATCCCCGATGGCCGCTGGAACGTGAAGCGCAATCCCGCTTGGCGTGAGGGCATGACCGTGGACAAGCTGAAAGCCGAACTCACGGAGAAGATGAAGCAAGTGCCCGGCTATGTGCCCGCTTTTCTCCAACCCATCGAAAACCGCATCCTCATGCTCTACACCGGCATCCGCGCCCAAGTCGGCGTTAAAATCTACGGCGACAACCTCGACAAGATTCAGCACAAAGCCTTCGAGATCGAAAAACTCATCAACAGCATCGAAGGTGCCGCCGGAGTCTCGCCCTCACGAGTGCAAGGCAAGCCCTACCTCAATATCCAGGTGGATCGCCAGGCCATGGCCCGCTACGGCCTCAGCGCCAAAGACGTGCTCGACGCCGTGGAGATCGCCATCGGCGGCAAAAACGTCAGCACCACCATTGAGGGCCGCCAGCGCTTCCCCATTCAGATCCGCGTGCAGCGCGGCGAGCGTGACGACATCGAAAAACTCAGCCGCATCCTCGTCGCCGCACGTCAGGGCATGAGCGCATCCGGCACCGCACCGATGGGTGGCGGAGGCGGAATGAGCGGTGGCGCAGCACCCGCCGCAGGCATGGCATCAAGCGCGAGCAACGCGCCCGTCACCTACATCCCGCTCGGCATGGTCGCCAAGATCACCCGCGAAGTCGGCGCAAACGAAATCGCCAGCGAGAACGGACGCCTCCGCTCCTATGTCCAGGCCAACGTGCAAGACCGCGATCTCGGCGGCTTCGTGCTGGAGGTCGAGCAGAAGCTCAAAACCATCGACTGGGAAGGCATGACCTATAAAATGACCGGCGAGTATGAAAATCAGCGCCGCTTCGTGCAGACCATGCAGATCGTCTTCCCCATCGTGCTGCTCATCATCTTCGTGCTGCTCTACATCGTCTATCACAGCGCCCTGGAGGCCGCGCATGTCATGCTCGCCGTGCCCTTCGCCCTCAGTGGCGGCGTGCTGCTGCAAAAACTCCTCGGCTACAACTTCAACGGAGCCGTCTGGGTCGGCTACATCGCCCTCTTTGGCACCGCCGTGCAGACCGGCGTAGTCATGGTCGTGTATCTCGAAGAAACGGTGAAGGCCCGCATGGCCCAGCTCGGCACCGCCTTCGCGTATGCCGATCTCGTGCAAGCCGTCAAAGACGGCGCACGCCTCCGCCTGCGCCCCAAAGTCATGACCGTCGCCACCATCGTCGCCAGCCTACTGCCCATCATGTGGAGCCACCGCCAAGGCTCCGAAGTCATGCAACCCCTCGCCACTCCCGTCATCGGCGGCATGATCTCTAGCCTGGTTCACATCCTCATCGTCACGCCCGTGATCTTTCTTTGGCTGAGAGGTCGTGAGTTCAGGAAAGGAGCGCTGCAAACCACGCTCGGCTGAAATCACTGCCAAATATCCATGCAGAAGCCTCATGTCTCTACCCCTGCGACGCATTAATCCATGAGCGACTCCTCCGACAACGACTCCTGCGCCTGCCACACCGACGAGAAGCGAGCCGCAAGCGATCCCGTCTACCGGCGCGCTTTATGGGTCGTGATCCTGCTCAATCTCGGCTTCGGTATGGTCAAGATCATCGGCGGCTTCCTCGCGAGAAGTCAGGCGCTCAAGGCGGACGCGCTCGATTTCCTTGGTGACGGCTCCGTCATCTTCCTCGGCCTGCTCGCGCTCGGTTGCGCGGAGCGCTGGCGCTGATGCAGGGATGCTTTCTGGCTGCGCTCGGCCTCGGAGTTATTGGCATGGCGATCTTGCGTGCCTTGAATGCAGTTCGGAAGCAGCCCGGTAGATGACGGCCAAACCATGGCCTCCACGGCAGTGCGTAGAATCTTGCAAATTCAACAAAATCCAACACTCCTCCTCACCCTCCCGCTCTTCCCGTCATGCTCCTTCTTCGCCCGCTTCACCTTCCTGATCTCCTTCTCCATCATCTCCTGCGTCACCTTCCACTTTGCCGGGTCCGCATCCGTGCTCCCCGCATGAATCGCATTCACGCAGATGTTGAGGATGTCCCCGCCGCTCAACCCGCGTGAAAGGCCCGCGAGAACCGCGAAATCCGCCTCGATGCGGGAGTGATTGGGAAGATGGAGAGCGAACAACTCCCGCCGCATGGCCTCGTCGGGGAGGCGGAACTTGATATGGCGCTGGATGCGGCGCAGCAGCGCGGGATCGTAGTTCTCGAACAGATTGGTGGTCACAATGACCACGCCATCAAAGCGATCCAGCTCCTGCATCAGCGTGTTTCGGTTCTGGTTGATGCTCGTTGAACACGATTCACCAGTGGCCACTCGTTTCGACAACAAGCTGTCCGCCTCATCGAAGAACAGCACCGCGTCGTTCTCGCGAGCCTGGGCGAATGCGAGGCGGATATGTTTGGCCGTGTCGCCAAGGTATTTCGAGATCACCGCGCTGTAGTCCACTTGGTATAGCGGCTTCCCGAGACGCAGCGCCACGCCCAATGCGGCTCGCGTCTTGCCAGTTCCTGCCGGGCCATAGAAGTTCAAGATGCAGCGTCCCTCCTGCGGCTGGACGGTGCTGATGTTCCAGATGCGCTCAAGGTCGGCGCGGATCTCCAGCGCGCGCAGGCCGGCGTGAATGTCCTGCTTCACTCCCGGATGCAGAATCAAGGAATCGAGATCATGCCTCGGGTCTGGTTGCACGAGGTGGCCGACTTCGGGCGCTTGTTCCTCGGCCTCGCGCCTCCTACGGCGCGGGTTGCGGTGATCATCGGCGGTGGCTGCATCGGGCGGCAGTTCGATTTCAGGGGCATGGGTGGTGCGTGTGGGCATGGTGGGTCAGGTGTTTGGGTTGAATTGGATTCGCCATCCGCAGACTGCGGATAGCTTGAAGAGCCTCTTCACGGGACTTTGTGTGTCGCGCCGATTTGAGCGCCATTTGATCAAAGGAGTGCCAGCCGTCGGTGAACTTGTAGCTGCCAAGCGACTTATGGCTTGTTTCCATCGATGGGCCGACGGCTGGCAAAGGGACCAAAGGATCAGGTGATGAACCTGTGCTTGATGAGGCATGGTGTTTCTTCCGTGCTGCTGCGGAGCTGCACCGGATAAGCCGCATCTGCCCGCTTCATCACCACCCCTTCAAAGAACTCGGCCCGGAGGCAGTGATTGGCGTGCCGGAGGCTGTGGTAGAACGCGAGAGATTCGTTTTGAGTGGTGACCATGCGGCTGGTGGTGAGCAGGAGAGGCGCTGCATCGCCATCGTGGAGGCCGCTCGAAAAAGGCTCCTTCGGAACGCGGAGGGATTCGAGGAACTCCCGGCGCTCGGCATAGCTTGGGGTGAACGCGGAATCGGCCGGGATCGCATCTAGCACGATCAACGTACCTCTCGCGATCTGATGTCGTCGCTCCAGCGCCTCGCAGTCGGCCCAGATCAGCCCTTCATCGGCAAGGTCGCGCAGTTCATCGAGCGCGTCCTTGAAGCAATGCGCGATGGTGAGCCTCGCCCCGTGGCGGTTCCACATCGTGCCACTCGGAGTATGGACGAGCGCCCGCCACCCATTGAACTTCGGCTCGGCAAACCACACGCCGCGCTTCGGCGGAGCGAGTTCGAGCCTGCCGCCCTGGATGGGACGAGCAGGATAGGTGATCAAGCTCAGAGGCGGCTTCGCAGCCTCGATCTGCCTCTGCCGCTTCTCCGCCAGCCTGCGGGCGGCCCCCTCAAGAGCCGCCCGCGTCGCAATGCATCGCTCGCCACCGAAGATGGACAGCACGATGGAATCACTCATCGTCGCTGCCTCCCCGTCCGAGCTTGGTCTTCACGCTCGCGCTGATCGGCACGATCTTATCAAGAGCGGCGTTCTGCTCCGGCGTGAACAGCGTGTGCCGCGCCGTGTGGAACTCCTTGGTCGGTTTGATCGTGGCCTTTGCAACGAGCGCGCTGCTAGCGCCATATCGCGCAAACATCTCCTGCAACTCCGCAAGCAGTGGCTCCACCGCCGCCTCCGGGATCGCCTCGCCCTTGATCTTAATCTCGAAGTTCTGTTTGAAGAACCTCGCGGCATGATCTCCGGCAACGCTCACGAGCGCCGTTTCGTCAGCGGTGCCTCGGTAGGAATTGCTGAACCCGACTCGGACCACCTTGCCGTCCGCCGTGCGCGCCTCGATCGACGAGGCAACGGCATGCTGGCCGGCATGATGCTGGAAGTAGAACGGCTTGGCGATGGCGATCAACTCGCTCTTGAGAAGTTCGACGGAACCGTCGAGCGCCTCAAGCTGCGCGGATTGATCGAGGATCATCGCGACCATCTCCGCCACCTGACCGTCGGGATCGGGCAGGAGCGGATACGATTTGGCGGTCTTGCCGGCAGGAGACTGCACGGCAAATCCCGCGAGGCTGACCTTGCGCAGGCCAGTGGCGGGAATGGGTGGAGTGGCAGCAACAACGGGCGCTGCCGCAACGGAGGGTGTCTTTGCTTTGGGCATGGTGGTATCAGGTTTGGGTTTGGATAAGCGGCCCTGCATGACTACGCAGTCTGCGTAGCTTGTGGGCCGAAAGGAAAGCTCTTCACGAAAGGGCTGGGGTCGCGCCGTTTGCAGCGCCTTGGGAGGTGCGGCCGTATTTGCGCCGGAATGCATCCATGAACCCCTGATGCACGAGGTTCAGATCCCACTGCGTGGCGAACTCCTGCAATTCCCGCATGAGCCTCGCGTCCTTCACTCGCTGGAGGCCGTTGGCGTCCGCTTCGCAGGCCACTTGGTAAACACCCACATAGTCGTTCAGGAAGTTGAGCGGACTCCACTCCCAGCCGGTCACAGAATGGCCGACCAAGAACGTGATTTCCGGGTCCCTCATCGCATCTCCGTTCTGCTCTCCGTAATGTGCGACGCTCACTTCAAAAGCGCCGTCTGGGTAAGGCCCGCCAATCACTTCAATGACAAGCCGCATGAACGGCTCGTTCTCGATTCGCAGGTAGTTTTGTCGGACGGCCTCAAAGCCGCCATGTTCTTCAATCATTTGCTGTACGTGTTGCATGTTCGTTCTGTGGTTTGGGTTCAGGGTTGAGAGTGCTGGTCGAGCCAGCTTTCGAGATCGGCGAGCGCGGCTCTCACGCACCCGCCGCTGCCCACCGCGATCTGCACGGCGGTCTGACCGGGCACCGGCCAGTGCCGACACAGCAGCTCCGCGAGTTCTCCCGTCGTGGGAGGCATCAGCTTGATGGCTTGGAACCGCGTCTGGAACCGCTCGGTGAGCAGATCGAGCTGGAGGTTGCTCGTGCCGAGGAACGCCCGGCCCGGCGGCAGACGATCCAGATAGGTGAGCAGCAGGTCCTGCGCTTCCCGCGAGCAGCGGTCCATCTCATTGACGATTTTCACCGACCATGAGCTGAACAGGCTGCCATAGGGCAGGGCACGCATCCACTCGCGCACGAGGTCAACGGTCACCTCTCGACCGTTGTAATCCTCGATGGCGAGCGAGGAACCGCTCAACTCATGGGCGATCAACTCCACCACGCTGGTCTTGCCCACGCCCGGCGGGCCGTAGAGCAGGAGTTTCACGGTGGCCGACGCATCACCTGCCATTCGCTTGGCCTTGCCGATCTGCGAGGCAGCGACACGCCGAGCCTGGCCGATCAAATCATCGGAAGAACGCGGCTTCCAGTTCATCGGCGAGGCCGGAGCTTGTTTGGGAGCACGATCAAGCAGCTTGGAGGGCATGATGAACCTCCTTTCCGTGATGCGTGGAGAGCTGCGTAATCACGGCCGTGACGGATTGAGCGCCCTTCTTGTAGAGGGTGACCGCGAGCAATTGCCCGTTGAGCCACACGGCCCAGTACCGGCTGCCGTAGCGGGTGATGGTGAGACGCTCGCTCATTGGCCCCAGCCCTCCCGGCGGATGCGCGCCTTCACGGTGTTGGGTGACAGTTCGAAGTGAGCGGCGGTCTGCTTGATACTGCGCGTTCGCATATAGAGACGCTTCACCGCCTTCCAGTTCACGCTCTCGCCGTTCACCACCACGGTGGGACGAGTACGGCGGGGCTGACGGCTGGCCGGCACCACAACCGTCGATGGAGCCGCAAACGCATCGAAGCGCTGCGGACCTTCTTGCGCCTCAGCAGGAGCAGCCCTGCTTGCCGTGGCGATCTGCTCGCGCATGTTCGCCAGTTGCGAGCGCACTTCCTCGCCTACCGTGGGGCGGATCAGGTTGTCGATGCTCTCCGGCGGCTGGCCGCTGTTGAGCCGCTGCATCGCATGGGTGATGCGCGCATCAACGATGCTCTCAATGAGTTCGACGGGGATTTCCGTCACGGCATACACAACGCCCGTGAGGCTTTGCAGCCCGAGGAGCGTTCTCATCTGCTCGCGCGCCTCACGCGGAGACGCGGCTTCAATGCGGTCATCAAAGACCACGCGGCCAGCTTTGCTGGCGATCAACTTGAACAGTTTCATATCATTTCGGTTTGGTTTGGGTTCTGGGTTCGGTTTGGCTCATGCCTCGTCGGGCATGAGAAAGAGGTCGGTTTGATGTCGGAAGCGTTTATCCGCAGTCTGCGTATGATTGGGGCACAGCGATGGGCGCTTGATGTGATGGGTGAAGTAGCTGTTGCTCACCAGCATCCCGCCCCACTGCTCCCACTGGCCGTAGAGCTGCGTGCGCTCCGCGTTCATCCACACCCACCGGCCCGGCAACCGGTGCAGCGTATCGGGTCCGGTGGTGTGAACGATCAGAGCGGCTGCGCGGGTGTCGCTCATCGGACGGGTTGGCAGCGGTTCGTCCCTTACCTGCTCAAGGCGCACGAGCGCATCTGCATAGCCGCCCCACGTGCCGTTGTGGAAGAGCACGCTCTCGGCGTTTCCGCTGAGGGATACGTTCGCCTTCGGGGTGATGGGGAACGGATGACACAGGCGTCCATCCACTCCGCCCACGCTGGCCCAGCGGAAGTGAATCACGACTTCGCCATCCAGCTTCGGCAGCAGCACGCTCAGCTTGCCGGGGCCGAGGTTCTTCTCCCAACGCACACGGCCACTCTCACGCCATGCCACGCCCGCTCCGTGCGGGTTGGCGGCATGACAGGCATACAACACGTCCCGGCTGGGACGCACGTTCTTGGCACATACAAGGATCACACACATATCGGTTCAGGTTCTTGGGTTTGGGTTCAGGGTTGAGGATCACAACTGGCTGCCGGCGTCGGGGAAGCGGGCATCGAACTGCTGGCACATCCGCTCAGCCGCCTTGCGGATGGCTTTGAACTCGCTCTTCAAGGGACCGAAGAGCCCGAGGGCCATCGGGCGCGCACTGCCCGTCCATCCGAGGTAATCCCAGAGGAACCGCAGGCCGTCCGTGGCCGTGGCGGTGCGCTTCTGCTGCACCTTGTTCTTTCCAAAGCCACCGAGGCATTCGACTTGGTGCGCGCGGCGGCACAGACCCAGCACGCTGCCCAGATGGTGCAAAATCTTGTGGATGTTCAGCGTGCCGGCGAACACGCGGAACTCCACCACGCCGATGTAGCGTCCGGCGTTGTCGCGCTTGAACGCCTTGCGGAAGTTCACCATGCCGCGCCCGCACTGCTCGGCCGCCTCGGCTTTGACGCGCTCCTCCTCGCAGGTGACGATCTTGCGCATCTTCTGCGCCGTCTCGTCATAGAGCGGGTGGCTGTAGTGGTTGAGGTGGCGGCCAGCTCCCGTCTGGCCGTAGAGGCTGATGGCGTGCCAGCGGCAGATGTGGGCAAGCTTGCGAATGAACTCGCTCACCGCCTTCACATCCGAGGTGCCGATCACGCTCTCGATGCCCACGGTGATGTGGCAGCCGCAGGAGCCGTTCACCGTGGCTCCGATGGCGTTGGCCCATTGGACGAAGCGCATCAGGTGCTCGACGCCACCCTCGCCGCGCAGAATGGGGGAGACGAATTCGCAGGCCGTCTGGCCGTAGTCGCAGGCGATGGAACCGTCGCGGTCGGCCCTCCAGTGACCACCATCAAAAGTGGGGGCGGTGAGCGGCAGGCCGTTGGTTTGATCCATCCCCAAGCGCACGGGGAGGCCGTTGTGATAACCGCCGACGGAGACGCCGGCAGTGTCGGGGATGCGGGTTTCGAGTTCGATGCCCCACTGGATGGAGGCGGCTTGGGTGTCGGATGCTTTCATAGATAGATACGCAGCTAGCGGATGATTGAGGCAATTGGGTTCGGGTTCGTTGATCTAGCCCCATGCGGGGCACCCCCTTGCCTCGTCACCGATCCGCGTGGTGTCGCACCGAATTGATCACCATTTTGCGGAGTGCTAGGAGAGGTCCCACGCTTCGCGGAACCCGCAGAACTTGGGGAACCTGGGCGCTTCCTTCGCGCCGCTGGGTTGGTGTTTGAAGCGCACCAGTTTGCCGATCACCGATTCCCGCTGCTCCCAGAGCGCCACCCTGTCGATGCCGCCGACGACATGGTTGTAGCCCAACCGGAACTCCACGCCGGTTTCCACATGGCGCACCACGAAGCCGCCAAGCTCGCCCCGGCCGATCTTGTTCTCCATGCAACTCGAACGCTTGGTGCGTCCGAACGCATCCTTCTCGGCGGGATTGTTGTTCGTCAGTCCCTCGTAGGTGTCGAGCACCACTGCCTCGGCGTCCTCGAAGCGTTTGATCTTGAGCAGCCAGCCTTCTCGCTCGGTGGAGCGCCCGCACTTGTAGGGGGAACCCGGTGTGCGGATCATCACGCCTTCGTAGCCCTCGGCCACGCAGCGTTCCTCATAGACCATCAGATCATCGAGGCTGCTGATCTCCAGCGGCAGCACCTTCTGCACGCGTTCGTATTCCGGCAGTCGCGCCAGTTCCTGCATCCGGCAGGCATAGGGCACGTCGAGTCCATCGTTCACGAAATCAAACACCGCGAAGGTGAAGTCGGGTTCGCCGGATTCGCGGCCCACATGCCCGGCGGTTTCGCTGAACGTGGCTCCCTTGACGACCAACTCGCCATCCACGCCGTCGGGCAGATGCGCCTCGATCCACTCGCGGGTGTGGAGGTTGGAGATCGGGTTGAACGAGCGCGTCAGGGCGCGCCCGCCAATCTTGAGGCAGCGAATGCCGTCAAGCTTGGGCGTGGCGAGGAGCGGGAACGACAGGGCGTTCATGCGCTCGCACTTGCCGGCGAGCATCGGCTTGGTGATCAGGGATGGGACTGTGTTTGTGTTCATGGCTTATTCAGTGGGTTGTGGTTGCATTTGGCGGCTATCCGCAGATTGCGGACTTGGATGGCACGACAAGACCGCCGTGAGTCGTGTCGTGTCAGCCACACGGGCGACCTGGCCCGCGTAGCTGGGAATCTTGCGGCGCAGCACGGCCATCTGCCTCGGCGAGAGGCTGCCGCGCTGCTGGTATTGCCGGGCGAATGAGCTGAGTATCTCGGCGTCAGGACCGGAGAACCCGATCCCGTTGTGCTCGATGGTCTGCTCCGCGCGCTGTTCGTCGGCGGTCTGGTTGCTGTAAACCACGGTGAGCGCGCGCAGCGCCCAGCGGTCGTCTTGTGCCAACCGTTCCTTGAGAGCGGCCAGCAGCGCCTTCCTGGTCATCGTCGTCATCATGGCGGATGAAGGGCTGAGGGTTCAGGCTGCGGCGGCGCGTTCCGCGTTCTCCACAAACTTGCGGATCTCCTCGATGTGCTGGAGGACCAGTCTGGCCTTGTGAATACCGAACTGGAACGGGAAGCGGTCATCGGGGTTGAGCGTGATCATCGGATGGCCCTTGTACTGGCCGACTTTCGGGCGGCCGACCGTGTGGCTTTCTGCACTGGCGTTGGTGAGGTTCATGGATGGATTTGGGTTCAGGGTTCAGGTTCAGGCCCCATGCGGGGCACCCATTGGCCTCGTCACCGTCCAACTTTGTGTCGCGCCAAATGTGACGCCATTTTGTCAGCCCTTAATAGACCGCAGTTTCCCACGACAGAACCATGTGCCGCGTGGTGGCGCATGGGATGCGTTTGAAACACACTGATGGCGGATGGTGTGGAGATATTCCGACCCCTCACACCCACTTGTTGCGACCATCAGCCTCCTTGTTGCGACCAGCGCCGCAGGTGGGTTCAATCAATGAGATGATCAAACAACCCAGGCTGAAACGGCTCCAGCGCTTTCTGCTCCGCCTTGAAGAAGTCCGCTTTCGTCTTCCCGCGCTTCTTGCCCTCCCGCGTGTGGCAGTCGTAGGCGTAGTCCGGAATCGCCACATACTCGCCTGATGATCGCAACTCATCGGCCAGCGTATTGGGATCAAGCCCCGCCGTCTGGTCATAGACGAAGTTCTGCAAGTGATCGGGATCACGGCTCTTCTTCGACAGGCACAGCAGGATCACCGCCTTGCTGATGAAGATGCGCCCGCGAGCCTGCTTGGGCGGCACGCCCTCATTGATGACCAGGTAGCTGTCGTGCAACGCCTTCACCTCCTGCGTGAGAATGCCCCAGCAGTCTTCCGCGCTGATGGTGAGCAACCGCTTCCACACATACCTGCCGAAGCCGCTCTGCCACAGTTCCAGCGCCCAATAGCCCGCAAGCGCAGCATCGCTCCGGCGGATCGCCTTCTGCATCGCAGAAGACACCTCGCTGAAGTTGTAGCCGCGCTGGGTTCGCAGTTGCATAGGATCGTTGGGGAAGAGAGTGGGCAGGTCCATGAATGGAGCCTCGTCACCGTGACTGAGGGAATCCATCCGATTGGTTCACCATGTTGCTACGCAGGTTGGGTAGGGTCGCATGAAATGGAGGGTGCCTTGGGGTGCCTATCAGTTCAGCGCAACGCTCTGGCGGCGAGGCGCGTCAATGGCCACGCGTTCCTGGCTCTTGTAGTTCTCAAACTTGATGTGCGCCTTCCACTTGCGCTTGAGATGGCGCTTCTCGGTGGCGATTCGTTCGGCGCTCCTGAAGAGCGAATTGCCACCCAGGTTCTTGTCGCGCTCTTGCACGAAGCAAAACCGGGCCTCGTTCCAGACGATGCGATTGTCGAGAAGCTCCTGGAGCGAGGCGTCGATGTCACACTTGCACTTGAGCAGTTCATCCCATTTGGGAACGCCGCCGTGTTCATCGCGCACCACGCCCACCGCGCCGCCAACCCAGTGATTGATGCCGAAGGGATCATTGCGCTGAAGCAACCGGGGATCGCTCCGCTGATGCCAGCCAATCAGACGCGCGCCGGCTCCGCGCGCACACCATGCCGAGTTCGTGATCATCGCCAGGGTTTCCTCGGGGGAGAGCTTGCGGCAGCGCAGGCTCACCATGCAGACGCACGCGCTGATATCGTCATCGAGCATGATGATGGCGTCATCCTTGAACCTGCGCAGCACTTCGTTGCGCAACGAAGAGATGCCCTGAATGGAATCCGGCACAGTCAATTTCTCCGCCAGCGGGATGTGGGCGTAATCATTCAGCTCGCTTTCGGGAACGAGCAGCGTGGCCGACGGGAACAGCTTGTGACTGGTCATCGTCCTTGCGCGGCTGCGGCTCAGGATCACCAGGCGCAGGCTCAGGGGGCGGAGTTCCGGCCATTGCGGCCCGTTTGCAGAGTTCGAGAAGTCGTTTTCCATGGAGGACACGGCCGATGCCGATTTTCTTGGTGGTTCGTGTGATCGAGTAATTCACCTCACGCACGCCCATGAGTTGAAGCGCCTGCATCCAGTCGCGAAGGTCGTGGAACATGAACACGAGGTAGTCGTGATGCTCGAAAGCCTGGCATTCCATGCGCGGAATGGGTTCGATCTCGTCGGCGGGATCGCCGTCCTCGAAGAGCTTGCGGATCTCGTCGTCCATGAACCCGGTCAGTTCCAGATCGAACGTCGGATCGCTCTCCTGGATCGACTTGATCAGGCGCTTGAGTTCGTCCTCATCGAGTTCGGCGAGTTCCGCGAGACGGTTGTCGGCCAGGAGATCAGCGAGTTCCTCGGCCTCGCTCGCATAGTCCTGCTCATCCACAGGCACAACCTCACAGCCGATGAGCAAGGCGGCTTCCAGCCGGCCATGCCCGCGCACGATCAATCCGCTGCGTTTGCTCAGGGTGATCGGGTTCCGCCAGCCCTGCTCCTGAATGATCGAGGCGAGCAGTTGGATCTGGTGGGCGCTATGCCGGTTCGGATTCGCCGGATTCGGCTTGAGGGAGTCCGGATCGGCGAGTCGCGTGTGGGCGCAGTAGATGGGAATGCTCACGCCGGGGAGCTGCTGTCAACGCGGTTGACGATTCCGGCAGGCTATGCGTGACTTGCGTATGGCCATGAAACTACCAAAGGGATTGACTCCAAAGAAGTTTGCGCGTGCGCTTCAGGAATGGCGTGAACGCAAGGGGTTCAGCCAGCGTGATGCGGCGGAACATCTCGGCATCAGCAAACGCACGTTGGAGAACTGGGAGCAGGCGCGTGCCACCCCGAGGGGCTATGCGGTGGTGGCGTTGATGAAGCTGATAGGCGTTCCTGTCGCAAAAGGTAAACGATGACGCATCTCTCCATTCCTGTCAGAAGGCTGGCTTGGGGCACCGACTGGCATATGAACTTTCTGAAGCCCGCTGCTCGCCAGGCGTTCATTGAACGTATCGCCGGTATCGAGGCGGATGCCTTCGCCATCACGGGAGACATCTCGGATGGTAGCAATCTTGAGCAGGATCTCCGACGGATCGGAAACACCATCACCAAGCCGGTCTTCGTACTACTGGGCAATCATGACCGCTACCATTCGTCGTTCGCTGCAACCGAGGAGATCGTGCAGCGTGCCACGGCCATGCATCCATATCTGCGCCGGCTCACCGGCGGTGAATTGGTGGAACTGAGCCCGACGACCGCATTGCTGGGTGTGGATGGTTGGGCAGACGGAACCGCTGGTGCAGGCTCGGCCTCTGAGGTGGAACTCAATGACTCCCGCTTCATTCGTGATCTTGCTGTGCTTCCACGCCCAGTGCGGTGGCTGAAGATGCGCGAACTGGCCGACGAGTTCGCATCTGCGGTTGCAGCCACGTTGAACGAGGCGATGGCACGGTACCAGAACGTCATCGTATTGACCCATGTGCCTCCTTTGCCCGAAGCGACCTGGCACGAAGGCAAGCCATCGGATGCGGAGTTTCTTCCACACTTCTGCAATCCAACACTGGGTCGGCTGTTGCGTGAAGGCTGCATCAAGTTCCCGAACACGAAGCTCACCGTGTTCTGCGGCCATACACACGGGGAGGGCGTGCATCGCGAGGGCAACATGACGGTGTTTACGGGTGGTGCGGAGTATTTCGAGCCGAGAGTGGACCGTGTTATCGAGATCGCCTGAGTTGACTCCGCAACCAGCGGAGTATGGAAGCCACACTCCCGCCGGACATCGCGCGCAAGCTGCTGAACAAGGATCTGACCAATCTGGTCAAGCGTGTGCATGGCGGTGGAAAGCTCAGCCGTGCGGAGCGGTCCATGCTGCAAAACCTCGCCAGCACCACCGGCGAGAACACCGGTCCGCCGTTTGCCCGCAACTATGTGGAGCTGGCCGACATCCTCGGCGTTAGCCGGCAGGCGATTACCGGATGGCGGAAGCGCAAGGATGCCCCGCAGTCCGCTCCCAACGGTCTGCATGACGTGGGCGAGTGGCGCGAGTTCATGAAGCGTCACGATCTCAAGGGCGCAACGGTTGCCACGGATGAGGAGACTGCTCTGCGTGCGCGCAAACTGCTCGCCGAAGTCGAGGAGCGCGAACTGAAGGTGGCGGTGCGCAAGGGACTGTATGTGACCGTCGAGCAGGTGCGCCAAGAATGGACCACCATTGCGGGAAGGGTCACGGCTTTGCTGCGCAACAAGTTCGAGAACGAGCTTCCGCCGATTCTCTCAGGGCTCGACGCCACCGGTATTCAAGAGGAGTGCCGACGGGCGATTGATGAAGTGCTGACTCTCCTCCATCAGGGCGATGTGTGAGGTGCTTCGCGAGTTGGGGCGCAACATCTGGCGTCCGCCTGACCGCCGGCCCCCTTGGGCGTGGGCGGAGGATCAAATTCAGGCGATTCCGTATTCTCCCGTCCCTGGCAGGTTTCGCGCGGACAACTCGCCCTGGCTGAAGGAGCCACTCGAAGCGCTGGTCGATCCACGTGCGCGGATCGTCTCGATCATCGCCTCCATCCAGTCATCGAAGACCACGATTGGTGAGATCGGCATCTGTTACATCATCGCCAACCTTCCCGGCCCCGCGTTGTGGCTGGATCAAACCGACGACGACGCCCGCGACCAGGCTGAGAGCCGCCTTGGTCGCATCTTCGACGAATGCCCGCCCGTCACCGCCCTCTACCCGCGCGACCGGCACAAGCTCAAGACGGCCACCAAGCACTTCTCCAACGGCATGACTCTGTGGGTGCTTGGAGCCCACAACAAAACGAATCTGCAGCGGCGCTCCATTCGCTGGTTGATCGGAGATGAGACATGGCGTTGGCCTCCCGGCCACATGGCCGAGGCCGAGGCGCGTGTCACCGCCTTCGGCTGGCTGGGCAAGTGCCTCTTCATGAGCCAGGGCGGCGAGGAGAACGACGACACCCACCGCAAGTTTGAAACCACCGACATGCGCGAGTGGACCTTCGAGTGTCCGAAGTGCGTCCTGCGGCAGCCCTTCAAATGGGAGAACGTGGAGTGGAGCAAGGACGCCCGCGACGAAACCGGAGAGTGGAACTTTGCCCGTGTGCGCGAAACCGCCTCGCTGCGATGCGAAGGTTGTGGTCACCACCACGAGGATTCTGACCGCATGAGACGCGTGCTCAATGCGACCGGGCGCTATGTGGCCGCCAACGTGAACGCTTCACCCGAGAACGTGGGTTTTCATTGGAACGCCCTGTGCGCGATGAGCTGGGGTCGACTGGCCGAGCTTTATCTGCGCGCCAAGGCCGCTGCACGCAAAGGCGACATCGAACCGATGCGCCAGTTCTACCAGAAGCGCCTCGCACTTCCGTGGCGCGACTACTTCGAGGACTTCAAGCTGGAGATCACGCCGAGCGGCTATCGCCTTGGCGAAACCTGGGATGGCGAGGCTGCGGTGGACAAGCAGGGCCGCATCCTCGACACGCCCTTCGATCCGGCGCAGGCGGCGGCACCACTCCGCATTCTTACCGTGGACTGTCAGATGGATCATTTCTATGCGGTGGCGCGCGGCTGGTCCGCTGAGGGTTCGTCACGGCTCGTCTGGTGCGAGAAGATCCCGACATGGGACGAGGTGGCGGCAATCCAGGAACGATTCTCGATTCATCCGAACCTCGTGTTCGTCGATGCTGGTCACGCCACCTATGACGTGTATCGCGAGTGCGCCAGACGCGCATGGATCGCGCTCATGGGCGACAAACGCCCAACCTACGTCCACCGCACCAAGGATGGTCGCTCCGTGCATCGGTTCTATTCGCCACGGCGCAAGGTCGTGATGGGACGCGGGCAGAGCTGCTCGGTGTTCTACTGGTCGAACCTGAACATCAAGGACATGCTCGCGCGTCTGCGCCGCAATCAGGACCCGGAGCGCGGCCCCACCTGGGAAATCGCCGAGGATGCCGGTGACGATTATCTCGGCCAGATGGAAAGCGAGCAGCGCGTGCGCAGGGGCGGCAAGTGGCTCTGGGAACGAATCGGCAAACGACCCAACCATTACTGGGACTGCGAGTCGATGCAGGTGGCTGCGGCGGTGATGCTCAAGCTCGTGGGGCGTGAGGCGGCACATGATGCTCATTCAGAACCTGAGCCCGCAGAGGCCGCTGCTGATGCATGAGGTCCAGGTGGTGCAATTGACATCGCATTCCGGGGCATGAACCCCAAACAGACTCTGCAAGGCAAGCTCACCTACATCGGCGTCCTCCTCTCCGCCGCCGGTGCCATCGGCAATCTCTTCGGTTGGGAAATCCCCGCCGATGAAGTGAAGGGCATGATCACCTGGACGCAGGCGCACTGGGATGATCTCGCGCAGTTCGCCGGTCTTGTCACCGCCGCCTACGGCCGCCTGCGCATCAACTGGAGGAAGCCATGAACGCCGAACAGCTCGGACACGAAATCATCCGCCAGGCGAGCCGGTTCATTGGTCTGCGTGAAGTGAAGCCCAACGCAGACTGGGACAATCCGCAGACGCCGCAGCGCGACGTTGCTCTCGCCGGTGAATTACGCTCGCTCATGCGTCCTTCGCCGTGGGAGGAAGGGTGGGCTTACTGCGCCGCATTCACCGAGGGCGTGGTGACCGCCGCGCTCAAAACGCTCCGGGTCGCTCCGGAGCAGATCACCAAATGGCAGCGCGTCATGACTCCGCACTGCGTGACGAGCGCCGCCAACTTCAAGTCGCGCGGCCTGCTCTCCGATGCTCCTGAAACCGGAGCCGTGTGGCTTGCACGTCATGGCAAAACGAGCAACGGCCACGCGGGCATCTTCACCGCGCGTCGCGGTTCCAGCATGGCGACCATCGAGGCCAACACCTCGCTCGACCCGGAAACACCGGAGAAGGATCGCGAGGGTGACTGGATCACCACACGCCTGAGCTTTCTCAAGGGCCGTGGATCGCTCGCCACGCTCGGTTTCATCAATCCATCCTCAATCCTCAAGCTCATTGCCTCATGACCGCGCCCCGATTCGATTCCACGATCAGCCTTGGGCATGTCGTCCAAATCGTGTCCCTGGTTGTCGCCGGTGCTACGGCCTGGGGCGTTCACACCAGCACGCTTCGTCACCTGGAGTTGTTGCGCAACGAAGACCGCCAACGCATCGAGTCGCACGAGGTGAAGATCGGGCTGCTGGAACGCGCCACCGACGTGGTCAAGACCGATGTGAACTACATCCGGCTGTCGGTCGATGAGATCAAACACGATGTGAGGGACGCGAAGCGTTGACAGCCGCGCCGGGACATGGCGCAGGGTTTGTTCACGGTCGGATTCACGGTTGCTGAGATTGTCAGCATCCAGGCGCGTGCCAAGCAGATGCTCCTCGAAGGCAAGACGCTCATGTCCTGGGGCGAGAGCGGCTCCAGCGCCACCAAGCAGTTCCCCATGACGGTGAAGGAGACGCTTGAGGAATGCGCCCTTGCCCTGCGCGCGCTCGATCCGGCCACTTACCGACCGCCGCGTCGCGTCTTCCAGTCCTCCATCGGCTTCCTGCCCAAATGAACGCCCTTCTGAACATGGCGGTTCGCTGGCTGCCTCCGGCTCTCGTGCCCAAAGCGTGGTCGTCCGTCTATGAATCGGCCAACGCCTCGCCACGGCGCGGGTCCGTGCCGGGCTCCGCTCCGCGTGATGCCAAGCTGGATCTCACACCGTCCATCCACCGCGAGCTGGTGCGCCGCTCGCGCTACCTCTCGAAGAACTCAGGCTTCATGCGCGAGATGGTGTCGAGCATGGTAATCTACTCCACCGGCGACGGCATCCGTCCGCAGGCCCAGTCGGATGACCAGGAATGGAATCGCAAAGCGGAGAACTACTTCCGTACATGGTCGGCACGCTGCGAAATCACCGGACGGTTCAGCTTCGAGGAATGCCAGGCGCTCGTCTGTCGCGGCATGGACGTGGATGGTGAATACTTCGTGCTCAAGACACGCAATCGTCTCGGACTGCCGACCCTGCAATTGATTGAATCGCATCGCGTCGGCGACTCCAACATCGCGCTCAATCTCAATCATGGCATCCTCTTTGACGAATACGGCGCTCCAACCGCCTACCGGTTGATCGAGGACGGCGGCACACGCGATGTGGCGGCGGCAAACATGCTGCATGTGTTCGAGCCGGAGCAGGCCACCGCCGTTCGCCACGCGCCTCCCATCCAGCATTCCATCAATCACATCCTTGATGAGATGGAACTCATTGCACTGGAGAAGCACGCGGTGAAGGACAACTGCGATGTGACGCGTGTTCTCAAAACCGAAGCGGGGCAGTTGGACGAAGAAGGCGACTTCTCGATCCGGGGCGCGCCGGAGGAGCCCGCAGCCAGCGATGCCACGTCGCTGCAAAAGATCACGGGCGGCAAGATGGTGGCGCTCAAGCCGAATGAATCGCTCGACTCCTTCGAGCCGAAGCGCCCGAGTCCCACGTTCACTGGTTTCCTGGAACATCTGCGTCGCGATTCTGCACTCGGTGTGCTGCCTTATGAGTTCGCGGCGGATTCGTCAAAGATTGGCGGAGCCGGCGTGCGCCTGGTGGTGGCGAAAGCGGATCGCAGGTTTTCGTTCCGTCAGATGATCCTCATCCAGCGATTGCTCAAGCCCGTGTGGTTCTACGTGATCGGTGATGCCATTGATCGAGGCGAACTGCCGCCGATGGCGAACTGGTGGAAGATTAGTTGTGTCACTCCACGCAGGATCACAGTGGACGCAGGGCGCGAGGCGCAGCAAAACCGGGCGGACGTGGAGATGGGCCTCAAAACCATCAGCGACCACTACGAGGAGCTGGGTGCTGATTTCGGCGAGGAACTCGAACGTCGTGCGCGAGACGCGAAGATGATCATCGAGACGGCGAACAGGCACGGCGTGCCAGTGGACATGCTTTGGAAGCCATCCAGCTCACAACCACAAGTGTCCGGCCCACCGGAAGTGCAAAGCCCCGTAACCAATGTGAAAAGCGAGTGAGACAACGCCTGCCTGCTTGCCATCTCAGAGTGAATCGCGGAAGTTGTGAGTATTACCCCATCCGCCATGATTGATCCATCTGACGCAGTCGAATATGAACAACACCGGCAGGAGTTATTGAAGGAGATTGAGAACCCGTCTGATTACAAATTGGGTTCGTTCGGCTGCCACGAGCTTCTGGACCGTCTTCATTTGGTTTCGCAAATTCTCCAGGAGTATGTTCTCGAACATCCAGCATGTGTACTGCAACCCGCCTGGTATGCCTCAGCGAGCGAGGCGGCGAGCACCCTGTGTGATCTTTATCAGGTGATCGGTGGCGGACACCTGCCTGCCACTCCATCAGATGGATCGAGTTCACCGCAGACGAAATAGGCGACGTTGACATCCGCCCAGGGGCGTGAACGCCCTCGATTTTGTTCTCTCCCGCCAACCCTGGCTCATCACCTCCGATGCTCTCACCGCGATGGCATCGCAGGCCATTGCTTTCTTTGATGGCAGGAGTTCGCCACCCGAGCGCGCTACCAATGCGTTGCTTTCGGTTGAGGATGGCGTTGGCATCATCCGGCTCCACGGCCCGCTCATCAGGAAACCGGACCTGATCTCCTCGCTGCTCTTCGGTGCCACGAACAGCGAGCAGGTGATGAGTGCAATCGCGGAAGCCTCGGCACGCGAGGATGTGAAGGCGCTCTTGCTGGATGTGGATTCTCCGGGCGGCACTGTGAACGGCACGCCCGAACTCGCGCAGGCTGTGGCCGATGCGACCCGGACCAAACCTGTCTATGCGTTCAGCGCCGGGCAGATGTGCAGCGCCGCCTACTGGGTCGCCTCGCAATGCGATGCCATCTACGCCACGCCGAGTGCGCGCGTGGGTTCGATTGGCGTGCTGCTGCCCGTGCTGGACAGTTCCGAGGCGCTCAAGAATCAGGGACTGAAGGTGGAAGTCTTTGCAGCCGGGAAATTCAAGAGCGCAGGCATGCCCGGTGTGTCGCTCACTGACGAACAGCGCACGTTGATCCAGACCGACATCGAAGAAATCGCCGCCGACTTCAAAGCTGCGGTGCTCGCGCGTGGCCGCCGCATCCCGGACGACGCGATGGAAGGCCAGTCGTTCAGCACGCGCCAGGCGCAGAAGTTCAATCTCGCGGGCACGGCCAGGAATCGTGACGAGGTGATCTCACGCCTGCGCAACCTGCGCCCGTCGCGAGTTGACACCGCCGCACGGTCAATGAAGACACTCGACGACCAGCTCGCTGAAGCGCTCACTCGCGTTCAATCCCTTGAAGCCGATGCCAAGGCGCACGAATCCCTGATGGCCGACGCCTCCGCCCAGCTCGAGGCGGCTCGGACATCCGGTCAGCAAACCGAGACCGCACTCGAAGCCTTGCGCTCTGAGTTCAAAACCGAGCGCGAAGATCTGAACGCGAAGCTGACCGCATCCCTGGCCGACATCGAACGCTCTTCGTTGCGCAACAAAGAACTCGAAGCGCAGATCACCGAACTCCGCAGCCGCGAGCAGGACATCGACAAGCGCGCCGCCATCAAGGCCGCGCAGATCGCCGCCGAGATGGGCAGCCCGGTTCCCGCACGCATCACGCCAGCGGGAGATCAGCAACCCCAGCAGCCGCAGTCACCAGCCGCCGCGTGGAACCGCCAGTTTCAAACTCAACGCTAACCCTCAGCTCCTCCCTCAAACATCATGTCCGTCCCCACACTTCTTGATCTCGCCAAGCTCGATGCCGGAATCGGCTATCCCCTCATTGAGGAAGTCGTCAAGCTCGCGCCTGAGCTTCGCGTCGTGCCCGCCGACACCATCACCGGCACCACGATGGAACTCACCGTGCGCACCGGGCTTCCATCGGTCCGCTTCCGCAATGCCAACGAAGGCGTGCCGCGCTCCAAGTCGAGCTACGAAACTCGCACGTTCCAGACTCACATCCTCGACCATCAGATCGCCGTGGATGCGCAGATCGTGGATGGCGCACGCGACAAGGGCAGGCTGCTCGAAAACCACGCCTCCGGTGTGATCGAAGCCGCGATGCAGTACATCGGCTCGCAGTTCTACTACGGCACCGGCAACGACGCGAAGGGCTTCCCCGGACTGCTCGCCCAGGCCAAGGCCGATGCGGCGCACCTCGTTGATGCGGGCGGTTCCGCCAGCAAGACATCGGTGTGGTTCCTGCGTCTCGGTCGCGAGTGCCTGGAGTTCCTCTTCGGCAACAACCAGACCATCCGCCTTCAGGACACCTGGGAGCTGGAGACGGTTTACGATGCCGACGGCAACCCCTACAAGGCCTACACCAACTGGATGACGGGTCGTGTGGGCATGCGCCTGGCCAACAAGAACTGCGCCGTGCGCGTCAAGAACGTGGAGGAATCCGGCACGGGCAAAAAGATGCTCAACGATTCCATCCTGTATGCGGCTTACGAGAAGTTCACGGACTTCGGGTTCGAGCCGACTCACATTTTCATGAACGGTCGCTCGCGTGAGCAGCTCCGCAACAGCCGCACGGCCACCACCGCCAACGGCACACCGGCCCCTCTGCCAACCGAGTGGGAAGGCATCCCGATCATCCGCACGTCCTCGATCGCCAACGACGAGGCGTGATCCAGCTCATCATCAAACACAATCATCCCTCTTCTCATCATGCACGCCCTGAAAGACGCTGAACTGATCTACTCGGTCGCCCTGCCCGCCGCAGGAGCGACTGCCACAACCAGTCCAATCAACCTCACCCAGAAGCCTCCGCACGAGTGCCACTTCGAGGTGGAACTCGCGCTGCCTGCGCTTCCTTCGCTGGCCGACACCAAGAAGGCCATCGTGACGCTGGAGGATTCGGAGGACGGCACCACGTTCGCCACCATCCCGGCTCTCGCCACACTCGAAGTCACCGGCGCTGGTGGTGCCGGAG
>JAIBCL010000042.1 GCA_019694165.1 Verrucomicrobiaceae bacterium | reverse complement strand
GGCAGATCAAGGACATCACTCCCGACGCATGGGCACAGGTGCAGACTACGAGCACTCGACGCAAAGCCGCGTAGCACTCAAACTCATCCGGCAACGCCTTTTGCACGGTCGTTTCCGTGTCGCTTACCGAGTTTCGTGGAGGTTTCGAATTGCCTGAGATCGCCCGGGTACTCGGGGTGCCTGTGGCCGATTTGTTACCGAAGGAGATGCAGAAGTACTTCAAGCCGAGCACCGGCCCATTTCACGGCTCGCGGTGACGAAAACCGTATCTTATCTCGTTGACGACGATCACTCGTGCTCGCCTCATGCAGTTGCCACCTTCCGTGTTCTTTTTTTCGTACCCTTCTGCGTTTCCTTGGAGATACAATCCTCAAAGACCTTGATGACATGTTCGACATACTCGTCGACTTTTTGATCGATCCCATTTGATCCCTTGCGGTTCGATAGAAATCGACAAGTTCGTTTTTTCTCCAATTCCATTTCACGATCCAGATGGGTTCCATCAAAGACTAACCGGGACTTCCTGAGCCTGCAGAAGTTCAGCCATGTGTGTGCGATACGCGAAAACTGGTAGAAGTCCGAGACTACCCGGCGGCGTGCGTGCCCGAGCAATTCAAGGGCCTGTTCCGCGTCTCTGCGCGACAAGGTTTCCGCATCATCCGCCCCGTCCGATGAAGGAGTGGGACGCTTGATTGCACGCACCAATTCGCGCTGCTCATACCACACCATTTGGAATCTGGCGAGGGTCAACCACCACCAGAGAGTCTTTCGTCCGTTGGCAAGGCGGGAACTGATGCGGTCCAGTATGATGCGAATTTCGTCGAGCAGCGCGTCTGCCAGTCTCAACTGATTGGCGTCTTGATCGCTCTCTCCGTCGTTCTCTGAATTGTCCTCCCCCGAGGGAAGCCCCAGGGTGGTCCGGTATGTTCTCCGGAGGAGCGGGATGTTCTGCAGCTGTGTCAGGCGTGTGTAAACCCGGCGCAGATCCACCACCGCCCAGGCTAGTTCCTGCTCGCTTTCCGGGAGCGATTTAGCGGCCAGCACAGCTTCATTGAGTCTTCTCTCGACCCCCACATGGTCTTTCCTATGGGCCAGAACTGCGGCGATGAGGCCGTGGATGCGCGACCTTTCCACCCTCATTCCTGTCCATCCGACGTCATCAAGATGCCGAAATACCGTGTCTGCAGCGAACCACGCATTGCTGGCCCTTCTGAGAAACTGTTCCTGGCCGAGCTTGTCGAGTTTGTTGACCGTACTTCTGTCCTTCACATCGTGAAGCAGGTTGGCTGCCCAAACCTCAGCCCTGAGGACATTAATTTCTGCCATACGACGCAATACCCGGATCATCGCGCGGCGGCTGGCAAATCGTAGTTCCGCCGGCTCAGCACTTGATCGTGAGGGGTTTTGGCTAACCCACCGGTCAACTCTTTCCCAGATGGCTTGGGGTGATTTTAGGTCGAGGACATTGTCCCAGGATTCTCCGTCTCTGAGAAACCCCGTTCTGTGGGCTGCGTCAGCCAGATAGTTTTCAGCGGATTCATATTCTCGGAGCGTCTCGGCAGCCGATGCTCTCTCGATCATTAGAAAGAGGAATGCGCGTTCAATGCGGCTGGAGACTCCGGATGCCTCCAAGGGAGTTTTCAGACAGTTTTGAAGAGCGTCGCATTCCTTCAGAACCAGATTCGGCATTCCCGCATCTCGAAGCAGACGAATTTTGAACATCGCGAGCTCCGTCCTCGCATAAAAAAGGAAGCGCGAGTCAGTGGCCCGGTCATTTGAGCGGCGCGCCTCGGCACCTTCCTGCATTTTCTGGAGTTGTTCGTTCAGCCCGTCGAGGGTGCGTTTCGCATCCAATGTATATCCCCGTGCGAAGATTGCGGCCTCGGCAGTCTTAAGATGGTGAATCGCCTGGTTCAACGCACCTCGTGCCCGTGTCTGGTGGAGTTCGTCTTCACCCCGGTATGTGCGAAGTATTTTGGCTGTCTGACACCGATGGTATATGGCATGAAACGCCGCGAGCGGGTCTCTCGTGGCATGAAAAAAAGTCATGTTCCAGTCAGCGAAGGAAAGGTGTAGATCCGCCCGCAGCAAAGGATCATCCCGGTCTTTTGATTTGAATTGTTTCCTCAAATAGTCCCGGTGAGTCGAGGGCATCCACAAAAACGCCCCAGGCATGCGAATGACGAGGGGTGATTTTCCTTTTGCAAATTCGTCTAGGATGGCGTCTGACCTGTCCCATGAGACCTTCCAAGTGACTGGAGCTGACTCCGAAGGGGAGCCCGTGAGCGCATACCCTCCCGTGCTGATTGCCTGAGATACCAGTGCGCTCTGATGTCGAACCATTGGGAAGATTGCCAGTGCCCGCAGAAACCTGAACTCGTCGGAACGGACTCCAAAATTTTTGTTCGCAAACAGATTCTTGATACTTTCTTTGCATATGGAGTCCAACTGTGTCTCCTTGGTCCGCGCATGCACGACGACCAGCATGTCAGGCGCGACTTGGGCCATCAGTTTTAGAACCTGCATGAGCCGCACTTTTTTTGAGGGGGGCCACAAATCCGGGTTGTCTGGGCGGCCTTTCGGAAGTGGATGGAACCGGTGAAACGGCGCAGCGGAATATCCTTCCGATCCGGACTGGTCTACGAACAGTACCCAGCTTCTAGAACTCCGGGCAAGGAGCAGATGCAACTCCTCCCGGAAAGTCTTGGATAGCCTAGACTTGACCCCACCATCAGCAGCGACCACAGGCGGAGGACACCGATGAGACAGACCTAGACGGGCCTCGACTGCGGAGAGCACCCGGTGCAGCAAATCCTCCGGTTCCAGAAGATCCTCGACGTCAATCCACAGCGCGTTGAACTCCGCGTTAATGCGGTGAAAAGCCTCAAAAAGATGCATGCGATTCCAGTCACTCGGGATCTGAACCTTGGAACCAGCGAATTGTCGGGTGAGACATTTACATATCGAGTTGCGGAGGAATGCCAGCTTCGCTTTCCCAAGCGACGCTTGCTGGGGCGTTGGCAGCATGGGCATTTGCCAGCTCACGGGAAATTCCAGACCGGAGGGCGGTGGAGCCCGGGTCACTTTCAAATAGAGCTCCCAGAAAAGCAGTCCCAGATTTGTCGAGCGCACAGTTCGGAACGTGCCGTGACTTTCCTTCAGAAACTTCGAGAAATAGTGAGACACGTCATCTACATCGCGCTGGCTGTAGCAGCACCAGTAAACCTTAAGCCCCCTGATCCGGCTCAACGCATCGCTGATGAAAAGCCGCACCCGCCTGTCGCGACCGGATACGCCTGCCACCAGCAGACAGTTCCTTGCCGGGAGATGGTCTTCCTCCTCGCGATCCTTTTTCGGATCGCTGGGCCAGTCTTCCCCCGCCAGATAGCTCCGGAAATGTCGCCGGTCCGTCTCGCTTGGCACACGATCCAGCAGCATGTCAGCCATCAGGCCCCAGTGTCCACCGTGCAGTTTCACCAAGGAAATGTCATCTCCCAGATGGCTCCACGTAGGCAACGCTGCGTTCCGGTGCACTTCGAAGACTGCGGGATCCAGATGAATCTCCCGCATCGCCTGCTCCATCAGGTCATCAAAGTTCAGCGTCAACGCCACCCTCATCCTCAGGACATTGGCAAAGTGAGCCAGCATCCGGTGTCCCATCGAGGGCGAATGATGCGCTGTGATATGCCGGAAGAGGGAATCTCTCAGATGAGGATCCGCCTCGAATAAAGAGAAGCGAAAATCATGGTCTTTGAGAAGGCCGTTTACCCGATTGATCAGTCCGGAGCCACGTTGCTGATCAGTAAAAGCCGCGTACTTTGATGGCTTTTGCCGCTTCAGCGCCTGCACGTCCACACTGCAGATGAACTGCAGGGCCAGCCGCCAGTCCGTTAGCGCCGCAGCCGCCTGGATGCACAGATCCTGAAAGGCACGAGCACTTTCCTCCAATTCCGCCGGACAGGTAATTGTCCATGAGGCGATCTCCTTGAGCTGTTCTGGTATTTTACGGGAGCACTTCACCCAGTCCCCGCGCCTCATTGGCCATGTCAGCGTCCCGGGACGCCAGTTCACCAGGCCTTCCCCGTCGTCTCTGCCATCGATACCCACCGCCATTCCCACACAGAGCTGTAGATAGCACCGGAGTTCGCTCCCATCAGGAATCCCGGACGGCACGGAGAGACCAGCTCCGGTGAGGGGCACCATGCCAACTCCTTGGTCAAAGTCTTTTGCAATCTCCTCTGCAAGCTGGTGAGGCAGCAGCGGTGTACATGTACCTTGATCGCTCATTCACGGAGATCTGCTTGATTCCAACCCGTATATCAAAAGTTCATGTCATCTGCCAGACAAAAATACTCCGGAGCGTTCTCCTCCTAGCAACTAGGTTTAGCTGATCGCGCTTGCTCCTCAGCGCCTCCCTATAAGTTGACGCGGATGCGCTTTGCGGTATCGACCGCCCGCGCGGCGCTGCGCGCCGCCGCAACAGGAGCACAGCCGGGCCGGCTGTTGTTCGGCGCGGCCCGCGCCGAACTTTGGCGCAGCCAACACAACCACGCTGGTGCCGCAACGCCCGCTTCCCTGAAAATCTTGGCGGCAGCCAACACGAGCGTTCTACGACTCCGCGCCCTTCGCCAGCACGTCCACCGCGCTCACCTCGCCTTTGTCCACCTTCGCAAGCAGGTCTTTCTGCGCGAGGTAGTCCTTGTTCACGATGCCGGCTTTGCTCTGCAACATGCGCCAGGCTTTGCGGCGCTCGACGCAGAAGAGGACGGCCTGGCGGCTGATGGCGAAGTGTTTCACTTTGCCGTTGATCTCGGACTTGATGACGCAGCCGAAGTTCGGGACGTGACTGCGATGGGCGGGATCGAAGACGCGGCGGTGGGTGAGGTCGTCCTGGGTGATGAGCAGGAGCTGGTTGTCGAGGGGAACGAGCTTGGCGGCGTCTTCGTCGCTGACGGCTTTGACGTGCTTGCGGAAACGGCCTTCGGTGAGCGCCCAGTGGGCGACGGTGTAGTTGTACTCTTCGCCGTTGCTGGCGAACTTCGTGCGCCACCAGTCGCGCTCGAGCGTGGGATTGCCTTTGAGATCGAAGGCTTCCTGCGCGGTCTCGCCTTTGCGCGGATTGAAGATGAACTCGGGCATGCCGCGTGAATCACGCGCGAGCTTGGCTTGATCGGCGCTCATGTTGTCGCCGACGGCGTGCTCGGGCTGGCAGCTCGTGTAGCACTGATAGAAGGCGGTGCCGCGGTACTCGAGGCCGTCGAGCATGGCTTTGTAAAGCTTTGCCGCGTTCGCGATGCTGACCTGCGCGACATACGGCGAGCCGTGGCCGCTGGTGAAGGCTTCGGACACGTTCTTCTTTTCGATGAGCTTGCCCTGCGAGGCGACGCCGAACTGGTTCATGTCGTATCCGCCGAGCATCGTGGAGGAGTCGGAGTTCTGGCCGCCGGTGTTGGAATACACCTGTGTGTCGAGCATGAGGATCTTCACGTTTGGACGGTTTTGCAGCACGACCTTGGAGACGTTCTGGAAGCCGATGTCACCCAAAGCGCCATCGCCGCCGATGCACCAGACCTTAGGCAGCTCTTTGATCTCCTGCTCGGTCATGTGGGCGTCTTCGAGGTGCGTGAGCGTAAAGTAGTCGGATTCGGTGAGTGTGCGCGCGCCGTCATCGAGGAGCGCATCCGCGAGGCGCTCGGGCACGACGGAGCGGCGGGAGTGATTGAGGATCACGCTCTCGGCCATGAGCCAGGAAATGGTGGAGCCATCCTGGAAGAGTGAATTCATCCACGGATACGGAT
The DNA here is from genome assembly GCA_019694165.1 of Verrucomicrobiaceae bacterium. Classification (GTDB taxonomy): domain Bacteria; phylum Verrucomicrobiota; class Verrucomicrobiia; order Verrucomicrobiales; family Verrucomicrobiaceae; genus JAIBCL01. The sequence continues at coordinate 49,652 of JAIBCL010000042.1, read as the reverse complement.
GCGGATTGCCGGGAGGCGTGGAGCCATAGACCGTGTTGCAACCGGTGCTCGCACCCATCATCATCACGGACATGCCATTCGCACGGCGGCCATCGACGGCCTGTAGCTCGCGATGATTGAAAGCATCCTGCCGCAGCACCGCAGCGAGGCCGCCGGCGATGAGCGCATCGCTGATCGCGCCGTTCTTTTCTTCGTATGCGGCGATTCGCGCGGCGGTGTCCTTGTCGTTTTCACCGCCGAGGCCCATGACGACGTGGGCATACGTCTTGCGGAGGATTTGATACTTGGCTTCGTCGCTCGACTTCATCGAGGCGAGACGCGCAACGCCATCCTTTTCGAGTTCGTCGGCCTTCTTGCGGAGGCGGTCGGCCTTCTTGTGATAAAGCGGGCGCATGTGCGCCTCGGTGACTGTGGCCACGGCGCGGAGGATGCTCTTCTCGCCGCAACCAGCGCACGCGCCATCGCCGGAAACAAGGGCTTCATAATTGCGGCGAACCATCAAGTGATTGCGCAATGCGGCTTCGCGAGAGTTCGCCGCGTCATCGTCATTGTAGAGGCCGAGGTATTTCTGCGGCGTGTCGGGCAGCAGACGGGAGAAGACCTGCGCGGTGGTAAGGCTGGCATTGAGGTCCTCGGTCTCCTGCGTCATGCGCAGCGCGTCGTGATCGCCGCACACCTGCACGCACTCGCCGCAGCCCTTGCAGAGATCGCTGACGAAAATGGAGAACAAGCCGCCTTCACCGGGCTTCTTCTGCTCCACGCTGCGGTAGATGGCGACGACGTTGCTATACGAAAGCGGCAGCTTGTCGATGATGCCGGTAAACTGCGCCTTCGCCTCCTCACCAATGCCTTCGAGGGCGGCGACTTCAAAACGAACGATGTCCTTGAACGGCGCTTTTTCCTTCGCCTTCACCGCCTCGTTCATCTTCGTTCGAGCGCGATCTTCCACGCCCTTCAACTCGACGAGCAGCTTCTTCCGCTCGCCCGTGTCCTTCACATAGTGCATCGCGGCGGTGCGCAGCACGGTGCCGACTTCCTGCGCGGTGTTTGGCAAGGCGGTGTCCGGGCACGCGGTGATGCACTCCATGCACTGCGTGCAGTTTTCCGCGATGTAAACCGGTGTCTCGCGACGCGCGACGTACTTCGACTGCGTGGCACCCGAGCCAGCGGCGATGACGCCGACCGACGCGAATGCACCCGCAGGCTGGTGATAGCCGAGACCGGCGCGGAATTCGCTGTTGAACTTCGCCAGCGTTTGCACAGGGGCGCGCGCGGGCTGCGTCTCGGGCATGGCGAGGCCCGTCGTCACGCTGCCGCAGCCTGCCGTGGCGATGAGCGCGGGAGCTTCGACCGGTGGCAGCAGCGGATTGCGCATTGACGAGCGGTCGGCGTCTTCGGCCTTGCCGTATTTGATTTCCACCACACGCGAGAAGCCTTCCTTCATCACGGTCATGTTCGAGGCAACAACGGCTTCGCCGAAGCGTCCGAACTTTTTCTGATACTGCTTCTCCACGCTCTCGAGGAATTTGTCCTCGCTGATGCCATAGAGCTTCAAGAAGGGCGACACGCGGAAAAACGCACCGAGGAACGAATTGCCCTGCATGCGTAGCTGCAGTTCGGGCTTGTTCGTTGCTTTGCGCGCGATGTCGAAGCCGGGAAGGATGAAAACGCGGATGCCGTTTTCCTTTACGAATTCGCGATACTTCGTGGGAATGCGTTCCCAAGCGGTCTCCGGCGGATCGCCCGATTCCCACACGAGGCAGCCGCCCTTGTTCACGCCTTCGAGCGGGTTCGTGTGCGTGAATGCCTTCGGGTCGCAGCAGAGCACGACGTCAACGTGATTCAGCTCGCAGTTCACCTTGATGCGGTCGGGCGCGACGGTGAGGTAGTAATTCGTCGGCGCGCCTTTCTTCTCGGAGCCGTACTTCGGATTCGCCATCACGAAGAGCTTGTCCTTCAGGCGACCGTCTTCGTCATACTCGGGCTTCGCCTCCGACAAATAAGTACCGAACTCGCCGATCAACTCGCCGAGGTTCTTGCCCGTCGTGATCATGCCCCAGCCACCGATCGAGTGGAAGCGCACCGCGATCGCGCCGTCCGGCAGCAGCGACGGTGTGGCCTTGCTGATGACCGAATACGGGTGGTCGATGCCGAGCGTGAAATACGTCTCGCCGTCCGCCGCGCCCTTGCCGTCCTTGCGCTTCGACTGACCGATGGCGAACTCATACGCGCCGATGGTGTGCTCGGGGCGGAAGTCGCGCGATCCCATGCCATAGCTGCCGCGGAAGATGCGCGGCGTCTCCTCCGGTTTCAGCGCTGGCAAAGCGCCGCCGAACTTGGTGACCTCGTGCGCTTTGCCAAAGGCAGTGCGGATGTCGCGAGCGAGCGGATTGTCGCCCGCCATGCCTTCATCGGTGCGCTCAATGACGATGATGTTCTTCTTGCCACGCAGCGCATTGATGATGGCAGCCTCGGGGAACGGGCGGATGACGTTGATGTGCAGCGAACCCACCTTCGCCCCGCGCTGCTCGCGCAGGTAATCACACGCCGCCTCGATGTTCTCCGCCGCGCAGCCGAGCGAGACGAAAATGGTGTCCGCGTCGTCGCAACGATACTCGCTCACGAAGCCGTAGTGCCGGCCTGTCAATTCACCGAACTCGGCGTAGCACTTTTCGAGGATCGGCAGGATGTGCTCGTTGAAATTGTTCCGGCGCGCGATCACGCCATTCATGTGATGCTCCTGGTTCTGCACCGGGCCAAGCAGGATCGCGTTTTTCAAATCCATCATCGCCGGCACGCGGCGGCGCTTCGGACCAAAGAGTTCCTTCTGCGCATCAGTCGGGCAGTCGATCATGTCATCGACCGCGCCGAGATACTCGCGCAGCAGCTCTGACTCCGGCCTGCGATACATGCGCTCGCTGTGCGTCGTGAGCATGCCGTCCTGAATGTTCATGCCGGGATTGAGCGCCAGTTCGTTGCACTTCCGCAGGATGACGGCCTGATCGGCGGCCTGCTGCGCGTCCTTCGCCATCAGCATCGTCCAGCCGGTGTCGAGCGCGGCGTAGAAGTCATCGTGTCCGCAGTGAACATTCAGCGCGTGCTTCGTCAGCGCCCGCGCGCCGACTTCGAGCACCATCGTGCTCAGCTTTCCCGGCGCATGGTAGTACTGTTCCATCGCGTAAACGATCCCCTGCCCCGACGTGAAATTCACCGCACGCCGTCCGGTCACCGCAAACGCCGTCGCACCGCCCTGCGCCGCGTGCTCGCCTTCCGTCTCAATGGCGATCTTCTGCTGGCCCCAGACGTTCAACTCTCCCTGCGCGTAGCTTTGCTGGTACAACTCGCCACCCTCCGTGCTCGGCGTGATCGGATAAAAGATGCCACCCTCCGTGATGCGCGTCTCCACATGCTGCGCGACAAGCTGGTTGCCGTTGCAGGTGACGGGGATGCCGGGGAATTTCGGTTTCTTAAGCGTGCGGTCGGACATGGAAGCAGGGTGATTGCTGGAATGGAGTCGGATTGCCGATTTCAGGATCGGGCCTGCCAGCATAGGAACCCGGAGGCCGGTGACAATCTGAAAGATGAGGGCGGTGAAAATTCACCCGGCACTCCTCCACGCGGTTCTACGGGGGAACCCTCAGTTCGCGAAGCGAATGACCATGCGCCAGGCCAACGATCGTCCCCGCAACACCGGACAAGGAAAGGCTACGCCGCCCCCCGCCAGCATCAGATCACCGCAGCCTCCCACAAAAAGGTGACCGGGTGGCTGAGGCTACCTCCAGGGCCCGCCACCCGGTCCATCGTCCCCCTCCTTTATCTGCGCTTCCGCGAGAAAATCGTTGCGTACACGCCGAACAACAAAAGCATCGCTCTGCCCGGCTCAGGCGCGTGAAAGCTCGTCAGTTCAAACGTCACCAACTGGTTGTCGAGGCCTGACTCGAAGCTGAGTTCCGCGTAGTTGTTGTTCGATGGCGAAACGAAATCGAGGATGGCGCCGGTGACTTGCCCCAGCGTTTGCCCGCCGCCAATATCTCCATTGGCCGGTAGTCCACCGAAGCCCATTGCGAACATCATCGCTTGGTAACCGTTGGCAGGAGGTCCGAATCCAAAGCCCGGAGTGACATCGAAGTACCACGCCTGCTGAGCATCACTCTCGGCATAGACATTGCCGGCACCCATCAGGCCAGAAGGCGACCAGATGCCTGTGCGCACGGATTGCGGCAAGATGGTGAAGCCGGTCAGCGCTCCGGAGAATTCACCATAGTCAGGATCGCTATCAGAATCGGTGACGGCGTCGTTGTAGCTCAGTGTGTAAGTGAAAACGTCCCCGATCTGGAATGCCGTTCCGATCCCTGAAGTGACGCCTGACACGATGAGATGCCCTGAGCGAGACACTGTCGCGGCCGAGGCTGGAGCGAGTGATTGAATCAGAAACAGCAGGAAAGTGATCCCGCCGGAACTGATTGAACTGGTCGCCGTCTTCATGGAGTGCCGGAATTCTTTCGTCGTGTTGCCAACTCAGCTCGTCGCTTGCTTTAATTAATATGGGTAGATTATCAGCAAATTCAAATCAACGCAACTCAAAAGCGCAAAAATTTGCAGATTTGACGCCACTCGAGTGAGCCTGCCCCTCGCCGCAAGCGTGCTTCTCGCCTACTGAGGCTCAGACTTACCGTCACCAGCATCGGAGGCGCAACTTCGTGCACCAGCGCCTCCCCACGGTTCGCGCCACGCCCCCCTCCTTTTTAGCGTGCACTCTTGACCGCCGGCAGATGGTCAAGGAAACCGGCTTCAGCCTCCACCATGGCTTCGCGCCATCTGGCACGGAGCTTGCGCAGCATTTCACGGTCTGCGTCGCCCGCCGCCAGATTCGTGAGTTCCTCGGGATCGACTTGCAGATCGTAGAGTTCCTCTGGTTGATCGGGCGAAAGGTAGCGGACGTACTTCATGGTACCGTCCACAATGGCAGCGTACCACGGCACACCGTGATGCGTGGTCACTTCTGGCTTGTCTCGGAGCGTGATGGTGACATCGGAGCCGTAGGTCTCGCCGGTACCCTCATAGAGGCAAACGTGCGGCCAGTCAGCACCAGGGTTTTTCAGCAGGGGTGTAAGATCGTGCCCGTGTGCCCTCCATGGCAATTGGACACCGGCGAACGAACAGAACGTGGCGACAAGATCGGCACCGTTCACCGCATGGCGGCAAACCTTCTTTTGCGGTAACCTTGAGGGCATCGACACGATAAGCGGCGACCGGTAAGTCGCGTCGTACGGCGCGAGTTTTGTGCGGAAGCCGTGCTCCCCCATGCCGAAACCCTGGTCGGCAGTGTAAATGACCAGAGTGTTGTCGAACTGGCCGCTCTCGCGCAACGCGTCCAAGAGGCGGCCGACACCTTCGTCCACCGCCGGGACGCACTCGTTCACCTGGCGCACCCAGTTCGCGAATTCGAGCGTCTTCTTCCCGCTTTCATCACCGAATACCTCGTCGTTTTTCTTCGCGATGATCGTGCCGTCTTTCGCGCGGCTCCATGATTGCGTCTTGTTCAAGTAATCCGGCTTGCCGGGCCGAGGTGGCAGTATGTCGGACGGGACAGCGACTTCAGACTCTTTGTAGCACCCATTGTGACGAGCAGCCGGTTTCGACGGACCGTGGATGCTGCCGTAGCAGAGCCAGAGATACCACGGCTTGGCGGGATCACGGTGAGCACCCTTGATGTAGTCGCACGCCCACTGGGTGTAGTTGTCCGCCGGATAGCCATCCACCTCCTTCTCGACGCCGTCGATTGCGAGAATTTGCTTCTCGTAGTATGCGCCGGCATTCTCGGGATGCAGCGGACGGTTCCATACGATCTGATGATCCCAATCGCGCCCCCAGCCCGAGTCGATCCCGGTGTGCCACTTCCCGATCTGCGCGGTTTGGTAGCCCTGCTTCCGAAACTCCGCAGGCCAGAACGGCGTCTTCTCCGCATCATAGACGCTGCGCGGATACTTGCCGTCCATGCGCATGGACTCGATGCCATGTGGCTGCCTGCCCGTCAGCAAAGTAGCCCGTGATGGCATGCACCATGCACCCAGGTAGGCGGCATGAAAGCGCACCCCTGTGGCCGCGAGCCGGTCGATGTTTGGTGTGCGCACCCAAGGCCACGACTCCGGGTAGCAGCCCACCGTCTTGTACGACTGGTCGTCCGCAAAGATGAAGAGGATGTTGGGCCGCTTCGACTCCGCCGCGGAGGTCCGGGCAGACATCGGGAAGAGAGAGAGCAAGGCGAAACAGAAGGCGGCGGATGGTTTCATGACAGCGCGAAGAACCGCACACCGAAACGCCATGCTCGCGGCTGCCTATCGTTTGTTTCGCGCGATGATCACATGGTTGTTGAAGGGTGTCCGCCCCCACAACGGGCGGCACTCCACTTCGAATCCGAGGGGTTCCAGCACCTCGCGAAACATCTCCAGCGGAGGGTAATGCACCGGGCGCACTTTCATCCAGCGCACCAGTCCCGCCGCAAGATCAGCCCACCGCGTGATGCCATGCCGCCACCCCCCATCGCCAATGCCGGTGCGGACGATGAGGACGCCGTCGGTCGTGTGCACGAAAGATGCCGCGCGTGCCAGCACCTCGCGCTGCGTCGCGTCCGTCATGTAAATAAGCACGTCGAGCATCGTCACATGCCCCTGCCGCGCATCGCGCACGTCTCGAAAATCCATGCACTTGAACTGCGCGCCACCATCCAGGAAGGCTGCGACCGAGCGCGCGACGGCGATCTTTTCCTCGTCCAGGTCCACCCCATGGACCGGTCCGCGGAAGCCAAGTTCCCGCAGATACGCTGCCAGCACGCCCGCGCCGCATCCGAGATCGAGCAAAGGCAGACCGCCAGCTTCAGCGAGCGAGCCACTCACCGTGAGGTAAACGGGATCGGTGCGCAGCTTCCAATAGACGTAGCTGCGAAGGAAGCGTGTCGGAAAGCGCGCCGCAATGCGCGCGGCCGTCACTTTGTCCCCTGACTGGAGCACCGCGAGTCAGAGCATCCCGGGTTGGTAGTGCGGCGCTCCCCCACGGATGCGGCCGCGAAATTCGGGATCATCAAGCGCGCGGTCCACGGCGTCCTGCAGCGCACGCGAGGCCAGCTCGCGCAACGCCGGCACGGGCGAGCCGCTGCCTGGTCGGTAGGCCGCATTCTGCCGCTCGCCGGCATACACCCTCGTGAAAACCATCTCGCCGGTAGCCGCACGTACAACATTCATGCGGATGCGCGCATAGCCGTAGGGATGAACGAGCTGCGAGCAAGAGACCTCAAGCACCTCGCCCGTGATGATGTACTGGGCGCTCGAAGTGGACGTGAGCATTCCGCGCGCGTTGCAGGCGTGGGTGAAGGCATTGCGTACAATGTCCTCCACCGAAGTGCGCGTATAGATGTACTCAAGGGGCGTGCCGATGGGTGTGCGCACCACGCCCAGATACTTCGCGCTCTCTCCACGCGAGTTCGTAAATCGGCCCACAGCCAGCACCGGCCTGCCCTTCACCACCTGCGCCAGCGTCGGCTGGTAGTCCAGGCTCACCTGAGACATCGTGCAGCCGCTCGTCACCACCGCCAGCATCACCGGCGCGATCCGAAAAAATTTGTCCTTCCAGTTCATGTGCGATGCTTACATTGCCGCCCAAGGGGAATCAACATCCGAAGCGAAGCTTTGCCGCAGCGGGAAGATGAGAAGCATGAAACGCGGCCTTTCGAAAAAACTGCGGTAGGCACGGTCGAGTCACGGCACCTGGAAAACTTTCTGTGTCGTCGGATCAAGCGCCAGGGATCCGCTCGGCAGCCCCGTGATGTCCAGCTCGTTGAAGGGTGCGTAAGGGCTGATCACCCGGCCAGTCTTCGCCGTCTTCTTCCCTACGAGAAACGATCCCGAGGGTTGATCGCCCCCGGTGCCTGACGCGCTGCCGGCGTTGGCGGACGTCTTCGATGACTTGCGCGACGAGGCTGACTCGGGCCGCTCCTCTCCAGCGAAGCTCGACGCGGAACCAAGGTTGAAATCCGTACCGCCGATGGTCGGCGCGATGCCGCCTGACGAGGAAGCCACAGTGCTGCTGTCGGCAGGTCCATCAATCGACGTGTTGAGTTTTTCCTCGGTCTTGGGTTCCGGCGGTGCCTCAAAACGCGGCGGCTCCGGCGGATCTTCCTCCACGCGCTTGCGCACTGAATTGTGCTTCGAGGTCTCCTTGGAACTGCCAAACGATGAAGGCTTCGCAGGTGAGTACTTCTTTCTCGACACCGGCTCCGGATCGGACGCCCTCTTCTTTGACGACGACGACGAAGCAGCCGTACGCGGCGGATTGGTCCTCGCCGACGTTTTTGATTTTGGTTTTGCCGACGGTTGATCCTCGTCCTTCTTCACCGGTGCCGGTGCCACCGTGCGCGGCGGCGCAGTGTATTTCGGCACGGACTTGCGGTCCGGTGTCAGGTAGCCCGTACTCAAGGGGCCGGCTGGTTCACCGTGCGCAGGAGCATCCAGATTATACCGCTGCCGACGACTCACCGCAGTCGTTCCACCACTGGGTGTCCGGTAAACCGGTTGCTGCGGATAAGCCGTCGGTGATGGCTCGCCGTAAAATTTGCGCCGCACGAAATCGCCCACGCTCTGCCCTGCTGAACGGATGCGGTCACCGAAGCTCGGCTGCGGAGCCGGATAATAGGTGGAAGCGTAGGCCGGTTGCTGCGCACGCGCTGCACCGCATCCTGCGGCGGCAAGCAATACACAAAGGATCAGCTTCAACGGCGGCAGGCAAAGGGAGGGTGGTTTCATCTGGATTTGGGGATTTAGTTAAGTTTTATTAACTTTTCTGCATCTCAAGCACTTTTTTCAAAATCTCCTCCAATCCCGTTGCAAGCGCCCAAGATAATCAAGATACGCATCGCCCGAGATTCACCAATCCCGTCCGTCCTCTGCACATTTGAATTGCGATACGGCGATGAATCTGAGCAAGCTCCGAACATGCTGCCAAAACCGAAGCACCCCCTGATGTCTGCCCCTCGACCAGCCTTGAGTGAGAACACTGCCGCCGTCTCTGAGATCGAGCATCCCGCAGCCAGGCGCGGACTCGTGCTGGACGAGGTCGTGCTCGTGGGGCGCATGCTCGATGAATACCGCCGCTTCTTCAGCCTTGATCTTGATGCGCTGCACGGCAGGACGGTGCTGGACGTGGCCTCTGGCGTAAGTTCGTTTTGCGTGGAAGCAAACGCGCTCGGCATCCGGGCGACGGCGTGCGATGCGATTTACGAACTGGACCATGCCGTCATCCGGGCACGCTGCGCCCGTGACCTCGAAAAGGTGACCCGGGCGATGAGCGGGCTGCAGACGTACCGCTGGGAGACCATCGGCGGACTGGAGGCCATGCACGGACTCAGAGAACAAGCATACCTGAAGTTCCTTGCCGACTACCCGGCACAGCGGGGCACGCGCTATGTGCCGGGCGTCCTGCCGGTACTGCCGTTCGCCGACCGGAGCTTTGATCTGACGCTGTGTTCGTACCTGCTCTTCGTGTACGAGGAGCACTTCGACTACGAATTCCACCGGCAGTCGTTGCTTGAGATCATGCGCGTGACACGGAACGAGGCGCGCTTCTACCCGACGGTGAACTACGAATGCGCACGCTCGGAGCACCTGATGCGGATGCTTGAGGACAAGGCGCTGCGGCATTTGCGCTTCGAGATCGTGCCAACGGACTTTGAATTCCTGCGGAACTCGAACAACTGCCTGCATGTAACAAGGAAGTGATGAGGGCACCTCGCCGCGCGCACGAAAGGTCTGCGCGATGCCTGAAATCGTCAGCGGCTGCGGAACCGCTGATCACCGGTGAAGCGGCCCGTGCACACCCGAGCTTCTTGATTTGCACTTTGCGGCATTCAAGAAAACACTCGCAGCACTGACTCCCTGATTTATTCTTGCCGCCACCTGTGCCGGGTTTGATCGAACGATCCTCGCCCGGCAAGAATCCAAGCCTACCCCATCATGAAAAACACGAACAACCGACTCAAGACCATCACCCTCCTCTGCCTTGGCTTTGCCGCCGTGGCGCTGCCTTCATGCGTTGCGCCGCCTCCCCCGCCCCGCCCGGTTCCGGCGCGTGCGGTCCGACCCGTCCCGGTGGCGGTGCGGCGTGGCCCGGTGCTCGTGCGCCCGGCCGTACGCGCCGCGGTGCGTCCCGGCCCGATCGTGCGTCGCTGGTAGTGTGATCCATGTTTTCTGACTGCGGGGCGGGCTTTCGTTTTGAAAGTCTTCCCCGCGTTTGCCTTTCCCTGCCGGCTCTTCTAGACTTTCGGCCTCATGTCCGAAACCGCAGCTCCTTCACCCGCACCCGCCAGCATTCCTGATAAAGAAGCCATCGAGAAAGCATCCGCATGGGTGAAGCCTCTGCGCACTGAGGTCGGGCGCGTCCTCGTGGGCCAGATCGATCTGGTGGACCGCCTGCTCGTGGCGCTGCTGACGAACGGTCACGTGCTGCTCGAAGGCGTGCCGGGCCTCGCGAAGACGCTCGCGGTCCGCACGCTCAGCGCCTGTCTTCACGCGAAGTTTCAGCGCATCCAGTTCACGCCCGATCTTCTGCCTGCCGACGTGATCGGCACCATGGTTTACCACCCGCGCGACGGCACCTTCAGTCCGCGGCTCGGCCCCGTTTTTGCGAACCTCGTGCTCGCGGATGAAATCAATCGCGCCCCTGCAAAAGTGCAGAGCGCGCTGCTCGAAGCGATGCAGGAGCGCCAGGTCACCATCGGCGAGAACACCTACAAGCTGCCCGATCCCTTCCTCGTGCTCGCCACGCAAAATCCGATCGACCAAGAGGGCACCTACACTTTGCCCGAAGCGCAGCTCGACCGCTTCCTGCTCAAGGTGCGCGTCGTTTATCCCACACCGGCCGAGGAGCGCCGCGTGCTGGACGCGATGGCCACCTCGACGCCGAAGCTCGACGTGAATCAAATCATCGACCTCCCCGACATCATCGCCACGCGCGCCGTCGTGAACTCCATCTACATGGACGACAAGATCCGCGACTACATCGTGAGCATCATCCACGCGACGCGCGAGCCGGACAAAGCGGCCCCGCACCTCAAGCTGCTCATCCGCTGCGGCGCCTCGCCGCGCGGCACCATCAATCTCGCGCTCGCCGCCAAAGCCATCGCCTTCCTCGACGGCCGCAACTACGTCACGCCGCAAGACGTGAAGAACCTCGCTCCCGACATCCTCCGCCACCGCATTTTGCTCAATTACGAAGCCGAAGCCGAAGGCGTGACGAGTGACGATGTGGTGAAGCAATTGATGGAGAAGATGCCTGTGCCGTAAACATCTCTTGAGAATGACAAGATCGTGGTGAGAGTCTGTCCATGAGCACGAAGAACGATAAGTCGAAGCCCGTCAAAAGACGTCGTCGCAAAGCGATGAACCGCTCTCGGACGAAGTCACCAGCCCGCTCAAAGTCATCGACGGCATCGCAATTGAAAAGCAAACCCGCCGTGAGAAAAAGCGGTCATTCCTATCCGGTGGACCCTTCCTCGCCAGAGTTCACGAAGATTTTGATGCAGTGCTTCACCGAGGCACGCAATGCGGCCATCGACGAATTTCGCGCCCTTTCAGTCCCCGGGGCGTCAGTGGCCAGCCACCAGTGCTGATCGCCATGGCATCTCCCGATCTTTGGATCATCGCCGGACCGAACGGCGCAGGCAAAACCACTCTCGTCAGTCGCGGAAGAGAGAGCTTTGGAATTCCCGCCCACGGCTACATCAATCCCGACGCGATCACGCTCGAATACCTCAAGGAGCACAATATTCAGAGTTGGAGAGAAGCGCCGCCTGCCTTGCTTAAGGAGACCTTCATCCGCGCGGCCAAAGACGCCCAAATACTGCTCGAAAAACGGATCGAGAGCGGTGAGATCGCGATCATCGAAACGGTGTTGAGCACTGAGAAATACCAGCCCCTTGTCAAACGAGTTCACAAGCTGGGCGGCAGGTTCAGATTGATCTATGTCGCCCTCGATTCGCCTGACAAATCCAGGGAGCGAGTTCGCATTCGCGTGGGCAAGGGCGGTCATGATGTGCCCGATGACAAGCTGGTCTCGCGATGGACGAAATCACTGGAACTCCTGCCTTGGTTCGCCTGGCATGCGGACGAATTTTGGATCATCGACAACTCGCCCCCAGAGAAAGTCTCACAGGGGCACCTTCTTGTGTCCGGCTCCGACCGCTGCCTTCACGTTCATGGCCTGCCAGCGGGCAACATAAGGCCGGTTGTGGCCGAATTTTTGGCGAGATTCTGCGACTTGAATACCAACGGCGAGTGGCGGCTCGATTTCGGCGACACCTTTGCACTTTGATTCCGCCAAGCTGCTTCGAACTCATGCCCGCCCCCGCCGAACAGAACGACGAACGCCTGACGCGCATCATGAAGCGCGTGCGGCGCATCGAGCTGATCACGCGCGGCATGGTGAAGGAGACGCTCGGCGGGCAGTATCATTCGCGGTTCAAGGGCCAGGGCATCGAGTTCGACGACTTCCGCGAATATCAGGCCGGCGATGACGTGCGCTTTCTCGACTGGAACGTCACGGCGCGCATGAACGAGCCGTTCGTGAAGAAATACATCGAGGAGCGGGAGCTGACAGTGATGCTGCTCGTCGATGTCAGCGGCTCCGGAGACTACGGCAGCGTGGATGACAGCAAGCGCGAGCGTGCAGCAGAGATGGCCGCCGTCTTCGCCTTCAGCGCAGTGCAGAACCAGGACAAGACGGGCGTGATTCTCTTCTCCGACCAGATCGAGCAGTACCTGCCCGCGCGCAAAGGCGCATCCCATGCGCTTCGCATCATCCGTGACATCCTGAACATCCGGCCGCGCAGCCGCAAGACGGACATCCGTCCCGCGCTTGATCTCGCGCTCCAGCGCATCGCGCACCGTGCACTGGTCATCGTGGTCTCCGACTTTCTCACGCCGGACGCCGCATGGGAGAAGTCGTTGCGAGCCCTGGCAGCGAAGCATGATGTCGTCGCGATCCATGTCGTCGATCCGAAGGAACTCAACCTCCCGAAGGCCGGCCGCGTGTGCATGGAGGACCCGGAGACCGGCGAGCAGATCATCGTGAACACCTCGCACGCATCGGTGCGCAGCTTCTTCGCCGAGCGTGTGGCGGCGATGCAGGTGACGCTCGGCCAGTTGTTCCGCAAGAACGGCGTGGAGCGCATCGCAGCGCAGACTGACCTCGACTACGCGCCCGCGCTGCGCGCCTACTTCAAATCGCGCCGGAGGAGAAAAAAATGAGCGGCCCGATGATCGCGTGGATGACACAGCTCGCGGTGATCGCGCAATTGCCCGTGCCCGACGGCCCCGGCCAGGCACCAGAACCCGTGCCGCTGCCTCATCCTGAGATCGCGCCGCCCGCCGCGCTTGCGGGCCGGCTGCCGCTCTGGGTGACCGTCAGCACCGCGATCTTCGTCCTGGCTCTCGTAGCGCTCGTTCTCTGGCTGCTTTTCAGATCGAAGCCCGCCACCCCACCGCCGCTCAAGCTGCCGCACAAGACCGCGCTCAAGGCCCTGCGCATGCTTCGCGATCAGGCGGGTGGCCTTCCGCCGCCAGAGATCGGCCACCGCGTGTCCGAAATTCTGCGCGGCTACTTCATGGCACGCTACTCGGTGCCAGCTCCGTTCCGCACCACGCAGGAGATTTTTTCCCACGTCGAGGGTGGTGACAACCGCTGCGTGTGGCGCGGCCAATTCGGACCGCTGGCGGCCATCTATGACGAGATCGCCTTCGCACCGCAGCCCTTCACGCATGCGCAAACGCAGTCACTGATCGAAAACGCCATCACCAAGATGGAGGAGGAAAGACCATGAGCCTCGCGATCTGGTTGTTGCCCGACGTTCAATTCGCGAATCCGCCCTGGCTCGCGGTGCTGCTGCTCCTGCCCGTGCTCGGCTGGCTGCGCGGCCGCCGGGGGAAGGCGCCGGCGTTCGTGTTCCCGGTTGCGTATCTGTTGCGCCCGGTCGGAGGAAAGACACGCTCGGCCTTGGCTGGCCTCACCTTCGGCCTCGTGCTCGCGAGCCTGGCCGCGGCCATCATCGGCATCGCCCGACCGCAGCGCGTGAAGTCGTATGACGAGATCAAGACCGAGGGCATCTCGATCATGCTCACCGTCGATGTCTCGCTCTCCATGCTCATCGAGGACTACTACATCAGCGGCAAGCCCGTGAACCGCCTCACCGCCGCCAAGCGTGTGATGCGAGACTTTATCCGTGGCCGCACGAACGACCGCATCGGCATCGTCGCCTTCGCCGGCGCACCGTATTATCCCTGCCCGATGACGCTCGACCGCGACTGGCTGGAGACGAACATCGACCGCGTGCAGACCGGCGTGATGGAGGACGGCACCGCCATCGGCTCCGGCATCGGAGCCGCGGCAAACCGGCTCGACAAGCAGGAGACCGACGGCAACGGAAGGAACCGGCCGCAGGCCGACCCCGCCAAGAAGAAACTCAGCAAGGTGCTGATTCTGCTCACCGACGGCGCGAACAACTCCGGCAAACTGAGCCCGCAGGATGCCGCGAAGCTGGCCGCCACCCTGGGCATCCGCATCTACACCATCTCCATCGGCACTCCGGGCGTCCACATGATCCCGATGCGCGACGGGCGCATCATCACCTCGGGAAGGCAGGAGTTTGACGAGGCCACGTTGCAGGAGGTGGCGCGCATCGGCAATGGTGCCTACTACCGCGCGCAGGACATCGAGGCGCTGGCGGACATTTTCAAGACCATCGACCAGCTGGAGAAGGCCGAGATCAAGAAGCGCAACATTGTCGAGACCGAGGACTTGTTTCCCTGGCCGGTCGCCGCCGCGCTGGGCCTGTTGCTGCTGAGCCTGCTGCTCCGCCAGACCCTGCTGCGCAGCGCGCCGATGACGGCGGCCACCTGAGAACCAGGCGGCGCCCGTCTCGGGCCATGATTCGTGTCAGCGATGCAAGCGTCATCTTTCCAGATGCCTCCGGGCGAAAACACGGTACGCTCACACGCATGGTCAAGAAGCTGCTCCACACCCGCTACCGCGTGAACGATCTGGACAAGACGGTGAAGTTCTACACCACCGTGCTCGGCCTCGAGGAAGTACGCCGTCACAAAAGTCCGCGCGGCTCGGAGCTCGTCTTCCTCAAGACGCCCAACAGCGACGAACTCGTCGAGATATGCAGCTACCCTGCGAGCGGCCCTGTTTCCTTCTGTCCGGACCTCACGCATCTGGCCTTCGAGGTGGAGGACCTCGATGCCTTCGCGAAGCACGCGGCAGCATTGGGTCATCCGCTGACCGACGGCCCGACGGAGAGCAGCAGCGGCACCTTTGCTTTTATTGACGCGCCGGAGGGCTATGAGGTAGAGTTGATCCAATATCGAAAATAAAATGCTGAACACGCCTCCCAAACGGCCCGCGCCGCGCCCCTTGCACGCTCATGGAATTTGACTGGCTCGACGTTTCATTCAGCCTCGCCGCACTGCCTCCGAAAGACATCGAGGAGAGCTTTGAAGATCCGTTTTCGCTGAAGCTCCTGCCCGACGGCCACAATGACGAAGCCTCCGCCCGCTACTACTGCCTGGGCAAGTCACTCACCGGCAAGGCGGTCTTCAGCGTATTCTGGACCGACGGGAAGCGCTACCGCGTGATCTACGCCCGCCCCATGACGCAGATCGAGTCGGACTTTTACGAGAGAAAGAAAGCCGAGGAGATTTGAACCCGCCCGCGAAGTGAATCACGACCCCCACACCGCCCCAGCCACCGCCAGCGCGGCAGATGCCACCCTCAAGACCGTGCGCACCTGGAAGGACGTGCCCGCCTTCGAGTCCGAGAAGGAAGAGGGCCTGTTCTGGGCTGCGCATCAGCTCGATGCTCGTCTCATGCAGATGTCCGTCCACCGCCCGGACGTGCGGGAGTCCACCACCATCACCCTGCGCTTCGATCCGCGGATGCTCTCGCGCATCAAGCGCATCGCCCGCCGCCGCTTTCTGAACTACCAGAGCATGATCAAGCAGTGGCTCAGCGAGCGGATGGAGCACGAACTCAAGGACTGACCCCTGGCCGGAGAGACGATGATTTCCCGCTGCCTGACACTCCTGCGTACTCCGCGTTTCTGGTGGCGGCTCGTGATCGTGTGGTTTCTCGCGCTCTTTGTCCTGTCCTCCCTCTCGCACCTGCCGCCGGGTCCGCGCGTGGTGAACATCGACAAGATCGAGCACACCGCATACTTCGCGCTTGGCGCCACATGCTTCTATCTCGCACGACGGCTGGGAAACCGTGCGCTGACCGCGAGGACCGCCGCCATCTCCACCGTGCTGTTTTGCATGGTCGTCGGCGCGTTTGACGAGTTCCACCAGTCCTTTGTGCCCAACCGCAGCGGCAATGATCCCTTTGACTGGATGGCCGACACTCTCGGGGGCGTGGCAGGTGCACTGGCCGGCTGGGCGGTGCTTCGGCTGCTCTTCCGGCGCACGCGCGAGCAGCGCTCGTAAAGGCCTTCCAACGCTCTCAGGCGAGGAGCTTCCCGGCAAGTTCGAGATCCGCCGGAAAGGTGATCTTGATGTTTGGCGAGGAGTTTCCGACCACATGCACGCGCGCGCCCAGCAACTGGACGGCGGAGACTTCATCGGTCACCAGCAGATTCTCGTGCAGGACCTTTTCATAGGCGCGCACCAGCAGCGTGCGCTTGAAGACCTGCGGCGTCTCCATCACCCACGCACCCAGGCGGTCGATGGACTCCACAATGCAGCCGTCCGCATCCGCGCGCTTCAGCGTCTCGGTGACCGGGCGCGCACAGGCCACGGCACCGAACTCGTGCGCACCGTTCACGCAGCGCGTGATCTGCCCGCTCGTGATGAGCGGACGCCCGCCGTCATGCACGGCCACGATGCCTGCATCAAGCCGCACCGCCTTGATACCGTTCCACACCGACAGATGCCTCTCCGCACCGCCAGGCACGATCCGCGTCAGCTTGGGCACTTGGGCGCGCCAGGAATCAATCGCCCGCGCCACGTCGCTGCCGGCCACCACGACGATCTCGCCGATCTCAGCACAGCGCTCGAAGGCAAGCAGCGTGCGCAGCAGCACAGGGATGCCGCCGAGCTGCGCCAGCAGCTTGTCAAAACCCATGCGCCTGCTGCTGCCGGCCGCCACGATGATGGCGGAGCAGGAAATAGCAGCGGCAGAGAGCGTGGCGTCTGGCATGGCGGTGGTTCCGGTGATCGTCGCTGACTGTGCCGTCGGTCTACCTTGCTCGCACCACCAAACTGGCTCGAGCACCCAGTCCGATGCGCTCAGTCACAGATCGAAAGTCGAGCGTTCACGTCGTGAAATGAAACCGAGCACTGAATACTGAACACTGGCCGCACGGTCCCGTGCCATGGCCTGAACAAAGCAAGCTAACTCAACCGCTTCCCGACCTCCGAGGACAGCGTCTTCCCATCCGCGCGACCGCCGCTGCGAGCTTGCAGCTCCTTCATCACCGCGCCCATGTCCTTCTTCGATGTTGCGCCGAGTTCGGCGATCACGGTCTCGACGAGCTTCGTGATCTCCTCCACGCTCATCGCGGCGGGCAGATACTTTTCCAGCACGGCGATCTCCGCCTTCTCCACGTCCGCAAGATCCTGGCGTTTCGCGCTCTCGTAGCTGGCAACGGAGTCCTGGCGTTTCTTGATTTCCTTGCGGATCACCGTGATCGCATCCCCGTCCTCGAGTTCGCCTTCCGCTCCGAGCTTCTCGATGGCTGCGTATTTCAGCGCCGACTTCAGCGCGCGCACGACATTGAGCGCCACGGTGTCCTTCGCCTTCATGGCGGTCTTGATGTCCTCGACGACTTGCTGGGAAATGGTGCTCATGGCATTGAAAAACGCAGGTTGATGAATGAGGCCCGATTCTCCGCAACCCACCCGCCTTGTCCACCGCAAAGAACCTTGAATCCCCTGCCCTGGTCCGTTCTCAATGCGCTCGCTAAGACTGTGACTGATCGTCTTTCTTCAGCAGACATGTCCCCCACGGACCGCCATTTGGCGCGTCAGGCAAAGCCCGCCCGGGTGATGGCAGTCGAAGACACAGCGTGGATGGCGCGAGCAGCGACTCTCGGCGGTCCGATCACATTCCCAGCGCCGTCGCCGCGACGTCGCGGCCGCGTGAGATGGCGAGGGAGTAGTGACCGTCGCGGTCGGTCCAGTGAGTGGTGGCGTGCGGCAGCAAGGCGGCGAGCTTTTCGGCGTAGCTGATGGGGATGTTTTGATCTTCGCGGCCATGCCAGAGATGGATCGGATGACGGATCGAGCGGAGGTCGAAGCCCCAGTCTTCGAGATAGATGTCAGCGTCGGCCTGCGCATGCTTCACGCTCTGGCGGATGCTCTGGCGGAACCCTTCGGAGACGACGTGCAGATTCCGCCCGTTGCTCATCACGCGGCGGTCCTCGGGGCCGAGCATGGCGAGGAGCCAGCGCATCGGAATGGCATCCGGCCTGCCGTTGGAGATGCGTGCGCCGGCGCGAAAGAGGGGATCGAGCATGAAGTTCAAATGCCTGCGCAAAACGAGCGCGGCGCGATAAACCCAGAAGAGGTCCTGCGTGCCGAACAACCGCAGCGGCGGCGCACCGGAGACGATGCTCGCCGTCAGGAGGCGCTCCGCCATGACGTGTGCGGCGGCCAGGACGTATGGACCGCCGCCCGAGACGCCGAAGACGTGGAAGCTGCCGATGCCGAGCTGCGCCGCCATTTCGCCAAGCAGCGGCGGCCAGTCCAGCAGGCGGCGGCCAGGATGAAAATCGGACTGGCCGAGACCCGGCCGGTCCGGAGAGATGATGCGCAGGCCAAGCTCCCTGCCCGCCTCGTCCATGAGCGACCCCTGAATGCCCGAACTCGGCCACCCATGAAAATAGAAGGCGGGACTTCCTGCCGGGTCGCCATATTCAGCGTACGCGATTTTTCTGCCGTTGGAGAGGGTGATGAAATTCATGCCTTGTGTGAGTGCGGGAGGCACAGGAGCGAGCACGGGTCCTGGGGCGAATTGATTCTGCCGATGGCCCCATCGCAGTCTCGAATGAAGTTTGCCGTCAACCCGGTGCCATGGGTCAAAGCCCCCGCGGTGCCACTCCGGTGCCGTCGAGCACCAGCGCATCCTCCGGCGCGAATTGCACCCACACTTCCTGGCCTTTGCAGATCGGGCCGCTGTCATGGTCGCGATCGTGCAACCTCAGCGCCCACAAGCGCTGGGTCCCGAGGCGCAGGGCATAGCGCGACTCGGGGCCGAGAAAAATCACGTCCTCCACCGAGGCCGGGGCGACCACCATGCCGTCATGCCCCGCCGGCGGGGCGGCTGACACGCTGATCTTTTCCGGTCGCACGCTCACGAGCACTTCAGAACCGCAGGCCAGCGGCTTCTGCAGCGCGGCCTCAAAGGCGGGCAATCCGACAGCTTCGATGACCGCGCCGCCAGTTGCGCTGACCGCCCGGATGTAGCCGTGGAGAAAACTCGTATCGCCAACAAACGAAGCGACGAACGAGGTGCGCGGCGTGGAGTAAATCTCACGCGGCGTTCCAAGCTGTTCGACGCGCCCGTGATTCATGACGGCAATGCGGTCGCTGAGACTCATGGCCTCGCCCTGGTCATGGGTGACGAAGACGAATGTCGTGCCCACCTCTTCATGGATCCGGCTCAGTTCCATGAGCATCCGCTGACGCAGCTTGAGGTCGAGTGCGGCGAGCGGCTCATCGAGCAGGAGCACCTCGGGCTTGTTGATGAGCGCGCGGGCGATGGCAACGCGCTGTTTCTGACCGCCGCTGAGCTGAAGGGGCTTCTTGCCGGCATGTGCTTCGAGCTGGACAAGCGCCAACATGCAGGCCACCTCGGCCCGTATCTCAGACCTCGGGCGCCCGGCCACACGCAGACCGAAGGCGATGTTCTCGGCGACGCTCAGGTGCGGAAAGAGCGCGTAGTTTTGAAACACGGTGTTAACGGGCCGCTTCTCCGGGGGCAGCATGGTGATGTCGCGTCCATTCAATCGAATGCGCCCCGACGAAGGCCGGTCGAACCCTGCGGCCAGTCGCAGAAGCGTGGTCTTTCCGCAGCCGCTCGGCCCCAGAAGTCCGAAGACCTCGCTCTTCTTCACCGCCAGCGTGACGTGATCGACGGCATGCACGTTGCCGAACGAGCGCGTCACATCGTCGAACTCGAGAAAGGCTTCCATCGGCGGCATTCAGAGTGAAGAGAATCCAGCGACACAACGAAGCTGACCACAGCCGCCATCGTCATCCCGGCAGCCCGGTTTTTCAGACCTGCGAAACGAGCCGAGAATTTTTGAATTTTTCTTCTCCGGGAATGACAGATGCCTTACCATCGCCCCGAAAATACAGCCTATGCACCTGACAAGACAACTTCATATCTGCGGTCTCGCCGGAATTGTTTTCGCAGGCTTCAGTCTCGACAACATGTCTGCCACCCCGGACACCGTGGCCCAGGCGGAACACGCAAAGGTGGTGGTGGTGGCCAACGACGTGACGGTCGATGGCAAATCGCGGCCCGACATCGCGCAGGCGCTGGCAGACAGCTTCGCGGCCGGTTTGCTGAGGACGGGTGATTACCGCGTATTCCAGGCCGAGGTGCCCGTGGCAAAGGGCAAAGGCAAGAAGGGCGATCTGGCGCTGGGCAGCCCGTCGTCCGGAGTGATGGCCAAGGCACCCGCCGACGTGGACCTCAAATTCGCCTTCACGCTGGTGGGAGAGGAGAATGACTACCGCTTTACCCTGAAGAAAATTCGCGCCAGCGACAATGAAGTGATCGAGGTGCATGAACTCGAGACGCACGGGAAGCTCGACAAGGTGTTCGGCCTCGTGCCGAACGTGCTCATGAAGATGCAGGCCAAGGTGAAGCAGAAGCCTGTGTTCCCACGCACGCAGTCGCCGGCGCAGTTGTCCGGCATCCCCGCCCCTGCTGCACAGCCTGCGGCAACCGCCGTCCGGCCTGCCAGCGGCGGCAGCGGCGGCTACTGGACCACCACGTCACAAGTGCCGCGCGAGTATGCGAACATTGATTTCTCGAAGGTGCCCAAGGCTTTGATTTATCAGCATGTCGGCTCGGTGCAGTTCATCAACGAGGCATGGAAGTTTGCGATCATTCGTCCGCAGAGCGACTTGAAACTGAAGCTGGCCGATCCGCTGCACATCCTTTACGACGAGGACGGGCGCATTTACGCCGACCTCAAGATCGCGAACTTCGACAGCGGCCGCGTCATCGCCGACTTCGGCAACAAGACGCCGGTGTATCACAAGATTTTTCCCGGGGACCAGGTGTTCGGCTGGGCACCGCCTGTGCGCTGACCACGCAGGCCGGGCTGCGGATCGGTGTTTGCATTCGCGCCCAAGCTTGGCAGCGTCAGCGGCCAATGCCCGCCAATCCCCTCTCCGAACTGATCGAAAACAACCGCCGCTGGTCCGCAGAGCGCATTCGCAAAGACCCGGACTTTTTTGTCCGGCTGACGCGGCAGCAGGCACCGCAGTATTTGTGGATCGGCTGCTCAGACAGCCGCGTGCCGGCCAATGAGATCGTCGATTTGCAGCCGGGCGAGCTTTTCGTGCACCGCAATGTGGCCAACGTCGTGGTGCATACCGACCTCAACTGCCTCTCGGTGCTGCAATACGCCATCGACGTGCTCAAGGTGCGCCACGTCATTGTCTGCGGGCACTACGGCTGCGGCGGCGTGATGGCCGCGTTGCAAAATCAGCGTTTCGGCCTCATCAACAACTGGCTGCGCCATGTGCAGGACGTGGCGTGGAAATACGATGCCGCGTTGAAGGATGAGACGCTGCTCGATGCACAGATCGACCGCCTGTGCGAACTCAATGTCATCGAGCAGGTCATCAACGTCTGCCAGACCACCGTCGTCGAGTCCGCTTGGGAACGCGGCCAGCAGGTCACCATCCACGGCTGGATTTACGGCCTCAGCAACGGCCTCGTGCGCGACCTCGGCGTGTCAGTTTCCGAAATGGACGCCATCGACTCCCTGCGCGAGAGCGCCCTCGCACGCCTCGCTCCCACGCGCGGCTGAACTGCGCGCTGGCGGCGCGCGGCGCTTGTGATACGCTCCGCCCCATGATCCGGCGTTCTCCGCATAGACTCGTCCTCGCCCTGCTCGCCCTCCTGATTCCGCTCGGAGGATCCGTATCGTGCGACAAGGTGAAGGCCAAGCTCCAGCGCCTGGCCGAGGCCAACAAACCGAAGCCGCCGCCTCCACCCGAACCCGCGCTCACGCCCGAGGAGGAGAAGCTCGACAAGACCCTGCAGGATCCCAACCTGCTCGCCGGAGCCGCCATGGAGGAAGAAGTGCCCAAGGCGCAGGTCTTCGAGCTGAACAAATCGTCCGTCGTTTCCATCCTCGGCTATCATGATTTCCGCGACCGCGGCGGCAGTCCGATGCTCATCGCCGCGGACCGCTTCCGCCAGCAGATGAAGGCCATCAAGGACGCGAAGATTCCAGTGATCCCGATGCGCGACCTCCTCGCGTGGAAGAAGGGTGAGAAGAACATCCCGGACGAGGCCATCGTCATCACCATGGATGATGGCTGGCAGGGCGTGTATCAATACGCCTTCCCCGTGCTCAAGGAGTTTGGGTTCCCTTTCACCATGTATCTCTACTCAAAGTACGTGAACATCGGTGGGCGCTCGATGACTTGGGACCAGATACGTGAGATGATCGCCTTCGGCGCGGAGGTGGGCAGCCACAGCGTCTCGCACGAGAACATGACTTCAAAGCGCGCGAAGCGTGGCAAGGATCGTACGGAGGCTGACCAGCAGCTTTGGATCGTGAGCGAACTGAAGGACTCGAAGGACTTCCTCGAGAAGGGGCTTCACCTGCCAGTCACCTCATTTGCGTATCCTTTCGGCAACCACAACGACGTCATCGTGCAGACCGCCCAGCAGGTCGGCTACGAAACCGCCGTCACCGTCAGTCCGCAGAAAGTCACATGGGACACTCCTATGGCGAAACTCAGCCGCTACATCATTCACGGCGACAGCGACACCAACTTCAAGATGGCCACCAGCTTCCACGGTCGCGGCGACGCCGGCAGCGAGCACATCCTCGCAGCCGACGCCAAGGATGCCCAGGGCAATGCGCTCGTCGATTTGAAGCCCGAGCCGAACTCATCGGTCACCGACCGCCGCCCAGTCATCACCGCCAATCTCACGCGCCTCGGCAGCGTCGAGCCATCAAGCATCAAGCTGCGCGTCAGTGGATTTGGAAACGTGCCAGCGCGCTTCGATCCGGACACCTTCACCGTCAAGTACCAGGTACCGCACAAGATTCGCCGTGAAGACTGCGCCGTGTCGCTCAGCTTCAAGCGCGCGGCCACCGCGCCTGAGGAGGTGGTGACGTGGAAGTTCAAGATCAATCTCGCCGCCGCCTACCTGCCGAAAAACGACGAAGTGCCGCTCGATCCGCCCGCTGCCGTGCCGGACGTCGTAACCGACAAGCAGACCGGAGAGTGACCGCTGCGCGCATGAGCGAGATTTGGGAGCGAGACGCCATCATCACCCACACCCGCTGCCTCGCGCGCAGCTTGCGGCATTGGACGGGCCGCAGCCTGGTGCCGCCCGGCACGCGCGACGACCGGGAGTTTGCCCGGCTGGTTTTTGAAGCGCCCTTCGTCCTCGTCTCCCACGGCACGGAGACCGATCCGATCCTCAACTACGGCAACAGCGCCGCCCTCGCACTGTGGGAACTTTCGTGGGATGAACTCACCGCCATGCCCTCGCGCCTCACCGCCGAGGCACCGAACCGTGAAGAACGTGCCCGCCTGCTCGAGCGCGTGACGCGCGATAGCTTCATCGACGACTACTCCGGCATCCGCATCGCCAAATCCGGCCGCCGCTTCCGCATTGAGCGCGCCACCGTCTGGAACCTCGTCGCCCCCGACGGCACGCCATGCGGCCAAGCGGCGATGTTCAGCGACTGGACATTCATCGGAGCATGATTTGTCTCGGAGAACTACCCGGTGGCCAAGAGCGCCGCCAACACGCGGGATTTTCTGGCGAGATATTTGAGCCACTGCCGGACCTCTGAGCGGCTGAGTGTGGTTCACATTCTTGCACTCGCCGCAGGCATGGACGACCTGCGACGAAGAATCTGTCGCGACTCGCCCAAAAGCGGTGCGGAGCATGGCTTTGAGCCGCCCGTTGCGCGCCAGCGGAGGACGTATTGCACGTAGATTTGCACTTCGATTCAGCTCTTGGGCACCTCGCGATAACCGCGGCGGAGCGAGATGGATACGATGAATGATGATCCACGAAGGAGCCCGTGAGGGGTGCAGGGAGCGCATCAACGATCGGCATCGCATCGTGCCGTGGATGGGGTGGTCGGTGGCTTCGAAGTCCAGTACGATGACGGCGCTCGTGCGCGAGGTGGCTTTGACGCCTTCTCGGAAGAGCAACACCTCAATCTGTCCCGATTGTGTCTTTATCCTTGGCAGCGGCCTGTTGGAGCGTCGCTGCCCCCCTCAAGTGCGGCGGGGCGTGAGAGACGCGGGTAGGTTTCCAACCTCTGGCAATCGATTCCTGCATCTCGTCAAGCGGGCCGCCATGGGACTGCGAAGGCACGCGGTGCCAGTTCCTGCTCGTCCCCGGCCTCTGGTGGGATCAGCTCAAGGCCGGCCGCGAGCGGATTTGGCGCAGGCCGGCTCAAATGGCGCAGCGGTTGTAGTCATCCCAAGCTTGCGCGCCTGATCCGGCCAACCCCGCGCCGCCCCAAGATCAAATTCTCCTCGGGTTGCGAAACGCAGGTCAATCCCATAATTATTGCAATTATGATTAATCTTGCTAAAATAACAAAACCCTGCCACGCGCACCCGTCCAGCCCACCCTCGAATTAACAGCCCCTCAGCAAACATGTCTGCTCCAACGATCATGCGATTGCTCGCCTCGTGCGCAATAGCCTGGCTCGCCTCGTTATCAGGCCGGGCCACTGCGAGCACCATCACATGGACGAGTAATTTCAACGACTTGCTTTTCCAAAGCAACGGACAGCCTCTCGATGCGAGTTTCTTTTTTGAGATCGGTGTGTTCACACCGGGCTTCACGCCAACCACGGCCAACATGCCTCAGTGGGAGGCGAACTGGCTGGTCTTCGATCGCGCCTTCGATCCGGATGCCAACGGGTGGAACGCTACCGATCAGTTCTTCGTGGGCACGGCTGACCACACTCCGGGCGGCGGCTCCACATCACCGGATGCCGATCCTCTGAGCGTCTTCCCGCAAAACTCCACGGCCTATCTGTGGGTGTACAACTCAAAAGCCATCACCTCAGCCAGCGAATGGGCGTTGGTGACCGACGGTACCAACACGGGCGACGTGGCAAATGACTGGCTCTTCCCGGATCCGGCCAACACCGCGGGATTCTACGAGTGGTGGCTGGCCGATGCCAACGACGTGATCTTTGGCGGCGTCAACGGCGCCGAAGGTGCCGGCGACTTCACGGTGACACCTCCGGCCTTCAGTCTGCAAACACACGCCTCCCCTGTCCCCGAACCGAGCGCGGCCCTCCTGATGCTCATCGCGGCTTGGAGTTTCGCCGTCAGGCGAGAAAACCGGAACGCCCTCTCCTGACACCCGCGCCTTCACGTCATCAATGGTTCACCTTTTGCACCCGCTTCGATCAAGCTCCCAGTGTCCGTCCGCATCCAGGCGTGCACGGCACGCTCTCGTCTTGGTTGGCCTTCTGATTGCGACTCTGGCTCCCGCTGCTGAGCAGACCCTTGTCGAGTACGACTTCGAGAGCATCACCACGGACTACTTGCAGACGAGCGGCGCGACGGACTACAGCAAACCAAACCCGACCGCTGCGAGCGTCGTCGATTCCTGCGTCACTGCGTCAGGGCTGGCGATCACGGGACCCCAATTATTCTGGAGCCAAGTGGCGAACAGCGGCATCGGCGCGAGTCCGAGCAAGGCAGGCAGCACGCTCACGCGCTGTTTTCAGAACTGGGACGAAAGCACCACGATCGGCACCCCGCCCGCCACCCTGCCGCCGACGAGCGGGCGCGCGAATCTGAATGCCGTGGCGAAGTCCATCAATTTCACCGTCACGACAAACGCCGCCGCCAACGGCGCGATCGGGAACCTGCGCTTTGATGCCTACCGCCCATCGCAGTACAACAGCGTCTGGAAAGCACGCGCCTACATCACCTGGCAGAATGGCGCGAGCTACTCCACGGCCTACACGCCCGACGCCACCTTTGTGAACAATGCATCGGGCTGGGTGAACGCGGCCGGCTATGCTTTCGATCAACCCTTCTCACTCGGCGCGGCACTGCCAACGGGCGCTGCCATCGCCGGGAAGACGTTCCTCGTGGAGATCGTGTTCTGGTGGGAGGCATTCACCGGACATCTCACCAACACGGCGGCTTCGAGCAACAAGACGGATTGGAACGGCACTATCCGCACCTACAAGCAAAATACCATCGACGTGGACAATGTCCGCCTCTTCAGCACGGCGGCAGGCTTCACCTGCTCCTCTTCAAAGGATTACGGCGACTGGAATGGCGCCGGCGCCGCCACTGCCACCACTTTCAGCATCGTGGACAGCAACCTCAAACTTGGTGCCGCAGTGGATGCCGAAGCCGCTCCTTCTCAGGGTGCCTTGGCAAACGGCGACGACACAAGCGGCAGCGATGACGAAGATGGCGTCACCCTTCCCGCCGCGCCGTGGGCCGTGGGCGAGGCAAAGAACGTCAGCGTCGTCCTCACCAACAGCACTGGAGCGAGCGCCACGCTCGCCATGTGGATCGACTTCAATGGCGATGGCGATTTTCTCGACGCGGGCGAAAACGTCCTGCGTGCCTCCATTCCGACAGGCGTGCTCGGTCAGACGTGGACGTACGCCATCACGCCTCTGAAAGCCGGCGCGAATCTCGGCGTGCGCGTGCGCCTTTCCAGTGATCCGAACGTCACCTCCACCAGTTCGGTCGGCACTGGCGAGGTCGAAGACTACACCACCACGATCACCGCCATCAGTGCGAACCAATGTTACAAATGGACCATGGACAACACCAACGAGGACTGGACTCTCGATCCCGTCACCGAAATGGATCCCGACGTCACCGGCTGGACGCCGCAGATCAATGGCGAGTCCTTCGGCACGATTCGCTACGCGACGATGAGTTACAATCCCACCACGCAGGAGTTGCATGGCACCGTGCGCATCAAGGTTTACACCGCGTCCAATCCCCTTCAGGGCTTTTGGCTCACGCTGAGCGAAGGGCCGCTGCCCCGTGAGCTAAACCGCGCCGTGATGTATTACGATGGCTCCACACCCAGCGCTCCGAAGATGACCATCTATGCATACGATCCAGCGCAGAGCCAGTTCAGCTGGAACACGCCGGCGAAGCTGCTCTCATCGAGCATCACCGATGGCGACTTGAAGCCAGGCCCGCTCGTGAACGAGGGCAGCAACTATTTCCGCGTCGATTTCTCCGTTTCGCTGGCGAGCATCAATGACCGCGCCAACTACCCGACCTACAATCTGCCTGAGGACTGGAAAGGCATGCAGTTCGGCAGCGAGGTCGGCGCTTGGTTTCATTTTTTCAAATTCAGCGCCGCGCCGACCTACAATGCCTCTGGCGGCCTGCTCACTTTCCCCGTCGATGAGACCACGATCGATGGCACCACGGGTTACAAGAAATTCATCGGCTGGTTCGACACTGGCACATGGCCCGCGCTGCTCAAGGCCGCGCTTGCCACAAAGACCTCGGACTTCGGTGATTACGCGAAATTTGCCAGTGCCAGCAGCACGGTAATCAGCACCTTGAAAATTGGCGCTCTCACGGATGCCGAAGATGCATCCACCGTCGATGCCACCGCCACGGGTGACGATGTTTTTGGCAGCGACGACGACGACGGCGTCACCCTGCCCGCCAGCCTCGTGCCTGGCGCAGCCGCCAGCATCGTCGTCAATGTCACCAACACCTCCGGTGCGAGCGCTTATCTGAACGCATGGATCGACTACAATCAAAACGGCGTGCTCACGGATGCGGGCGAGCAGATCGCCACGAACACCGTCGTCGCCAATACCACGAGCAACTCGAATCGCACGATCAACTTCACCGTCCCGGCTGGAGCGACGCTCGGCACGACGGGTCTGCGTGTCCGGCTCACCAGCGTCAGCAGTCCCGGCTCGACCGGCCAGAGCGGTAATGGCGAAGTGGAAGACTATGTGATCACGGTGGCAAACCCAAATGTCCTCGCCGTGGGCAACCTCGTTTACATCGACGCCAACGACAACGGTCGCTTCGATACGGGTGAAGGCGTCAATGGTGTGACCGTGAAGCTCTTCCCGCAAGGCACCACCACCTCAGGCACGCCCACGGCCACGACCACGACAGCCGCGGTGAACGGCATCAACGGCACGTACAGCTTCACCGGACTGGCTGCCGGCAACTATTACGTCCACATTCCGGCGACCAACTTCGCCGCCGGCCAGCCTTTGGCGGGACAATTCTCAATGCCGGGTGCCGGCAATGACAATGGCAAGGACGACGATTTCGATGAGAACGGAATCGACGACAGCGCGCCGGCCACCTACGGAATCAGCTCCGGCGTATTCACACTCGCCTCCGCAGCCGAGCCGACCACCATCGAAACCGGCGCGAACGGAGCGTGGGATGATGGTGCCAGCGGCAAGCCTGCGGACAACAACGCTGACCTCACGATCGACTTCGGCTTCTCGCCGTGCTCGCAGACGAACTTGTTTACCAACGGTGGTTTCGAGACCGCGAACCCCGTTGGATTGACCTTCCCGGATCGCTTTCCGAACACAGCATCGGACCCGCAGATTGCCGCAACCAGCTCCAGCAATGCAACGGATGCGGCGGGCTGGGAGAGGAATCCCAGTTCATACATCAATGACGCGACGCACGCGGCGGAAGGCAGTCGTTTCGTTTACCTGCCCACGGGTTCGTGTGTGTGGCAATACTTCGGTGTGGGCACCACGCTGCCTGGGCTCGCCACGCTCACTCCTGGGCAAGCCTACACGATCACGGTGGATTGGGCCGCGTTTGATCAGGCGACGCCAGTGACGCCGACGCCGGGCGAGACACGCTTTCCGGCGGTGGAGTTTCGGTTCCAGGATGCGGCTGGGAACAATGAGATTCTCGATCTCATCAACCAGAACTGGATGGACCCTCGCAGCAATACGGTCGTCACAGCGAAGCCCACCACCGCCTGGTCGGCGCTGAGCTGGCAGCGTGCGCGCTATCAGTTTGTCCTTCCCCCCGCCGCCGCCGGTCACCCCATGCTTCGCCTCCTTGTCAGCGGCAGGTCAGGCACGAGCGGCAACAACAGCATTCTCATCGACAACCTGACGCTCACGCCCGCTTGCTCGACCCAGGTGGGCAGCATCGGCAGCCTTGTTTACTACGACCTGAACAACAACGGCCGCAGCGATGGCAGCGAGCCTGGAGCGGATGGTGCACTCCTCATGCTGGAGCGCAGTGTGTCGCCCGGAGTTTATGAGACCGCAGCTTACACCTACACCCATGACGGCGGACGCTACTTCTTCCCGGGGGTCTCGCCTGGCACTTATCGAGTCTTCGTGCCGAGTGCGAACTTCTCATCGAGCACCCCTTGGTGGCGTCCAGCGGGACCTTCCGTCCTCTATGGTCTGCTCTCCAGCACGGGCAATGCCGATCCGAATGTGAGCGCGGCGAGTGCGCTGGACGACAATGCGGCATCACTCAGTGACAAAGGCGTCGATAATGCCACGCCAGCCTCCAACGGCATCTACACACCCGATTTCGTCCTGGGTCTCGGCACAGAGCCGGTCACCGGCACCGGCACGGAGAACGGCGCGTTCAAGGACATGGACGCCATCGCTGACGCCAGCGGCGACATGACCATCGACCTGGGCTTCCGCCCTACTGGGACGCTTGACTTCGGTGACTGGGCGGGAGGCACCACGCCGGCGAACGCGGGCACCACCACCGCCAGCAGCATCGTCAGTCAAAACGTGCGCATGGGCGCATTCGTGGACGCCGAGACAGGCGTCACCCCCACCGCAGCGGCCGATGTGGATGACAACACCAACGGTGATGATGAAGACGGCGTGATCATGCCCGGTGCCATCATCGTGGGCAGCAGCGTCACCATCCCGGTCTCCGTGTTCAACAACAACACCGCAGGCAAATACCTCCAGGCGTGGATCGACTTCAACAACGACGGCACCTTCAACAACACGGACATCGCCAGTGGCGGCGAGCGCATCTACAACGCCGTCACCACGGCCAGTGCGTCCCAGCAAACGATCAATGTCACCTTCACCGTGCCAGCGGGTGCCAGCGTTGGCTCCCAGCGCGGCGTGCGTTTCCGCTACAGCGACAACAGCGCCACCACGCCCACTAGCACGGGAGCCACGGGCGAGATCGAAGACTATGCGGTGAACATCGTCGCCTCGGGCGGCTGCTACGAGATGGACCTCGTCGCCGGCACCACGGTAACCACTTGCACTGGCTGCTTCACCGACTCCGGCGGCACCGCTGCCGCTTACGGCAACAACGAGAACTACACCGTCACCTTCCGAACCGGCACGACGGACAAGATGCGGGCGACATTCACCGCCTTCGCCACCGAGGCGACCTATGACGTGCTCTATGTCTATGACGGCCCCAGCACCGCATCGCCACTCATCGGCACTTATAGTGGCAGCACGCTGCCGGGCACTGCGGGCGTGATCACGGGATCAGGCGATTCATTGACCTTCACGTTCACCTCCGATGGCAGCAATACGCCGACAGGCTGGAGCGCTAATCTTTCGTGCGTTGCCGCTGGCTCTTTGGCCGTCGGCAACTTGGTTTACATCGACGCCAACGACAACGGGCGCTTCGATGCAGGGGAAGGCGTCAATGGCGTGACGGTGAAGCTGTTCCCGCAAGGCACGGCCACCAGCGGCACACCGACAGCGACCACGACGACTGCGGCGGTCAACGGCATCAACGGTTGTTACAGCTTCACCGGCCTCTCCGCTGGCAGCTACTACGTCCACATACCAGCGTCCAACTTCGCTGCAGGCCAGCCGTTGGCAGGTCAGTATTCGATGCTTGGTGCCGGCAATGACAACGGCAAGGACGACGACTTTGATGAAAACGGCATCGATGACGCCGCACCCGCCACCAACGGCATAAGCTCGAATGTCTTCACGCTAGCCGCTGGTGCGGAGCCAACCTCTGCCGAATCGGGTCAGAACGGCACCTGGGACGACGGCACCGCCGGCAAACCCGCTGACAACAACTGCGACCTGACAATTGATTTCGGCTTCAGCGCCTGCGCGCAGACCAATCTCTGGGTCAACGGCGACATGGAAACTCCGGATGCTTCCGTGACCGGTTTCACCACTGCGTTCCCCAACGGCGGCTCTGCCATCTCGTTTGCCTACAACGGTTCCGGCACGGTGCCCATGGCCAACTGGCGCTCCGTCAATGCGGGCAACTACATCAACGATCCCACGCACGCCACCAGCGGCAGCAAGTTCTACTACATGGGCGCCGGCTCCCCGTGCATCATTCAGAGCTTTGGCGTCGGCGCGGCGCTTGCCGGCAAATCCACTCTCACGGCGGGCCAGGCATACAACCTCACTTTTGACTGGGTGCCGTTTGATTCCGCCACGCCTGCCGGCAGTGCCAGCACCTCCGCCCTGGGCATCGAGTTTATCTACTTTG
The DNA here is from genome assembly GCA_019694165.1 of Verrucomicrobiaceae bacterium. Classification (GTDB taxonomy): domain Bacteria; phylum Verrucomicrobiota; class Verrucomicrobiia; order Verrucomicrobiales; family Verrucomicrobiaceae; genus JAIBCL01. The sequence goes on along the minus strand of JAIBCL010000042.1, from coordinate 17,913 downwards.
ACAGCACCGAGACCGTGCAAACCAAGGTGCTGGACATCAGCAGCTTCTACGATGTCACCGCCAACGCGCGCTCCACCCAGACCCCGGTGCAATCGCCGTGGAGCAGCCTGAACTGGCGTCGCTGCCGCGTGCAGTTCATCGTGCCGCCCGCCGTGGCCGGCAAGCCGGTGTTCATGATCTATTTGTCCTCCTACACGGGCAAACTCCTCGTGGACAATGTCTCGCTCACCCCCGCATGTGCTGCCGCCATGTGCTCGGTGGGCAGTGTGGTGTTCAATGATGTGAACAATAATGGCATCAAGGACAGCGGCGAGGCCGGCATCGACGAGGTGATGGTCAACGCCGTTGACAGCTCGACCGGCACGTTCATCGGCTACGCCTTCACCAACAGCGGTGGCAAGTACATCATCCCCGGCCTGATGCCTGGCTCCTACACTATCAATGTCGATCAGGACAACTTCACCAACGGCACCGCCTGGTGGCGCGGCAGCACCAACGGCGCGCTTGTCGGCATGCTTTCCTCCACAGGCGCGGGCAATCCAAACGCAGCTGTGGCGAGTGCCACCGATGACAATGTCGTCGGCGGAGACAAAGGCGTGGACGCCGCCACTCCCGCGACGTCCGGGGGCATATCCAGCGCGGCGGTCACCCTCGCCCTGGGCGCTGAGCCCACCTCGGGCGCGGGCGCTTCCGACAAGGAAAACGGCTACGCTGCTGATCTGGACGCCGGCGCGGACTCCAGCGGGGACATGACGATGGACTTCGGGCTTCTCACGCCAGCCACTGCGGACTATGGCGACCATTCGGGATTTGGCCCCGCCAGCAGCGCCGTCCTCGCGTCGCTGAAAATCGGGGCAACAACCGACTCCGAAAGCGTGCCGACCACCAACGCCACTGCCACCGGAGACGACACCACCGGTGGTGATGACGAGGACGGCGTCACCTTGCCCGCCAGCATCACGCCAGGCGCAGCCACCAGCATCATTGTCAATGTGACCAACTCCACCGCTGCGAGCGCCTACCTCAATGCCTGGATCGACTACAATCAAAACGGCGTGCTCACCGACGCGGGCGAGCAGATCGCCACCAACACCGTCGTCGCCAGTGGCACCAGCAACTCGAACCGCACGATCAACTTCACCCCGCCAGCCGGAGCATCACTCGGCACCGCAGGCGTGCGTGTGCGCCTCACCTCCACCAGCAGCCCCGGCCCCACCGGATACAGCGGCAATGGCGAGCTGGAGGACTATGTGGTGACGGTGAACGCGGGCACTGACTTCGGCGACTACAATGGCTTCGCCTCCGCAAGCCAGGCGGCCAGCAGCAATGTGCGCTTTGGCACGGCGGCGACGGATGCGGAGGCAACTGATCCATCCAACGCGACGGCGTCCGGCGATGACGGTGCGGGGACGGATGATGAAGACCTGGTGTTGCCATCCTTCTATCTCGGGACAAACAACATCGTCAGCGTGCCCGTCACGCTCACTCCGGCGGCTCTGGCCAATGGCGGCGCGCGGATCGCTCTCTTCGCCGATTGGAATCATTCAGGCACTTTCACCTCCGACGAGATTTCCAGCACACGATTCGTCAGCAGTTCCGGCACTTACGATTTCAATCTGGTGCCAACGAGCAATTCCGCGACGCTGGGGACTTCCTACCTGCGGCTGCGCATCGCCGAGGGCACCGCTGCGCCGACCGCGACGGGCGCCTCCGCTGTGCAAGGCGAAGTCGAGGATTACCCCGTCACCGTCGTGTGCCCGTGGGGCACGATCTTGCCTGGCTGGTCCGGGGCGAACAATCCGGTCTCCGGCGGAACGTTTGATTTTGGCTACGGCATTTCGGGCACCTTCTCGCAGAGCGTCAATGGCTGGACTCCCGCCGGTGCCAGCTTGATCGGTCACAACGGTCCCGGTCCGCATTGGGCCGGCGTGTTCAATGCCGAGAGCCTCACTCCAGCCGGCTGGGATGCGGGCACGGACTACGGCCAGGTGACGTTTGATTTCACCACGCCCGTGCGGTTCGAGACGCAGACCGGAGTGGCGCTGCCCTTCACGCTCGAGCAGGCATGGCAGCGGTCGAACTACACCATCACGCTCACGGGCGGAGCCGTCTTCGCGAGCGAGAACATCGAGTTCATCTCCAAAGACGCGGCCACTCTTTACGGCGTGCGCGGTACGGACTACTCCGTCAGCGGCCTGGGCACCAGCACGCTCACGCTCACACGCGTGGGCGGACAGGCCGATGTCTCCACCGGGAATGATTTCTATTTCACCGGCTGGTTCACCATCAGCGGACTCGTGGACACCATCTCCATCCGCCAGACGGCGACGCTGGTGAACAATTACAGCCTCGGCGGCTATGTGTGGGACAGCGACGCTCAGCTCGGCTTCCCTGCCATCAAGATGGCCAACCCGAACGACTACGGCGACTACCCCGGCTTCCCGCTGGCGAGCAACTACGTCAGCTCGTCGCTCCGCATCGGCTCGGGCACGGATGGCGAGGCCGCCAATCCCGGCACCGGTGCCGCCGATGCGGATGACACCACAGGCTCCGACGATGAGGACGTGACCATGCCGGCCTTCACCGTCGGCATTGCCTCGAATCTGAACGTGCCCTTGTTTATGAATGGCGCGGTGAGCCTGCTCGATGGCACGGCGCGGGTGAATGTTTTCGTGGACTGGAACGGCGACGGCGATGTGGCGGACGCCAGCGAGACGCAAACGGCGCAGACGGTGCTGGGCGGAAGTACGACGGCGGTTTTCAGCCTCACGCCGCCTGTTGGCACCACCGCCGGCACCAAGTATCTGCGCATCCGCCTGGTCGAGGGCTCCACGGCCCCGGCATTCAGCGGCGCAGGCACTGTGAAGGGCGAGGTGGAGGACTACGCGATCACCGTGAATGCGGCAACACCGCTCGAACTCTATCTCGGCGGCGCTTTCACCAAGAGCGCGGCCAGCACGCACAGCGGCGTGGCGGGCGTGACCACGTCCGGCGTGCTCGATGGTGGCTTCACTCCCACCAATGGCATCAATGCAGGGGCCACCGTTTATAGCGTCGATGTGCTTTCCAACGGCAAGGTCGTGGGCGGCGGCAATTTCACCTCGGTCAATGGCACCGCGCGGCCCGGCATCGCCATCTGGACCACGACGGGCGGACTGGATGCCACGTTCGCGCCCACCATCACCGCCTCCTCGGGCGCGGTGGCGATCAACCAGCTCTATGTCACCACGGGCGATAAGATTTACATCGTGGGCAATTTCAACACGGTCAACGGCACCTCGCGCAACCGCATCGCGCGGCTCAATGCCGACGGCACGCTGGACACCACGTTCAATCCCGGCACTGGCTTCAATTCCGACCCCACCTGCATCGCCATGCACTCGGATGGCGACATCCTCGTCGGCGGCAATCTGGCCACTTACAATGGCGCGGCGATCACCGGCCTGATCCGCATCAACTCCGACGGCACGCGCGACACGGCCTTCACCACGCCGGCGCTCTCCGGCGTGCCCTACACGCTCTACATCCAGCCCGATGGCAAGGCGATCGCCTGCGGCACGGTCTGGCCCGGCAGCGCCTATGGCACCGCGCGTTTCAATTTGAATGGAACGCTCGACACCACCTTCAACGGCGCGGGCGCGGGTGCCACGGGCACAGCGCCGGTCTCCACCGACTCCATCATCCAGCTCCCGGATGGCAAATTCCTCCTCGGCGGCCACTTCACCAGTTACAACGGCACCGCGCGCAGCTATCTCTGCCGCCTGAACAGCGACGGCACGCTGGACACCACCTTCACGCTGAACTGCAACGCAGCGGTAAACAAAATCCGCGCCGAGCCCGGCAATCGCTACTGCGTCATCGGCGACTTCACCACCATCGGCGCGGTGACGGGAGCCAATGGCATCATGATGCTCGACTCGAACCTCGCGCCCATCGCCGGCTACGGCCCGCTGAACATCACGCGCACGACGATGTGCGATGTCACGGGCGTCAAGTCCACCGGACCATCCACAGCGTCCGACTACGGCGACTGGAACGGCGCAGGCGCGCTCACCACCACGACTTCAGCTTCCGTGAACGCCAATCTGCGCATCGGCGCCACGGTGGACTCAGAGCCGGGCGTGACGCCCGACGCAGCGGCTACCGCCGATGGAGCTGACGAAGACGGCGTATGGTTCGCCCCTTCCGTGACGGTCGGCTCGTATGCGCAGCTCTCGGTGAAGGCGACGAACCTCACCGGTGCCGCCGCGTATCTGAACGCCTGGGTGGACTTCAACAACAACGGCACCTTCGACGCAGGAGAGCAGGTGGCCACCAATGTCAGCGTGCCCACCGGCACCACGAACTATGACCCCGCCGGATACAACACCGGCAACGCCTACTATCAATACTACCGCCTGCAGTTCCTCGTGCCCGCCACGGCGAGTGTCGGTGCCAATCGTGGCGTGCGCGTGCGGTTGAGCAACGTTCTGAACACGCCCGCCACCGGCGCGTCCGGCGCGGGGGAGATCGAGGATTATGTGATGTCCTTCACCGCACCCGAGCCGTGCCACCACTTCCACCTCGCGGATGCGAATGGCGACGTGGTCTTCAATCCCGCCACCGAGATGACACCCACGCCGAACAACGCCCCCATCTACTGGGATGCAGCGGGCGACATGGGCAGCTTCCGCGACCTGGACGCCACCTTCTCGCCTTCGACGAAGCTCTTCACCTTTGACTGCACCGTGCAGCAGAAGAACGCCACAGGCGTGCGCACCGATGGCATCTGGTTCATGATCAACACGGGACCGCTGCCTTTGCAGACGCCGGTGAGACGTTATGCGATGGTCTATCTCGACGCCTTCGACCGCACCTCGCCCAAGGCCACCGTGTATGTGGAGGACAGCCTCCAGCACAGCGGCAGTTGGTCTTCACCTGCTTACCTCATGGTCTCCACCGCTCCCGGTGGAGCGAATGCCGGCGATGTGAAACTGCTCTCCGTGACGGAGGACACCGTGGCGAAGACCGTGCGCTTCCGCTTCACGCTGGACTGCACGCGCATCAATGACCGCACGCAGTGGCCGGTGGCATGGGGCCTGGACGCAGACTGGCGCGGGCTTCAGTTCCTGGGCAATGCCGGCATGTGGTGCACGGCCACGGACATGACCGCCGCACCGACCTACGACGCCTCGGGCAAGGCCACGGCGATGAACATGTCCGCCACCAGCAACCTCGGCATCGACGTACATCCGATGGGCTTCACGCCGATCATCACCGAGCCATGCCTCTACGACTACGGCGACCATGCTTTCACCAGCGCGTCCAGCGCCTCGCAGAAAGCGAGCACCGATATTTTTGTCGGCACCAATCCAACCGACGCAGAAGGCGATCTCTCCGATGCCGGCGCCTCGCTTGATGATACCACAGGCACGAACGACGAAGACCTCCTGCTGCCGGGATTCACCGCGGGGGTGGCGACGAATCTCGTCATCCCCGTCACCGTCACGCCCGCGAATCTCAGCGGCAGCACCGCGCGCATCAACGTGTGGGTGGACTGGAACGGCGACGGCGACGTGCTCGATGCGAACGAGACGCTGACGGCACAGACGGTGAACGCCTCGGGCAATTTCACCTTCGCTCTCACTCCGCCCGCAGCCACCGTGGCGGGCACGAAGTATCTGCGCGTGCGGATCACCGAAGGCAGCACGGCACCAGCCTTTGCCGGCGGCTCGGCACTCAAGGGCGAGGTCGAGGACTACGCCGTCGAAGTCTGCGCGGGCGGCACTTGGGGCGCCAATCACCTCATCGAGTGGAACATGAGCAACAGCCCGGCCTCGGGCGCGTCCTTCAACCCCATCCCGCCGAGCTGCCTGGATGCCTGCGTGACCGGCGGCGTGCTGCAAATCTTCGGCAACGGCGGCGGCTCGCCCGATCCGCAGGTCTCCGATGATCCGCAGTATTACAATGGCCCCTCCTTCGGCGCGAATCCGGGCACGGTGCTCTCATCGTTGCGCTGCCTGCGCGGCTTCGATGCCGGCACGTCCCCTGCCCGGCTCACGACTTTGCAGGCCGCGCGCTCGAGCCTGACGGGCGTCGTTTCAAAGACGTGGTGCAACTTCACGATGGGCACGGTAGGCACCGGCAGCATCACCGGTTTCGTGCTGGACTTCGCGCGGCGCACCAATACGTCGCCGGACCGCATCCAGGCTTACCTCACCTGGAACAGCGGCGGCTACAAGACGGCGTGGACCAATCTGACCACGGTGCCCACCTTCGGCTACACAGCGGGAACGCCGCCTGCCATCACCTGGAACACACTGAGCCTCGGCGCGTTCTCGAACGGTGCGGCGCTGCCCACCAACGCCGCGCTCTCGGGCCAGCAGTTCCTGCTCGAGCTTTACATCTACAACGACACCAGCGGCGGCTCCGCCTTTGTGGAGGTGGACAATCTGGCCCTGCTCGGCACATGCAGCCCCACGGCAACGTGCCCGCCATCACTTGAACACACGACGTGGGCTTACTCGCAGGTTCACAATCGTCTGTTCCAGGTCAGCGGCTTTGACAATGCGCAGCTCACGCTGGTGGACTACGGCCGCTTCCGCTACAACGGCACGCTGCTCGACATCGCGGGCGGTGACACGGCCATCGAGGCGATGGCGATCAACAACAACAGCGCCACGGGCCGCGCCTACTTTGTCTCAAACAGGCCGCTGGGTGCATTCCCCAAGCCGGTGCTCTTCTACGTGGACCTTGCCACCATCTCGCCGGGATCGGCGAACTTGATCGACGTCACCGTCGTCGGCACGATGACCAACGCCACGACCGTCGAGTCGATGGCCTATGATGCCTCCACGGGCCTGCTCTACGCCACCGATCAAAGCACGGACACGCTGCTCATCATCAACACCACGACCGCCGCCGGCACCACGCTCGGCGTGATGACCGGCGCGGGCTACACGGCCAGCACGGTGAAAGCGATGGAGTTCGACGCTGCGGGCAATCTTTATGTGAGCGATGAGATCCAGGACGATGTCTTCCGCATCAACAAGGCCACGGGCGCTGTGATCGCCCGCGAGGATGACAGCGTCGGCTCCGGCGTGCAGAGCATGCTGTGGGATCCGGTGGGCCAGCGCATGATCGGTTTCGACTCCTCCCTGCAGACCACTTTGCAGATAACGATGGGCAGCAGCGGCGCGAATCCGGACCTGGCGAACTTCCCGACGCCGGTGAACATCGCGCCGAACGGCACCACGGCCTACGACTTCTCCGCCGTGGATAATTTCAAAGACTCGGCCAGCGACTTCGGTGACTTCTCCGGCGCGGCATCGGCATCCAGCTTCACGGATCAATGCCTGCGCATCGGCGCGACCCTGGATGCCGAGCCAGCGGCCTTCGCGAACGCTGCGGCCACGGGCGACGATGCCTCGAACACCGGCAGCGCGGATGACGAGGATGGCGTGACGATGCCGGCGAGCATCGCGCGCGGTGCTTCCGTGACGATCCCGGTGACGGTGACGAATACGACCACGGACCTCGGCTACCTCCATGCGTGGATCGACTTCAACAACGACGGCGTCTTCAATGACACGCTGGTGAGCAGCGGTGGCGAGCGCCTTGAAGCCGCGCGCGTCATTGCCACCGGCACGAATGCGGCGGTGCAAAACATCACGTTCACGGTGCCCGCTGGTGCAAGCGCAGGCACCCAGCGCGGCGTGCGCTTCCGCCTGACGGATCAGGCCGTCACCGCTCCGACTGGTGCCGTGGGCACGGGCGAGGTGGAAGACTACACCGTCACGATCACCGCACCGGTGAACCAGTGCGCCATCGTCGCGGCTTACTACGACAACACGATCTACACCTACAGTGCGGCGGGCGGACTGCCAGATGGCGGCTTCGTCACGGCGGGCTCCGGTCTGTCCGGCCCGTATGGCATGAAGCAGGGACCGGACGGCAATGTGTATGTCACCAGTTCTGCAACGAACAGCATCATGCGCTTCAACATCAGCACGGGGCTGTCGATGGGGGCATTCGTCGCCTCAGGCAGCGGCGGTTTGAGCCTGCCGTATGGTTTGACCTGGGGGCCCGATGGCAATCTGTATGTCGCGGGCCGCGGCAACGGCCTGATCAAGAAATACAACGGCACCACGGGGGCCTACATCAGCGACTTCACCACCAGTCCGCTGCCAGTCATACCGAGTTGGTATGGATTGCACCAGGGCATCGTCTTTGGATCGGACGGGAACCTCTACGCGGCTGATGCGGACAACGACCGCATCCTGAAGTTCAACGGCACCACGGGCGCGTTCATCAGCGTGTTCGCCACGATCACGGCGGGCGACTATCCAAAGGGCATCGCTTTTGGCCCCGACGGCAATCTCTACGTCGTGGCATCGAATCCGGCGCTGGTGCGCAAGATCAATGGCAGTACGGGTGCTGTGATGGGCACCTTTGCCATCCTGCCCGGTGGTGCCTCGCCCACCGGTCTGACGTGGAACGCCACCGATGGCAATCTGTATGTCAACGCACTGGACGGCAATGTTTACAAGGTCAACGGCAGCACCGGGGCGCTGATCGGCCCCTTTGCCATCGTGCAGAACGGCGGCGCGAAGGACATCATCTTCACCAATCAAATCTGTCCGCCTGCGGGCAACTGCGGCGTGGGCAATATGGTGTTTGTGGATGTGAATGGCAATGGTCTGGCCGATCCCAATGAAGATCCGTCCGCGCCGGTGCTGGTGCAGATCTTCCCTGCGGGCGCGAATCCGCAGACGGCTACGCCGATCGAGACGCGCATGACTGGCACATGGGGTCAGTTCCGCTTCACTGGACTGGCACCAGGCAACTACTTCCTGCACATCCCGGCCAGCCAGTTCCAGCTCAACGCCCCGCTGTATGGCTTCACCTCGCTGGCGGGCAATGGCTCCGACAACGGTACGGACAACAACGACGACGGCATTGATGCGGCAAACCCGGCAACAACTGGAATCAGTTCCATCACCTTCAATCTCACTCCAGACACCGAGCCAGTGGACACGGGCACTGAGACGGGACTCGAAGTCACTCCAGACAACGTGGATGACAATAACACCGACATGACCATCGACATGGGCTTCAAGTCCGTGGCTTGCAGCACCAATGTGGTGTGGGGTGTGGATCAAGATGATGCGCAACTCTTCAGCTTCACATGGCCGCGCGATCTAGCCGATGCGAACAATTTAAAAGACTACGGCTCGCTCTACTACAGCCCGGATGGATCAATGAATCCTGCCACGGCGGTGAGCTTGACCACGATCACAAACGGCGTGGAATCCTTCGCCATCGACAAGAATGGCACGGCGTGGATGACGACCGTGGACGATGTGGGAACAACGGTCGGTGCCGTTCTGATGAAGATCGATCTGACCACCGCGAAGCTCGCTTCCAGCGGACAGAAAAACATCGTCACCATCGTCGGGAGCGTGCCTTCCGCCGCAGGCGCGCTGGCGGGACTCGCGTTCGATCCGTCAGGTCAGTTGTATGCCGGCCACCCGTCCAGCTCAGGCTCGCGTCTCTACAAGCTCGGCACGCCGGGCAACCCAGGAGTGGCCATCACGCTGGTGGGCACGATCACCGGTCTGTCGAAGACTGCCTTCGACGTGCAGGACATCGAGTTCACTCCGGACGGCCGCCTCTTTGGGATGGACCTCGGTGACGAATTGGTCGAAGGAGACGAGACGCTTTTTGAAATCAGCCCGACGACGGGTGCGATCATCGGCATCGCGGACTCCGCGCCTGGAGGCGGCATCAACAACCGGCCCACCAAGAACTTGCTCAAGGTTGAAGGCATCGCCTGGGACACGCTGCGCGGCGTGATGACGTTCAATGACGACCACAACGACATGTGGGGCAGCTTTGACAATCTCACCTCAGCGGGCAACAACAACGAAGGTGTCGCCGGCGACTCGGTGCTCACCGATGTGGAAGGCTACCGTTTCATGCCGTGTCTCACACCCTCCGCAGGTTTGACGGTTGGCAACTTGGTGTTCCTCGACAACAACGGCAACGGCAAGTTCGACGCGGGCGACACCGGCGCCAACAACGTGAGCGTGCAGCTCTGGTCACCAGGGCCGGACGGCATTGCTTTGAATGCGGACGATGTGCAAGTCGGTGCAAACACGAACACCGCGAACGGCGGCCTCTATCAATTCACCGGCCTCGCGGCGGGCGCTTACTATGTGCGGTTGCCGGCCAGCAACTTCCAGGCGGGCGGCGCTCTGCTTGGCAAGGAGTCAAGCATCGGTTACTCGCTCGACACTGGCGATGACAACGTGAACGAAAACGGCGTGGATGCCTGGCAGCCGGAGGTCACGGGCATCACCAGCTCGCTCTTCACCATCGCCAGCGGCACCGGCCCGACGGAGGCCGGACAAAACGGCGGCGATGATGACGCCGCGCCAGGCGATGCCAATGGCAACCTCACCATCGACTTCGGCTTCATCCCGAAATGCACGAGCGCGCGGATGCTCGTGGGCGAAGCCGATCCGATCGACCAAGTGATCGAATACCCCTTCACCGGCGGCGCGTCGTCAGGACCTTCGTGCGGCGCGATCACCGGTGCGGGTGGCGAGGGCATGGCCGTGGATGCGCGCACAGGGAAAATGTACTTCGCCACGCAGGGCAGCGGCCTGCAAATCTATGACATCGCCACCGGCACCTATCAGCCCTACTACGGCGCGGGTTACTGGCAGAGCGTGATGTTCTCGCCAGACCGCAAGTATATCTACGCCGTCGAAGGCTACCGCATCCATCGCTTCCCGAACAACGGCGTGGTGCCCGGCGTGCCGGACAAGACTTACGAAATCACCACGGCCCAGCCATTGGCACCGAACAACTCCCTCTTCTGGGGTGTGGATGTGAATCCGATGACGGGCGATTTATACGTCACGCGAGGCTTCGGTCCCAGCAGTACGGACACGCCTGGGCAGGTGTACCGGATGCCGCCCGATCTCTCGACAGCCACGGCCATTCCTTCCACTCTTTCGCCCGCGAACCGCAACTACCTCGGCATCGCCTTCATGCCGGACGGCACTTTCTGGGTGGTGGGCAAGTCCATCGCCGCTGGCGTGAACGACGCCCTGATCCACTTCACCAACGACGGTACCCTCATCGCCACCGTGCCCGTCAGCATCGGTGCCACGGGACCGCGCGACAACTATTACCCCTGGGACGTCAGGCTCGGCCCCGACGGCAAGCTCTACTTCGCGATGCTCAATTACAACAGCCTGCCTTCGGGCGGTCCCACCGTCTATTGCATCGGCTCCTATGACACGGTCTCCAACACCTTCGGCGATTACCTGCGCGGCCCCACCGGCAGCAGCTCGAAGGCGCTCGGCTTCACCTGCGTGAACGTCACCTGCCAGGGCAGCGACTATGGCGACTACTCGGGCTTCCCGAGCGCGAGCAGCACGATCAACGCTGCCGTCCACCTCGGCGCCACGGTCGATTCCGAAGCCGCCGCCTCCACCAACGCCACCGCCACCGGCGATGATACGAACGGCAGCGATGACGAAGACGGTGTGCTCATCCCTTCGATGATCGCGGGCGCGACGCCGTCGCTTTACGCAGGCACCAATCCCGTCATCAGCATCCGCACACACAACCTCACCGGCGCGAATGCCTACCTCAATGCGTGGATGGACTTCAATGGCAACGGCGCGTTCGACGCAGGCGAACAGATCATCACGAACTACAGCGTCTCCACCGGACGAAATGCGACGAATGCGAACGACAACACCGCCTCGTTCAGCTTCCAGTTCAATCTGCCATCGACCGCCAGCGTCGGCGTCTCCGGCCTGCGCTTCCGTTTCAACACCGCGAGCGGCGCTCCGGCCACGGGTGCATTCGGCACGGGCGAGGTGGAGGACTATGTCGTCAACGTCCTCGCGCCATGCACGAACCTGCTGACCAACGGCAACTTCGAGTCCGGCGTGGCCGCGCAGCCGAATCCGAAGAAGGATGGGGATGCGAACACGACGCTCACGCCGATTCCGGGCTGGACCTTTGCTCAGCTCACGGGTTCAGGCGGTGGCTACACGGTCGATGGGTTCGACAATCGCCCGGCAATGGCAGACGGCATGCACGAAGCGTGGATCACCGGTGATGGCGCCGCCGTCGTCGGCAGCACCAGCACGACGCACATGTATCAAGACGTGGTCGCGTCGCCTGGCGCCACCTATGATCTGCGCTACGCCGCGGCGATGCATGATCCGCTCGCGAATATCGGCGAGGTGCGCATTCAGTATCTCGACAGCTCGAACGCCGCCATCGCCGGCTATCCGATGGGCAGCAAACGCATCACCTACGATGCGGAGGCACCCTGGCCCTTCACCGGTTTCGCGCCTGACCTCCTGTCGCTGCCCGCCGCGCCCGCCAGCGCCGCGAAGATTCGCGTGTCCATTTTCAACTCACGCGCCGCCGGCACCTCATGGGATGCATCGAAGGTCTCCGACATGTGCCTGTCCACCACATCGCCGACGCTCGACTTCGGCGACTACACCAGCTTTGCATCGGCTTCCGCGATGGTGGTGAGCGGCTTGAAGATAGGTGCCGCAGTGGACGCTGAGTTCTCCGAGACGAAAAACACCAGCGCAACAGGCGACGACACCACCGGCATCGACGACGAAGATGGCGTGACGCTGCCCGCCTATCTCGTGCCGACGGTCGCCTCCAGCATCACGGTGAACGTCACGAACACGACGGGAGCGAGCGCCTACCTGAACGCGTGGATCGACTACAACCAGAACGGCGTGCTGACCGATGCCGGCGAGCAAATCGCCACGAATGTGTTGGTCACGACAGGATCGAACAACATCGCGAAGATCATCAACTTCACACCGCCCGCCAGCGCATCGACCGGCTTCCTCGGCGTGCGGGTGAGACTGACGAGCGCCACCTCGCCAGGCCCGACGGGCGCGGCGGCATCCGGCGAAGTGGAAGACTATCTCGTCCGCGTTTGCCCGCCCGGCGGCTTTGCCTACGGCACGGGCACGGGCACGCTTTACGAGGTGAATGTGTCCACGAGCGCGGCGCGCATCGCCACCACTTTCCCGGCGGGCTTCGAGCAGGCGAATGGCGCGGCCTTTGCACAAAGCCTCGGCGCGGATGGCGTGGTCATCTTCTCCACCGGAGTGGCAAGCGACATGCGCCTCGCCGTGTGGGATCGCACGACCGGCGTGACCAACATCGCGGGCAATCTGGCCTCATTCGGCATGCCGGTGACCGAGCCGCTGCAGAGCGGTGAATTCTACAACGGCTTCTACTGGACCATCATCGACGACACCGATGACCTGTGGAAAGTCACCATCAGCGGCTCCTCCGGCAGCTACACCATCACGGCGGCGACGAAGGTGGCCGACATCTGGAACAACACACGGGCAAACGATTTCGGCGACATCGTCATCACACCCGGCGGCATCCTCTACGGTCACGCCTCGAGGACAGGATCCAGTCCCACCACGATGGACTTCTTCTCCGTGAATCTGAACGTGCCGACACCTTCCGCCACGCTCATCGGCACTCCGACCGTTTATCAAAGCGGCATCACGCTCGGCCTCGACGGCAAGCTCTACGGCGGCCTCGGCACAAAGCCCGACAACGGTGACTGGTACCAGTTCAGCTTCGCTGATGGCAACGCCACATTCCTGAACGCCGGCTCCATCAACGGCCTCACCGACCTCACCATCGGCGCCTGCACGCCAGCCACGGCCATCTCCTCGCCCGCGACCGTGGACTACGGTGACTATGGGCCCTTCGCCGCCGCCGGCAGCGACATCGTCGCCGGTCTCCGCATGGGTGCTCTCGTAGACGCCGACACGACCATTGTCGCCAACATCAATGCCACGGGTGACGACATCACCGGCTCCGATGACGAAGACGGCGCGACACTTCCCGCGTCGATAACCGCAGGCTCTTCGGCATCCATTTCCGCCACGGTCACGAACACCAGCGGCGCGCCCGCCTACCTCACCGCGTGGATCGACTTCAACGGAAACGGCCTGCTGACCGATGCGGGTGAAAAGGTCATCAACAATGTGCTCGTAGCCACTGGCACGACCAATGGCACCGTATCGCAAATTGTAAGCGTTCCCGCAAACGCCTTGATCGGCAAAGCGGGAGTACGGTTCCGGCTCGCGTCGGTGCCCGCCGTCGCGGCATCGGGCATCTCTGGCAACGGTGAAGTAGAAGACTACGTCGTGGACATCGTTTGCCCCACGATCACAGTCTCGCCCGCTGCGCTGCCGACGGCCACGGTCGGATCAGCCTACAATCAAGCGATCACCGCCGCTGGCGGCCTGGCAACCTACACTTACTCCGTTACGGGAGGCGCGCTGCCGCCGGGCCTTGCACTTGCTGCGAACGGCCAGCTCACCGGCACGCCTACGGCAGGTGATTGGTATCACTTCGTCGTGACTGCCACGGATGCCAGCGGATGCAAGGGTACGCGCAGCTACGGTCTTGTCGTCGCCTCCACGCCGCCGCCTCCAGATGCCTGCCCCACCGCGCTCGGCCAGACCGTGGGGAACAAGTACCTCGTCACCCGCGTCGGCATGGATGTCCGCCTTGCCGAAACAGCGGCCACTCGCAATCAAACGATGGCCATGTCTGCCGATGGGCGCTGGACCACCGGCTTCGACCTCGGCGGCACCGGCGCGATGTTCCTCTATGACGTGCGCACTTACACGTTCACCACGCTGCCGCCGAGCAATGCAGCCAATCCGAGCTATTGGGGAATCGACGTCAGCAACAATGGCGACGTTCTCGGCAACGAACGAATCACCGCCAGCGCCTCCGACATCCCCGTCTTCTACCGCCGCGCGACTAGCTTGACCACCCAGCTCACCACTCCATCTGGCAAAGGCTGGGCTAGCGCCCTCACATCCGACAGCTTGTATGCCTTTGGCTACGCCATCGTCGGCGGCGTTAATCAAGGCGGCTTCTGGAACACCACGGCCAACACCTGGACAACCATCGCCGGCACCAAGGATGTCATCGGCGCATCGGGTGACGGCTCGCGCATCCTCGTCAAGAACAACAGCGATGTCATCGAGCTGCGCAGCGGCACGCCAGGCACGGGCTACGCCACCATTTTGAAAACCTTCGCAGGCGGCGCATACAACCCGGTCATCAGCGCCAATGGCCGCTATGTCGGCGCGGCGGTCGCCTTCCAAGGCCAGCCCTTCGTTTATGACGCCACGCTGAACACCACCACAAATCTGCCGCTGACCGCGCTCGACACCACCGGCGCGGTTGTGCGTGCCATCTCCGACTCCGCCAAAGTCATCGGCACGGTCTATCACTCCGGTGATCTCGTGAACTGGGCTGCCATGTGGCCGGACCCGACCAGCGCCTATGTCACCTTCAAGGGCATTCTCGCCTCCGACGGCCATGTCGCGCAAAACCCAGGCTACGCCGCATGGGACCTCTACAACGGTGGCGACGGCATCTCCGCCGACGGCAAGGTCATGGCCGTGTTTGGCAAGAATCCGTCTGGCTTCGATGACTCGATGATCTTCGAAGACGTCGGCTCTGCAGCCAACCGCCTCTGCATCGGCAACCTCGTCTTCAACGATGTGAACGGAAATGGCGTGTATGACGCAGCTACGGACAGCGGCATCGGCGGCGTGGTGCTCGAACTCTGGAGCACCGGTGCGAATGGGGCGCACGAGAACAGCGCAGGCGATGATGTCTTCATCGGCAGGCGGCGCTCCACGGCAGCCGGAGCCTATAACTTCTATCCGATCCAGCCTGGCTCTTACTATGTTCGCATTCCAACCTTGCCTGCTTCTTACCCGCTGACCACCATCAATGTCGTCGCCAATCCGAACAACGACGTGAACAATGACAACAATGGCCAGCAGTCCGGCGGTCTCGGCTCGCCGGTTTACAGCGGCGTGCTTACGCTCACCGCAGGCGGCGAGCCCACCAACGACGGCGACGCCAGCACGAGCAGCAACTGGTCGCTCGACTTCGGCCTCTTCTCCGGTTTCCAGCTCGGTGACCTGGTCTTCGAAGACGCCAACTCCAATGGCGTGAAGGACTCTGGCGAAGCCGGCATCCCGGGTGTGACTGTGGAATTGCTCGACGGCACCACCAGCGCGCTCGTCGCGACCACGACGACAAATGCGAGCGGTCAGTATGGCTTCCTCGTCTTCACGCCTGGCAGTTACAAGCTGCGGGTGACGCCCACCACCTACTACAATGCCGTGAGTCCCGTCACCGGCACCGACAACGGCACCGACAACAACAACGACGGCACGCAGCCCGGCGGCGTCGATGCGTTGGTGTTCACCTTCGTTTTTGATCTCGGCTTTGGCACCGAACCCGGCGCGAGTGGCAGCACCAATGCCGAGACCACCATCGACATCGGCCTGCGTCACGTCATTCCCGTCAGCGTCGGCAATCTGGTCTTCGGCGACGCGAACGGAAACGGACATTACGACCTGGGCGAGGGCCTCGGCGGCGTGACCGTGCAGCTTTACTCCAGCACGCAAACGCCCGGCGCAAGCACACCTCTTTTCACGCGCACCACGCTCTCCGACGGCTCCTATCTCTTCGACAAGCTCCTGCCCGGCTTCTACATCGTCCACATTCCCGCGGCGAACTTTGTCACCGGCGGACCGCTCGCCAGCACCATCAGCATCGCCGAGGGTCTCTCGGGAGACGATGACGTGGGCGAGAACGGCATCAACAGCAGCACGCCCTCCGTCACCGGCATATCTTCAGGCGTGATCACGCTGCAACCGGGGGCCGCCCCGACGGACCTCAATGGCGAGACCGGCTTCGATCATGCCTCGGACAACACTCAGGATGCCGCGGTGGATCTCACGGTGGACTTTGGTTTCGCCAACCCGCTCGGCGTCGGCAATCTCGTCTTCGTCGATGCCAACAACAATGGTCACTACGATACGGGCGAAGGTATCGCCGGCGTGACAGTCGATCTCTACCGCGCGGATGCCGTGCCGGGCACCTCGATCCCGGTCGCCACCCAGATCACGGATGCCACAGGACATTACCTCTTCGACTACCTGCTGGCCGGCTCTTACTTCATTCACATGCCGGCCATCAATTTCAACGTCGGCGGTCCGCTCTTCGGCAAAGTTTCAATGACCGGCACCGGAACGGGAAATGCCGACGACTCGGTGGACGAAAACGGCCTCGATGACATCTCGCCAATCACCAACGGCATCCGGTCCGCCCCATTCTATCTGATCAACAACTACGCCCCCACTGATGCACAGGGCGAAAACGGCTTCCTGTCCACCGAGGACAGCCGTGACGACAACAACTACAACCTCACCATCGACTTTGGCTTCCGGCCGGCCGATCCGAACGCCGTCGGCGTGGGCAATGCGGTTTTCCTCGATGCCAACGGCAATCACGTCTTCGACACCGACGAAGGTGTGAATGGAGTCCTCGTGAGAATCTTCAACGACAATGCTCAGCCCGGTGGCAACTCGTTGGTGGCCACCACCACCACGGCAAACGGTGGATTCTACCTCTTCTCGAATCTTCCCACAGGCACCTATCACATCGAGCTTCCCGCCTCGAACTTCGCCACCGGTGCGCCATTGGTCAACGCGCGCTCGTTGCCGGGGCAAGGCGGCGACAACGGCATTGACGACAACCAGGACGAAAACGGCGACGATCCCGTCTCCCCCGCCTCCTCCGGCGTGCGCTCCACCTCCTTCACGCTCCAGGCTAACACCGAGCCCTCCAACACCACCTCCGAGTTCGGCCAGAACCCCTTCATCGACGACACCGACGATGACAACACCGACCTGACGATCGACTTCGGCTTCTACCGCCCGGTCGCCGTCGGCAACCTCGTCTTCATCGACGCCAGCCGCAACGGTCGCTACGACTCCGGCGAAGGCGTCAATGGTGTCACCCTCG
>JAIBCL010000041.1 GCA_019694165.1 Verrucomicrobiaceae bacterium | reverse complement strand
GTGTGAAGCAGTTCATTCTCTTCGGCGGCGATGCGGCGTTCGGCATCTGGTTTTATCCGCAGCCGGTGCCCATCGACGAGAACCATCCGCTCACGGCCTATCCGGGCTACTACGCCTTCTCGAAGGTGATGGAGGAGACGATGGCGCAGCAATACGCGGTGCAATACGGCGTGCCGGTGACGGTGCTGCGCTCGTCGTGGGTGTTTGAGAAGGATGATCTGCTGAATCACTTCTCGCTGCTGCGTAATGTGAACCCTGCGGAGCCTGGGCACGGCTTTGGCAAAGTCAGCGAGGACGTGCTCGATCTGGTGCGCAATCAGCAGGAGCGCATTCCCATCCTGACCGATGCTCACGGCGCGCCGCTGCGGCGGCACATCGTGCATGTGGATGATGTGATGCAGGCGTTTGACCGCATGATCGGCAATCCCTCGGCCATCGGACAGAGCTTCAACATCGCCGGGCCGTCGGCTTTCGATTACCGCGTCGCGGCGGAGCATTTGTCGAAGAAGCTCGACGTGCCGGTGATCGAGATTCCGAACCCTCAGTATCACTCGTTTGAGATCAACATCACCCGCGCGCGCACGGTGCTGGGCTATGCGCCGGAGAATGACTTCTTCCGCATGGCGGACCGTGCTGTCGCCGAGAGGACGGAGAAGAAACAGAAGGCAGAATGATGGAGGGCAGAATCATGATTTTGAAAACAC
Source organism: Verrucomicrobiaceae bacterium (assembly GCA_019694165.1). Taxonomy (GTDB): domain Bacteria; phylum Verrucomicrobiota; class Verrucomicrobiia; order Verrucomicrobiales; family Verrucomicrobiaceae; genus JAIBCL01. The sequence goes on along the minus strand of JAIBCL010000041.1, from coordinate 55,869 downwards.
TCACCTGCTTCTTCATGATTCTGCCCAACATGATTTTGCCTTAACCCAATATGAAAACATTCCATCACATCGGCCTGCCGACGGACGAGAGTCATCCCGGCGAATACTTTGTCGAAGACACGAAGGTGTGGGTCACGGACCCGCGCAAGCATCCCTACAAGGTCGAGTATCTGCGCTTCGAGCCGGACAGCCCGGTGACAGGTCCGGTGCGCGACCTGCCGCATGTGGCCTATCGCGTGGACGACATCCATGAGGCGATCAAAGGCGAAAACGTGATCCTGAAGCCCTTTCAGCCGTCGCCGAACTTCACCGTCGCCTTCATGCTGAAGGACGGCGCGGTGATCGAATACATGCAGTTTGAAAACGACAGCGATCTTCCCTGGAGATGAGAAACGGCAGAATCATGGAGGGCAGAATAATGTTGCTGAAAAATCATGCCATGATTCTGCCCTTCATCATTCTGCCTTCACCCGCCACTTCCATTTTATGAGCATCAAAGGCAAGGTCATCATCGTCACCGGCGGCACCTCGGGCATCGGCGAGGCGTGCAGCCGCCACTTTGCGTCGCTTGGCGCGCGTGTGGTCATCGCATCGAATCAGCAGGAGCGCGGCGAGGCATTGGAGAAGGAACTGCGCGATGTCGGTCACAATGTCCGCTTTGTGTTCGTCGATGTCTCGCAGGAGGACAGCGTGAAGGCGATGGTGCAGAGCGCGGTCGCGCACTTTGGCCGCATCGACGGCGTGCATTGCAATGCAGGCGTGTGGGGCAAAGGCAAGGTCACCGAGTTCGATGATGCTGCTTGGGACAAGCTGATGGGCGTGAACGTGAAGAGCGTGTTCTGGACCGCGAAGCACGCGATTCCGGTGATGGAGCAGCAGGGCAACGGTGTGTTTCTTATCACGACTTCCGTGGCAGCGTTCATCGGCTTCCCGGCACATGCGCTTTACTGTGCGTCGAAGGGAGCGCTGGAGTCTCTGATCCGCTGCCTCGCCACCGATCACGCGGGCAAGGTGCGCGTCGTCGGCATTTGCCCCGGCACCATCGACACGCCGATGCTCGCCGCGAGCTGCGAGGGCTGGGACAAACCGGTGGCTGAACTCTACGCCGATGTGGCTCGTCGCATCCCCGTGCGCCGGCTCGGCCAGCCCATCGACATCGCGCAGACAGCGGCCTTCCTGCTCAGCGACGATGCAGGCTACATCAACGCCACCTCCATCGTGCTCGACGGCGGGACGATGGCGCTCCCACCTTGGTAAGAGAGAGGCAGAATCATGGAGGGCAGAATAATATTTCTGACAGCTCATACAATGATTCTGCCCTTCATGATTCTGCCTTCAAACAAGCCAACCCATGATCTTCGACACCACCAAGTTTGAAAACGTGCTGCAAGTCGGCGGCATCCGCACGGGCACGCTCGATGACTGTCGCGTGGCGCTCTTCGACACAGGCGCAGGCTTGCGTTTCACCGTTGCCCTGGATCGTGGCGGCGACATCGTGGACGCGAGCTTCAATCAGTTCGCGCTCGCCTGGCTTTCGCCGAATGGCTTGCTGCCGCCGAATCCCGCTTATCACACCGGCATCGAATGGGTGCGCGGCTGGGCTGGTGGTTTGGTGACGACTTGCGGCCCCGAGTATGTCGGTGGTCCGCGAGAAGAAGATGGCGCGAAGACTTCACTGCATGGCCGCTACTCGAATCAGCCTTCGCGCATCGAGCTGCTGCGCAATCCTGATCCGCACTTCGGGCGTCATGAGATGGAGCTAGGACTGCTGACGCGGGATTCCTCGGCGTTTGGTCCGACGTTTGAGATCCGGCGCACGATTCGATGCACGCTCGGTGTGCCCGAGATTCACATCGAGGACGCTGTGACAAATCGCGGCGACAAACGCGTGCCGCATCACTGGCTCTACCACTGCAACCTCGGCTGGCCGCTCCTCGATGAAAACGCGCGCTTCATCTATCGCGGCAAGTCGGTGCACTGGAATGTGCCGCCGCCAGCGGGGCAGGACATCGTGCAGCCCTTGTCCGCCGCAGGCATGAACAAACTCAAACGCGTGCCCGCGCCGATGACCGAGCACACCGGCATGAACGAGCGCGGCCTGATCGTCGAGACGCAAGCGGAGCGCGATGGCTGGTGCCGCATTGGTTTGATCAACGACAAGCTCAAGCTTGGCCTGGAGATCAGCTATCCGAAGAAGGCTCTGCCGCGCATGGCGAACTGGCAGCACTACGGTCCGCGCGGTTGCTACGTCAGCGGCATCGAGCCTTTCTCCGGCTCGCTGCTCGGCAGCGCCCGCGACAAGCACGCGCTCGCGAAGCAGTTCCTCGCTCCCGGCGAGACACGTCACTACCAGCTCAAGCTCCGCGTGCTCAACGGCAGCACCGAACTCAGCGCGCTGAAGAAGTGCGACGGCCAAGTTCATCCTTAACTCTCACCCACCCATCCACTCATGAAGAAGATCAAACACAGCGTCCTCGGTCTCGGCTGGTTCGGCGAGAAGCACTGCGAAGCGCTCGCGGCCATCCCCAATGTCGAAATCCATGCGATCTGCACGCGCAACTCAGAGCGGCTCGCTGAAGTAGCGAAGCGATTCGGTGTGAAGAAGACCTTCACCAACTATCACGACATGCTCGCCGATCCCGAGGTGGAGTCCGTGAGCATCACCACCATGTGGGACCAGCACGCCGCGCCTGCGGTGGCCGCGCTCGAAGCGGGCAAGCATGTGTTTCTGGAGAAGCCGATGGCCTCCACGGTCGCCGATTGTGACGCGATCGTGAACGCCGCGAATGCCGCGAAGAGCTTCTTCATGACGGGGCACATCTGCCGGTTCAATCCGCGCTACGCCGCCGCGAAGCAGGAGATCGCAGCGGGCAAGATCGGTCGCATCATCTCCATGTATGCACGGCGAAATCTTCCCGCATGGGTGGGCGCGTCGGTGCTGGACAAGATCGGGCCCATCATCGGCGATTGCGTGCATGACACCGACCTCATGTTCTGGTTCAGCGAGTCGCACGCGGTGTCGGCGTATGCCCAGACGGTGCAGGTGCGCCAGCACGCGAATCCCGATCTCGGTCAGGTGATGTATCGGCTGGAGAACGGTGCGTCGTGCATCCTGGAATCCGTGTGGTGCCTGCCGGACACGACGCCATTCCAGATCGACGAACGCCTGGAGATCGTCGGCACCGAAGGCAGCATCTCCATCCACGACACGCATCCGAACCTCATGATCGTGGATAGCAAAGGCTCGCGCTGCCCGGACACCACCTACTGGCCCACGATCCACGGCCAGCTTCGCGGCGCACTGCGCGATGAGCTGGCCTACTTCGTCAACTGCGTCGCCACCGGCGAGAAGCCGACCGTCATCACGCCCGAGGAATCACGCGAGGCCGTGCGCGCGTGTCTCGCGGCCGAGGAGTCGGCCCGCACGGGGCAGTTGGTCAGGATTTGAAATACGAAAGGCAGAATCATGGAGGGCAGAATCATACTTTGAAATCAAATCCCATCATTCTGCCCTCCATGATTCTGCCTTAACCCACCATCGTCTTATGAAAGCCCTGTTCAGACTCATCTTGCCAATGGTGTTCATTGCAGTGGCACAAGCCGCCGACTGGCAGACGGCGCGCGTGCCGGGCAAGCTGGATTTCACCGGCACCGCATGGCTCCGCGCGTGGGTGAAGGTGCATGACAGCTTCTTCCTGAAGCACGAGCGCAATCTGTTTGAAGAGTCGGTCGGCGTGAACATCCGCGACCTCGCGGGCGCGCATGAAGTGTGGGTAAACGGTAAGAAGATTGGCACCGGCGGTTCTTTCCCGCCGAATTATGCGAACGCAGGCAACACCTTGTTTCGTCACAAGGTTCCTGTCGGCACGTTGCACAAAGGCGAGTGGAACGAGATCGCGATCCGCATGGCTGTGCCGTCTGGCGCAGGTGGCTTCCTTGGCGAGACGCCGTTCATCATGAACTACGAGCAGGAGTGCATCTTCGAAGGCGAGTGGGAGTTCCGCACCGGCGACGACTACAAGCCCGGCGGCGCGCTCACGCAAAAGCCCGCGCGCGCTGCGTTCGACAGCTTTCACGAGTCACAGCGCGTGCTGGGCCGCACCGAGCAGGTGCATGGGCCGAGTTTGCCTCCACTGGAGTCGGCGGCGAAGATGAATGCGCATGACGGACTGAAGACCTCGCTCGTGCTGAGCGATCCGCAGATTGCGCAGCCATTTCATTTCAGCTTCGACGAGCGCGGACGCATCTGGGTGGCACAGACTCGGCAGTATCCGTATCCGGCAGGACTCACGATGCTCAGCCGCGACAAATACTACCGCGCGGTCTATGACAAGGTGCCCGCCGCACCGCCGGATCATGTGCGCGGCGCGGACATCATTTCGGTTCACGAAGACACGGATGGCGACGGTGTTTACGACAAGCACAAGGTCTTCGCAGACGGACTGAACATGGCGAACGCGGCGGTGCGCGGTCGCGGCGGCGTGTGGGTGATGCATGTGCCGTATCTGATCTTCTATCCCGACAAGGACGGTGACGATGTGCCCGATGGTCCGCCAGTAACGCACCTCGCTGGCTTTGGATTTGAAGACACGCATGCGCAGGCGAACGGCCTTGCATGGGGCCCTGACGGCTGGCTTTACGGCTGCCAGGGCAGCGGCACGTCGTGTCGCGTGCGCAGGCCGGGAGTCGATGCGCCGGACTCTCCCGGCGCGCACTTCGAGGGCTGCATGGTCTGGCGTTATCATCCGGAGACGCGCGCGTTTGAAATCTTTGCCGAGGGTGGCGGCAACACGTTTGGCGTGGAGTTCGATGCGCAAGGCCGCGCCTACTCCGGTCACAATGGCGGCAACACGCGCGGCTGGCATTACATCCAGGGCGGCTTCTACCTCATGCAAGGCGTCACGCCCGGCAAGTTCGGTCCGCCGCGCAATCCGTATGCCTTTGGCGACCTGCCGATGATGGCCACGACCGATCCCGTCGTGCGCTTCACGCACTTCGGCGCGTTTGCGGACGGCAGCGCGATGCCGCCTGCGCTCGCGGGCATGCTCTTCGCCATCGATCCGCTGCACAATGAAGTGATTGCCAGTAAACGCATCGTTCACGGCTCGACCTTTGACACGAAGGATCACGGCGTGGTGGTGAAGAGCAGCGATGCAGCGTTCCGTCCTGTGTATATCGCGAATGCGCCCGATGGCTCGATCTACGTCTCGGACATGTATGAGTTCTACATCGCACACGGTCAGCACTATCAAAATCAGATCGATCCCACCACGGGCCGCATCTATCGCATCGCAGGTCAGGACTCGAAGCTGGAGGCGGATCTCAATCTCGCGGCGAAGAGCACGGAGCAACTCATCGCGCTGCTCGGTCATCCGAATAAATGGCACCGCCACACCGCTGTGCGTCTGCTCGGTGAGCGCAAGGACCCGAAGGCTGCGCCTTCGCTGAAAGCGGTGATTGCGAAGGACACCGGCCTCGCCGCGCTCAATGCGCTGTGGGCGCTGCATCAGGTCGGTGGTCTCGACGACGCCACGGCGGTGCTCGCGCTGAAACATGCGAACCCGTCCGTGCGCTCGTGGGCGGCGAGATTGCTCGGTGATGAATACGGCATCAATCACGGCCTCGGCCTCCCGCCTGCGCGCAAAGAGCCGCAACTGCTGCCGACGAATGTGTTCGAGACTCTCGTCGCACAAGCCACGTCAGAGAAGGATGCGGAGGCGCGCTCGCAGTTCGCCTGCACCGCGCGACGTCTGGCCGACGTGCAGGCGTTTCCCATCGTCGCCGCCCTGATGACTCACGATGAGGACGTGAACGATCCTTACATTCCGCTGCTGTGCTGGTGGGTGTTTGAAGCGCGCATCCCGTCCGCCACGAGTGAGGTGATGGAGTTCTTCAAGACGCGCTCGCTGTGGGACAAGCCGCTGGTGACTCAACAGGTGCTGCCGCGCGTGGTGCGCCGTTTTGCCGTCGAGGGCAAGCGCCAGGAGCTGCTGCTCATCGCGCAACTGCTGAAGCTCGCTCCAGGCAAGGAACAGGCGGCGCAGTTGCTGAAGGGATTCGAAGAAGCGTATCGCGGACGCGCGATGACGGGTCTGCCTGATGAACTCGTCAGCGCGATGGCTGCATCTGGCGGCGCATCGCTCGCGATTCGTCTGCGGCAGGGTGATGCCGCCGCCGTGAAGGAGGCGCTTGCCGTCGTGGCCGACGTGAAGGCGAAGCCCGACGACCGCCTGCTCTACGCGCGCAGTTTCGGTGAGCTGAAGAACAACGACGCCGTGCCCGTGCTGCTGAAAGCGGCTGCTGCGGATCGCAGCGTCGAATTGCGCAAGGCCGCCTTCGCCTCGCTCGCCGCGTATGACCAGGATAGCATCGCGACCGACACGCTGGCCGCATTACCCAAGCTGCCCGAAGCAGCGCGCGCTGCGGCATTCACGCTGCTCTCGAGTCGCGCAAAGTGGACGCAGGCGCTCATGGTGGAGCTGCAGTCCGGCAGGCTGGGCCTCTCGCTCGTGCCGGCGGACATCGCGGATCATCTGCGCACGAGTCGTGACAAGGCGGTCAGCGAGGCAGCGGCAAAACTTTTCCCCAAAGCCACGACCACCGGCTACGACTTCAAGAAGAAGCTCGCCGAGGTGGAGACCGTTCTGAAGGGCGGCGCGGGCAATCCGTATCAAGGCGAGCAGACCTTCATGCAACGCTGCGCGAGCTGTCACAAGCTCTTCTTCAAAGGCGGCAAGATCGGCCCCGACCTCACCACCTATCAGCGCGACAATCTCGGCACCATGCTCATCAGCATCGTGAATCCCAACGCAGAGATTCGCGAGGGCTTCCAGTTCATCACCGTCGAGACGAAGGACGGTCGAAGCATCGGCGGCTTCCAGGTGGACCGCGACAATCAGGTCACCGTGGTGCGCGGCCTCGACGGCCAGGACATCACGCTCGGCGCCCAGGACATCAAGGCCGTGACCCCGATGGGCCGCAGCCTCATGCCCGAGGGCCTCCTCGAAGGCCTGACCGAGCAACAGCTCCGCGACTTCTTCGCCTACCTGCGCATCTCGCATCCGATCACGAACTGAATGGGAGGCAGAATGATGAAGGGCAGAATCTTTTTTTGAACACCAATCCCATCATTCTGCCCTCCATGATTCTGCCTCAATCTCCCCACCATGCCGATAGAACTGTCAAAGCCCGTCAATGTGGTCTCGCAGGACGAGTTTCACGCCATCCATCATGTGATGGTGGGGCATGCGTTTGCGATTCATAATCAGTATGGCCGGATGCTGGATGAGAATATCTACAAGAACGAACTGGCCTATCGTTGCGCTCAGGGTGGCCTTGGCGCCGAGCGCGAGGTTTTGATCAGGGTGCGGCACGGCTCGTTTGTGAAGGAATACTTCATCGATCTCCTGCTCGCCGGGAGCACGGTGGCCGAGGCCAAGTGCGCCGCTACCATCGCTCCCGCGCATCGCGCTCAAGCATTGAACTATGTGCTCCTGGCAGGGACGCATCACGGCAGTCTCGTCAATTTCCGCCCGCTCAAGGTTCAATCCGAGTTTGTCTCCACGACGCTGACTCCAGATGACAGACGGCGTTTCAGCGTCGCGACACATAACTGGCCCGATGACACCGAGCACCAGAAGCTGCGGGAAACCGTTGTGTCTCTCTGCGCCGACGTGGGGATGGGCCTTGAGGTCGCGCTGTATCGCGAGGCTGTGGCGACGCTCATGGGCGTGCTTCCGCAATCGGTCCCCATCATGGCAGGCTCGCGACAGCTTGGCGAACACTCGATGCACCTGCTGCGCGACGGCGTGGGCCTGGCCGTCACCGCCGCGACGAGATTTGCAGACACGCGCAAACACCTTCAGCGCCTTCTCAACCACACCACACTGGACGCCATCGCTTGGGTAAATCTGCCACTGAATAGTGTGCGGTTCGAACTTCTGAAAAAGGCAGAATGATGGAGGGCAGAATCATGTTCTTGAAATCCAATCCCATCATTCTGCCCTCCATGATTCTGCCACAACCTCTTCCCCAACGACCATGAATCCACCACTCGACCGCCGCACCTTCGTCACCCGTTCCGCCGCCACGCTCGCTTCTTTTGCCGGAGCGCCTGTCTTTGGACAAGCTCAGTCAGCACCGCTCAAACTCGGCATCATCTCCGCTGCGACGTATGCGCCCACTTATGACGGCACGAAGGTGGAGCGAACGCCCGGCTCGCATCACGGCACCGCGTTCTCGACGACGTTCAATGGCTGGGATGATGAGAAGGCGAAGCAGCTCAAAGGCACCTTTGTCAAATCGGGGCGCAAGCTCGATGGCGCGCGCGTGGTGAAGATGTGGGACCCGGACAAAGCCGCAGCGCGAGCGCTCGCTGATGTCGTCGGCATCGAGACCGTGACCGACACCCCCGAGCAGTGCTGCGATGGCGTGGATGCGGTGCTCATCGTCGATGACGGAAGCGGCTCGCAGTGGAAATACGCGGAGCACGCGCTGCGCAAAGGCGTGCCCACCTTCTGCGACAAGCCACTCGCGATGACGGCGCGTGAGGCTGCAGCGATTGCGAAGCTCGCACGCGAAACGAAGACGCGCTTCATGTCCGCGAGCAGCCTGCGGTTTGTGCCGGACATCATCAAGCTACGCGAAGAGCTGCCGCAGCTCGGTGACGTGCATCTCGCCAGCGTGGTGTGCGGCAACGAACTCGTCTATTACGGCATCCACGCGCTCTCGATGGCGTATGCGGTGCTCGGCAAAGGGGCGACGAGCGCGATCAATGTCGGAAAGCCCGGCGCGAACATCGCGCGCATCCGCTTCGGCGATCAGCGCGATGTGATGCTGATGGTGGCGGACAAAGAGGCGATGCGCGCCGGTTACCAGATCAATCTCTACGGCACGAAGGGCTGGCGCAGCGTCACGCCGGATCTGGCGAATCTTTACTCCTACTTGCTGGAGGCATTCCTCGATCTCGTGATCCACGGCAAGGAGTCCGTGCCCATCGAGGAGGAAGTCGAACTCATCGCCTCGCTTGAAGCGGCGAAGCGATCTCTAGCCCTGGGACGCGAAGTGAAACTTGACGATGTGTTGCACGGGTAACTTGGAGATGCTCTTTCGTGGATTCGCATCCAGCCCCCCCTGTTTGAAGACCCGCCCCCGCCGTCCTGGCGTCTCGTTTTCGATCGTCAGAACCGAAACTAGCGACCCGCCGTGGCACGGACGCGCTTCCCGAAACACGTCAGACTCCTGTCCCCTCGGATGAACATTTGTCCATCGCTGAGGGCGGGCGAGGCAAATACCTTCTCGCCCGTCTCGCTCTCCGCCAAGAGTTCATAGGTGGCACCGGGTTTGACCGCCCGCATGGTTCCCTGGTCATTCACGAAATACACGCGTCCCTCGGCGCTCACCAGCGAGGCATGGTGCTCGCGGAGCCGTTCCTCCCATTTGATTCCGCCCGTGCTTGCATCGAAGCAATGCGCTACTCCGGAGTCCGACACGATGAGCAAGAAATCGCCGGCGATGACTGGCGAAGGAACATAGGCCACGCCTTTGTTGGTGCGCCACATGACGTGGGTGTCAGTCACATTGCCGCTGCCGTCAGGTTTGATGGCGAGCAGATGGTGATCTGGAAAGCCGCCCGTCATGTAGAGCAAACCGGTCCTGTCGCTATGGACGAGCGAGGCGACGAACTGCTCGGTCGGCCCGTCGATCATCCACAGCAGTCTTCCATCATTTGGATCGTAGCTCGCCACACATTTGGTGCCCGAGAGCACCATCTGAGTGCGTCCGGCAAGCTCGCGAATGATCGGCACACAATAGCTGCGCGTCCTGTTCGGCCGCTCGATGCGCCACAGCTCCCTTCCGTCCGTGCGGCCAAGCGCAACGATGTAGCCGTCGCCATCGTGATCGCAGTTCACGATGACCTTGTCCTTGAAAACCACGGGCGAAGAGCAGAAACCGTGCTTGCTGCTGAAAAGGCCGGGGCGCACCTGCCAGACCAGCTTGCCGGAGAAGTCGTGCGCGCTCACGACCACGGTGCCTTTCGGCACCTCGCCTTTTTCCGCAGGGTGCGCGGCGTTGGCCGTGCGCGTGGCCTCGGTCTCAGTCTGGTCGAGAAAGGCGGAGAAGACCCGCTCGCCATCCGTCGCCGGCGTGCTGGAGGCGCGGCTGTTGAGCTTGTGAATCGCTTCTAGCGGCGACTTCAGCACGACCGTCCGCCAGAGGATGCGTCCACTCGCACGATCGAGGCACAAAAGCACACGCTCCTCGGTTTCAGCCAGACACGCGACGGTGAAGACCCGATCCTCAAAAACGATCGGGGACGCGTGACCCTCGCCGGGCAGTTCCGTGCGCCATGTTTGACTGCCGTCGAGCTTCACCGGGAAGCCAGTATCGCTGCTCGTGCCATCCATCCGAGGGCCGCGCCACATGGGCCAGTTCTCCGCCCGGCAGGAGATCGAGGCTGACGAAACGAAGAAACCGAAAAGAAGGAATGAAAATCGCATCACCGCCAAAACGCGCATGTGAGCACGAATCTATTCGGCCTTGTGCATCCGCGCCCACTGTCCACAGCGCAGCACGGTCCTCGCAGCCATGCTCTCATCGCCCGCGACGCCATGCCAGACAGACAAAGCCTGCCAGGGCCAGAAGGGACCGCGAGGGCTCAGGCACGCTCTGCACCAGGAAACCGCGCAACTCGCCGCCGCCGTTGTTCGCCGTGTGGATGTTGATGTAGTACTTGCCATTGAGCAGATCGGTCTCCTGGGCGGCTGTCAGAGTGACGTTCTGAGTGATTGTGCCCCCTGTGGCAGCACTGCTGGAGCGCGTGAGATTGAAAAGGACTACCGCCGTCTGCGTGAATCCGGAACCGTTGTTGCTGGCCGTTGGACCGTGGATGTGGGAGTTGTTCGACGAGCTGGTCAGGTCGGTGAAGCCTTGTGAACTGCCCCACCCCACATTGATGTTCAACACCTTGGTGTTGGTGTCGTAGCTGATGCCCGCGCCGATTTCCCCGCCAGTTCCACCGGTGATGGAGCCAGGCTCATTTCCGGCGAGCAGGCCGAATCCGGCAGTTCCTTGCAGGTCGAAAAGCACGATGGCCGCACATGATGCGGATTCCAAGCATGTCAGCATCAAGGTCAGGAAGGCGAATGATCTCATATTGCGCATTTTTTGATCTTTTTTGTTCTATCAGAATCTTCCACCCCCGGTCAAGCCTGCGGACGCCAATATTCCGACTCACCCAGGAAGGTGCCCTCAACGTCTGCCGTTTCGGCCTTCATTTGTCGGCTTCAGGCCGAACGGTCCTCGGCTGCTGGCCCCCTGACTCAGATGGAGACAGTTGCCGAGTTCACTGCTCCGTGCCGTCTTTGCCCTCCGGGGGTGCCGGCTGCTGCGAAAGGAGCCTGAAGAGCTGGCCGCGCTGCACGGGCAACCGACGTTGAAAGGCGTCTTCGATGGCGCGTGAGGAGTCGCACTCGCGAGCGATGCCGAATTCCTCGGCCAGGCGTTGCTCGAACCGATGGATCAAGGCTGCATTCGGTTGCTTGGCACCGAGGTAATCGAGCGCCTTGCGCAGCAGTTCGTACACGGCGGGGACGGCGGTCTCACGCTCGACGATGAGAGTGATGAGCTTGACGAAGTAGGTGGCCGCCAGCACGCGCGCGTAGCTCTGCCGGAGGCCGGGCCGGGCATCGAGCCAGTGCGCCTCGGACAAGATGTGCAAGTCCGAGGAGCGGCTGCGCACATAGCCGATATCGGCGGAGACGAAAAGATCGAGCCGGCCTGCGAACGGTGATTTCGGCCGCAGCGCACCCTTGGCGATGGTCTTGATGAGACCGGCTCCCGGCGCGCACCAATGCACGATGAGGCTGGTCTCCCGCCATGGAGTGCGATCAATGAGAATGGCCTCCGTCTTGTCCATGACGCTCATGATCCACGGCCCCTCCCCTGCCCGTCTTGTGCATCACCCGGCTATGCACGCTGCCGCGGGCGAGGTGGGTGACGATCTCATCACCTTGCTGGAGGGTGCCGGCATCCGTGATGACACGCCCGGCCAGGTCCATCGTGAAGGAGAAGCCGCGGGCGAGCACGCCATCGGGGCCGAGCGTGCGCAGCGCGGCTGCCCGCGCGGCGATCTTGTCGTCCAGCCGCTCGAGACGATGCACCACGCCCTGCCGCAGACGTTGGGTGGTCAATTCCACCCTTGAACCGGCATCGGCAAGCAACCTCACGGGATGATGACGGGCGAGCACCTGCTGCAGTTGGGCGAGGCTGTCGGACCGGTCCCTGAGTCGCCCGGTGACCGTTCTGGCAAGGGCGGCCTCTGCTTCATCGAGGGCCTGCTCGGCCTCGCGAAGGTGGCGTACCGGCTCGCGCTGCAGAGTGCCGCGGGCGATGAGGTCGAGGACGCGCGCCTGTTGCTCAATCATCGAAGTGGCGCGCAGTCTGAGCGCACGCCCCGCAGCTTCAAAATGGCGGCTCAGCTCGGCTGCATCGGGTGCCAGCAATTCGGCGGCAGCACTGGGTGTCGGCGCGCGGAGATCGGCCACGAAGTCGCAAATCGTGAAGTCGATCTCGTGGCCGACCGCGGAAATGACCGGAATCTCGGAGGCGAAGACGGCACGCGCGACGATCTCCTCATTGAAGCACCACAGGTCCTCGAGACTGCCGCCGCCACGGCCGACGATGATCGTGTCCGGACGCGGGATGCCGGTCTGTTCGGGGTGGTTCAGCACCTCGATTGCACGGGCGATGTCGGACTCAGCCCCCTGCCCTTGCACCCGCACCGGATATATCAGCACGCGTATCCAAGGCGCGCGGCGCGTGATGATGTTCAGCATGTCCTGGATGGCCGCGCCGGTGGGTGATGTGACGAGGGCTACGACCTCGGGGTGCCTGGGCACGGGTTTTTTCACCTGCTGGTCAAACAAGCCCTCGGTGTGGAGGCGGCGCTTCAATGCCTCGAACCGCGCCTGCAAGGCACCAAGGCCCTTCGGCTGCACGAGCCGCACGATCATCTGATATTGACCGCGTGCCGCGTACACGGTGACTTGGCCGAAAGCCTGCACCAGCGCACCATCCGCCAGTCTCACGCTTGAACGCGCCGCATGTCCACGAAACATCACGCACGACAACTGTGATTCGGCGTCCTTGAGCGTGAAGTAACGGTGCCCGGAACTCTGCAGCCGGTGATTGCTCACCTCCCCTTCGACCCAGACGTCGCCGATCTGCTCCTCGAGCAGCGAGCGGATGTCCCGCGTAAGCTGGGTGACACTGAGAATGGTTTCTTGTCCGGCTGGCATCGCGCGTGACCCTATGCCCGGGATCGACCGTGTCTCAAATGCCGATTGGCACGTCAGCGCACAACGACCGCCGCCAGCTCGGTCACGAAACGCCAGCCGCCGCGGGCCATTTCGAGCCACACGCCAACCACGTCCGTAAAGCGAATATCCGGCAGCACGACCACGAAGAACGAGCCGATGAGGGCGAGATTCACGATGAAGATGAGCAGCATGGAGAAGAATTCACCGTTCCGCGTGAGGTCGCCCTGCTCGACATGCACCGTCTGGAGCGTGAAGGTCAGGTGGTGGCCCCAGGTGAAGCCGACCAGCCAGTAGAGCGCCCACACCCATCGCCATGGAAGCACCCAACCCTCCACTCCCACCGGAATGACCCGCGCCATGTCCACAAACAGGCCCAGAACTCCGAACGCCACCAGCACGGCGAGCGAGTAAAACGGCACGAGATACGGACCGAGGGTGATGAGCGTGTTCGATTTGTTCGTCTCGACGTAGCCGCCCTCCGCTGAAACGCGCCAGTCATAGATCTTTCCACCAAACAATTTTGCGATGACCAGATGCGTGAATTCGTGGGCAAAGACATACGACCTCACCGGCCTCCACCCCCGTCCGTAGGCCGCAGCCCACGAAAGACTGCCGAGGGCAAATACGAGCACCTCCCCCTTCCGCCAGATGCCCGTGCGCGCATTGGCACGAAACATCAGTTCCACCACCGTGAAAAGAGACACTGCCGTCACCGGGAGGAGCACGAGCATGGCGAACCAGATCTTCGCCCGGCGGGCGGCTTCTTCCTTGAGATTGTCCGCACGCCGTCGCACGGCCGGCTTGCCGCGTTCGATGGCCTTCTCTCGCCGCTTCTTGTAGCTGAGTCTGTGGTTGTAGTTCCCCATGGTTGGTCTGCCAAGAGGGGACTATTTAACATATGTGAATAAGTTTGGGAAGGGCTTGTTTGACCTTTGTCTGTACCCCCTCGATCAACGCTGACTGTGGCGCGTCGGCACCATGTGAAACCGGGCGGCCTTCGCGTATCGGTTGTCGGTAAACGGACTTCTCCGAGATAACGGGAAGTGGCGGAGCGGACGGGGCTCGAACCCGCGACCTCCAACGTGACAGGCTGGCGTTCTAACCGACTGAACTACCGCTCCGGACCGTTGCGAGCGCCGATACTAGCGGGTGCGGTTACGGGCCGCAAACGGAATTGTCGGCAGGGGTGAAGTTTTTCATACCTGCCGGATGCTCGGGGCCTCGCCGTGCGTTGACAGTCAGCCGGCACTGGCTCACCCTTGCGCCCATGTTGCGCAAGTATTCGCGGATCATCATGCTCTTGCTGGTCGCGGCCGGTGGCGGCGCGCTCTGGTTTTGCCTGCCCCGTCACGCCGATCTGCGCGGCTTCGATCCGGCGGCAATGGCGCGCATCGAGACTCTCTCCTGGCGGCACTATTATGAAAAGCGCTGGGCCGCCCTCGCACTGGATCTCTATGCCGCGGCCAGGGATCAATATGCGTTCTCTCCCTGTGCAAGCTGCCGGCTTGCCATTCACGCTGCGCGGGCGGCCGCTGTGTTTCAGCGCTCCCGCGACCGCGCGGAAGCCGAGGAAGCCGTGCCGATGCTGGAGGACTATTTCACGACGATCCGGTCCGAGAGCAGGGAGGATTTCGACGTCACCGTCGCAGCTCAACTCGAACTGGAGTGGTGGCAGCAGCGGCGTGAGAAAAAGGCATGGCCGGAGTATGGGCACACCGTGGCTGCTGCCACCGCCCTCGTCTATTCGCTGGCACCATCGGCGCTGGAGTCGGCGGCACTGAAGCGAGCGGAGATGATGGATACGCGAGACCGCAAGGGCAAAGCCATCACCGAGGAAGACTGGCGGGGCATCGAGGCAGGGCTGCGGGAGTCATGGTCGCTGTGCAAAGCGGCGGTGGCGCGATGACGGAATCGACCGGGTGGGGGCTTGATGCCTCGGTGCAACTCTGGATGATGTGCCGATGAGCCGTCTGCTTTTTCTTTTTCTCGTTTCCGCTGCCTGCGCCCGTGCGCTGGAGATCAACGTTTCACCACAAGGCCCCGTCACCAGCCTGATCCAGGCCCGCGACGAGGTTCGCAAGGCTCGCGCCACCGGCGCGAAGGACGAAGCCGCGATGATCACCGTCGCGGCGGGCACGTATGAAATGACGCAACCGCTGCAACTCGACGCGCTGGACTCGAACATCACCATCCGCGGGGCCAAGGACGCAAAACCTGTGTTCGTCGGCGGCCCGTTCGTTACTGGCTGGCTATCGCACGAGGGGAAAATCGTAAAGGCCGATGTGTCAAAGCTGGTTCCGAGGGGTTTCGTGCCGAGGCAACTTTTCTGCGATGGCGAGCGGCAGATTCTCGCGCGGTATCCGAACTTCGATCCGAACGATCCGCTCTACGGCGGCTGGGCGTTTGTCGATGAGTTCGGACCGAAGGGTCCACCCGAAGGACATCAATGGAAGCGCACGCTCTTTGTGAAGCCGCAGGACGTGCGAAAATGGTCGCACCCCGAAGACGTGGAGATCGACATCTTCGCGCAATACGGCTGGTGGAATTTCATCGAGCCAGTCGCTTCCCTCGATCCCTCAACACGGCTCCTGACGCTCGCAAAAAACTGCGGCTACGATCTGCATCCGCACAATCGCTACCATTTCCAAAACGCGATCGAGGAACTCGATTCGCCGGGCGAGTGGTTCTACGACAAGAGAACTGGCACCCTGTATTTTTGGCCGCCCCAAGACATCACGAAGTGCGAGGTCAGGCTGCCGGTGCTCGACGCCTTCATCAAAGCCGGCAAAGCTGCGAAGCACATCACCATCGACGGCATCACATTCACCGCCTGCCACGGCTCGGCCCTCGTTTTTCAGGACGCCGAAGACTGCCTCGTATCTCATTGCATGATTACACAAGTCGGCGCTTTCCACGGCGCTGGAGTGGGCGCTAGCGGCGGCAAGAACGTGCGCATTTCGCACTGCGAGATCAGCTTCACCGGCAGCAACGGCGTCAGCCTCACCGGTGGCGATCGAAAGTCGCTCACCGGGCCGGGTCACATCGTCGAAGACTGCCAAATCCATCACATGGGCGTCTTCAACAAGAACGCCTGCGGCGTCGGCATGACCGGCGTCGATCTCACCGTTGCGCACAACCACATCCACGACGGCCCGCGCATGGGCGTGCAGATGGGCGGGAACAACCTCGTCGTCGAATACAATCACCTCCACCACCTCTGCATGGAGACGCAGGACGGCGGCGCGGTTTACACCGGCGGGCGCGACTGGATCAGCAGCCGCGGCAGCAAGTGGCGCTACAATTTGATTCACGACATCGTCGGCTGCGGTCAGGAAGCGGGCGGCCTGAAGCATCCGTGGTTCACCTTCGGCCTGTATCCCGACGACAACACCGGCGGCGTGGACATCATCGGCAACATTGTCTATCGCATCGCCTACACACCGATCCATCTGCACAACTCGCGTGATTGCATCGTCGAGAACAACATCTTCGCGCTCGGCGGCAAGTTTCAGTTCGACCTGCACGGCTGGACGAAGGACCAACACTATTGGATCGATCACGGCCCGACGATGGTGAAGGGCTACGAGTCCGTGGTGAATGAACCTGCGTGGAAGGGGATGCGCGGCATGGAACTGCATCCGAAGAACGCCTTCCGCGACGATGGCACGATGATGAGCGGCGACATCGTGCGGCACAACATCATGTTCGGCGACACCCCCGGCGTGAAGCATGGCGACCTCCGCAACGTTTCGCCGAAGTGGAACACCATCGACTACAATCTCGCCTGGAACAGCGGTCATCCCATCGTCACCGGCATCAACAAGGTCGGCCCTGACAAAGGCGCGCCGCTCGTGAGTGAAAACTTCGACACCGCCGTGCCCGACAAGACGCCGAAAGGCTGGGGCTTCAACCATCGTCCGACCAATGACGTGCAACTCGTCGCCGCCGACGGCGCTCTTCGATGCGATTGCGCCATCGGCGAAGACCCGAAGAATCCGAAGAGCGTCTTCCACGGACCCGACGTGCCGATCAAACCCGGCGCGGCGTACCGCGTACATCTGCGCGTGAGGAGCAGCGAGCCCGCCGCGAAGCTCAGCTTTGCACTCGCCGCCTTCAAAAATGGCGAAGGCTACTGGCAGACCGCCAGCACGAGCCTCACCGCAACAAACGAATGGCGAGAGATCGAGGTCACCGGCCGCATGTTGCGCGAGAACGAGGCGAACTGGAAGCCGTGGATGAAAGCTTTCTGGCTCCGCGTCGATTGTCACGAGCCCGGAGGCCATGTCTTCATCGACGACGTCCGCATCCACGAAGCCGAACCACTTGACGAATGGGCCGCCTGGCAGGAAGCCGGATGGGACAAGAACAGCGTCGTCGCCGATCCGATGTTCGTGGACTGGAAGAACGATGACTGGCGGCTCAAGCCCGAGTCCCCCGCCTTCAAACTCGGTTTCAAAGCGATTCCGGTGGAGGAGATCGGAGTGCGGAAGTGACCAGCCGGCCGCCGAGAAGCTGATCCGGATGCGTGACCGGCGCAGGCGAGGGCACTTGACCCACCAATATTGGCACACACCGCGGCAGAATCCGACAAGGGGTTTGGCCGTTTGCTCCCCGTTCTGTGGGAAATGGCGGCGCGTCTTGCGTCGTATCGAGATTCAACCGGCAGAATGCTTTTCCCATGATTCGCTCATCCTCGCTTCTCTTCGCGATCACCATTGGCTCGGCTGTCGCCGCGCCAACGGTGCAGTTCAATCGCGACGTTCGTCCTATCCTCGCGGACAAATGCTTCCATTGTCACGGACCAGATCCGGGATCGCGCAAAGCTTCGCTGCGACTCGACACAGAGGCGGGTTTCTTTGCGCCACGCAAGCTGAAGGACGGCAGCGATGGCAGTCCGACGATCGTGAAGGGCAATCTCGACAAGAGCCCGTTGTATCAGCGCCTGATCACGACGGATGAGGACGACATCATGCCGCCGCGCAAGGAGCACAAGGACATGAAGCCGAACGAGGTCGCACTCATCAAGACGTGGATCGAGCAAGGCGCGCCGTGGCAGCCGCACTGGGCGTTCATCGCACCGGACAAAGGGGCGCTGCCGGCGGTGAAAAATGAGTCGTGGGTAAAGACACCTATTGATCGCTTCGTCGGCGCTCGGCTGGAGGACAAAGGTTTGTCGCCAGCGCCGGAGGCCGATGCCAGCACGCTGGTACGTCGCGTGGCACTCGATGTGACGGGCTTGCCGCCGACGCCTGAGATCGTGAAAAAGTATGCGGCGGGACCGAAGCTCAGCGACGAGCAGTTGTCGGCGCTGATTGATGAGTTGATGAAGTCCGAGCGCTATGGCGAGCACCGCGCACGCTACTGGCTCGACGCGGCACGCTACGGCGACACGCACGGCCTGCACTTCGACAACTACCGCGAGATGTGGCCCTACCGCGACTGGGTGATCCGCTCGTTCAATGCGAACCAGCCGTTCGACAAGTTCACGGTCGAGCAGCTCGCCGGTGATCTTTTGCCGAATCCGAGCGACGACCAGCTCATCGCCACCGGCTTCCAGCGCTGCAACATCACGACGAACGAAGGCGGCACCATCGACGAGGAGAATCTCGCGAACTACGCCGTGGATCGCGTGACGACGATGGGCTGGGTTTACATGGGCCTGACGACGAACTGCGGCCAGTGCCACGACCACAAGTTCGATCCGTGGACGATGAAGGATTTCTACTCGATGGCCGCCTTCTTCCGCAACACGACGCAGTCGCCAAAGGACGGCAATATCAAGGACGGTCGCAGCGCCATTCTCGTGATACCGAGCATGGAAGACAAGCCGCGCTGGAAGGCGCTGCCCGGCGAGATCGCGGCGGCGACTAAAGTGCGCGAAGATCGGAAACAGGCCGCGCGTGCCGGCTTTCAGCAGTGGTTGAAATCGGCCACACCAGATTCGATCAACGATGGTCCCGAGGAAGGACTCATCGTTCATGCACCGCTCAATGAAGGTGTGGGCAACGAGGTGGACAACGCGTGCAAGGGACCGGACAAGTTCAAGGCGACCGGTGAGATCAGTTGGGTGCCGGGCGGCAAACTCGGTCCCGCGCCGATCATGAAAGCGGGCGCGACGTTTGATCTTGGGAATCTCGGCGACTTCGAGAAGAACCAGAAGTTCAGCTACGGCGCGTGGATCAAGCCTGCGCGCAACGGCCAGTTCGGCGGCATCATCGCGAAGATGGACGAGAAGGGCGGCTATCGCGGCTGGGACCTGTGGATTCAGGACCGCTCGCTCGCCGTGCACATCGTGGACAAGTGGCCTGACAACGCGATGAAGGTCGAGACGCCGAAGCCGGTGCTCAAGATCGGCCAGTGGCAGCATGTCTTCGTGACCTATGATGGCTCCGGCAAGCCGGGCGGCATCAGGATGTATATCGACGGCATGGAGCAGAAGAAGCTGAAGGCGACGGCAAACAAGCTGGCTGCCAATGCAAGCATCAAGACCACGACGCCGCTGCGCATCGGCCAGCGCAGCCACTCGCAGATTTTTGACGGCGGCGGCGTGCAAGATGCGCGCGTTTACACCCGCGCCATCAGCCAGGAGGAAGTGAAGCAGATCGCCGACATCGGACCGCTTCGCGCAATCCTCGCCGCAGCTTCCGGAAAGCGCACGGCCCAGCAGCAGGCCGCCCTTTACAACCACTATCTCAACACGGAGGACGCGGAGTACCAGAAGATCGACAAGGTCGTGGACAAGCTCGAAGGCGAGCGCGACGCGATCAAGGCGCGCAGCCCGATCACACACATCCAGGAGGAAGTGAAGGGCGCGAAGCCCATGGCAAACATCCTCATGCGCGGCGCTTACGACAAGCCGGGCGAAAAGGTGGAAGCCGCTGTGCCGGCTTGGTTGAATGCCATGCCGAAGGACGCTCCGCAGAACCGCCTCGGTCTCGCGAAATGGGTCGTCGATCCGGCGAATCCGCTCACGGCGCGCGTGATCGTGAATCGCTTCTGGCAGGAACTCTTCGGCCAGGGCATCGTGAAGAGCGCGGAAGACTTTGGCATCATGGGCGCCGCGCCAAGCAATCAAGCGCTGCTCGACTGGCTGGCCGTCGAGTTCCGCGAGAGCGGCTGGAATGTGCAGCACATGTTCAAGCTCATGCTCACCAGCGCCACGTATCGCCAGGCCGCCATCACCACGCCGGAGAAGATCGAGAAGGACCGCGACAATGCCTTGCTCAGCCGCGGCCCGCGCTTCCGCATGGATGGCGAGATGGTGCGCGACTATGCGCTCGCCGCCAGCGGCACCTTGTCGCCGAAAATGTATGGCCCCGGCACGAAGCCGTATCAGCCGGAAAACATCTGGGACGTGGTCGGATTGCCCGGCGCCGACACGCGCAACTACGTGCAGGACAAGGGCGAGAACCTCTACCGCCGCACGGTTTACAACTTCTGGAAACGCATGTCCCCTTCCCCAAACATGGAAATCTTCAACGCGCCTTCCCGCGAGTCGAGTTGCGTCCGTCGCGAGCGCACCAATACGCCGATCCAGGCGCTCGTGACGCTGAACGATCCGCAGTTTGTCGAAGCCGCGCGCAACCTCGCGCAGAAAGCCATCGCCTGCGGCTGCAATGACGACGCCAAGGCCTTCGCTTTCGTCGCCGAGCGTGTCCTCTGCCGTCCGCTGCGCGACAAAGAAAAGCCCATTCTGCAAGCCAGCCTCAAAGACCTGCGTGACTTCTACAAGGCTCACGCCGGGGACGCGAAGCAACTGCTCGCCGTCGGCGAGTCGTCCGTCGATGCGAAGCTGCCCGCCGCTGAACTCGCCGCGTGGACGATGCTTTGCAATCAGGTCATGAACCTCGACGAAGTGCTTAACAAGTAATCATCCCAAGCTGAAGCCATGAAACCCTTCGACACCCTCCAATCCCGCCGCCAGTTCTTCACCAATGGCCGGAACTTGCTCGGCTCCGCGGCTCTCACTTCTCTGCTTGGCGATGCCTTGTCGCGTCAGTCGTTCGCGGCCTCCAGCCACGCGATGGGGCCACATTTCGCACCGAAGGCAAAGCGCGTCATCTATCTCCACATGGTCGGCGGCCCTTCGCAGATGGACCTCTTCGACTACAAGCCGGAGATGATGAAGTGGTATGACAAGGACCTGCCCGACAGCATCCGTCAGGGCCAGCGCCTCACCACCATGACCAGCGGACAGGCACGGTTCCCCATCGCGCCGTCGAAGTTCAAGTTTTCCGCCGCCGGAGAGTGCGGCATGATGATGAACACCGAACTGCTGCCGAACCTCGCAAAGAAGGCTGACGACATGTGCTTCATGCGCACGCTGCACACCGAGGCGATCAATCATGAGCCCGCCATCGCCGCGATGCAGACCGGACGCCAGATCGCGAACTTCCCCTGCATGGGTGCCTGGGCCTCGTATGGCCTTGGCTCGATGAATGAGAATCTGCCCACCTTCGTGGTGCTCGTCGCGATTCCATCGAACCGAGAGCAGGAGCAGGCCATCTCCGCGCGTCTGTGGGCCTCCGGCTTCCTGCCAGGCGAGCACGCGGGCGTGTCCTTCCGCAGCAGCGGCGATCCGATTCTCTACATCAACAATCCGCCAGGCGTGCCCGACAGCATCCGCAAGCGCACCATCGACGGCCTGAACCAGCTCAACGAGATCAACTACCAGACCGTCGGCGACCCCGAGACTCAGACTCGCATCAAGCAATACGAGATGGCCTTCCGCATGCAGGCCAGCGTGCCGGAGCTGACCGACATCAACAAAGAGCCCGAGCACACCTGGAAGCTCTACGGCGAGGAGGCAAAGAAGCCCGGCTCCTTTGCCAACACCGTGCTCATGGCGCGTCGTCTGGCAGAGCGCGGAGTGCGCTTCGTGCAGGTGTATCACAACAACTGGGACCACCACTCCAACGTCGGCGGCCGCATGCCCGCGCAATGCAAGGACGTGGACCAGCCCTGCGCCGCGCTCATTGAGGACCTCAAGCAGCGCGGCATGTTCGACGACACCCTCATCATCTGGGGCGGCGAGTTCGGACGCACGATCTACTCCCAGGGCGGCCTCACCAAAGAAAACTACGGCCGCGACCACCACCCACGTTGCTTCAGCATGTGGATGGCCGGCGGCGGCGCGAAGGGCGGCACGATCTACGGCGAAACCGACGACTTCAGCTACAACATCGTGAAGGACCCCGTCCATATCAGCGACTTCCATGCCACCGTGCTGCACCTGCTTGGTTTCCACTTCGACCGCTTCAGCTACAAGTTTCAGGGCCTCGACGCCAAGCTCACCGGCATCAATCCGGCGAAGGTGATCAAGGAGTTGATCGCCTGAGATCGAGGACAGTGACAGCGTGCGCAGTACCATGGATTGCGGCAGCCCTGCTGCCGCTTTGTCAAAGCCAGCCCTGCTGGCGCCGCAGTCCGGTGGAAGAGCCTCCACGCACAACGGCGTCGCCTTCGTGACAGTGCCATCGCGAAGCATGGCGCAGGAACTTTGACGGCAGCAGGGCTGCCTCGGGAAAGCGGCAGCAGGGCTGCATGCAGTCCAAGGCGCTGCGCGCTGGCTTCTCGGCGCGCGAGGCGCGGGAGAGCAGTCATGCGCGTGACGATGTGGCAGGACGGTTGGCTCAATATTGGGCAAGGCGTTGCCGGTGCGGGCTGAAACCCATCATTACTTTGGCGGGGTGTGCTCGACACGCCTTTGGCCGCCGAATGCCTGCTCCCAGGAGCACCTGGAAGTCCGACCCGTCCGTCCTCAATTAGGTGCTGAGGGAGAAGATGCCGTCCCGCACGACCTCGTTGCCTGTCCTATGGTGGAGAAGGATGGCGTCGTTTCGGTTGTTTTCGCGGCGGGTATTCACCATGGCTCACTCATGAACCGAAAGCGAAAGCTTCAAATCTATGATTTGCCCCCGCCAGATTCAGGATACCCCAGATGGGTTCAGAAGAAGTCCAGTCCGTGGTCGCCCTGAATCCGTGGGAATTCACGCAGAAGCAATTCATGCGTTCGCCCTTCCGCCCCCATTCTCCCGGAGTGCAAAAGCGCCGCAGTGACACGCCGGTGGCAGACACGCAGATGGGGTCGCGTGGATTGCGTGCGCGACCGCAACGAACAACTCCATGTTCGACAAGACCGCCTCCGGCCTGCTAGAAACGATGCCCGACGGATAATTGAAAACCGAGCCGGCGTACTTGTTTTCTGCGCGACCCAACCCCCATGCTTTGCCGGGCAGAAGGAACGCCCCCTCCCTTCCCTCCTTTGATGAACATGATGAACCGCCTCCGACTTCTTGCGGCAATCGTCGCATTCCCGGCCGCCATCACACCGAAGGCGCAGGCCGCTCCGCTGTCGGGCACGAAGTCGGTCGGACCGACGGGCGACTATGTCAGCCTCACCGCCGCGATCGCCGACGTGCAGGTGCAAACCCTCGGCGGCGCGCTCATCCTGGAATTGCAGCCCGCCTACGTCGGCACCGTCGAGACCTTCCCGCTCACCATCCCGGCGCTCAATGGCGCGAGCGCGGTGAATACGCTCACCATCCGGCCCGCCGCCGGCGCGACAGCGCTCTCCATCTCCAGCTCAGACACCACGGCGGCGACGGTCGATCTGAACGGCGCACAGTATGTCACCATCGACGGCCGCCCCGGCGGCGTGGGCAGCAATGCCGGGAGCGGCGGCGGAGCGGCGTCACAACTCACCATCGCCAACACCAGCACCTCCGGCGTGGCGCTGCGCTTCGTCAATGATGCGGGTGGCAATGCCATTCAGTACACCGCTTTCCAAGGCGTAAACACCAGCTCCACGAGCGGCGTGGTCGTCTTCAGCACGACCACTGGACCGAGCGGCAATGACAACAACACCATCGACCACTGCGACATCGGCGATGGCGCGAGCACGCCGGCCAACTGCCTCTATGCGCTCGGGGTGACGACCACCACGGCGCAGAACAACAGCGGCAACACCGTCTCCAACTGCAATGTCTTTAACTTCTACTCCACGACCACGAACCAATCGGGCGTGCGACTCGACGGCGGCAACACCGACTGGACCATCACCGGCAACAGCTTTTACCAAACGACCAGCCGCGTGGCGGTGACGGCGAATGTCCGCGCCATTTACCTCAACAACATCTCCGGCAACAACTTCACGTTAACGAGCAACTACATCGGTGGCAGTGCGCCGAACGCAGGCGGCACGGCTTGGACAACAACAGGCACCACGGCAGCGTTTCTGCTCCAAGGCATCGCACTG
This sequence comes from Verrucomicrobiaceae bacterium, assembly GCA_019694165.1. Classification (GTDB taxonomy): domain Bacteria; phylum Verrucomicrobiota; class Verrucomicrobiia; order Verrucomicrobiales; family Verrucomicrobiaceae; genus JAIBCL01. Next base: position 31,293 of record JAIBCL010000041.1, on the reverse strand, counting down.
AATGTAGGCACCACCACGCCGAGCAGCGTGCAGGGAAATATCATCGCGAACTTCGCATGGACGAGTTCCAGCACCGCAACCACGCTGCCCGGTGTGTGGAGCGGGATTTGGGTGCAGGCGGGTTCGGCGAACTTAGGCACCGTGACAGGCAATACCATTGGGAGCGGTATCGGAACAGGTTCGATCTCCGTCACAACTTCAGGAAGCGGCGGCACAACCTTCGGCACCGGCTCGTCGAGCAGCGGCATGGTGGCTATCACGAACAACACCATCGGTTCCATCACGGTGAACGGCTCGGCCAGCAGCATCTCAGCTTCACTCACCGGCATCCAGGTCACATCAGGGATGACCACCATCAGCAACAACATCGTGGGCAGCACTGGCACGCCAAGTCCGCTTACTTCCAACCTCAACAGCCTCAACGCCGCCACCCCATCCACTTCCACTACCGGCCAGCAGGTCACAGGCATTCTCAGTTCCAGCACCACCAGCGCCAGCATTACAGGCAACACGGTGGCAAATCTCACCAACAACTATGTTGGTGCGGCAACTACGGGACAGATACGCGGCATCGTCACCTCCGCTGGGGTCAACACCGTCACCAGCAACGCTGTCCGCAACCTTTTCACCACGAGTCAGAACACTCAAAGAGGCTCCGCTTCTCAGTCTGTGATTGGCATTAGCAGCAGCTCCACGGCAGCAGGCCAGATCGTGTCGCAAAACTCGGTGCACTCGCTCGCAAACACGGCAGATTCGGCGGGCGTCGGTGTAGCGGGGATTTACTTCACAGGATCGACCAGCGGCGCGAACACCATCGCCCGCAATTGGGTGCATAGTCTCGTGGTTTCTTCAACCAGCAACAACTCAGAGATAGATGGAATGGACTTCGCAAACGGTGTTTTTACCGCATACAACAACATGGTGCGCGTGGGCCTAAAAGCGGACGGTACGAGTACGCCCGACGCACCCAGCGTGTTTGGCATCTATGATCTAGGCTCGACGGCTGGCAGGAGCTTTTATCACAACTCAGTGTACATCGGCGGCACGCGGAGTTCAGGAGGGACTGGCACCTATGCCTTCGTCAGCTCTGGCTCAGGCAATGCCCGCGCCTTCCAGAACAATCTATTCATCAATGCTCACAGCAGCTTCGGTGGAACAGGAAAACACTATGCTGTTTCCTACTTCGGTCCCAACCTCACAGGCTTGACGGCGGGCGGCAATATTCTCCTTGCCAGCGGTTCTGGAGGCGTGCTCGGCTATTACAACGGAAACCGTGCCACCCATGCCGCGTGGCAGACGGCGACTGGTCAGGACGCATCCAGCGTGGTGGCTGACCCTCGATTCAACAATCCCACGGGCGATGCCGCAACAGTAGATTTGCATTTGCAGCCGAGCAATCCGGCAGAAAGCCAGGGCGTCCCCATCCCAACGGTCGCAGATGACTTCGATGGCCAGACGCGTGCCGACACTACTCCAGTGGACATCGGCGCCGATGCCGGGGATTTCACTTGGATCGATGGCAGCGGTCCCGAAATCAGTTACACGCCGCTCAGCAGCGGCTCCGCAGTCAATCGTGTACTCACCGGCTGGGCCACCTTCACGGACAACAGCGGCAGCGTCTCCGGTGGCGCGAACGCCCCTCGCCTCTACTTCAAGAAAAGCACGGATGCCGATGTCTTCGGCGTGGTGAACGATTCCATCGGCAACGGCTGGAAGTATGTCATCGCCTCCGGCAGCGGCCCTTTTGGTTTCACGCTGGATTACTCCCTCATCTATGGCGGCAGCGTCAGCGTCGGTGACACCGTCCAATATTTCGTCGTCGCCCAAGACGCGGCGAACAACCTCGTCTCCAGCCCCGCTCTTGCCACGGCTTCAGCGAATCCACCCGTGCAGAACGTGAACGGTCACGGAGCGCTGAACAGCTTCAGCATCGTCCCCCTGCTCAGCGGCGGCACCAAGACTGTGGGCAGCGGCGGCGACTATCCGAACCTCAGCGGCGCGGGCGGCCTGTTCGCCGCGATCAACGGCGTCGCGCTGACGGGCAACGTCATTGTCACCATCACGAGTGATACCACCGAGAACGGAAGCACGTCGTTGATCGAGTATGCCTCGAACAATTATCCGCCTCACACGCTCACTCTCCAGCCCGACAGCGCAACGATGAGGACAATCTACGGCAACGTAAACAGCAGCCTTATCACGCTAAACGGCGCGGACCGCGTGACCATTGACGGACGTTTCGCCGGCAGCGGACGTTATCTCACCTTCCGCAATGCGAACACCGGCTCCACGGCGAGCACCATTGAGTTCATCAACGATGCCAGCAGCAACACCGTGCGCAATTGCGTCGTGGAAGGCGCGGGCACAAACACTTCGTTCGGCGTCATCAGCTTCAGCGCCGGCACATTGACGGGCAACGACAACAACCTCATCACCGGCTGCCAGGTGCGCAACCTGACCAGTGCCGTCTTTTTTCCCTGGTATCTGATTCGCTCGGCTGGCAGCAGCACCGCCGTGGCAAACTCGGGCAACACCGTCTCGAGCAACGAGCTTTTCAATTTTGACCGGGCAGGAGTCTACATTCACAGCACAGGCAACGACTCTTGGACGCTTTCTGACAACGACATCTACGAAGTGAACGCAACATCCTCAAGTCCTAACGGCATCTCTATGCAAGGAGGCGGCACCAACCTTTTCACGGGCAATTACATCCACGACTTGCTCACCACCAGCGGCAGCACTGGCATCTATTTCTCCATCAGCGGCGGCATCACAACCGTCGCCCGCAACCGAATCACCGCCCTCAATGTAAACACGGCTGCGACGGCCGTCTATGGCATCCTCGCCCAGGGCAGCACCGGCTCGACGCTTAACGTGGTGAACAACCAAATCACCCTCAGCCCCGCCACGTCCGGCAGCAGGACGCTTTACGGCCTATACGACACCGGTTCCACTGGCGGTGTGGTCAATGCCTTCTACAACAGCATCCTCATCGGCGGCATTGAAAGTGGCGCGCGAAGCTCGTGGGCCAGCTATCGCAACGTCGCCAGCACGCACACTGCGCGAAACAACCTATTCCTAAATCTCCGCGCTGCTGGCACTGGCAGCCATTTCGCCACCGGCAATGAGGTCACCGGCGGCAGCTACACGGTAAGCAACAACGTCTATTCCGGCACTGGCGCGACAGCGGCGAACTTCATGGACTTCAGCGGAACGTTCAACACGCCCGTCCCCATGAGCTTCGCCGCATGGCAAATCTCCACCGGCGACGCGAACTCTCAGGCGGGCATCGCGGGCACCGGAGGGTTTACCAGTGCGATGTTTGTGAACGCGGCCGCCGGCGACCTGCATCTCGTTCCGGGTGGCGATGTCTTGGTGAACGACCTCGGCATCCCGGTCCCCGGCGTGACCGATGATTTCGATGGAGACCTGCGCCCGACGGGCGTGCCCACCACCATCGGCTCGGATCAGCTTCCCTTCGCTGCCATCAACGTGGCGCAGGTCGGTGCGCTCGCGGATGGCGCGGGGAGCGTGGACTTTGGCAATGTGACCCTCGGCGGCAGCGGGGCGAAGACCTTCACCATCACGAATCCCGGCACGGCGGCCCTCGCCTCGCTCGCCATCACCAAGGACGGGGCGCAGTCCGCTGATTTCACCGTCGGTGGACTGAGCGCCACAACCGTGCCCGCGGGCGGTGGCAGCGCCAGCTTCACCGTCACCTTCACGCCGTCGGCCGCGGGAGCGCGCGGCGCGGTCATCCACATCGCCAGCAACGTGGCGGGCACGAAGAACCCCTTCGACATCGCGCTCATCGGCAATGGGCAGACGATCTTCGCGGCGTGGGCAGCGGCCAACGGCGTCTCGTCGGACCCTGCCGCGAACAACGGCGAGAACCTGATCCGTTTCGCCTGCGATGCGCCGGCGTCTGGCAACCGAGCGCTTGTCTATGCAGGCAATGGCGTGATCGGTGCCACCGGGCTGCCGGTCACGCGGAATGAAGCGGGATCCATGCTCGCGCTCTTCGTCCGGCGGAAAGATCGTGCTGCCGCCGGGCTGATCTACACCCCGCAGTTCAATCTCGCCATGCAAGGCAATGCATGGGAAGACAGCACCGACACGCCGACCGTGCTGGCTGATGACGGCACCGACGAGATTGTCGCCGTGCCATATCCGATCAGTGCGGTCGCCAAGGGGTTCTTCCGCCTGCGGGTGACGCTTTCACCCTGAATCCCCTGCGGTGTCACCTCCGCTCCGCCGTGGTCAGCGGCGTTGCGGGGTTTGGGACGAGGCGGGCTTGGAGTTCGTTGAGACGCACGGTGTTGAGTTGCGGCAGCACGTATTTGGCAAAGAGTTCGCACTCATCCTCATGCGGGTAGCCGCTGAGCACGAAGGCGCGCATGCCCATGTCGATGTAGCGGTTGAGCTTGGCGGCGATCTGGTCGGGATCGCCCACCAGCGCGCTGCCGCAGCCGCTGCGCGCAAGCCCCACGCCGGACCACAGGTGGTCTTCGATGTAGAGGCTGCCGCCGGCCTTGGCGCGCAGTTCGTCCTGCCGGAGCACGCCGAGGCTCTTGCTGTCCTGTGAGCGGTCTTTGATCTCCTGGCCTTTGGAGAGGTCGAGTTTGGAAATGAGCCGGTCGGCGGCGGCGCGGGCTTTCTTTTCCGTCTCGCGCACGATCATGTGGATGCGCAGGCCGAAGTCGATCTTGCGGTGATGCGCGGCGGCCTTCTCGGACATGCCGCGCATGGTCTCGGCGAGGCGGTCTTCCGTCTCGGGCCACATGAGAAAGACGTCGCAATGCTTCGCGCACAGTTCCTGGGCGAGGGGCGATATGCCGCCGAAGTAGAGAAGCGGGCCGCCGTTTTGCTGATACGGCTTCGCAGGCTCGCAGTTGGGGAGGCTGAAGTTGTAATACCGGCCCTTCCACTCGAGCGGGCCGTCGGTGGTCCAGAGTTTTTGCAGAATCTGGATGATCTCGCTGCTGCGCTCGTAGCGGTCTTCGTTGCTCTCCTTCATGCCGGGGAGGTCGGAGGAGATGATGTTGATGCACATCCGGCCCTTCGCGATGTGGTCCACGGTGGCCAGCGCGCGGGCGAGCATGGGCGGCCACACCTCGCCCATGCGTAGGGCCACGAGGAGATTGATCTGTTTCACCTGCGGCGCCATGGCGGCGGCGAAGCTCAGCGCGTCTTGTCCGGCTATCCAACCGGAGGGCAGCAGGATGTTTTGATAGCCGAGTGCGTCCGCCTTGCGCACGATGTCGCCGCAGTGCTCGTAGCTGCTCCGCAGGCGGCCGTCTGGCACGCCGAGGAATTCATAGTCGTCGGAACAGAGGGCGGAGAACCAGGCGACTTCAACTTTGCGGTCAGGCGTGCGGATGGCGGGTGCGGTCATGGAATATGTGGAGTGGAAGGTTGACCAAACGAAGTCGGCCAGCGCGTGCTTGCGCCATTAAGAGCCGCTCCGCCGTCCCCTGCCCGCCCTCACGCCAGCAGTTCAGTCACCACGCGCGCTTCCGGTTTGTCCACGAGCATCTGATCGATGCCGTTGCGTTTGTAGCTCAGTTTTTTGGGATCAAGGCCGAACAGGTGGAGCAGTGTGGCGTGGTAGTCGTAGTGGTTCACCACCTTCTCAGCAGCCTGATGCCCGAATTCATCGGTCGCGCCATGGGCGCAGCCTGCTTTGAAGCCGCCGCCGGCCACCCACATGCTGAAGCCGTACGTGTTGTGGTCGCGCCCAACGCTCGCGCGGCCTTTCGCGCCGGAGCGGTTTTGGATCACCGGCAGGCGGCCCATCTCGCCGCCCCAGTGCACCACAGTCGTGTCGAGGAGGCCGCGTTGTTTGAGATCGAGCACCAGCGCGGCGGCGGGTTGATCGACTTGCAGACACGCCGCCGGGAGGCTGGTGAGGATGGACTGATGGTGATCCCACGTTTGATTGCCCGTGAAAATGGAGACGAATCGCACACCGCGCTCGACGAGCCGGCGCGCGATGAGGCAGCGCTTGCCAAACTCCTCCGTCGGCGGCTTGTCGATGCCGTAGAGCTTGAGCGTGGCGGCGCTTTCCTTCGATATATCGAGTGCTTCCTTCGCTGCGGTCTGCATCCGGGCGGCGAGTTCGAAGCTCTGGATGCGCGCATCGAGATCGGTCTCGCCGGGGCGCGCGGCGGCATGGTCCTTGTTGAGACGCTGCACGAAATTCAGGTAGCGCTCCTGCGCCTCGCCTTTGAGCGACATCGGTGGATCGAGGTTCAGGATGCGCGGCTCCTTGGACCGGATCACCGTCCCTTGAAAAAGCGATGGCAGCCAGCCGTTGGAAAAATTATCCACGCCGAGCACCGGCAGCCCGCGCGGATCGGTGAGCGCCACGTAAGCGGGCAGGTCCTGGTTTTCGGAGCCAAGGCCGTAGGTGATCCAACTGCCGAGCGTGGGCCGCCCGGCGGTGATCGAGCCATTGATGAGCGAGTAGATCGACTGGCCGTGATTGTTCACGCCGGTGCGCATCGAGCGGATGAGCGTCATCTCATCGGCGATGGATCCCATGAACGGCACCAGCTCGCTCATCTCCGTGCCGCACTGGCCATGCTTCGAGAATTTCCACTGCGGCCCCATCACCTCGCGACTGGCGCCGGCGGCATCGTCATACTTTACCTCGCCAGGGAAATTCTTGCCGTCGAGCTTCATCAGCTCCGGCTTCGGCTCGAAAAGGTCGATGTGGCTCGGCCCGCCCTGCATGAACATCGAGATCATCGCCTTTGCGCGGCCAAATCCGTGCGAGGGCTTCGGCGTCAGGTCAAAATGCTTCGGACCGCCGGCCAGCTCGGTGTTTGCCAGCACACCCTGCTCACGCAGCAGCGTCGCGAGCGCGATGGCGCCCATGCCATGGGCACCGGAGAGAAAATGACGGCGGGTGAACGGAAATGAAGTCACGCAAGCAATACGCGTACCAACGCGCGAGCGTGCAATGCACAGCGGAAAAGTAGCAGCATGGCATTTTTGGGGCGGCGGGCAGACCTGCGCGCGGTCGCCGCCCCGACCCAGGGCTTACGCATGAACCGAAAGCGAAAGCCTCAAATCTGTGATTTGCCCGATTCAGGATTCCACAGATGGGTTCAGAAGAAGTCCAATCCGTGGTCGTGCTGAATCCGTGGGAATTCACTCAGAAGCAATTCATGCGCGAGCCCTGGCCCCGACCGGCGCTTTCGCAGGAACCGTTTGCGAGCGCGGCGGGATCACCGTATCAGCGGGCCGACATGCGGTTCACTACCATCACGCGTCCGCCGTCGCATGTGGAGACGGCCTGTGGGAAGCCTGCCGGGCTTGCGCGGGGACACTTTGATCTGCCCGCGATACAGCGGAGACACGCCAGACGCCCCATGAAAGCCGTTCTTGTCTGCTCCTTGCTTACCATGTCTTGGGGCGGCGGCCCGAACACGGCGGCAAAAGATGTCTTTGAGACACAGGTCCGGCCTCTGCTGCGTGAACGCTGCGTGGAGTGTCACGGCAAAGACAAGCAAAAGGGCGAACTGCGGCTGGATGCAAAGGTGTTTGCATTCAAAGGCGGCCACAACGGCGCGGCGATCATCGCGGGCAAGCCGGAGGACTCCCCTCTCTTTCTGCGCATCGCGAGCGCGGATGGCGACGAGCGCATGCCGCCGAAGGGTGCCGCGCTGACGCGAGACCAGATCGCGGTAGTGCGATCGTGGATCGAAGCCGGGGCCGTGTGGCAGGAATCTGAAGCAGACCGGGCCGCTCTCGTGGATACACGGAAACAGCATTGGTCGGTGCAGCCGGTGCGGACGGACTTTTCGAGTGACTCGTCAATCGATTCGTTCATCCGGGCCAAGCTCGCGGAGAAAGGTCTCGCGATGTCGCCGGAGGCAGATCGTCGCACCCTGATCCGACGGCTCAGCTTTGATCTGCATGGCCTGCCGCCTGCGCCGGAGCGTGTGGAGCAGTTTGTGCGGGATCGCGATCCGAATGCTTACCAGAAGCTCGTCGATGAACTGCTCGCGTCGCCTCACTACGGCGAACGCTGGGCGCGGCACTGGCTGGACATCGCACATTACGCGGACACGCACGGCTTCGAGCGCGATCAGTTGCGGCCTAATGCGTGGCGCTATCGAGACTACGTCATCGACTCGCTCAACGCTGACAAGCCATACGACCAGTTCGTCCGCGAGCAGATCGCCGGAGATGTGATCGCACCGAACGAGCCGCAGTCGGTCATCGCGACGGGCTTCCTCGCGGCAGGGCCGTGGGATTTCGTCGGTCAGCAGGAGACGAAGAGCCCGATGCTGAAGCGTGCCGCTCGCGCCGGTGATCTCGACGACATGGTCACCCAGGTGATCACGAGCACGATGGGCGTCACCATCAACTGCGCGCGCTGCCATGACCACAAGCTCGATCCCATCACGCAGCAGGAGTACTACAGCCTGTGGTCGGTCTTCGCGGGCGTGAAACGTGGCGAGCGCGACGTGAGCGACTCTCAGGCCAGGCATGTCGCCGAGGCCAAGGCAAAGCTCACACGCGAGATCACGGCGGTGCGCTCCGAACTCGCACGACTCACCGGCGAAGGGCTCGATCTCGCCGACATGATCGGCGGAGGCGACGGCCACGGCTCCGGCGTGAAAGGTCGCGGCATCGACTTGCGCACGGGCAATGTCACGACCGAGAAGCTGAGCTACCATCGTGACATCCAGGCGAATCGATTGCAGAAGATCAACTGGTCCGACGACACGAAAGCGAATGGCTTCGTGCAATGGGTCTTCGTTCCCGATGGTCGCACGCCCGTGTCCGTGGCCTACAAGCAGGAAGTCAAAGGCGTGCCAGCCACCAGCGCGCACGCTTGGGATGCGATCCGCAACGGGCCGCTCAATGCACAGCGCAACACAACGATCAACGGCGTGGACTACTCGACGAAAGGCCACAGCATCCTCGGCCTGCACGCGAATGCGGGCGTGACGTTTGACTTGGACAAGATACGCAAGGCGAACGGCCTGGCCGCCCTGCGATTGACCGGCGTGGTTGGTTTTGGTGCGGCGGAGGGTGCTGCGGCCACGCGCGCGGACATCTCCGTGTATGTCGATGCCGAGCTGAAGTTTCAGAAGCTCAAGCTGCGCAAAGACGAGTCCGCGCTGCTCGATGTGGCCATCGCGCCGAAGGCGAAGACGCTCACGCTCATCGCCACCGATGGCGGCGATGGCATCAGCAGCGATCTGCTGTTCATCGGCAATGCAAGGCTGTCGCCTGAGGTAGCCGAGACAAAACTCGCCAGCGCGAATCAAGCACGAGCCAAGGAACTCCGCGCCAAGGTCGCGAAGCTAGAGACGGAACTAAAAGCCATCGCCGAGGTATCGAAGGTGTATGCGATCATCACCGAGCCGAAGCCGCCCGTAGTGAAGGTGCAGCGCCGCGGCAATGCCGAGGACGAGACGACCGAAGTGACGCCCGCCACCTTCTCCTGGGCGAAGCACGCATCTGTTTCGTTTGGCACGAACGACACGCCCGAAGGCCGGCGCCGCCTCGCCCTGGCAAACTGGATCACGCATCCCGACAATCCGCTCACGCGTCGCGTCATCGTGAACCGATTGTGGCATCATCACTTCGGCCAGGGCATCGTCACGACGCCCAGCGACTTCGGCCTTGGCGGCGACAAGCCGTCGCATCCTGAATTGCTCGACTGGCTGGCCAACGAATTGTTGAAGAGCGGCTGGTCGCTCAAGTACTTGCACAAGCTCGTCCTGACAAGCGCGGCGTATCGGCAGGAAAGCACGGGGCATGGGGCACGGAGCATGGAGATCGATTCATCGAATCGATTGCTCTGGCGGCAAAACCCGCGCCGGCTCGATGCCGAGTCCCTGCACGACGCGGTGCTCGCGGCAAGCGGGAAGCTGAACCTCATGCGAGGTGGTCCCGGCTATCGCGATTTCAACTACACCGAAGCCTACGCGCCGATCTACGACTACACGACGCCGGACAAACCGGAGCTATGGCGGCGCAGCATCTACCGCTTCGTCGTGCGCACCACGCCGCATCAGTTCATGGCCACGCTCGATTGTCCGAACCCGGCCAACCTCACACCCTCACGCGTGCAGACGACGACGGCGCTCCAGGCGCTCGCCCTGAGCAACAACGAGTTCATGCTTCAGCAGGCGCGTTTTCTCGCCACGCGGATCGAGGGTGAAACCAGTTCCCGCGAAGCTTCGATCCGCCGCGCCTTCGCTCTTGCATTCCAGCGTGCACCCACCGCTGATGAACTTGACGCCGCGACCACGCTCGTCACCGGGCAAGGCCTCTTTTCGCTCTGCCGGATGCTCGTCAACGCTAACGAATTTTTGTACTTCGACTGAGCAGGAAACACCTTGTACACCCGGTGGCTGCATCCCTGTCCTCGCGTCACCGGGACAAAGATGAAATGGAAGGGCGCAAAACCTCGATGTCCGTTGCGCCATGGTCCATTGCCAATGTCCCGGCCACATGGCGCTCTGTCGATTCACGACCGATCACGCCGGCTTCATAATGGCGATCAAAAGTTCGTTAGGCGCGCCTCCAGAGTCCGTTCATCGTTGCGAACATGCTCACCCGACTGCTGACTCTCATCACCCTCGTTCAATCCATCGCGCTCGCCGCCGATCCGTCGAAGAAGAACGTCTATCCACCGCAGCCCTGGGCCGCGTGGGTGGAACCCGATTTCCCGTTCTACTCGTCGATCCTCGACGCGCGTCGCGAAGGTGTCGGCAAAAACAATCTCACGCCACGAGGCATCATCCTGAAACTCGATCACGGGTGCTGGGCCTGCTTCGACACCGATCTGTTGCGCGTCTCCGCTGTGTGGCGTGGCAAAGGTGTGACGGACAAGGAACTCGCGCAGGGTTCCTATTTGGATGCTGGACGCAAGACTCCCGGCGGTCAGTTCCCTGCACCAGAACCGGATGGAAAGTTCTGGATCGGCAACGGCATCTTCCCTGGATGGCAAAGTGGCGAGCGCGTGTCGATGGATGATCCGCGCGAGCCTGCGCCGAGCGCGGAGGAAGTCGGGCGTGGTCCGGTGAGCGAGAGCATTGGTCGATTCAAAGCTGTGCGACTCGTCAAAGGCGGCGTGGTGCTCGAATACTCAGCCAGCGGTGCGGACGTGCGCGAGCAATGGCTGGCATCGGAGCATGACGGTCGCGCCGTGGTGGAGCGTCATGTGAGTGTGAGTCCATCGACGAAGAACCTGCTGCTGGTTGTCGGAGCCAAGATGAATGGCCCATCGCAAGAGGTCGAAGCGGGTGTCACGGTCACCGGCGCAGCGGAGCTTCAGCACGACGACACGCTGTGGATCGTCCGCGTGCCAGCGCATGAGAAGGCGGTATCGTTTTGTGTTTCGCTCTGCGACGAACACGCTGCGCCGTCGATCAAGCCTCGCGAGATTCCCACCGAAGCTCCGAGTGTTCGCTGGCCCCAGGAGTCGGTGTCGAAGATCAAGCCCTCGACCGCGAAGAACGCGTATGTCGTCGATCACATCGACCTGCCCGACGACAACCCGTGGAAGCGCGCGGTGCGCATCGCGGACATTCAGTTCTTCAAGGACGGCACCGGCGTTGGCGTCACCGTCGATGGCGATGTGTGGATGATCCGCGGCCTGAACGAACCGAACGGCCCCGTGAAATGGAAGCGCTTCGCCTCCGGCCTGCACGAGCCAATGACCTGCGCCATCCGCGATGGCGAGTTGTTCGTCTTTGATCGCAACGGCATCTGGAAGCTCCGCGACACCAACAACGATGGCGAGGCTGACGTGCATGAGTTGTTCGCCAACTGCTTCGCGCAAACCGCCGACATGCGCGAGTTCCCCAGCACACTGCGACTATCCCCAAACGGCGAGTTTGTCATCGCGAAAGGCGGACAAGAGGCTACAACGATTGGCAAGCACAACGGCAGTGTGTTGCGCATCTCCGCCGACGGCAAAACCTCGACCGTGCTCGGCTACGGCTTCCGCCAGCCCAGCATCGGCGTGAACCTGCGCACCGGCCTCGTCACATCGAGCGATCAGGAAGGGCAATACATCCCGAGCACACCTTTGCACATCGTGCGCGATCATCAGTTCTACGGCTTCCTCAGCGACAAGCTGCCGAAGGAAAAATATCCCGCGCCCATCGCCGAGCCGCTCACCTGGGCGCCGCACGCCGTCATCTCGTCCGCGATGTCACAGATCTGGCTCTTCGATGCAAAGATGGGACCGCTGAACGATCAGATGGTCGAGGTCTCGTTCAACAAGCCCGAGTTGCTGCGGATCATCTTCAACGACCGCGCCAAGCGTCCGCAGGCGAGCGTGATGAGCCTCACCAGCGACTTCGATTTCCCGCCGCTCAATGGCAGTGTGAATCCGATCGACGGCTTCGTCTATCTCGCTGGTTTCCAGGTCATCGGCTGGGGCAACACGCTCGATACCCTCGCCGGTCTCTGCCGCGTGCGCTACACCGGCGCGCCATCGCTCACACCGCGCGAAATCGTGCCGACGGACAAAGGCGTGCTGCTGCGCTTCGACGTGGCGCTTGATCCGAAGAAGGCCGCTGATCCCTCCAGCTACTCGCTCGCCACCTGGGGCTACAAGCGCGCCTATACTTATGGCAGCGCGCAATACAAAGCCGACGGCGGCACGGGCATCGACTGGCTCACGCCGAGCAGCGCTTACCTCGGTCAGGACGGCAAAAGCGTCTTCATCGGCGTGCCCGGTATGAAGCCCGTGATGCAACTCCGCATCGGCTGGTCCATCGCCAGCGCCGACGGCATCACCGTCGCTGACAACGCTTACACGACGCCGTATGAACTCGTGCCCTTCGACAGCGAGAATGAAGGCTTTGGCAAACTCAACGTCGATCTCACGCCACGCGTTGCCGCCGCTCAGACCAAGGGACCCGTCTCAATCGAAGAGGGGCAACGTGCGTCGCAGATGCTCGGCTGCGTGGCCTGCCACTCGGTGAAGGACAAGGACTTGTTTCATATCGGCCCGAAGTGGAAGGGCCTGTTCGGCACCACACGAGACTACCTCGACGAGAAGAAAAAGAAAGGCTCGTGCGTCGCCGACGAAGCCTACATCCGCGAGTCGATCCTCAATCCCTCCGCGAAGCGTCACGTCGATTACACTCGCAGCGAGTATGCGATGCCGAGCTATGCCGGCGTCGTGAGCGATTCGCAGCTTGAGTCGTTGATCCTCTATATCAAGTCGTTGAAGTAACCGCCATGACCATGCTCCATCACTCCCTCATCGTTACCGCCGCCTTTACGCTGGCGGCCTGCTCCACCATGCAATCCCCCGTCGCCCCCGGCGCAAAGCCGAAGGATCACGGGAAGATCGGCGCGGGAGAAGGGCCGGCTTGGAGGGATGGCTCGCTCTACTTCACCGACGGCAAGCACATCAATCGCATGGGACCAGATGGCCGCACTACGGTCTTTCGCAACAACGCCTCGAACGGCTTGCTCTTCGATCGAGAAGGTCACCTCATCGCCTGTGAGTCCGGTTTGCGCCGCGTCACGCGCACGGATAAAGACGGCCGCATCACCGTGCTGGCGGATCGCTACAAGGGAAAGCGCTTCAACTCGCCCAATGATCTGTGCATCGATTCGAAGGGGCGCATCTACTTCACCGATCCGCGCTATGGCCCGAGGGATGGGATGGAGATTCGAGACACAAGGGATATCAATCCATTCTGCCCCAGGTTAATCGAAGGAGTCTATCGCATCGATGCTCCAGGCAAGGTCACCCTCATCCTCGGCCCCGGCGATGTCGAACGACCCAACGGCATCCTCATCTCGCCCGACGACCGCTACCTTTACATCTGCGACAACAATAACAACAACCACGGCGGCTCGCGGAGACTGCTGCGTTTCACCTTGGGCGAAAATGGCGGCGTGAAGCCAGGCACTCGCAAAGTGATCTTTGACTGGAAAGACAGCCGTGGTCCCGATGGCATGAAGATGGATGCAGCGGGCCGCCTCTACGTGGCGGGCGGACTCAACAAAGCCAACGAGTTCGAGACCACGCGCTTCAGGGCCGGTTGCTACATCCTCTCGCCACACGGCAAGCTCATCGATTTCATTCCGACCGCACCCGATGAAGCAACCAACTGTGCCCTTGGTGGAGCGGACAGGAAGGCGCTGTTCATCACCTCCGGCGGTCATCTGTGGAGCGTGCCGTTGAAGTGATCAGACACCCCTCCTCGATGACGCCTCCTCGTCGAGGGATCAACCGGTGCCTCGTTCAGTGAACCGGCGTTCGAAGTTCGAGACTACTGTGGCGCGGCGGCGGAGGCAGTGCTCGCCGCACGGAACTGGTCCGTGCGGTGAAAACCTGAAGTGGGTCGAAGCTCGCTCGTCCCGGGCCGGCCCGGCGGACGGCTGGCCGGGATCAGAAACGCGATTCTTCAAACGTGCATCGGCGCGCGATCTGCTGCATGGGTTCGGTCATGGCCGACACCCCTTCGGAATTACGACTCACCGCGATTGAGAAAGCCCTCAAGATCAACCTCGCGCGCACGATCTACGGCACCTTTGCCGAGATCGGCGCCGGTCAGGAGGTCGCCCACTGGTTCTTCCGCGCCGGCGGCGCTTCGGGCACCATCGCGAAGACGATGTCGGCCTATGACATGACGATCAGCGATGAAATCTACGGGAAGGCCAGCCGCTATGTCTCCCGCCAGCGCATGTGCGCGATGCTCGCCCACGAGTATCCCATGCTCATCGAGCGCCTCGCCTCGAAACGTGGCGGCACCACGCATTTCTTCACGCTGGCCGACACCGTGCGGGCCCGGGCGCGCGGTGATACGAATCAGGAGTGCCACGGCTGGATGGGCCTGCGTTTCCAATCCGAGCCCGGCGGCGCGCCAAATGACATCCAGATGCATGTGCGTCTTCTCGATGACTCCCATGCCCGGCAGTCCGAGGCGCTGGGCATCCTCGGCGTGAATCTGATATACGCGGCCTTTTACCTTCGCGCCTCGATGAGCGATCTGCTCGAGAGCCTGCTCGACGACCTGACGCGCAAACGCGTGGAGATCGACATGATCGACTTCACCGGCCCGGCCTTCGCCTCGCACGACTACGAGGACCGGCTCGTGGCATTGAAACTCGTACGGCTCGGCCTTTCGGACGCAGCGCTCTTCGGCGCCAATGGCGAGATCTGGCAGGTGTCCGACGTGCTCTACAACAAGCCTGTCATGCTGAAGCGCGGCAGCTTTGACCCGATCACAAAGCTCAATCTCGACATGATCGAGCAGTGCCGCTCGGCCTTCCGCGCCGACTTTGGCGAGAAGGCGGAAGGCCACGTCGAAATTCTGGAACTGACGATGCACAATCTCCTCGCCTCCGGATGCGACGTACCCGACGCCGAATTCCTCGCCCGCGCCAACGTCCTTCAGGCACTGGGCAAGAACGTGCTCGTCTCACGCTATGCGGAGTTTCACCGCATCAGCGGCTATCTCGCGCGGCACACCCGCATGCCCATCGCCATCGTGCTCGGCCAGCCGCTCTTTCAGGAGCTGTTCAACGAGCGCTGGTGCACCGACCTCGAAGGCGGCCTGCTCGAAGCCTTCGGCCGGCTCTTCAAGAACCAGGTCCGCGTTTATGTCTATCCCATGGGTGATCCCGCCACCGGCCGTCTGCTCGGGGCCAGGGATGCCAGGGTCACGCCGGAGCAAAGGCATCTGCTGGACTACCTGATGGAGACGAGCAACGTCCGGCCGCTCACCGTGGAGATGCAGGATTTCCATTTCCAGACCAGCGCCGCCGTGCGCAACATGATCCACCGCGGCATTCCGGGCTGGGAGGCGCTCGTGCCGGAAGTCGTGCTGCGGCAGGGTCCGTGGCGGAGCATCGCGGCAGCTTCGCAGGCATAGCCATCGTTGTCGCACTCATCATGGTCCGCTCCCGGTTCATTTCCGTTTGTTCGGCACTGCTGTCGTTGCTGGCTGCGTGGCCGGTCGATGCGGCTGCTCCGGAATGGATTCTGCCGCCGGTGAGCGCTCCGCGCGTGCAGCATCACACCTTTGAGAGCGCGGCGGCGCGGACGCAGGTGAGCTGCCATGTTTACACGCCCGCCGTGTATGACACGGAGCCGGCCCGGCGCTTTCCCGTGCTTTACTGGCTGCATGGCACAGGCGGAGGCGCGCAGGGCATCGCTCCGCTCTCGGCGTATCTCGACCGCGCGATGCGCGACGGCAAGATCCCGCCCGCCCTCGTGGTGTTTCCGAATGGAATGGCGACGAGCATGTGGTGCGACTCGAAGGATGGCGCGGTGCCGATGGAGACCGTGGTGGTGAAGGATCTCGTGGCGCACATCGACACCGCCTTCCGCACCATCGCCAGACGCGAGGGCCGCATCATCGAGGGCTTCAGCATGGGCGGCTATGGCGCGGCCCGCCTCGGCCTGCGGCATCCCGACATCTTCGGCGCGGTCTCGATCCTCGCCGGTGGGCCGCTCGATCTCGAATTCGCCGGACCGCGCGCCACGGCAGACGCCGCGGAGCACGACCGCATTCTGAAGGAAGTGTATGGCGGTGACATGGAGTTTTTCAAAGCGCAAAGCCCGTGGATGCAGGCCGCGCAAAACGCGGAACGTGTGATGGCACAACCGACCGCCATCCGCATCGTCGTGGGCCGCCAGGACAGCACCGGGCCGCTGAACCGCCGCCTGTCAGACCGCTTCACGGCTTTGGGCATCAAGCACACCTTCACCGTGCTGCCGGGCGTGGGGCACAGCGCGATGCCGCTGCTCGATGCGCTCGGCGGGAAGAACTGGGAGTTTTATCGCGCCGCATTCGGCTCGCTTTGAGCTTGTCGTGACGAGGCCCCGGAAGCAGCTCACTCGATCCACTGGCGGGAACCACCGCCTGGCTCTCGCCAGCGGCGCACGGCGCGCGCACATGCCCGGCCTGCCCAACGGCAACGCGATGCCACGCCACGGCAGCACGGGCCGGGCATCGTCCATTCCCGTCCGCGTACCGTTGTCCGGCTGCGGACGGAACTGCTTTGCGCGGCAGCCTTTCCACGCTCCTTTGCCGCCATGAAACGCACCGTCCTTCTCTTCGGCAGTCTCGCGCTCAGCCTGTCCGCCGCCGCGGCCGTGCAGCCGAACATCGTCTTCATCATGGCCGATGACCTCGGCTTCGCGGACGTAGGCTTTCACGGCGGCAGCGCGCCCACTCCGGTGCTCGACCGCCTGGCTCGCGACGGGCTGGAGCTGACGCAGAGCTACTCCGCGCCCGTGTGCAGCCCCACGCGCAGCGCGCTCATGACGGGCCGCTGCTGGAGCCGTTTCAATGTGACCACGCCGCAAAACCCGCGCGCACTGCGCCGCGACACCGTCACACTGCCCCGCGCCTTGAAGAGCGCAGGCTATGACACATGCCTCACCGGCAAATGGCACCTCGGCTCCCTGCCAGAGGACGGGCCGAACCACTTCGGCTTCGATCACTCGTATGGATCGCTCGCCGGCGGAGTCAGCCCGTGGAATCACTCCTACAAGAAGGGCAGGTTCGCGCAGACCTGGCATCGCGATGAGAATTTCGTCGATGAGCAGGGCCATGTCACCGACCTCATCGCCGCTGAAGCCGTCAAATGGATCGAGTCGCGCCCGGACAGGCCGTTCTTCCTCTATGCTCCCTTCACCGCCGTGCATCTGCCGGTCAAGGAGCCCGCGGAGTGGCTGCAACGCGTGCCCGCTTCCATCACCGGAGATGTGCCCCGGCACTACGCCGCGTGCGTCATGCATCTCGACGATGCCGTCGGCCGCATCCTCGCCGCCCTCGAAAAGAAAGGCCTGCGCCGCGACACCATCATCGTCTTCACCAGCGACAACGGCGGCAGCACCGCGGAAAACAACGACCTGCAATACCCCGACGACAACTGCCCCGGCGGCAAGCTCCCGGGCAACAACACGCCCTGGCGCGGCGAGAAGGGCGATCTCTACGAAGGCGGCACGCGCGTGCCAGCCCTGGTGTCATGGCCCGGCCGCGTGAAACCCGGCCGGGTGGACAGCCCCGTGCAAATCATCGACTGGATGCCCACGCTCACCGCCCTCGCCGGCTGGAAACCCGACACCGATCTGAAGTGGGATGGCACGGACTTGAGCGCGCTGCTCCTGGAGCACAAGCCCCTGCCCGACCGCGTCCTCTACGCCGTGGCACCCAACTGGCGCGCCCGCTCCGTGCGCTACGCGAACTGGAAGCTCGTCGTCACCGAGGGCAAAAAAGGCGCCACCGCCGAACTCTTCGACCTGGCCGCCGATCCATCGGAATCCAGAAATCTCGCCACGAGCCAGCCCGATCAGCTCGCGCAGATGACCCGGCTCATGGAACAGGCCGCCACGCGCGACAAGGATGCAGTGGCAGACGATTGATCCCGCACATGGCGCATTGGCATCGGCGCAGGCCCTTGCGGAATTGCGAGCGCGCCAGCGCTTGCGCACGAACTGCTCAAGCGGGCGAAGGCGAGGGAAGACCAGACAAAGACAGCGAAAGCCTGGAAATCTCCCACAAGATTCACGGAGGCCCGCTGATTGTTTTATGAGTGCAATCGGCGGGCCTTCCTGAATCAGTGGAAGCAACCGCAAAGACTGTGTCTTCAGCGCCAATTCGTGCGCAACCCCTCGGAGCATGCTGGCTTCCGCCACCCCGCGCGAGGGGACAACGCGTCCGACATCGCACAGCCGCTTGAGGAGCGCGGGCACTCCTGCCCGCCTCGTGGCTTGGTCACACCCAATCCGCACACAGCAGTTCCGCCTGTTGCAGCACGGTCTTCACGGCTTCCTCCTGAAGATCCGGCGGGTAGCCATACTTGTTCAGGATGCGCTTCACCATCACGCGAATCTTCGCTCTCGCGCCTTCACGCAGCGTCCAGTCGATGGTCACGCTCTTGCGCACCTGGGTGATGAGTTCGGCGGCGATGACTTTGAGTTTGTCGTCGCCCATGGCTTTCACGGCGGATTCGTTGGCGGCGAGGGCGTCGTAGAAGGCGATCTCGTCATCGGTCAGGCCGAGGTCTTCGCCGCGCTTGGTGGCGGCATCCATCTCCTTGGCGAGGCGGATGAGTTCCTCGATCACTTCCATCGTGCTGATGGCGCGGTTGTGGTAGGCGTTGAGCGTCTTCTTGAGCTTCTCGCTGAGCCGAGCCGCTGGAGCGTGCGAGACAGGCAGCGCGAAGCGCTGGGCGAAGCCCGCAGGCATGGGAATGCCGGAGCCAATAGCTGGCTCTGCACGAGATTCCGCTTCGAGCGCACCTTGAGTTCATCCTTGAGCAGCTTCTCCAGCAGTTCGGCGGCGACGTTCTTGTGCTTCAGGCCGCGCACTTCGGCGAGGAAGCCGTCACTCAGGATGGAAATGTCCGGCTTGGGCAATCCGGCGGCGGCGAAAACGTCGATCACCTTCCCGTCGGTCGTGATGGCCTTGCTCACGAGCTGGCGGATGGCCGCGTCGATCTGCTCGGGTGTCTTGCGGTTGCCGCTGTGCTGCTTGTTCAGCGCGGCCTGGATGGCTTGGAGCCGAGCCGACTGGCGGGAGGCGAGACAGACTGCCGCAGGCAGCCCGCAGGGCGAACCCGCCGAGAGGCGGCGGGTGAGTCAACAGCGCCACGTCATCACGAATCTCGGTCGCTTCATCGCTGGCGGCGCAGAGGGCAAGCCGAGCGGAGCGAGACAGACTGCCGACAGGCAGCCCGAAGGGTGAACGCGGGGGCGTTCATCAACGCGCGGGACAGCTCGGTGATGACTTGGTTCCAGCGGGTCGTGCCGTCTTCGAGTTCGAGGACGTGCTCTTGCAGCGCAGGCAGGGCAAAGAGCGTCTTCTTGCCGTCGCCCACCGCCTTCTGCCAATCCGAGCCGTGTAGCATGTCGCAGGCGATGCCGTGCTTCTCCAGCATGATCGCGATGGCCTGCTTGGTGTCGTAGGTCGGATCGCCTTTGCCGCCGCTCTCGGTGTAGTTGGCGAGGGCGTGCTTGAGTTGATCGGCGAGGCCGAGGTAATCCACGACCAGCCCGCCCGGCTTGTCGCGAAACACGCGGTTCACGCGGGCGATGGCCTGCATGAGACCGTGGCCCTGCATCGGCTTGTCGGCATACATCGTGTGCAGGCAGGGCGCGTCAAAGCCGGTCAGCCACATGTCGCGCACGATCACGATGCGGAACGGGTCTTTGCTGTCCTTGAGCCGAGCCGACCGGCGGGAGGCGAGACAGACTGCCGCAGGCAGCCCGCAGGGCGAATCCGCCGTGAGGCGGCGGATGAGTCAACCGGTTCGCCAGCTTGCGGCGCTTCTCCTTGTTGCAACCGAGGGAGCCAAGCGGGGCGACCGAGATGGACAATGCGAAGCGTTGGGCGCAGCCCGACTGAGCCGGGGGCGAAGGAGTCAAATGTGCGGCTGCCACTCGGGGCCGTCGTCGGCGCTGCCGGTCATGATGACCTTTGCCACGCAGGCCTTGCCCTTCTCGGTTTCGGCGTCGTCATCCTTCGCACTCGCCCACTCGGGCCTCAGCTTGATGAGCGCCTCGTAAAGGTCCACGCAACCGAGGGAGGCAGGCGGGCCGGCCGAGATAGACAGCACGCAGTGCTGGGCGAAGCCCGACCGAGCGGGGCCGCGAGGGAGTCAAATGCGGCGGCTCATGCAGACGACCATCGCCTTGCCGTCCATCGCCTCGGTGCGCTTCTCAAAGTGTGCCACCAGATCGGCGGCGATGAGTGCGATGCGTTTCGGATCGCCCACCAGCGCCTCCAGCGCGGCCCACTTGGTTTTGAGCTTCTCCTTCTTCGTCAGCTCCTCGCCTTCGGTGATCTCTTCAAACTCCGCGTCCAGCTTCGGCAGCTCGCTGGCGTTCAGGCCCAGCTTGGCGATGCGGCTCTCGTAATAGATCGGCACCGTGGCCTTGTCGGCGACGGCGCGCTGGATGTCGTAGATGCTGATGTAATCGCCAAAGACCGCCCGCGTGTTGGCGTCCGTTTTCTCGATGGGCGTCCCGGTGAAGCCGATGAAGCTCGCGTCCGGCAGCGCATCGCGCATGTGACGGGCGAGTCCGTCGATGAGGTCATACTGCGAGCGGTGCGCTTCATCGGCGATGACGATGATGTTCCGGCGCTCGCTCAGGCAGGGCATCTTCTCGCCCTTCTCCGGGAGAAACTTCTGAATGGTGGTGAAGACCACGCCGCCGCTCGCCACGGCCAGCAGCTCGCGCAGCTTGTCACGGCTTGCGGCCTGCACGGGTGTCTGGCCGAGGATGTCCGCGCAGCGTTGGAACTGGCCGAAAAGCTGGTCGTCGAGGTCGTTGCGGTCGGTCAGCACCACCAGCGTCGGATTCTGCATCGCGGCCTCGCGGATCACGCGGGCGGCGAAGAAGAGCATGGTGAAGCTCTTGCCGCTGCCCTGCGTGTGCCAGACCACGCCCGCGCGACGGTCGCCCGGCTTGCCGCCGTGCATCTTCCCGGCCCAGTGACGGCCCGGCGGTTCCTCCCGCAGCACGCTGCTTTCGCTCATGCCGCTGGCGCGCACCGTTTCCTCGATGGCCGCGTTCACCGCGTGGAATTGATGGTAGCCCGTGATGATCTTGTGGATGGCTCCCGTGTCCGGGTTCTCCTCAAAGACGATGAAATGCTGGAGCAGGTCGAGGAAGCGCTGCCGCTCAAACACCCCGTGCACCAGCACCTCCAGCTCCAGCGCCAGCGCCGTCTTCGGCACGTCGCCCTCGCCATTGATCATGCGCCAGACCTTGAACCACTCCTGGTTAACTGCTGCCGATAAGTGGTGAGGTGCGCGAAGATTCCGGACGGTTCACGAATACTCAATTTTCGCAGCGGTATCGCTTTTCAACTCTGCCAACCCTAGAAAACGTTTCAACACACTTCTGAACTCATGCTCTCGTCGCGTCTTGGATTTCTCATCTATGACCAGGCCGAGCAGCATCTTGAAAGCGTCGCGAATACTCTCTTCTGCTACCTTTCCGTCCAGTAGTCGCCTCTCCAATCTGGTCCATACAACATGGTCGCAGTTGAGCAACACGCGTGGGGAGATGTCCACCGCGTCGAACCGACTCATTCCCACTACATCCTGAGGGCGTGCTCGCTTACGGGGCAATGATGCGGTGAAATACGAATCGTCCTTGAAATAACTCTTATCTGCGAAGGCAACCTCTGCCGGGATCAGTGAACAAAGCTTCAAGTCTCGCCTCTCAGTAATCTCAACCAGCTCCCAGATGTCCCCATCGGATTTGGCAATTCTCCACTTTGGATTACACGCCTGCAGGAGAAGAGCGGACCTCGCATCGGGAACAAGAATTAGACGAGCAACACCTCGTTGCCGCCAATAAAGTTGAAACAGATAGGATTTAGCAAGTTCCGCAGTAGTCAACGTCACTTGCTCATCGCTCTCGGCAAGTTCGCCGATTCCTATCGAGCGGATTTTATTTCCAGCTTGATCCTCCTGCACTTCCAAAAGGCCGAATTCTTTGAGTATCGAAACTGCCTTACTAACCAAGATATCGTTCTCTGCCCAACCCTTGGACATAGAGCGCCATCCCGGGATTTTCGCACTGCGGTTGAGTGCACGCAGCAGCACTCGAGTCTTCGCCAGGCGGTCTCCTGCGTCAGAAAACAACTCCTCTGCATAGAGCCGCCATGCATCGCCGCACAGTTTTGCGAACATTTCGACAACCTGTCTAGCGTCAGCTTCCGAAACCTTCACTCCATTTCGAGAGACTGTAACCGGTGCGAATCCAGTTTCGAAATCAACGATTGCAACTATTCCGTTGACCCCCGAACTTGGTGTCTCACCGTATTCTCTCTCCGCGCCGATCCACTCACCTGACGTTTCACCCACAGCGATTCCTCCATTTGATAGGCGAATCTTCGATTGCGAGGGGAATGGATCCTTCTTGTCAGCGACAACTTTCCCGAGGATCGGGATGGCAACGTGGATAGTAGCAGAAATGGAAGTGAGTTGTTCCTGCGCCTTATGCCATACCAAATCCTCGCCACCCGCTTCTCGTATTTCGCGGTCTAAAGCCGCTTCGGCGTGTTCGGGAATATCAGCGACCCCAATAAGCGAACAAATTTTCGGACGATAGACCAAAAACAAGCGTGCCAACTGATACAAGCTGGGTTCATAGCCGGCTGGAAAACGGAGCTGGATTTCAGTTCCCGCGACGGCAACATTGGCCTCCTTCACGAAGAATGGTTCCTGCGGACTCGTAATCCGTAGTTGATGTCCAATGCCATCCTTGCAGTGTCTTGTTGTTACAACGACTTCCGAAGCCGCTTCGAATACTGATAGAAAGCCGACACCGAAGCGGCCAATGCTCATTTTCTTTGTCGTCTTATCTTTGAACTGCTTTGTCAGCTCTTCGCTTCTCCATATACTTCGGCCCACCCGACATAAATACCAGTCAATGTGCGCACGATTCATCCCAAGCCCGTTGTCAATGATTGAGAACTTTCTGTCTTCAACGGAATATGACATCGACACTAAAGGATCATACGAGTCTTCCTCAATTCGCTTGCGACAGGCACACGCGTCGATTGCATTTTGTAGGAGTTCCCTAAACCAGACATCCTTGCTGTGGCCACCGTAAAGCTCTGATCCCATCAGAAGATGAATGATTCTCGGTGTGTCGACCGTGAATTTCTGTTCGGTCCACGTATCGGGCGCTTGAAGCAACTGCAAACGAACTGCCTGAATAGGGAAGACATGATCAGCAGTGGCAAACGCCTCGACAATCTTTTCAATTCGCCCCTCGAGGTGAAATCTAATCAGTGACAACACCATAAATTGAGTTGCGTTAGCATCTGGAATTGTCAGTTCAATGATGGATGCTCCCTGCAACCGACTGCGGAGAAGACGTGGCAATTGAAGATCGATGCCCGACTCAAGGCGTGGTGCCTCAACATGGATCACTTCGACGGCCGCAGCTGGTTCTGAAACCAGAAGCACCACCAAGGCCGCGACTGGAGCGCCCGTAGCGTGCAGGACTGTTCCGACTGCGGCAATCTGAGTGAGGCTATATGGAGTGGCATTCCAGTTCTCCGAAACTGACCTCCAAATTGCCGTTACTGTCCGAATCGCCTGAGCAAACTCGGACGGCATTGCCGAGAGCAACTCGTCGGAGACTTGATTTAGGCTTGCTGCGACCGGGGTGGTTGCCTTCGCAGCAATTCCAGTTGCAGCGAGTTGGAGAAATCGGGTTCCGAAGACGGCTGAAAGCGCCGCTGCAAGGGTCTCCTCGTTACTGCGATGAAGGCTGGATTCTGAAACAATCGCGCAAACTAACTCCTCGTAGCGTGCGAGAAGATTGTCCGGGGAGTGCTTCTTGCTCGATTGAGGTAGCGAAATAAGTTTCCTCAGCGCAGGAACATGCGGTGCCAGTTTGGAAGATAGTCGGCAAAGCTCGTCAATGCTGGTCACAACCGCCGCAGCACTCGTCCCCGGCGGCCGACTCTCTAGGGAATGAATTGACAGCGCAAATCTGTGTTCCCCTCGCGAGCCTTCACCCAACACATCTTCATTGGAACTCCAATGTGGCGCTGGTGAATCTACATACCGCCTGAGCTTCAAAGTCACGTTACCCTGTTGAGGCGACAGAGAAAGAATGGAGTAGCCGTTCGCATAGAAGTCATTCCCAATACGCCGGTCGTAACAAGCGGCTGCGCCTAGTATAATGCAATCGTGGTTGCGCGCCTTGCTATGCGCAATCTCGGATGCCAAATGCACGTGGCCATGATGGAGGATTTGCATTCCCTGCAACAATTGCTGGCGAAGCATGGCGATTTCGAATTCAGCAAGCCAATCGACAGGATGGTGCATTGCGCAGATGGTGAATGCTTGTTCACCTTGCAAGATGGCTGTCTGAGCCAACTGAAACTCGCCCAATAGAAGGCGGCCCTTGTCTGAAGGCTCCTTACCAGATGACCTATAGTTGCAGGCCCATGCTGTATTTAGACCAACAATGCGAATAGTCATTCCGCCGTGGGAAAACGTGTCACAGTAGGAAAATGCAGGCGAACTCTTGAAATATTCGCCAGACGTAAACCGGCGCACGAAATCAGAGTATGCGTGGAAAGGCTGGAGGTAGAGTTCGCGTTTTTTAGCATCCGAGAGCAGGGCATTGACGTGATCACGATTGCCCAAGCTTTGAATGGTGACTGGATTTAACGATTCGAGGTATTCGCGATCAAAATCATGATTGCCTGGAACAAAATAAATTCTCTTCCTCGAAACCCCAGTTTTCTCCAATAGAGGAATCAGGAACTCCCGTTCGGCGCGTTCATATTCGGACGCCTTTCCGCTATAGGCTATATCGCCGGAGATGATGATAAAGTCCGGAAGCAGGCCTTCAGCGATCTGTTTTGCGATGTCCGCCCAGAGTGTATTCAAGACTCTAGAGCGATCAAAATCGTCAACGCTCTTGAAATGGAGATCCGAAAAGTGAAACCAAGTTAGTGGTGACATTGTGTAAGGAGGATATTGTTTGTTATGATTCGACTAATTCGTTTAACAAAGTTGCATAGAATGCGGTCGATGAGGGCGCCGAGTTTGCGGGCGTCGATGAAGAGGGTTTGTTTGCGGCGGTCGCGGAAGCCGCGTTTGGCTTCGGCGGCTTTGTTTTTCGCGAGGAACCAGAGGCAGACGGGAATCTGCGTGCTGTAGAAGAGCTGGCCGGGGAGGGCGACCATGCAGTCCACGAGGTCGGCCTCGATGAGGGCGCGGCGGATGTCGCCTTCGCCGGACTGGTTCGACGACATGCTGCCATTGGCGAGGACGAATCCGGCCATGCCATGCGGCGCGAGGTGGTGGATGAAGTGCTGCACCCAGGCAGGCGAATGACGAATGCTGAGTTTCGAATGTCGAATTGGGGGCAATGCACAGCGCCAAGTACGACTTTCGGGTAGCGTTCCGTTCGTCATTTGAAGTTCGGCGTTCATCATTCGTTACCCCTTGCTGTTTTGCGTGACGCCACGGTGATGGCCACGAGTTGGTTCGCTTCGTCGAGCAGACGCGTCAATTCCTGCGATGCTTGGGTTTCGAGTTTCAGGCGTCGGCGTTGGGCAATGTCACGGAGCATTTCGAGCCAGAAGCCGGTTTCGTCCGCCTCCTCCTCGACTGTGCCGAGCTTCGCGATGAAGTCGGCTTTGGACTTCCCACGACATGCTGAACGATAATTGGCGGCAACTGAACTCGACGAACGGATGACTTGTCCGATGGCGTGGCGGCTTTCCAACACATGAGGCACTCCAGCGGCCAACTCGATGACGTCGAGGGCAAACTTCTTCGTTCGTTTCTTCAGTTCTTCACTCATGCGAATTTCGATTGTCGAATTTCAAATACCGAAGCGAAGCCGCTGCGGTTCGGCATTCGCACTTCGGGGTTCGACGTTCCCATGGTGGGCTGCTTGGCGCTGTTTTGCAGATAGCTCCACCGCGCGGCAGGCGGCACCCAGAAGATGTTCTCGGCGCGGTATTGATTCGCGCCTCCGCGCTCACCCTTCGGGCTGCCTGCGGCAGTCTGTCTCGCTCCGCTCGGCTCGTCCGGGTCCTCGGGATTCGCCCCGGCGTAGTCGCCCTTGCCGGCCTTCAGCCTGGCGTGGTGCTCCTCGAAGGAATCGGAGATGTATTTGAGGAAGATGAGCCCGAGGACGACGTGCTTGTATTGCCTCGCTTCGCTCGCCCTGCGGGCAGCCTGCGGCTGGCTATCTCCGCTTCGCTCCGGTTCCGCCGCGTCCATGTTGTTCCGGAGCTTGTCGGCGGCGAGCCAGAGCTTCGCCTCAAAGCCGAGGTTGGCGGTGGAGTCGGCGGGTTTCGATTTGGCGACGCGGGGCATTGGGAGAGGTGAGAAAAGTTGCCGTCCATCAAAGCGAACAGCGGATGAGAAGGCAAGGTTTTCCGAAGGGGACATCAGGAACCAGGCGGGGGAGGCCTTGGCGAAGCCGAGCAGGGTCGGAGAACGGGCGGGCTGGCAGGCGGATGCCGGGGCGGTGGAGAGGGCTGCTTTGGCGCGCGGCGGGGCTGAAGACGGGGATAGAGGGGTCCTTTCGGACGTTTGAGGGCGTTGTGGGGGGGGGCTGAAACGCGATGTTGGAGATGGCATCCTTTGCCGCTGACGCAGCTTGTATCGCCGGAGCGGGAGCGGACGGAAAGCTGATGCGTGAACAACGGACGGGCTGAGGAGAACGGTCGCCTGTTGCGAGCGGGTGCCACATCGCCGGGTTGCGATTCGCGGGACGCTCTGGACTGTCGTTTGCGTTGTGCGGATGATGCATCAAGACTCCGCCGGTTGAGAGACAGTATGAACGCGAACTTTGGACCCTGCCCATGATCACCCACACCCACCGCCCGCTCCGAGTCGTCCTTTACGAAGGCGACGGTTCCCTTTCGCTGCCTGCCGCCGCTCGCGCGCAGGTGCTGGCGGCGTTGCTGGACAAGGGCTATGCGGTGACGCGCGCGGCGGCGGGCGGAGCGGCGTCGTCGATGCCGCATGACGAGCGCAGCCTGCTGGTGCTCGGATCGTTTCCGAACCGCCAGGCGCCGGTGCTCGAAGACGTGACCGGGCAGGTGAAGATCGACGCGCGGGACATCACGGACCTCGATGCGAACGGGGTGGTGGCGCTGGTGGAGAAGGCGCGCGGAGAGACGCCGATGAACGAGCCCGGCAAATGGAAGCCATGGTTTCCGGTGATCGATTACTCCCGCTGCACGAACTGCATGCAATGTCTGAGCTTCTGCCTCTTCGACGTGTATGGCGTGAGCAAGGAGGGCAAGATCCAGGTGCAGAACAATGACAACTGCAAGACGAACTGCCCCGCGTGCAGCCGCGTGTGCCCCGAGGTGGCGATCATGTTCCCGAAGTATCAGGCGGGGCCGATCAATGGCGACGACGTGAGCGCGGCGGATCACGGCCGCGAGAAGATGAAGGTGGACATTTCCTCGCTGCTGGGCGGCGACATCTACTCGGCGCTGAAGGATCGCAGCGCGGCGGCGAAGAGCCGATTCTCGAAGGAGCGCAGTCCGGACAAGGCTCTGGACGAGCGCAAGAAGTGCCTCACGAAGCTGGTCGGCGATGGATTCATCCCGATGGACGTGCTGGCCTCGCTGCCATCGCCGGATGAGATTTTGCGGAAGGCGGAGGAGGCAAAGGCGCGCGCGCAGGCGGCGCTGGCGGGTCAATCCCCCGCTTGACGAGCCGCCGGATCACCGCGATGTGCTGCGCACAGACCGCCGGGCCGCCGCTTCACGCTGAATCGTGGGAGCCGCCACCGCGAGAAAAAAGCGTGGCGGTCGCATCATAAACGCGCCGCGTGCGCGTTGATGAGGCAGAATCACAGACCCAACCGACCATCGTGTCCGACCATCGTCACTCCAAACCATCGAAACCCTCCCTTCTCGGCAAATTGAAGGCCGGCCTGAAGCGCATCGTCGGCCTCGGCGGGAAAAAAGACAAAGCTGAGAGCCGGCACCACGAGGAGAAGCCGAGGGAGAAAGGCCACCAGGAGAAAGAGCGTCCGCACGGCCAGGCAGCGAGGCCGAAATCCCACGGCATCCGCATCGAACGCGACCACGCGGCGCAGCGCGAAGGCGGCGAGCGTCCGCGCCGTGAGGACAGGCCGCGCCGCGAAGGTGATGAACGTGGGCGCCGGGATGACCGGCCGCGCCGCGATCGCGAGGGTGGTGGTCGTGGGGAACGTGGCGGGCGCGGCGGCAGAGGCCGCGGTCCGCGTCGCGAAGACGACGAAGAAACCCGCGCGCCGCGCACGAACTACGAACCGGTGCCACCTCCGCCTGCGCCGGAAGTGCCGGATGGGCCGTATCCCGAGGCGTTTCAGACGCTCGGAGTCTCCAATGCCGTCCTTGCCGCCGTGCGGGACTTCGGATACGAGAAGCCGACGGAGATCCAGGAGAAGGCCGCGCCCATCGTGCTCGCAGGCAAGGATCTCGTCGGTGCCTCGCAGACGGGCACGGGCAAGACCGCTGCATTCGGCATGCCGGTGATCACAAAACTCGGCGCGCCGGGCGCGATGCGCTGCCTCATCCTGGAGCCGACGCGGGAACTCGCGGCGCAGGTCGTGGAGAACTTCGAGAAGCTGGGAAAATACACCGGTCTTCGCACGCTGCTGGTGCATGGTGGCGTGGGCTATGACAAGCAGCGCAAAGGTTTGCAGCAAGGCGTCGATATCGTGGTGGCCACGCCAGGCCGCCTGCTCGACTTCATGCAGGACCGCACGGTGAACCTCGACACGATCGAGGTGCTCATTCTCGACGAGGTGGACCGGATGCTCGACATGGGCTTCCTGCCTGACGTGCGCCGCATCGTAGAAAAAACTCCGCGTTCGCGCCAGACCTTGTTTTTCTCCGCCACGATGCCCGCGCAGATCAAGAGCCTCGCGGACTGGGCGCTCAAGGAACCGGAGAGCGTGGAGGTGGGCATCCGCTTCTCGCCGTCGGAAACCGTGAGCCACTACTTGTATCCGGTCGCCAGCTCGCAGCGTGAGGAATTGCTGCTCGAGCTGCTGCGCCGCACGGACTTCCACAGCGTGATGATCTTCACGCGCACGAAGATGGACGCCGACAGGCTCTTCTCCACGATACAGACCGATGGCGAGCACAAGGCCGCCGTGATGCATGGCGACATTTCACAAAAGGAACGCGAACGCGCGCTGCAGGACTTCCGCGAGGGCAAGGTCGAGGTCATCGTCGCCACCGACGTGGCGGCACGCGGACTCGACATCAGCGGCGTGACGCACGTCATCAATTACATGGTGCCCGAGAATCCCGAGGACTACGTCCACCGCATCGGCCGCACCGGCCGCGCGCAGAAGGAAGGCGATGCCTTCACGCTCTTCGCCGCCGACGAGCTGCCGTATGTGCAGAGCATCGAGCGCCTCATCAATCAGAAGATCGAGCGCCGGAGGCTGGAGAACTTCAACTACACCTACACCACCGTGCTCGACGACGAGAAGCGCGCGCTGGACATCATGCGCGGGCGCTCGAAGAAGAAAAAAGGACGGCGATGATGGTGGAATGCCGCGGCCCCTTTTGAAAATGGGAAGGAGCGGAGTCCGGGGCGCATCCAGTTTTGAGGATGACGGTATTCATGCGCCGGAGGCTGCCGCCCAAGCCGCTCCAGTTCAAAATGGCATCCGCGCCACCGCAGTTGTACCCTCCGCCACCCCGGTTGAATCGGCCGACAGCCGGTTTGTACCCTGCGACAGTCCGGTTGCAGCCGCCGTCAGACTCGTTGTACCCGCTGCGCGCCCGGTTGTACCCGCTGTCAGCGCGGTTCTACCGGCTGTAAGCCCCGTTGTACCCGCTGCGCGCCCGGTTGTACCCATCGTCAACCCGGTTGTACCCGCCGTCAGCGCCGTTGTACCCGCTGCGAGCTGCTCCAAATTTCCGCCACAACCCGTTCATTATCAGTGGTTTGTGATTCACCGGCGACCCAATCGAGTATTTCCTCCAGATTTCGCATCGAGTCTCCGCATCCCATTCCACATTCTTCTCTCGAAGCCTTCCCGGGATGGTTGTCCCGGAATGGCATGTTTTTTTTCGGCCATGCTTGCAAGGGCCTGCCTCGAGTGATTTTTCACAGAATGGATGCAAACATGCAACCACAGAGCACTTGAATCCCTGAGGCCGGGATGCGGAAGGGGGAGTACCTTCGGGCGAAGTTAGCCAGGAGAGCGGGCCATGATGCAGCGCTGCGCATCTCATCCTGTCCACCATTGACCAACAACGATCAACCTCCCGTCGGCAGCATCGTCGTCCGGTCCTTGTCGCCCTTGCCGCCGCGCATCGTCCGTCGCCGTTGAGGGTTGGTGCTGAATCAGGCGGAAAGATGGTGGCAGAAAAACTTCCCTGACTTACCTCCCCGCTCCCTGCTCACAAATCATCCAGCGGGCTGGTGATCTCCCCGCGCATCGTCCGCGCCAGCCGGAGTATTGGACAGGATTACAGGATTGGCAGGATGAACATGAAGCCTCTCCAACCCTATGACTCATGCTCCTGTAAATCCTGAGAATCCTGCAATCCTGTCAAAAAAGAACTCCCGCCTCCCGCGCATCGCCCCGCGCCTGCCGGAGTATTGGACAGGATTACAGGATTGGCAGGATGAACATGAAGCCTCTCCAACCCTATGACTCATGCTCCTGCAAATCCTGAGAATCCTGCCAATCCTGTCAAAAAAGAACTCCCGCCTCCCGCGCATCGCCCCGCGCCTGCCGGAGTATTGGACAGGATTACAGGATTGGCAGGATGAACATGAAGCCTCTCCAACCCTATGACTCATGCTCCTGCA